>NZ_JBWKJS010000005.1:417477-432410 GCF_056432085.1 Streptomyces sp. NPDC045678
CCGAGGTGGGGGTGGCGGCCGAGGTGGGGGCGGGGGTGGCGGCCGAGGTGGGGGCGGGGGTGGCGGCCGAGGTCGGGGCGGGGGTGGCGGCCGAGGTCGGGGCCGGGGTGCGGTCCGTGGCCGGGTGGTCCTGGAAGCCGTCCGAGACCGGGTGGCCCTAGAAGCCGTCCGAGGCCGGGTGGCCCTAGAAGCCGTCCGAGACCGGGTGACCCTGGAAGCCGTCCGAGGCCGGATGACCCTAGAAGCCGTCCGAGACCGGGTGACCCTGGAGGCCGGCCGAGGCCGGGTCCTGGTCGCGGGTTGTGTCGACCGCCGCGGCCGGCCCCGCCCCTGCCTCCGTCACCGCGTCCTCGCCCTCGCGGACTCCACGGGCCCCACGGGTCCCACGGGCCCCGCGCCGCCCCACCTGCGTCCGCACCGCGCCCATGCTCGCCGCGATGACCAGCGTGATGGCCAGCGCCTCGGCGACGGACAGGGCCTGGCTCAGGACCAGGAACCCGGCGACCGACGCGATGGCCGGTTCCAGGCTCATCAGGATCGCGAAGGTGTGCGCGGGCAGCCGCCGCAGCGCGAGGAGTTCGAGGGTGTACGGCAGCACGGACGACATCACCGCGACCGCCGCGCCGAGCGCCAGCGTGCCCGGCTCGACCAGCTTCGGCCCGGACACGGCGATCCCGAGCGGCAGGAAGAGCACCGCCGCGACGACCATCGCGAGGGCCAGGCCGTCGGCCTGCGGGAAGCGCCGTCCGGTACGCGCGCTGAACAGGATGTACGTCGCCCACATCGCACCGGCGCCGAGCGCGTAGGCCACACCGACCGGGTCGAGGCCGTCGAAGCCGCCCCCGCCGCCGAGCAGGAAGACACCGCACAGGGCGAGCCCGGCCCAGATCAGGTTCACCGCGCGGCGCGAGGCGAGGACGGAGAGCGCGAGCGGACCGAGGACCTCGAGGGTGACGGCGGGACCCATCGGGATGCGGGCGACGGACTGGTAGAAGAGGCCGTTCATGCCGGCCATGGCCACGCCGAACGCGACGACCGTGCCCCAGTCGGCGCGCGCGTACCCCCGCACCTTCGGCCGGCAGACCACGACGAGCACGAGCGCGGCGAAGAGGAGCCGCAGCGCCACGATGCCGACCGCGCCCACCCTCGGCATCACGCTCACGGCGATCGCGCCGCCGAACTGCACGGAGATCCCGCCCGCGAGGACGAGCCCGACGGGGCCGAGCGCACCGACGCGGCCGCGGAGGCCCGCCGTCCCCGCAGGGGTCGCGGCGGAGGGTGCCTGGTCGCTGCGGGAGACGTTCACGGGGAGCCTTTCCTGGTGCTCTGCGGCACTCCGGGGGTTTCCGGGGCGCGCATCCCGGGGTTCAACGGGGTTCAACGGGGTTCAACGGGGTTCAGTGTCCTGGACTTCATCGTCCATGAAAGTGCACTACGACAGGATTGTGAGGCCCTTTCACTGCTGTACGCAACCCTCGTCCACATGTCGAAGCTACGGCGCCCGGCACGGCGTGTGAAATGCCGACTGCGCTCTCGTTATGCTCGGCGGACATGACCAAACGGGCCAGGACCTCCGTCGAACTCCGCCACCTGCGCTGTTTCCTCGCCGTCGCCGAGGAGGGCAGCGTCACCCGCGCCGCCGCCCGCCTCCGCATCACCCAGCCCGCCGTGTCCCGCACGCTCGCCGCCCTGGAGGAGGCGCTGGACACACGCCTGGTGGACCGTTCGACGCATCACCTGCGGCTCACCCCGGCGGGCCGCGCCTTCCGCGACAGGGCGGCCGTCGCCGTCGCCGCCTTCGAGGACGCCCTCGACGCGGGCCGGGCGGCGCACCGCCCGCTGCGGCTCGGGCACGCGTGGTCGGCGGCGGGCCCGTACACGACGCCCCTCCTGCGCCGCTGGCGCGAGACGCACCCCGACGTCCCGCTGGAACTGCTGCGCATCGACGACCGCACGGCGGGCCTCGCCCGGGGCGCGGTGGACGCCGCGCTGATCCGGGGCCCGGTCGACACCGCCACCGCCACCGGCACGGGCACCAGCACCGGCCCCGGCACCGGCACCGGCACCGGCACTCCGGGCCTGGTCACGGAGCTGCTCCACATGGAGGCGCGGGTGGCCGCCGTCCCCGCGGACAGCCCGCCGGCCACCCGCGCCCGGCTGGACCTCGCCGACCTGACGAACCACACGATCGCCCTGAACACGGTGTCCGGCACCACCACGACGGACCTGTGGCCCGCCGACGCGCGCCCCACCACGACGATCACCGTCGCCAACACGGACGACTGGCTGGCGGCGATCGCCGCGTCCCGCGCGGTCGGCGTGACCACGACCGCGACGGCGGACCTGCACCCGCACCCCGGCGTCGTCTACGTCCCCCTGCCCGACGCCCCGCACGTCCCCGTACTCCTCGCCCGCCGCGACGGGCCGCCCGGCCACCCGGCCCTGCGCGACCTGTGTGCCCTGGTCCGCGAGGTCACGGGCCGGGACGCCCGGCACGGGATCTAAGGGCGCGCGGGCTTCAGCGGACCCGCCCGTACAGGTTCGGGTTGTACCAGCTGAAGGAGGAGACCCGGACGTTCTTGCCGGGCCGCGGTGCCTCCAGGTACTGGCCGCCGCCCAGATAGATCGCCACGTGGTGGACGCCGGACGCGCTGCCGTCACTGCTCCAGAACACGAGGTCGCCGCGGCGCAGCTGTCCCCGCGCGATGGGCTGCGTGGCGCGGTACTGGGCGTCGGCGACACGGGGCAGGGCGATGCCGGCCTGCCGGTACGCCGCCCTCACCAGGCCCGAGCAGTCCCACCCGTGCGGGCCGTTGCCGCCCCATATGTACGGGTCGCCGAGGTGGCGCATGGCATACGAGACGGCCGCCTCGGTGCCGTGGCGGCGAGGGGTGCCGGAACCGGTGGAACCGGTGTGCGGAGAGCCGGAGTTCTTGTGCCCCGTCGCACCCGCCGCACCCTTCGTGCCCTTCGCGCCCTTCCCACCCGTCACACCCGTCACACCCGTACGGCCCGTGTACCGCTCGTACTTGTACTGGTGGCTGGTCCAGTACCAGTGCCCGTTCTTCCGGTACCAGTAGACGCGGTCGGTGGCGTCCCAGCCCTGGCGGCCGCGGAAGACGGGCTCGGAGGCGGACGGGGACCTGCGCGTACCGGCGGACGCGCGCTTCCCCTTCGCGACCGCGGCTCCCTTGCCGCCGCGCGCCACGTACTTGTCGTAGTGCGACGTCCAGCGCCACCAGCCGGTCGCGTCCTTGTACCAGTACTTGGAGCCGTCCCAGCCCGCGTGGGACGGGGCGGGTTCCGCCGACGCCGTCCCGGAGGCGGCGCCCACCAGCACGGCAGCGCCGACGGCGGCGACCACGGCGCCGCGCACGGTGCCGCAGTGGCGCATGCTGGCGCGGCCCGGACCGGGTGCCGCCGCGCAGTGTCCGCAGGTGCAGTCGGCGGGGGTTGCTTCGGTGAATCGGGGAGTCTGCACGTGAGGCCCTCTCGTTCCGTTCGTTCCGTTGCGTTCCGTTCAGTGGGTGTCGACGGCGCTCCCCCGCGCCGTGTAGAAGGCCACGGTCAAGTCCTTGACCAGGGCCTTCCGTTCGTAGTCGTCGAGTGCGACGAGTCCCCGTTCGGTGAGCCTGCGGACGGTGTCGTCCACGGCGTCCAGGACCGACGTCAGCACGCTGTCCCGGTGCTTGGCGTCGATCGCGGCGATCTGGCGGCGCTGCATGGCCGCGGCGACTTCCGGGGCGTACTCCACGCGTGTGGGCCGGGCGGAGAACACCTCGATGCCGACGGCCCTGCACTCCGCGGCCAGCGCCCTGGTGAGTGCGTCGCCGACGGCTTCGGCGTCCCGCAGGGTCGGTACGTCGCCGTCGGCGGGGTCGCGGAACGTGTCCGCGGGCAGCCGTGACGCCACGCGCGCGGTCACCGCCTCGACCTGTTCCGCGAGGTAGGCGGTGTGGTCGTCGACCGCGAGGAGCGCCCGCGCCGCGTCCTTGACCTGCCACACCACCAGGACGACGACCCGCAGTTCCACGCCCTGCGCGTCGACGGCCGGGATGGGTTCGCTCCGCCAGTGCCGCAGCCGTACGTCGACGCGTCTGCGCAGCACGAGCGGGCTGATCCAGACGAGTCCGGTGCGCCGTACGCTGCCCCGGTACCGACCGAAGAGCGTGAGGGTCCACACGCTGCCCACGCGTCCCCGGGTGAGCCCGCCGAGCGCGAAGAGCGCGACGACTCCGCAGCCGCCGACGGCCGCCCACCGTGCCGGGTCGAGCTCGTGACGCGGCCGCGGCGGTTCGGGCACGCGCAGGAACTCCGTGGCCCGGTCGGGCAGGAACCCACCGGTCCAGGCGATCCAGCCGGCCCCCGCGAGCGCGAGAAGCGCCACGAACACGGCCCACCACCCGGAACACGCGGGACCCCGCCGTTCGACGAGCGCACGATCGGGCCGAGGCGGCGTCCCGGCCGGCACGCGCGCACGTTCCGGCGCGCCTCTCGACGTCTTGGGCGGCCTCGGCGGTTTCGACGGTTTCGGCGCCGTGGGCTGTCCGGCCGTGTCACCCCGGAAGAGGAGGTCCATGGGTATGGAGTCGTGACGGTTGCGTACGACGAACCCGTGCGGGGGCCCGGGCCCACCGCGCACGTCGGACCCTGCCGGCCGGGCGGGTTCCTTCAGCGCCCCGGAACCCCTCGGCGCCCCGGAACCCCTGGGCGCCCCAGGCCCCTTGGGCACCCCTGGTCCCTCCGGAACCCCGTCCTCTCCCGGCGCCCCGCCCCCCTCAGGCGCTACGCGATCCTTCGGTTCTTCCAGCACGGTGGCACACCTGACTTCTCGCGGGCACAGCAGAGCTGACGCCTCGGCAGATGATCATGAACCATGTCGATCCTGCCGCAACCGGACATCACCCCGGGCCCGCAAAGGTCATCTGTCCCCGGGACTTTGGTCCCGGGCGGCCGTGGAGCCCCCCGCCGCGATTCCCTCCGCGAGGACCTCCGCCAGGTGCCGTCCCCGTACCCCCGCCAGCTGTTCCAGCTGTGTCCGGCAGGAGAAGCCGTCCGCCAGGACCACCGCCTCCGCGTCCGCCCCCGTCACCGAGGGCAGCAGCTGCTCCTCGGCGCAGGCCTTGGACACGTCGTAGTGCCCGCGCTCGAAGCCGAAGTTCCCGGCGAGACCGCAGCAGCCGCCGCTCAGCTCGCCCGTCAGGCCCGCCTTCGTCCGCAGGCGTCGTTCCGCCGCGTCGCCGAGGACCGCGTGCTGGTGGCAGTGGGTCTGGCCGACGGCGGCGCGGTCGATGTGCGGCGGCCGCCACCCAGGGGCCAGTTCCTCCAGGGCCTGGGCGAACGTGCGCACCGACGCGGCGAGGCGGCCCGCGCGCGGGTCGTCGCCGAGCAGTTCCGCCAGGTCCGTCCGGAGCGCCGCGGCGCAGCTCGGTTCCAGGACGACGACCGGCGTGCCCGCGTCCAGGAGCGGCTCCATGCGGTCCAGCGTGCCGCGCAGCACCGCGCGGGCGTGGTCGAGCTGGCCCGTCGACACGTACGTCAGTCCGCAGCACACGCCCCGCGGCGGCACGGTGACGGTGAGGCCGGCGTCCTCGAGTACCGCCACCGCGGCCCGCCCCACCGACGGCGAGAGGTGGTCGGTGAAGGTGTCGGGCCAGAGGACGACATCGGGGCGCCCCACCGGAACGTCCGCCGCCGCGCGCACCCGCTTCTCCCACCACCGCCGGAACGTCCGCGGCGCCACCTCCGGCACGTCCCTCTCCGCGGCGATCCCGCCGATCCGCTTCCCGAGCGCGGCCAGCGGGCGGACGCGCGCGAGGGCGTTGACGACGCCGGCCGTGCGGGTCGCCGCGACGGCGCGCAGCCAGCGCGGCAGGCGGCCCATCGTGTAGTGCGCGGCGGGCCTGCGGCGGCCTTCGTAGTGGTGGTGCAGGAACTCCGCCTTGTACGTGGCCATGTCGACGCCCACCGGGCAGTCCGAGCGGCAGCCCTTGCAGGACAGGCAGAGGTCGAGGGCGTCCTTGACCTCCGTCGAGCGCCACCCGTCCGTCACCACCTCACCGGCGAGCATCTCGTGCAGCAGCCGGGCGCGGCCGCGCGTGGAGTGCTCCTCCTCACCGGTGACGCGGAAGGAGGGACACATCACGCCGCTCGATGAACCCGGCGTCGCTGTACGGCACTTGGCGACGCCCACGCACCGCCTGACCGCCGCCGAGAAGTCGCCCCCGTCGTGCGGGTAGCCGAAGACGACGTCGACGGGTTCGCGCGGCAGGGGTGCGAAGCGGAGGTCGGCGTCGAGGGGCGCGGGCCGTACGAGCATGCCCGGGTTGAGCAGGCCCGCCGGGTCCCAGAGGCCCTTCACGCGCTCGAAGAGACCGACGAGTTCGGGGCCGTACATCTTCGGCAGGAGCTCCGCGCGGGCCTGCCCGTCGCCGTGTTCGCCGGAGAGCGATCCGCCGTGCGCGACGACGAGTTCCGCGAGGTCTTCGGAGAAGGTACGGAAGCGGGCGACGCCCTCGCGGCTGATGAGGTCGAAGTCGATGCGGACGTGGATGCAGCCGTCCCCGAAGTGCCCGTACGGGGTGCCGCGCAGGTCGTGGTCGGAGAGCAGCGACCTGAAGTCCCGCAGATAGGCGCCGAGCCGGGCGGGCGGCACCGCGCAGTCCTCCCAGCCGGGCCACGCCTCGCTGCCGTCGCCCATCCGGGTCGCCGTGCCGCTGGCGTCCTCCCGTACGCGCCACAGCGCCCGCTGACCCGCCGGGTCGTCGACGACCGCGGCGTCCAGCGCGTCGGCCGCCCGCACGACCGCCTCGGCACGCGCGCGTGCCTCGGCCGCGCTCCCGCCACCGGTCTCCACGAAGAGCCAGGCGCCGCCCTCGGGCAGGCCGCTCTTCTGCGAAGGCTCGCGCACCAGATCCGCGGCCATGCCCTCGACGGTGAGCGGGCCGTGCGGAAGCAGGCCGGCCGCCGCTTCGGCCGCGGCGCTCTCGTCGGCGTACCCGAGTACGGCGAGCGCCCGTGCGCGGGGCGCTTCGACGAGGCGTACGTCGGCTTCGGTGAGGACGCCGAGCGTGCCCTCGGAGCCGCAGAAGGCGCGGGCGAGGTCCGTGCCGTTCTCGGGGAGCAGCGCGTCCAGGGCGTACCCGGAGATGCGGCGGGGCAGTTCGGGGTAGCCGGTGCGCAGGAGCGCCAGGTCGCCGTCGACCAGGGGGCGCAGGCCTTCGGGGGCGCCGTCCCAGCCGCGGGCGAGGCGGCGGCGGGCGCCGGTGCCGTCGATGACGGCGAGGGCGGCGACGTTGTCGGCGGTGGTGCCCCAGGCCACCGAGTGCGAGCCGCACGAGTTGTTGCCGATCATGCCGCCGAGGGTGCAGCGGCTGTGGGTGGAGGGGTCGGGGCCGAAGGTGAGGCCGTGCAGGGCGGCCGCGGCGCGGAGGTCGTCCAGGACGACGCCCGGCTGGACGACGGCGGTACGCGCCTCGGGGTCGAGGGAGACGACGCGGTTCATGTGCCGGGTGAAGTCGAGGACGACGCCGAACCCCGTGGCCTGCCCGGCGATCGAGGTCCCCGCGCCGCGCGGCACCACGGGGACGCCGCGCTCCCGGCAGACGCGGAGGACCGCGGCCACGTCGTCGCCGTCGCGCGGGGCGACGACGGCGGTGGGGACGCGGCGGTAGTTGGAGGCGTCCATGGTGTGCAGGGCGCGCGCGGTGACGGAGGAATCCACGTCGCCTCGGACGACGGCACGCAGATCTCCGGCGAGGCCTTCGGGGTCCGCGTACCGCTCCCCCCGGCCCCGCTCCGGACCGCCGAGGTCACCGTCGCTGTCGCCGTCGAGATCGCTCATGCCGTCCAGGATGCCCCCGCACGGCCCCCTCCCGACCACCCCGCCTCACGCGTTTTTTCACGATCCGGACGGGAAGATTCCCACCCCGGTCACTAACTCTCCTATAGTGATCTCGACTTGAGCAGAGTGTGTCGCTTCCGATCGAGGACCCCGATTGATGACCGCGCCAACCCCCCTAGCGCGCCCCGGGACGGAGCGACCTCCGCTGCGTCCGTCCGTGTTCGTCCTGCTGGCCGGCGCCCTGGTCACCGCGGCGCTCACCGGAGCCGCTGTCGCCCTCGCGCCCGAATCCGTACAGACCCCGCTGGCCTGGGGCGCGGGCGCCGCGTCCCTCGCGCTCAGCGCCTCGGTGACGCTGGCTTTCCACTCCCTGCGCACCAACGCCCTGCTGCGCCGACGCGTGGTGGCCGTCCAGCAGGAGGCAGCCCGGCTCGAACAGGAACAGGCCGCCCGCACCGCCGAGTTCCACCGCGAGCGGACCGCGCTCACCGAGCACTTCGTCCGTGAGCGCAACGACCTGACTGTGCGCGCCCGCGCCGCCGAGTCCGAGCGCGCCGCCGCCCTCGCCGCGAGCGCCAACGCCGCGGGCCGTATGCAGGCCCTGGCCACCGGCATGCTCGCCGACCTGCGCGAGATGGAGGGCAGGCACGCGGACGAGGACGTCCTCACCGACCTGCTCCACCTCGACCACAGGACCGCGCAGGCCGGCCGCATCGCCGACTCGGTGGCCGTGCTCACCGGCGCCCGCTCGGGCCGCCGCTGGGCCCGCCCCATCGTCATGGAGTCGATCCTGCGCGGCGCGATGGGCCGCATCGGCGGCTACCAGCGCGTGCGCGTCCACTCGGCCAGCGAGGTCGCCGTCGCGGGCCACGCCGCCGAGGGCGTCATGCACGCCCTGGCCGAACTCCTCGACAACGCTGCCAACTTCTCGCCGCCCACCTCCGAAGTGCACGTCTACATCGAGGAGGTGGCGGCCGGCGTCATCATCTCCGTCGAGGACAGCGGCCTGGTGATGGGCCCGGTGCAGCAGCGCCGCGCCGAGCAGGCGGTCTCCGGCGAGACCAAGGGCCTCGGCGGTCTCTCCGGCACCCGCCTCGGACTCGCGGTGGTCGGCAGGCTGGCCCGCAAGCACGGCCTGACGGTCTCGTTCCGCCCCTCGGCCCGCGGCGGCACGGGCGTACTCCTCCTCATACCGCAGGAGCTGCTCTCCCGCCCCTCGGAGACGGCCCCGACCCCGGTCCCGGCATCCCTGACGGCAGCATCGCCCACAACCACGGCGGCTCTCCCGCCCCCGGCCTCCGCGTCGAAGCGGAGCACCCCCGACTCCCCGGCACCCGCGAGCGCGCCGGAGGGGACGCGGGGGGATGTGCGCACGGAGCACCGAGCCGACCGTGACGTCCAGGAACTTCCGACGCGGCGCAGGGACGGCGAGTACGCACATCCCCCCGCGGCCCCGCACCCACAGACGCGCCCCGGGCGCCCGGCAGAAGACACGGCCGACGCACCCGGCACCCCCGGACCCGACGCCCCCCTCCCCAAGCGCCCCCGCGGCCGCACCCTCGCCGCCGCCGAGCGGGCCCGCGCCGACAGCGACACGGGAGAGACCCGGCGCCCCCGCGCCGCCACCGCCGCGGACACCGCGGCCCGCTTCAGCAGCTTCCGCCAGGCCGTCCGGCCCACGCCCGCGAACCCCTCCGAGGACGTACACACGGACGCCACAGCAACTCCCCCGCACCCGGAAGGCGAGACCCCCCGATGACCACCGGCAACACCACCGCCGCCGCGACCACTGCCACCACCACCACCGCCACCACCACCGACGCGAAGCTCACCTGGCTCCTGGAAGGCCTCCTGGAGCGCACCCCCGGCGCACGCCACGCCCTCGTGCTCTCCCGTGACGGCCTGAAGCTGTGCCGCACCCCCGAGCTCTCCGTCGACCAGGCCGACCAGCTCGCCGCGATAGCCGCCGGCATCCAGTCGCTGTCGCACGGCGCGTCCGCCGAGTTCGGCGACGGCAGCGGCGGGGTCCGCTCGGCGATGGCGGAGTTCTACGGCGGCATCCTCTTCATCGTCGAGGCCGGCGAGGGCGCGCACCTCGCCGTCATCGCCGCCGAGGACGCCGACGCGGGCCTCGTCGGCCACACCATGAGCGAGCTGGTGGAGCAGCTCGGCGAGCACCTGCGCGCCGCGCCCCGCGCCGACGGCGGCCCCCGCACGCTGCCCGCCTCATGAGCCGCCCCGGCCGGGACGACTCCCCCGACCGGCTGTACACCCTCACCGGGGGACGCAGCCGGTCGGCACCCGACGCCCCCTTCGACCTGGTGACCCTCATCGTCGCCGAGTCCGCCCCGGTGCCCGGGATGCAGTCCGAGCACGCCGCGATCCTGCGGCTCTGCGGACTGCCCACGGCGGTCGTGGAGATCGCCGCCGAACTCGGCCTGCCGGTGAGCATCACCCGCATCCTGCTGTCCGACCTGCTCGACGCGGGCCGGATCAGCGCCCGCCACCCGCGCGCGGCCGCCGACCACAGCCTTCCCGACCCCGACATCCTGGAGCAGGTGCTCGTTGGACTCCGCAACCTCTGAACGCAGCGCTACCGGGGCCACCCGAAGAGAACTGACCGCCACCGCCGACAACGGTCTGAAGATCGTCGTGGTCGGCGGCTTCGGCGTCGGCAAGACGACGCTGGTCCGTTCCGTCAGCGAGATCCGTCCCCTCAACACGGAGGAGACGATGACGCAGGCCGGGCAGGGCATCGACGAGACGGGCGGCCTCGAAGGCCTCGCCGGCAAGACGTCCACGACCGTCGCGTTCGACTTCGGCCGCATCACCCTCGACGCGCACAACATCCTCTACCTGTTCGGCGCCCCCGGCCAGGAACGCTTCTGGTTCCTGTGGGACCGCCTCTTCTCCGGCACGCTCGGCGCGGTCGTCCTCGTCGACACCCGCCGCCTGGAGGACTCCTGGTACGCGATCGACCGCCTGGAGCACCACGGCACGCCGTTCATCGTGGCCCGCAACGACTTCGGCAACGCCGCGCACACCCCCGAGCAGCTGCGCGAGGCGCTCGACCTCGACCCGGGCGTGCCGCTCGTCGACTGTGACGCCCGCTCGCGCGAGTCCAGCAAGAACGTGCTGATCACGCTCGTCGAACACCTTCAGTCGCTGTACGCAGCCCAGCGCGACGCCCTTCAGGAGACCGCCCAGTGACCTGCCCCGTTACCGGCGCCGGTGCCGCGCCCGTACCGCTCTCCGGACCGCGGTTCGCCACCGAACCCACCCAGCTGTACCGGGAGATGCGCCGCGACCACGGCCCCGTCGCACCCGTCCTGCTCGACGGCGACATACCGGCCTGGCTGGTCCTCGGCTACCGCGAACTGCACCAGGTCACCGCCGACCCGGTCCTCTACAGCCGCGACTCCGAGCTGTGGAACCAGTGGCCGCACATCCCCGCCGACTGGCCGCTGCTGCCGATGATCGGCCACAAGCAGCCGTCGATCCTCTACACCGTCGGCGAGCGGCACACCCGGCGCGCCGCGATGATCGCGCACGCCCTCGAAGCGGTCGACCCCTTCGAACTCAAGGCGCACGCCGAGCAGTTCGCGGACGAGCTCATCGACCGCTTCTGCGGCAAGGGGACCACGGAGATCGTCGCCGAGTACGCGATGCTGCTCCCGGTCCGCGTCCTCGCCCGCATCTACGGCTTCCCCGACGAACAGGGCCCCGGCCTCGTCACCGCCATGAACGACATGATCGACGGCCGCGAGCGGGCCATCGCCGGCGCACAGCACCTGGCCGAGTCGATGGCGCGGCTCATCGCCGACAAGCACGCGCGGCCGGGCGCGGACGTCGCCTCGTACATGCTGGAGACGCAGGCGTCCGACGGTGCCGACGGCTTCACGGACGAGGAGATCGCCCAGGACCTGATGGTGATGATGGCCGCGGGCCACCAGCCGACGGCCGACTGGATCGGCAACTCGCTGCGCCTGATGCTCACCGACGACCGCTTCGCCGCGTCCCTGTTCGGCGGCCGGCACAGCGTCGCCGAGGCCATGAACGAGGTCCTGTGGGAGGACACCCCGACGCAGAACGTCGCCGGGCGCTGGGCCTCGCGCGACACCCAGCTCGGCGGCCGCCGCATCAACTCCGGCGACCTGCTGCTCCTCGGCCTGGCCGCCGCCAACGCCGACCCGCAGGTCCGCACCGACGGCTCCGCCCTGACCGGCGGCAACAGCGCCCACTTCTCCTTCGGCCACGGCGAGCACCGCTGCCCGTTCCCGGCGCAGGAGGTCGCCGAGGTCATCGCGCGGACCGGCATCGAGGTCATCCTCGACCGCCTGCCCGACCTGGACCTCGCGGTGCCTGCCGACGCCCTGACCCGCCGCCCGTCGCCCTGGCTGCGCGGCCTGACCGAGCTGCCGGTGAGCTACACCCCGACCCCGACCTCAGCCCTTGGAGACCCCAGATGACGCGCATCGCCCTGGATCCGTTCGTCACCGACCTCGACGGCGAGAGCGCACGGCTGCGCGCGGCGGGGCCGCTCGCCGAGGCGGAGCTGCCGGGCGGCGTGCCGGTGTGGGCGGTCACGCACCACGCGGAGGCGCGGCACCTCCTCACCGACAAGCGCCTGGTGAAGGACATCAACGTCTGGGGCGCCTGGCAGCGCGGCGAGATCCCCGCCGACTGGCCGCTGATCGGCCTCGCCAACCCCGGCCGTTCCATGCTGACGGTCGACGGCGAGGAGCACCGCAGGATGCGCACGCTGGTCGCGCAGGCGCTGACGCCGCGGCGGGTGGAGCGGATGCGGGACCGCATCGCCGAACTGACGGCGGCCCTCCTCGACAAGCTCCCCGAGGGCCCCGAACCGGTCGACCTGAAGGCGGAGTTCGCCTACCCCCTCCCCATGTACGTCATCAGTGACCTGATGGGCATCGACGAGGCGGACCACCCGCGCCTGAAGGTCCTCTTCGACAAGTTCTTCTCGACGCAGACGCCGCCGGAGGAGGTCGTGGCGACGCTCGGGGAGCTCGCCGAGATGATGGGCAGGGTCGTCGCGGCGCGCCGCGCGGAGCCGGGCGACGACCTGACCAGCGCGCTGATCCTGGCCTCCGAGGACGGCGACCACCTCACGGACGCGGAGATCCTCTCCACCCTTCAGCTGATGGTCGCGGCAGGCCACGAGACGACGATCTCCCTGATCGTCAACGCCGTCGTGAACCTCTCCGCGCACCCCGACCAGCTCGCCCTGGTCCTCTCCGGGCAGGTCGGCTGGGACGCGGTCATCGAGGAGACCCTGCGCTACGCGACCCCCACCTCGCACGTCCTGATCCGCTTCGCCGCGGAGGACGTGCCCGTCGGGGACAAGGTGATCCGGAAGGGTGACGCGCTGATCGTCTCGTACGGGGCGATAGGCCGCGACGAGCACGCCCACGGCCCCACGGCGGACGCGTTCGACATCACCCGCACGTCGCCGACCCGCCACATCTCGTTCGGCCACGGCCCGCACGTGTGCCCCGGCGCGGCGCTCTCCCGCCTGGAGGCGGGCGTGGCCCTCCCGGCGCTCTACACCCGCTACCCGAACCTGACCCTGGCGGTCCCGCGCTCCGAACTCCGCAACAAGCCGGTGATAACCCAGAACGACCTGTACGACCTGCCGGTACGTCTTCGCGGCTAGCGCCGCGGCGGAAAATCCAGCCCCTCCGGCGTTTGAGGAGCGGGGCCCGGGGCGGAGCCCCGAGACGTCCACGCCGGGTGAGGGCGGGATCTCACCCGGCGGACACCACCGAGACCCCGCGCCCTGAGCCGCTAGGCTCCCCCCGTGGCTGAGATCCAGATTCCCGCTGACATGAAGCCCGCCGACGGCCGTTTCGGCGCGGGCCCCTCCAAGGTGCGTACGGAGGCGCTGGACGCCCTGGCCGCCACCGGCACCTCCCTCCTCGGTACCTCCCACCGGCAGGCCCCGGTCAAGAACCTGGTCGGCCGCGTGCGTGAGGGCATCAACAGCCTCTTCTCCCTCCCCGAGGGGTACGAGGTGATCCTCGGCAACGGCGGCTCCACCGCGTTCTGGGACGTGGCGACGCACGGCCTGATCGAGAACAAGTCGCAGCACCTCAACTTCGGCGAGTTCTCCTCGAAGTTCGCGAAGGCGTCGAAGCTCGCCCCGTGGCTCGCCGAGCCGACCGTGATCACGAGCGACCCGGGCACGCACCCGGACCCGAAGGCGGAGGCGGGCGTCGACGTCTACGCCTTCACGCACAACGAGACCTCGACCGGCGTCGCGGCCCCGATCAAGCGGGTCGAGGGTGCCGACGCCGGCTCCCTCGTCCTCGTGGACGCCACGTCCGGCGCGGGCGGCCTGCCGGTCGACATCGCCGAGACGGACGTCTACTACTTCGCCCCGCAGAAGTCCTTCGCCTCCGACGGCGGCCTGTGGCTGGCCGCGTTCTCCCCGGCGGCGATCGAGCGCGCCGAGCGGATCCACGCGTCGGGCCGCCACGTCCCGGAGTTCTTCTCGCTGCCCACGGCGATCGACAACTCCCGCAAGAACCAGACGTACAACACCCCGGCGCTCGCCACGCTCTTCCTGCTCGCCGAGCAGCTCGACTGGATGAACTCCCAGGGCGGCCTCGAGTTCACGACGGGCCGCACGGCCGCGTCGTCGCGCACGCTGTACGGCTGGGCCGAGGAGTCCAAGTACGCGACGCCGTTCGTCACGGACCCGGCGAAGCGGTCGCAGGTCATCGGCACGATCGACTTCGCGGACGAGATCGACGCGGCCGCGGTGGCGAAGGCGCTGCGCGCCAACGGCATCGTCGACACCGAGCCGTACCGGAAGCTGGGCCGCAACCAGCTGCGCGTCGCGATGTTCCCGGCGATCGACCCGGCGGACGTCGAGGCGCTGACCAAGTGCGTCGACTACGTGATCGAGCGCCTCTGACGCAGCGCTGCGTGACCGGCCGCGAGTTCGTCGTGGCCGGTCGCGCCCACGCGGCGGAGCCGCACATGTCACAGCCCCGGGGCCCCTGTTCGGGGGGGGGGGGAGCAATACAGCTCCACAGATCAGAAACATGAAAACCCCTCCCACCACCCG
>NZ_JBWKJS010000005.1:432420-495155 GCF_056432085.1 Streptomyces sp. NPDC045678
GGGGTGTGTTTTGGGGGGCATGGGTGGGGGGAGGGGGGGTGTGGTGCTTTGTTGCCTGGGCTGGGGGGTGGGGGGGGAAGGACCAGAGAGGCCGGGGGAAGACAACCCTCCCCTGTGGTTCCCCCCCCCCCGGGCCCGCACTGCAGCTCAGCGGCTCAGGCGCCTGAACCTCCGTACCGCCATCGGCAGGAACACCAGCGAGACCACCACCGGCCACACCACCGCCATCAGCACCGCGTGCTGCTCGACCCAGCTCGTGCCGCCCGCGCCGGGGTTGCCGAAGAGTTCGCGCGTGGCCGTGCCCGTCGACGAGACGGGGTTCCACGCGGCGACCGGGGCCAGCCAGTCCGGCATCAGGGACGGCGCCACGAAGACACTGGAGATCATCGTGAGCGGGAACGCCACCGCGTAGAGGCCGCCCGCCGCCTCCGGGGTCGGGACCACCAGGCCCAGGTACACGCCCACCCAGATCAGGCTGAAGCGCAGGAACAGCAGCAGGCCGAAGGCGAGCAGCGTGTCGGCGACGCCCGCGTCGGAGCGCCAGCCGATGGCCAGTGCGGTCAGCGCGAGGATGGTCAGCTCGGCGCAGGCCACGATGAGGTCGGCGAGACCGCGGCCCGACGCCACCGCCGAGGGAGCCATCGGCATCGAGCGGAACCGGTCGATGACGCCCTTCGTCGAGTCGGTGACGACCCCCATCGCGGTGTTCATGAAGCCGAAGGCCATGGTCATCACGAACATGCCGGGCATCAGGAACTGCTTGTAGTCGCCGTCCTCCCCGCCGCCGGGCACCTTCATCGCCTCGCCGAAGACGAAGCCGTACAGCAGCACGCTGATGATGGGGAAGCCGAGCTGCCAGGCGATGGTGACGGGCTGGCGCAGGAAGTGCGTCAGATAGCGGCGGGTGACGTTCCAGCAGTCGGACAGGGCCCAGAAGAGGCGTCCGTGCCGCGGGGTGGGGGCCGGAGCGGTCGGTGTGAGGGTGGCGCTCATGCCGCGACCTCCTCCTTCTTCTTCGTGGTCGTTTCCGCGGCCGCTTCCTTCGCCCCGGACGTCTGGCCCGTGAGCCGCAGGAACACGTCGTCGAGGCTGGGCCTGCGCAGGCCGATGTCCTCGACCGCGACGCCCTCGTCCCGCAGGGTCCGCGCCACCTCCGTCAGGGCGGTGACGCGATCCGTCACCGCGCCCTGCACGCGGCGCTCCACGTCGACGGCCAGCGGTTCGCCGTCGCAGACGCGGGACACGGCCCTGACGGCCGCGGGCAGGTCGGCGTGGTCGCGCACCACGACGTCGAGGTGGCTGCCGCCCACCGTGTTCTTCAGGCCGTCGGGGGTGTCGTCCGCGATGGCGCGGCCCCGGTCGATGACGGTGACGCGGGAGGCGAGCCGGTCGGCCTCCTCCAGATACTGGGTGGTGAGCAGCACGGTCGTGCCGTCCGCCACCAACCCCCTCACCGTGTCCCACACTTCGAGGCGGCTGCGCGGGTCGAGGCCGGTGGTCGGCTCGTCGAGGAAGAGGACGGCGGGCGCGAGGATCATCGACGCGGCGAGGTCGAGCCTGCGCCGCATGCCGCCGCTGTACTGGCCCGCGCCGTTCTCCGCCGCCTCCTCCAGGTGGAACTGCTCGAGGAGTTCCTGGGCGCGCCGCGCCGCGCGCCTGCCGCCGAGGTGGAAGAGGCGGCCGAACATCTCCAGGTTCTGCCGGCCGGTGAGGATCTCGTCGACCGCCGCGTACTGACCGGTGAGGCCGATGCGGCCGCGGACCAGCGCGGACTCGCGCACGACGTCGGCGCCCGCGACCTCGGCGCGGCCGCCGTCGAGCCGGACGAGCGTGGAGAGGATGCGCACGGCGGTGGTCTTGCCCGCGCCGTTGGGCCCGAGGAGCCCGTGCACCGTGCCCCGCTCGACGTGCAGGTCGAAACCGTCCAGCGCGCGCTTCTCCCCGTACCGCTTCTCCAGCCCCTCGGCCCGCACCGCATAGCTGTTTCCGTCCACCGACTGCCCCTCTCCCCACGTCATCTGGGTACGCCGTACCCAATGGAGAGTACACCGTACCCAGTTCTGTGGGTACACCGTACCCAGTTTTGGTGTCTGCGATTAGGCTGAGCGTCATGACGAGCACCAACGGCGGCGACGACCGGCGCACCGGCAGCGACATCACCCGCAGCCTGGAGCTGCTCTGGGGCGAGGGCGGCCGTCCGGCTCGCGGCCCCAAGCCGGGGCTCACGCTGGACCGGATCGTCACCGAGGCGGTGCGGCTCGCGGACGCCGAGGGACTCGCGGCCGTCAGCATGCGGCGCCTGTCCACGGAGCTCGGCACCGGCACGATGTCCCTGTACCGGTACGTCCCCGGCAAGGGCGACCTCGTCGACCTGATGCTGGACCGCGTCAACACGCCACCGGAGGAGGACGAGCCCTTCACCGGCGGGTGGCGCGAGGGCGTCGAGGCGTTCGCGCGCGAGACCCTCGTCCTCTACCGCCGCCACCCCTGGCTGCTCCACGTCAACCAGGCCCGCCCGGTCCTCGGCCCCGGCGCCGTCGGCGGCCTCGACCGCGTGCTGTCCCGCATCAAGCCGATGGGCCTGACCGACCCCGAGCTGATCGGGGTGATCGTCATGACGGAGGGGTACGTCACCGGGGTCGCCCGCACCCAGGTGCACGAGATGGAGGCCGTGAACAGGAGCGGCCTGTCGGGGCAGGACTTCTGGGAGGCTCAGGCCCCGACCCTCGAACGCATCATGAGGAGCGGCCGCTACCCGGCGCTCGCGGGCCTCGCCGACGACTCGTTCGGCCCGGACTTCGACCACTTCGAGTTCGGCCTGCAACGCCTCCTGGACGGCCTGGACGTCCTGGTGGCCCGGCGCCGCGCCGAGAGCACCGAGGACTGAGGCCCCCGGCCGGTACGGCTACCTGCCCCGGGCCGGTACGGCTACCTGCGGGCGCCGCCGCGCCGCCCCAGACGCTTCCAGCCGAACACGGCGAGCAGCACGGCCCCGAAGACGATCGCGCCCGTCTTGACGCCCCCCTCGACGCCGGAGCCCCCGCCCCCGTCGCCGGACCCCGCACCGCCGGACGACCCGCCGGAACCGCCCCCCGACCCGCCGCCCGGCGCCTCCACGGGCTTGACCTCGCTCTGTTCGCCCTCGGTGCCGTACATCAGCGTGGTCCCGTCGAGCGTGTACGTCACCGACTCGCCCTGCCGTTGCAGCGGCACACTCAGCCGGCCCTTGCGCTGCGGCTTCTCGCCCGCGCCCTTCCACGCGTACCAGATGCCGCCGAAGTACCCGCGCAGCGCCAGCTGTTCGCCGTCGGGCGAGAACGCGCCGTCGGTCACCCACAGGTCGATCTCGGAGATCCGCCGGAAGACGTTCGTGCCCGACGTGGACATCCGCTCCGGGCCCTCGTACAGACCGCCGCCGTCCTCGTTCTTGCTCGCGATGTAGATCCGGCCCGTCTTCGGATGCACCATCAGCGCCTCCGCGTCCCGCGCGCCGTCGGCGTACTTCACGACGTACTGCGTGGCGCGGACCGTCTGGTCCTTCAGGGTCTTCGGCTCGGGGAGCTTGTAGACCCAGACGTTCTTCCAGGTGCCGTTGAGGTTGTCGCCGATGTCGCCGACGTAGATGTTCCCGTCGCCGCCGACCGAGATCGCCTCGACGTCGCGCGGCGCGCCGACGCCGGTCATCGTGACGGTGGCGACGGTCTTCCCCGTCCTCGAGTCGACCGCGTACAGGAAGGCACCCTTGTCCTGGTCGTTGTGCGTCCAGTAGACGCCGGGGTGGGCGCGGGAGGCGGCGAGGCCGCTGGACTCGACGATGCGCGGGTCCTCGATCGTGAACCCGTCGTGGCCGTCGGCCGCGGCGGGCACGGCGGCGGCCGCGGCGAGGACCAGCGCGGCGCCGACACCGGCGAGGAGAGACGGAACAGACGGAGCAGACGGAACAGCCCGAAGCGAACGCATGGGCCAAGCGTGCCATCCGTCCTCGCCCTCCCACCGCCCGGGCGGGGAGCGTGCGCAGCCTCACATCGCAGACGGCCGCCCCCGTCCGGGATGATGACCGGATGCTCAGGTTCATGTTCGTCGGCGACTCGATGACCATCGGAAGCGCCGGGGAACACACCTGGCGCCATCGGATGTGGCAGCACCTGCGCGGCACCCTCGGCCCCAGGGGCGTCGCCGTGGTCGGCCCGCGCACCGCGCTGCACGACAAGGCGACGGGAGAGCCGGTCTCCCACGACCACCACCCCGCCGCCTCACCGGACTTCCCCCGCAACCACCTCGCGGGCTGGGGCGAGGGCTGGCTGCACATGGCCCCGCGGATCGCCGGCGCGCTCACCCGCGACCCCGCCGACGTCCTGCTCGTCTCCCTCGGCCTCATCGACCTCGGCTTCTACACGAACGCGGAGCAGACCGCGGACAACGTCCGCGCCTTCGTCACCGCGGCCCGCTCGGCGAACCCGCACGTCCGCATGGTCCTGCTCCCCGTCATACCGAACATCCGCGCCGAGTCGGACGCCCCCTTCGCCGCCGAGGTCACCCGCTTCAACGAACTCCTCGCGAAGGCGGCCGCGGACCTGGACACGCCCCGCTCGCCGCTCCTCCTGGCCTCGCGCCCGCCCGCGTACGACATCCACGTCGACACGTACGACGGCACGCACCCGAACGCGAGCGGCGAACACAGACTGGCGGCGGCCTTCGCCGACGCGCTGTCGCAGGCGTGGGGCATCGGCGGCCCCTACGACGCCGAGCGGCCCGTCACACCCACCGGCTGATCGCGAACCTCTCCCCCTCGCGACGCACCTCCACGGCGCCCGGCCCGGCGAAGTGCGCCGGAACCACCAGCTCCCCCTCGTCGGCGGCCCGTCCGAGGACCCGGACGCGCGAGGCGGCCGCCTCCTTCGGGTCCTCGCAGAAGGTGCTGCTGCAGCACGGTTCGAGGATCTGCACCGGAACGTGCAGCAGGTCGCCGACGAAGACCGCGCGGTCGGTGCCTGACCGCAGCCGCAGCACGGAGGAGCCGGGGGTGTGGCCGGGCGCGGACTCCAGGGTGAGCCGGGAGTCGATGCGGTGCGTGCCCTCCCACAGCACGGCCTGACCGGCCTCCACGACCGGGGCGATGCTGTCCGCGAAGCCGTACCTGTGGTCCGCGCGGACGGCGTCTCCGCGCGCGGGACCGTAGAAGGCGTGGTCGGCGGCCGGGATGAGATAAATGGCGTTGGGGAAGGTGGGCACCCAACTCCCGCCCTCGTTACGTGTGTTCCACCCGATGTGGTCGCCGTGCAGATGGGTGTTGACGACGACGTCGACGTCCTGGGGGCGGACCCCGACGGCGGCGAGCCGGTCCAGGTAGTCCGTGTCGAGGTGCTCGAAGGCGGGCACTCCGGGGCGCTCCCTGCCGTTGCCGATGCCCGTGTCGACGAGGACGGTCCCGCCCTCGCTCCTGAGCACCCAGGTCTGCATGACCGCGAGGGCGTCGCCGCTGCCCGGGTCCCAGTGGTCGGGCGCGAGCCACTCCTCGTTGCCGCGCCACACCTCTTCGGGCACCTCGGGTGCGATGACCTGCGTCGGCAGCGGGAACCTCCCGACTTCCACGACGCGGCTGACCTCGACGTCGCCCAACATGACCTTCTGCGCACTGAGTTCGCTCATGGGCTCAACCTACGGACGACTGCGTGAGCGCCTCAATGCCCGTACGCCTCAACCTCATACGCGTACGTCTCACGCGTTAGGCTCCGGCCATGGACGTGGTCAGTGATGCGATCTCGGCGGCACGGATCGGACAGCCGGTCTCCAACCGGATCAGGGCGTCCGGCTCGTGGTGCACCAGGATCCCCTCGTACGACGGACTCGGCTTCCGCGTGCTCCTGGAGGGGAGTTGCTGGCTGCTCCCCGACGACGGCGGCGCCCCGTTCGTGCTCGCGGCGGGCGACGTGGTGCTGCTGCCGCGCGGCTCGGGGCACATCCTCGCGGACTCGCCCGCCGACGGGCCCGCGGTGGAGCGGGCGGCGCCGTTCGACCTCTGGCTGGAGCAGCACGCCCTGCCGGTGACGCACGACCACGCGCCCGGCGGCTCCCCCGGGCCCGCGGTCGAGATGCTCTGCGGCAAGTACCACCTGGACCGCGGTCACGCGCACCCGCTGCTCGACGAGATCCCCGACATCGTCCACCTGCCCCGCCGGGCCGGCCACCACCCCGAACTCCGGGCCGCGATCGACCTGCTCGGCAGGGAGGCGGGCGCCTCCCGCTGTGGCGCGGACGTGGCCGTCGCCGGCCTCCTCGACCTGCTCCTGGTCTACATGGTGCGCGCCTGGCTGACGGACTCCCAGGCCGCGTCCCACTGCCCGGCCCGGTGGCCCGCCGCGCTCGGCGACCCGGTGGTCGCCCGGGCCCTGCGCTTCCTGCACGAAGCACCCGAAGCGCCGTGGACCAACGAGGAGTTGGCGTCCCGCACCGGCGTCTCCCGCGCCACGCTGGCCCGTCGCTTCACGTCCCTCGTGGGCCGCGCCCCCATGGCGTACCTCACCTGGTGGCGCATGTCCCGCGCGGCCACCCTCCTGCGCGACTCGACGGCCCCTCTGGACACGGTGGCCCGCCAGGTCGGCTACAGCTCCCCGTACGCCCTCTCCCACGCCTTCACGCGCACGTTCGGCACGACGCCCGGCCGGTACCGGGACCGGAGCGCGGGGAGCCTCAGCCCGACTGGGCACTCCGGGCCCGTGCGGACATCAGCTGGGTGACGGACCGCAGGTCGTCGCTGTCGTAGTGGCGGCTCTCCGTGTCCTTGCCGCTGACGAAGGTGAGCACGGTGCCGGTGCGGACCATCGTGTGGTTGGTGGTCTCGGTGACGTACCCCTCGCCGCGGCTCTCGGACAGGGAGAACGCGATGAGTTCGTCGCCGACCGCCGGCATCGTCAGCCGCCGCGCGCCCTCCTCGGCCGCCTCCCGGCTCCTGGCACGGAAGGCCGCGGAGGCCTCGCTCGCGCTCGGGTACGCGAGGACGCGGAACCGGGTGTCCATGCCGTAGCTCGGCAGGTACTCGGCCTTGCCCTCGTACGTCGAGCCGTCGTCCTGCGAGGAGACGTCCGCGGTGGGCGGAACGCTCACCGTCCAGCCCGACGCCAGGCTGGTCGGGTCGGGCAGGACCCGCATGACCGCGTCGGCGTCGGTGAGCGGCTCGGGCTTCCCCTCCCCGTCACCCTGCCCGCCGTCTCCCGCACCACTCCCGGACCCGTCGCCCGACCCGTCGCCCGTGCCGCCGACCGCGGCGTCGCCCGCCTCCACGCCGGACGCGGCCACCCCGTCCCCGCCCCCGCCCCCGCCCGGCGAGTCGTCACCGCTGAACGCCTGCGTGCCGCCGTAGACGGCGAGGACCACGAGGGCGACGAGGACGGCCAGACACGCACCGAGCGCCGTGCGCCCGGCCGGGGTGTTGTTGAAGGTCACGGGCCCCAGCGACAGCGTGCTGCCCCGCACCTTCGCGCCGCCGTCGATGACGATGCTGCCCGTGTACCGCCGCGGAGGCTCGGACGGGGGCAGCGGCTCGGACGGGGACGCCGGGGCGGACGGTGGTGGCGGATCGGGCGGTGGCGGGCCCGCGAACGCCTGCGCGAGGGCCTGCGCCAGTCCTGCGGCGAACTCCGGGTCGGCGGCGACCCGTTCCCGTACGGCCTGCGTCAGCGCGGCCAGGGCCGCCGGGTCCCGCGGCCGCTCGTCCACGACGGCGAGCGCGGCCTGCCCGGACGGGTCGGCCCCGACGCGCCGCCGCACGAGGTCGCACACGCCCTGTCCCACCTCGGCCCCCACGGCCCCCGCCGCCCCACCGGCGAACCCGGCCACCACGCGCACCGCTTCAGCAACGACATCCATGGGCTCAGTGTCAGTCAAGTCACTTGGAGCGCAATGGAGTTGACGCGTGCCGCGCGATGCGGTCAGGCCGCCCGCGTGAGGCGGTTCGCGAGCGTCGACATCGTGTACGTACCGATGCCGAGGACGACTTCGAGGGCGTTGCGTTCGGTGTGGCCGTGGGCGAGGAACGCCTTGACGTCGTCATCCGGGACGCCGCCCGCCGTCGCGAGGACGGCGAGGGTGAACCGCCGGACGGCTTCCAGGCGCTCGTCGTCCAGGGGGCGCTGCTCGCGCAGGGCGGCCACCAGCGCCGGCCCCGCACCGAGCTTGCGCAGCTTGCCGGTGTGCAGGGTGACACAGAGGTGGCAGTCGTTGCGGACGGCGACGGTCATGATGACGACCTCGCGGGCGACGGGGTCGAGGGTCGCCCGGTCGAAGGCGGCGGTCATCTCCAGGAATCCGTTGAGGAGTTCCGGCGACTCGGCGAGCCGCGCCACGGCGTCCGGCACCTGCCCGAAGGCGGCGGCGGTGCGCTCCATCGCGGCGCGCGAGGCGGGCGGCGCGGTGTCCGGTGTGTGCGCGGTGAACATGTGTACCCCCTAAAATCGACAACATGGTTGACGACAAGAAGGTAAACCAGGTTGTCGATAACGGCAAGGGAGTTGCCGGTGGACCGGCGGCCGCCCCGGGATACGAGCTCCCCCTCCTCCTCTTCGCCGGCTTCCGCACCCTCATCGACCGCCTGCACGCCGAACTCGCCCGCCAGGGCCACCCCGACGTGCGCCCTGCCCACGGCTTCGCCATGCAGGCCATCGGGCCGGACGGCGCCACCGCCAGCGAGGTCGGACGCCGCCTCGGCGTCTCCAAGCAGGCGGCGGGCAAGACGGTCGACCGCCTGATCGCCCTCGGCTACGCGGCCCGTACCGACGACCCCGCCGACGCCCGCCGCAAACTCGTCCGCCTCACCCCGCACGGCATCGACGCGCTCCGCCGCTCGGCGGCGGTCTTCGACGAGCTGCGGGCGGAGTGGGCGGCGGCCCTGGGCGCGGACCACCTCGCCGACCTGGAGTCGTCCCTCCGCGCGGTCGTAGCGCCGGACGCGTTCCGCCTCGACGCGGCGGGATGGCTGGGCGGCTCGTGACCTTGTCACCGTGCGTATCGTTGTACTGCGCGGCTGCGTTCGACGGAGCGCGGCCGGGGAGGAGCGCCACGATGACCGTCGTAGATGTGATGACCGACAGGATCGAGATGGCCGACGACGACGCCGAGTGGGACTTGGACCGATGGTTCGAGCTCATCGAGCGGATGGTCCCCGAGGGAGTCAAGGCGGAAGTCGTCGAGGGGGCCGTCCATATGGTGCCGCAGCGGAATGTGCACTGGCAGATCATCCGGAAGGTGCTCTACGCCCTGGATGACAGGTTCAGCCGGGATGCGCTGGTGATGACTGACGTACGCATCGATTTCCCCGGCCATCAGAACGGTTTCTGCCCCGACCTCGCGAAACTGAAGGACGGAGCGGAGACGGACGAGGCGGGGCACTGGCGTCATCAGGACGTGGAGTTCATCGCCGAGGTCATCTCCCGAGGCACCGGCCTGAACGACTACGGCCCGAAGAAGACCACCTACGCCGAAGCCGGCGTCCCCGTCTACCTCATCGCCGACCCGTACCAGGGCCGCTGCCACGTCTACACCGACCCCAAGGACGGTGAGTACCGCACCGAGTCGAAGTCCGACTTCGGCAAGGAGATCGACCTGACCGGCACCGTCGTGGACCTCGTCCTCGAGACCAACGGCTTCCCCCGCGACTGACCCGGCCCCCGGAATCCCCTTGCCTGGAGTCCACTCCACGTCGTTGGCTGGACTCCCATGAAGTACACGCAGCTGGGACGCACAGGGCTCAAGGTCAGCCGGCTCACGCTCGGGACCATGAACTTCGGGCCGCTCACCAACGAACCCGACAGCCACACGCTCATGGACGCCGCGCTCGACGCGGGCGTCAACTTCTTCGACACCGCCAACACCTACGGCCAGAGCGCAGGCAAGGGCCGCACCGAGGAGATCCTCGGCACCTGGTTCACACAGGGAGGCGGCCGCCGCGACAAGGTCGTACTGGCCACCAAGGTGTACGGGAACATGGCCCCGCACGGCGAGGAGCCCTGGCCCAACCACGACCGGCTCTCCGCGCTCAGCATCCGCCGCGCCGTCGACGCCAGCCTCAAGCGGCTCCAGACCGACCACATCGATCTCTACCAGTTCCACCACATCGACCGGCACACACCGTTCGAGGAGATCTGGCAGGCCGTCGACGTCCTCGTCACGCAGGGCAAGATCCTCTACGCGGGCTCCTCCAACTTCCCCGGCTACAAGATCGCCCAGGCCAACGAGACCGCCCGGCGCCTCGGCGGCTACGGCCTCGTCAGCGAGCAGTGCCTCTACAACCTCGCCGCCCGCGACGCCGAGATGGAGGTCGTCCCGGCCGCCCAGGACTACGGCCTCGGCGTCATCCCGTGGTCGCCGCTGCACGGCGGGCTGCTCGGGGGCGTGCTGAAGAAGGAGGGCGAGGGGTCGCGCCGCACCGGCGGCCGCGCCGCCGCCGAGCTCGCGAAGCCGGAGGTCAGGGCGCGCGTCCAGGCCCACGAGGACCTGCTCGACAAGCACGGCCTGGAGCCCGGCGAGGTCGCGCTGGCGTGGCTGCTGGCCCGGCCAGGCGTCACCGCGCCGATCGTCGGCCCCCGCACGGCCGAGCAGCTCGAATCCGCACTGCGCGCGGTCGAGCTCGAACTGTCCGGCGAGGTCCTCGACGCGCTCGACGAGATCTTCCCCGGACCCGGCCCCTCACCGGAGTCCTTCGCCTGGTGACGACCGAGTGATCAGGTGGCGGCGCGCGCCGACCGACCGGCCGACCGGCTAACCGGCTAACCGCCGAGCGCGGCCGCCACCGCCACCACGACGAACATCATCACGAGCACACCGGCCATGATCCGGTTTCTGGTTTTCGGGTCCACGCACACGAGGTTAACCGGAGCCGCCGGGCACCCCCGCGCCGCCTCCCAGTACCCAGCGCCCGACCACCTCGTACCGGGGCCGCTCCCCCGCCACCCCGCTCTTCGGCAGATTGCTGCGTACGAGGGTCAGCTCCCGCACCGTCCACGCGGTGCCCTCGAAGGAGCCGAGCGCGTCCGCGAACGGCGCGAGATCGCCGTCGCCGCGGGTGCGCGCCAGCGTCAGATGGGGGCGGTAGCGCCGGTGCTCCTCCATCGTCACGCCCGCCTTGCGCGCCGCCGCGTCCGCCCGCGCGGCGAGCAGCCGCAGCGCCGTCACGTCCCCCGTGGCGCCCGCCCACAGCGCCCGGCCCCCGAAGTGGCCGCCGCCGCGCAGGGCGAGGGAGAACGGCGGCGTACGGTGCGCGGCACGCTCCAGCCGGGCGGTGACGTCCGGCACCGTCGCGTCGTCGACCTCGGCCATGAAGGCGAGGGTGAAGTGCCAGCTGTCGCGGGCCGTCCAGCGCAGCCCGTCGGCGCCGGGCAGCTCCTTCAACGTATGCGCCGCACAGGCGAGTTCGGTGGTCGCGGAGTCCGGCGGGAGGACCGCGGCGAAGAGTCTCATGGAGTGACGCTAAACCTGTCCGGTGGCTCAGGCCCTAGCCTCCCTGCATGAGTGAACCGATAGGGATCAGGCAGGGCGGGGCCGACGACATTCCCGCCGTCCTCGCGCTCTTCGACGGAGCCGTGGAGTGGCTCGTCTCGCGGGGCCGCACGGGGCAGTGGGGCACCAAGCCCTGGTCGGAGAACCCGAAGGCCGTCGCGCTGGTCGAGAAGTACCTGACGACGGGCGAACCGTGGATCGCGGAGATCGGCGGCGAGGTGGCGGGCACGGTGACGCTCACCGACGGGCCGGGCGGCGACACCATTCCCGCGGCGGACGAACCGGAGCGGTACATCCACCTGCTCGCCGCCGACCGCCGCCGCTTCGCGGGCCGCGGTGTGGGCCGCGCCCTGCTCGCGCACGCCGTCGAGGAGACCCGCAGGCAGGGCGTCCGGCTGCTGCGGGTCGACTGCTACCGGGGCGAGGATCGTGCCCTCGTCGCGTACTACGAGAGCAACGGCTTCACCGCCACCGAACCCTTCACGGGCCCGGACGGCAGCTGGCCCGGCCAGGTGCTCGCACAGCACGTCTGACCGGGCCCCGCACCACGGCGCGGCTACGCCGCGGTCGCCAGCTCGCGCTCCCTCGGCACGAACTGCACGTGCTGCCGGCCGCGGCGGAGGTCCACCTTCAGCCGCAGGTCGGCGGCGCGGGCCAGCATCAGGCCGACGCCCACCGCGGCGAGGGCGCAGACGAGACCGCCGACGGCCATGCTGATCCGGACGCCGTACGCGTCGGCGAGCCAGCCGAAGAGCGGGCCGCCGAGCGGTGTGCCGCCGGTGAAGACCATCATGAACAGCGACATGACGCGGCCCCGCATCTCCGGGTCCGTGGCCATCTGGACCGAGGAGTTGGCGGTGACGTTCACCGTCAGGCCGAGGATGCCCATCGGCACGATCAGCGCGACGAACATCCAGTACTCGGGCGCGACGGCGGCCACGATCTGCAGCACGCCGAAGGCGATGGCCGCCCCGGCGAGAAGCCGCAGCCGCGAGCTGCCGCGCCGGGCCGCGAGCAGCGCGCCGACCAGCGAGCCGACCGCCATCAGGGTGTTGAACAGCCCGTACATCCCCACGCCGCCGTGGAAGATGTCGTCCGCGAAGGCGCTCAGCCAGATCGGGAAGTTGAAGCCGAAGGTGCCGACGAAGCCGACGAGGACGATCGGCCAGATCAGCTCGGGGTTCTTCGACACGTAGTTCAGGCCTTCCCGCAGCTGCCCCTTGCCGCGCGGCTTGCGCGGGGTGTGGTGCAGCTCCGCGGTGCGCATCAGCATGAGGCCGGTGAGCGGCGCGAGGAAGGACAGACCGTTGGCGAGGAACGCCCAGCCGGGTCCCACGGCGGCGGTCAGCGCGCTCGCCACGGCGGGGCCGATGAGGCGGGCGGACTGGAAGTTGGCGGAGTTCAGCGAGACCGCGTTGCGGACCTGGTCGGGTCCGACCATCTCGGACACGAAGGACTGCCGCGTCGGGTTGTCGACGACGGTGACGAGGCCGGTGAAGAAGGCCGCGAAGTAGACGTGCCAGACCTGGACGTGTCCGCTGAGCGTCAGCGCCGCGAGGAAGAGCCCGCTGAGGCTCATCGCGCCCTGCGTGAGGAAGAGCAGGTTGCGCTTGGCGAAGCGGTCGGCGATCACGCCGCCGTACAGGCCGAAGAGCAGCATCGGCAGGAACTGCATGGCCGTGGTGATACCGACGGCCGCGGAGGATCCGGTGAGGCTCAGCACCAGCCAGTCCTGGGTGATGCGGGCCATCCAGGTGCCGGTGTTCGAGACGACCGCGCCGGTCGCGAAGAGCCGGTAGTTGCGGATCCTCAGCGAGCTGAACATCGAGGTCTTGTCGGGGCGGACGGGTTTGTCGAGGGCGGTTGGTGCGGGGGCGGAGTCTGCTCCGGGTCCCGAACTCAAACTTGGTTCGCCTCCTTGGCGTTCGTACGGCTCCCGCGGGCGGGCGGGAGTGCCCGCGGGATGCCGCGGGACTACGGGTACCCGCGGGATGCCGCGGGACTACAGGTGCGCGAGCTTCTCCAGCACGGGAGCGGCGGCGCGGAGCCGCGCCCACTCGTCGTCGTCGAGGTGCTCGGTCAGGCCGGCGAGCCAGGCGTTCCGCTTGCGGCGGCTCTCTTCGAGCATGGCCTCGGCGGTCTCGGTCTGGGTCACCACCTTCTGGCGGCGGTCCTCGGGGTGCGGCTCGAGCCGGACCAGGCCCTTGGCCTCGAGCAGCGCCACGATGCGGGTCATCGACGGCGGCTGCACGTGCTCCTTGCGGGCGAGCTCGCCCGGGGTGGCGGAGCCGCAGCGGGCGAGGGTGCCGAGCACCGACATCTCGGTGGGGCTCAGCGACTCGTCGACACGCTGGTGCTTGAGTCGACGGGACAGGCGCATCACAGCGGAGCGCAAGGCGTTCACGGCGACGGCATCGTCACCATGGGAGAGGTCCGGCATGTTTGTTAGCGTAACTCATTACCCATGCTAAAGACCACTTGAGTTCCCAGAAGTACGAGACCGAACCATTTCGTCACCCGAACGAGTGAGGTGACTTCGGAAAGTGACGCACCGGGCTCGCGCGGCCGAGGACCCTGTCAGGCATGGGATCGCCAGTGCTCAGCCTGCGCATAGACGGTGAGCTGCTCGACCGGCTCCGACAGCACGCGGCCAAAAGAGGAATGAGCGTCCAGGACTATGTGGTCCGGACGCTCATCCGAGACGACTTCGACGAGCGCTTCAAGGCGTCCGTCGAGGAGACAGAGAAGTTCTACGGGGCGGCGTGAACGCCCCGGCCCGCGCGCCCCGCCGGGGGCGCCGCCTCACGTGAGGTTCAGCGCGGGCATCAGGTAGTAGAAGGCGAACACCGCCGACACCGCGTACATCGCGACCGGCACCTCGCGCCCGCGCCCGGACGCGAGCCGCAGCACCGTGAAGGTGATGAAGCCCATGCCGATGCCGTTCGTGATCGAGTACGTGAACGGCATCATCAGCATCGTCACGAACGCGGGGATCGCGATCGTGTGGTCCGCCCAGTCGATCTGCCCGATGGACCCGGACAGGATCAGGAAGCCGACCGCGAGCAGGGCGGGCGTGGCCGCCTGGGACGGGACCATCGTGGCGAGCGGCGTGAGGAAGAGCGCGACGGCGAAGAGGCCGCCGGTGACGACGTTCGCGAAGCCCGTGCGGGCGCCCTCGCCGACGCCCGCCGTGGACTCCACGAAGCAGGTGGTGGCCGAGGCGGACGAGGCGCCGCCCGCGGCGACGGCGATGCCGTCGACGAAGAGGACCTTGTTGATGCCGGGCATGTTGCCGTTGGCGTCGGTCAGCTTCGCCTCGTCGCCGATGCCCATGATCGTGCCCATCGCGTCGAAGAAGCACGACAGCAGCACGGTGAAGACGAAGAGGATGCCGGTCAGGACGCCGACCTTCTCGAAGCCGCCGAACAGGCTGATCTGGCCGACGAGCCCGAAGTCCGGCGTCGATACGGGATTGCCGGGCCACTCCGGGCTGGTCAGACCCCAGGACTGGCTGTCGAGCCCGGCGACGGAGTGGATGATCATCGCGACGACCGTCATGACGACGATGCTGAGCAGGATCGCGCCCGGCACCTTGCGCACGAGGAGCGCGAGGGTGAGCAGCACGCCGAGCACGAAGATGAGGACGGGCCAGCCGTTGAGGTGTCCGTCGCCGCCGAGCTGGAGCGGGACGGTGGTGTGCGCGGCGTCCGGGATGCGCGAGACGAAACCGGCGTCGACGAGGCCGATCAGCATGATGAAGAGGCCGATGCCGATCGCGATGCCCTTGCGCAGGCCCAGCGGTACGGCGCTCATCACGCGCTCCCGCAGACCGGTCGCCACCAGCAGCATCACGACGAAGCCGGCGAGGACGACCATGCCCATGGCGTCGGGCCACGACATGCGGGGCGCGAGCTGGAGGGCGACGACGGTGTTGACGCCGAGGCCCGCGGCCAGCGCGATGGGCACGTTGCCGATGACGCCCATGAGGAGCGTGGTGAAGGCGGCGGTCAGCACGGTCGCGGTGACGAGCTGCTTGTTGTCGAGCTGATGCCCGTACATGTCCTTCGCGCTGCCGAGGATGATCGGGTTCAGCACGACGATGTAGGCCATCGCGAAGAAGGTGGCGAAGCCGCCGCGGACTTCCCTGGCGAGGGTCGAGCCGCGCTCCGAGATCTTGAAGAATGCGTCGAGGCCGTTCTGCGGGGCCTTCGGCGGCTCTTTACGGGCATCGACCGGAGCGCTGGCCGAGGAAGACATGGAAAACCTCATGACCTGTGAATGAAGAAGGTGAAGTGCCGAGCTTCGCGAACTTGTACCTTCATACGAAAGCAATCGGCCATTAACGAGCCGTTTCAGTATGAATACATGAAGCCGAAATCGCTATCTCCGCGCGTAGACCCCTGCGGGGCAACGGGTGTGCGGGCGGTCGGCGACGAGTGCATGGCCGGTCGGCAGCGGGTGCAAGCGCCCCCGACCCCGCCTCGTAAGCTGTACCCATGGCGAAGTGGACCCCCAAGCACGAGGCGCCGGAGCCCCTGGAGGGCCCCGTGGTCTCCACCATCACAGGTGGCACGATCCTCTGGTTCGTCCTCTTCCTGGCCCAGCTGCCGTTCTACGGCTGGTTCGACGACCGCGACGCCACCTGGTGGGTGTGGACCTGCCTGGCCGGCGCGGGGCTCGGCCTCATCGGCATCTGGTACGTACGCAAGCGCGACGCCGCGATCAAGAGGTCGAAGGTCACACAGCCGCGGTAATCCGCCGACGGTCCGTACAACCACAGGACGGGACCCGTCCTACCTTGGTCGGATCTTTGGGGCATTCAAGGGGTGAAGCCGCAAGACCCCCTTTACCGTCGAATGCATGACGCATATCGACGCGGGCGCCGAGCTCGACCCGGTCCACCCGGTGCCACCCCCCAAGGGGCGGGCCACCGGCCTGACCTCCGCGGAAGTGGCCGAGCGGGTCGCGCGCGGCGAGGTCAACGACGTACCGGTACGGAGCTCGCGCTCCCTGGGCGAGATCGTCCGGGCCAACGTCTTCACCCGCTTCAACGCGATCATCGGCGTGCTCTGGGTGATCATGCTGTTCGTCGCGCCGATCCAGGACAGCCTCTTCGGCTTCGTGATCGTCGCCAACACCGGCATCGGCATCATCCAGGAGTGGCGCGCCAAGAAGACGCTGGACAGCCTCGCCGTCATCGGCGAGGCCAAACCCACCGTCCGGCGCGACGGCGGCGCCGCCGAGATCTCCGCATCCGAGATCGTCCTCGGCGACCTGGTGGAGCTCGGGCCCGGCGACAAGATCCCGGTGGACGGCGAGGCCGTCGAGACCGACAGCCTCGAAGTCGACGAGTCGCTCCTCACCGGTGAGGCCGACCCCGTCATCAAGAAGCCCGGCGACAAGATGATGTCGGGCTCGTTCGTGGTCGCGGGCGGCGGCGCCTTCACCGCCACCAAGGTCGGCCGTGAGGCCTACGCGGCGCAGCTCGCCGAGGAGGCGAGCCGCTTCACCCTCGTCCACTCCGAGCTGCGCACCGGCATCTCCACGATCCTCAAGTACGTGACGTGGCTGATGGTGCCGACCTCCATCGGCCTGGTCATCTCCCAGCTCGTCGTCAAGGACGACAACTTCAAGGAGTCCATCGCGTACACGGTGGGCGGCATCGTCCCGATGATCCCCGAGGGCCTGGTCCTCCTGACCTCCGTGGCCTTCGCGATCGGCGTGATCCGGCTCGGCCGCCAGCAGTGCCTCGTCCAGGAACTCCCCGCCATCGAGGGCCTCGCCCGCGTCGACACGGTCTGCCTCGACAAGACCGGCACCCTCACCGAGGGCGGCATGGACGTCACCGAGCTGCGCCCGCTGGGCGGCGCCGACGAGACGTACGTGCGCAAGGTCCTCGGCGCCCTCGGCGAATCCGACCCACGCCCCAACGCGTCACTCCAGGCGATCATCGACTCCTACCCCGACAGCGAGGAGTGGCGCTGCACGGAGTCGCTGCCCTTTTCCTCCGCCCGCAAGTACAGCGGCGCCTCCTTCAGCGAGGGCGACGGCACCACGTCGACCTGGCTGCTCGGCGCCCCCGACGTGCTCCTGCCCGACGGCGACGCGTCGCTCGCCGACATCGAGGACCTCAACAAGCAGGGCCTGCGCGTGCTGCTCCTCGCCCGCGCAGGCGCCGACCTCGACGCCCCCGACGTGGCGTCCGGCGCGGAGGCCACCGCCCTGGTCGTCCTGGAGCAGCGGCTGCGGCCCGACGCCGCCGACACCCTGCGCTACTTCGAGGAGCAGGACGTCTCCGCCAAGGTCATCTCCGGCGACAACGCCGTCTCGGTGAGCGCCGTCGCGGGCAAGCTCGGCCTGCCCGGCGCCGAGAACACCGTGGACGCGCGCAAGCTGCCCGCCGAGCGGGACGAGATGGGGGAGGCCCTCGACGACAACTCCGTCTTCGGCCGCGTCACCCCGCAGCAGAAGCGCGACATGGTGGGCGCCCTCCAGTCGCGCGGCCACACCGTCGCGATGACGGGCGACGGCGTGAACGACGTCCTGGCGCTGAAGGACGCCGACATCGGCGTCTCGATGGGCTCGGGCTCCGAGGCGACCCGGGCGGTCGCCCAGATCGTGCTCCTCAACAACAGCTTCGCGACGCTGCCGTCCGTCGTCGCCGAGGGCCGCCGCGTCATCGGCAACATCACGCGCGTCGCCACGCTGTTCCTGGTGAAGACCGTCTACTCGGTGATCATCGCGCTGCTCGTCGTCTGCTCGCAGGTCGAGTACATCTTCCTGCCCCGCCACCTGACGCTGCTCTCCACGCTGACGATCGGCGTCCCGGCCTTCTTCCTCGCGCTGGCCCCCAACAAGGAGCGCGCGAAACCGCACTTCGTCCGCAGGGTCATGCGGTACGCGATTCCGGGCGGCGTCGTCGCGGGCGTCGCCACCTTCGTGACGTACCTCCTCGCCCGCCACCACTACGACGGCGCGGGCGCGCGGGAAGCCGAGACCAGCGCGGCCACGCTGGCGCTGTTCCTGATCGCCATGTGGGTCCTCGCCATCATCGCCCGCCCCTACACGTGGTGGCGGATCGGCCTGATCGGCGCGATGGGTCTCGGCTTCCTGCTCGTGCTGACCGTGCCCTGGCTCCAGGACTTCTTCCAGCTGAAGCTGGTGGGCACGACGATGCCGTGGGCGGCGGTCGCGATCGCGGCGGTGGCCTCACTGGTCATCGAGGTCACCTACCGCTGGGTGGACCGCCGCTTTCCGGCGTAGGGGTGCTGCGGTCCTATCGCACGTCGACGAAGTCGGCGGTGGAGGTCACCGACGGGGTCGTGGACGTACCCGCGAAGACGTAACGGAAGTAGCCGTCGGCCGACGCCTTCACCGTGGTCTTCAGGTTGCCCTTGGTGTCGGACTTGATCGTCTTGAGGGTGGTGTAGCTGCTGGCACCCTTCTTCTTGTACTGCAGCTGCACGGACTGCTTGGTGTAGCCGGCGTACTTCGAGGTCTCCCAGTTGGCACGGGTCAGGGCACCCGTGACCGTGAGGGTCTTGCCCTTCTTGATGGGCTCGGGGGAGGCGTTGGTGGTGAGGCGGGCGGCACGCTGGATGCGGACGTCCGTCTTGGCCCCCTCGACGGTGGCCTCACCCGTGCCGCCGGCGCCCACGGTCGCGAAGGCCTTCCAGCCGCCGCCGGCCGCGTCGTTCGAGAAGAAGTCCACCTTCGGGTCCGCGACGACGGTGACGGTGCAGGTCGAGGTGGTCGCGTTCACGACCACGCACTTGCCCTCGAAGTCATCGGGCGTGATGAGGCCGTCGGCGTGGTCCTGGCCGGGACCGTGCCAGAGGAAGGCGCTGCCCGCGACGATGCCCTCCGGGTCCGTCGCGGTGACGGCGACGGTGAACTTCTTCTTCTCGGTCGTGCCCAGCACGACGTCCTTGCCACCGTTGACGGTGATCTTGGTGATCTTCGTGTCGCCGACGTTGGCGCCGTCCGCCGCCTTGGCGGCCTTGGCGACGGAGGCGGCGAGCTTCGGGGTGCTCGGGCCGTCGGCGGCGGTCGCAGCCGGAACGGCGAGTGCGGAAAGGGCCAGGGTGCCGGACAGTGCGGCCACGGTGGCACGGATGCGCATGTGTTTCCCCAGGTGGAGAAGGGGTCCCGCGGAGCGCGAGGCGCGTCACGCGGGTCCCAAGTGATCTAGGAGTCTGTTGACTCGCAAGATCAGACTCTCGACAGGGGCGACTGGTTGTACACGATGTGAAGAAAATATGACCGCGTCACATCGCCCGCCCCGAAGGGGGCGCCCCTCAGTCGAACCAGCGGTCCCGCGCCAGCTCCTCCGTCCGCGAGGGATCTTCCAGCAGCGCCGCCACCTCGAAGCGGCGCGGCCACTGGCCCGCCGCCCAGGCGAGGCCCGCCGCGACGCCCTCCAGGGTCGCCGCGTGCACCGCGCCGTCCGGGGTGCGGCGCCAGTCCAGCTCCACGCCGCCCGCGACCAGCTCGTCGTACTCCACGTACGTCTCCGGGGTGCCGTCGCCCAGCAGGATCCGCACCGATTCCGGAACGTCGTGCTCGACGCCCTCCCCCGACGGCTCCACGGCCGCCGTCTCGCTGAGCCGCCGCACCTGGAACAGTTCCGCCAGATCCGCCGCCCGGCCCGGCTGCACCGGCAGCAGCGGTACCCCGTCGGCCAGCGGCAGCAGGTCGGGGGCGTCGGCGACCACCGCGTCCGCCGCGTCGACCACCACGACCTCGCCGTCCACCACCGCGCGCAGCTCGTCGGGGAGCGTCACCTGCTCCGGGTCGAGGTCGGCCAGCGCCCCGTACAGCGCGTGGAGCTGGGCCGCGGAAACGGTCCGCTCCCGGTCCGCCAGCCGGTCGAGCAGCTCGGCCGCGCCACCCGGCTCCGCCAGCAGGGCGCTCACGGACGTCCGCACGCCCAGCGCCCGCAGGACCTGCTCGTCCTCGAAGCCGGACGCGTCCGCGGCGTCGTATAGACCGACGAGCAGCGGGTCGCCGCCCGCCGACCGCAGCCCTGCGGGCCGACGGCCGCCGAGGACCGGGTGACCGCGCAGCCACCACGCCGTGTACGAACGGACCGTCTCCGTCGTCCCGTCCGGCAGCAGCACCCGCAACGGCTGCGTCAGCGCGTCCCGCAGCGGCGGACGCGACAGCATCGCGAGGGCCTGCGGCCAGCAGTCGTCGTCGACCAGGTCGAGATCCCGCACCGCGACGATCTCGGTCGCCACCGGCGGCACCGGCGTGTCGGGCAGCCGGTCGAGCACGTCCTCGCACCACACGTCCACGGCGTCCAGCAGACCCGCGTCGTCCGGCTCGGGGAAGTCCCCGTCACGGGGCTCCAGTTCGTCGGGGTCGAGGACGACATCCGTGGCGCGTACGAGGGCGAACCCGGCGAGCACACCGCACGCGGCGAGCGGCTGCTCGCCCCACCGGTCGGCCAGCTCCTGGTCGGCGAGCGCCAGTTCGTCGTCCCGCATGACCTGCGCGAAGTCGCTGCCGGGCAGGACCAGTTCACCGGCGGGGGCGAGCTCGCCGTCCTCGTCGGGCAGCGCGAGCGCGGCCAGCCACGGCTCGTCGCCGGGCGCGAGGTTCGCGTCCCGTACGAGCGCGAGCACGACGTCCGCCAGCTCCTCGGCGTCCAGGGCCTCCTCGTCCCACGTGTCGTCGTCGAGCGACGCGGCCACGGCGGCACGGACCTGCGGCGTCGTCAGGACGGCGCGGGGCGTGGCGGGCAGCGCGCCGAGCTTCTCCAGGAGCGGGTGGGCGGCGTCCGGGTGAGCGATCTTCAGCCCGAGCCGGGCGAGGACGGCGGGATCGGCGTCACTGCCGTGCCCGTCCGCGGGAGTGGGGAGGAGGACCTGACGGGGCCCGATGGTGGTGCGCGCGGCGCGCCCACCGGACTCCCTCGCATCCCCCACGCCCTCCTCGTAGCCGTGCGAAGGCGTCGGCCCGCCCGCCAGCGGCACCGGCAGCCCCGAGAGCCGGTCCGGGTCGACCCCGGCCAGCGTGTCGTACAGCCGCCGCCACCAGCCGGGCTCCCGCTCCAGACCCGCGAGCCGGTCCACCGCCTCCGTCAGCGCGATCCGCGCCACGCCCAGCGTGCGCAGCTCGGCGCGGCGCTCCAGACCCGCGGGCAGCAGGCACGGCAGCACCTCGGCGAGGACCCGGACCGTCTCGGCACCGGCGCCCTCGACGACCTCCGCGTCCCGCGGCCGCAGCGCCTCCGGCAGCTCGTCCTCGTCGTCCTCCGCGCGAGGCAGCGCGGGCGGCAGGAAGGCGGTACGGGGCAGCCGGTCCAGGATGCCCCGGCGCAGCGCGCCGTCCAGCTCGCTCCTGCCGAGCGGCCCCGGCACGAGGGAGATGATCCCCTCGGTGACCGGCCGCCAGTCGGCGAGCAGTTCGACGTACGCGTCCGCGGCCCGCTCCACCAGGAAGTCGGTGAGCGGCCCCGGAGCGGCGTGCCGCCGAGCGGTGTCCAGCGGGAACGAGGCGATGAGCAGCGCCGGTACGCCCAGGGGCTCGTCGCTCGGTGTCGGCGCGTGCACGACGGGGCTGGTGACCGGCGGCTCCGGGGCGCCGTCGGCCCCCGTGGGCACGGCCCACGTCACCGACCAGTGCGGGCGCAGCCGTTCCTCGACGGGCCGGTCCTTCAGGAGGCCGGCCTCGATCGGCCCCTGCCTGCTGACGGTGCGCCAGCGGGTCGTGCCGTCGCGGCTGTCCTCGATGACGGTGTACGGGGCCTCGGTGCGGCGGCGCAGCGTGCGCGTCGTCCCGTCCGGGGTCTCGATGCTGACCTCCGCGAGCCCCGGCAGGGCGAGGAGCAGCGCGTCGTCGACGCCGTCGAGGAGCCGCGCCACGAGGTCCTCCGCGGCGGCGTCGCGCAGCGGCAGGATGACGACGGTGTCGTAGCCGTCGGGGGCGGTGCCCTCGGCGGCGAAGGGGAGGCGGAGCAGCGGCACGTGGCCGTCCCTGCGCCGCACCTCGTCCCCGAGGCCCGGGCTGAACCGGGCGGTGTCCGCGGCCAGTTCCCGCGCCTCGGACAGCGACCAGCGAACGCCGCCGGTGCGCCCGACGACGGCGGGCTCGTCGGAGACGGCGAGGACGGCGGCGAAGCCGACGCCGAAGCGGCCGACGGCGCCGGGGGAGGTGCCGGTGGCTGTCGCGGTGGCCCCCTCCCTCGGCTCCCGCTTCGCGGAGGCGCGGAGGGTGGAGAGGGACTCGACCCCGGTGGCGTCGAGAGGAGCGCCGCTGTTGGCCGCGGCGAGGACCCCGCCGCGCAGCGTCAACGCGAGGCGGCCCGGGACGCCCGCGCGGGCGGCGGCGTCCGAGGCGTTCTGCGCGAGCTCGACGACGAGGCGGTCGCGGTAGCCGCCGAGGGCGAGGTCCTCCTCGGCGTTGGCGTCCTCACGGAAACGGGCCGGGGCCGCCGCCCACGCGTCGAGTACTCCGCGGCGGAGGCGGGCGGTGCCGAAGGGATCCGTACCCTCGGCCGCCGGCCGCACGGTCTTGCTCACGGTCGACTGTCTCCTCTGGGGGGGCGTGCGTGCGTGGGGTGGGGGCGTGCATGGGTGGGGCGACGTGCCTTGCGGGCGAACGCTACCGCGTCCGGGGAGGGGGGTCGGGGCGCGGACGACCCGGCGAATCCCGCTGTCGACCTGCTGGTCGGGTGAGATGGAAAGCGGCACGGACATCGCTCTGCTCGAACAGCAACTGGAAGAGACGTTCGACCACGCCGTCGTGCACCACGGCTACGCCGCACACATGCGCGACTACGAACTCATCATCTACGCGACGGCCGACCCGCGCACCGGCGTGCCCCCGGCGTACCTGCGCCACCTCTTCCGGTACTGCGTCGAGGCCCGGTGCGAGACGTCCGTGACCCCCGAGACCTGGCGGGAATCGCTGGACGACCGTCTCCTGGGCCACGAGAGCGCCGACCCGGACCTCGGCGGCTACGTCTGGGGCGTGAGGTGCCACGCCATGTACCCGGGTGCGGAGCTGGTCCGGGACTCGAAGGCGGCCGACCACTGGTCGAAGGAGATCGGGATCGACTTCCACGAGGTGCGCGTCAGGACCAACGCGCACGACCTGACGCTGGTCTTCTCCGACCTGGAGGTCAGCGAGGTCCCGGTCGGTTACGCGCCTTTCGTGACGGACTGGCCGCCGACGGCCTAGGAGTGCCCGAGGTCCTCGCCGGGGCCCTCCGCGCTGACGGACCCGGAGTCCGCCCCGGGCCGCAGCGGCAGCACGTCCACGCGGGTCTCGTCGAGGACGGGCGGCGCCGGACGCGGCGGCTTCGGCATGACCGCGGCCTCCGAGTGGCCCCCGCACCCGTACGACAGCGAGACGACGTGCCCGTCCGCGGGCCCGAACTCATTGCCGCAGATACCGAACGCCTGACCGAGCGAGCCGCCGATCCGCACGAGGAACCCACAGCTGACACAGGCCGCGGGCGCCGCCTGCGCCATCGGGGTCTTCGCTCCGTACGCCTCGTCCCAGCGGTCCGCGGCGACATGCAGCCCGTACCGCGAGAGGACCCTCTCCCGGCGCATGCCGAGCTCCTCGGCGACCGCCGCGATGGAGCCGCGGGCGGGCGGGACGGGCAGCTCGGCGGGCGACCCCGCCGTCACCTCCGCGTCCTCCGCCTCGACGAGCTCGGCCATCTCCTGCGACACGACGGAGTTCGGCGGCGGCTCCTCCTCGCCGGAGTACCCCGGCTCCAGACGCAGGTCCTCCGCGTCCGTCGGCAGCAGGTCGCCCGGGCCCATGTCGCCGGGGCGCAGCCGCTCGCTCCACGGCACCCACTCGGGGGCGAGGAGCGCGTCGGGGCCCGGCAGCAGCACGGTCTCGTCGAGGGTGACGACCTTCGCCCGCGAGGCACGCGCGACCGTTACGGCCCAGCGCCAGCCCCGGTAGCCGAACTCCTTGCACTCGAACAAGTGCGTGACGACGCGGTCGCCCTCGACGACGACCTCGACATGCTCACCGACCACACCGGGCGCGGCGGCCTCCTCGGCCGCGGCACGTGCCAGGTCCACCGCCTCGGCGCAGAGGCGGTCGGGGGTACGCGGGGTGCGCGGGGTACGGCTTCGCGTTGTCGCTGCGCTCACAGGTATCGCTTCTCTCCTACGCCGTCTCACGAGTGCGCCACCTTTACGCGGGGGTGCGGACGGAGCGGACCAGAGGGCCGCGTCAACGTCCGCGCCCGACGTTCCGGGGCGCACCTACGTCACCCATTCTGCGGGATGACCGAGAGGCGCGCGGCCAAGAACAACCGCCGCAGGCGCGCTACGCACGCTACCTTCTCCTGGCCCCTGGGCCTACACCGACGTACGCCACCGCGCCCCGATCCGCCCCCCACACCCCCCAAAACCCCTCGGCACGGCCGCCCCCTCCCCGTCGCCGCTGCGCGCCGCCCGTACGTACCTCCACCTGGCGGTGCAGGGGGTTTCCGCCTCCGCCCGGCGGTGCGGGGCAAACGGGTGGGTGGGCGGGAAACCCGCCGCGGAGCGGCGAAGCACTCCCGCACAGGGGCGCGGGACAACTCGCCCCACCTCGCCCACCGCACGGTGCGGGGCAAACGGGTGGGTGGGCGGGAGACCCGCCGCGGAGCGGCGAAGCACTCCCGCACAGGGGCGCGGGACAACTCGCCCCACCCCAGCCGCGGAGCGGCGGAGAGACGGCGCCACGGGCTCACAGCCAGTATCCGTACTAGTGGACCCCCCAACAGGGCACTATGACGGGGTGGCCCCCACCAGGTCGATGTCCGTAGGAACCGTCTCGCCGGGCCCGGCGAGGCGGACCGCCCGCGCGCTCGGCCGCGCCCTGCACCTCCCCTTCACCGGCACCGCCCGCGGCATCCGCAAGGCCACGCACGCCCACGGAGCGGGCGAGTCGGGCCTCGGCAAGCTCATCGAGCTGCACGCCGTGAACGGCGCCGGCGACGTCATGATCACCGTCGCGCTCGCCTCGACCGTGTTCTTCTCGGTGCCGACGGACGAGGCCCGCGGCCGCGTCGCGCTGTACCTGGCGATCACGATGGCGCCGTTCACGCTCCTCGCCCCCGTCATCGGCCCGCTCCTGGACCGCCTCCCGCACGGCCGCCGCGCCGCGATGGCGGGCGCGATGCTGGCACGGGCCCTGCTCGCGCTCGTCCTGTCGGGCGCGGTCGTGTCGGGCAGCGTGGAGCTGTACCCGGCGGCGCTGGGCGTGCTGGTCGCGTCGAAGGCGTACGGGGTGGTGCGAAGCGCGGTCGTGCCACGCCTCCTTCCACCGGGGTTCTCCCTGGTCAAGGCCAATTCCCGGGTCACGCTCGGCGGCCTGCTCGCCACGGCCGTCGCGGCGCCGATGGGCGCGGGGCTCCAGGCGGTCGGCCCGCGGTGGCCGCTGTTCGGCGCCTTCGTGATCTTCGTCTCGGGGATGATCCTGTCGTTCTCGCTGCCGCACAAGGTGGACTCGTCGAAGGGCGAGAGCAAGGCGCTGCTCGCCGCCGACGAGGAGCACCTGCATCTGCACGCCCGCGCCGAGGCGGCCTCCGACACGTCCCGCAAACGGCGCCTCGGGCTGCGTACGGTCGGGCCGGCCGTCACCCACGCCCTGGCCGCGAACGCGTCGCTGCGCTGCCTGTCGGGCTTCCTCATCTTCTTCCTGGCGTTCCTGCTGCGGGAGCATCCGCTGGCCGGGCAGAGCGCGGCGGTGTCGCTCGGCATCGTGGGGGTGTCGGCGGGCGCGGGCAACGCGCTGGGCACGGCCGTCGGCGCCTGGCTGAAGTCGCGGGCCCCGGAGCTGATCATCGTGACGGTGGTCGGGGTGGTGCTCGGCGTGGCGATCACGTCCGCGGTGTTCTTCGGGGCGGTGGGCGTCGCCTGTCTCGGCGCCTGCGCGGGCTTCGCGCAGGCCCTCTCCAAGCTGTCCCTGGACGCGCTGCTGCAGCGGGACGTCCCGGAGCAGGTCCGCACGTCCGCGTTCGCCCGTTCCGAGACGCTGCTCCAGATGGCCTGGGTGGTCGGCGGCGGCATCGGCATCGCGCTGCCGCTGATCGGCGCGCTGGGGCTCTCGGTGGCGGCGGTGATCGTGGCGGTGGGCTGGCTGTCGACCGTACGGGGCCTGCTCGCGTCGTCCCGCCGGACGGGCCCCCGCCCCCGGGTCCTCTGACCCCGCCACGCCGCCGCCCCGCCCCGGACGGCACGCCCATGCCCCCCGCGTAACAGCACCCCCCGGCGCGCCCGATAGCCTTCGCCCATGACCTCCCTGCTCCGCGGCGGAGCCGCGAATGTGAACAGCGCGGCGCGCCGCCGCCGCACCGCGGCCGCTCTTGGCGCCGTCTCCGCCGGACTCCTCGTCCTCTCGGCCTGCGACAAGCCGACGCCGCTCGCCACCGTCACCGTCGGCAGCGACTCGGTGAACACCGAGGCCTCCTGCTACAACGACGGCAAGGAGCTCGAGGAGGCACAGATCAAGTCCTGCCTCCAGGACAAGGACGTCAAGTCCGTGAAGATCGACCCGGACGAGAAGGTCCGCTTCGGTGTCGACCCGGAGATGGCCGAGAAGGGCTGGACGCTGCTGATGAACGGTCAGCCGCTGACCGAGGCCAGCAAGAAGACGTACGTCGTCATCCCGGGCAGCGTCTTCTTCAACCAGCAGTACGGCGGTGGCGGCAAGAAGTCGACCGTCAGCCTCCTCGAGGGCGGCAAGGGCTCGGAGTCCAAGGCGACGGGCCTGTGGTCGTTCAAGTTCGAGAAGGACTCCTGACCTGACCTCGCACGCCGCGCCCGCCCCGCGCGTCCTCGTCGCCACCGCCGTCCCGGCCGAACGGGACGCGGTGGCCGGGGCGCAGGCACCGCGGGCACCGGAAGGGACGTCGGTCGACGTCCTCGCCGTCGGCGTCGGCCCCGCGGCCGCCGCGGCGGGCACGGCGACCGCACTCGCCCGTGCCGTCGCCGAGGGGCGGCCCTACACCCTCGTCGTGTCGGCGGGCATCGGCGGCGGCTTCCCGCCCGACGCCCCCGTCGGCTCCCTCGTCGTCGCCGACGAGATCACCGTCGCCGACCTGGGCGCCGAGACCCCCGAAGGGTTCGCGCCCGTCACCGAGCTGGGCTTCGGCGCGGTCACCCACCGTCCGCCGCCGTCCCTCGTACGGGAACTCGCCGACGCCTGCGGTGCCGCGACCGGCACCGTCCTCACCGTCTCCACCGTGACCGGCTCCGCCGAGCGCGCCGCCGCCCTGCGGCTGCGGCACCCCCGCGCCCTGGCCGAGGCGATGGAGGGTTTCGGTGTCGCCGAGGCCGCTGCGCTGCACGGACTGCCCGTCATCGAGGTTCGCGCCGTCTCCAACCCCGTCGGCCCGCGCGACCGTGCGGCCTGGCGGATCGGCGACGCGCTGTCCGCGCTGAGCGACGCGTTCGGGAAGTTCGCGCCGGTACTGAGGAGTTGCACCACACATGACCGATAGCCCCACCGGCCCCCAGAGCCTCGTCGACCCCCTCGACCGCCCGCTGCGCGTCGCGTACTCGCCCTGCCCCAACGACACGTTCGTCTTCGACGCGTGGGCGCACGGCCGGGTGCCGGGCGCGCCCGCCCTCGACGTCACGTTCGCCGACATCGACATCACGAACGGCATCGCGGAGCGCGCCGCGTCCGCCGCCGAGACGTCCGACCTGGACGTCCTGAAGGTGTCGTACGCCGTCCTGCCGTACGTCCTCGACACGTACGCGCTGCTGCCCTGCGGCGGGGCGCTCGGCCGTGGCTGCGGGCCGCTCGTCCTGACCCGGGAGGCGGGCGTCGACCTGACCGGCAAGACGGTCGCCGTGCCGAGCGAGAAGTCGACGGCGTACCTGCTCTTCCGTCTCTGGGCCGCGGACACGCTGCCCGGCGGCGTCGGCGAGATCGTGGTGCTGCCCTTCGACCAGATCATGCCCGCGGTGCGCGACGGCAGGGTCGACGCGGGCCTGGTCATCCACGAGGCGCGCTTCACGTATCAGAACTACGGTCTGCACTGCCTCGCCGACATGGGCGAGCATTGGGAGTCCACGACGGGCCTGCCGATCCCGCTGGGCGCGATCATCGCGAAGCGGTCGCTGGGCGCGGAGCGGCTGCGCTCCCTCGCCGACGCCGCCCGCGCCTCGGTGCGGATGGCGTGGGACGACCCCGAGGCCTCGCGTCCGTACGTCCTGGAGCACGCCCAGGAGATGGACCCGGCGGTGGCGGACCAGCACATCGGGCTTTACGTGAACGAGTTCACGGCCGACCTCGGCGAGAACGGTTACGCGGCGGTCCGCGGGCTGCTGACCCGCGCCGCGGCCGAGGGACTCGTACCGCCCCTCGGTCCGGACGCTCTGTCGTTTCCCTAGCGGGACTCGAGAGCCTGTCTTCGAGCCCGGGGCGGTCTCGCCCCGGGTCTCCGCTCTACACGTCCAGCTGGTCCGCGACCGCCCGCAGGAGGCCCGCGATCTTCGCGCCGGACGCCTTGTCGGGGTAGCGGCCCTTTTCCAGCATGGGCGTGATGTTCTCGAGCAGGGTCGTCAAATCCTGGACGATCGACGCCAGTTCATCCGGTTTCCGCCGCTGCGCGGCCGCGACGGACGGGGTGGGATCGAGAATCGCCACGGAAAGGGCCTGGTCACCGCGTTGTCCCGCGACCACGCCGAATTCGACGCGCTGGCCCGGCTTGAGTGTGTCGACACCGGCGGGCAGTACTGAGGAATGCACGAAGACGTCGCCGCCGTCGTCGCGGGAGAGAAAGCCGAAGCCCTTCTCGCTGTTGAACCACTTGACCTTGCCGGTAGGCACGTGAAGTCCTCGTCCTCGTACTCGTCTGTGCCGGTCCCGCCCGTCGGGAACGACGGAGCGAAAACGGCTCTGGATAGCACTACAGCGGGTCGCCCGACCCGCCAGGAACCAAGACTATTGGTCCGTGGTCCTGTGACAAGACGTCCCCGGATTCTTCCTTCGCGCTGGGAACTACCCTGGTCGGGTGCGTGACAAAACCCAAGCGAATTCCAGCGGGCCGGGCGACGGAATGGTCCGGACCGGAGCAATCGTCTTCTTCGTCGGAGCCGTGGCCACACTGGTCACGGTGGCCCCGCTGTTCCTGGGCACCGATCCCTTTCCTTCCATCGCGTACGCGGTGTGCATGCTGATGGGCGTCGGGTTCCTCATCGCGGGGATCGGGGTGCTGCGCGGCATCGCCTTCCAGCGACGGCAGGCCAGGGCCGGCACTAGCTGACGGCCCGCCCCGCCACGAACGCGTCGAGCCACGCCGGGAACTCCGCCAGTCCGCCGAGGACGACGTCGGCGCCCGCCGCGCGCAGTTCCGCTGCGTCGCACGGGCCGGTCGCCACCGCCACGGAGAGCGCGCCCGCCGTACGCGCGCCGCGTACATCGCCGGTGTGGTCCCCGACGTACACCGTCGCGCCGTGCTCGCGCAGCGCCTCCGCCTTCGCCTCCGCCCAGAGCCGGCCGATGACGGCGTCGGCCTCGATGCCGAGGTGCGACAGGTGCAGCTTCGCGTTGGGCTCGTGCTTGGCGGTCACCACGATCGCGCGCCCGCCGTGCGCGTGCACCGCCGCCACGGCCTCACGGGCGCCGGTCATCGCGAGGGTCGGCTCGATGGCGTGTGTGGTGTAGATCTCGCGGTAGAGGTCCCCCGTCTCCCTGATCTTCTCCTCGGGGAACCAGTTCCGCAGCTCCTCCTCCAGCGGCGGGCCGAGCCGCGTGACCGCCAGGTCGGCGTCGACGTACGTCCCCGTCCTCGCGGTAAGCGCCTGATAGGCGGCCTTGATACCGGGCCGGGAGTCGATCAGGGTCATGTCGAGGTCGAAGCCGACGGTCAGCGTGTGTGAGCTCATGCGCCCCATTGTGCCGAGGGCGGGCCCCCCGCCCGCCCCTAGACTTAGCCCACCCTTACCTCCCGGTGAAACGAGCCCAGCCGATGTCTGTGCCCGTCCGACGCGCCACCGTCCTGACGGCGGCCGTCGTGGCCCTGCTCCTCGCCGTCCTGCTCAGCCTCGCCGTCGGTGCCCGCGCCATCGCGCCGTCCGCCGTGCTCGACGCGCTGCTGCACGGCGGGCACGGCGACTCCGCCGAGGTGATACGCGAGATGCGGGTGCCCCGCACCGTGACCGGCGTCCTCGTCGGCGCCTCCCTCGCGCTGGCCGGCACCGCCCTGCAAGGCATCACCCGCAACCCCATCGCCGACCCCGGCATCCTCGGCATCAGCCAGGGCGCCTCCGTCGCCGTCGTCCTCGCCATCGCCTACGCCGGAGTCCACACCCTCACCGGATACGTCTGGTGGGCGTTCGCCGGCGCCGGGCTCGCGTCCGTCGCCGTCTACGCCATCGCGTCCGGTGGCCGGGGCGGCGCGACCCCCGTGAAGCTCGCGCTGGGCGGCGCCGCCATCAACGCGCTGCTCGTCTCCGTCACCACCGGCGTCCTCACCACCAAGGCGTCCGCGCTCGACGAGTTCCGGTTCTGGCAGGTCGGCTCGCTCTCCGGCCGCGACGCCGACATCGTCGGCCGGATCTGGCCGTTCCTGCTCGTGGGCCTCCTGCTCGTCCTCGCGGTCGCCCGCGGCCTGGACGCGCTCGCGCTCGGCGAGGACGTCGCGAAGGGCATCGGCCAGAACGTCGCCGCGGTACGGATCGTCGGCGGGCTCGGCGCGACCGTCCTCACCGCGGCGGGCGTGGCCGCCGCGGGCCCCATCGCCTTCATCGGCCTGGCCGTCCCGCACATCGCCCGCGCCCTCATCGGCGGCGACCACCGCTGGGTGCTGCCGCTGGCCGCGCTCATCGGGCCCGTGATGCTGCTGGTCTCCGACACCGTCGGGCGGATCGTCTTCCCGCCGAGCGAGGTGCCTGCCGGGGTGATGACCGCGCTCATCGGGGTGCCGTTCCTCGTGACGCTCGTCCGCCGCAAGGCGGTTGCGGCATGAGCGCCGTCGCCCCGGCCCGGGTCCGGCCCGCCGGTTACGCGGTGCTCCGTGTGCGCCGCGCCGCCTTCCTCGTGCACCGCAGGGCCGCCGCCGTCGCCGTGGCCCTCGCGGTGCTGCTCGCGGCGAGCTGTCTCGCGTACCTCTGTGTCGGCGAGTCCTTCGTCCGGCCCGTCGAGGTCCTGAAGGTCGTCCTCGGGCGGCCCTCCGCCGACGAGCTGGTCGTCGGCACGCTCCGCGAACCCCGCATGGTGGTGGGCCTGTTGGTCGGCGCCGCGTTCGGGGTGGCGGGCGCGCTCATCCAGACCGTCGCCCGCAACCCCCTCGCCAGCCCCGACATCATCGGCATCAGCCACGGCGCGAGCGCGCTGACCGTCGGCGCGATGACTCTCGGCGTCACCTCGTACACGGTCCTGCCCTACCTGTCCGTGCTCGGCGGGATCGCCGCGGCCGCCCTCGTGTACGTCTTCGCGTGGCGCGGCAGCCTGCACGCCACCCGCTTCGTCCTCATCGGCATCGGCTTCGCCATCGCCCTGCGCTCCGTGACGACGCTCTTCATGACCAAGGGCGACTACCTCATCGCCCAGCAGGCGCAGATCTGGATGACGGGCTCCCTGAACGGCCGCGGCTGGGCCGAGGCGAACCCGCTCGGCCTGACCCTGCTCGTACTGCTCCCCTTCGTCCTGTGGGCGGCCCGCGCCCAGCGCGCGGCAGGCCTGGACGACGACACGGCGACGGCCCTCGGCACACGTCTCGGTCACGTACGCCTCGGGCTCGTCCTGCTCGGCGTCGTCCTCGCCTCGGTGGCGACCGGCGCCGCGGGCCCCGTCGACTTCGTGGCGCTCCTCGCCCCGCAGACCGCCCGCAGGCTGACCCGCACCGCGCAGCTCCCGCTGCTGTGCTCGGCGCTGCTCGGCGCGCTGATCGTCGTCCTCGCCGACCTGCTGGCCCGGCGGCTGTTCTCCCCCACCGAGCTGCCCGTCGGCGTCCTCACCGCGGCCGTCGGAGCGCCCTACCTGATCTGGCTCATCGTCCGCACAGGAGGCACGCCGTGACCGCCGCCCGCCTTTCGGCCCGCGAGCTGACCCTCGCCTACGAGGACCGCACGGTCGTCGACCGCCTCGACCTCGCGATCCCCGACGGCAGGGTCACCGTGATCGTCGGCCCCAACGCCTGCGGCAAGTCCACGACGCTGCGGGCCCTCGGCCGTCTCCTCAAGCCGAGGAGCGGTGCCGTCCTCCTCGACGGCGCGTCCCTCGCCACGCTCCCCACCAAGAGGATCGCCCAGCAGATCGGGCTGCTCCCGCAGACACCCGTGGCGCCCGAGGCGATCACCGTCGCCGACCTCGTGGCACGCGGCCGCCAGCCGCACCAGCGCTGGTGGCAGCAGTGGTCCGACGCGGACGAGAAGGCGGTGACGGAGGCGATGGAACGCACCGACGTCGTCCCGCTCGCCGATCGCCCCGTCGACGAGCTGTCGGGCGGCCAGCGCCAGCGCGTGTGGATCGCGATGGCCCTCGCCCAGGACACCGGCCTGCTCCTCCTCGACGAGCCGACCACCTACCTGGACATCGCCCACCAGGTGGAAGTCCTCGATCTGGTACGCCAGTTGAACCACGAACGCGGCCGCACGATCGTGGTCGTCCTGCACGACCTGAACCAGGCGGCGCGCTACGCCGACCACCTCGTCGCCATGAGGGCGGGCGAGGTCGTCGCGGAGGGCGCGCCCGCGAAGATCGTCACCGAGGAGCTCGTGCGCGAGGTCTTCGGCCTGGAGTGCGTGGTGGTCCCCGACCCCGTGACCGGCTCCCCGCTGGTCGTCCCCGGGGCGCCGTGGTCCGCGTCGGCTCCCCTCCCCTCCCCGTCCCCCTCCCGTCCCGCCTGACCCCATGAAAGGCGTCCCCATGCCCCGCTCCCGCGCCCCCCGGTCCCGATTCCGCGGCTCCCTCCACCGCCGCGCGCTCCTCACCGGCTCGCTGGCCCTCACCGGCACGCTGGCGCTGACCGCCTGCGGCTCCTCGGACTCCGGTGACACGGCCGCGGGCTCCGGCGAGACCCACACGGTGAAGACGGCCATGGGCGACGTGAAGGTGCCCGTGAACCCGCGCCGCGTCGTCGTCCTCGACACCGCCGAACTGGACTCCGCGATCACCCTCGGTGTGAAACCGGTCGGCTCCACGCACGTCGAGGCGTCGTCCGGGTTCCTGGGCTACCTGCCGAAGGACAAGGTCAGCGGCATCAAGGACGTCGGCGAGATGATGACGCCGAACATGGAGGCCATCGCCGCGCTGAAGCCCGACCTCATCCTGACGTCGAAGATCCGGCACGCCGCCAAGTACGACCAGCTCAAGGCGATCGCGCCGACCGTCATGACGGAGACGACCGGCTACCCCTGGAAGGAGAACTTCCAGGTGCACGCCGACGCGCTCGGCAAGCGGGCCGAGGCGAAGAAGGTCGTCGCCGACTACACGGCACACACCAAGAAGGTCACCGCCGCCATCGGCGGCCCCGCGAAGGCCGAGCAGACCGAGGTCAACGTCCTGCGCTTCATCGAGGGCGCCGACATCCGCCTCTACGGCGACCGCAGCTACATCGCGACCCTCCTCAAGGACGTCGGCCTCGGCCGCGCCCCGATCTCCGCGAAGGCCAAGGACGGCTTCTCCTACGACTTGTCCCCCGAGAAGATCGACCTCGCGGACACGGACGTCATCTTCCGCTCCACGTACGGCGATCCGAAGAAGTCCAAGGAGACGCGGACCGTGGGCAGCGGCCTGTGGAAGAACATGAAGGCGGTGAAGTCCGGCAACGTCCACACCGTCGACGACGAGCTGTGGATCCAGGGCATCGGCTACACCGCCGCGGACCGGATCCTGGACGAGCTGCGGGCCGACCTGGCGGAGAGGGAGTAGCGGCGCGGCTGTTCACGGCCGTTGCCGCTGCGACCTCCACAGCAGGAACAGCGCGGAGGCGACGGCCGCCCCCCGCACCACCCACGGCCAGGTGTCGGCGATGGCGTCGCTCATGTGACCCTCCCTGATCGGGTCGCCCCAGCGGCCTTCGCTCCGCCCCCAGAGCCAGGTGATCCCGGCCGCCACCGCGAGAGTCGGCAGCCCGATCACGGCGAACTTCACCTCGGCGCGGGTGAGCCTGCGGGAGGCGTAGGCGATGAGCCAGCCGACGACGAGGACCACGAGGTTGCCGAGGACCGCGCCGACGGTGAGGAGCGCGGCGGCGAGCAGGAGCAGCGGGTTGCTGAACGTCGGCCCCGCGCCGTCGGAGGCCCGTGCCCGGGGCAGTCGCCACCGGCGCCGTCCCGGCTCCTCCGCCGCTTCCTCGTACGCGGTCTCCTCCTCGTCCTCTGTCTCCTCCTCGGCCTCCTCGTCGCGGGCCTTCTTGGCGCCCGCTTCGGGCGGGGGCTTGAGGAGTTCGGGGATCTCGATGCCGCCGACGAAGCCGGGGACACTGTCGGCGTGGCCGAACGGGCTGCTGTCCACGCGCCACCAGTCGGGCTGGGAGCCACTGGGCCCCAGCTCGTCGATGCCCGCGAGGTGGGGTGGCGCGGCGCCCTCGAAGAGGTCGGGCGGGTGGCCGGGGGCGGGGATCCGGGACGCCTCCGGGGAGGCCGGGACCTCCGGCGCTTTTGCCGCTCCCGGTGTCTTTCTGGTGGCGCGGCGGGGCTTCGGTACGCGCAGGGCGCGCGGTTTCGCCGGTACGTCGCCCGGTGCCGGGCCCGACGTGAGCCCCGGCGTGTGTCCCGGCACGTCCCCCGGTACGTCCCCCGAGGTGCCGCCCGCCGCCTCCACGATCTCTTCCGGGGTGCCGAGGCGGGCGAGAATGCGGCGGACGGAGGCCGGATTGTCGCCGACGGCCTTGTCCCTGCCCCGGTCGATCCGGTTCCGCAGGTCGGCGACCAGCCGCATCCGGTCACCGGACGGCAACTGCCGCTGCTGGGCCAGGTCTCCGACCCGGCTCAGATAGTCGTAGACCAGCTGATCGCTCTCGATCCCCACGAAGTCCCCTCCGGGGCGGCCGCCTTGACGCGCCGCGGTTGTACCCAGCGCTCTCGACGGTACCTCCTCCGGAGGCCCTAGGGGTCGGCCTCCGCCCTAAGGCGTAGGGGCTCCGCCGCAGGTTGCACCCCAGACCGAGGGGCGGGTTGCACCGCAGGCCGATGTGCGGGGGGCGCGTGAAAACCATCATGGACACATGAGCGCAACCACCTTCACCCCCGCGTCCGCCCATTCGTCCGCCGACCCCGGCGCCGTGCAGCACGGCGCCCCGCACCCGCGCGGCATCGGCGGTGCCCTGCGCGCCGCCAAGGTCCTCGTGAGCGCCGCGTTCGGCGTCGTCGTGCTCGGCGAGTTCGCCGAGGAAGCGGGCGTACGACCCCGCTGACACGCCCCCGGCCGGGCACACCCGCCCGTCCACCACCGCCCACGGCCCGCCGTCCACTAAAGTCACGCCGTGACAACACGGATCGTGACGGCACGTCCACTCCCCGCAGCCTGTGTGCTGCTCGCGGTCTCCCTCACCGCTCTGGCCGGTCTCTGCGTCGTCCAGCACGTCCCGATGGCCGACACCCTGGTCTACCGGGCCGAGGGCGCCGCCGTCGCCAACGGCAGCGACCTGTACGGATTCACCGTCACCGAGTGGGAACTGCCCGCCACCTACCCGCCGTTCGCCGCGATCCTCTTCGTACCGACCACCTGGCTGCCGCTCGGCGCCCTGAAGACCGGCTTCCTCGTCGGCAACGTCGCCCTCCTCGCCCTCCTGGTCCGCCTCTCCTGCAAGCCGGTCGGCCTCCCCGTCCGCGCGCCGTTCCTCTGCGCCGCGACCGCCCTCGCCCTGTGGCTCGAACCCGTCTTCCAGACCGTCCTGTTCGGCCAGATCAACCTCGCGCTCGCCTGCCTGGTCCTGTGGGACCTCACCCGGCCGCCCGGCGCCGTCGGCAAGGGATTCGCCGTCGGTGTCGCGGCCGGGATCAAGCTGACGCCCGCGGTGTTCGTCGGCTACCTCCTGCTGCGGGGGCGCGTCCGCGAGGCGGCCGTCGCGTTCGCCGGGTTCGCGGGCACCGTGCTGCTCGGCGCGCTGGTGCTGCCCGCCGCGAGCGTCGACTTCTGGACGCGACGGCTCTTCGAGACGGACCGGGTCGGCAAGGCGTGGATCGTCGACAACCAGTCGCTGCAGGGCCTGGTCGCGCGGCTCCTGCACGACGCGGAGCCGGGCGCGGCCTGGGCGGTCCCGGCGGCCGTGACGGCCGCCGTCGGCCTGTGGCTGGTCCGTCGCGCGCCCGACGAGCCGCGCGCGCTGCTCCTGGCCGCGTTCACGGCCCTGCTGGTCTCCCCGATCAGCTGGTCGCACCACTGGGTGTGGTGCGTGCCGCTCCTGGCCGTCCTGACCGCCGGGCGCCGCCCGTACCTCGCGGCCGCGGTGGCCCTCCTCTTCACGGCCCGCACGTTCTGGCTGCTCCCGCACCGGGGCGACCTGGACCTCCACCTGGCGTGGTGGCAGCAGGCACTGGCATCCCCGTACGCGCTGCTCGCACTGGCACTGCCACCGATGTTGAGTACGTACCTGAGTACGCGGACCGAGGTGCCGGCCCCGCGCCCGCGGGTTGACTCGCTCCATGCACAACGACCCCGAGACGGAGTCCCGCCACGAGTGGGCCGCCCGTAACGCCGCCCACGCCGCCGCGCACCCCGTCCCGCCCCCGTCCCGCGTCCTCGGCCTGGCCCTGGCGACGCCGGTCGTGCTGCTGCTCCTCACGCTCGGCTGGTACGTGGTCGCCCTCGACGCGGAGCTCGGCGACGCCTCCTCGCAGGCCCACCAGGACGTGGTGGCCCGCTACGTCCTCGCGACGCTCGGCGGCGTCGGCTGCCTGACGGCGGGCTGGCTCACGCCGCGCGGCTCGCGCGCGGCGTGGCTGCGGACGGCGTTCGCCCTGATGTCGGTCCTGGTGATCCCGGCGGCGATGCTCGCGGGCGCCTGACCGCCGCCCGCTAACCGGCCAGCAGCTCGTCCGCGTCCACGATCCGGTACGCGTACCCCTGCTCGGCGAGGAACCGCTGCCGGTGGGCGGCGAAGTCCTGGTCGATGGTGTCGCGCGCGACGACGGAGTAGAAGCGAGCCTCGTGCCCGTCGGCCTTGGGCCGCAGCACACGCCCGAGCCGCTGCGCCTCCTCCTGCCGCGACCCGAACGTGCCGGACACCTGGATGGCGACGGTCGCCTCGGGCAGGTCGATGGAGAAGTTGGCGACCTTGGAGACGACGAGGACGGAGATCTCGCCCCGGCGGAACGCGTCGAAGAGCTTCTCGCGCTGCGCGTTGGTCGTCTCGCCCTTGATGACGGGCGCGTCCAGGTGTTCGCCGAGCTCGTCGAGCTGGTCGATGTACTGCCCGATGACGAGGGTCTGCTCGCCGGCGTGCTTCTTGACCAGCGCCTCCGTCACCTTCCGCTTGGTCGCCGTGGTGGCGCAGAAGCGGTACTTCTCCTCGGCCTCCGCGGTGGCGTACGCGAGCCGCTCGCTGTCGGTGAGGTTGACCCGCACCTCGACGCAGTCGGCGGGCGCGATGTAGCCCTGCGCCTCGATCTCCTTCCACGGGGCGTCGAACCGCTTGGGGCCGATGAGCGAGAAGACGTCGGACTCGCGCCCGTCCTCGCGCACGAGGGTCGCGGTGAGGCCGAGGCGGCGGCGGGCCTGGAGGTCGGCGGTGAACTTGAAGACGGGCGCGGGCAGCAGGTGCACCTCGTCGTAGATGACGAGGCCCCAGTCGCGCGAGTCGAAGAGTTCGAGGTGCGGGTAGATGCCCTTCCGCTTGGTCGTGAGCACCTGGTACGTGGCGATGGTGACGGGCCGGATCTCCTTCCGCGTCCCGCTGTACTCGCCGATCTCGTCCTCCGTCAGGGAGGTCCGCTTCACCAGTTCGTGCTTCCACTGGCGGGCGGAGACCGTGTTGGTGACGAGGATGAGGGTGGTGGCCTTGGCCTGCGCCATGGCTCCGGCGCCGACCAGCGTCTTGCCCGCACCGCAGGGCAGCACGACGACACCGCTGCCGCCGTGCCAGAACCCCTCGACGGCCTGCTGCTGGTAGGGGCGCAGCGACCAGCCCGCCTCGTCCAGGTCGATCTGGTGCGCCTCGCCGTCGACGTATCCGGCGAGGTCCTCGGCGGGCCAGCCCAGCTTCAGCAGCGTCTGCTTGATCTGGCCGCGCTCGGAGGGGTGCACGGCGACGGTGTCGGGGTCGAGCCGGGCGCCGACGAGCGGCTGGACCTTCTTCGACCGCAGGATCTCTTCGAGCACCGGCCGGTCGGTGGTGGTGAGCACGAGGCCGTGGGTGGGGTGCTTGGAGAGCGTGAGGCGTCCGTACCGGGCCATCGTCTCGGCGACGTCGACGAGCAGCGCGTGCGGCACGGGGTACCGCGAGAACTCCACGAGCGCGTCCACGACCTGCTCCGCGTCATGCCCGGCGGCACGCGCGTTCCACAGCCCGAGCGGGGTGACCCGGTAGGTGTGGATGTGCTCGGGCGCCCGCTCCAGCTCGGCGAACGGCGCGATGGCGCGACGGCAGGCGTCGGCCTGCTCGTGGTCGACCTCGAGCAGGAGGGTCTTGTCCGACTGGACGATGAGGGGACCGTTCACGCGAGCGCCCTTTCCGTAGGCCAAACGTCCAGTGTGCCGCACCGGCGGCGGTACGCGGGGAGCGAAAGCGGCTGTACCCGGGCGGGACGGCGTCCCATTGTGGTGATCATGCTGACCCGAGTGGCCGTTCTCTCCGACATCCACGGCGTCCTGCCCGCCCTCGAAGCCGTCCTCGCGGAGCCGGAGGTGCGGGCGGCGGACCGGGTGGTGCTGACCGGTGACATCACGGCGGGCCCACAGCCCGCCGAGGTCCTCGACCTGCTGGCGGGGCTCGGCGACCGCGCCGTCCTGATCAGCGGCAACGCCGACCGTGAGCTGCTCGAACACCGCCGCGGCCACCGCGACACCATCCCCGACCCCATCGGCCCCTGGGCGGCGGAACAGCTCGGCGCGGACCACCTGGACCTCCTGGAACGGCTGCCGCGGTCGGCGCGCCTCACGCTCTCCGGCCTCGGCGACGTCCTCTTCTGCCACGCCACGCCCCGCGACGACGAGGAGATCGTCCTGGTCGACTCCCGCCCCGAGCGGTGGGCGGAGGTCCTCGACGGCGTCGAGGACGCCGTGCGCACGGTGGTCTGCGGCCACACCCACATGCCGTTCGTCCGCCTCGCCCACGGCCGCACGGTCGTCAACCCCGGCAGCGTCGGCATGCCCTACGGCCGCTCGGGCGCCCACTGGGCCCTCCTGGGCCCCGGCATCGACCTGCGCACCACGCGGTACGACATCGACGCCGCCGTCGCCCGCCTGACCAGGGAGTGCGACTACCCCGACATCGCGGCCTGGGCGGACCACTACCTGCGGGCCCGCGACAGCGACACGGAGGCGCTCTCGGTGTTCGGGCCGCTCGACGGACGGCAGGGGTGAGGCGGGTGGTGAGGCGGGTGCGGGCGGCCCGCACGGGCGTCAGCACACCGGGGACTCGGCCCGACCCGCTACCGTGAACCGGATGAGCACCGACGAGCCGCAGCCCACGGACAGCGCCGACGCGAGCGTCACCGCACCGCCGCGGGCGGCGGACGTGCCGCGGTCCCTCGCCGAAGCGCTCCGTTCCCGGGACGACGACGCGCTCGCCGGGCTGCTGCGGGCCCGGCCCGACCTCCTGAACCCCGTGCCGAACGACCTCACGCAGCTCGCCACCCGTGCCGGGACCCGGGCCTCCGTGGTGCGCGCGCTGGAGCGGCTCGACCGGTTCGCGCAGCAGGTCGCCGAGGTGCTCGCCGTGGCGTCGGAGCCCGCCTCGTACGACGAGGTGCGCCGGCTGCTCGCGGGGGACGACGGGGACGCCGCCGTCGAGGCCGCCCTGCCGCGCGCCCTCGCCACCCTCCACGAGCAGGCGCTGGTGTGGGGGCCCGACGACCGGCTGCGGCTCGTGCGCACCGCCCGCGAGCTCCTCGCCCCGGCCCCGCAGCACCCGTCCCCGACCGGTCTCGGCCCCACCGTCGCCGAGGCCACCGCCGGGATGTCCCCGACCCGGATCCAGGACATCGTCGCGGCGGCCGGCCTGCCCACCACCCACGACCCGGTGTCCGCCGTACGGTCGCTGACCGCGCTGTTCACGGACCGTACGCGGATGTCGGCGCTGCTCGACGAGGCGCCCGCGGAGTCCGTCGAGGTGCTGTCCCGGCTCGTGTGGGGCCCGCCCTACGGCCAGGTCACCGCCGACCCCGCACGCCACCTGCGCTGGCTCCTCGACCGGGGCCTGCTGCTTCCCACCGCGCCCGGCACGGTCGTGCTGCCCCGCGAGGCGGCCCTGCACCTGCGCGCGGGCCGCGCCCACCGCACGCCCGAGCCGGTGCCGCCGGCCGTCGAGGCCGCCCGCGAGTACCGTCCACAGGTTGTGGACGCGGCCGCCGCCGGACAGGCCTACACCGCGCTCGCCACCGTCGAGGAGCTCCTCAAGGACTGGGACGAGGGCGGGCCCGCGGTGCTGCGCGCGGGCGGTCTCAGCGTGCGCGACCTGAAGCGGACGGCGGTGGCGCTCGACACGTCCGAGCCGCTCGCCGCGTTCTGGGTCGAACTGGCCTACGCGGCGGGGCTGCTCGCCTCGGACGGCGAGGCCGACGAGCGGTACGCCGCGACGCCCGCGTACGACGAGTGGCAGGAGCTGCCCGCGGCCGAGCGCTGGACGGCGCTGGCCACGGCCTGGCTCGCGGCCACGCGCACGGCGGGGCTCGTGGGCGGCCGCGACGGCAAGGACCGCACGCTGTCCGCGCTCGGCCCGCACCTGGACCGCTCGACGGCCCCCGAGGTACGGCACCGAGTGCTCGCGCTCGCCGCCGCGCTGCCCGAGGGCACGGCGCCCGTCCCCGAGTCCCTCCAGGCCCGGCTCCGCTGGGAGCGCCCTTCCGCCTCCCGCGGCCGGCCCGCCCAGGACGGCGCGGCGAACCCCTCCGACTCACCGACCCCGGCCCCGCAGGATCTGCGCTCGCGCATCGCCCAGTGGACGCTGAACGAGGCGGAGTTGCTGGGCGTGACGGGGCGGGGGGCGCTGTCGTCGCACGGACGCGCGCTGCTGTCGTGGCCGGACTCCGACAGCACGTCCGCGGAGCGGAGCCTCGCCGCCGCCCACGCCACCCGGCTCCTCGCCCCCCTCCTCCCCGAGCCCCTCGACCACGTCCTGCTCCAGGCCGACCTCACCGCCGTGGCCCCCGGCCCGCTGGAGCGGCCGCTCGGCGACGCGCTCGCCGTCCTCGCCGACGTGGAGTCCAAGGGCGGCGCCACCGTCTACCGCTTCACTCCCGGTTCCGTACGCCGTGCGCTCGACGCGGGGCAGTCCGCGTCCGACCTGCACGCGTTCCTGGCCGCGCACTCACGCACCCCCGTCCCGCAGCCCCTCGCCTATCTCATCGACGACGTGGCGCGGAAACACGGCCACCTGCGGATCGGCGCCGCCTCCGCGTACGTCCGCTGCGACGACGAGGCCCTCCTCAACGAGATCCTCGCCGACAAGCGCGCCCAGAGCCTGCGGCTGCGCCGCCTCGCGCCCACCGTGCTCGCCGCCCAGGCGGACCCCGGCACGCTCCTCGACGGGCTGCGCGCGATGGGTTTCGCACCGGCGGCGGAGAGCGCGGAGGGCGACGTCCTGATCACCCGCGCCCACGCCCACCGCACGCCTCCCCGCTCGGCCCCCGAGCCGGTGCCGGACGGGCCGCCGCTGCCCGGCGACACGCTCATCGGCGCGGCGGTGCGGGCCATCCGCGCGGGTGACCTGGCGTCCACGGCGCCGCGCAAGGAGGCTCCGACGTCGCCGTCGGACGGCCGGCTGCCTCGTACGACGGCGGCCGAGACCCTCGCCACGATGCAGGCGGCGGTCCTGACCGGCGAGACGCTCTGGATCGGCTACGTCAACGCGGAGGGCACGGCGAGCCAGCGCGTCATCGCTCCGGTGCGGGTGGAGGGCGGGTTCGTCACGGCCTACGACCACACGGCGGACGAGGTCCGCACGTATCCCTTGCACCGGGTGACGGGCGTCGCCGAACTCGCGGACGACTGAGCGGGGCCGGGGCGGTGGCGCTCGCCTCCCCGGCGCGGGCCCGCCGTGACCGCCCGCGCAGTCCCCCTGGGCGCGACCGCACCAAGGCCGCCCATCTCCCCCGCGCCGGCCCGTCGTGGCCGATCGCGCAGTTCCCCGCGCCCCCAAAAGAACCCCGCAACCAGCCGCCCTCGCCCCTCGCCCAGGGCGGAACCGGGGCAGCGCCGCCGTCTTCCCGTACCGGTCCGTCGTGGCCGATCGCGCAGTTCCCCGCGCCCCTAAAAGAACCCCCCGCGACCAGCCGCCCCAGCCCAGGGCCGGACCGGAACAGTGCCGCACGTCTGCCCCGTGCCGGTCCGTCGTGGCTGATCGCGCAGTTCCCCGCGCCCCCAAAAGAACCCCGCAACCAGCCGCCCTCGCCCCTCGCCCAGGGCGGAACCGGAACAGCGCCGCCCGTCTGCCCCGTGCCGACCGTCGTGGCCGATCGCGCAGTTCCCCGCGCCCCTGGAAGGACCCCGCGACCGGCTGCCCCAGCCCCGGGCGTGGGTTCCCGGCTAATTCGTTGGCCCCCGCAGTCTTCTCCCGCCTAGGATGCCTCCTTCCCGCCTCCCCCGCGGAGCGCCGTCGGCCGGACGGAAACCGGTCGGTCACCTCGCCCGAGCAGCAGCAGAGCAGAGGCCCGTACACGACACCGCAGAACCGCCGGAGGCACCCCGTGCACGCCCACACCGATTCCCTTCCGTCCGCCGGGCCCCTGGCCAGGGAACGTTCGCATCTCGGTGCGTCCCGTGCCGCCCTGCGCGCCATGCGTGAGGACGCCGAGGCCCTCGACATCCGTGACGTCACCGCGAACTGGGTGAACGCCGCCGTCCTGTCGCGGCAGCTCGACGAGCGGATCAAGTCCCTCGCCGATCTCGCGCACACCCCACTGTTCTTCGGGCGGCTCGACTACCTGCACGCGCCCGGCGCGGAACAGGCCGAGGGGGCCGAGGGCGAGCAGTTCTACATCGGGCGGCGGCACGTGCACGACGCCGACGGGGACCCGATGGTCATCGACTGGCGCGCGCCGGTCTCGCAGCCGTTCTACCGGGCCTCGAAGAAGGACCCGATGGACATCGCGCTGCGCCGCCGCTTCGGGTACACGGGCGGGGACCTCACCGCGTACGAGGACGAGCACCTCAGCGACGCCACGGAGGCCGAGCGCACCAGCAAGCTCCTCCAGCAGGAGATCGAGCGGCCGCGCGTGGGGCCGATGCGGGACATCGTCGCCACCATCCAGCCCGAGCAGGACGAGATCGTCCGGAGCGGGCTGGGAGGCAGTGTGTGCGTGCAGGGCGGGCCGGGGACCGGGAAGACCGCCGTCGGACTGCACCGGGTCGCGTACCTGCTGTACGCCCACCGCGAGCGCCTCGCCCGCACCGGCACCCTCGTCATCGGGCCGAACGCCTCCTTCCTGCACTACATCGAGCAGGTCCTCCCCGCCCTCGGCGAGCTGGAGGTCAAGCAGGCCACCGTCGACGACCTCGTCGCCCACGTGGAGGTGCGCGGCACGGACGACGCCGCGGCCGCCCTCGTCAAGGGCGACGCCCGCATGGCGGAGGTGCTGCGCAAGGCCCTGCGGTCGCACGTCACCCTGCCCACCGAGCCGGTCGTGGTGGTGCGCGGATCGCGCCGGTGGCGGGTGCCCGCGTACGAGTTGGAGGAGATCGTCCGGGAGCTGCTCGCCCGGGACATCCGGTACGGCGCCGCGCGGGACGCCCTGCCGCAGCGCGTCGCGCACGCCGTGCTGGTCCGCATGGAGCAGGCGGGCGAGGCGCCGGACGACCGCGTGCAGGACGCGGTGGCCCGCAACACCGCGGTGAAGGCGGCCGTGAAGGCGGTGTGGCCGCCCGTGGACCCCGCGAAGCTCGTGCTGCGGCTGCTCTCCGACGCCGAGTTCCTCGCCGCGCACGCGGACGGTGTGCTGAGTGCCGACGAGCAGAAGGCCGTCCTGTGGGCGAAGCCCGCGCGGAGCGTGAAGTCCGCCAAGTGGTCCGCCGCGGACGCCGTCCTCATCGACGAGGCCACCGACCTCGTCACGCGCACCCATTCGCTCGGTCACGTGGTGCTGGACGAGGCGCAGGACCTGTCGCCCATGCAGTACCGCGCGGTGGGCCGACGCTGTACGACCGGCTCGGCGACCGTGCTGGGCGACCTGGCGCAGGGCACCACCCCGTGGGCGACCCGGAGTTGGGACGAGGCGCTGGCGCACCTCGGCAAGGACGGCGCCGTGGTGGAGGAGCTGACGGCCGGTTTCCGCGTACCGCGCGAGGTCATCGCGTACGCGTCACGGCTGCTGCCCGACATCGCGCCCGGGCTCACGGCGGTCGACTCGGTGCGTGAGTCGCCGGGTTCGCTCGCGGTGCGCCGGGTGGCGGGGAGCGGGGGCATCGGGGACAGCCCGGGTGCCGGGGGTGCCGGGGGCGCCGAAGTCCTGGACACCGGAGCCCTGGACGCCGGCTGCATCGAGGCGTGCGCGGAGTCGCTGCGGCAGGAGGGCTCCGTCGGCCTGATCGCCGCGGACGCCCGCGTTCCCGCCCTCGCCGACGCGCTGACGGCCGCCGGGATCACGTATCTCGACCCCGGTCAGGAGACGACGCCCGACACCCGGCTCACACTCGTGCCCGCGTCGCTCGCGAAGGGCCTGGAGTACGACTACGTGGTGCTCGACGAGCCGTCGGCCGTCGTGGCCGGCGAGCCCGACGAGCGCACGGGCCTGCGCCGTCTGTACGTGGCGCTGACCCGTGCGGTGTCCGGCCTGATCGTCGTCCACGCGGCCGACCTGCCGGGGCAATTGGCTTAGAGAGCCTGTCCTAGGGTCTGTCCTAGGGTCTGTCCTCCTTGAGGCCGTCCGTCGACGCCGCGCCATCCGTCGACGCCGCGCCGTCCGCCGCGCCGTCGGCGAACGGCGTGCGGGCGCCGGCCGTCGCCGCCGGCAGGTTCGTGACGATGAGCACGATGCCCGCGAACGTGATCATGCGGATGGCCGCGTCGAGCCCGTTCCAGGCGTCCGACTGCCACATGGCGAACCACTCGCCGCCGATCCCGATGAAGCCGACTCCGAAGAGGAGCAGGATCATCATCAGGCCTATGCTGCCCGCCCGTTGGGCCCGGAGCAGCTCGGCGGGGCGGCGCAGGGCCCGTGCCCACAGGACCGTCGCCGTGCCGAGGACCAGCGCGGCCAGGGTCTCCCAGGCGATGATCCCGACGTACGCCGCGTCCTGGAGCGCGGTGGACTCCACCGCGCGCCACTTCAATCCGTTGTCCTTGAAGGTCGTGTCCATCGCGAGGACATGGCGTACGAACTGCTGGTTGGTCTCGAAGTCGGTGATGTTCCCGAACGCGACGAGCGCGATGTAGAGCGCGATCGTTCCGGTGAGCAGCGTCGCGGCCACGGGCAGCGTTCCGGCGACGAGCGTCCGCTCCGCGGGACGCGTGTTCTCTGGTGTCGGCATGAAGTCCCCTCAGTGTCGACCCAGTTCTATCGCGTCCCGCGGTGAAATGATCACGCGGGAAATCGATCGCGCGGGAAAACGGTCAGTCGTCGAGCGCCGCCCGCCACTGGGCGACGGCCGCGGCGGAGACGGGCGCCGACCAGCCGTCGGGGCGCGCGGCCCCGCCGATGTGGAACGCGTCGACACCGGCGGCCCGCAGCCGCGGCAGGTGGTCGAGGCGCAGGCCGCCGCCGATGAGGAGCTGCGGCTCGTACCCGGGTTCGCCGCGCCGGGCCGACTCCGCGAGCAGGGTCGGCAGACCGTCGTCGACGCCGTCGGCGGAGCCCGCGGTGAGGTACGTGTCCAGGCCGGGCAGGTCGGCGAGCTGCTTGCGCAGGGCGTCGCGGTCGGCGGCGCGGTCGATGGCCCGGTGGAAGGTCCAGCGGCAGCCGTCGAGGGCGTCGACCAGCGCTTCGACGGCGGGCATGTCGGCGCCGCCCGCCTCGTCGAGGAAGCCGAGCACGAACTCGTCGGCGCCCTCGCTCCGGAGTTCGCGGGTGCGGCGCACCAGGGCGTCGATGCCGTCCGCGTCGTCCGCCTCACCCGCGGAGAATCCGTCGGCCAGCCTGAGCATGACGCGCAGCGGGATGTCGACGGCGGAGCGGATTCCGGCGAAGGTCTCGCGGGACGGGGTGAGGCCGTCCGCGGCCATGTCGGTCACCAGCTCGAGGCGGTCAGCTCCGCCGGCCTGGGCGGCGACGGCGTCCTCGGCGTCGAGGGCGATCACCTCCAGGACTGCACGCTTGCTCATGGATGTCTCTTCCTTCTGATCGCGATCCCAGTCACATAGGTCTAGTCCAATTGACAGCCTACGCGCAGAACACCCCGGCGCGGGCCGAGTCGCTCGCACCGGGGTGACCGGAATGATCTGGGGGGCGGGTCAGGACAGCGGCTTGAATCCCCGCAGCCGCAGGCTGTTGCCGACCACGAAGACCGAAGAGAACGCCATGGCGGCGCCCGCGATCATCGGGTTGAGCAGACCGGCGGCGGCCAGCGGCAGCGCGCCGACGTTGTAGGCGAAGGCCCAGAACAGGTTCGACCTGATCGTGCCGAGGGTGCGGCGCGAGAGCCTGATCGCGTCGGCCGCCGCCCGCAGGTCACCCCGTACGAGCGTCAGGTCGCCCGCCTCGATCGCCGCGTCCGTGCCCGTGCCCATCGCGAGCCCCAGGTCCGCCTGGGCCAGCGCGGCCGCGTCGTTGACGCCGTCGCCGACCATCGCCACGCTGCGCCCCTCGGCCTGCAGCCGCTTCACCACGTCGACCTTGTCCTGCGGCATGACCTCGGCGATCACGTCCCGCGGTGCGATGCCGACCTCCGCGGCGACCGACGCGGCGACCGCCTTGTTGTCGCCGGTCAGCAGGATCGGGGTGAGACCGAGCCCACGCAGCCGCTCGATGGCCTCGGCGCTGGTGTCCTTGACCGCGTCGGCGACCTCCAGGACCGCCCGCGCCTCGCCGTCCCAGGCGACCGCGATGGCGGTACGTCCCGCCGCCTCGGCCTCGGACTTGGCGCGCGCCAGCTCGGCGGGCAGCCGGATCTCCCACTCGGCGAGCAGCTGCTCGCGGCCGACCAGCACCGCGTGCCCCTCGACGATGCCCTGCACGCCGAGCCCGACGACGTTGGCGAAGTCCTCGGGGACGGGCAGCTCGCCCACCTCGGCGGCGGCACCGGCGGCGACGGCCCGGGCGATGGGGTGTTCCGAGGCGTGCTCCAGGGCGCCGGTGAATCGCAGGACGTCGGAGGCCGGGGTGCCGGGGGCGGTGTGGGTGGCGAGGAGCGTCATCCTGCCGGTCGTGACGGTGCCGGTCTTGTCGAGGACGATCGTGTCGACCTTGCGGGTGGACTCCAGGACCTCCGGGCCCTTGATGAGGATGCCGAGCTGGGCGCCGCGGCCGGTGCCGACCATGAGGGCGGTCGGCGTGGCGAGGCCCAGGGCGCACGGGCAGGCGATGATCAGTACGGCGACCGCGGCGGTGAAGGCGGCGGTGAGTCCCGCTCCGTTGCCGAGCCAGAAACCGAGGGTGGCGAGCGCCAGGCCGATGACGACCGGCACGAACACGGCGGAGATCCGGTCGGCGAGGCGCTGGGCGGCGGCCTTGCCGTTCTGCGCGTCCTCGACGAGCTTGGCCATGCGGGCGAGCTGCGTGTCGGCGCCGACGCGGGTGGCCTCGACGACGAGCCGCCCGCCGACGTTGAGGGTGGCACCGGTGACCGCGTCGTCCACGCCCACCTCGACGGGCACGGACTCGCCGGTGAGCATGGAGGCGTCCACGGCCGAGGTGCCCTCGACGACCCTGCCGTCCGTGGCTATCTTCTCGCCGGGCCGCACCAGGAACCGGTCGGCGACCTTCAACTCGCTCACGGGCACCGTCTCTTCACGCCCGCCTTCCCGCAGCACGGTGACGTCCTTCGCCCCGAGCTGGAGCAGCGCCTTGAGCGCGGCACCCGCCTTCCGCTTCGACCGGGCCTCGAAGTAGCGCCCGGCGAGGATGAACGCGGTGACGCCGGCCGCGGCCTCCAGGTAGATGTTCCCCGCACCGTCGCTCCGGGCGATGGTCAGTTCGAAGGGGTGCGTCATGCCGGGCGTGCCCGCGGTGCCGAAGAACAGCGCCCACAGGGACCAGAGGAACGCGGCCGACGTACCGACGGAGATCAGCGTGTCCATCGTCGCCGCGCCGTGCCGCGCGTTGGTGAACGCCGCCTTGTGGAAGGGCCAGGCCGCGTACGTCACGACGGGCGCGGCCAGCGTGAGCGACAGCCACTGCCAGTACTCGAACTGCAGCGCGGGTGCCATCGCCATCGCGATGACCGGCACGGAGAGGAGGACGGCGGCGGTCAGGCGCTGCCGCAGGGGCCGCAGCGCGTCACTGTCCTCACCGCCTTCACCGGTGCCCTCCTCGCCGCTTACGTCACCGGCGTTCCCGGTCGGCGCGGGGGCGGGTTCCCGCGCGGTGTAGCCGGTGGCCTCGACGGTGGCGATCAGGTCCCGCACGGAGACGTCGTCGCCGCGGTAGGTGACCTTGGCCTTCTCGGTGGCGTAGTTGACGGTCGCCTCGACGCCGTCCATGCGGTTGAGCTTCTTCTCGATGCGGGCGGCGCAGGAGGCGCAGGTCATGCCACCGATGGCGAGTTCGACCTCTGCCGCGGACGCGGCCGCCGCGGCGGCACCGGGGGTGGTGGTGGCCATGTCTGGGTCTCCTGTACGGGTGGGACGCCGATACCCGGGCCGGGTATCGCTGACGAGTCCATGTATACCCCTGGGGGGTAACTGAAGCAAGCAAAACCTCCGCTTGACTTCATACCCCCTGGGGGTATCTTCGACCTACGTACCACCGACCCGAACCCCGGAGGAGCCCTCATGAACACCGGCCTGAAGATCACCGCATTCGCCGCCGCCGTCGCAGCGACCTTCGGCACCGCGTACGGCGTGGGCACGGGCATCGACCCGGTCACGGACAGGGACAAGGCGCCGACGGCCCGGCACGGAGAGCACGAGGGCGAGGGGGAGGGCGAGCCCGCGCGGCAGAAGGAAGAGGAACCCACAGCAGCCGGACACACGCCCGGCGGCCTGCAGATCTCCGACGGCGGCTACACGCTCGAACTCGCCGACGCCCGCATCGCCGCGGACAAGAAGCAGCGGCTCAGCTTCACCGTCGTCGAGGACGCGACGGGCCGGAACGTCACCGCGTACGCACGGGAGCATGACAAGGAGCTGCACCTCGTCGTCGCCTCACGCGACCTGACGACCTACCGCCACCTCCACCCGACGCGCGCGGCGGACGGCACCTGGTCGACCGACGTCCGCCTCCCCGAGGCGGGCGGCTACCGCGTCTTCGCCGACTTCCGTCCCGAGGGCGCGAAGGAAGGCCTGACGCTGGGCGCGGACCTCGGCGTGGCGGGAGCGTACGAGCCCCGGGAACTGCCCGCGCGCACCACGACCACGAAGGTCGACGGCTACGACGTCACGCTGAAGGGCGAGCTCAAGACGGGCGCGGGCGGCGACCTCACGCTGAGCGTGGCGAAGAACGGCAGGCCGGTGACCGACCTGCAGCCCTACCTGGGGGCGTACGGCCACTTGGTGGCGCTGCGCTCCGGTGACCTCGCCCACCTCCACGTCCACCCGAACGGCACCCCGGGTGACGGGAGGACGGAGGCGGGCCCCGGCATCTCGTTCGGCACGGCGGCGCCGAGCAAGGGCGCGTACCGCCTGTTCCTGGACTTCAAGCACGGGGGCGAGGTCCGTACGGCGGCGTTCACGGTGTACGTGGGTGGGGCGGCGGACAAGGGGGACGGCGGGGTGGAGAAGGACGGCGGGGCGGGGGAGGGCGGCGGCCACCAGCACTGATGGGAAGCCGCCCGAACGCCACTGCCGAAGCCCCCTCCCGGCTCCCGCTCCTCCCCTCCACCCCCGCCCCGGCTCCCCCTACTCCCCCCGGCTCCCCCTCAGCCGAACAGCGACAACTCCTTCTCCGTGGCGCCCGCCAGCTCGTACCGCGTGCCGGCCAGCGGGCGCCCCGTGCACAGCCGGATCAGCGTCGGGGCGTCCCCGATGTAGCGGGCGGGCGGCCGCTTGCCGTCGGCGACGCCCAGGGTCAGCGGCTCGTCCCTGCCGTCGAGGTCCGCGTGCAGCGGCAGCGGCGACGCGGCATGCGCCGACCTGCTGAACTGTTCGAGCAGCGCCAGCGCGTCGTCGAGCCCGTCGCCCCCGTACGCACCCGGCTTCCCCCACGCCTCGCGCACGTCACCGGCGTGCACCCACTCGCCCAGCGCGACGCCGTCCAGATACCCCTTGGCGGCGGCCAGGACGGGCCCGGCCTCCGTCATGGCGTGCTCCAGCTCGTCCACGACACGGGCGTGCGACCAGTCGGCGCGCTCGGCGATGTCGCGTTCGTTGCACTCGGGCGAGTACACGCCCTCCTCGAAGCGGCCCTCCACCACGCGCATCAGCGCCGAGCCGCAGTGGGCGACGACATGCCGCACGGTCCAGCCCGGACAGCAGGTGCGGATCGCGTACGCGTCGTCGGGAGCGGCCCGCAACAGCGGTACGAGGGCGTCGCGTTCGGCGCGGAGGAGGCGTCCCGCGCGCTCGGGGTCGTATGTCTTCTCGTCGATCGTGGTCATGGCGGCAGCCAACCGTGTACGGGCTCCCGTGGCAACGGTGAAACCGTACGGCCGGGGTCCTCGGGCTAGGGTCGGATCCATGGCCGACGACAAGGACCTCCACGCCCGCTGGGCCACGACTCTGCTCCGCGCGAGCGGAGGCGCGTCCGGCGCCGACCCCGCCCCTTACGCGGAGCGCCTCCTCGCCCGCTGGGCCGAGCCGCAGCGCCGCTACCACACCACCGACCACCTGGCGGCGGTCCTGGACCACATCGACGTACTGGAAGAGCACGCCGAGAACCCCGAACTCGTGCGCCTGGCCGCGTGGTTCCACGACGCGGTGTACGCGCCCGACCGCACCGAGAACGAGGAGCGCTCCGCCCGCCTGGCCGAACGGGCACTGCCCGAGGCGGGCCTGACGGAGGAACGGACGGCGGAGGTCGCCCGCCTGGTGCGGCTCACCGTCACGCACGACCCCGCCGAGGGCGACACCAACGGCGAGACGCTGTGCGACGCCGACCTGGCGATCCTCGCGGCGCCCTCGGACACGTACGCGGCGTACGCGGCGGCGGTCCGCGAGGAGTACGCCTTCGTGCCGGACGAGGCGTTCCGGCAGGGCAGGGCGGAGGTCCTGCGGCAGCTCATGGCACTGCCCCGGCTGTTCCGTACCCCGTACGGGACGTCGAACTGGGAGAGCCCGGCGCGCGAGAACCTGGCGACGGAACTAAAACTGCTGTCGCCCTGACCACACGCGTACGTACGCTCTCCTCCATGTTGCACATGGGTGGGGACCGGATCGACGAGGCCGTCGCGCACGCGACCGCGGTGCTGCGCGCGGCGGCCGACCGCGACTGGAGCGTGAAGGCGGACGGGGTCGACTGGAGCTGCCTGAAGACGGCCGAACACATCGCGGGTGTCCTCGCCGCGTACGCGTGCCAGCTGACGGGCCGCGCCTCCGACGGCTGGGTGCCGCTCGACACCGCCCTCGACGTGGGCACGGGCCCCGAGGGAGCGGTCCACGCGATCGAGGCGGCCGCCGGCTTGCTGTCGGCGGTGGTCCGCACGACACCGCGCGGTGTCCGCGCCTACCACTCCTACCCGTCGGGCGGCGCGGACGCGTCGGGCTTCGCGGCGATGGGCGTCGCGGAGGTCCTCCTCCACACGCACGACATCGCCCAGGCGCTCGGGGTGGACGCGGAGCCGCCCGCCACGCTCCCCGAGGCGGTCCTGTCCCACCTCTTCCCGCACGTCCCGCCGACACCCGCGGGCGGCACGCCCTGGACGACCCTGCTGTGGGCCACGGGCCGCGGCGACCTGCCGGGCCGCGCCCGCGTCACGCGGTGGCGCTGGCACAACCCGCACGTGCTGCCCGCGGGCGAGCTCTCCCTGCGCGAGGTCACCCCCGCGGCGGCGGCTGATCTCGCCGAGGGCGGCACGGGCGGGCTCACGTGGCTGGGCGGCGGGCCCTTCGGAGGTACGCGGGCGGCCGCGGGCAGCGTGTTCAACAAGTACGTCGCCGGGGTGCACCGGCCCGGGTGGGGCGTGTACGCACTGGTGCGCACCGCGGACGAGGTGGCCGTCGGCGGCATGGGCTTCCACGGGCCGCCGGACGACAACGGGTGCGCGGAGGTCGGCTACGACCTGGTGGAGCAGGCCCGCGGCAACGGCTACGCGACGACGGCCCTCCGCGCGCTCTCCACCTGGGCCCTCACCCACCCCGAGGTGACCTCTCTGCTGGCCCTGACGACCCCCGAGAACACGGCGTCGCAGAAGGTGGCCACGGCGGCGGGCTACACCCGCCTCCCGGACCGCGCCCCGCACCACGCGTACGGCCTGCGCCGGGCCTGAGCCCTTCCTTTCCCCCCGGGCCGGCACCGCCAGGCTCCGAGCCGCGCCGTCACGACATCCCCGGCGGACCCGGCAACCCCGCCGGGCCCGGCCGACGAGGTCACCAAAATCCCCTCCTGGAACTAGAGTTGACGGAGCCCCGGATCACGGCGACCCCGGGGCTCACGAACCAGGGGTGGGACAGCATGACGACGGCGAACGACGACGCGACGGACCGGATCGAGGGCCGGATCGAGGGCCGGTCGCTGGCCTTCTGGGTCGAGGCCACCGACGAGGACACGGACCTCGAAGGACCCGGCGCCGACTCGAAGGGCCTCTTCAGCCGGGACGGCGACTCCGTACTGCGCTCCGTCCCCCTGGGACCGCTCCGCAAGAACCTCGCCGAGACGGTCGACGCGCTCCAGCAGGTCTTCAAGGAGGTCGCGGACCGGGACGACACGCTCGCCTTCGCGGAGGCACAGCTGTCCTTCCAGGTGACCGCGAGCGGCTCCATCCAGCTCATCGGCACCGGACAGGTGCAGGGGACCAGGGGCCTGACCCTGACGTTCAAGCGCCCGACGGCCTGAGCGCGCGACGGTGGCGCACAAGGCCCTGCTGATCGGCGCGAGCGACTACGACGAGCCGCTCCTCGACAGCCTGCCGTTCATCCAGGACGACCTGGCGCGGCTGCGCGACGTCCTCACCGACCGCGGCTTCCGGTCGGCGGAGATCGTCGAGAGCAAGCGGGGCATCATCCCCAGCGTCGTGCACGCCCAGGCCCGCGCGTTCCTGCGGGACGCGCGGGCCGACGACACGCTGTGGATCCTGCTCAGCGGGCACGGCTTCCACTTCGAGGGGCGGGACTACCTGGTCCCCGAGGACGCGACCTACGCCGTCGAGCCGTTCTCCGACGCGTGCGTCGAGATCGACTGGCGCCGGGAGCTGGAGGAGTCGCCCGCGAGCCACGTCGTCTTCCTCATCGACGCCTGCCGCGAGGGTGTCCAACGGGACGCCAAGGCAGGCCCGCCCGGCATGCGGAGCTGGACCCGCCGCGCGGTCGCCGCCTCGCTGCGCCGCAAGGTGGCGTACGTGTACGGATGCTCGGCGTCGCAACAGTCGCTGTTCGTACGCGAGTCGGAGACCGCGGCGCCCGGCTCCGACACCGGCATCGCGCCCGGCGAGTCGTTCAGCCTGTTCACCCGCGCGGTCGGCGACGTGATCGAGAAGAACCCGCACGCGATGCGGCTCCAGGAGTTCTTCCAGGAGGCGCAGACCCGCGTCACGGCTCTGCACCGCGCGTACAAGCAGCACAAACAGCCGGCCCGCGCCCCGCAACACCTCAGAGTGGTCTCCGAACTACCGCCCGGCGAGCAGGACTTCCCCCTCCTCCCCGGCCCCGACCGGCACACCGAGACCCACCCGTGGATCCGGTCGGTCGCCCAGCACCCGGTGTGGCAGCGCACGCGCCCGGGCCCGGCGCGGGACACCCTGCACGAGCTCTGCGGCACCCTCGCGACGGGTCTCGCCGCCGGGTACGAGAAGGCGGCGACCGCCCTGCACGCCGACCCGTGGCACGACTCCGAACTGGCCCTGCGCACCCACGACAGGCTCGGCTTCCTGACGCACCGGCTCGCGGACGGCGTGGAACTGTCCCCGTCCGAGGCCGCACTCGCCGTCCTCCTCCCGCTGGTCGAGCAGACCTTCTGGGCGCAGGAGGCGGAGCGGCGCCGCGACGTGCTGGCCGACGACGCGAAGGGCCCGGTCCCGGACCGGGACCGCTTCCGCAAGTTCGCCCTGGGCTTCCCGCGGATCAAGCGCAGGCTGCGCGCCCTGGAGCAGGCCAAGGTGGCGGACGGCTCGGTGGAGCGGATCCGCTGGTGGCTCTACCACCGCTGGCTGATCCAGCAGCCGGAGGTGTACGCGGCGGAGTCCCTGAAGCTGCTGATCGGCGGCCCGGCGAACGCGTCCGAACACCCGCGCTGGGTGACCGACTCCCTCTCCGAGAAGCGCCTGATGCGCTTCCTCCAGGAGCATCGTGCCGCGCCCTTCGCCACCGCGCGGGGTGACGGTCCGCACGACCGCGACACGGTCGCCGCGAGCGCGCCCGACGAGCACGAGGTGCGCGAGCCGCTGGTCGCGGCGCTCACGAAGGCGGCGTACGCGATGGCGGTGGACCCCGTCGACCTCCCCGAGATCGTCGTGGAACACCTGGGCATCTCGGACAGCGTGAACCTGGACGAACTCCGCACCACGGTCCGCGGCTCGGACTGGCGCACGTCGGGCACGGGCCGCTCCCTCAACGCGGTGTGCGACCACCCGGCGGTACAGATCGCCCTGCGCGAGCACGCGTCGCGCGTGGACGGCCTGCTCCGGGACATCAACAAGGCGAACAACCCGACGCTCGCGCCTCTGTCGACGCTGCCGCCGTACGCGGACGGTTCGCGGGTCCGCCTCGGCGGCAACACGCCGGAACAGCTCTCGGACGGCATCCGCTTCCAGCTGGCGGAGGACCGGGTCCAGGAGCTCCTGATGGGCGAGGAGCTGTACGGCGAGCGGGACTTGGCGGTCCGCGAGGTCTACCAGAACGCGCTGGACGCGGTCCGTTACGCCGACCGCCGCCGGGAGTACCTGCGGCGCACCGGCCGCCCGACCGCCCCCTGGGAGGGGCGGATCGACTTCGTCCAGGGCGTGGGGGACGACGGCCGCCCCTACCTGGAGTGCCGCGACAACGGCATCGGCATGAGCGTACGAGAACTCCGCGACGTCTTCTCCCAGGGCGGCGCCCGTTTCGTGGACCTGCCCGAGTACATCGAGGAGCAGGCGGCCTGGGCGGAGCTCCCCGACCCGAAGATCGAGCTGCACCCCAACTCCCGTTTCGGCATCGGGGTCCTGAGCTACTTCATGCTGGCCGACGAGATCGTCGTCCGCACGTGCCGCCTCGGCAAGGACGGCCGCCCGGGCCGCCTGCTCCAGGTGTCGATCGCCGGCCCCGGCAACCTCTTCCGGGTGGAGGACCTGGGTTCCCGGGACGAATGCGGCACGACGGTACGGCTGCTGCTCACCCAGCACCGGAGGCCGATCTCCTGTGTGGACGTGTTGCAGCAGGTGCTCTGGGTGGCCCCTTACCGGACGACGGCCGAGCACGGCGCGCGCCGCCATGAGTGGGCGCCGGGTGAGGCGACCCTGACGGGGTTGGAACTGGTCCAGACGTCGCATTCCCAGAATGTGCCGGTGAGCATGCGCAGCAGCACCATCCAGCCCTCGTCCGACCCGGATCTGTGGTGGGTGGACGGCAGAGGGTGGCTCCTCGCGGACGGCCTGTGGGCCTCCGCACGGTCCTTCGCCGACCTGCATGGCTTTGTACTCAATCTGTACGGGGAGCGGCAACCCGAGCTGAGTGTCAGCCGTTCGAACATCCAGGAGTACGACTGGGACCACGTCAAGGAGCGGATCAGTGCGGCCGCACCCAGTCTCTTCGCCGGTCGGCGGTCCCTGGCAACGGTGAGGTGGCTCGCGCGACTGTGCGACATGTCCGTCGACCTGGCCGACCGCGTCGGTGCGCACGCACGCGAGGCGGACGTGCCCTGGGAACTGGCCCCCGGAACCGTCCTGCCCTACAGCAAGGTCGGCTTCTTCCCTCCGGACCAGACACTGCTCCCGCTGGTCACCGGCGTCTTCCCCGAGGTGTACGGCGAGCAGACGGCCTCGTACCTGTGCAACTTCCCGTCGCATGTGCTGCGGTGGCGTCTGCTGACGCTGTACCGGGCGGGGCTCGGCGAGCCGCTCGCAGCCGGGGCTCCCGACGCGCCGGATCCGTGTGCCCGCCCGTCAGATCTGTCGCTGCTCAACACGCACGGCGGGTTCACCCTGTGGGACGCGAACCTGACCGTCTGGCACCAGGGCAACAACAGGCTGGGGACGCCGCCCTCACCTGCCCTGGCCAGGACCGGCGCGCCCAGTCTCAAGCTGCTCTTTCCCTGGTGTGACCCGGACAGGACCCTCACCGTCACGGACATCTTCAAGCGCGCCATGTTCACCGAACTGTCCGCCGCGGAAGTGGCCGACCGCCTCACCGCACTCGGTTACCGCGTCGAGCCCCTGCACGCGTGGTCCACGGTCGGCCCGGAGGACCTTCCCCTCTTGCTCACCGGTTCTTTCGGCACGTGGCTCGAGCCGGGGGCGACCCTTACCGCCGCGCAGGTCTGCGTCAGCGCGGCGCGGGCCGCGTGCACCACCCCCCACGCGGCCCGGCGGCTTCGGGAACTGGGATTCGACGTGCCGGCCGACGTTCCCGTCCGCGAGACCTGGACCGAAGAAGAACAGAGGGTCATCCACAACTTCTGCCAGCTGCACCCCGACCCCGCACCCAACGGCCTGTCCGCGGACGTCTCGCCGGGCCAGCTCGCGAGTGTGGCCCACGAGTCGGGCTGTTCCCTCCACCAAGCGGCCGAATTGCTGACCGGTCTCGCTTTCACCGTCGAGACGCCGGACATCGAGCTGTCCGACGACGACCGGGCCATCATGGAGTACGAAGGGGCGCAGCCCTGGCCGTACCGGCCCGTGCCCTGGGCCTACGTAATGGCCGTCGCGCGCCGGTTCGGTTCGCCCGAGAGCACGGCGAAGCGGCTGCGGGAGCTGGGCTTCGAGGTCACCCCTCCGCGAGCCGTCGACGAGCAGCTGTCCAAGAAGGACATCGAGTTCCTCGGCCCGATCGTGGGGCACGCTCCGGAGGAGCCGCTGTCTCTGTCCGACCTCGCGGAGGTGGCGACGGAAGCCGGTGTGCCGCTGGTCGAGGCAGCGGACCGGTTGGCCTCCCTGGGGTACGCGTGCGAACCCGCTTCGGCGCTGCTCGCCACGCTGCAACGCCAGGACGCGCAGGTGGTGCGTTTCGGGTACACGCTGCTCGCCGCTGAGAGGTACGGATCCATCCCCCTCTCCGCCCAGTACGCCGCCGCCTTGCACACCGGCCAGTACGGCCCTGAAATGGACGACATGACCAAGGCACTCAGCAGCCTCGGCTACGGAGTGGACCCCGTCACCGAAGCCTGGTCCAAGGAACGCAATGCCGAGTGGCACCTGACCCGCGCCCTCAAGAGCGACACCGTGGACCTCACGCTCGGGAGCTGGAACCACCCACCGCTCTCCCTGACCACGCTCGTGACCGTGGCCGCACGCCTCTGCCTGACCTTCCACCACGTGGCCCGCGAGGCAACCGCCCTCGGCCTGCGCCACGAGGCGGAAGGCTGGTTCGCCCCGTCCGAGCCGTACGCCCCCGAGGAGCAGGGACCCACGCCCCCGCCCACCCCTTAGGCGGGCCGCCCCTTGGGCCTCCGCAACCCCGCCCCTGTAAGCCTCCGCACCAGCTCCTTCGAGCCGACCTCCACCGCCCCCGCCCGCACCGCGTCCGCGTACCGCTCCGCGGGCACGTCGTAGTGGTCGCGGTCGAAGGCGCGCCGCGGGCACCCCACCGACGCCGCGAACGCGTGCAGCTCGTCGAAGGAGACGTCGCTGACCAGGTGGGACCAGAGCCGACCGTGGCCCGGCCAGGTCGGCGGGTCTATGTAGACGCTCACGACAGGCCCCCCACCGGCGCCACGACCACGCCCGCCTTGCCGCACACCCAGTGCGGGTCGGGGCCCAGCTCCGGTTCCACGTCCAGCGCGTGCGGGTCGCCCGAGCCGCAGACCGGGCACAGCGGCCACCGCCCGTACCGCTCCAGGAGCGCGTCCTGGACGTCCTGGGCGACGAGACCGGCGACGTACTCGATGCCCTCCGGCCACTGCTCGACCCACCAGCGGCGGTGCGCCACCGACTCCTCGACGAGTGAGACGACCTCGGCCTGCGCGACCTCGCGGGCCACCAGGTCGGCGAGGACAAGGGCGCGAGCGGCGTGCAACGCCTGCTCCAAGGGGTCGATCGTGTCCATGCAGCCATTGTCGCCCCGTACGCGACAACCGCGAAAAGGACGCCGGGGGGGCCGTTGGTCCCACCCGGGCTCGGGACCAAAAGGGTCTTGACCGGCCACCAGTCCGAAAATATCTTTCACATGTGACCCATGATGTGAAGGAAATTTTCGCGGACGCCGCGCCCCCCGCCCCCGCCGCCCTCGCGGCCAAGGTGCGGACCCTCGCGCCGTCGATGACCCGCTCCATGCAGCGGGTCGCCGAGGCCGTCGCCGGCGACCCCGCGGGATGCGCCGCCCTCACGGTCACCGGACTCGCCGAGCTCACCGGCACCAGCGAGGCGACCGTCGTGCGCACCGCCCGCCTCCTCGGCTACCCCGGCTACCGCGATCTGCGCCTCGCCCTCGCCGGCCTCGCCGCCCAGCAGCAGTCGGGCCGCGCCCCCGCCGTCACCGCGGACATCGCCGTCGACGACCCGATCGCGGACGTCGTCGCGAAGCTGGCCTACGACGAGCAGCAGACCCTCGCCGACACCGCCGCGGGGCTCGACACCGTGCAGCTCGGCGCCGCCGTCGCCGCGCTCGCCACCGCCCGCCGCGTGGAGATCTACGGCGTCGCCGCCTCGGGCCTGGTCGCCCAGGACCTCGCCCAGAAGCTGCTCCGGATCGGGCACATCGCGCACGCGCACTCCGACCCGCACCTCGCCGTCACCAACGCCGTGACGCTGCGCGCCAAGGACGTGGCAATCGCGATCACCCACTCCGGCTCGACCGGCGACGTCATCGAACCCCTCCGCGTCGCCTTCGAGCACGGCGCCACGACGATCGCGATCACCGGCCGCCCCGGCGCGGCCGTCTCCCAGTACGCCGATCACATACTGACCACTTCCACGGCCCGCGAGAGCGAGCTGAGGCCCGCGGCGATGTCGTCCCGTACGAGTCAACTCCTCGTCGTGGACTGCCTGTTCGTGGGCGTGGCGCAGCGGACGTACGAGACGGCGGCGCCCGCGCTCGCCGCCTCCTACGAAGCGCTCGCCCACCGTCACCGCCCGCGCGGCGGCGGCAACCGCTGACCCCACCCGACCAGCCCCCCGCACCGGACACGAAAGAGCCGCAGACGCCATGACCTCGACCACCGACGCGACCGACACCGGCGACAACTACGGGGAACTCCGCGCCCAGCTCGCCACCCTCACCACCGAGGCGTTCCGGCCCGAGCTCTCCGAGATCGACCGGCTGCCCACCGAGGAGATCGCGAAGATCATGAACGGCGAGGACGCCTCCGTGGCCACCGCCGTCGCCGAGCAGCTCCCCGCCATCGCCGCCGCCATCGACGGCACCGCCGAGCGCATGGCCCGCGGCGGCCGCCTGATCTACGCGGGCGCGGGCACCGCGGGACGCCTCGGCGTGCTCGACGCCTCCGAGTGCCCGCCCACGTTCAACACCGACCCGAGCGAGGTCGTCGGGCTCATCGCGGGCGGGCCGAGCGCCATGGTCAAGGCGGTCGAGGGCGCGGAGGACAGCAAGGAGCTCGCCGCCGACGACCTGGAGGGCCTGAACCTCACCGAGGACGACGTCGTCGTCGGCATCTCCGCCTCCGGCCGCACCCCGTACGCGATCGGCGCGGTCGAGTACGCCCGCGAGCGCTACGGCGCGCTCACCATCGGCCTCTCCTGCAACGCGGACAGCGCGCTCGCCGCCGCGGCCGAGCACGGCATCGAGGTCGTCGTCGGCCCCGAACTCCTCACCGGCTCGACCCGCCTCAAGGCGGGCACGGCCCAGAAGCTCGTCCTCAACATGCTGTCGACGATCACGATGATCCGCCTCGGCAAGACGTACGGGAACCTGATGGTGGACGTGCGCGCGTCCAACGAGAAGCTGCGGGCCCGCTCCCGCCGCATCGTCGCCCTCGCCACGGGCGCCTCCGACGAGGAGATCGAGGCCGCCCTCGCCGCCACGGACGGAGAGGTGAAGAACGCCATCCTCACGATCCTCGGCGGGGTCGACGGTCCCGCGGCCGCCGAGCTCCTCGCCACGTCCGACGGCCACCTCCGAGCGGCCCTCGACAACGCCCGTACCAGCTAGGACGCCCCCCAGGCACACCGCCACCCCCAGGCACAGCGCCACCCGGCGCCACCGCGCCACCACCCGCACAGCAAGGCACACGCACCATGGCACCTGACAAGAACCGCGCCACCGCCGCCGCGATCCTCCCCCTCGTCGGCGGTGCCCGGAACATCACGTCCGTCGCCCACTGCATGACCCGGCTCCGCCTGGGCCTCGCCGACCGTTCGCTCGTCGACGACGACGCGCTGAAGGCCCTGCCCGCCGTGATGGGCGTGGTCGAGGACGACACGTACCAGATCGTGCTCGGGCCGGGCACGGTCGCCCGGGTCACGCCGGAGCTGGAAGCGATGGTGGCGGAGAGCGGCGCGGCCGCCGAGACCCGGCCCGAAGCCACCGAACACGCTCCCACAGCCGCCGAACTGGCCGCTCAGGGCGCCGCGATCAAGGAAGCGCGCAAGGCGAAGAACGCCACCCCCTTCAAGCTCTTCCTGCGCCGCGTCGCGAACATCTTCGTGCCGCTGATCCCCGCCCTGATCGGCTGCGGCATCATCGCGGGCATCAACGGCCTCCTGGTCAACCTGGAGTGGCTGCCCTCGGTCACCCCCGCGCTCGCCGCCATAGCCTCCGGCTTCATGGCGCTGATCGCGGTGTTCGTCGGCTACAACACGGCGAAGGAGTTCGGCGGTACGCCGATCCTGGGCGGCGCGGTCGCGGCGATCATCGTGTACGCGGGCGTCGCGAACATCACCGCCTTCGGCCAGAAGCTCTCCCCCGGCCAGGGCGGCGTCCTCGGCACGCTGGGTGCGGCGGTCCTCGCCACGTACATCGAGAAGTGGTGCCGGAGGTGGGTGCCGGAGGCGGTGGACGTCCTCGTCACCCCCACCCTCACGGTCCTGATCTCCGGCCTGGTCACGATCTTCGGCCTGATGTTCCTGGCGGGCGAGGTGTCGACCGGCATCGGCACGGCCGCGAACTGGCTCCTGGACAACACGGGCGCGTTCGCGGGCCTGGTCCTCGGCGGCCTGTTCCTCCCCCTGGTCATGCTGGGCCTGCACCAGGCGCTGATCCCCATCCACACCACCCTCATCGAGCAGCAGGGCTTCACCGTCCTCCTCCCTATCCTGGCGATGGCGGGCGCGGGCCAGGTCGGCTGCGCGATCGCGGTCTACAAGCGCCTGAAGAACAACACCTCCATCCGTACGACGATCAAGTCGGCGCTCCCCGCGGGCTTCCTGGGCGTGGGCGAGCCCTTGATCTACGGCGTCTCGCTCCCCCTCGGCCGCCCCTTCGTCACGGCGTGCGTGGGCGGCGCCGCGGGCGGCGCGTTCATCGGCTTCTTCTCGATGCTCGGCGACAAGGTCGGCTCCACGGCGATCGGCCCGTCCGGCTGGGCGCTCTTCCCGCTCCTGGACGGCAGCGAGGGCCTCGGCGCGACCGTCCTGATCTACGGCGGCGGACTGCTCGTCGGCTACCTCGTCGGTTTCTTCGCCACGTACTTCTTCGGCTTCAGCAAGCGGATGCTGGTGGAGCTGAACGCGGACGTGGATGCCGGGGAGTCCCCCGCGGCCCGAGCGGAGGCGGAGCCCACGACGCCCGACTCCGGCTCCGACTCGGCTAAGGCGCGCTTCTACGCCGGGGCCTGACCGACGGCCCGGGAAGCGTCCGGCGGCCTCGCGGCCCGCGAGGGAGGCGGGGGCCAACGGGGAGGGTTCCACAGCGGGAGGGGGGGAAAACGGGGGGACCTTTTTGAGGGGGAAGGAAGGGGAAA
>NZ_JBWKJS010000005.1:495165-668531 GCF_056432085.1 Streptomyces sp. NPDC045678
CTGTTCCCTCCTTCTATTCTCCCCTCCCCCCCCCCCCCGCCCCCCTCCCCCCCCCCCCCCCCCCCCCCCCCCCCCCCCCCCCGCCACCGTGACGGTCCCACCGTCGGCATGGCGGAACCCTGGCGGACCTTTTCGAAGGCGACGGCAAGGGCAGCGGCGTCACCACCGCGGGCGACGCCGTGTGCAGTACGCCGGCCGTCCAGGTCGGCCCCGGCCTCAGCCGGGGAAACCCTGCCGTGCTCACCCCGCGCCGCGAGCGCCTCTGGCGGCGAACCGCTCACCGGGGCCGCGCCTGGACCCGCCGGTTCAGCTCGCGCACGCGCTCCCTCAGGACCTCCCCCGGCGGCGCGTCACCGATCGACGCCGGCGGGCAGTCCCACTCCCTCCCGCCGCCCACCGGTCTCAGCTGCACGAGCCCTCCCTCACAGCCCATGACCTCCCCGACGCTGCCGTCCCGGTAGTCGATCGCGTACGTGCCCGTCTCCGGCACGCTCGGGTCCTCGCTCACCGCGACGCCTCCAGCGCGGCGGCCAGCCGCAGTGCCGTGTCGAGGTTGCAGCGCCCCAACTCCACGAGGGGGAGCGTGCCGTCGCCCGCCGCGGTCAGCGGGTCCACGCGCAGCGACGGCAGGGTGACTCCCACTTCCGCGAGGCCTCCTCGCAGCTGCCGTACCGCTTCCTCCGCCGCCCTCAACCGTTCCTCCGCCGTCAGCGCCATGACCACTGCCTCTCACACCGAGTGTTGCCGTTTCATCACCCAGCGTGTCCGCATCTGCGTAGCCTTAAAAGCCTTGGCGACCCAACACCCCTCCGTGTCCGGGCGCCGCCCCTGCGGAGGTGCCGCCCGTGACCCGTCCCAAAGACCTCGACCCCTCCTCCAACCCCCGGGCCCTGCTGGGCTGCGAACTCCGCCATGCCCGCGAACGGGCGGGCCTCAGCCAGGAGGCGCTGGGGGCGCCGCTCTTCGTGAGCGGTTCGTTCATCGGGCAGCTGGAGGCGGGGACGCGGCGGATGCACATGGAGTACGCGGTGTACTTCGACGAGAAGCTCGGCACGGAGGGGTTTTTCGCCCGCAATTGCCAGGCCATCGCCAAGTCCAAGTACCCGGACCACTTTGCGGAGGCGGCGGAGGCGGAAGCGGTGGCAACGGTGATCAGAGAGTACGCGCCACAGCTGCTGCCGGGGCTACTACAAACACCGGAGTACGCGCGGGCGGTGTTCCGCGCCTACCAGCCGACAGCAACGGAGGCGGTGATCGATGACCTCGTAGCTGCCCGACTGGAACGCGCCCGCCTACTGGCCGATCCAACAACACCCCTGTTGTGGGTGGTGCTCGACGAAGCCGTCCTGCGCCGCGAGGTAGGAGGCTGCGCCGTGATGTCCGCTGCCCTGCAGCATGTTGCCGGGCTCGCCCGGGGAAACAGAATCATTCTGCAGGCACTGCCATTTGGCGCTGGCGCGCACTCATCGATGGGCGGCGCCGTCAAGCTGATGGCCTTCGAGGACGCGCCCCCACTTGTGTACTTCGAAGGCCCCGGAACGGGACGGCTGGAAGACCACCCAGGCATCGTGGCCCACCACGAACTGGCTTACGATTTCCTCGGGGCCATCGCACTGTCACCGGCGAAATCCCTGGCCTTGCTGGAATCAGTGGCAGAGGATTACGCCCATGAGGACCATCCCCGAGCATGACCTGAGCACAGCTACTTGGCACAAGTCCACTTACAGCGACGGCAGCGGCGGCAACTGCTTGGAGGTCGCCCGCTGGCGCAAGTCCACCCACAGCGCCGGAGACGGCGGCGACTGCCTCGAGGTCGCCGACGGGCACCACGGGGGCCTCGTCCCCGTCCGCGACTCCAAGAACCCCCATGGCCCCCACCTCACCTTCCGCACCGCGAGCTGGTCCGCGTTCGTGGCGGAACTCAAGAACAGCTGACCGGAGGCCTCGGTGGGCCCAGGGCGCCCGGCACCTACTTCGGAAAAGTTGCGAAGGCGGGTGCCGAACGCCCCCCACCACGCCCAACACGCCCCCGTACGCGGGCCCGCGAGGTCAGCGTCTGCGCCGTTCCGCGGCCCGGCGCACGAGAATGGCGTGCAATTCCCGGGCCGCCGTGGGAACCGGATGTGCGTGGCGTCGCTGGATCATGACGCGGAGCTCGGTGGAGTCGTCGGCCAACGGACGACACGCGATCGCGCCGCTGCGCTCCAAGGGGTCGCCGAGCACGCTGTAGTCGGGCAGGACGGTCGTGCCGAGGCCCTCGGCCACCATCAGCTTGCACATCTCGGCACCGTCGGCCGAATAGGAGAAGGACGACGTACGGCCACTCAGAAGCCGGTGGATGTAGCGATGCATGACATAACCGGAACGCATCACAATCAACTGCTCGCCCAGCAAGTCGGTGATGGAGACAGCCTTGCGTGCGGCCAAGGGGCTGTCGGGACGTACGCAGACGACCGGATGCCCGCGCAGCAGTTCGGTGGTGTGCAGGCCGGGCGGAAGATCGTCGCCTCGGAGGTAACTGACCAACCCGAGATCGAACCCGCCCTCGGCAAGGTGCCGTTGGATGCCGTCATGCCGTTCCGCGACCACCTCCACCTCGATGGAGGGGTGAGAGGCGCGGAATTCACGAATGGCCGGCGTCAGTAACGTGACCGTGGCCGCGTTGACCGTGCCAAGCCGCAGCCTGCGGCCCATCTGATACTGCTCGTCGGCGGCCTGGCGCAGCCGGTCGACCGCGTCCAGCACCCCGGCGATGTGCGGCAGCAGTTCGCGCCCTTGGTCGCTGATCTTCGCTCCGGAGCGCTTGCGTTCCAGGAGCTCCACCCCGAGTTCGCGCTCCAGGTTGCGGAGGGTCTGGCTCAGCGCCGGCTGTGACAGGTGCAGTACCTCGGCGGCGCGGCGCAAGGACCCCAGCCGTGTGACTGCCGCCAGGTATTCCAACTGTTCCACGCGCATGACGAGCTACCTCCGACGCTCATCATAAACAGCCGAATTCCACACGCTCGACAAAGGGGCGAAAGGGAATCCCTATCGGGGCATCGGAAATTCCTAAGGCCCTATTCCTGCTCCCGTCATACACACCCGCGACCTCGCACCAATCGCATGCGTCAAATACTGCGGCGGCCCGCACTTCCGCCAACGACGGACCCGGCAACCCTCGAAGTCCCCGCCCGGCGCTCAAGTCTGGGACCCCGAGACCTCTTTCAGTGGACCGGGAGGCGGGCCTCAACCCACCCCCCTCCCGGACGTGAGCGGCAGCGGCAGTGTCCGCTGGATCACCCGCGGCACCGCTGGTCACGACGTGGTTCGCGCGAGGCGCCACAGAGCCGGACGTGCTCCGTGCGCTCACAGCCGGGCTGCCCAGCCCGGTCCACTCGCGGCGAACCGCACCCCGGCCACGGACCGTCCCTGCCACCGACGGCGGTCCGCGCCCACGCCGCGGCGGTACGCACAGCCGCAGCCCGCCCCCGGGAAAGGACGCGCACATGACCGCTCCGACGGTCCGACGGCACACCGCCAGGGCACGATGGAGGGGGAATTCGAGGATCTCGCACGGCGGGCACCCGAGACCGTGGCCGACTACGCCGACCGACACGGCGCGCACCGCCCCCGCGTCGTCTTCGCGACATACTTTCCCCGCCGGGCGGGCGGCCGACGCCCCTCGCCCCGCCCGCGCGTGGCCGACGCGCCACCCTTCCCGGCGCGCCCCCGCCCCGTACCGCCCGGTCACCCCCGCCCAACCGCCCCGGCCCTTCCCGAGCCCCGTACGGGAACGGCCGAACGCGAGCTGTCCGAAAGGGCGCTGAGGCGTCACCCCTGATCACGGCGCGTGCCGATGATGGCACCCCACGTCATCGAAGCGGCACGACCGGACACGACCGGAGGGGACCTCCATGACCGACTCCAACGAGCCCACTCAGCCCGACCTGGAGCAACTGGACGAGCGCGAGATCGCCGAGGCGATCGGGGCCGCCGCCCGCATCACCCTGGCCCCCGGCCCGAGGGAGGCGCGGGAGGCCCCCGCCGAGGCACCGGCGCCCGACGACGAGTGGGCGCTGCCCGGCGGCACCGCCTGGGTGTACCTCGCCGACAAGGAGAAGGGCCTGACCCGCCCGGTGATCATCGGCGACGGGTTCAGCTCGGGGCCGAGCGACCTCAACTTCTCGTGGGAGATCATGGAGCGCGGCCCGTACGCGTTCGTGAGCGAGCTGCGCAACCGCGGGCGCGACGTCGTCCTGGTCGGGTACGACGAGCGCAGCGCGTCGATCCTGGAGAACGCGGAGGTCGCGAGGGCCGCCATCCTGGAGGCGATCGCGCGCCGCACGGGCGACCACCCCCTGACCGTCGGCGGGTTCAGCATGGGCGGTCTCGTCACGCGGTACGCGCTGGCGAAGATGGAGCACGAGGGCGGGCAGGCGAACGACCACCAGACCGCGCTGTACTTCTCGTACGACAGCCCGCACCGCGGCGCGTGGATCCCGATAGCGCTGCAGGCGTTCGCGCACTACATCCGCAGCCTCAACGCCGCGTTCTCGAACCAGATGAACAGCCCGGCCGCGCGGCAGCTGCTGTGGCAGCACATCAGCGAGTGGGGTGACACCCCGGAGACCGACAAGGAGCGCGGCACGTTCCTCGCCGAGCTGGACCGGGTGGGCAGGTGGCCGTCGCGGCCCAAGAAGATCGGCGTGGCGAACGGGGTGCGCATCGGCGAGAGCAACGGGATCCGGCCCGGTGAGCAGGCGTTCCACGGGAAGGGGCTGGCGATCACCGGCACGCGGCTGTACACGCAGTCCGCGGGTGAGGACGAACTCGTCGCGCAGCTGCGGGTGGTGACGCTGCGTCGGCCGCACGTCAACACGTCGGGGCTGCCGGAGATCGACGGGGCGCCGGGCGGCACCCTGGAAGGCTTCGGCATCCTCGCCGACGAGCTGAACAAGATTCCGGCCCTGATCGGCCTCCGCTCCGATGCGGACATCCGCGAACACTGCTTCGTGCCGACGGTCAGCGCGATCGCCCTGCGCGACATCGACACGCACGAGAAGCTGTACGAGCCGGTGACGGCCGCGGCGGAGAAGGAGAGCGAACTGGACGAATTCCTCTGCGCCTCCCGGAACGAGCCCCACACCCTGGTCACCGAGGAACTCTGCACCTGGATCCTGGACCGCCTGCCGTAACCGAACCACCCGCCTGCCGCAGCGCGGGGAACCACCTGCCGCGGCGCGGAAAACGCCCGAGGGCGGCACCCCTTCCTGAGAAGGGGTGCCGCCCTCGGTACGTCAGGACAGTGATCAACCAGAGGTCGATCAGAAGTCCATGTCACCGCCCGGCATGCCACCCGGGGCGGCGGCAGCGCCGGCCTTCTCGGGCTTGTCGGCGATGACGGCCTCGGTGGTGAGGAACAGCGCGGCGATGGACGCGGCGTTCTGCAGGGCGGAACGCGTGACCTTCGCCGGGTCGAGGATGCCCTCGGCGATCATGTCCACGTACTCGCCGGTCGCGGCGTTGAGGCCGTGGCCGACGGTGAGGTTGCGGACCTTCTCCACGACGACGCCACCCTCGAGGCCACCGTTGACGGCGATCTGCTTGAGCGGGGCCTCCAGGGCGAGCTTCACGGCGTTGGCGCCGGTCGCCTCGTCACCCTGCAGGTCGAGCTTCTCGAAGACCGAGGCGGCCTGGAGGAGAGCGACGCCACCACCGGCGACGATGCCCTCTTCGACGGCGGCCTTCGCGTTGCGGACGGCGTCCTCGATGCGGTGCTTGCGCTCCTTGAGCTCGACCTCGGTCGCGGCACCGGCCTTGATGACGGCCACGCCGCCCGCGAGCTTCGCCAGGCGCTCCTGGAGCTTCTCGCGGTCGTAGTCCGAGTCGCTGTTCTCGATCTCGGCGCGGATCTGGTTGACGCGGCCCTGGACCTGGTCGCTGTCACCGGCACCGTCGACGATCGTCGTCTCGTCCTTGGTGATGACGACCTTGCGGGCGCGGCCGAGCAGGTCGAGACCGGCGTTCTCCAGCTTGAGGCCGACCTCCTCGGAGATGACGGTGCCACCGGTGAGGATGGCGATGTCGCCGAGCATGGCCTTGCGGCGGTCACCGAAGCCCGGGGCCTTGACGGCGACGGACTTGAAGGTGCCACGGATCTTGTTGACGACCAGGGTCGACAGGGCCTCGCCCTCGACGTCCTCGGCGATGATCAGCAGCGGCTTGCCGGACTGCATGACCTTCTCGAGGAGCGGAAGGAGGTCCTTCACGTTCGAGATCTTCGAGTTGACGATCAGGATGTACGGGTCGTCGAGCGACGCCTCCATACGCTCCATGTCGGTGGCGAAGTACGCCGAGATGTAGCCCTTGTCGAAGCGCATACCCTCGGTGAGCTCCAGCTCCAGACCGAAGGTCTGGGACTCCTCGACGGTGATGACGCCTTCCTTGCCGACCTTGTCCATCGCCTCGGCGATGAGCTCGCCGATCTGGGTGTCGGCGGCGGAGATGGAGGCCGTGGAAGCGATCTGCTCCTTGGTCTCGACGTCCTTGGCCTGCTCGAGCAGGGCGCCGGAGACGGCCTCGACGGCCTTCTCGATGCCGCGCTTCAGGGCCATCGGGTTGGCACCGGCGGCCACGTTGCGCAGACCCTCGCGCACCAGGGCCTGGGCCAGGACGGTCGCGGTCGTCGTGCCGTCACCGGCGACGTCGTCCGTCTTCTTCGCGACCTCCTTGACCAGCTCGGCGCCGATCTTCTCGTACGGGTCCTCGAGCTCGATCTCCTTGGCGATGGACACACCATCGTTGGTGATCGTGGGGGCGCCCCACTTCTTCTCGAGGACGACGTTGCGACCCTTGGGGCCCAGGGTCACCTTGACGGCGTCGGCGAGCTGGTTCATGCCGCGCTCGAGGCCGCGCCGTGCCTCCTCGTCGAACGCGATGATCTTGGCCATGTGAAGTGGTCCTCCCGGACGGGGTGGAAACGCAAAAACGGATCGTGCTGGTGCCCGCGACGGACGGCCTGCAGCCCTTGTGGTTCCTTGCCCCACCCGGCCTGCGGGCCTCACCGACCCGACCCAAGTTCTGTCACTCTCACTGGGAGAGTGCTAAGCCCAATGATTAGCACTCGACCCCTGCGAGTGCAAGCGCCTCTCATGGATCCCGGGGAGGAACCCAGGGAGATCCCGGGAGGATCCCGGGGGCCGGTCCCGGACCTACCCCGGTCGGGCCGGGCACACACGAGGGGCTCGTATCCCAGTTGGGATACGAGCCCCTCGCGATGCTTGCTTCGGTGGTCGATCGCGCCGAGCTAGACGGCGAGCTTGACCATGTCCGCCTGCGGACCCTTCTGGCCCTGCGAGATCTCGAACTCGACTCGCTGACCTTCTTCAAGGGTGCGGTAACCGTCCATCTGGATCGCGCTGTAGTGGACGAAAACATCCGCACCACCGTCGACCGCGATGAAGCCGTACCCCTTCTCCGCGTTGAACCACTTGACGGTGCCCTGAGCCATGCCTAACTCCCCTATTACTGGCCCTTGCACAGGACCGCACTTCGCGGACCCGGGTCAGACCTCACCCCCCACTGGTAGGGGTGTGCGCCGGAACGCGTCGACCGCCGCTGAATGTATCTGTCCAACTGCCGTCTGCAACAGGTCAATCGGACGAGAATTCTGGGCACGCCCGATCGGTAATATACGGAGATTCCGTCCGAATTCAGGGCAAGTCGGGCCAGGCAAAAGCCGCAAAAGGTTCAAATGGGCGGTGCTCTTTGGCTGCTTCTTGTCGGCAAGAGGCCGACTTCGTATATGCGCTCGGCAAGAGTGGCGGAGCGTGCTTCCCAACTGTACCGCGCTCAACCATGCAGAATTGCCCCCTCCGTTTCTCTCGCGGAGGGGGCAATTCAGATAACGCAGGGTGCTTGCGAAAAGATCAGCCGCCGGCGACGGCGGGAATGATCGAGACGCCCGCGCCGTCCGGCGTGGCCGTCTCCAGACCCTGCTCAAAACGGACGTCGTCGTCGTTCACGTACACGTTGACGAAGCGGCGCAGCTTGCCCTGGTCGTCCAGGACGCGGGCGGCGATGCCGGTGTGGTTCTTCTCCAGGTCGGCGATGACCTCCCCGAGGTTCGCCCCCTCAGCGGCGACCTCGGCCTTGCCGCCGGTGTAGGTGCGGAGAATGGTGGGGATACGGACGTTGACGCTCATCGGATTCACCTCAGAAGTACGGGGGCGGAGAGAGGCGCCCCTGGAAGGGGCGCGGGGAACTGCGCGAGGACGGACCACGGGCCCGCAGCCGGCGGCGGACACAGGGCCCTACGGCGACTAACCGGCGAGCCCCGCGGAGCGGAACGCCTCAAGGCTCGGCTTGATCGTGGCGGTGGCCTGCGACGTCTCGGCGACAGCGTCGAGCGTCTTGAGGCCGTCCCCCGTGTTGAGCACGACCGTGGTGAGGGACGGGTCGATGAGGCCCGCCTCGACGAGCTTCTTCGTGACGCCCACCGTCACCCCGCCCGCGGTCTCCGCGAAGATCCCTTCCGTGCGGGCGAGAAGCTTGATCGCGTCGACGACCTGCTCGTCGTCGACGTCCTCCACCGCACCGCCCGTACGCCGCGCGATGTCCAGCACGTACGGCCCGTCGGCCGGGTTGCCGATCGCGAGGGACTTGGCGATCGTGTTCGGCTTCTGCGGACGGACCACGTCGTGGCCCGCCTTGAACGCCGCCGACACCGGCGAGCACCCTTCCGCCTGCGCGCCGAAGATCTTGTAGGGCTTGTCCTCGACGAGGCCGAGGGCGATGAGCTCCTTGAGCCCCTTGTCGATCTTCGTGAGCTGCGAGCCGGAGGCGATCGGGATGACCAGCTGGTCGGGGAGCTCCCAGCCGAGCTGCTCGCAGATCTCGTACGCCAGGGTCTTGGAGCCCTCGCCGTAGTACGGCCGCAGGTTGACGTTGACGAAGCCCCAGCCCTCGCCCAGCGGGTCGCCGATGAGCTCGGAGCAGAAGCGGTTCACGTCGTCGTAGTTGCCCTCGATGCCGACGAGCTCGCCGCCGTAGACCGCGGCCATGACGACCTTGCCCTGCTCCAGGTCGTGCGGGATGAACACGCAGGACCGGAAGCCGGCGCGGGCCGCGGCGGCGCCCACCGCGCCGGCGAGGTTGCCCGTGGAGGAGCAGGACAGCGTGGTGAAGCCGAAGGCGCGCGCCGCTTCGAGCGCCTGCGCGACGACGCGGTCCTTGAAGGAGTGCGTGGGGTTGCCGGAGTCGTCCTTGACGAACAACTTGCCCTGTTGCACGCCGAGTTCCCTGGCGAGGTTGTCGGCCTTGACGAGCTTGGTCCAGCCGGGGTTCAGGTTCGGCTTGTCGGCCACGTCGGCGGGGACGGGCAGGAGCGGGGCGTAGCGCCAGATGTTGGCGGGGCCGGCCTCGATCTGCTTGCGCAGGGCCTCCGGGTCGCCGAGCGGCAGGTCGTACGCGACTTCGAGGGGCCCGAAACACTCGGCGCAGGCGAAGATCGGGCCGAGCGGGAACTTGGTGCCGCACTCACGGCAGGAGAGGCCGGAGGCGGGCCCGAGGTCTACGGAAGAGGTGGTGCTTTCGGTGGCGACAGTCTGCACAGCCATGGAGGCGAGGCCCTTTCTCCTCATCTTCCTCGCGACGCATCTCGCCGCGAGACGGAATTGGCACCTTCGCCAGCCGGGAGCCTCGCTGCGCTTGTCTGCGCGAGACCGACTGGGTGGTTGCCGGGGCTTCAACGGGCCGTATCCCTCTGCCCCTCTGGATGAGCGGTATTCGATTATGGGTTTCAGTTGTGAATCTCAGATCTTGTCCGAGAACGCGGTGGTGACCCCGACATGCGATGGCCACCGGCGTTGTTCAAGACTGTAACCGAAGCCCCGGACCCTTGAGATAGTCGTCCGAACCGCGAGATGGATCACATATGGGAGGACCACGACCGTGCTGGAAGAGGTCGAGCACTGGCTGAGCAGGCGTTCCTGGTCCGTCGCCGACCGCCCGCGGGACCTGCTGGCCGCCGCCAAAAGGACGGGCGGCGCGTCGGTGAGCGTCGTACTGCCCGCGCTCGACGAGGAGGGGACGGTCGGTGAGATCGTCGCCGAGATCCGCCGCGAGCTGATGGAGAAGGTTCCGCTGGTCGACGAGCTCCTGGTGGTCGACTCCGGCTCGAAGGACCGTACGGCGGAGGTCGCCGCCGCCGCGGGCGCCAAGGTCGTCCACCGCGACGTGATCCTGCCGCGCCTGCCGGCCGTCGCGGGCAAGGGCGAGGTGCTGTGGCGCTCGCTGCTCGCGACGAGCGGCGACATCGTGGCGTTCGTCGACGCGGACCTGAAGGAGTTCTCGGCGGACTTCGTCGCCGGGATAGTCGGCCCGCTGCTCACCGACCCGGACGTGGCGTTCGTGAAGGCGATGTACGACCGTCCGCTCGCGGGGGCGGACGGGCAGGGCGGCCGGGTGACGGAGCTGATGGCGCGGCCGCTCCTGAACATGCACTGGCCGCGGCTCGCCGGGTTCGTGCAGCCGCTGGGCGGCGAGTACGCGGCGCGCAGGTCGCTCCTGGAACGGCTGCCGTTCCCCGTCGGGTACGGCGTGGAGCTCGGCCTGCTCGTCGACGCGCTGCACACCGTGGGTCTGGACGCGCTGGCGCAGGTCGACGTGGGGGTGCGCAGGCACCGGCACCAGGACGGGCAGGCGCTCGGGCGGATGGCGGCGGCGATCTACCGGACGGCGCAGGTGCGGCTGGCGCGCGGTCATCTCGTACGTCCCGAGCTCACGCAGTTCGTCCGCGGGGAGCACGGGTTCGAGCCGAGGACCCACCCGGTGGACACGGAGGAGCGGCCGCCGATGGCCGATATCTCCGAGTATGCGCACCGTCGCGTGGCGTAACAGCCGAATATCATGCGCTTTGCCTACATTTCCCTTTATGTGGGTCAGATGCATGTGGGCAGAAGATGCCCTGAGAGTCGTGCGGCGGGCGGGCGTGCTGACGCTCGCCGCCGCCACGGTCGCCGCCGGGTTCCTCACCGCGACCGCGGCGCCCGTCGCCGCGGAGGTCGTCGCCGCGAAGGTCGTGGCCGCGAAGGTCGTCGAGCGCCGGACCGACACCCGCTTCCTCAGCGAGGACGACGGCGCGGTCGGCCCCAAGTACCGCAACGACCTGAGCGTTGACGCCAAGACCTCCGAGGTGCCGGACAGCGACCGCGCCAGGGCCCGGCGCGCCGGCGACGTGCTCGCCGAGACGGGCAGCTCCCGGACCCTGCTCCTCGGCGGGGCCGCGGCGGCGCTCTGCGGGCTCGGCGTACTGGTGATCGTCGCGGCCCGCAGGCGCCGCGACTGACCCACCCGGCCCAGCGGCACACGGCGGCCGGATTCCCTTCTCAGGGAGTCCGGTCTCCGTACGTTTGAGGGTTTACGGGACGGGCTACGTTTTGCCACATGGTCTCCGAGTCCGCACCGTCAGCAGCGCAGGTCCTCGTCGCGTCCAACCGCGGCCCCGTCTCGTACACCGTCGGAGAGGACGGTGAGCTCACCGCGAAGCGCGGCGGCGGCGGACTGGTCTCAGGACTCAGCGCGATCGGCGACGAGGCGGACGCCCTGTGGGTGTGCGCGGCGCTCGGCGAGGGCGACCGCGAGGCGGTGCGGCGCGGCGTCGGGGAACCCGGCGTGCGCATGCTGGACATCGACGCGCGCATCCACGCGGACGCGTACAACGGCATCGCCAACTCGGTGCTGTGGTTCGTCCACCACATGCTGTACCAGACGCCCCTGGAACCGGCCTTCGGCCCGGAGTTCCGCGCACAGTGGGCGGCGTACGAGACGTACAACCGGGCGTTCGCCGAGGCGCTGGCCCGCGAGGCGGCGCCCGGGGCGGCCGTCATGGTGCAGGACTACCACCTCGCGCTGGTCCCCGGCATGCTCCGCGAGCTCCGCGAGGACGTGCGCATCGGCCACTTCTCGCACACCCCGTGGGCGCCCGCCGACTACTTCCGGATGCTGCCGGACGACGTCGCCGAGCAGCTGCTGCGCGGCATGCTCGGCGCGGACCGGCTCGGCTTCCTCACCGGCCGGTGGGCCGACGCGTTCACCGACTGCTGCGTGCGGGTCGTGGGCGGCACGTCGGGCACCCGCATCGGGGTGCACGGGCTCGGCGCCGACGCGGACTTCCTGCGGGAGCGGTCGCGGCGGGACGACGTCGAGGAGCGGATGCGGACGCTGCGGGAGCAGGCGGGCGAGCAGGACGGCGAGGCCCGCAAGCTGATCGTGCGGGTGGACCGCACCGAGCTGTCCAAGAACATCGTGCGCGGCCTGCTGGCCTACCGGGAACTCCTCGACAGCCGCCCCGAGTGGCGCGAGCGCGTCGTACACGTCGCCTTCGCCTACCCGTCCCGGCAGGACCTGGCGGTCTACCGCGACTACACGGAGGAGGTCTCCCGGCTCGCCGCGGAGATCAACTCCACGTACGGGACGGACGGCTGGACCCCGGTGGTCCTGCACGTCAAGGACGACTTCGCCCGCTCCCTCGCCGCCTACCGCATGGCGGACGTGGCCCTGGTCAACCCCATCCGCGACGGCATGAACCTCGTCGCCAAGGAGGTCCCCGTCGTCTCCGACGACGGCTGCGCGCTGGTCCTCTCGCGGGAGGCGGGCGCCCACGAGGAACTCGGCGAGGACGCCCTCACCGTGAACCCGTACGACGTGACGGCGACGGCCGACGCGCTGCACGCCGCCCTGCTCATGCCGTGGGACGAGCGCGCCGAACGCACCAAGCGCCTCGCGGCGGCGGCGACCGCGCTGCCGCCCGCACAGTGGTTCCTCGACCAGCTGCGGGCACTCACCGGCTGATCCCGGGCCCGGCGGTCGAGGCCGCCGTTCTTCTGTCTGCGACCCGGTGGGGGCTGGTCGCGCAGTTCCCCGCGCCCCTGGGTGGTCCACACCGTCCGGCTCCTCCGGGTCGGACGACCCAGGGGCGCGGGGACTGCGCGACCAGCCCACGACGGCCCGCAGTCGCGCACCGTCAGTGCAGCCGGGAACCGATCCACGACAGCAGCCGCACCACACCCGCGGGCCCGTCCACCACCAGGTCCGCCCGGTCGGCGAGCTCCGCGACCTCCGAGCTGCCGCTGCACACGAGCACCCCCGCCACACCGTCCGACCGGAGCTTCTCCACGGCGCCGAAGGCCGGCAGGTCGCCGAGGTCGTCGCCCGCGTACAGGACGGACTCGGCGCCGACCTCCCGCAGGTACTCGGCGAGGGCCACGCCCTTGTCCATGCCGGGCGGGCGCAGCTCCAGGACGAGCCGGCCCGGCTCGACGATGAGGCCGTGCCGGTTCGCCAGCTCACCGAGCGGCTCCCGCAGCGCCTCGAAGGCGGCCTGCGGGTCCTCCGCGCGGCGCGTGTGCACCGCGACGGCCCGCCCCTTCTCCTCTATCCACGTGCCGCGCCAGGCACCGATCGCGTCCAGGAACCCGGGGAGTTCGGCGCGCACGGCCGCGACCCCGGGGTGCGGCTCGGCGGCGCGCACCGTGCCGGTGACGGCGTCCCAGCGCTCGGCGCCGTAGTGACCGAGGACGACGAGGTGCTCCAGGCCCGGCACGCCCGCGAACCCGCCGTAGCGCACGGCGACGCCCGCCGGGCGGCCCGTGACCACGGCCGCCGACAGCAGGCGCGGGGCGAGCGCGGCGAGCACGCGCGCCGCGTCGGGGTGGGCGCGCGCCTGCTCCGGGTCGGCGACGATCGGGGCGAGCGTGCCGTCGAAGTCCAGCGCGACGACCGCCCGGTCGGGCCGGGCGAGCAGCGCGGCGAGGCCGTCGCGCCCGGCGGGCGTCACGGGCTCGGGCGGTCCGGACGGACCGGACGGACCGGGCTGTCCGGACGGATCGGGCAGGTCCGACTGCGAGTACGTAGGGTCACCCATGGGCCCGACCTTAGCCGCGTCAGCGCTCGTCGCGCCGGGAGTCCCGCACCCGGCGCAGCCGATTGACCGTAATCGGATCGTGGGCGAGCGCACGGGTGTCGTCGAGAAGGGCGTTCAGGATTTGGTAGTAGCGCACCGGGACCATCCCGAGCTCCTCGCGGATGGCACGTTCCTTGGCTCCGGGACCGGGCCACGGCCGCCGTTCGAGGGCGAGCACGGCACGGTCCCGCGCGGAGAGGGCGTCCGGAACGTCCGTGCCGCCGTCCTGCTCATCCGGGTCGTGAACGCTCATGCCAGCACGCTACTCGGCGTTCTCCTCGGTCATCGCCCGGCTCTGGATCCGGCCCAGCACCGACTTCGGGTTGCCGCCCTCGCCGACGGTCCTGCCGATGTCCTTCTTGATGTCGGCGGAGACCTGCGCCCACGACGTCTTGCCCACCGGATACAGCTCGGAGGTCGGAAGCTCGTCGAGGAACTTGCCGAGCTCCGTGTGACCGCGGTCCTTGGCCATCGCCTCGGACGCGGAGGTCGTCACCGGCAGGATGTCGTACTCGTTCGAGAAGTCGAGGACGTTCTTCTTGCTGTAGGCGTAGTCCAGGAACTTGCCGGCCTCCTTGCGGTGACCGTTCTGCTTGAACGCCATCATCCAGTCGGCGACACCCATCGTGGCCTGCGCCTTGCCGTTGATGCCGGGCGCCGGCACCATGCCGAACTTCACGCCCTTCTTGGCGGCCATCTTCATCAGCGTCGGATGGCCGTTGAGCATGCCGACCTCGCCGCGCGAGAACGCCGCGAACGCCTCCGCGCGGTTCATCTCCGCGGGCGCCGTCGGACCGGTCAGGCCCTTGCCGACGAGCTCGTCCCGCAGCCAGGCGAACGTCTTGGCGTTCTGCGGGGAGTCGATGGCGTACGAGCCGACGTTGTCGGTGTAACCGCCGCCGCCGCTGAGCATCCACATCAGCGTCTCGGCGGGCGCCTCCTCGGGGCCGAGCGGCAGCGCGTACGGGATCTTCACGCCGCGCGCCTTCAGCGCCTTCGCGTCGGCCTGCAGCTCGCTCCAGCTCTGCGGCGGCGTGAGGTTCGCGTCCTTGAAGAGCTTGGTGTTGTAGAAGAGCAGGCGGGTGGAGGAGGCGAACGGCATGCCGTACTGGATGCGGTTGACCTCGCCGGCGCGCGAGAGGGGCGCCAGGAAGTCGGCCTGCGTGGCGATGGAGAGGAGCTCGTCGGCCTCGTAGAGCTTGCCCTGCGCGGCATAGTCGGCGTACGCGCCGATCTGCGCCAGGTCGGGGGCGTCGCCCTTCTTGACCATCTCCTTGACCTCGCGGTCCACGTCGTTCCAGGAGTGGACGGTGACGTCGACCTTGATGCCGGGGTTCTCGGCCTCGAAGCCCTTGACGACCTTGTCCCAGTACTTCTTGGAGCTGTTCGCCGCGGAGTCGCCGTAATCGGCCGCCACCAGCTTGAGGGTGACGTCGCCGGAGTCGCCCGGACCGCCGCAGCCGGCGAGCACGCCCGCCATGCCCAGTGCGGCCACCGCCGCGGTCAGTCCTGTCACGCGCCGCTGCACAGCTGTCCCACCCTCATTGCTTTGCTTCTACGTTCCGCACCTTGCCGAACTGCGATTTTCTCCCGAGTCCGGACACAAGGTCTACACCACCCGAGTCTCACTTGTGCAACGGCGTCTCACCGGCCCCGAGCATTGCAGGCCGCGCCCGGCGGCTGCTATGCACATGGCGTCGCTCGAAACGTTCTTGCACAGCACATCGTTCATGCACAGCACGCACTGACGAGGAGCCTTGGCGCATGTCGCGTACCGCAGAAGAAATAGCCACCCAGCCCGCCTGCTGGCGCCGGGCGGTGGAAGCGGCCGCCGCCTTCGACGACCTGCCGAGGCCCGGTGAGCGGGTCGCCGTCACCGGCTGCGGAACGTCCTGGTTCATGGCCATCGCCTACGCGACGCTGCGCGAGGCGGCGGGCCTCGGCGAGACCGACGCGTTCGCCTCCTCGGAGTTCCCGGCGGGCCGCACCTACGACCGTGTCGTGGCGATCACCCGCTCCGGCACGACGACGGAGGTCCTCGACCTCCTGACCCGCCTCAAGGGCACCGTCCCCACGCTCGCGCTCACCGCCGATCCGAAGACGCCCGTCATGGACGCCGCGGACTCGGTGGCGGTCCTGGACTGGGCGGACGAGGAATCGGTCGTCCAGACCCGCTTCGCCACGACGGCCTTCGCCTTCCTGCGGGCCGGCCTCGGCCACATCCCCGGCCTCAAGACGGTCCAGGACGCGGCGGTGGACGCGGAACTCGCGGTGACGGAACCGCTGCCGGCGCCGGTGGTCGGCGCGGAGCAGTGGACGTTCCTCGGCCGCGGCTGGACATACGGTCTCGCGCTGGAGGCCGCACTGAAAATGAGAGAGGCCGCGGGTGCCTGGACGGAGTCCTACCCGGCGATGGAGTACCGCCACGGCCCCATCTCCATCACCGGCCCCGGCCGGGTGGCCTGGATGTTCGGCATGCTGCCGGAAGGCCTGGCGGAGGACGTGGCCCGCGTCGGCGGCGAACTGGTCGCCCGCCAGGAGGTCGACCCCCTGGCCGACCTCATCCGCGCGCAGCGGCTCGCCGTGGCCCTGGCAGAATCCCGCGGCTACGACCCGGACCACCCCCGCAACCTCACGCGCAGCGTGATCCTGACAGCACCCCCCACCCATTGATCCATCACCACCGCCCGGCCCCGCCCCCCCTGAACCGCCGCTCCGCGGCGAACATCTCCCGCCCACGGAAGCGAACCCGGGTGGGTGCGCCCCCTGAACCGCCGCTCCGCGGCGGATGCCTCCCACCCACCCACCCGTTCACCCCGCACCGAACCACCCCGTAGGAGCCGCCGCCGGAGCGGCGCGGGGGCCGGTGCCCCACAGCGGGGCAGGCCGTCGCGGAGCGACGGAGCTTTACCGGGGGCGACAGGTGCGGGGCAACGGGTGGGCGGGTGGGAAGACCGCCGCGGAGCGGCGGGGTGGTTCCGGCGCCCGACGGTGGGGCAGGCCGTCGCGGAGCGGCGGAGCTTTACCGGGAACGACAGGTACAGGGCAAGGGGCGGGTGGGTGGGAGAGCCGCCGCGGAGCGGCGGAGTGGTTCCGGCACCCGACAGTGGCGCAGGCCCCAAAAACGCCCGCCCCGACACGGGACCCCGAAGTGGACTAGACCTCTCACGGGGTGACGCGCGAGACTGTTCCCGTGAGACACGTCATCGCCCTCGATGTGGGCGGCACCGGAATGAAGGCCGCCCTGATAGGGGCGGACGGCACCCTGCTGCACGAGGCCCGCCGCCCCACCGGCCGCGCCCGAGGCGCCGACGCGGTCGTGGAGTCCATCCTCGACTTCGCCGCGGACCTCCGCGCCCACGGCATCGCCCACTACGGCGAGCCCGCGACAGCGGCAGGAGTGGCCGTCCCCGGCATCGTCGACGCCGACCGCGGCATGGCCGTGTACGCGGCCAACCTCGGCTGGAGCGACGTCCCCCTGAGGGACCTCCTCAGCACCCGCCTGGAAGGCATCCCCGTGGCCCTCGGCCACGACGTCCGCACGGGCGGCCTCGCCGAGGGCCGCATCGGCGCCGGCAAGGGCGCCGACCGCTTCCTGTTCGTCCCCCTCGGCACCGGCATCGCGGGCGCCATCGGCATCGGCGGCGCCATCGAACCCGGCGCCCACGGCTCGGCCGGCGAGATCGGCCACATCGTCGTACGCCCCGGCGGCCCGCCCTGCGGCTGCGGCCAGCGCGGCTGCCTGGAGCGCCTCGCCTCCGCGTCCGCGGTCAGCAAGGCGTGGGCCGAGGCGAGCGGCGACCCGGAGGCGGACGCCGCGGACTGCGCGAAGGCCGTGGAGTCCGGTGACCCGAGGGCCCAGGAGGTCTGGCGGAACGCCATCGACGCCCTGGCCGACGGCCTGCTCACCGCCCTCACTCTGCTGGACCCGCACACCCTGATCATCGGTGGCGGCCTGGCCGAGGCGGGGGAAACCTTGTTCACGCCGCTGCGGGCCGCCGTCGCGGCGCGCGTCGTCGAGTTCCAGACGCTGCCGGAGATCGTCCCCGCGGCCCTCGGCGACACCGCGGGGTGCCTGGGGGCGGGCCTGCTGGCCTGGGATCTCGTAAACGGAAAGCCTTCAGAGCAAGAGCAACAGCAAGAACAACAGCAAGAGCAAGAGCAAGAGCAAGAGCAAGAGCAAGAGCAAGAGCAAGAACAAGAACAAAACCCCTCGAACAACACCACCCACCCCACGGAGGTACCCACCTGATGGCCACTAGCAAGGTTCTCGCCGGTGCACAGGTGGTCCTGCCCACCGGAACCGTCACGAACGGCCGAGTGATCGTCGAGGGCAGCCGCATCGGCGGGAGCGCTCCCGCCGATGCCGAGACGACCGACCTGACCGACCACTGGGTGGTCCCCGGCTTCGTCGACATCCACAACCACGGCGGCGGCGGCGCCTCCTTCACCTCCGGCACCGTCGAAGACGTCCTCAAGGGCATCCACACGCACCGCCTGCACGGCACCACCACCGTCGTCGCCTCCACCGTCACCGGCGAGATGGACTTCCTGGCCCAGCGCGCCGGACTGCTCTCCGAACTCGCCGAGCAGGGCGACCTCGCGGGCATCCACTTCGAGGGCCCCTTCATCTCCCCGTGCCGCAAGGGCGCCCACAGCGAGGGCCTGCTCCGCCACCCCGACCCCGCCGACGTCCGCAAGCTCGTCGACGCGGCCCGCGGCCACGCCAGGATGGTCACGCTCGCCACCGAACTCCCGGGCGGCATCGACTCCGTACGTCTCCTCGCCGAGCACGGCGTCATCGCGGCGATCGGCCACACGGACGCGACGTACGAGCAGACCGTCGAGGCGATCGACGCGGGCGCCACCGTCGCCACGCACCTGTTCAACGCCATGCCGGGCCTCGGCCACCGCGCCCCGGGCCCGATCGCCGCGCTCCTGGAGGACGAGCGGATCACCGTCGAGCTCATCAACGACGGCACCCACCTCCACCCGGCCGCCTTCGAGCTGGCCTTCCACCACGCGGGCACGGACCGCGTCGCGCTGATCACCGACGCGATGGACGCGGCGGGCTTCGGCGACGGCCGCTACATGCTCGGCCCGCTGGAGGTCGAGGTGAAGGACAGCGTCGCGCGGCTCGTCGAGGGCGGCTCGATCGCGGGCTCGACCCTGACCCAGGACCGCGCGTTCAAGCGCTCGGTGACCGTCGACGGGCTGTCCGTCGAGGACACCGTCCGCGCCATCTCCGCCAACCCGGCGAAGCTCCTTGGCCAGTACGACAAGGTGGGCTCCCTGGAGCCCGGCAAGGACGCGGACCTGGTGGTCCTGGACGCGGCCTTCGACGTCAAGGGTGTAATGCGCAAGGGTGAATGGGTGGTTGCACCCCTTTAACCGACAACCCCACCCGAACCCCACCTGAGCACAAGGCGGTTGGCCCTCACCCCTGGGCCAACCGCCTCCTGTTTGGCATGATCAGAACCCTGGAACGTCGAACGAACAGGCACTTCGGGGGTGGTACGGGTGATCCTCACCGTCACGCTGAACGCCGCGCTCGACATCACCTACCGCGTCCCCGCCCTCACCCCGCACGCCTCGCACCGCGTCACCGAGGTGACCGAACGCCCCGGCGGCAAGGGCCTGAACGTCGCCCGCGTGCTGACCGCCCTCGGCCACGACGTCACCGTGACCGGCTTCGCGGGCGGCGACACCGGCCGCACCCTGCGCGACCGCCTCGCCGCGGAGCCGCGCCTCACGGACGCTCTCGCCCCGGTCGCGGGCGCCACCCGCCGCACCCTCGCCGTCGTCGACGCGGCGACCGGCGACACCACCCAGCTCAACGAGCCGGGACCGGCCGTCACCCCCGCCGAGTGGGCCGCTTTCCTCGACTCCTACGACGCGTTGGTGCACCGCGACGGCCTGACCGCGGTCGCCCTCTGCGGCAGCCTGCCCCCCGGCGTCCCCGTCGGCGCGTACGCCCTCCTCATACGGTCCGCACGCGCCGCCCGCGTCCCCGTCCTGCTCGACACGAGCGGGGAACCGCTGCGCCGCGGCGTCGCCGCACGCCCCGACATCGTCAAGCCCAACGCGGACGAACTCGCCGAGCTCACCGGCTCCCACGAGCCCGACCGGGCCACCCGCGACACCCGCCGCAGGGGCGCCCACGCCGTGGTCGCCTCACTCGGCGCCGACGGCCTCCTCGCGGTCACCGCGGACGGCACCTGGCGCGCCCGCCCCCCGAAGCGGGTCCGCGGCAACCCGACGGGCGCCGGCGACTCGGCGGTCGCGGGCCTCCTCTCCGGCCTGGCCGAACACCTTCCGTGGCCGGAGCGCCTGGCCCGCGCCGTGGCCCTGTCGGCGGCGACGGTGGTGGCGCCGGTGGCGGGTGAGTTCGACCCCTCCACGTACAAGGATCTGCTGCCTCGTGTCGCGGTGACCGGGCAGGTCACCGCGGCCTGAACCTCCGCACCGCCTAGAGCAATTGGGGAGAACCGTGCCACTGGTCAGCACCGGCGAACTCGTCTCGGGGGCCCGCGCCGCGGGTCACGGCGTCGCCGCGTTCAACGTCATCACCCTGGAGCACGCCGAGGCGGTCGCGCTGGGCGCGGAGCGTGCGGGGACCCCCGCGATCCTGCAGATATCCGAGAACGCGGTGAGGTTCCACGGCGGCCGCCTCTCCGCGATCGCGGCGGCCACGGCGGCGGTGGCCCGCGCCTCGTCGGCGCCGCTCTCGCTCCACCTCGACCACGTCACGGACGTCGAGCTGCTGCGCGCCGCGCACCCCGAGGGGTTCAGCTCGGTGATGTTCGACGCGTCGAAGCTGTCGTACGGCGAGAACGTGAAGGCGACGGCGGACGCCGTCCGTTGGGGCCACGAGCGCGGCATCTGGATCGAGGCGGAGCTCGGCGAGGTGGGCGGGAAGGAGGGTGAGGCGCCGCTGGACGCGCACGCACCGGGTGTGCGGACTGATCCGGCGGAGGCGGCCGCGTACGTCGCGGAGACGGGCGTGGACGCCCTCGCGGTGGCGGTGGGTTCCTCACACGCGATGACGGAGCGCACGGCGTCCCTGGACCACGAGTTGATCGCCGCCCTCGCGACGGCCGTGCCCGTCCCCCTCGTCCTGCACGGCTCAAGCGGCGTACCGGACGACGAGATCCGGCAGGCGATCGCGTCCGGCATGGTGAAGATCAACGTGGGCACGGCCCTCAACACGGCGTTCACGGGCGAGGTCCGCGCCTACCTCACCGCCCACGAGACGGGCGTCGACCCCCGTAAATACCTCGCCCCGGCTCGCGAGGCGATGGCCGGGACGGTGGCGGGGTTCCTGGGGCTGCTGAAGTGATCAGCAGCCCGCGCGGCTAACCGTGGCTGCCCTCGACAAGCCACATCTGGTCGATGTTCGCTCCGGTCGTCCCGCACAGGTCGCTCTGTGCGCAGGTGAGCGTGACGGTGTTGGTGCCCTTGGTGAGCTGGACCACCGCCCAGGTGTTGGTCCAGCCCTTCTCCCAGTTCCCTTCCTCCGCGTGGGCGAAGTTCTCCATGTTCAGGGGACGGGTCTGCTTCTTGCCGTTGACGAGGATGGTGGCGTTGGAGTCCTTGCCCGGCACTCCGTAGTTCACCCGGAGGCTGTACGCCCCGGCCTTCGGAATGCCGTTGACGGTCCACGTTATCTGCGCGCCGACCTTGTCGAACCCGGCCACGTACACCCCGCCGCCCGCCTTGGCGCCCGTGACGTCGGACGCCGTGGTCGTGCCGCCCTCCAGCTTCAGGGCCTTGGCGTCCGTCTCGGGGAGCTCCACCTTCTTCTCGGGCTTCTTGGACGGCTTCTCGCTGGGCTTGACGCTCTCGGCCTGCGACGGCGTGGAGCCGGCCCCCGTGTCCTTGCCCTTGTCGTCGTCGTTGCCGGTGATCAGCGCGGCGCCGATGCCGAGCGCGACGACCGCGACGACGGCGACCGCCGCGATCAGCAGGCCCTTGGTGTTCGGCCCGCGGCCACGGCCGCCGCCCGCGGGCGCGTACTGCGGCGACGCGACGGGCGCACCGCCGGGCTGCGCCTCGGGGGCGGTGTAGTGGGCGTTGGGCTGGCCGTAGCCCTGCTGGGGCTGCTGGGCCTGCTGGTGCGGGACCTGCTGGCCGTACGCCTGCTGGCCGCCGTAGGTCTGCTGGCCGTACGCCGGGCGCCGGTCGCCGACCGCGCGGACCTGGTTGTACGAGGACCGGGGACCCGGGTACCCGTAGCCGCCCCCGCCGCTGGGCGGGGTCGCTCCGGCGGCCTGCCCGTCCTCGTACAGGTAGCCGAACGGATCGTCGTCGCCCTGCGGCGCGCTCGGCGTGTTCTCGCCGTTATTGCCGGGCGTCATTCCCTGGTCACTCCCTCACATCGCTGACGCGGGGAGCCTACCCGGTCCCATGGCGGCCAAGGGGTGGCGTTGGCCTCATCCAGGGGGTCAGCCGGCCCGCCTGTGCTGTTTGGCACGGGACCGTTTCTCCACGTACATCCGCTGGTCAGCGGAGTGCAACACTTCGTCGGCGGACATCCCGCAGTGGGCCCATCCAATGCCGAAACTTGCCCCTACGCGGACCGCTCTGCCGTCGACGCGGATCGGCGGGATGATCGCGTTCCGCAGCCGGACGGCGAGGTCCTGGGCGTCGGCGCGGCCGAGTCCGTCGGCGAGGACGACGAACTCGTCGCCGCCGAGCCGCGCCACGGTGTCCCCGTCCCGCACCCCGCTGGTGAGGCGGCGGGCGACCTCGATGAGGACGGCGTCGCCGGTGTGGTGGCCGAAGCGGTCGTTGATGGACTTGAAGCCGTCGAGGTCGCAGAAGAGGACCGCGAGGCCCTTCGTGCCGTCGTCCACGTCGCCGTCGCCGCCCTCGGGGGCGACGGTGTGGACGTGGTGGTCGAAGCCCTCTTCCTGCTGGTGGGACGCGTGCCCGAAGTCAAAGCCGTGTTCGTAGGCCGCGTCGAGGGAGTCCACCGCGCTGGGCTGGCCCGCGTGGGGCCTGCGACAGAGACGGGCGCTGAGGCGGGCGCGGAGTTCGGCGGAGTTGGGCAGTCCGGTGAGGGAGTCGTGGCTGGCGCGGTGGGCGAGCTGCAGCTCGCGGCGCTTGCGGTCCTCGATGTCCTCGACGTGGGTGAGGAGGAAGCGGGGCCCGTCGGCGGCGTCGGCGACGACGGAGTTGCGCAGCGACACCCATACGTACGTCCCGTCGCGCCGTGCGAGCCGCAGTTCGGCGCGGCCGCCCTCGGCGCTGGTGCGCAGCAGCGTCCCGATGTCCTCGGGGTGGACGAGGTCGGAGAACGAGTAGCGCCGCATGGCGGAGGCGGGGCGTCCGAGGAGGCGACAGAGCGCGTCGTTGGTGCGCAGGATGCGCCCGTGCTGGTCGCCGCCCATCTCGGCGATGGCCATGCCGGAGGGTGCGTACTCGAAGGCCTGCCGGAAGGACTCCTCGCTGGCCCGCAGTGCCTGCTGTTCCCGTTCGAGGCGGACCAGGGCGCGCTGCATGTTGGCGCGGAGGCGGGCGTTGCTGATCGCGATGGCGGCCTGGAACGCGTACATCTGGAGCGCCTCGCGGCCCCAGGCGCCGGGCCTGCGGCCGTTGCGGGGCCGGTCCACGGAGATCACGCCGAGCAGTTCGCCGCCGGCGGCGCCGGTCGCGTACATGGGCGCGAAGAGGCGGTCGGAGGGGTGCCACTCGTCCTCGAAGCGGGGTTCGGGGCCTTCGGTGTACCACTGCGGGACGTCGTCGTCGTCGAGGACCCAGCCCTCGGTGTACGAGATGAAGCGCAGGGCTCCCCAGGCCTCGCCCATGGCGAGGCGGCGCTCCCAGGCGTCACGGGAGCCGACGCGTCCGGTGATGAGGGCCTCGGCGGAGGGGTTGCCCGCGAAGGCGGCGACGACGAGGTCGCCGTCCGGGCGCACGAGATTGACGCAGGCCAGCTCGTAGCCAAGGCCGTTGACGACGCCGTCGGCGACGGTCTGCAGCGTGTCCGCCAGGCTCCGGGCCGTGTTCAGCTCCGCTACCACCTGGTGCAGCTGCCGCAGGGTCGCAAGACGGACGTACGGCTCCGACTCGGTCTCCATGCTCGTTCTCCCCGAGACCTCGACAGCAACTCCAGGATGCGCGGCGCCCGCAGTGTTCTTCGGTGTGGACCTCTGTTGGCGGTGGTCTTCCGTGACGTTGACCTTGTGCCTTTGTGCCCTCAGTGTCTTTCACTGACGTCCATTGTCTGATTGCCACCGTCACTGAATCACAGCGAGCAGCTCACTCGGTACACAGGGTCAACAAAATATGGGTCCTGTGACTCAAGTCACAGGTGAGCAGCCGCCGTTGGTCCAGTCCCTTGGACTAGTCCACCGTAGGCCGCGGCACTGAGTGCCATGAGCGTCCGCCATCGGTCCTAGGACTCCTCTGGGACCGGAGCCCGATGTTTTGGGTGCCACGCACGGGCTAGCTTCGACGATGTGGCTCACGTACTGAAGACTCTCCCGGCCCCGTCCGCCCCACGTTCCCCGTCACCGGATGGGCATGCTGATGGGGTGAGCAACGACGAGTTCCGCGCGGCGATGTCCCGCCTGGCGGCGGGCGTGGTCCTGGTGACGGCGCGCGAGCCCGGCCTGGACCCGGACGACCCGACCGCCCCGTTGGGCGAGGACGTGGGCATGACGGCCACGGCCTTCCTCTCGGTCTCCCTCGACCCGCCCCTGGTCATGGTCAGCCTGCGCGAGGGCTCCCGGATGGACGACCTGCTCGCCGAGCAGCCGATGTGGGCGGTGTCGGTGCTCGCCGAGAGCCAGCGCCACATCGCGGGCCGCTTCGCGATGAAGGGCCGCATCAGCGACCGCCTGCTCTTCGAGGACATCCCCTACGTACGCGGTTCGGCGTCCGGCGCCCCGATGGTGGGCGGCGCGCTGGCGACGCTGGAGTGCCGCACGGAGCAGACGGTGGCGGCGGGCGACCACACGCTGGTGATCGGCCGCGTCCTGACCGCGTCGGTCCCGAGCGGCGAGGGCGGCCCCCTCACCTACTTCCGCGGCCGCTACCGCCACCTGGGCTAGCGCCGTCGCGGGGCGCGCCCCGTAGGGGCGCGGGGAACTGCGCGAGCAACCCAAGACAAGCCGCAGGCGCATCTGGCGGGACCCCAGCAGACGCGTCTGCGGCTTTTTGCGTGGCTGGCCGCGCAGTTCCCCGCGCCCCTTGCGGGGCACCCCGCGACGCCACGCGTCGGGTCAGCCCCAGCCCCGCCCAGAGCGCCCCCGCTTGGTCTCGCTCCGCTGTTTCTTGTTGCGAAGGCGCCGCTCGTTGATGCCGCGAGGAATCTTCGTCGCGCGCCGCGGCTTGGGCGGCGGCGCGGTCGCCTCGGCGAGCAGGGAGGCGAGCCGCGTCGCCGCCATCTCCCTGTTGCGCCACTGCGAACGGTGCTCACTCGCGCGTACGGAGATGACGCCGTCGACGAGCCGCGGGCCGAGCCGTTCGAGAGCGCGCTGCTTCCACACCTCGGGCAGCGCGTCCGTGTTCGCGAGGTCGAACCGCAGCTCGACCTGGGAGTCACTCGTGTTCACGTGCTGCCCGCCCGGCCCTGACGACCGCGAGAAACGCCACATGAGCTCGGCCTCGGGCAGGGAGACGGAGCCGCGGATGACATGGGGACCGGACATGCCTCCATGGTCCCGCGTCTGTCGGGCTCACGTCACACCCTTTTCCGCCCGCGGCGTTCCGGTTCCGCGGGTAAAGAAAGTAAAGCGATGCGGAACCCTGGGGACCCTGGTCCGCGTTGTTAGGGGTGACGGTAGCTTCGTCCCCAGTACGAAGCCCGTACGTATGCAACGAGGGAAGGGACTCCCAACAATGGCAGTAAGCCTGTCCAAGGGTGGCAACGTCTCGCTCACCAAGGAGGCTCCGGGCCTGACCGCCGTCACCGTGGGCCTCGGCTGGGACGTCCGCACCACCACTGGCACCGACTTCGACCTGGACGCCTCCGCCATCGCGGTGAACACCCAGGGCAAGGTCTTCTCGGACCAGCACTTCGTCTTCTTCAACAACAAGGCGACGCCGGACCAGACGATCGTCCACACCGGTGACAACGTCACGGGCCAGGGCGAGGGCGACGACGAGCAGATCAACGTGAACCTCGAGGGCCTCCCGGCCGACATCGAGAAGATCGTCTTCCCGGTCTCGATCTACGACGCCGAGAACCGCTCGCAGAACTTCGGCCAGGTGCGGAACGCCTTCATCCGCATCATCAACCAGGCCGGCGGCACGGAGATCGCGCGCTACGACCTCTCCGAGGACGCCGCCACCGAGACCGCCATGGTCTTCGGTGAGCTGTACCGCAACGGCGCCGAGTGGAAGTTCCGCGCGGTCGGCCAGGGCTACGCCTCGGGCCTGGTCGGCATCGCCCAGGACTTCGGCGTCAACGTCTGAGTCGACGCCCGACGGTGAGAAGGGCTCCGGCAGCACGGTTCTGTGCTGCCGGGGCCCTTCGGCATCCGCACCCTCGGCACCCATCCGACCGGAGCGGTGTCAGGCGGTCGGCGTCAGATGGGAAAGCGCCATGAGTCGTCAGGCGTCAGCAGGTGGCTGCCCTCGGGGGAGAGTTCCGCGCGCATCGAGTGCAGAGGGAACCTGCCGTTCTCCTCCCACCTCCTGCGCACACGTTCCAGGGCGTCCCAGAGCCGACGAGGGCCGCCCTGGTGCACCACGGGCGACGTACCGTCCTCGGCTCGGGCCCATGAGCCGTCCGCAGCGAGCAGCCACACCACGCGCCGACCGTCGTCCGGGTACGTTGCCGCGCGGGTCTCGACCCCGGGTGTGTCCAGCTCGAACAGCCACCGGAGCGGCCATTCCTGCCACAGGTCGGGGATGGCTCCCTCGGGGGCCCGCACGTCCTCGCCCTCGCGTACACGTGCGGCCACGAAGACGTCGTCCAGCTTCCCTGGGTAGTCCGCTTCCCGCCGGGTCTCCATGAACGTCGCCGGATCGGGCTGGACAGTCCCCCGCGCGATGCCGTCCGTGCCCATGTCCGCTGTGATCAGCAGGGCGGTGTGGGCAACGGTCGTGACGACTCGTCCCCCGGGGCGGAGCGCGCGGAGCCACGAGGCGGGGACGGGCCGCACGGACACGGTCGCCATGATGCGGTCGTACTCGGTGTCGGGGAGCTCCCCCGTCGCGTCGACAGCCTCCAGCCGAGGGGTTCGCCCGAACCCGGCGAGACGCGTACGGGCAGCCTCGACCAGGTATGGGTCCACGTCCACGCTCGTCACGTACTGGTCCCCGAAGCGACGCGCGAACAGGCCGGCGGAGTACCCGGAACCGGTACCCACGTCCAGCACACGTTGCCCCGGCTGCACATCGAGCCGATGGGCCATCGAAACGATGAGTCCCGGCAGGGTGCTGGACGAGGTGGGGTCGCCCTTCCCCTGCTCGCCAGGGGCCGCGTGGTCGGCATGTGTGGGACCGACGCGGGTCACGAGCGTCTCGTCCGTGTAGGCGGCGCGCAGCAGCTCGGCGGAGCTCTCGGGCGGGCTCACCAACGCCCATTCCTGCGCGGCGCTGTCCGGAATTCGCTGCCACCAGCGCGGGACGAGCTTGTGGCGGGGGGTGTTGCTGACGGCTTCATGCCACCCGGGTGCGTCCACGGTCACCTTGTCGGCGAGGGCACGAGCGGCGTCGGTCCACGCGGGCGCTCCGGTCATGCGGCCACTCCTTGCAGTGCGTCGGCCATGGCTTGCACAGGCTCTGGTCAGGGCCGAACTGAGCGCTGTCTCCTGACGTGGCTCAGCAACCGCCTTCGGCGCGGCGGGATTTCTGCCAGCGGACCAAGGCGTTCAGGCGCGCGGGCGTGGTGGCTATCACCGTGTCCGGGTCGTCGCTCTCGCGGAGGAGGAGATGTTCCTCGTCTCGGGCGAGTTCGACGCAGTCCTCGGCGTCGATGCCCGAGAAGGACGACTTCTGCCATTGCGTCGACATAGAAGGGGACCTCATAGCTCTCTCGCGATCTGTTGGATGAGTTGCCGGGACTCCTGCACGCTCAGTGCGGCACGTTCAGCGGTGTCGAGCAGGCTTCCGAACCTTTGGATTTCAGCGCCGGTAGTGACGGAGATACCGCCCACGGGGGTGTCCAAGTGCACGGTGTCGAGCTGTGGGACGACTCCGCCCGCGTACAGCACGGAGTGCCCCGCCTCGATGAACTCCTCGCACGTGAACGGGATGACTCGTACGGTCACCGCGGGCCGCTCCGAGGCGTCGAGCAAGTACTGCAACTGCCCCTGGGCGACCTTGCGTCCGCCGTACCGCATACGCAACGCGGCTTCGTGAATGAGGGCCACGAACGGCGTCGGCTCAGCCCGCTCGAAGATGCCCCGCCTCTTCAACCGAAACTCCACACGTACATCCACCTCAGCAGGCGGAAGCCCAGGGGTATGGCTGTCGTGCAGCGCCCGCACGTACTCCTCGGTCTGGAGGATGCCCGGCATGCTCATCAGCTGAACGCTGCGCAAGTAAGAGGCGTGGTGCTCCAGCTCCGCGATGTTCAGGAACCCGGGGCCAAGTACGCCCCGGTACTCGGCCCACCAACCCCTGACCCGCTCCTCCGCCATGGAGCAGAGCGCCTCGACCAGGTCGCTGTCGGTCGCCGAGTACAGACTTGCCAGTCTGCGTACGCGCTCCCCGCTGACCCCCCAACGCCCCGCCTCGATATGGCTGATCTGCGCCTGGTTACCGCCTATCAGCGCTCCCGCCTCACGCGCGGCCATGCCCGCGGACTCACGGAGCTTGCGCAACTCCGCGCCCAGCCGCGCCTGACGCGCTGTGGGGTTACTCCTGGGTGGCATCCATCCCCTCCTGATCGAGCGGCCCAAGTCTGCCGCGCCCCCGCGTGCCCGTGCGACTGGTCCACTCACACGAGTGGAAGTTCCGGCACATCCATGTGCCGTCACATAGATGTGCCCTAACGTCGCACCGACAGCACACGGCGCGCCAGTGAACCCGCAGAGCAGTCGCCCGCCCCCGGGCGACCGAGCCACGGTGGCCCGCCGCGCACCAACCCATCCCGCACCGGGAGTTGACCCGATGGACGACCAGCCGAACAGAACGTCACAGACCTACCGCCTCACCACCCCCAACACTTCCCTCTCCCCCAAGATCTGCCGCGACACCGTCGCGATGCTCCTCACCGCCAACGGCCACCGGCCCGACCTCACCGACACCGCCCGCACCCTCGTCTCCGAGATCGTGACCAACGCCGTGACACACACCGGCTCACCGACCATCGACCTGGAGACCGTGGTCCTGTGCGACGGCGTGCGCGTCGCCGTGTACGACGATCACGCCGCTGCCGAACCGCTCGCCGCGCTCGACGTCTCCCGGGACAGCGAACACGGGCGCGGGTTGCTGCTCGTGCAGGCCCTTGCCGACGACTGGGGCGTAGGGCCCCCGGCTCGCCCGCACGGCGTGGGCAAGAACGTCTGGTTCGAGCTTCGGCGGGACCGTGAGGGGACGGGTTGTACAGAAGCCCCACTATTCTGGATACTAGAATAGTCCGCGTAACCAATGAGCACGACGACACGCACGCCGAAGAGAGGGACCCATGCCCACCGCCTGGACCCGCGCCGCGCTCCCCCTCTGCCTGCTCGGAATCCTCGACGGCGAGGAGAAGAGCTACGGGTACGCCCTGCTCAGCCGACTCGGCGACGCGGGGCTCGACGGCGTGAAGCCCGCGACCCTCTACCCCGCCCTCACGCGCCTCGAAGAGGAAGGCGCCGTCGAGGTCGAGTGGGGGGCGGGCGACGGCGGACCCGGGCGGAAGTACTACCGGATCACCGAGGAGGGGCAAGCGCGACTGCGGCGTGACCAGGCCGCCTGGGGGAACTTCTCCCGCACCGTCGCCTCGCTCCTGCCGGCCGAGGGGGAAGCACATGAGCAAGTCAACCGCACCTGAGATCAGCTGGGCGCGCGAGGAGGACGAGAAGTGGGCCGACGCCGTCCTGGTGCGGCTCGCGTTCGACGAGGAGGTGCCCACCGGGTTCGCCGAGGAGATACTCGCCGAGGCCCGCCAACTCGTCGAGGAGGCCGGGCAGCCCGCCCGCGAGGTGCTCGGGGACCCCGTCGCGTACGCGCGCGGCGTCGCCGCCGAGCGCGTCGACGAGCGGTACCGGGCCGGGATCGACACCCGCGGCATGCGGCCCGCGGAGCGGATCGGCGCCGCGCTCGGCTCCATGGGGTTCCTCGTGTTCGCCGTCTTCGGTCTCGTCTGGATCCAGGACGGCCTGTGGGTCGGGGTGAACTGGTCCTCGGTCGCCGGGTTCACGGGAATCGGGGTGGCCGTCTCGGCGGGTTGCGTCGCCTTCACCGCCCGCGCCGCCGGGCTTTTCCGGGGCATGTGGTGGTTCCTGGCGGGGGCGGCCCTCACCCTCGTGGCCACCATCGCCCTCGCCAACACGCTCTCCGACGAGCGGCTGTTCCGCGTGCCCGCGCCGGTCCTCATGCTGGCCGGCGTCCCACTCGCCGTCGCCGCGTTCCTGCTTCCCGAGAACAGGATCAACCGCTGGTTCACGCCGTCCCGCCCGGCAGGCGGCCTGGACGACGAGCGGTGGCTGGCGCGCCTGGACGGGCTGCTGCGCGGGCGGCACGGCATGAAGGCGGCGGAGGCCCGCGCCCACGTGAAGGAAGTGCGCCAGCACCTCGCCGCGGCAGACGGACGGACGGGAGAGGGGCAGACCGGAGACGGACAGACCGGAGACGGACGCGCCGAGGACGCCTTCGGTGACGTCGAGATCTACGCCCTGCGCCTCTCCGAAGGCCCGCGCAGGCAGCAACGCATCACGCGCCAGAAGTTCTACGGTGCCCTGGCCTCGGCCGTGTTCTTCGGCGTCCTCACCGTCGACAACCTGCTCGACCCGCACGACCGCTCCTCCGGCTGGGTCGCCTGTTACGTGGGGGCGTTCGGCTGCGCGGCGTGGGGTGCGGTCAGCGAATGGCGCACCCTGCGCAAACAGCGCGCGGCCCTCGCGGACCGCGCGGCCCGCAAGCCATAACCTGCCCCGCATGATCCTCGAACCGCTCGTCGCCGTCGACGGCGCGCTGCCCGGCCACCTCCTCACCGAGGTGACCGGGCTCTACGCGTCGAACCGTGCGTTCTTCGCGCTCAGCGGCGACTTCCCCGACCCCGACGACATCCGCGTCGAGCAGGTCGCCAAGGCCCTCGCGGACGAACTCGCGCACCCGGACGCCGAGGTGCTGCTCGCACGTTCGCGGGGCCGTCTCGTCGGCGTCGTCCTCACGCTCGCCCGCCACCCGGACCCCACCGACCCCGACCCGTGGATCGGGCTGCTCATGGTCGACGCGGACCTGCACCGCACGGGCGTGGGCCGGGAGTTGGTGTCACGCGTGGAGGAGCGGTTCCGGGCGGCGGGACGCGACGCCGTGCGCCTCGCGGTCCTGGAGAACAACCCGAAGGCGCTCCGCTTCTGGACCGCGCTCGGCTACCTCGTCATCGGGCACCGCGAGGACCGCGCCCTGCACCGCCCGTGCGCGGTCCTGCGCAAGCCCCTGTGAACGCGTGACACAGGCGCTCAGGGGCGGTCCGGTTTCCCGTCCCCGTACAGCCAGTCCCCCCAGATCCGGCTGACCTTGTCGCGCGCCTCGTCGCCGCCCGCGTGCCGTTCGACGTACTCCGTGAAGTCCTTGGTGTCCGCGTTCTTGTGCCGGTACGTCTTCGTCCAGCCCTGCACGATGTCGTAGAACGCGTCGTCGCCGACGGCCCGGCGGATCTTGTGGATGACCATGGCGGCCCGGTCGTAGACGGGCGGGTCGGAGATGCTCGAGGCGTCCGTGGGCCGCGCGGGCGGGAACGCCCAGATCGCTTCGTTGTCCGCCTTTTCCTCGTAGTAGTCGCCCTTGTAGAGCGCGTCGAAGGTCTTCTGGGCGCTGTCCCCGTCGTGGTCCTCGTCGTACAGCCACGTCGCGTACGTCGCGAAGCCCTCGTTGAGCCACATGTCCTGCCACGACTTGGGCGTGACGGAGTTGCCGAACCACTGGTGGGCCAGCTCGTGGACGAGGAGGTCGGTGTCGGGGGCGCCGGGGAAGACGGGGCGGTTCTGGGTCTCCAGCGCGTAGCCCGCGTCGTCCTCGCGGTCGACGATCGCGCCGGTGGAGGAGAAGGGGTAGGGGCCGAAGTTGTACTCGGACCACTCGATGACGTCCGGGATCTTCGCGAGGACCTTCTTGCTCGCCTTCGCCTGCGAGGGGTCGACGGCCGTGACGACCGGCAGTCCGTCCTTCGTCGTCGACGTCTCCATCTCGTACTCGCCGACGGCGACGGTCGCCAGATAGCTCGCCATGGGTTCGGCGCTGTGCCAGGCGAACGTGGTGCGGCCGTTCTTCGTCGACTCGCGCGTCAACTCGCCGTTGGAGACGGCCTTCAGGCCCTTGGGGACGGTGACCTGTATGTCGTACGAGGCCTTGTCGCTCGGGTGGTGGTTGCCGGGGAACCACGCCATCGAACCGGCCGGTTCGCCGAGCGCGAGGGCGCCGTCGTCCGTCTTCAGCCAGCCCTCTTCGGCGCCGTCGTCGTCGGTGATCGTCTCCGGGGTGCCGGAGTAGCGGACGACCGCGCGGAACGTCTCGCCCCGGTCGAGCTCGTCGGCCGGGCGGACCCGCAGCTCGTGGCCGGCGCGCTGGAAGCGGGCGGCCTTGCCCTCGACGGTGATGCCGGAGACGTCGAGGCCCTTGAGGTCGAGGTTGAAGGAGCTGAGGTTCTTGGTGGCGCGGGCGGTGATCTCCGCGGTCCCGGTGAGGTGCCGGGAGTCGGGGTCGTAGCCGAGGGTCAGGCCGTAGTGCGCGACGTCGTAGCCGCCGTTGCCCAGCTTGGGGAAGTACGGATCCCGCACGCCGTCGCGGCCCGGCGTGCCGTCGACGCCCGAGCCACTACAGGCGCCGACGGTCGCGAGCAGGGCGAGGGCACAGGTGAGGGTGGCGGCTCGGGCGGTGGCGGCTCGGGCGGCCGTGGATCGCGGGTGCACGCCGGTGATCTTATGCGGCAAATGTTCGGAGCGGGGCGGTATGAACTCTGTGGCGGGCCCCGTCAGAGCACCGCGATACCCAACGGCCGCTCCCCCGCCGGGAGTCGGCGCACCGTCCCGTCCTCCGTGTCGACGACGGAGATGCCGTTCCAGTAGCCGTCGCGGGTGAAGCCGCCCGTGACGTACGCGGTACGGCCGTCCCTGGACACGGCGACGTCCTCGTGCGGCCCGTCCAGCGGGATCACCCGCTCCTTGCCGTCCTTCGTCCGCACCGTCAGCGACGGCCCTTCGTCGGCGTCCGGGTCGATGGGCCCGGTGCCGACCGCGTACAACGTGCCGTCGTCCGTCACCGTCACGCCGTGCTGGTGCGTGTTGGCGGTCATCTTCTCGACGTCGTACTCGCCGGTGCGCGGATCGAGTACGACGAGCTTCTCGCCCTCAAAGGGCAGCAGGAGCTTCCCGTCAGCGGGCCGCACGGCCGTGTAGTGCGGCTTCAGCCAGGAGCCGAGGCCGCCTTCCGTGCCGTAGGGGGCGACTTCGATGCGGCGCGGTTTCAACTTCGGCCTCGACTTCTTCGACTTCGGCGAGTCCGCGCGTACGACGGTCACGTCGAACGAATCGTGGTCGGTCGCGTAGACCTCGCGGCCGTCCTTCGACACGTCGATGTCGAAGGGCCGCCGCCCGACGGGCACGGTGTCGGTGACCTCGCGCTCGTCCGCGTCGATGACCTCCAGGACCCCATTGCCGTCGGGCACGTTGACACCCACGTAGACGTGCCTGCCGTCGGGTGCGAGGGCGATGCCCATGCCGCCGCCGCGGTACTCGCCGGTCGTGACGGGCCCTGTCTCCGTCTCGTACGGGATGCGGTCGACGCGCTTGCGTACGGCGGTGTCGACGACGGCCACGCCCTCGGCGGTCGCCACCCAGGCACGGCCGTCCTCGCCGACGGCCAGCCCGTAGGGGGCCTGACCGACCCTCACGGAGTCGATGGGGCCCTTGCCCGGGTCGACGAAGGTGACGGTGTCGGAGCCGAAGTCGGCGACCAGAAGGGTGCCCTCGGGGGTCTTGGTGGTGGTGGGGAGGGTGGCGGTGGGGCGTGCGGGTTCGGGGGCGGTCGATGACGCGGGGATGTCATCGCCCGTGCCGCAGCCCGCCAGGACCGCCCCCGCCAGCACGGCAGACGTGGCGGTGCGGACGACCCGCCGGGCTGCCGCCGCGCGCCGCTTCACCCCGCGCTCCGCAGCAGCTGCGCGACGCGGTCGAAGCCGCGCCGTTCCGCGTGCGCGAGCGGCGTGACGCCGTCCCGGTCCGCGAGGTCCGGCGTCGCGCCCGCGGCGAGGAGCAGCTCGACGATCTCCTGGTGCGCGCGGCCGCCGTCGCCGAGGATCACGGCCTCCAGGAGAGCGGTCCAGCCCAGGTCGTTGACGTGGTCGACGTCGATGTCGGTGACGCGCAGCACTTCCCGTACGTACGCGACATGCCCGCGCTCCGACGCGGGGATCACGGAGATCCCGCCGAAGCGGTTGCGCAGCTTCAGGTCGGGCCCGGCGGGCAGCAGCACGTGCAGCATGGCGACGCTGCCCGTCACGCCGGTGACCAGCCAGGGGCTGTCGGAGCGGTGGTCCTGCGCGTCGACGTCCCCGCCGGCCGCGACGAGCACGCGGGCCGCCTCGACGTGGTCGCCGAGCGCGGCGAGCAGCAGCGGGCTGCGCAGCTCGGTGTCGCGTGCCTCGACGCGGGCGCCCTCGGCGAGGGCGGCGGTGACTTCGGCGGCGTTCCCGGCCCGTGCGGCGTCGAGCAGCCGCCGGTCGGCAGCGGTGGTGTTCATGGCGGATCTCCTCGTCGTGCGGGCCCCCGCGCGGACGGGCGCGGGGGCCGGGAACAGCCTGTACTGCATGGAGCTCAGCGGTTGAGAGCGGCCACGCCCGCCTTCGCGAACTTCTCGTCCAGGTCGCCGCTCGGCGCGCCCGCGACACCGATGCCCGCGACGGGCGCGCCCTTGGCGGTGACCGGCGCGCCGCCCGCGAGGAACAGGGTGCCGGGGATGTCCTTCAGGTTCGGGGCCTGCTCCAGGCGCTTGGTCAGCTCGGAGGTGGGCGCGTTCCAGGACACGGCGGTGTACGCCTTCTTCACGGCGGACTCGGGGGACTGCGGGCCCGCGCCGTCGCCGCGCAGCTGGACGATGGTGTTGCCGTTGCGGTCGACGACGGCGACGGAGACGCGCTGGTTCTCCTTCTTCGCGGCGTCGAGGGTGGCCTGCGCGGCCTTGGAGGCGGCGGCGACCGTGAGGTGCGTGGACTGCGTCAGGTTCTTGTTGCCGGCGTCGGCGGTGACAGCGGCCTTGGAGGCGGCGTCGGGGGTGCCGGCGGTGGCGGAGACGGCGCCGAAGGTACCGGCGCCGAGGACGGCGGCGGTGGCGGCGACGGTGAGGACGCGGGTGCGGCGGGAGGGCTTCTGCATCGGGGGCTCCTGGGTGGTCGGCTCGTGGGGCGTTCGAGGGGTTCTTGCCTCTGCCCTCAATGCTGTGGCCGCACCCGGGCCCCACCCCTCCACGTACCGGCTCGCTGCCGCGCGCGACTCGGCCGACACCAGGGTCAACCGATCGGTTGACCCCTGCGGGGTCCCAGCGGGCCACAATGAGGGTGTTTGCCCAGTTCAGGATGGCTGTACGGGATGACCGTACGAGAAGGCCGTACGAGATGCCCGTACGAGAAGGAGGCCCCGCCATGGGACAGCACACGCCGGGCCCCGACCCCCGCGCCCCCGACCCCGACGCCCGCTGGCTCGCGGCCGTCATGCACACCGCGTTCTTCCTGCTTCTCGGGTCGTCGCTGGCGCGCTTCCTGATGCGGCACCCCGGCGAGCCCCGCACCCCGTGGATCATCGCGCTCTCGGTCTCCCTCGCGCTCCTCTACGTGCTCGGCCCCACCGTCGGCGCCCGCCCCACCGCGCCGCGCCGCCTGATCTGGCTGAGCCTGGTCGTGGCCGTCTGGGTCGTGATCGTCATACTCGCGCCGAGCTTCGCGTGGTGCGCGGTGCCGCTCTTCTACACCGGGCTCCGTACGCTGCCGCCGCGCGCCGCCCTTTTCCTGGTGGCCGTCCTGACCGCGTTCGTGGTCGTCGCGCAGCTGAAGCTCGCGGGCGCCTTCGACCCCATACTGCTGTTCGCGCCGCCCGCGTGGGCGGCCGTCGCGGCGGCCGTGTTCCTGTACATGCAGCGGCAGGCCGCCCGACAGCGCGAACTGATCGACGACCTGATCCGTACGCGCCGCGAACTGGCCGCGACCGAGCGCCGCGAGGGCACGCTCGCCGAGCGCCAGCGGCTGTCGATGGAGATCCACGACACCCTCGCGCAGGGCCTGTCCAGCCAGCAGATGCTGCTGCAGGCCGCCGACCGCGTCTGGGACACGGACCCGGCGAAGGCGCGCACGCACGTCCGCACCGCGGAGTCGATCACCGAGCACGGTCTCGCGGAGGCCCGCCGCTTCGTGCAGGACCTGGCGCCGGCGGACCTCGCGGACGGCGGCGGCGTGGCCCAGGCGCTGCGGGCGCTCGCGGAGCGCGAGTCGGACGCGGGGCTCACGGTCCGCTTCCACGCGGAGGGCACCGCGCCGCCGCTGCCCGACCGGGTCAGCTCGGCGCTGCTGCGCATCGCGCAGGGCGCCCTGGCGAACGTACGCGAGCACGCGGACGCGTCCACGGCGGCGCTGACCCTGACGTTCCTCGACGACCAGGTGGTCCTGGACGTCGCGGACGACGGCCGCGGCTTCACGCCGCCGACCGCCGCGGGTGCCGGTACGGGCGCGGGTACGGGTATACGCGGACACGGCCTGCCCGCGATCCGTGCGCGGGCCCACCAGCTCGGCGGCACACTGACCATTGAGTCGGCGCCCGGCGAGGGCGCGGTCCTGTCCGTATCGATCCCGCTGACCCCGCCGACCCCTCTGGAGGAACGATGACGACCGGCACAGCCCCCGTCCCCGCCCCCGTCCGCCTGCTGGTCTGCGACGACCACGTCGTCGTACGCGCGGGCCTGCTCGCCCTGCTCGGCAGCGCGCCGGACATCGAGGTGGTCGGCGAGGCGGGCACGGGCGAGGAGGCGGTGGCGCTGACCGCGAAGCTGACGCCGGACGTCGTCCTGATGGACCTGCAGCTGGGCGAGGGCATCGACGGCGTAGAGGCCACCCGCCGCATCACGTCGGCGCCGTCCCCCACCCCCCACGTCCTGGTCCTCACCACCTACGACACGGACGCGGACATCACCCGCGCCATCGAGGCGGGCGCGACGGGCTACCTGCTCAAGGCCGAGCGCCCCGAGGAACTCTTCTCCGCGATCCAGGCCGCGTCCCAGGGCCGCACCGCGCTCTCGCCCCCGGTCGCCTCCCGCGTCATGGCCCGTATGCGCGCCCCCCGGCCCACACTCACCGACCGCGAACGCGACATCCTCGGCCAGCTCTCCCAGGGCCTCGGCAACCGCGAGATCGCCCGGGCCCTCTTCATCAGCGAGGCCACGGTCAAAACCCACCTGGGCCGCATCTACGACAAGCTCGGCGTGGACACGAGGGCGGGCGCGGTCGCGGTGGCGAAGGAACAACGCCTGCTGCCGTGAGGCCGTTGCGCGGCAGCCCTGAGACGGTTCAGAACTCGCTGGTGTCGAGCTCGAAGCCGAGCGGCTCCGGAAGAGGGACGACCTTGGAGAGCTTGAAGATCTCCTGGTGCTCGTACTCCTCGCCCGCGGGCTCCGTGTACAGCACGGCGTTGCCCGCCTCGCGGTCGATGAGCAGGTAGACGGGGATGCCCGCGCGGGCATAGCCGAGGATCTTCTTGTGCCGGTCGTTGTCGCCGGTGGACCTGGAGGTCACTTCCGCCACGAGGAGGACGGCGGCGGGGTCGTGGTACTTGTCCTCGTTGGCGAAGCTGCCCTTCGGGGCCAGCACCAGATCCGGCATCACCTGGCCGGTCGACGAGGCGCCCGGCACGTAGAGACCGATACTCGTGTAGCGCCCCAAATCCTTGCGGTGGTCACGCACCTGCCCGTTGATTTCGGACACGTATTCCTCATGCTCTCCACTGCCCGGAGACGTCACGTGGATCTCCCCTTCGATCAACTCCACGCGCCACCCTTCGGGGGAGAACGCGTCGAACCAGACGAAGGCTTCTTCCACCGGCATGTCAGGTACCCGGTCCATGACCAGGCTCATCAGTGACCCGAGGTCGAAGCCGTCACTGGGCCCGCACTCCGGAAGAGGCATCGCTGCCATGACAGAACCTCCTTTGCTCAAGGCGACACTGTCAGCACAGGCCGCACGGATCCGGGCAACCACCTATCCGTTCACACGAACGCGTGATCGCTAACGTTTCTGCAGGTCAGCGGCCTGACGACAGTCCACGCGCCCCGGTCGTGACACCATCGACCCGTGCTCGACATCGGCTACGCCCTCTCCCGCCGCTTCCCCGACCCCGCCCAGCTGGACTACGGCCGCGCGGACGTCCACACGCTGCGTCACGACCTGTTCTGCGGGGACGTGTATCTCGCGGACACCAAGGCGGACCGGGAGCTGTCCACAGCCTGGGGATGGGTTCCCGTGCTGGACTTCGCGTGGGCGCTGTGCGACATCGTCGAGACGCTCGACAAGGACCCGATGGGCAGCCGCGCCTCCCGCCCCCAGTACGCGGAGCTCGACTTCACGGAGTCGACGGACCGCATGCTGTTCGCCCGCCGTTTCGGCTGGGTGGACATCGAGGCGGACTGGATGGACCCGGACGAGGCACCGCTGACCTTCTCCCACACCGAGCTCCGCCGCGAGGCGCGCGACTTCCTGCACGACCTGGTCGCCGACCTGACGGACCTCCACGACTCCCTCGCGGACAACCCCGCGATCTGGTCCCTTCTTTCGCGTTTCCCCCGCACTCAGTAGCCCGCGAGCAGCCCACGACAGAGCCGCCGCTACTCCCCCGGTCCCGCCACCCGAACCCCCACCTGCGCCGCGAACACCGGGGCCAGTTCCATCAGCTGGGACGGGCTGATCACCGCCCCCGCGAGACGCTCGACGCCCCGCGCGATGTCCAGCTCCGCCGCGTCCCGCAGGTCCACGTCCTTCATCCGAACCCCCGTGAAATCGGCCCCCCGCACCACGCAGTCCCGGAACTCCACCCGCTCCAGCGACGCCTGCCCGAAGTCCGGCTCCACCAGCACGCACCCCTCGAACACGACGTCCCGCAGCCGTGCCTTCCGCAGGTTCACGTAGTCGATCTTTCCGCCGCGCACGACGACCCGCTCCAGCACACCCCCGTGCAACTGCACGCCCCCGAGCCGCGCGTCGACGACCTCGACGTCCCGCAGCGACGCCTCGGCGAGATCCGTCCCCACCCCTCGCGGCTCCGTCAGCACGGAGTCCACGAACCGCGCCCTGACCAGCCGCGTCTCGTCGACCGCACACCTCGTCACCGCGCAGTCCATGAACAGGGCGCCGCCGCCGTCCTGCCCGCCGAGGTCGAGTTCCCTGAACTCCACCCCGTCGTAGTCCCCGTCGGGCCGCAGCTCCCCTCCGTCGAACGGCCGCAGCGGTGGCAACCGCACCTCGGCCCGTCGAACCGCCTCGACCACCCGCACCGGTTTCGCCCTCTGAGCCATTCCCCCATCGTGCACCCCACCACTGACAACGCCCTCAACCCCGCCACGAACCGTCCGCCAACCCGATGTCACATCCCGACCGCCCCCATACGTCGAAGAGGTGAAGTCCAAGCACCCGGCCCGAGGGAGCCCACCTCCATGCCCACGTCCACGCCCCCCACCAGGCCAAACCTCAAGCTCACCGTCATCGGCGGCGGCCTCGCCGGCCTCACCGCGGCCATCAGCGCCGCCGAGGCGGGCGCCCGCGTCACGCTCCGCGAGGCCCACCACACCCTCGGCGGCCGCGCCCGCACCTCCGAAGGCACGTACAAGACGAACGAGGGCCCCCACGCCCTCTACAACGGCGGCCCCCTGTGGACCTGGCTCAAGCAGCGCGACCTCATCGGCCCGCTCGCCCCGCTCCCGCCCCTCGAAGGGGCCCGCCTGCGCCTGCTCCACGGAGGCAGACTGCGCCGCACCCCGCCTCTCGCCATGCTCAAACTCCTGCGCCGCAGGACCGAACAGGCACCGGTCGACCGTGACTTCATGTCGTGGGCCACGGAGGAGGTCGGCGAGGAGGGCGCGCGCGCCGCCGCGCACTATGTCGCCGTCGCCACCTTCCACCACGACCCCGGCTCGCTCTCCGCCCGCTTCGTGCACGAGCGGCTGCGCCGCACCACCAAGCTGCCCCCGGAGGCGCACTACCCGCGCGGCGGCTGGAGCTCCGTCGTCGACCGCATGGCCGCACTGGCGTGGAACATGGGCGTACGCACGGAGACCCTGGACCGCGTCGACTCCCTGGACGCCCTCCCCCAGGACGGACCGGTCATCGTCGCGACGTCCCTCGACTCGGCCCGCCGACTCCTCGACGACGCCTCCCTGTGCTGGGAGAGCGGCCGCACCACACTCCTCGACGTGGCGTTCCGTTCCCGAAGGGGTGACCTCTTCGTCGTCTCCGACCTGGACAGGACGGGCTGGGTGGAGCGTTTCACCGCCCAGGACCGCACGCTCGCCCCCGCCGGGGAACAGCTCGTACAGGCGCAGATCCCGCTCTCCCCCGACGAGACCAAGGCCGACGGCGTGGCCCGCGCGGAGCACCTCCTCGACCTCGGCTTCCCGAGCTGGCGGGAACGCCTGACGTGGCGCCGCGCCTCGATCGCCAACGGCCGCACGGGCGCGGTGGACCGCCCCGGCACAACCTGGAGGGACCGCCCGGCGATCGACCGCGGGGACGGTGTCTACGTAGTGGGCGATCAGGTCGCGGCACCGGGGCTGCTGTCCGAGGTGTCGTTCAACAGCGCGGTGGAGGCGGTGTCGCTGGCCCTCACGAAGTCGGCGCTTGACCTCAAGTCCACTTCAGGTTGAAGGCTGAGGGCCACACGGACACACCACGGACACACCACGGACACACCCCTTGAGGAGTCCCCCATGCGCGCCATCCGCCTCCACGCCTTCGGCCCCGCCGAGAACCTCGTCCTCGACGACATACCGGACCCCGAACCCGCGAAGGGCCAGGTCCGCATCACCGTGGCGGCGGCCGGCGTGCACCTCCTGGACACCGCGATCCGCGAGGGCATCCAGGGCCCGCTCCCCGAACTCCCCGCCCTGCCCACCGTCCCCGGCCGCGAGATCGCCGGCGTCGTCGACGCACTCGGCGACGACGTCCCCGCCCACTGGCTGGGCAAGCACGTCGTCGCCCACATCGGCTTCGCCCCCGGGGGCTACGCCGAGGGCGTCGTCACCGAGGCGTCCCGCCTCCACGAGGTGCCGGACGGCCTCGACTCGGCGGAGGCGGTCGCCCTGATCGGCACGGGGCGTACGACGATGGGCATCCTGCAATTCGCCACGCTGACGCCCGACTCCGTGGCCGTGATCCCCGCCGCCGCGGGCGGCATCGGCACGCTCCTCACGAAGTACGCCAAGCACCGCGGCGCCACCGTGATCGGCCTGGCGGGCGGCCCGGAGAAGACGGCCCGCGTCCGCACGAACGGCGCCGACCTCACCGTGGACTACACCGACCCGAAGTGGCCCGACGAGGTCCGCACGTACCTCGCGGAACGGCTCGACGGCCGCGCGGCCACGGTCGTCTTCGACGGCGTGGGCGGCGACGCGGGCCGGCACGCGGTGGACCTGCTGGGCCCCGGCGGCACGCACATCGTCTTCGGCTGGTCCGGAAAAGGGCCGCACGACGGTGAGCCGCTCACGTTCACCGAGGAAGAGCTCGCCGCGCGCGGCATCACGCAGCTCAACGTGCTCGGCCCGGCGATGATGCAGAAGGCGGGCGGCGACAACCCCGTCCGCACCCTTGAGCTGGCCGCCCTGACCGCCGCGTCGCTGGGCCACTTCACCCCGGCCGTGCAGCGCTTCCCCCTCGCGGAGGCGGCCGCCGCACACCGCGCGCTGGAGTCCCGCGCCACCATGGGCAAGGTCGTCCTGATCCCCTGATCCCCTGACCCCGGCACGCCGCTTGGGGGGCGCCGGAAAAATCCGGATGCCCGCACGGCATACGGGAACTACCGTCCGTTATATGGGTATGCAATCCGTCCAGTTCCGCGAGATCCCCGAGGCAGGGATCGACCGCGCGCTCTCGCTCTCCTACCTCGTCTTCCACGAGAACCCGGAGGACGAGAAGCGCAAGCACCACCACGACCTGCTGCGCGGCTGCACCCGCTTCGGTGCGTACGAGGGCGACGAACTCGTCGGCCTCGTCGCGGCGTTCCCCTTCACCGTGTCCGTGCCGGGCGGCGAACTGCCCTGTCCCTGCCTGACGTTCGTCTCCGTGGCCCCGACGCACCGGCGGCGCGGCGTGCTCTCCGGCATGCTCGCGGAGCTGTTCGCGCGGGCCTCGGCGGACGGCGCCCCGATCGCGGCCCTGTGGGCGTCGGAGGACGCGATCTACGGAAGGTTCGGCTTCGGCCCCGCCACGCACGGCCACACCGTGGAGGTCGACTCCCGGCGCCCGCTCGCCCTGCGCATCGCGCCGGACGAGCGGCCGCTGCGCCTGATCGACCCGTCCGAGGCGCCCGGCGTGCTCGGCGCGTACTACGACCGCACCCGCGCCGACCGCGCAGGACGCATCGCCCGCAGCGAGGCGTGGTGGCGCGAGGAGTGGCTGGTGGACGAGGACGAGGAGGACGACGAGCTGTCACCGCCCCGGGTGGTCGTCCTCGGCACCCCCGCCGACTCGGTCGCCGGATACGCGATCTACCGCACCAGGACCCGCGACGACGCCCCCGGACTCGTACGCCTGGACGAGCTGGAGGCGGACACGCCGGCCGTCGCGGCCGCCCTCTGGCGCTACCTCGCGTCGATCGACCTGACCGGTCTCATCCGCGCGTGGGGGCGCCCGGTGGACGACCCGCTGCACCTCTTCTCCGCCGACCGCGACCAGGTGCGCGTGACCGGCGAGTTCCCGGCGCTGTGGGTCCGTCTCGTCGACGTGCGCGGGGCGCTGGAGGCCCGCTCCTGGGCGGCCCCGGTGGACGTCGTCCTCGACGTCCACGACGACCGCCTCCCGGCCAACGAGGGCCGCCACCGCCTGACGGCGTCCCCCGAGGGGTGTACGTACGAGAGGACGGACGACCCCGCGGACCTCACCCTCGACGTGCGCGACCTCGCCGCCTGCTACCTGGGCGGCACGAAGACCGACGCCCTGATCCGCGCGGGCCTGGCCACGGAGCACACGCCCGGCACGGCGGCGGCCCTGGACGCGGCCCTGCGCACGGCGCTGCTGCCGCACACGGTGGACGAGTTCTGACACGTGCCCCTATGACCGGCTGCCGAGCGCGTCCAGCGCGCCGTCGGTCAGCCGGTACACGGTCCACTCGTCCTGGGGCAGCGCCCCCAGCGACCGGTAGAAGTTGATCGACGGCTCGTTCCAGTCGAGGACGGACCACTCGAGGCGCCCGTAACCGCGCTCCACGCAGATCCGTGCGAGCTCGGTGAGGAGCGCCTTGCCGTGCCCGCCGCCGCGCGCCTCGGGACGTACGTACAGGTCCTCCAGGTAGATCCCGTGCACGCCGCGCCACGTCGAGAAGTTGAGGAACCACAGCGCGAACCCGACGACGTCGCCGGACGCGTCGTCCTCGGCGATGTGGGCGAAGGCGGCGGGACGCTCCCCGAAGAGCGCCTCACGCAGCTGCTCCTCGGTGGCCTTCGCCTCGTCGGGCACCTTCTCGTACGTGGCGAGGTCACGGACCAGGGTGTGGATGACGGGCACGTCTGCGGGCGTGGCGGTACGAATCATGGAGGCAGCAAGCCACGCACCCCGCCCCGAGTCAACGCCGTCTCACCCTGCGACACCTGCCGTGCCGTCATCGGCCCAGCAGCCGCCGCGCGATCTCCATGTCGTCGGCCACCATCGGCCGCCCGTCCTCGGCCTCCCACAGCGCGTTCTGCAGGACCCGCCCGAGCGTCCAGGCACGCGCCCGCTCGCGGTCGAGGGCAAGCACCTCAGTCATCGCGTCGAACCGCCACAGCACGTCGTCCGCGTCGAACTTGTTGTCGATGGCGGGCCAGAGGTCGAAGCCGGGATCGCCCGCGAGCGGCTTCGGGTCGATGGCGAGCCACGGCTCACGGTCGCTCGCGAGGACGTTCTCGAAGTGCAGGTCCCAGTGCAGCATCCGGTCGCCGGGCTCCCCCATGACCTCGCGCACCGCGCCCCCGCACCGCTCGACGAGGGCCCGCTCGGCCGGGTCGGCGATCGCCTTCAGCGCCTGCGGCAGGGCGTCGACCATCTCGGCGGCGATGTCGCCGAGCCCGCGCATGCCTTCGGGGGCGGGCGTCGCGGTGAGCCGGGCGAGGAGTTCGGCGAGGACGAGGACGGCCTTGCGGGTGTCGGCCATCGTCGACAGCATCCGCCCGGAGTCGAGCCGTTCGAGCAGCATCGTGCCGGTGGCGGCATCGTGGTCGAGGAGCCGCACCGCCCCGTCGCCGTCCCACACGCGCAGCGCGACCGGCTCGCCCTCGGTCTCCTCGTCCAGGAGCTGGAACTTGACCGCGGCGGGCGTGCCGTCCGCGCGCACCACGGGCAGCACGAGCGCCGCCATGCCGTGCATCGGATCACCGTCGACGGTCAGGTCCCAGCGCTCCACGAACTCCCGTACACGCGCGGGGAGTGCGGCGATGAAGGCGCGCCCCGGCTCCCCCGCGTACAGGTGCTGCGACTCGACCAGCTCGTCCGGAATGCGAATGTCGATCACGTCCGGGACGATACCGACGCACCCGCGGGACCGCACGGGGATTTCCCAACGGTCTCGAGGTCGTCGGGATCAGGAAATCCCCTTCGCCTTCAGCTCCTTGGCAAACGCGCCCTGCTCGTACAGCGCGTCGCCATCCGCCTTCTTCCCGTCGATGAAGACGGTGGGCGTGCCCGTGATGCCGTCGGCGCTGAAGGACTCCATCGCCTCACCGACCCACTTCTTGTACGTCCCGTTGGTGACCGCCTTGTCGAACGCGCCGCCGCGCAGCCCCTCGACCTTGTCGGCGATCTTCAGCAGAAACGCGGGCGTGTAGGCGTCGTCCGACTCCTCCTCGGCCTGGTTGGCGAAGACGGCGGCGTGGTACTGCGGGAACTTGCCCGCCTCCACGGAGGCCCGCAGCGCGTTCGCCGCGTTCACCGAGCCGCTGCCGCCGAGGTTCTTGTCGAGGAACGAGGCGATCGTGTACTCGACCTTGACCTTGCCGTCGGCCACCGGCTTCACCAGCGCCTGCGCCCCTCCGTCCTCGAACTTCTTGCAGAACGGGCAGCGCGGGTCCTCGTAGATCTTGACCGTATGCTTGGCCTTCGGATCGCCGACGGTGATCACGCCGCCCTTCACGGAGGCGGACACGTCGGCGAGTTGCGCACTGGCGGCCGCGGGGGCCTTCGCCTCGGGGGCGCCGGAGGCCGGATCGCCGGGGGCCGGATCGCCGGAGTCCGGGGACTTCTCCCCGGCCGACGCCGCGGGCTTCTCGCTGACGCGCTCGCCGCCCTTGGCGTCGTCGTCGCCGGGGCCACAGGCGGACGCGGCCACCCCGATCAGCGCCGCCGCGGCCACCGCGGTGGCGACGCGCCCGGCCCTGCGCCCGGCCTTGTGTACGGCCATGAAAAGCCCTCCATCACATTCGACACGTACCGCTCAAAGTATCGGAATCTATCCCGCGCACCGACGGCCGAACGACCCGCCCCCAGGGACTTACGGCCCACCGGCCGAAACGGCGGCCCCGCCCCCTGCACACGGCCCCCACCTGCGCAGTAACGTCCGCCCATGAGCAGCGCGAACAACACGCACCCCGGGCCCGGCACGGTCAACGGCGGCATATCGTTCTGGTACGCGGACCACGGCCTGCCCACCGCCCGCGAGCCCCTGACGTCCGACGCCACGGCGGACGTCTGCATCGTCGGCGGCGGCTACACCGGGCTGTGGACGGCGTACTACCTGAAGAAGGCCGCCCCCTTCCTCCGCGTCACCGTCCTGGAGCAGAAGTTCTGCGGCTACGGCGCGAGCGGCCGCAACGGCGGCTGGCTCTACAACGGCATCGCGGGCCGCGACCGCTACGCGAAACTGCACGGCCACGAAGCGGCAGTCCGCCTCCAGCGGGCCATGAACGACACGGTCGACGAGGTGATCCGCATAGCCGCCGAGGAGTCGATCGACGCGGACATCCACCACGGCGGGGTACTCGAAATCGCCCACACACCCGCCCAGTTGGCCCGCCTCAAGGCGTTCCACGAGACGGAACTCTCGAACGGCGAGAAGGACCGCACCCTGCACGGCGCCCGCGAGACCGCCGAACGAATACGCGTGGCCGGCGCCGTCGGCTCGACCTGGACCCCGCACGGCGCCCGCCTGCACCCGGCCAAACTCGTCCAGGGCCTGGCCACGACCGTGGAGGCCCTCGGCGTCACCATCCACGAGTCGACCCCCGTCACGGAGATCAACCCGAAACACGCGATCACCCCCTACGGAACCGTCCGCGCCCCCTACATCCTGCGCTGCACGGAGGGCTTCACGGCATCCCTGAAGGGCCAACGCCGCACCTGGCTCCCCATAAACTCATCGATGATCGCCACAGAACCCTTGACCACCGCCCAATGGGACTCAATAGGCTGGAAAGGCCGCGAAACACTGGGCGACATGGCGCACGCATACATGTACGCCCAGCGCACCGCCGACGGCCGCATCGCGCTCGGCGGCCGCGGCGTCCCGTACCGCTACGGCTCGAAGACCGACAACGACGGCCGCACCCAGCCCGCCACGGTCGAAGCGCTCCGCGCGATCCTCACCCACCTCTTCCCCCAACTCACCGGCGTCGGCATCGCCCACGCCTGGTCCGGCGTCCTCGGCGTCCCGCGCGACTGGTGCGCCACGGTCACCCTGGACCGCGCCACGGGCCTCGGCTGGGCGGGCGGCTACGTCGGCTCCGGCGTCGCCACCACCAACCTCGCCGCCCGCACCCTGCGCGACCTGGTCCAACAGGACTCGGGCCAGGCGGGCCCCACCGACCTCACCACCCTCCCCTGGGTCAACCACAAGGTCCGCCGCTGGGAACCGGAACCGTTCCGCTGGCTCGGCGTCCACGCGATGTACGCGACCTACAACGCGGCCGACCACCGCGAACGAACCACCCACACCCCGACCTCGTCCCACCTGGCCCAATGGGCAGACAAACTCACGGGCCGCCACTGACCACGCACATCGGCACCACACAAAACCCCAGCTCAGAGCAGTCTGAGCTGGGGTTCCAAGAGAGCCCCCTGTCGGATTCGAACCGACGACCTACGCATTACAAGCTGTCCGGGCTTGATCCATCACGGTCCGGGGGCGTCCCCGGGAGAGCCAACGTCGCAGGTCAACGGCTATGGCGGACACTCACGGACGAGTGCAAACGATGCCGGATTCGGCGGCAACCGAGACTAGAACTGAGACTGACCCATCCACCACACCACGCTGGGGCTGGGGTCCAACTACGGCTTGGGCTTGGGCAGCTCGGTGACGAAGGTTCCGATGCCGGGTTGCATCTGTGCGAGCCCGGCCTCCCGAAGCTCAGTGAGTACTCGTCGTGCGGTCATCTGCGCGATGCCGAACTCACCCTGGATCGCGAGGACACCCGGCAGCTGACTGCCCGGCGGGTACTCGCCATCGGCGATCCGCTGCTCGAAGACCGCGTAGACCTGCTTCCACCGCGGGATGTCCGGCTTCCAATCCATGATCCGAAGCTAGGCAGGGCAGGCTTGGTCAGCGAGACGAGTAAGCCTGTATGGCCTAGCTACCCTAGCTAGCTAGTACTACGCTGCGTGCACGCACAGCACCTCTGCGGCCGCGCGAACGACCCAGGGGCGTGGACGACTGACGTGGAGTCGACATGAACGAGGCTACGCAGGACCCGAACTCTCCGAACAGCCCGAGCCCGGCCGCGATGGAGCCGGGAAGCTACGGCTACTGCTCGTGGCACCGCGGCTATAGCGCCGGCATCCGCGTCATCAACGTGGTGGAACAGGGCTCGGGCCCAGGGGGCGTGGACTTCGCGTGCCTCCCCTGCCGCGAGGAGCACGACCTAGTCCCGTTCGCCGACAGGCCATGAACGAGATGGCGCGCCCGAAGCCCCCGCGCGCCAAAACCCTCAACGGCTGGCAGTACCTCGGCTGGCACTGCTGCTGGTGCGACGCCCCGATCTGGCAGGGCGCAAGGTCCGCCGGCCGCGCCGAAGGACGCGAGGGTGCGCACGACTTGTCCATCGAGGTGTACGAGTGCGGGCCGTACTGCCCGAAACGCCCGGCCGGATCCGGTCCAGAGTAGCCAACACACGTGTAGCTGAAGTCGCCCAGTCCGTTCGATTGTGCAACAACGAGCCAAAGTGCAGAATCGAAAGGCAGACTGTCCGCTATCGAGGGCAAAATGGTGCGATCTCGGTAGGGTGGGGGCATGGGGACAGAGAATCGCGCTTTTGGATCTTGGCACCTGCGAGGTGGCCGTTACGAACAACCAGGCCTACCCGTGGAGGTTTTGGCCGAGTTCGCGCGGTACGAACGCCTAGTTATAGATGTCGCAAGGGGCCTCTACAAGAGACAACATGCTGCTCGCCAGCGGGTGCCGAGCGGCTTCTCCTCCTCGTTCTCCCTCCGGCTATCCGCCATCAAAACAGGCAGCGTAATCCCCGTACTGGAACGAACGCGAGGGGACACTTCACCCCTCTTTGACGATAATGATGCGGGGATCTTCGAAGAAGCCCGCAGAGTGATCCAGGAAGCGTTGCGGTCCGTCTCTTCCGGCCATGGCATTCCACGCACCTTCCCCAGGAGCGCGCTAGGTGAGTTCGCAACCTTCGGGCGGAGTCTCCAGGAGGATGAGTCCATTGAGTTCGACGAGGATACGCCACTCGCGGCTGTTTACTCACAATCCGTAAGGCGACTCATTCAAGAGCAAGCAAGCCTGGATCGTTTTGAAATCGAAACCCTCGTCACCGGACAGATCACTGGGGTAAGCGCCGAGAAGGGGACTTTCGATCTTCGCCTCTCCAAGGGAGGGAAGACCGTCCTTGGGCGTTTCTCCTCTGATGATCTCGTCGCAGACCTCCGGCAGTATCTCGATCGCTCAACTCTTGCACCCACAGTGGCAGTAAATGCCGTTGCAATTCAGTCAGCCGCAGAAGAGATTATTGAGATCCAGAACGTTCTGTCGATTGAACCGGTTCTCCCGAGCAAATGGATGGATCGTCTCGCCGAGATTCAAGGGCTTCAGCCGGGGTGGCTTGACGGGCTGGGGGAGCCTGTAACCCGCAGGGTTCTACGGCAGGTGGAAGCACTCCTCTTGGAATTTCTAGACGCTGGGGTCCAACGCCCCTACATCTACCCAACAGAGCAGGGAGGGGTCCAGCTCGAGTGGCCCTTCAGTTCCGGAGAGATCACCGTAAACGTTGAGCCGAATGAGAAGGTGGAGGCATTCGCCTTTTCCAAGGAGGACGACGGCGAAAACGAGAGCACTTACCACTGGCGCCAGTTGGCCGAAATTACAGAGTTCGTGCTAGGGGGGATTTCAGAGTATGCCGGATGAAGAGGCTAACCTCAGACTCGGAGAAACCGAAATATCGGACCAAGCTGAGCGACTCTGGAGGCAAGTCAATCCGGCATGGATCCAAGAAGGGCGAGTGACTAGTCAGGCATTCAGCCCTACCCCCAAAGATTCGGGCGAGGTGTCTGTAACAAGGGCATCTCGCGTGAGCCCTGCAGAGTCGTATGCACACTTCACGGAGACCTTAGGGCTCGAATCGGTTGGCGTTCTCGGCGTGGACGTTGCCGAAGTACAGGAAGTGGATCTGCGGGTAGTTGATGATTCACAGGTAGTTGACAGCCATACACGCCCCCCTGGGCATTCATTCATCGACTTCAAGCATGTGGCGAGCCCGAACCAGCGAAAGAAGCGCGCGAGCAAGCTCCGAGATAAAGCTGAAAAGCGCGGCTGGCAGTACCAGCAATCCTCGAGGCAGCATTAACGCGTTGGAGCCTAGTGCCAAGTAAACCGCTAGGTCGGTGAATCTTTTGGGTGTGATCACGGCTTCTCAATCTTCCTACGAATCGGGCAGTCTGTGAACCTGGAGCATCTCCACTTTTTGACCTGCGAGAGCCCCGGGCGCTATGCGCTCGGGGCTCTCGTGTAAGGGCATTTTCTATGTATGGGGGAGGAACTTGCGGCCAAGTGCCTCCGTGCGCCTGCCGATCGCTCCGATCCTGGCCTCCCACTCAGCACTGTCACGGTGATCAGGGTGGGCGGTCGTCTGACCCGGGTGCTTGCGGTAGTGGAGTCCCGCCTCGCCGATGAACCATCCGTCGGCCATCACGTCGAGAGCCAGCAAGAGGGCGGTGTCTTCCGACGCAGGTAGGGCCATCCATCCCCCGGCCTCGGCGAGCAGGCTCTCCCGGATGCAGAGCGACGCGGGATGCACCGCGGGCCGGTGCGTGGTCGACCAGTAGGCGTACAGCTCGCCCCGGGTGAGCTGGCCGGGGTCCGGGTCGCCGAGTGTGTAGTGCACCAGTGAGCCGTCCGGCATGAGGTCGAGCACCTTGCACACCGTCCAGCCGACGGACGGGTGCGCCTCCAGGACCTCAATGTCTCGGGCGAGGGCGCCGACGGGCAGGACGTCGTCAGCGTCCAAGACCTTCACCAGCTCGCCCCGGCTGCGGCCCCACGCCATGGTCCGGGCGACTCCAGGCCCGCCGCGCCTGTTGTCACCGACCGCGACGCGCGCGTCTTCGCGGATGTCGGCAGGCACATCGACCGCCTTGCCCCCGTCGACCTGGATCAGCCACTCCCAGGCCCAGCCAGTGGGCAGTTCCTGCGAACGGAGCGAGGCGTAGGCCTCGGGCAGGAAGGGCAGTGCCGCATCGTGAACCGGCGTCACCACCGACATGATCCGAGTCATGGGGTCCACCTCTCCAGCGGCACGGAGTACCGCAGCTCGGTCCGCTCGCCGGGGAGCACCACGTGCGAGTACTCGACGACGTCGCCCTCGGTCGAGATGCTGGTCTTGTCGAGGAGGAGTACCGCGCTGCCGGTCGGGATGCCCAGCTTGCGGGCCTCGGCCTGGGTGGCGAGCCGAGTCCTGACGCCGTCGTCGATGCGGTCGATCTCAAGCCCGATGGTGCTCAGTTGATGGTGCGTCCCGCCGGGCCACGGCTCCTTAGCACTGTCCAGCAGGTCAGGGTTTCGTGCCGCGACCTCGTGGACGAGGTAGGAGTCGATCAGCGATAGCGCGGTCGGATCGTCCCCGGCACTGTGCCAGTACTGCCGGTGCAGCATCAGGGTGCCCGCCTCCACACCGAACCGTTCGGCGAGATCCGCGTCGGCGGGGATGGCCCTGAACGTCGCGTGCGTCTCGATCTGGTCGTGCGCCAGGCCCGTGTCCTTGTCGACCACACCATTGGTGCGGCGCACCTCATCGGGCCGCAGCGCCAGCTTCTTTTCCCAGACGTATCGCTCCTGGTGGCGGCGAATCTGGTGCGGCGGGCGCTGGCGGACCTTCGTTCCGTGCCCGCGGACCATGCTGACCAGACCCTCGGCCTCCAGCGCCTTATAGGCCGCGAGGACGGTGGTCTTCGATCCCTTGCCTTGCGCGACCAGGTCCCGAATTTGCGGGAGCTGATCTCCAGGCCGGTATCCGGATGCGCCGGCCGCGATGTCCCGCGCGATCTGGTCCGCGAGTCCACGCCATTGCGGCGTTTTGGGTGCCATACAGAACCCCTCCTCATCGACCAAGCCAGTGAACCACAGTCCCGGGATTGACGGCTATCCCGGGACTGTTGACAGTCCCGGGACTTAGTGCCAGTCTCTTGCCATGCCCAACGGCAGTCCCGGGACAACGTTCCAGGGTGCTGCCGCATGGGCAGCGCGGACGGGATAGCTCGCCCCATGTGGAGCCCATGCCGCGCACCGCTTGACCTGCACGACCGCACGGCCAGGAGCCCCGCATCGGACGGGGGGAGGCGACCCGGCGCCTTGTCATTGACCGGAGGGCTTGTAGATCGAGAGATCACGTCTCCATACGCCTACATCGGCGGTGCTTTGCGCTGCCAAAGGAGACAGAGCACACCACTTCACCGCCGCCTCCCTGAGGCGGCCGGTTGCCTCCGCTGCTCGTCGCGCTACGAGCAGCGCCGAGGGGAGCCGGAACCACCGACTTCAACGGCGCGCGGCCCCGGTGCTCGAACACCGGGCCCGCTGCTCATGCCGTTGCATCCGTGAGAGGACACGCCATGTTCGGCAAGAACAAGCACAAGGCCGCGACCACTCCCACCGCACAGACCGACCAGTACCGCCTCAAGGCCACCGGCCGACGGGTCACCGTCCTGGAACACCTCAGCGGCGGGGACGTCCGTATCGCCATGGACAGCGGCCCCATCACCCGGGACGACATCGTCAGCGCCCGCGACATCACCCCCGCCTGACCCGACAATCGCAGCACCGTCCAGCCGCCCCGGGCACCGGATCGAATCCGGCCCGGGGCACTCGGGCCGTCGTCAGCGGCCTCACCGCGCACTGCCTGCGCGGTTCCCATAACAACGGCGCGCGGCCCCGGTGCTCGAACACCGGGGCCGCTGTTTGGGCCGTTGCCACCTGCTAGGGAGAACACGACCCATGGATCACATCGTCGCAGTTCAGGACGCTGTTACCGCGTTCGCCGACTTTATGGAGCCGACGAGCGGGGAGCTGGACGCGATTGAGCAGGAGATGCCGGCGATCCTCGCGGACGTTGACCTGCTCGACGCGCAGATCATCACCCTGGACCGCACCCCGAACGAGGTCGACGCCCGCCGTATCCGACGGGCCCGCCGCAAGGTGCTCGCCGCACGCCGCACGCTGACCAACACGGTCGCTTCGGGGGTGGGCGCATGAGTGCCATCGAGGCGAACCTGACCGCCGCGCACGCTGAGGTGAAGGCTGAGATCGCGCGGACCGACACCAAGGCCAGTCTTCTGTTGGCCTTCGTCGGCGCGCTGCTCGCCGGTACGTGGACGGTCGCCAAGGACACGCACCCGTCGGTGTCGGCCTGCGCGGTCGGCGGTCTGGGCACGGCGTTGCTGCTCGCCGCTGCGGGCCTGTTGCTGTCGTCGGTCCGCCCGAACCTGGGCGGCTCCCGTCCGGTTGGCTTCCCGTTGTGGGCGACGCTGAGCGCCGAGGAGATCACCGCCGAACTCGCGGAAGACCAGCGGGCGCGGGACATCGCAGGCCTGGCCCGCATCGCGGTCCGTAAGTTCACCGCCCTCAAGCAGGCGGTCGACCTGACTCGGGCGGGCGCCGCCCTGCTCGTGCTCGCCGCACTCCTCCAGGCGGGAGGTGCGCTGTGAGGGCCAAGACGGTACTGCCCGCGGTCGCGATGACGGCCGTGTCCATGGTGCTCACCCTCGCCGTGGTCATGATGTGGCTGGGCAGCGCCGTGCCGTGGCTGGTCGCTCTGGTCGTCGGTCTGGGGATCGACGGGGGCTGGCTGGCCACCCTGGCCTATGAGCGCCGCCTCGCCGCGCAGGGCGACCACAACCGCGTAGTGACCGCTATCGGCTGGTCCTTCGGCCTTCTGGCCTCCGGGGTCCTGGTCTCCCATGCGGTGACCGTCGAGGACTCTGCCGGCGCATGGCTGGCGGTCGCATGGCTGCCGATCGCTGCGAAAGCCCTGTGGCTGGTGCACGGCCTGTGGGAGCGGACCGCGCTCACCGCTCACGCGCTGGACGCCATCCAAGGCATTCAGCAAGAGGCGCGTGACGAGGCGGCCGTGGCCCGTGCCCGGCTGCGTGCCGAAGCGGCCACGGAGGAGACGCGGCTGACGGCCGTGACGGCCGCCGGGGCACGCGTCGCCCGCGTCCAGGCCAAGACCGCCCACACCCTGTCCGGAGCCTGGTCGACGCTGGAAGCGGCCCGCAAGGGCGAAGGCACCGGCAAGGCGCTGACCAGCGTGACGGCACCCGTCACGCCCGGCGTCACGGCCCGCTGGGAATTGCCCGTGTGGGGGCCGAGCGAACAGGTCCCCGCCCTCGATGCGGCCGCGCCCGCGCTTACGGACACCGCACTCGACCAGCTGGTCGACGCGATCCGCACGAGCGAGGACCCCGCCCTGTCCTACCGCGACATGGCCACCCGCTTCCGCGCCTCCGGGCACTCCGCTTCTGAGGTCCGGCTGCGGGCCGCCTGGAAGCGCGTCGCGTGATCTGCAGCTACTGCCTGCCGACCTCGCTCGGCATGTGCGTGCTGTGCGCCCACACCTCCCGCACCACTCCCTGACCAGGCACGTTTCCTCACGAGGAGGCCCCCTGTGGGTACCCCTGACACCAACCGCATTGATCGCGAAATCCGCTTCACCAAGCGCAAGTTGGAAGAGGCTCGACGGCGCGAGATGTCGGCGCTGAATGGGCGTGAACGCCGCGCCATCCTGGCCGCCGCGGCCAGCGGCTCGTACGAGATCGCGCGGCATCGCAGCGGAGACCGTAGCCAGGAGAAGGCCACGGCGACGTGGGAGACGGCCCAGACCCGTCTTCAGGCGGAGATCAACGCACTTCAGGTCGAGCGGGACGAGGCCGTGAGGCGGGCCGCCGCCGACAAGGCCGCCAAGAAGGCCGCGAAGTCCTCGGGGTGGTGGTGACCATGGCCCCCAAGCCGACGCCCGGTGGTGAGTGCCCGCAGTGCTGGGCGCACGCCCACGACAGCAGCATTCACAGGGCCCTCAAGGGCGGGGAGTGCGAGCCCTGCCTGAACCACATGCGCAACGGCTGCCCGGTCCTCGTGCCCAAGAAGCCGTCCTTCTGGTGGTGACCGCCCCCGCCCGCACCTCACGCGCCGCGTGACGCGTGCCCGCACCTTCCGGCTGCTCGGGGTGGTCGCCCTGCCATGGGCCCGGCCACCCCGCCTTCCCGCCCCGCATGGGGCAGTCAGGAGCCCTCCCCTATGGACGGCAACGTCGTTCCCCTGCACAAAACCCCGCCCCCGCCCGCCTCCGAACCCGGCCCGACCCTGACCGTGGTCCCAGAGCCTGCCCCCACGCCGGCGGTGCCGCTGTGGGTGCGCTCCGGGCGTGCTGTGCGGCACGCGGTCACCCACGAACGCACCCGTGAGGCAGGCCGGTTGGCCGTGCGGCACAGCATGTACGTGGTCGGCGGCACCCGCATCGTGACCCGCCGCGCCTGGGACGGCCGCACCGGCGCCCGCTACGAACGCCTCCTTCGCGCCGCCGAAGCCCAGGGCAACTACGAGGTGGCCGCCGAGTGGGAAGAGCGGCTGCAGCGCTTCCGCGAGGCCCGTCACCGCCGCCGCATGGACCTCCTCAAGTCCCCCGTCGACGTCGCTAAAGGCCTGGCGGTCGGCACCGGGGCGGGCATCGGCGCGCTCGTCGGGCTCGGAGTGGTGCTGGCCATCGCGAACGAGGACGTCACCGATGTGCTCACACCGTTGATGGCGGTCATCGAGTTCGTCCGCCTGCTCATCACCATCGTGTCCATCGTGTGGGGCCCCGCCCTTCGGATCGGGCCACTGCTGGCGCTGCTCGCCCTGTGGAGCGTGGGCCGCCATTCGCAGGCCGCGCCGAACTGGGCGCTGCCGGCGAACGTCCAGTCGGGCGAGGGCGAGCCCATCACCCCGTCCATCGTCGTCAAGGCCCTGCGCGACCTGGGCGTGCCCGCGCTGCGCAACGCCATCAAGGAGATGGGCGACGCAGGCGCGGCGATGCTGGGGCCGATCCGGATCGCCGGATGCGGCGTCGAGGTCGACGTGACGCTCCCGTCCGGGGTGTCCACGGTCGAGGTTCAGCAGCGGCGCCGCAAGCTCGCCGAGAACCTCACCCGGCACGAGCACGAGGTGTTCATCACGATCCCCGAAGCCGCCCGCACCGTGCGGCTGTGGGTGGCCGACTCCGGTGCGCTGGACGAGCCGATCGGCCCGTCCCCGCTGGTCACCGACGAGACCATGACCGCCGACTACGCCAAGGGCCGTGCCCCCTGGGGTCAGGACCTGCGCGGGGACGCTGCCGCACTCAGCCTCTACCAGCGCCACCTGCTCATCACCGGCCTGTCCAACCAGGGCAAGACCGTCGCCCTGCGCTCCCTGGCCCTGTGGCTGGCCCTGGACAAGTCGGTGCAGTTCCTCATGGGCGATCTCAAGGGCGTCGGCGACTGGGCCATGTTCGACGGCCTCGCCCACACGCTCATCCAGGGGCCGACCGACGAGCACGTCATCGAGGTCACCGAGATGGTCGAGAGCGCGGTCGAGGAGATGAACCGCCGTATCCAGGCCCCGCCCGGCACTACCTTCCCGCCGCTGATCGTGCTCGTCGACGAGGCGCAGGTGGCGTTCATGTGCCCGGCCAAGGACGACCAGAAGCGCCCCTACGGCGGCTCGAAGGCCAACTCCCGCTACTTCATGGCCGTACGCAAAATCCACAACCAGGGCCGTGCGGTGAACGTCCTGATGTGGCAGGGCACCCAGGACCCGACCAACGAGAACCTGCCCAAGCTGGTCCGCGAGGGCGCCCACACCCGCGCCTCGCTCGCCCTGGGCACGGAGTCCCAGGCCCGCATGGCGCTGGGAGACAAGGCCGTGGACGGCGGCGCGGCCCCGAACCTGCTCCGTCCGGGCCTGGACCGGGGAACCCTGGTCGTCGCCTCGGACGGCATCACCATCCCGGCCGGACAGTCGTCCATCACGGTGCGCACGCACTACATCGACGACGACAACGCCAAGGCCATCACCGAGCGCGCCAAGGCCCTGCGCGACGGGGTCACCACCCTGCACGCCATCGATAGGAGCGAGCAGCGCGACCCGCTCACGGACATCCTCTCCGTGCTCGGGGACGCGCCCCGCGTGCGGACCAAGGACGTGCTTGCGCGGCTCGCCACGCTCGATGTGGGCGCGTACGGCGAGTGGTCGTTTATCAACCTCAAGCGCGTTCTCGACAACGCGGGGGCGGAGCCGTACAAGTCCGATGGCGTGATGGTCGTCTCCCGTGACCGGGTCGCCCGCGCCCTCGCCAACCGCCCCGACGACGAGGGCCCGGACGCTTCCATTTCGCACGTCGATTAGAGGGAGCCGAGCCGCTTCGGGTCAGGGAGGCAGGGAGAACTCCCTGACCGCCTCCCTGACCCGCCTCCCTGCACCTGACCTGCACGAATGATCGCTCAGGGAGGCAGGGAGACGCCGCAGGCCAACCCCCGAAAACCCCTCCTGAGAGCCCCCGCAAGGGGGTGTCTCTGCCTCCCTGCGATCTCACCCGAAGGGATTCCGCATGTATCCCGACCGCACCAACCGCGCGCCCACGGAAGGGGCCGTGACCGTCCATCAGCCCGCCCCCGTCACCGTCATTCCCAGCGTTCCGCTCGCACCGGTCCAGCCGTCCACGGTGGCGGCCGTGCAGTCCATCGTCCTGCCCGACGGCCGCATCGTCACCGGCTACGCCATCGACGCCGCCAAGCCCGAACCGGTGGCCGCCAAATCGGCAATCTCACGGACGGCGGTGAACATCGCGCTCGGCGGTATCGGCTTCGGCGCCATCTGCGGCGGGCTGCTCCTGCTCACCACGTTCATCGCTGCCCTGGCCGCCCTGGTGCAACAGCTCATCATCCTCGCCGCCGTCGTCTTCGGCGGATGGATCGCCATCCAGATCTTCGGCGGCGGTTCGCGTGGCGGCATCACGGTCAACGCCCGCAAGGCCGTGATCAAGCGCAATCACTTCCACGGCTGAGCCCGCCAGCGATCACGATCGCTCCCGCTGGACCCAACCGGCCACGAGACCCACGACCGTCGGCACCAGCGCCCACACCGATGCCTCCAGGGCCGCCTGTGGCCACGGCAGTTCGTCAATCCAGTGCTTCACCCCCATGAAGACCACGACCCCCACCCCGTAGGCGGCAACCACCACCCCGGCCTTGTACCAACCCGTCATGGTCCTGCGCCTACTCCCACTCGCCCGCCTTACGAGGCAAGGGCGGCCCCTGCATCTCGCCAAAGAACCGGGGCCGCCCTTGTCCACCCGTCCTCTACAGACCTGATGGAGGTCTCCAGCATGACGCAACCCACCGATGTTCGGGGAGAGCCCCTGCAGACCGCTCTTTCCCTCGCAATCTCCGGGGCGCCGGTCCTGCCATTGCGAGCCGGGAAGACACCCTTCGGCAACTGCCGTCGATGCGCAGATACCGCGTGCGGCGGCCGGCCGAACATGAAAACCCCCGGCCCCTGCACCTGCCCCGCCCCCTGCCACGGATGGGCCGCCGCGACCACCGACCCGAACATCATCAGCTCCCGTATCTGGCGCGAGGCGTGGCTGAGCGCGAGCGCGGTCGCGTACCACCCGGGCGGGGCGGGACTGACCGTCGTGGACCTGGACGACGCCGATGCCATCACCTGGGCCCGCAACAACCTGCCCGCCACACAGACCGTGCCCACCACACGCGGCGAGCACTGGATCTACCTGGGTGCGATGCAGTCCGCCAACGCGGTCCGCCCCGGCGTCGACATCAAGTCGTCCATGGCCTACGCCCGTTGGCTCGGTCCCGGTACCGGCACCGTCACCGCCCTGCCGGATGCCGTCCGCGCCCTCGCCGCGAAGACGACGCCCCCGGCTCGGACCACGGCCCAGACCGTCACCGCGGCCGCACCGGTCGGGGGCGGCCCGTGCCCGCATCGCACTCCGACCTACCTGGCCCGTGGCCTTGCCATGGCCGAGCAGCGCATCACCCAAGCCACCACCGGCGTACACGCCACCGTCTACCGCACCTTCCTGGCTGTGCTCGCCAAACACGGCCGGTGCGGCTGCCTCACCGCCGCCCACATCACGCGCCTGTTCGCTGCCGCGCAGACCAAGGGCGAGACGCGCCGGCACTGCACCGACGCGTGGTCCAACGCCCGCACCACGTTGGGGCTGTGATATGTCCGAGGACGAGAAGAACCCCGCGCGCGAGATCATCACCGACTACGCGCAAAGCCACTTCCGGTACTTCCGCACCGCCGACGGCACCGTCTACGCACAGAAGAACGGCCACCCCGTTGCCCGCCCGATCCGTTCCCAGGGGACCACCGGCAGTCACCGCCAAGAACTCATGGTCGGGTTGTTCAAGGACGGACTCGGCGTGTTCAACGGCACCGCCCTCAAAGAGGCGTTGGACCTGATCGAAGCCCTCGCACTGAGCGAGGACGTACAGGCCGTGCACATCCGCGTCGCCCCCGGATACGACGGGGCGACTTGGTTGGACCTGGGCCGCAGTGACGGGCAGTCCGTGCGTATCCACCCCGCCGGGTGGGACATCGCCGTTCCCGACCCACGGGAAGTGTGCTGGCGGCGCACCCAGCTCACCGGGGAACTGCCCCTGCCGGCCAAGGACACCAACGGCAAGGGCATCGACCTGTTGATGCGGTTGTGTAACTTCGCCACCGCGGAAACCGAGTGCCTAGCCATCGCGTGGTTGATCGGCTGCCTAGGCCCGTCGGTGCCCGTCCCGGCCCCGTTCCTGACCGGGCCGCAGGGCGCGGGCAAATCCACAGCGGGCCGCATGCTCCTACGGATCGTGGAGGGCATGAGCGGCGATCTGCGTCGCGCCCCGAAGGATGAGGAGAACCTGCTCGCGGCCGTGGCGGCCGGTTGGGTCACCGCCCTGGACAACCTCTCCTACATGACGCCGGACCTGTCGGATGCCATGTGCTGCATCGTCACCGGGGCCGAGAACGTCAAGCGCGCTCTGTTCACCGACGGAGACGTGTTCCGCGTCGGCTACCGCCGCCCGCTGCTCATGACGGGCATCGACGTCGGCGTCATCCGCCCCGACCTCGCTGAACGACTCCTACCCCTGCGCCTGGTACGACCCCGGGTCCGGCGCACCGAGGCGGAGCTGTGGGCGGAGTATGCCGAGGTGCTGCCCGTCGTCCTGGGCTCGCTCCTCGACCTCACCGTCAAGGTCCGCGCGGCCGAAGCCGAGACGCCCACCGACCTGCGGATGGCGGACTTCGCGCACCTGTGCGCGCAGCTCGACGCAGCGACAGGTCTGGGCGTGCTGCCCGCTTACCGAGCGGCTTTGGACGACCTGAACGACGACGTGATCGAGGGCGATCTCCTCGCACAGACCGTCCTCAAGCATGCCGAGGGCATCGAGCCCGGTACAGCCCTGCGGATGACCTCCACGGAGTGGCTGCACAGCCTCAGCGGCCTCTACAGCGGCGAGGACTTCCGCCCCCTGCCCAAGGGGTGGCCGACCACGGGCAAGGTCCTCTCCGACCGCCTCAAGCGCCTCCAACCAACCCTGGCCGCCCGGGGTGTCCTCATCGACTCGGGTCGCACCCGTGAGGGCCGCTACCTCGAAATGACCCGCTCACCGGGCACGGCAGCGTCCGAGCAGCAAGCGTTCTAACCGGCGGCGCACTGCCCCACCGGCACACAAGCAAGAGGAGCACCCCGCCTGGGCGTGCTCCTCTTGCTGTTCGGCGGCACCGCCGCCCTGCATTGGACGCGCCGCGAAGCGGCACCTTCTTCACGTCCTGAGCCGCGCACACCACCACAGACACGCCCCCCTTTTTTCCTAAGTGGGAAACGCTGCGTCACCTGCGTCACGAGCACCCCGGAAACCCCCGCTGAGCTGCGCATACGAACGTGACGCGGACGGTCGATCTCTGCGTCACGTCGCGTCACCTGCGTCACGCGCGCCGGACAGCCTGCGTCACACGTGACGCACCCCGAACGTCCTGCGTCACGCGAAATCCGCAGGCCAGAAGCTACGCGCGACGCAGGTGACGCGGTGACGCAGAACTCCGAGCCTCGGACACACGCAGGCCACAGATCTCGTTCCCCTCCCCCGAAGGCACGGACGAACTGCCCAGGAGGCACCCCCGGATGAGCACCGCCATCGCTGCCCCCGTCGACCGACTCCTCTACAAGCCCGAGGAAGCTGCCAAAGCACTCTCGCTCGGACGCTCCACCGTCTACGAGCTCATGGCCGAAGGCGCCCTGAAGTACATCAAGTTGGGCCGTACTCGCCGCATTCGGCGTGCCGACCTCGAAGCCTTCGTGGAAAGCCTCGCCGTTCTGCCCAACTGATCCGCGACCCGCACATCCCTGAGACCCGCACATCCCTTGAGGCGCCCCGAGCACACCGCTCGGGGCGCCTCCCGCATGGAGGCACGCATGAGCCCGCGCAGGGCAAACAACGAATCGTCCGTCTACCTCGGCGACGACGGATGGTGGCACGGCCGCGTCACCATGGGCGTACTGCCCGACGGGAGCCCCGACCGCCGGCACCGCATGGCCCGCACCGAAGCCGCAGTCCGCCGCAAGGTCCGCGATCTGGAGAAGCTCCGCGACGAGGGGCGCGCGACCAAAGCGGGCCGCAAGCCCACCGTCGGCCAGTGGATGGAGACCTACCTGACCGACATCGCGAGCCTGAAACTCAAGCCCCGGTCGCTGGACGACTACTGGTCCAAGACCCGCAACGACATCATCCCCGGCGTCGGAAAGCACCGCATCGACAAGCTCGCCCCCGAGCACCTGGAACAGATGTACCGGGCCATGCTCGACGCCGGACGCGCCCCCTCCCACGTGGTCAAGGTGCACCGCATCCTGTCGCGGGCCCTGAAGATCGCCCACCGCCGCCGGATGATCGGCGAGAACGTCGCCACCCTCGTGGATCCGCCCAGCATCGACGAGACCGAGACGAACCCGTTCAGCCAGGAAGAGGCAAAGGCGTTCCTCGAAGCGGCAGCGAAACGCCCCACGTTCATGCGCTGGATCGTCGGGGTCGGCATGGGGTTCCGACAGGGCGAGACCCTGGGACTGCGCTGGCCGTACGTCGACCTGGAAGCCGAGCTGTTCCACCCCCGCTGGCAGCTCCAGCGGCTCACATGGCGGCACGGATGCAGCGACCCCCACGCCTGCGGAGCCCGCCGCCACCGCTTCGAGCCCTGCCCGCCGCACTGCGCCCAGCACAAGAACTACAAACGCGGCTGCCCCAAGCCCTGCACCACCACCTGCGTGAAGCACGCCAGCATCTGCCCCGAGCGCAAGGGCGGAGGCCTGGTCTTCACCCGCCCCAAGACCAAGAAGAGCACGAACCCCGTCCCGATCCCGCCTGCCTTCATCCCCTACCTGGTCGCGCACAAGGCCCAGCAAGACGAGCTCCGCGAGGCGGCCGGCGAACTCTGGCAGGAGCACCAGGCCGTGTTCGCTCGCGCCGACGGACGCCCTATCGACCCCCGCGAGGACTGGGCGGAGTTCAAGGAGCTCCTCGCGGAGGCGGGCATCGACGACCGTCGCCTCTACGACGGAAGCCGCCACACCGCAGGCACGATCCTGAACGAGCTGGGCGTCGACATGCCCACGATCATGGAGATCCTCCGCCACACCCAGATCAGCCAGACCCGCCGCTACGTCAAGGGCCGCTCGCACCTCTCCAAGGACGCCATGCGCCGCATGGGAGACGCCTTCCTACCCGCCCCGCAACCGGCCCCCGGACCCGCAACTGAGACTGGAACTGAGACTGAGGACCGCCGCGCGGCCCGCTCCCGTCGCCGACGCCGCATCCGCTGAACGACGAAACCCCAGGTCGGAGCGCATCCGACCTGGGGTTCCAGAAGAGCCCCCTGTCGGATTCGAACCGACGACCTACGCATTACAAGTGCGTTGCTCTGGCCATCTGAGCTAAGGAGGCACACGTCACGCCCGACGGCAGCCGCACGTGCCCGTGCAGTGTAACCAACACCGCCCCCACCCCCGTCGAAAATTTCCTCGAAGCTCGCAGCCCCCCGACTACTGACAGACCACAACCCCCCGGGGTACGGTCACCACCAGTTCACTCAGGTGGACTACACCACTCCCTCTACTCGGATCGTCCGGCACGTTCCTGCCGGTGAAGGGGGCCCTCACCATGGCCACTGTTACGTTCGACAAGGCGACCCGCATCTACCCGGGTGGCGACAAGCCCGCCGTGGACGGTCTCGACATCGAGATCGAGGACGGCGAGTTCCTCGTCCTCGTCGGTCCGTCCGGCTGCGGCAAGTCCACCTCGCTCCGCATGCTCGCAGGGCTCGAGGACGTGAACGCCGGCGCCATCCGCATCGGTGACCGCGACGTCACGCACCTGCCGCCGAAGGACCGGGACATCGCCATGGTGTTCCAGAACTACGCGCTGTACCCGCACATGACCGTCGCCGACAACATGGGCTTCGCCCTGAAGATCGCCGGCGTCAACAAGGCCGAGATCCGCCGGAAGGTCGAGGACGCGGCGAAGATCCTGGACCTCACCGAGTACCTCGGCCGCAAGCCGAAGGCCCTCTCCGGCGGTCAGCGTCAGCGTGTCGCCATGGGCCGCGCCATCGTGCGTGAGCCGCAGGTCTTCCTCATGGACGAGCCGCTGTCGAACCTCGACGCCAAGCTGCGTGTGTCGACGCGTACGCAGATCGCCAGCCTTCAGCGCCGGCTCGGCATCACCACCGTGTACGTCACGCACGACCAGGTCGAGGCCATGACCATGGGCGACCGCGTGGCCGTCCTGAAGGACGGGCTGCTGCAGCAGGTCGACTCGCCGCGCAACATGTACGACCGCCCGGCCAACCTCTTCGTCGCCGGCTTCATCGGCTCCCCCGCCATGAACCTCGTCGAGGTCCCGATCACCGACGGCGGCGTGAAGTTCGGCAACTCGGTCGTGCCCGTGAACCGGGAGGCCCTCAGCGCCGCCGCCGACCGCGGGGACCGTACCGTCACGGTCGGCGTCCGGCCCGAGCACTTCGACATCGTCGAGCAGAACGGCGCCGCCGCGAAGTCCCTCTCCAAGGAGACCGAGGACGCCCCGGCCGGTCTCGCCGTCTCCGTGAACGTCGTCGAGGAGCTCGGCGCCGACGGCTACGTCTACGGCACCGCCGAGGTCGGCGGCGAGCAGAAGGACCTCGTCGTCCGCGTCAACGGCCGCCAGGTCCCGGACAAGGGCGCGCAGCTGCACGTCGTGCCCCGTCCGGGTGAGACCCACGTGTTCTCCACCTCGACGGGTGAGCGTCTCAGCGACTGATGTTTGCCGGGGGCGGCGACGCCCCCCGCCATGTCCGCGAAGGGCCCCGCACCCACGGTGCGGGGCCCTTCGCGTACGCCCGTCCGCCCCGGCGCGTCCGCACCCCCGCACTCGACGTTGTCGACAAATACCCCGGCACATCGGTCATTTCGCCGGGGTGGCGTCAACAGCGCTCCACGGGAAACCTCTTCTCTGTCGCTCGACCGGGTGACTAAATGTCGCCAAATCATCACCTAGCGCTACGCTCCTCGCGTGACGCACTCCGCCAACTACACCCAGAAGCCGCGCCGAGCCCACCGGGGCCCCGCCCGTCGCATCGGCCGCACGCTCGCTCTCGTCCTGCCCGTGATGCTGGTGCTTTCCGGGACCCTCGCGGTCACCAGCGTCAACTGGTCGGGGAACGCCTCGGACTCGATGCTCACCGCATCCGCCGACAACCTCTCCAAGCCCGCCAAGTCCCGCGCCCCGCAGGACGTCCTGCGCGACCGGCTCCTCCTGGAACTCCAGGAGAAGAACCCGGGCGTGGCGCTCACGCACCTCCAGCAGGAGGTGAACCGCCACCCGTCGCTCGCCCGGCACTGTGTCGCGCTGGCCCGCGCGCTCGGCCGTGCCGCCGTGCGGGTCTACGGCCCGACACGCGCCCAGTCGTACGCCAGGCCCGTCTGCGACACGTCCTTCGCCACGGGCGTGGCCGCTGCCCATCAGAAGGGCTGAGCGGGCCGCGGAGCAGCGCCGCGTAGGGTTTCCGGCATGACCACGCTGAAGCCCACGCAGGCTGTCGTCCTGGCCGGTGGCCAGGGTTCCCGGCTCCGCCCGTACACCGACGACCGGCCCAAGCCGATGGTCGAGATCCCCGGCACGGGGACCCCGATCATCGGCCATCAACTTGCCTGGCTCGCCGAGGAGGGCGTGACGGACGCCGTCGTCTCCTGCGGCCACCTCGCCGAGGTGCTCCAGGAGTGGCTGGACTCCGCCGACCTGCCGCTGAACGTCAGCACGGTCGTCGAGAAGGAACCCCTGGGCCGCGGCGGCGGTCTCAAGTACGCCGCCCGGCACCTGCCGCACGCGGACCAGCCCTGGTACGCGACGAACGGCGACATCTGGACCCGCTTCTCGCTGCGCGACATGGCGGCCTTCCACGCCGAGCGCGACGCCACCGCGACCCTCGCACTGGCCCGCCCCCGCATTCCGTGGGGCGCCGTCGAGACCGACGCGTTCGGCCACATCACGGACTTCGTCGAGGCCCCGCCGTCCCCGTACCTGATCAACGCGGGCGTGTACGTCTTCGCGGCCGAGTTCACCTCGCTCCTGCCGGACCTCGGCGACCACGAGCGCACCACGTTCCCGCGGCTGGCCCGCGCGAAGCGCCTCGCGGGCTTCCCGCTGCCGCAAGGCGCCTACTGGCGCGCGATCGACACCGCGAAGGACCTCACCGAGGCCGCCAAGGAGCTTGCCGCACAGGGCCGTTGACCGGTCCCTCAACGAACTCCGGTACGCCGATGGGCCCCGCACACACGCTGTGCGGGGCCCATCGGCGTACATCGGCATACATCGGCGTACGTACGTACAGCGTCCTCAGCGGCCGAGGACACCGCCCAGCAGGCCGCCGGGCCGCTCGCCGCCCGTACCGCCGCCGGAACCGCCGGACGCCCCGGCACCGCCCGTGCCGCCGCCCGTGCCACCGCTGGACGAGGGACCCGCGGTCGTTCCCGCGGCCGGCTGCTGCTGTTGCTGCGGTGCCGACTGCTGCGGCGGAGCCTGGCCCGCCGTGCTGCTGCCCTGCGTCTGGCTGGGCTGTCCGCCCGAACCGACCGTGCCGGTCTCGCGGGCCGTGCCCGGCGCCGTGGCGCCCTGCGTGGGGCTCGCGGAGCCGCGGCCCTGCGTCGGCGTGCTCGACGACGCGGACGGGCTCTGGGACCGCTGCTTCTGCCGCTTCTTCGCGGGGTCCTGGGGAAGCGCGGAGCCCGGCAGTTCGTTGCGCGGGGCCTCGCCGGGGCCGGGCACGGTGACGCGGTCCGCGTCCCGCACGGCGCCGCCCAGCATCGAGCCGATGAGCAGCGTCAGACCGATGACGACCCCGCCGATCAGACCGCCCCGCCGCAGCACGCGCCGCCGCAGGTCCCAGATGTCGGAGCGCGGTCCGAGCGTGCGCCAGGCCTCACCGGCGAGGCGTCCGTCGACGGAGTAGACGGGCGCGCCCGCGATGATCAGCGGGGACCACGCGGCGAGGTAGATGATGTCGGGCGCGTCGTAGGCGGGAACGGTCTTCCAGCTCACGGTGACGATGAGCGCCGCCGAGAGCAGCACGCCGACCGAGGCGGCGACCCGCTGCCAGAGGCCGAGGACCGTCAGGACGCCGACGACGACCTGGAGGAAGGCGATGCACAGGCCGGCGCCCACGGGGTGCTGGAGGGCGAAGTCGCGCAGTGGCTCGGCGAGCGCCCAGGGGTGCAGGGAGTTCAGCCACTTGACCATGGAGCCGCGCTGGCCGCCGTCGAAGTAGACGGGGTCGCAGAGCTTTCCCATGCCGGCGTAGATGGAGATGAACCCGAGGAAGACGCGCATCGGGAGCAGGACCACGCCGAGGTTCATGCGGCGGCCCGGGTAGTAGGCGTGCCGGACCGGGTCCGAGCCGTGCCTGCGCGTGCGCTCCGTGTCGCCGTCGTCGTCGTACGCGTCGTCGTCGGCGTCTTCGTAGCCGCGGTCGGCGTACTCCTGCTCGAGCCGCTCGTCGTAGTCGCTGCCGGGCAGCCGCATCTGCGGCAGCATGCGGGTCCCGGGTTCGGGGGTGCGCGGGCCGATCACGGCGGGCGTCTCGACGGTCTCGGGGCCGTCGTCGACGCGGGGGATGACCTGGGTGGCGCCCGCGTCCTCCGCGCTGTTGTAGGGGCCGGTCTCCTCGGCCGAACGGCGTACGCCGCCGCCGCGCACGGCCTGCAGCAGTCTGATGGCGCCCGTGTCGTCCGGCGCGGACTTCCCGCTCCAGACGACGGGTGCGCGGCGCTTGGCGGCCGCGCCGGCGGCGGGCATGCGCGCCGTATCGTCGGGCGTGCCCAAGTGCCGTGAGATGCGCGGGGATTGAGTGCGCCCAGCGGCGGGAAGCTGCACGCGGAAACTCGCGTGATTGACGATGACCTGCGCCGGGTCGCTCGGCACCTTCACCATGCTCAGCGCGGGAGCATCGTCAAAACCTGACGAGCTTCCCCCAGTGGGAGTGCGGGGTGTTCTGGTGTCCACACTCATCTAACCGAGTGATGTGTGTTTAGGACACTGCCTTGACCATGGAGAAATGTCCGGACCGCGTCAAGAGATCACCGCGGCCCGGACATGGCGGAGGATCAGGCGCGGCGCCGCGCCGCCTCGTACAGGACGACGCCCGCCGCGACACCGGCGTTCAGGGACTCCGCGCCACCGGGCATCGGAATCCGCACGCGGTAGTCGCAGGTCTCGCCGACGAGACGCGAGAGGCCCTTGCCCTCGCTGCCGACGACGATGACGACCGGGCCTGCGAGCGCTTGCAGGTCGCCGACCTCGTGCTCGCCGTCGGCGGCGAGGCCGACCACGGCGACGCCCGCCTTCTTGTACTGCTCCAGGGCGCGCGTGAGGTTCGTGGCACGGGCGACCGGCGTCCGCGCGGCGGTGCCCGCGGACGTCTTCCACGCGCCGGCCGTCATTCCGGCGGCGCGCCGCTCGGGCACGAGCACGCCGTGGCCGCCGAACGCGCAGACGGAGCGGACGACCGCGCCGAGGTTGCGCGGGTCCGTCACGCCGTCGAGGGCGACGATCAGCGGGTCCTGGCCCTCGTCGAAGGCGGCGGCGACGAGGTCCTCGGGGTGCGCGTACTCGTACGGCGGGACCTGGAGGACGAGGCCCTGGTGGTTGAGGCCGTTCGTCATGCGGTCGAGCTCGGGGCGGGGGGCCTCCATGAGGTGGATGCCGCCGCGCTCGGCCGCGAGCTGCAGCGCCTCGCGGACCCGCTCGTCGTTGTCGATGAACTGCTGGACGTAGAGCGTGGAGGCGGGCACGCCGTCGCGCAGTGCCTCGAAGACCGGGTTGCGGCCGACGACCATCTCGGAGGTGCCCTTGCCGCCGCGCCCCTTGAGCGTGGCGGGGCGGCGTCCGCCCGCGGCCTTCTTGGCCTTGGCGTTGGCGATGCGGTTCTTCACGTGCCCCTTGCGGGCCTCGGCGGGCGGCGTCGGGCCCTTGCCCTCCAGGCCGCGGCGCCGATTGCCGCCGCTGCCGACCTGCGCGCCCTTCTTGCCGGACATGCGGCGGTTGTTAGCGGCCATGACCTACCTGTCTGTTGTGATGCGTGGGCGCGTACGTGCGTACGCGCACGGGTGTACGTCTATGAAGTGTGCCGCCCGGAAGGCCGGGCGGCACATCAGTGGTGTCCGTTCAGCGCGGACCGAGCGTCCAGCGGGGGCCTGTCGGGCTGTCCTCGATGACGAGGCCCGACTGGTTGAGCTGGTCGCGGATCGCGTCGGCGGTGCCCCAGTCCTTGCGGCCGCGGGCGGCTTCGCGCTGGTCCAGGACGAGGCGGACGAGGGTGTCCACGACTCCGTGCAGGTCTTCGCCGCGGTCGGCCTCGCCGCCGGCCCAGTGCGGGTCGAGCGGGTCGAGGCCGAGGACGCCGAGCATGGCCCGCACCTCGGCGAGGCGTGCCATGGCGGCTTCCTTGTCGTCGGCGGCCAGTGCGGAGTTTCCCTGGCGGACGGTGGTGTGGACGATGGCGAGGGCCTGCGGGACGCCCATGTCGTCGTCCATGGCGTCGGCGAACGCGGGCGGGACCTGGGCGGCGGGTTCGACGACGCCGCCGGCCTTCTCCACGACGCGCTGCACGAAGCCTTCGATGCGGGCGAACGCGGACTCGGCCTCGCGGAGGGCTTCCTCGCTGTACTCGATCATCGAGCGGTAGTGCGGGGTGCCGAGGTAGTAGCGCAGCACGATGGGGCGCCACTGCTTGACCATTTCACTCACGAGCACCGAGTTGCCGAGGGACTTCGACATCTTCTCGCCGCTCATGGTGACCCAGCCGTTGTGCACCCAGTAGCGCGCGAAGGTGTCGCCGAAGGCCTTGGCCTGCGCGATCTCGTTCTCGTGGTGCGGGAAGATCAGATCGATCCCGCCGCCGTGGATGTCGAACTCGCGGCCCAGGTATTTGTGGGCCATCGCCGAGCACTCCAGGTGCCAGCCGGGCCTGCCGCGGCCCCACGGGGTCTCCCAGCTGGGCTCCCCCTCCTTGGCGGCCTTCCACATGGCGAAGTCACGCGGGTCGCGCTTCCCGGTCTCGCCCTCGCCCGCGGGCTGGCGCAGCTCGTCCAGGTCCTGGTTGGAGAGCTCCAGGTAGCCGGGGAAGGACCGCACGTCGAAGTAGACGTTGCCGTCGGCCTCGTAGGCGTGTCCGCGCTCGATGAGCCCGCGCATCATCTCGACCATCTCGGTGATGTGGCCGGTGGCGCGCGGTTCGTAGGTGGGCGGCAGGCAACCGAGCGCGTCGTATCCGCTGTTGAACGCGCGCTCGTTCTCGTACCCGATGGACCACCAGGGCCGGCCCTGCTCGGCGGACTTCCGGATGATCTTGTCGTCGATGTCGGTCACGTTCCTGATGAACGTCACGTCGAAACCGCGGTAGGCGAACCAGCGGCGCATGATGTCGAAGTTCAGGCCGGACCGGATGTGCCCGATGTGCGGGGCGGCCTGCACCGTGGCACCACAGAGGTAGATCGAGACGCAGCCGTCATTGAGGGGGCTGAAGTCACGGATCTGCCGGGCGCTGGTGTCGTACAGGCGAATCGTCACCACTCCAGGGTAGTGGGCGCGGGACAGTGCCCCACGCCCCCCGGCCCGACCGTGCACGGAACTGTGACGTGAGGCCCGCCCTCGGACGCTGCCGGCTCCCTCAGATGCTGCCGACGACCTTCCGCGCGCTCACCCGCACCACGACCCGCTGGGTGTCGTCCTTCGAGCTGGGGTTGAAGTCCGCGTACTTCTTGCCCGTGTACTTCATCGACAGCTCGTCGATCAGCTCCTGACCGCCCTCCGTCGTCATCTCCGCCGTCCCACGGATCTCCGCGTACGTGTACGGCGCGTCGAAGGGCTGCACCAGCACCGTCACCCGCGGATCCCGCCGCAGATTCTTCTCCTTGCGACGACCGAGCGTCGTCGAGAACAACACCACATCCCCCTCACGCTTCACCCAGACCGGGGACACCTGAGGACTCCCATCAGGCTGAATCGTCGCGACGTTGATGCTGCATCCATCAGCGGGCTCCGCCCGCGGGCAGGGGCCGGGCGGGCGGGCTCCCCGACCCGCCCGACGGGCAGAGCGGCACCCCTCAGATGCTGCCGACGACCTTCCGCGCGCTCACCCTCACCACGACCCGCTGGGTGTCGTCCTTCGAGCTGGGGTTGAAGTCCGCGTACTTCTTGCCCGTGTACTTCATCGACAGCTCGTCGATCAGCTCCTGACCGCCCTCCGTCGTCATCTCCGCCGTCCCACGGATCTCCGCGTACGTGTACGGCGCGTCGAAGGGCTGCACCAGCACCGTCACCCGCGGATCCCGCCGCAGATTCTTCTCCTTGCGACGACCGAGCGTCGTCGAGAACAACACCACATCCCCCTCACGCTTCACCCAGACCGGGGACACCTGAGGACTCCCATCAGGCTGAATCGTCGCGACGTTGATGAAGACGGGGGTGTCGAGCAGCGCTTTGAGGTCGTCGGAGAGTTGGGCGGACATGGCGCACTCCTTCGTGGGGGTTCGTACGGGATTTTGCCTGTACGAGGCATACGAATACCCCATTGCCCGCCTTACAACGACGTGCGTACGACCAACGCGGTGGCGATCGCCGCCAGGCCGTCGCCGCGGCCCGGGAAACCCAGGCCGTCGGTGGTGGCTCCGGAGACGGAGACCGGCGCGCCCGCCGCTTCGGAGAGCACCTTCTGTGCCTCGTCCCTGCGCTTGCCGATCTTCGGGCGGTCGCCGATGACCTGGACGGCGACGTTGCCGATGGTGAAGCCGGCGTCCCTGACGATGCGGGCGGCCTCGGTGAGCAGGGTCAGGCCGGAGGCGCCGGACCACTCGGGGCGGCCGGTGCCGAAGTGGGCGCCGAGGTCACCGAGGCCCGCCGCGGAGAACAGCGCGTTGCACGCGGCGTGCGCGACGACGTCGGCGTCGGAGTGCCCGGCGAGACCGGGGCCCTGGTCGTCCCACTTCAGGCCCGCGCACCACAGCTCGCGGCCCTCTTCGAAGGCGTGGATGTCGGTGCCGATGCCCACCTGCGGGAGGAGGGCCCGCACCCGTGCCTCATCAGTCTCAGAAGCCATCGTTCGCCCTCCTTCGGGCCAGGACCGCCTCCGCGAGCACGAGGTCCAGGGGGCGCGTCACCTTGAACGCCTCCTCGTGGCCCGGCACGCACACGACCGGCAGCCCCAGCTGCTCGACCATGCCGGCGTCGTCCGTCACCTGTCCGGTGGCGCTCTCGTGGGCCCGTACGAGCGTCGCGCGGTCGAAGCCCTGCGGGGTCTGCACGGCGCGCAGCCGGGCACGCTCGGGCGTGGCGACGACGGGTTCGGGCGCGCCCTGTTCCGCCGCCGGCTCGACCTGCTTGACCGTGTCGGCGAGCGGGAGCGCGGGGACCACGGCGGGAGCCCCGTCGCGTACGGCCTCGATGACGCCGTCGACCGTGTCGACCGGCACCAGCGGTCGGGCCGCGTCGTGCACGAGCACGATGTCGAAGCCGGGCGGCAGCGCGTCCAGACCGGCCCGGACGGACTCCTGGCGGCTCTCCCCGCCGGGCACGACGACGAAGTCGGTCCGGTCGGGCAGCGCGTGGTCGTCAAGGAGGGTCTTGACCGCGGCGGCGCCGTCCGGGGGCGCCACGACGACGACGAGGGAGACCGCGCGGGACTCCGCCATGGCCCGCACGGCATGGATCAGCATCGGGGTGCCGTTCAGCGCGCGAAGCGCTTTGGGGGCGCCCGGGCCGAGGCGCACGCCCCGCCCAGCCGCGGGAATGACCACCGCGGTACGGGATTCGCTAGACATCGGTTCCGTTCAGGTTTGTGTGCTCGGCCGACGTGGGTATGGCCACACCGTGCCGGGCGGGACGGACGCCTTGACCGGACCCTTCCGTGACATTCGGTCGAGTCAGCCGCAAGAGCCCGGCACGCCAGTAACGGCCCTTCGGGGTCGCCCCACCACATCGGCCCGGGTACAAATCAGCCTGGCTCTGCCTGGCGACGAAGACACTGGGTACGAGGACTGGGTACGAACATGCCGCAGCGCCCGGCGACTCCATGAAGGGTCAGCGGGCACCGCGGCATTGCTGCGCCTGGTCGACGCGGGAGCTCCGAGGCATGTCCTGCACCTCGGGCCGTCCGCGTCAGGACGCGAGGACCTCGTCCAGCAGGGCCTCGGCCTTGTCCTCGTTCGTGTTCTCCGCGAGGGCGAGTTCGCTCACCAGGATCTGGCGGGCCTTGGCGAGCATGCGCTTCTCACCGGCCGACAGTCCACGCTCGCGCTCCCGACGCCACAGGTCACGGACGACTTCCGCGACCTTGATGACATCGCCGGAGGCGAGCTTCTCGAGATTTGCCTTGTAGCGGCGCGACCAGTTCGTGGGCTCTTCTGCGTACGGCGCGCGCAGTACTTCGAAGACCCGGTCGAGGCCGTCCTGCCCGACCACATCACGCACGCCGACGAACTCCGCATTGTCCGCTGGCACACGCACCGTCAGGTCGCCCTGGGCGACCTTCAGCACCAAGTAGGTCTTGTCCACGCCTTTGATCTGGCGAGTTTCGATGGCCTCGATCAGCGCGGCCCCGTGATGGGGATAGACCACGGTGTCGCCAACCTTGAACGTCATGTGACAGGTACCCCTTCCGTGGCTATCCATCCTAACACGAGAACCGCCTCTTCTGAATGGCGTTTTCGCAGGTCAGGGCATATCTCGGGGCTTGACAACAGCAACAGGAACGTGCTGCGAAGGGCCTCCGGAACGGGGTATTCGCAGGTCGGAGCGGCTCTTCGGGGAGCCGGAAACGCCCCCGTCGCACGCCCCCCGAGGGGGCCCGAAGAGGCCGAACGTCCCGGTTTGCGAGGTTCCAAGCGGTGAACTTTCGATACTCCGTTCGGTGGCCGGAGAGATGTGCTGCGTGACGTCCGACGCGATTCCTGAATTGATCAAGCGGCCCGATGATCAATTCTCCGGACCCCCCTTCGCACCCCCCTGTATTCCTTGCGGGAAATCCGCGAGGCGTGACGCCCGGGCTCTTGACCGCGCTTATGCGAAAGACGGCCGAGGGGGCATTGGGGCGCCGGGTGCGCGGGGGCGCGCCCGGTGCGCGGGACGCCTCGTGCGGCACCCGTCCCCAGGTGCGCGTGCCCTAAGGGGCGGGTCGGGTGCGGCCGTGTGGGAACGGCTCGGTAACCTAAGCGCGCTGACACACCCTTAGGACGGCTTTACGGCCGCCCGCCCCGTCCTGTACCGCCCACGTTCAAGGAGTTGCCGCCGCCGTGAGCCGCAGCCTTCGACGCGGCGCCCTCGCCGCCACCGCCCTCGCGTTCTCGCTCGCCTCGCTGACCGCGTGCGCCGCAGGCAACAACGCACAGACGATGGAGGTCAAGCCGGACAACGCCGCGACCTCCGTCGGCGACATCAAGATCCAGAACGCCATGGTCATCACGCAGCCGGACCTGGAGTCGACCGGCCCCGCCGTGGTCGCCGCCACGATCTTCAACGCCGGTGACAAGGCCCAGACCCTGAACTCCATCACGGTCGACGGCACCGACAAGAAGGCCAAGCTCACGCGCGGCAAGGACGACAAGGACTCCAAGCCGAACGGTCCGCTGACCATCCCGGCCGGCGGCTCCATCGTCATCGGTGGCAAGGACAACGCCTCGGCGGTCCTGTCCGGCAGCCGCGAGGCGGTCAAGGACGGCAACGCGCAGCCCATCACCTTCTCCTTCAGCTCGACCGGCGACGTGAAGATGAAGGCGTTCGTCGTGCCGGCGGACAGCTACTTCTCCAAGTGGGGTCCGAGCCGGCTCCCGCAGTCGCCGGACGGCAAGCCGTCCAAGCCGGCGAAGTCCGGCAAGCCGCAGGAGCCCTCCACGGACGCCTCCGGGGCCGCCACCGACCCCTCCGGCAAGCCGTCGGGCAAGCCGTCCGGCAACGCGGACGCGGACCCGTCGGGTGGCGCCTCCGACCCGGCGAACGCCGGTGAGCACGGCGCCGAGGCCGGCACGGGCACGCAGCACTGATCGGCGTACAGCAGTGAGAAGGGCGGGACCCCGGTGGGGTCCCGCCCTTCCACGTACTACGTGCGCGGTGCTGTTTACGGCTCGAACTTGTAGCCCAGGCCGCGGACCGTCACCAGGTAGCGCGGCGCCCCCGGGTCCGGCTCGATCTTGGCGCGCAGGCGCTTCACGTGGACGTCGAGGGTCTTGGTGTCCCCCACGTAGTCCGCGCCCCAGACGCGGTCGATGAGCTGCATGCGGGTCAGTACGCGGCCCGCGTTGCGCAGCAGCATCTCCAGGAGGTCGAACTCCTTCAGGGGCAGGTCGACCTTGGAGCCGGAGACCGTGACCACGTGGCGGTCGACGTCCATCCGGACCGGGCCCGCCTCCAGCGCCTGCGGGGTGACCTCCTCCGGCTCGCCGCGGCGGCGCAGCACCGCGCGGATGCGGGCGACCAGCTCGCGGGAGGAGAAGGGCTTGGTCACGTAGTCGTCGGCTCCTATCTCCAGGCCGACGACCTTGTCGATCTCGCTGTCCTTGGCGGTCACCATGATCACCGGGACGTTGGAGCGGCTGCGCAGCTGTCGGCAGACCTCGGTGCCGGGCAGGCCCGGCAGCATCAGGTCGAGCAGGACGAGGTCGGCGCCGTTGCGCTCGAATTCGTCGAGTCCGTCCGGGCCTGTCGCCGCGATGGCGACTTCGAAGCCCTCCTTGCGGAGCATGTAGGACAGGGCGTCGCTGAAGGATTCCTCGTCCTCGACGACGAGCACTCGGGTCACGGAAGGACCTCCGGGGCAGGAATGGGTTCGTACGTGGTGGTCGCGGCGGTTTCGGCGCTGTCGGAGGACGCGGTGGCCCCGTCGTCGGGTCCGCCGCCGTGACGTGATCCGCGGTCGCGGTGTGCGGCCGCCTCGGGCAGCCGCAGGGTGAAGGTGGAGCCCTGACCCTCGGAGCTCCACACGGTGACCTCCCCGCCGTGCGAGGCGGCCACGTGCTTGACGATGGCGAGACCGAGGCCGGTGCCGCCGGTGGCCCGGGAGCGGGCCGGGTCGACGCGGTAGAAGCGCTCGAAGATGCGTTCCTTGTCCTTGTCGGAGATGCCGATGCCCTGGTCGGTGACGGCGACCTCGATCATGTCGCCGCCGGGTGCCGCGACCCTGCGGGCGGCGATGCCCACGCGGGTGCGGGCGGGCGAGTAGTTGACGGCGTTCTCGACGAGGTTGCCGAGGGCCGCCGCGAGCTGGCCGCGGTTGCCCCATATCTGGAGTTCGGCGGTGCCGCCCGAGGCCATGGTGATCTGCTTGTGGGAGGCCTGGTGGCGGCTGCGGTCGATCGCCTCCGCCACCAGTTCGTCGACGCGGACGGGTTCGGCGTCCTCCAGGGGGTCGTCGTTCTGTACCCGGGAGAGGTCGATGAGTTCCTGCACGAGGCTGGTCAGGCGGGTCGCCTCGATCTGCATGCGGCCCGCGAAGCGCTCGACGGCCTCCGGGTCGTCCGAGGCGTCCATGACGGCTTCGGAGAGCAGGGAGAGCGCGCCCACCGGGGTCTTGAGCTCGTGGCTCACGTTCGCGACGAAGTCGCGTCGTACGGCCTCGATGCGGCGGGCCTCGGTGAGGTCCTCCACGAGGAGGAGGACGAGCCGGGAGCCGAGCGGGGCGACGCGCGCGGAGACCGCGAGTGCCTCTCCGCGGCCGGTGCCGCGCCGCGGCAGGTCCAGCTCGACCTGGCGTATCTCGCCGTCTCGGCGGGTGTCGCGGGCCATCTGCAGCATCGGCTCGACGGCGAGCTTCCCGCCGCGTACGAGTCCGAGTGCGTACGCCGCCGAGCTCGCCTTGACCACGCTGTCGGCCTCGTCGAGGACGACGGCGGAGGAGCGGAGCACGGAGAGCACCGTGTCCACGCCGGGTGGCAGTACGGGATCGGTGTGCAGGGAGGTCCGGGTGGGGCGTTTCTGGTCGCGCTCGCTCCATCGGAACGCCAGCATGGCGATGACACCGGTGCACACCCCGGCGATCGCTGCCGCTGCGGCGACCGCCGCGTTCACGTCCATGCCTCAAGGTTATGCGCCGAGTAAGAGCCGGTCACAGCCGTACGGGTGCCCGCTCGAACACTCGTCGCCCAGAGTTCACCGTGGGGACGGTGCCGGTTCACTTCTTCCCGGCCGTCCAGGGCCCGGGTGATCAAGGATGCGGTCATGCGTCGCCCACAGTTCACCTTGATGACGGTGGTGATTCATGTGGGGTGCCGGAAACGGACGCGTCCGGGCCGCACCGTGGGAGCGTAGGGGCCAGCCCCCTGAGACGTACGAGAGAGGGACAGCCACATGCGGGACGCGTACCACGAGGAACTTGACTCGATCGGCGACAGCCTGGTCGAGATGGCCCGCCTCGTCGGGTCCGCGATCGGGCGCGCCACGACGGCCATGCTCGACGCGGACCTGAAGATGGCGGAGAGCGTGATCGCCGCCGACCAGAAGGTCGACGATCTGCAGCACGACCTGGAGGCGCGTGCGATAGCCCTGCTGGCGCGCCAGCAGCCGGTCGCCACCGATCTGCGCATCGTGGTCACCTCGCTGCGCATGAGCGCCGATCTGGAGCGCTCGGGCGACCTGGCCCAGCACGTCGCGAAGCTGGCGAGGCTCCGCTTCCCCGACTCGGCGGTGCCGCGGGACCTGCACGCCACGATCCTGGAGATGGGCCAGCTCGCGCAGCGCCTGATGGCGAAGGCGGCGGAGGTCATCATCACCAAAGACGTCGACCTGGCGCTCCAGCTGGAGCAGGACGACGACGAGATGGACCAGCTGCACCGCACGCTGTTCCAGCACCTGATGGACGACCGCTGGAAGCACGGCATCGAGACGGCCGTCGACGTGACGCTCCTCGGCCGCTACTACGAGCGCTTCGCGGACCACGCGGTGTCGGTGGCGAAGCGGGTCGTGTACCTGGTGACGGGTGAGCACGCGGACGAGATACAGCCGACGGGGCAGGCGCCGGTGGAGGGCGCGTAGGCGCGTAGGCGTCGCCGGTGCGGGCGTAGGGCCCCCGCCTCTCCTTTTCGTTCCGCACGCGTGTGTGCCCCGCCCGACGTCAGGTTGTCGCGCGGGGCACAGCGCTGTCCGGCCGCGGCGTCAGCGGGTCAGCCGCAGCCGCCGCCGCACTGGCAGGAACCGCCCGACTGGCAGCCGCAGCTGCAGCCCGGGCCGCATCCGCAGGACGCCAGCGGGACTTCGGGAACGTGTTCGCGCGTGGGGGACTCGGCCATGGTCTCCTCCTCGTAGGCGTACGACGTACTGCCTGTTGCCCATTTCATGCCCACGGGGACGGGGCGCATCAACGGCGCACGCGCGCGCGGGCACTTCGTCGGAACCCGCGTTCGACACGACCGGCACACGCGAAGATCCACCCATGCCCAAGAAGAAACAACGCAGCAGGAAGAGCGAGAAGGCGAACGGCCGTGGCAGACGCGGCGGCCGCCCGGTCCCGGCTCGCGCGGCCGGCGAGAAGGCGGTCCTGCTGTACCACGACATGGCGGTGTACGAGAATTTCGAGCGCTGCGCCCGACGCGTCTTCGAGGTCCTGCGGAGCGCGGAACGCCAGATGCCCGGCAAGCCCCGTCACCTCTTCCTGAGGGTGCAGGGGCACCGCAACGACGCCGGCGGCTACGACCGCGACGCCATCGAGATCATCCAGAACTTCGCCATGGAGTACCTGCTCCCGTACCTGACCGAGCTGACGACGCCGTTCCACAGGCTCGCGAACACGCACGGGCAGCGGAACGACGTGCCGGACGAGTTGCACGTGACGTATCCCGAGGACGCGGAGGGCTTCTGGTACGACGTGGACCTGCTTCCGCTGCGCCCCCGGGGGACGACGGAGAACGACCGCAGAACGCCGCCCAGGCTCACGGCGATAGCGGACTACCTGGGGATGGACCCGGCGTGCCTGATCTGCTGGGGCACCCCCGTGGACCGCGCGCACGCCGTGCCGTCGTCGCTCGGCGGCTCGATGGACGTCCGCAACTTCGCCCTGCTCTGTCAGGACCACCACCGCCAGGCGCCCGACATCGCCGACGCGGAGGCGTTCTGGGCGTGGGTGGACTACGCGGAGATCAGGGACTCGGGCAGCAAGTGGGACGGGGCGGCGCCCGAGGTCCGGGAGTGGGTGCGGGCGCACGGCGGCAGAACGGAGCCGAAGGACCGCGGCGAGATGGAGTTCCTGGCCGCCGTACGGTTCGAGCTCCAGCACCTCTACTGCTGGGCCGACGCCGACTTCGAGAACATGTCCTGGGACCTCCTCCAGGAGTACCACCAGGTCCTGGACGCGGCGACGGGCAGGCACTTCGGCGTGGAGAAGAAGGTCGCCACGCACGCGTGGGCGTACCACATCGCGAGGCGACGCCTGGCGAAGCGCAAGGGCGAGACGGGCCCGACGCCGCCCGACCACCCCTGGACGGGAACTTGGCCGGTCCCCTGACCCCCGACCACCCCTGGACGGGAACTTGGCCGGTCCCCTGACCACCGGCCAACGCGCCGGTCGAGCTTCACCCCAGTCCGACCTGCGAATCGCTTGAGCCACGCATCGATTCAGCCCCGAACGAGCGCATTGCTGCCAACTACAGGTAATCGGGCGGCCACGGGCCGGAGTTCCGGGTTACACAGGAAGGCCGGGACGTTACTCACGTGCAGGGGGCCTGGCCGATGGTGCTGACGATCAACGTAGCGGTGCTTCTGGCTGTCATCATCGTCGTACGTCTACGACGACGCACCCAGGCTCGTAGCCGCAACGACGAACAGCTGACGGTGGCCATCGTGCTGGTCTTCGGCGTCCTGATCGCCCCGACCGGTTTCGGCCAGTGGATCGCCGAGACGGTCGGCGACCTGGCACAGGGCATCACGGACTCGGGGTCGCCGTAAGATCCCAGGCCCGCCGTAAAGGCGGTCAGGCGTCGAAGTCGTATTCCAAGACGTAAGAGGCGGCGTCCAGCGTCATTTCGTTGACCTCGACGGGGCGGCCTTCGGTCGTGAAGGCCGTGCGGCAGATGAGGATGACGGGGGCGCCCCCGGACATGCTCAAGCGCGCCCCCTCATCCTTCGACGGCATGCGTGAGCGGATTTCTTCGCGGAAGTGCACCGGCTTGTGGCCGAGTTCGGCGAGCCTGGCGTACGTTCCGCCCTCCCCTGTGTCCTCTTGGGTGATCGCGGATCCGGCGACCAGGGGCAGGGGCAGGTAGCTCGTCGCGAGCAGGACAGGCTTGCCGTCCAGGACGAAGCGCCGACGCCTCGCACACACCGCTTCCTCTTCGGCCAAGTCCAAGACCGCACCGATGTGTTCGGGAGCGGTCTCCTCGGACACGGTGACCTGGTCCACTTCGAGAGAGCGGTTCTCGATGTCCGCCGACCAGATGGAACGGCCGTTGCCCCACTGCTGCTCGGCCAGCCGCTGGATGCCTCGACGCCGCAGCGGGCGAAAGGTGCGGACGAACACGCCGGCGCCCTTGCGGGCTTCAGCGAGGCCTTCGTCCCGAAGGACGCCCAGGGCCTGGCGTGCCGTCATGCGGGCAACGCCGTGCGTGGCCATGAGGTCGTTCTCCCCCGGCAGCCGATCACCGGGACCGTACTGGCCCGCCTGGATCGCCTCACGCAAAGTGTCGGCGATTCGCTGGTACTTGGGCTGAGGGCCGTCTTCGGTGTGGGCCATCCGCAGATCTCCTCCCGATCATCTCTAGACACCTTAGGCCACGGGTTGGGCGCTCGTTCGCTGCGAGTAACCACCGGTCCGGTTGGGCCCCCTCTTCCCGCCTGTTCGATTGACGTCTCTAGTGATGTTAGCCAGAGTGAGATGTATAGAGAGGTCGAGACCGGGGCCTCCGGAGTGAGAGGTGCAGGACACCGATGACCCACACGATCGACCGCGACCCCGTCGAAGAGCCGCCGCGCCTCGGCGCGATGACCTTGCCCCCCGTCGCGGAGTCCGTGCCTCGGGCCCGGCGCTGGTTCCGGAAGTTCATCACCCCGTACGACCCCGCCTGCTCCGTCGACGACTGTGTCCTGATGATCTCGGAGCTTGTGACCAACGCCGTGGTCCACGGCAGGTCGGACGAGCCCTGGGTCGTTCGGGTGGAGTGGTTCCGCGAGGGTGACTCCCTCCGGGTCGACGTGCACAACCCGGGGCTCCCGGAGGACGTGCGGCTCAGGCACCCCGATGCCGACGACGCTCACGGGCGCGGGCTGTTCCTGGTCGACTCCGTCGCCGACTCTTGGCACGCCACGACCAGCCGCTTCGGCGGAACCGTGGTCCTTTTCCGGATGGCCGACGCTTGGCCGTCCTGAGCACGCGCTGGTCCGGCGGCGAAGCCCCCTAGGGCGGCCGACCAAAACGTAAGCCCCCGGCCTACGGGCAAAGCGCAGGCCGGGGGCTACTTGTTGCGAGTTACTTCTTCTTGCCCTGGTTCTTGACCGCCTCGATCGCCGCCTTCGCGGCCTCCGGGTCGAGGTAGGTGCCGCCCGGGTTCAGGGGCTTGAATTCGGCGTCCAGCTCGTACGAGAGCGGGATGCCCGTGGGGATGTTCAGGCCCGCGATGTCGGCGTCCGAGATGCCGTCCAGGTGCTTGACCAGGGCGCGGAGCGAGTTGCCGTGGGCCGCGACCAGGACCGTCCTGCCGATCAGGAGGTCGGGGACGATGCCGTCGAACCAGTACGGGAGCATGCGGACGACGACGTCCTTCAGGCACTCCGTCCGGGGGCGCAGCTCCGGGGGGAGCGTCGCGTAGCGCGGGTCCGAGAACTGGGAGTACTCCGCGTCGCGGTCGAGCGCCGGCGGCGGGGTGTCGTACGAGCGGCGCCACAGCATGAACTGCTCCTCGCCGAACTCGGCGAGCGTCTGGGCCTTGTCCTTGCCCTGGAGGGCGCCGTAGTGGCGCTCGTTCAGGCGCCAGGAGCGGTGGACCGGGATCCAGTGGCGGTCGGCGGACTCCAGGGCCAGCTGCGCGGTGCGGATGGCGCGCTTCTGGAGCGACGTGTGGACCACGTCGGGGAGCAGGCCGGCGTCCTTGAGCAGCTCACCGCCGCGGACCGCCTCCTTCTCGCCCTTCTCGTTGAGATTGACGTCCACCCAGCCGGTGAACAGGTTCTTCGCGTTCCATTCGCTCTCGCCGTGGCGGAGGAGGATCAGCTTGTACGGTGCGTCGGCCATGCCTCTGAGCGTAATCGAACCTCAGGGCGCCCCGCGCGCGCGGATAAGGGGGGGAGACGGCGGAGGGCGGACGTGGGGCGTGACAGTTGACGAGGGTTGTCAATTGAGTGGCGGTTCCCGGCGCTGGGCTCGTAATTTGTGCTTGCCGTCCTCGCCACTTACACCTCAGCCGCAGCACATCCGGGGGAACTTCCATGCCGTACGCCGTCACAGGACGAATGAGACGTGCCGTCACCGAGAGCGTCTCCGGACTGCCCCGCGCCTTCTGGTGGCTGTGGACCAGCACCCTGGTCAACCGGCTCGGTGCCTTCGTCGCCACCTTCATGGCGCTGTACCTGACCCTTGAGCGTGGTTACTCCGCCTCGTACGCCGGACTCGTCGCCGCGCTGCACGGGCTCGGCGGTGTCGTGTCCTCGCTCGGTGCGGGCGTGATGACCGACCGGCTCGGGCGGCGGCCCACGCTGCTCGTCGCGCAGGCCTCCACGGCCGTGTCGGTGGCGGTCCTCGGGTTCATGGAGCACCCCGTCGCCATCGCGGGCGTCGCCTTCGTGGTCGGCATGGCGAGCAACGCGTCCCGGCCCGCCGTGCAGGCGATGATGGCGGACATCGTGCGTCCCGAGGATCGGGTGCGTGCCTTCTCTCTCAACTATTGGGCCATCAACCTCGGCTTCGCCATATCCTCCGCGGGCGCCGGTTTCATCGCCTCCTACAGCTACCGGGCCGGGTTCCTCATCGAGGCCGCCATGACGATGGTCTGCGCGATCGTCGTCTTCGCGAAGCTGCCGGAGTCGCGGCCCGTGCGCACGGCGGTGGAGAAGGCCGCCGAGCCGGCGGTGGGGCTCGGGACCGTGCTGCGGGACGGGCGCTTCATGGGGGTCGTCGGGCTGAGCTTCCTCGTCGCGCTGATCTTCATGCAGGGGTCCGTCGGGCTGCCCGTGGCGATGGGCGAGGCGGGGTTCACGCCGGCCGACTACGGGCTCGCGATCGCCGTGAACGGCGTGCTCATCGTGGTCATGCAGATCCCCGTCACCCGCTTCATCGAGCACCGTGACCCGCGCCGGCTGCTGGTGATCTCCTCGGTCGTCGCCGGGTACGGCTTCGGGCTCACCGCGTTCGCCGGGTCGGTCGGCGTCTTCGCGCTGACGGTGTGCGTGTGGACGCTCGCCGAGATCGTCAACGCGCCGACCCAGACGGGTCTCGTGGTCCGCCTCTCCCCCGTCCACGGACGTGGGCGTTACCAGGGCATGTACACGATGTCCTGGTCCGTGGCCGCGCTGGTCGCCCCGCTGATGTCCGGCTTCATGATCGACCGGTTCGGCGCGGAGTGGCTGTGGGGTACGTGCGCGGTGCTCGGGACAGCGGCCGCGCTGGGGTACTGGGGGTTGATGCGGGGGCTGCCCGAGGAGGAGTCGGGGGAGGTGGCCCCCGGTGGGGTCGCTCCGGGGGCGGGTGCCCTGGGCGGGGTCGCCGACGCGCCCGGCGCCGTCGAGGTCAGCGTCGCGGCGGAGTCCGTTGCGCCTCGTACGGATTCCGTGGCCGCACCTCGCCCGTAGTGCCGTATTGATTGCCGTATTGCCCGTAGCGCCGAGTGCCGTAGTGCCGTACAGCGCCAGTCCGGCGTGGAGGTCGCCGGTGAAGTCGGGGGCGTCGGTCCGGTCGAACTCGCGGACCGTATTGAGGCCGACCGCCGCGCGGACCGGCGCCGTCGCCGGTCATGTGCTCCAGGGGGGTGTGGCTGCGCTGCTATCCGTCGGGCGGCCGGGGCGAGGGCGGCCGGGGCTCGCCCCGGCCTGTTGCGCGGAACGTCCGAGGACGGGGTCGACGACGCCACCGCGCGCACGCTGGGCGCGACCCAACTGGCGCTGTTCACCGGCCTGATGGCCCGGCGGCTCACCGGCCTGATGACCTCGCGGCTCACCGGCCCGATGACCCGGTGGGTCACCGGCCCGGACCGGACGCCGCGCGCCCCCGAGGTCGTCACCGGCCCGCGCGCTCGCCGGACTCGTGGGCCCGCACGCGGAGAGACGCGTGTGGGGGGCGTCAGCTCGGCTGGGTCAGGTGGGTGAACGCATCGAGGTTGCGCGTGGATTCGCCCCGGGAGACCCGCCACTCGTACTCCTTGCGGATCGCCGACGCGAAGCCCAGCTCCAGGAGCGTGTTGAAGGAGTCGTCCGAGGCGGAGAGGACCGAGCCGAGGAGGCGGTCCAGTTCGGCGGGGGTGACCGCGGAGAGCGGCAGCTTGCCCGCGAGGTAGATGTCGCCCAGCGAGTCGATCGCGTAACTGACGCCGTAGAGGCGGAGGTTCCGCTCCAGGAGCCAGCGGTGCACCGCCTCGTGGTTCTCGTCGGGGTGGCGGATCACGAAGGCGTTCAGGGAGAGGGAGTGGTTGCCGACCCGCAGCGAGAGCGTCGTGGAGAGCTTCCGGGTGCCGGGCAGCTTCACGACGTACGAACCGGGCTCGGGCGACTCCCATTCGAGCTCGGCGTCGTCCAGCGTCCCCTCGACGACCGACGCGGTGTCCGTAGCCGTCGTCCCCGTCTGCTCAGCCCGCTCAACCATGGTGCGAGCGTACGTGACGGCGCGAGCTGCGGAAGTCGTGCATCGCCGCGGTGTAGACGTCCGCGGTGGCGGACGCCGCCGTGTCCCAGCCGAATGACTGCGCGTGCGCGGTGGCGGCCGCGCCCATGCGGTCCACGAGCTGGGGATGATCGGCGAAGTCGCGGAGCACGCGCGCGTAGAGGGCCGGTTCGTGGCCGGGGACGAGGAATCCGGTGACCTCGTCGCGCACGGCGACGGGCAGCCCGCCCACCGCGGCGGCGAGGACCGGCGTACCGGCCGCCTGCGCCTCGATGGCGACGAGGCCGAAGGACTCGCTGTAGGAGGGCATCACCAGGACCGAGGCCGCCCTGAACCAGTCCGCCAGCTGCTCCTGCCCGACGGGCGGCTGGAAGCGGACGACGTCCGCGATCCCGAGCTTCGCGGCCAGCTTCTGCAGCCCTTCGGGCTTCGCGAGGCCGCTGCCGCTCGGACCGCCGACTATGGGGACGACGATGTTCGAGCGCAGCGCCGGACGCTCGTCCAGCAGGACGGCGACGGCGCGCAGGAGCAGGTCGGGGGCCTTCAGGGGCTGGATGCGGCCCGCGAAGAGCGGTACGAGGGCGTTCTGCGGCAGGCCGAGGCGGTGCCGGGCGGCGGCGCGTCCGTCGGCGGGGCGGAACCGTTCGAGGTTGACGCCGGGGTGGACGACGGCGACCTTGGCGGGATCGGCTTCGTAGTGACGTACGAGCTCGTCGGCCTCTTCGGAGGTGTTGGCGATGAGGCGGTCGGCGGCCCGGACGATCTGCGTCTCGCCGATGACGCGGGCGGCGGGCTCGGGGGTGTCGCCGGCGGCGAGCGCCGCGTTCTTGACCTTCGCCATGGTGTGCATGGCGTGGACGAGGGGGACGCCCCAGCGTTCGGCGGCGAGCCAGCCGACGTGGCCGGAGAGCCAGTAGTGGGAGTGGACCAGGTCGTAGTAGCCGGGCCGGTGGCCCGCCCAGGCCTGCATGACGCCGTGCGTGAAGGCGCAGAGCTGGGCCGGCAGCTCTTCCTTGGCGAGTCCTTCGTAGGGGCCCGCGTCGACGTGGCGCACGAGGACGCCGGGCGCGAGTTCCACGGTGGGCTGGAGCCCTCCGGTGGTGGCGCGCGTGAAGATCTCGACCTCGATGTTGATCGCGGCGAGGCGCTTGGCGAGCTCCACGATGTAGACGTTCATGCCGCCCGCGTCGCCCGTGCCGGGCTGGTGCAGGGGCGAGGTGTGCACGCTCAGCATCGCCACGCGGCGCGGCCGCCGCTGGGAGCCGGGAATACGGAGTCTCGGGGGTGCCGCCTGGGAGCGACGCCCGAGCCTGGACACGTACTGGCTCACGGGGCGGTCCTCCTTGCGTACGTGCATGGCTACGGGCACAGCTTTGGGCACAGCTTTTGGGAGGACGTACGTTCCTCCAGAGGGAGAACACCGGAGCCCGCTGCTCCATTTCCAACCTGTCCGTTTTTACCAAAGCATTACGCAGCGTCCCTCAACCGCCATCCCCGCATACCCTTTCCTCATGGCCCCACGCAACTCTTCCCGCCCCGTGGGAACGGTGACGCGCGGGACCACGAACCCGAACCGGCTGCGCCGCATGGACCGCTGGATCGCGGCCGTCCACGGCGCCGCGCTGCGCCGCTCCGCGGACCCCGTCGCCGTCGACCTCGGCTACGGCGCCTCCCCCTGGACCGCCGTCGAGCTGCTCCTGAGGCTGCGTACCGTCGCTCCACGCGCGCGTGTCGTCGGCATCGAGATCGACCCGGCGCGGGTGGCGGCCGCCGCGCCCTACGCGCGCGAGGGGCTCACTTTCCGGCACGGTGGATTCGAGGTGCCGCTGTCGGAGCCGGGCGGCGGCGGGGGCTCGAAGGCCTACGGCGCGGGACCGGACCTGATCAGGGCGGCGAACGTCCTGCGGCAGTACGACGAGGACCAGGTCGCCGCCGTCTGGGAGCGGCTGTGCGCCCGCCTCTCCCCCGGCGGGCTGCTGGTCGAGGGCACCTGCGACGAGATCGGACGCCGGCACGTGTGGGTCGCGCTCGGACCCGAGGGCCCGCGCACGGTGACCTTCGCGACGCGGCTCGGCTCCCTGGAGCAGCCCTCCGATCTCGCCGAGCGGCTGCCGAAGGCGCTGATCCACCGGAACGTGCCGGGCGAGCCGGTCCACGCGTTCCTGCGCGACTTCGACCGCGCCTGGGCGGCCGCGGCGCCCTACGCCTCGTACGGGGCGCGGCAGCGGTGGATGAGGGCGGTGCGGGATCTGACCGCCGACTGGCCCGTTCTTGACGGCGCGTCACGGTGGCGGCAGGGCGAAGTGACGGTGCGGTGGGAGGCATTGGCGCCGCGGTCGGGGTGAACTCGGCTTCTCCCTTCCCCTCACGAGGCCCGGTGTCGGGGTGAAACCCCGCCCCTCACGGAGCCCGGTGTCGGGGTCAACCCCGAGGTCGCTCCGGGGCCTCCCGGACGGCACCCGGAGATGCTCGGGCGAACGCGGCGGGAGGGAACGATCGCCGCGTGCGGTACGTCACATGGGGCAGTGGGGGTCGGAGTTGCTGTCGGACTCTGTCGTATCGAGCGCTGACATGGCACTATCCCGATGTCGAACGGAAGTTACTGACGGTAAATCAGCTTTGGGGGTGGCGGGGCGTGACTGGGAAGCGATACCCGACGGTGACGGCCGTGGCGCTGGTCTGCGCGGCGACAGTGCTGGCCGCACCGGGGACGGCCTTTGCGAGCCCGAGCCCGAAGCCGAGACCGACCCCCCGCACGGACACGTCCCTGGAGCAGGTCCGCAAGGAGATCGACGACCTCTACCACGACGCGGGCGTGGCCACGGATGCGTACAACGCGGCCGAGGAGAAGGCCGAGAAGCAGTCCGAGCAGATCGTGGAGCTGGCCAAGGACATCGCCGAGGGCCAGGCGAAGCTCAGGAAGCTGACGGCCCGCGCGGGCGCCGCGGCCCGCGCGCAGTACCGCGCCGGCGGGATGCCCTCCGAGGCCAGGCTGATGCTCAGCGACGACCCCGGCCAGTTCCTGGACGGCGCGGGGCGCATGCGGCAGGGCGAGAAGGCGACCAAGGGCATGCTGACGGAGCTGGAGAGAACGCAGGACGACCTGCGGATCTACGCCAAGGACGCCACCGCACGCTGGACGAAGCTGGAAGCCAACCGCAAGTCGAAGGCCGCCGCGAAGAAGAAGATAAAGAAGAAGATCGCGGCCGCAGAGAAGCTCGAGTCGACGCTGGAGAAGAAGGAGCAGGAGCGGCTGCGCAAGCTGGAGGAGGAGGCCGCCCGCAAGAAGCAGTCGGCGTGGGTGAGTTCGGGCGTCCTGAAGGACGTCGGCGGCAAGGCGTCGGACCGGGGCGCGAAGGCCGTGGAGTTCGCCACCGCCCAGATCGGCAAGCCGTACGTGTGGGGCGCCGAGGGCCCGAAGTCGTACGACTGCTCGGGGCTGACCTCCCAGGCCTGGGCCGCCGCGGGGCGCGGCATTCCGCGGACCTCGCAGGAGCAGTGGAAGCAGTTGCCGCGCGTCGACATCAAGAACATGCGCCCCGGTGACCTGATCATCTACCACGCGGACGCGAGCCACGTCGGGATGTATCTGGGCGACGGGGCGATCGTGCACGCGCCGCGGCCGGGCCGGAACGTGACGATCGCGGGTGCGGGCTCGATGCGGATACTCGGGGTCGTACGCCCCGACAAGTAACCACCGGCCGACGCTCCCCTCTCCCCGTGCTTCTGTCCGCTGCCCCCCTGTGTGACCCAGCGCACGCCGCGGCGCCCCTCTCAACCCGCACGGCGTGATGTTCGTCATTCCCGGCGGGACCGTGCCGTGCCCAATTGCGTTCCTGGATGCGGCATATGACGGTGGCTGTTTGCCGTGCGGCATTCCAATGGAGGCACGGCTACCGCTATGGTCCCCGTCGGTGCCGCGTCGACCTGCGCGGCACCATGCCCTCGGGGGGAGGGAAGGAATCCAGACGATGCCCGTACCCATACCGCGGCAGAGAGCGATACCGGCCGCGGAAGGCGGTCAGGCTCATGCGGCGCCCCCGCACGACACGACGGCGCCAACCCCGGAAGGCCCCCGCGTCAACGGCTTCAGCAGCGCCACGGACACCGGCGCGGACACCGCTACCGCCACCGGCGGCAACGGCTCCGGGCTCACCCTGCTGGTGATCGAGGACGACCCGGCCGGGTCGCTCAGCGTGCCCGAGCTCCTCGACTCCGCGGGCAAGCCCATCCGTATCCGTACCGCCCGCAACCTCACCGAGGCCGAGCGGCTGCTCACGGACGACGTGCACTGCATCCTGCTCGACCTCGCCCTGCCCGCCCCCGGCACCGCCGAGGGCGACGAGGACGAGCTCGTCGCCCTCAGGCACGTGCTGCGGCTCGCGCCCCGGCACGCGGTCCTCGCGCTCACCGCGAACGACGACTCCGAGCGCGGCGCCGAGGCCGTGCGCGTCGGCGCCCAGGACTACCTGTTCCGGGACGAGCTGGACGGCCGGCTGCTGAGCCGCGCCATCCGGTACGCGGTCGAGCGCAAGCGCGCCGACGCCGCCCAGCGCCAGCTGACCGAGTCGCGGCTGCGCGCGCAGGAGAACGCCCGCCTGGAGCGCGGCCTGCTGCCGACGCCGCTCCTCGAGGGCTCACCGCTGCGCTTCGCCGCCCGCTACCGTCCCGGCCGCTCCCGCGCGCTGCTCGGCGGCGACTTCTACGACACCGTGCGCACGCCGGACGGCGCCGTGCACGTCATGATCGGCGACGTCTGCGGCCACGGCCCCGACGAGGCGGCGCTCGGCGTGGAGCTGCGCATCGCCTGGCGCGCGCTGACCTTCGCCGGCCTGTGCGGCGACGAGCTTCTCTCCACGCTCCAGAAGGTCCTGGAGCACGAGCGCGCGGACGACGAGATCTTCGCGACCCTCTGCACGGTCGACATCGCCCCGGACGGCCGCAGGGCCGGTCTCTGCCTCGCCGGGCACCCGGCGCCGCTGATCGCACGCGAGGGACGGCTCGCCGAGCTGCTGCCGTACGAGGACGGGGGCCCCGCCCTGGGTCTCCTGCCGCGCGCCCGCTGGCCGCGCCGCCAGGTGGAGCTGGGCGGCAAGTGGAGCCTGATGCTCTACACGGACGGCCTGATCGAGGGCCGCATCGGCCGGGGCAACCAGCGCCTGGGGCAGGAAGGCATGGTCGACATGATCCGCCGCCAGATCGCGGCGGGGCTGCAGGGCGACGAACTGCTCGAGGCGGCGGTGAACGAGGTCCGCGACCTCAACGGCGGGGACCTGACGGACGACGTGGCGGTCCTGCTCCTGGACCGGACGCCCGGCGCGCGCTGAGCCGGGGCCCGCTGGGCGTCCTCCCGCTACCGACCGCCGTTGTACGGCCCGTAGGGCCCGTCGCTGCTGGAGCCGCCGCGGCGGCCGCCGCCCGTGATCTGCCGGATCGCGGGGCGCACGTCGACCATGTACACGATGGTGGCGACGAGCCCGATGATCGGCAGGAACGACAGGATCGGGAAGAGCAGGTTCACCACGAAGGCGAGACCGAGGATGATCAGCCAGAACGGCTTGGTCTTCTTGTCCGCGGCGCGATAGGCGTCCTCGCGCCGGATGGCGGCGTCGATGAGCGCGAATCCGCTGAAGACGATCAGGGCCAGCGACAGCAGCCACATGAAGTTCGCGAACCCTTGCATCAGCACAACGTCCACCACCAGTCTCGGCTCATCGATTACGCGGCCACGGTACCCGCTACCCGGTCAACGGGGCGGACACTCGGTGAGTGCCCGCCCCGGCGCGTGCCCCGGTCCTACTTGGCGGGCGGCGTGGTCTTCTTGGCGACCGGCTTCTTGGCCGGAGCCTTCTTGGCGACGGGCTTCTTCGCCGGGGCGGCGGCCGCGCTCTTCGGCGCGACGGCGGCGGGCCCCACGGGCTCGGCGGACTGCGCCGACGCGGGCTTCGGCTCGTCGTCGGGCTCGACCGTCTCGGCCAGGTCGAGGATCTCCTCGGCGGCCTCGCCGCGCCACGACTTCACGGCCTGCTCGCCGTGCTCGGCGACCTCGTCGTACTTCTCGCGCGCCTTGACCGCGAGCTCGGCGGCGACGCCGACTCCGCGCAGCGCGAGGTCCTGAGCGGTCTCGCCGAGCTTCTTCAGGTCGGTGTCGATCGTGCCGAGCACCTCGGTGACCTTGGCCTGGAGGGTCCCCTGCGCCTCCTTGGCGCGGGCACTCGCCTTGTCCTGGACGGTCTTCGGGTCGGTGTTGCGCACCGCGTCGAAGCGGGACGGGGCCTCGGCGATCAGCTGCTCGACGAGCCCCGGAACCTTCTTCGCCTGCTGGAAGGCGAGGTCCGCGGACCCGGCGACGAAGTACGCGGGGGTGGGGTTGCTCAGGGTCTTGCGCAGGTCATCGGTGATGGCCATGACGAGGGTCCTCCCGGATTCGCGTCGGCGTATGAGGCGTATGAGGCGTATGAACCGTATGAAGCGTTCAGCTTGAGGGTGGTGACTGCTTGGGACCGGCATCACTGCCGTTGTCGACCGCATCTGCATCCGCATCGGCATGCGCATCCGCACCCGCGTGCGACGGCGTCTCGAAGTCGTTCTCCTTGCGGAACGACTCGTAGATCTGCAACAGCACTTGTTTCTGGCGCTCGTTGATGGACGGGTCGGCGAGGATGACGGCGCGCGTCTCCAGCTCGTCCCGCTCCTTCTCGTCGAGGATCCCGGCCCGCACGTACAGCGTCTCGGCGGAGATCCGCAGGGCCTTGGCGACCTGCTGCAGAACCTCGGCGCTCGGCTTGCGCAGGCCGCGCTCGATCTGGCTCAGATACGGATTGGACACGCCCGCGGCATCGGCGAGCTGCCGCAGCGAAAGCTGCGCACTGCGCCGCTGTTCGCGCAGATACTCGCCGAGGTTGCCAACGTTGAGCGATGCCATACGCCGATGGTGCAGCACCCGCGCTAACTTTTGCAAGCAACCGCTTGCAAAAGTGCGCCACGCCACTCCGGCCGACGCGCTGCCGCCCTGACGCGGGTCACGCACGCACACGGAGGTCGTTGCCGTCGATGCGGAAATCCCGCTGCGGGTCGGGCAGTTGGCCGCCGGCTTCGGCCGGACTTACGCGTCCCTGTAGCGGTCCCGTGTTTCCGCGCGGCGTTCGAAGCCTGCCGACTCGTAGGTCGCCACGGCGGCCGTGTTCGAGGTCGGGGTGGCGACGAGTGCGCTCGACGCGCCCAGGTCCCGGAGCGTGGCCGCTGCGGCGAGGGTGATCTGTTCGCCGTGGCCGCGGCGGCGGTGGTCGCGGTGTACGCCCATCGGTTCCAGGATGCCCGGTCTGCCCGGGCCCGCCGACCACACCGACACCGCCCCCACCGCGTCACCCCCGTCGTCGTACGCGACCAGGCAGCGCGCGTCGGCGTACGGCGCGCCGGATGCCAGCGTGTGCCAACGGTCCTCCGTGAACCTCGCACCGTCGAACGCCCCCCGGAGTACGGCCGCGAAGACGTGGGCCCGCTCCGGGCCGATCTCCTCGACGCGCAGGTCCGGAGCCGGGACCGGGGCGGTGAGGTCGCGGCGCAGGGGCGTCCACGGTTCGTCGAGGGGCCAGCCCTCCTCGGCGCCCAGGAGGTCGGGGAGCAGGCAGCCCGGAGGCGCCTCGATGTTCACGCGGCCCGCGGGCAGTACACCGCGCGCCGGATCGGTCACGTCGGCGGCCAACCGCCGTGCCAGTTCCTCGTCCTGGCGGACGTCCGGCGCGGTCGTCAGCCGCAGCAGGTCCGGTCCGTCCAGCAGGCCGATCGCGAGGATCCGCCCGGACCTGCTCCACGTCCTGACCGCCGCCGCGGTCGCCTCCGCGCCCGAGCGCCAGAACCAGCCCAGGTCCCCCGGATGCAACTGCGTCGGCGCCCCCTCGTACTGCCACTCGCGCAGCACGCCCACTGCCTCGACCAGCCCGTCGACTCCCGGATTGTTCAGCACGATCGCCATGTCGGCGATCACACCTCACCGTGTCGGGCGGCCGCACCCCATTTGTTTCGGTTCTCGGCGAGCCCGAGATCTGGATCTTCGGTTGTGGGCTGCATATCGTCGCCGCCATGGCTCTGCGACCCGTGAACGTGAACATCAAGGCCCTGGACGACGCCGCGGTCGGCGGGTTCTGGGCGGAGGCGCTCGGCTGGGGGATCTCCAGTGAGGCGCCGGGCGTGACCAACGTCGAGCCCGGCGGCGGATTCGTCTGGCCGGACGCGGCCGCCGTCTGCGTCGACGTCGTCATCGTCCCGGAGGCCAAGACGGCGACGAAGAACCGTACGCACCTCGATCTCGCCACCACCTCCGCGGCCCACCAGGCGGAGCTGGTCGCACGGCTGCGGGCCGTCGGCGCGGAGCCCGTCGACATCGGGCAGGGCGACGTGCCGTGGACGGTGCTCGCCGACCCCGAGGGCAACGAGTTCTGCGTGCTTGAGCCCCGGGAGATCTACCGGGACACCGGACCCGTCGCCGCCATCGTGGTCGACTGCGTGGATCCGCGGGCCATGGCGCGGTTCTGGGGCGGCGCGACGGACTGGACCGTGCACGAGGTGACGGACGAGCGGGCGGTGCTGCGGTCCGCGGAGGGGGTCGGGCCGTACCTCGAGTTCCTGCGGGAGCCCGGCGGTGGCGGGAAGACCGTGCCGGACCGCGTCCACGTCGACCTCATGCCGTACGCCGCCGAGGACCAGGCCGCCGAGGTCGCCCGGCTGCGGGACCTCGGCGCCGTCGACCTCGACCTCGGGCAGGGCGACGTCCCGTGGAAGTGCCTGGAGGACCCGGAGGGGCACGAGTTCTGCGTCCTCAGGCCGCGCGCCACGTCCTGAGCGAGCCCAATCGCGCCCCGGGACGCCCGGGACCCGGGGGCGGGGGGCAGTACCCAGGGCCCGGGGGCGGGGGGGCAGTACCCAGGGCCCGGGAGCGGTACCCATGGCCCAGGATCCGGGGCGCGCGCTCCGGCCCGTCACTCCGTCGCGTCGCCGAACCACCTGCGCAGTTCCCCGGCCAGCTCTCCCTGCTCGTCGCCCGCCCACGCCACATGCCCGTCCGGGCGCAGCAGCACCGCCGGTACGTCCAGTTCCTCGCTGACGTCGACCACGTGGTCGACCCGGTCCTCCCAGCCCTCGGCCGAGAGCCGGCCCGTCTGGTCGAGCAGCAGGCCGCGGCCGCCGTGCATCAGCTCGAAGAGGCGGCCCCGCTTGAGGCCCACGTCCCGCAGGCGGCGGCCCAGCAGCTCGTGGCCGCCCGCCGCGGTGCCGAAGTCGTAGCGGACGCCGATCCCCGTGATCTTCTCGATCAGGTGCCGGTTCACCTCCTCGTAGTCGATCAGTTCCGCCATCAGCCTGCGCACCGCCTGCGCCCCCGGCTCGACCGACATCAGCTGCATCTGCGCGCGCGTGTTGTCCAGTACCTCGGCGGCGACCGGGTGCCGCTCCGCCTCGTACGTGTCGAGGAGGCCGTCCGGCGCCCATCCGTTCACCTGGGCGGCCAGCTTCCAGCCCAGGTTGAACGCGTCCTGGACACCGAGGTTGAGCCCCTGCCCGCCGGTCGGCGGGTGGATGTGCGCCGCGTCCCCCGCCAGCAGCACCCGGCCCACCCGGTAGCGCTCCGCGAGCCGTGTGGCGTCGCCGAAACGGGACAGCCAGCGCGGCGAGTGCACGCCGAAGTCGGTGCCCCCGAACGCCCGCAGCTGCTTCTGGAAGTCCTCCAGGGTCGGCGGGGCCGTCCGGTCCTCCGCCACACCGTCGGCGGGCACGATGACGCGGTACACCCCGTCGCCGAGCGGCATCGCGCCGAACCGCAGATGGGTCTTGCGGACCTCGGCGACGACCTCCGCCAGTTCCTCCGGCGACGCCGTCATCTCCATCTCGCCCAGCAGTGTCTCGACCTTGCTCGGCTCGCCCGGGAAGTCGACGCCGAGCAGCTTCCGCACCGCGCTGCGGCCGCCGTCGCAGCCGACGAGGTGGTGCGAGCGCAGCCGCGTGCCGTCGGCCAGCTCGACGGTCACTCCGTCGTCGTCCTGCTCCAGGCCGACGACCTCGCAGCCGCGCCGGACCTCGACGCCGAGTTCCGCGGCGTGCTCGGCCAGCAGGCGTTCGGTGATCTGCTGCGGAATGGCGAGTACGTAGGAATGCGCGGTGTCCATGCGCTCGGGCCACGCCTTCGCCAGGCCCGCGAAGAAACCGCCGGCCGTGATCTGCTTGCCGTGCTCCTCGAAGCGCTCCAGCAGACCGCGCTGGTCCATCACCTCGATGCTGCGCACGTGCAGGCCCTGCGCGCGGGACTGCTTGGTCGGCTCCGTCTCCTTCTCGAGGATGAGGACGTCCACGCCCTGCAGGCGCAGCTCCGCGGCCAGCATGAGACCGGTCGGACCGCCGCCGGCGATGATTACGTCAGCCATGAGAATCCCCTGTTCGACGAGCTCGGAAGGGAGATTGTGCGGGACGACCGGGGCCTTGCCGCAAGGCCCCCCGTGCGCTATAAGTTGAGAGTGGCAAGGAGTGGGTTTCCCTCCTTGCCTTCTGTGTTTCCCCCTCTCCCGCGGGGCGTGCGTCGGGACGCGGTTGTCAGACCCCCCGGCTAGCGTGACCAAGAGCACCGGTTTTACGCCAACTCCCTCCCGTACGACGCCGTGTACGGGACTCGCTGCCCCGCGGAGACAACGATGAGCAAGGCCAGCAAGCCCGATTCGCAGCCGACCGCCCCGCATACCGCCGACAGCCACGACCTGATCCGTGTGCACGGCGCCCGTGAGAACAACCTCAAGGACGTGAGCATCGAGATCCCGAAGCGCCGTCTGACGGTGTTCACGGGCGTCTCCGGTTCCGGCAAGAGCTCGCTGGTGTTCGACACGATCGCCGCGGAGTCGCAGCGGCTCATCAACGAGACGTACAGCGCCTTCGTGCAGGGCTTCATGCCGACGCAGGCGCGCCCCGAGGTCGACGTGCTCGACGGGCTCACCACCGCGATCACCGTCGGCCAGCAGCGGATGGGCGGCGACCCGCGCTCCACGGTCGGCACCGCCACCGACGCCAACGCGATGCTGCGCATCCTCTTCAGCCGGCTCGGCAAGCCGCACATCGGTCCGCCCAGTGCGTACTCCTTCAACACCGCGTCGGTCAGGGCGAGCGGGGCGATCACCGTCGAGCGCGGCAACAAGACCGAGGCGCAGAAGGCGACGTACCATCGCACCGGCGGCATGTGCACGCGCTGCGAGGGGCGGGGCAGCGTCTCCGACATCGACCTGACGCAGCTGTACGACGACTCCAAGTCGCTGGCCGAGGGCGCGTTCACCATTCCCGGCTGGAAGTCGGACAGCCAGTGGACCGTGCAGGTGTACGCCCAGTCCGGCTTCGTCGACCCGGACAAGCCGATCCGCGCGTACACGAAGAAGGAGCTGCGCGACTTCCTCTACGGGGACCCGGTCAAGGTGAAGGTCAACGGCGTGAACCTCACCTATGAAGGGCTGATTCCGAAGATCCAGAAGTCGTTCCTGTCCAAGGACAAGGAGTCGATGCAGCCGCACATCCGGGCGTTCGTGGAGCGTGCGGTCACGTTCACCACCTGCCCCGAGTGCGAGGGCACGCGGCTCAGTGAGGGGGCCCGCTCCTCGAAGATCAAGCGGAAGAGCATCGCCGACCTCTGCGCGATGGAGATCAGGGACCTGGCCGAGTGGATCCGCGGCCTGGGCACGAGCGGGACGTACGGGTCGGTGGCGCCGTTGCTCACCGCCTTGCAGCAGACCCTCGACTCGTTCGTGGAGATCGGGCTCGGCTACCTCGCGCTCGACCGGCCCGCGGCGACCCTGTCGGGCGGCGAGGCGCAGCGCGTCAAGATGATCCGCCACCTCGGCTCCTCGCTCACCGACGTCACGTACGTCTTCGACGAGCCCACGATCGGTCTGCACCCCCATGACATCCGGCGGATGAACGACCTGCTGCTGCGCCTGCGCGACAAGGGCAACACCGTGCTCGTGGTCGAGCACAAGCCGGAGACCATCGTCATCGCCGACCACGTCGTCGACCTCGGGCCCGGCGCGGGCACGGCGGGCGGCACCGTCTGCTTCGAGGGCACGGTGGAGGGGCTGCGGGCGTCGGGCACCGTCACCGGACGTCACTTCGACGACCGGTCCACGCTGAAGAAGTCCGTGCGCGAGCCCACCGGGGCGCTGGAGATCCGCGGCGCGGACGCGCACAACCTGCGCGGGGTCGACGTCGACGTCCCGCTCGGGGTGCTCACCGTCGTCACCGGCGTCGCCGGGTCCGGCAAGAGCTCGCTGGTGCACAAGTCGATCCCCACGGACGCGGGCGTGGTCGCCGTCGACCAGACCCCGATCCGCGGCTCGCGGCGCAGCAACCCCGCGACGTACACGGGCCTGCTCGACCCGATCCGCAAGGCCTTCGCCAAGGCCAACGGCGTGAAGCCCGCACTGTTCAGCGCCAACTCCGAGGGCGCCTGCCCGACCTGCAACGGCGCCGGGGTCATCTACACCGACCTGGGCGTGATGGCGAGCGTCGCCACGCCCTGCGAGGACTGCGAGGGGCGGCGGTACCAGGCGTCGGTCCTGGAGTACCGGCTCGGCGGGCGCGACATCAGCGAGGTCCTCGCGATGTCCGTGGCCGAGGCCCTGGAGTTCTTCGGTGGCGGCGAGGCCAAGACGCCCGCGGCCCACCGCGTCCTGGAACGCCTGTCGGACGTCGGCCTCGGCTACCTCAGCCTCGGCCAGCCCCTCACCACGCTCTCCGGCGGCGAGCGTCAGCGCCTCAAGCTGGCCACGCACATGGCCGACAAGGGCGGGGTCTACGTACTGGACGAGCCGACCACCGGCCTCCACCTCGCCGACGTCGAGCAGCTCCTCGGCCTCCTCGACCGGCTCGTCGACGCGGGCAAGTCCGTCATCGTCATCGAGCACCACCAAGCGGTCATGGCGCACGCGGACTGGATCATCGACCTGGGCCCGGGGGCGGGCCACGACGGCGGCAAGATCGTCTTCGAGGGCACACCCGCGGACCTGGTCGCCACCCGCGCCACCCTCACGGGCGAGCACCTCGCGGAGTACGTGGGCGGGGCGGTCGGCCGCTCGTAGGGGACAGCGACTGGCAGCGGACGGACAGCGACCGGCAGCAGCCAGCCACTCGTCGCGGGCAGCCACTCCCCGGCGTGTCATCCGCGAGGGCCACGGCGCCGAGGGGCTGACCGCGGTCACGGAGCTGCTCGACCGCCGCTGGGGACCACGGCCTGCGATGCGACGGCCCGCACCGCGGGGCCCCGTCGGAGCGGCCGCCCCGGCCGTGGTCCGCCGACGGGCTGACCAGGGTCACGGAGCCGCTCGACCGCCGCTGAGGACCACGGCCGGAGGCGCGGCCCCCCGCACAGCAGGGCTCCGCCGGAGCGGCCCCCCGCACCGCGGGGCTCCGTCGGAGCGGCCGCCCGCGCCGCCGGCCACCGTCGGCGGGCAGCGGGCAGCGGACAGCGGGCCGCTCCGGTCGTGCGTCGCCGACGGCCCCGTGCCGGTGCCCTGCGCGGTCCGGCCCGGCCCGATGGCGCGGAGCCACACCCCGCGCCCGCCCCCTGTGGCCCCCGCCCATCTCGTCGCCGCCTCCCCACGGCGCGCAGAATGACGGCCTCCACACGCCCCGCATGCGCCGCACGCATGCCCCGCACGCCCCGGATCCCGGAGGTCCGCATGGCCCACGGAAAGTGCCCCCGCGCCCTGGTCACCACCGCCGCGTTCGCCCTCGCCCTCACCGCCGTCCTCGGCGGCGCGCCCACCGCCACCGCGGCCGTGCCCGCCCCCACCCCCGGCGAACTCACCCCGCACACCATCGAGTCGACCTACGTCTCCGGCGTCTCGTCCGGCGGATATCTCGCCGATCAGCTGCACGTCGCCCACTCCGCCGTCTTCAAGGGCGCCGCCATCTTCAGCGCGGGGGCGTACGACTGTGCGCAGGGCAGCGTCAACACCGCGCTCTACGCCTGCATGGACACGTATATGCCGCGCAAGACCCCGGCGCAGCTGGAGCAGCTGACCAGGGAGCGCGCGGCGGCCGGCCGCGTCGACCCCGTGGCGAACCTGGCCGGCGACCCGGTCTGGCTCCACCACGGCGGCAACGACAGGACCGTCGACCGCCCGGTCAACAACGACCTGGCCACGTATCACCGGGACTTCGGCGCCGACGTCTCCTACGACACGTCGTCGGCCGCCGGGCACGCCTGGGTCTCCCCGCTCGGCAAGGTGGCCTGCGCCTCCACCGCGTCCCCGTACGTCAACACCTGCGGCACCGACCCCGAACGGTCCATGCTCACCCACCTCTTCGGCACGCCGGTGAGCCCCGCCACCACCGCACCGCTGGACGGCACCCTCGTCCGCTTCGACCAGAACCGCCATGTGCCGGGCGGCAACGCGGCCGCCGTCAGCATGGGCAAGGACGGCTTCGCGTACGTCCCGAAGGCCTGTGCGGGCGGCTCGTGCCGTCTGATGGTGGCGTTGCACGGATGCCAGCAGACGTACGGGCAGATCGGCGACACGTTCATGGCGCAGGCCCACGTGAACGAGTACGCCGACACGAACCGCATGATCGTCCTGTATCCGCAGGCCGCCACGTCCCTCGACAACCCGCGCGGCTGCTGGAACTGGTGGGGGTACGGCGGTGACACGCACTACGCCGACAAGAGCGGCAAGCAGATCACCGCGATCATGAGCATGGTCAGGCGGCTGGGCGGGTGAAGAACGAACGGCGGTAGTCGGCGGGTGACACCCCGACCTGTTTCAGGAAGTGGTGCCGGAGGTTGTTCGCCGTGCCCAGGCCGCTCAGCTCGCCCACCCGCTCCACCGGCAGGTCCGTCGTCTCCAGCAGACTCTGTGCCCGCGCGAGCCGCTGGTTGAGCAACCACTGCAACGGCGTCGTACCGGTGGCCGCGTGGAGGCGCCGGTAGAACGTGCGGGGGCTCATGGCCGCGCGGCGCGCCAGGTCATCGACGGTCAGCGGCCGGTCCAGGTGCGTGCGGGCCCATTCCAGTACGGGGCCGAGGCCCGCGTCGTCCGTCTCGGGCACGGACAGGTCGATGAACTGGGCCTGCCCGCCCGGCCGGTGGGCGGGCACGACCATCCGGCGCGCCAGCTGGTTGGCGACGTGCGCGCCGAGGTCGCGGCGGACCAGGTGCAGACAGAGGTCGAGTCCCGCGGTCAGTCCCGCGCTGGTCAGGACGTCGCCGTCGTCCACGTAGAGGACGGAGTCGTCGACGGTGACGTCCGGGTAGCGGGCGGCGAGCTGCGCCGTGTGCATCCAGTGGGCGGTCGCCCTGCGGCCGTCGAGGAGGCCCGCCTCGGCGAGCGCGAAGGCGCCGGTGCAGAGGGAGACCATGCGGGCGCCCCCGGCGTGCGCGGCGCGCAGCGCGTCGGCGAGACCGTCCGGCAGCGGCGCGCCCTCCTCGACGCACGCGTCCGGCACCGAGGTGACGACGACGGTGTCGGCGCCGGCCAGCCCTTCGAGGCCGTAGGGGGTGCGGAGCGAGACCCCGAACTCGCCGCCCGCCCCCAGTCCCGGTCCCGGTCCCGGCCCCTGTCCCTGCTCCTGCCCCGGCTGCCTCGTCGCGCACAGCCGCATGTCGTACCAGTGGTCCGACAGGTCGGGCTGCGGTTTGCCGAACACCGTGAAAGGGATGCTCAGTTCGTACAGATCCCAGGACGGGATCCCGATCTCGTCGGCCACGACGACCGCGACGGAACCTGCGCTCATGCGGGGAGCGTACGGCGGTCCCGGCGCCCCGCGACGGCTGGCAGGAATTTGGTGATCACCGTCACCACTGTCACTGTCATGCCCGGCCGCGCCCTGCGAGCGTGGCCCTCATGACCACAGAGAACGCCACCACCAGCACGAACACCACTCCCGTCACCGTCACCGTCATCGGCCTCGGCCTCATGGGTTCCGCCCTCGCCGCCGCCCTCCTGGACGCCGGTCACCCCACCACCGTCTGGAACCGCTCCCCGGAGAAGGCGAAGCCCCTGGCCGACCGGGGCGCGCAGGTGGCCGCCACCCCGGAGGACGCCCTCGCCGCGAGCGACCTCGTCCTCGCCTGCGTACTCGACTACGACGCGCTGCACTCCGTGCTCGACCCCCTCGCCGCGACCGGCGGACTCGCCGGGAAGTCCCTGGTCAACCTCACCTCGGGTGCGCCGGAGCAGGCCGCGGAGATGGCGCGGTGGGCGGCATCGCACGGCGCCGACTACCTCGACGGCGGCATCATGACGACCCCGCCGGGCGTCGGGAGCCCCGAGATGATGTTCCTCTACAGCGGCTCGGAGGCGGTCTTCGAGGCGCACCGCGCCACCCTCGCCACGCTCGGCGACCCGCTCCACCTCGGCACGGAGCCGGGCCTCGCCTCGCTCTACGACTCCGCGCTGCTCGGCCTGATGTGGGCCGCGTTCACGGGGTGGCTGCACGGCACCGCGCTGGTCACCTCGCAGGGGACGTCGGCCGCGGACTTCACGCGGGTCGCGCTGCGCTGGCTGAACGGCGCGGTCTCCGGGTTCCTCACGACGTACGCGCCCCAGGTGGACGCCGGACGCTATCCGGGCGACGACGCGACCGTCGACGTACAGATCACGGCGATCGGCCACCTGATCCACGCCGCGGAGGCGCGCGGCATCGACAACGCGCTGCCCGAGCTCCTGAGGTCGACGATGGAGCGCGCGGCCGCGGCGGGCCACGGCGGTGACAGCTACGCGAGCGTGATCGAGGTGCTGCGCGGCGACCGGCGGTAGGTCACCGGGGTGGCGGCGGTGACCCACCGCCCTGCGGTGGATCACCGGATTTTCCCCCGTTCCTCCGTCGCAGCGGCGAGGATGGGCGGGAACGATTCGTCGGCACCGGGGGGAGCCACCCATGAACCGTCCGCTGCGGCACATAGCCGTCTTCTGCGGAATCCTCACCCTCGCCCTGCTCCTGCGGGCGAACTGGGTGCAGTTCTTGCAGAACGACGACCTCGCGAACGACAAGAAGAACCGCCGCGTGCAGATCGAGGCGTTCTCCCACCCCCGGGGCGACATCATCGTCGGCGGCAAGTCCATCACCGGCTCGAAGGAGACCCCCGGGTCCGACTTCAAGTTCAAGCGGGTCTTCAAGGAGGGCCCGATGTACGCGCCGGTGACGGGCTACTTCTCGCAGGCCCAGGGTGCGACGTTCCTGGAGGGCGTCCACAACGGCGTCCTCAGCGGCAACGACGACCGGCTCTTCATCAAGCGCACCCTCGACATGCTGACCGGCAAGAAGCAGCAGGGCGGCGACGTCATCACAACCATCGACCCCAAGGCGCAGAAGGCCGCCTACCAGGGTCTGGTGAACCTGAACGCCAAGGGCGCGGTGGTCGCCCTCGACCCGCGCAGCGGCAAGGTGCTCGCGATGGCCAGCACCCCGTCGTACGACCCCTCGGCCTTCTCGGGCATCTCGCTCGCCGAGGGCAAGAAGTTCAAGGCGCTCGGCGACCGCAAGGACAAGCCGCTCAGCAACCGCGCGCTGCGCGAGATCTACCCGCCGGGATCCACCTTCAAGATCCTCACCGCGGCCGCCGCCCTGGAGCACGGCACGGTGACGGACATCAACAAGCCGACCGGCGCGGAGACCCCGTACAAACTCCCCCTCAGCTCCACCCGCATCGGCAACGACGTGCCCGACGCCAACTGCGACAAGGTGTCGATGAAGACCGGCATGCAGTGGTCCTGCAACAACGTCTTCCTCGACATCGCGCTGAAGGTCGGCAAGGACAAGATGCGCGAGACGGCGGAGAAGTTCGGCTTCAACGAACAGCAGTTCATTCCGGTACGTGCCGTCGCCAGCAGCTATCCGGAGAAGCTCGACAAGCCGCAGACCGCGCTGACCGGCATGGGGCAGGGCAGCCTGACCAGCACGCCGCTCCAGATGGCGATGGTCACGGCGGGCCTCGCCAACGACGGCAAGGTCATGAAGCCGTACCTGGTCGAGGAGTTGCGCGGCCCCGACCTCTCCACGATCGAGAAGGGCGAGCCGCACGAGCTGAACCAGGCCGTCTCCGAGAAGACGGCGAAGACCGTCCAGGAAATGATGGAGAACACCGTCGAGAACGGCACCGCGAACAAGGCGCGGATCGACGGCGTCACGGTGGGCGGCAAGACCGGCACGGCCCAGCACGGCGCGGACGTCAACGACGAGCGGCCGTTCGCGTGGTTCGTCTCGTACGCGAAGAACAGCGAGGGCGAGTCGCCCGTCGCCGTCGCCGTGTTCGTCGACCCCTCCAACATGGACATCCCGCGCTCGGAGATCGCGGGCGGCAAGCTGGGCGCGCCGATCGCGAAGGCGGTCATGGAGGCGGTCCTGGAACGCTGAGATCCCCGGGGTTCACCACGGCAGGGGCCTGCTGTGCAGTACGTCGAGGCGTGACACGGCGCGGGTCAGCACCACGTACAGCCGGTGGAGGCCGCGCGCCTCGGCCTCCGCGATGTCCGCCGGTTCGGCGGCGACGACGTGGTCGTACTCCAGGCCCTTGGCGACGGACGCCGGGAGCACGGTGACGCGTGCGCCCAGCTCGTCGGGGCCCGCGCTGCCGATACCGGCCGCGTCCAGCGCCGTACGCATCCGTTCGACGGCGTGGTCGGCGGTGATGACCCCGATCGACCCCTCGCGCCGGAGCGCGTCCCGCACCGCCCCCACCACCCCGGCGGCCACGTCCGCGACCTCCCGCACCCGCAGTTCGCCGTCCCCGCGCAGCGACCGGGCGGGCGGTACGTCCACGTCGAGCCGTCCGAGCAGTTCGTTGGCGAGCCCGACGACGGCACGCGGCACCCGGAACCCGGTGGTCAGCGGCGCCACCGTGGCGTCCGGCCTGCCCAGGTGCGTCAGCACCTCCGTCCAACTGCGCGCCGCCCAGGGTGTGGTGGCCTGCGCGAGGTCGCCGAGGACCGTCAGCGAGCCGAAGTCCGAGCGGCGCGCGATGACCCGGCACTCCATGGGTGAGAGGTCCTGCGCCTCGTCGACGACGATGTGCACGTACCCGGCGGGCCGTTCGAGCAGCCCCTCGATCTCGTCGAGCAGCACCAGGTCGGCGGCGCTCCACTTCGCGGACTTGAAGGACCGAGGAGGCCTGTCCCACAGGATCGCCCGCTGTTCCGCGTCCGTGAGGATCCCGTCGGCCGCCGCGGCGAGCGCGTCCGCGTCCCCCAGCACCTCCGCGAGCACCTCGTCCGCCCGTACGCGGGGCCAGACGGCGTCGAGGAAGGCGCCGACGGACCTGGCCCGCCCCACCCGCTGCACCCATGTGTTGTTCTGCGGCCCCGCCCGGCGCTCGGCCTGTTCCTGGACGACCCGCACGACGCGGCTGCGCACCCGCTCGCGCCCGACCGCGTACGGCGGCTCCTCACCCCGTACGTCCGCCACGATCCGCTCCAGCTCGCCGGACGGGACCCGCCACCGGTACGCCCCGTCGGGCACGGCGACCTCCGCGTCCGCGGGCGGCGGGACGACCCGCGCGTACAGCGCCCTGCGCAGCACCTCGGCCATCCGGGCAGCGTGCTTGACGACGGCGGCGGCCTCGTCGTCGTGGGCGCGGACCGGATACCGCCCGCCGATCTCGTCGCTCACCGTCGACTGCCGTACGCCGGTCTCGCCGAGGGAGGGGAGCACCTCGGCGATGTAGCGGAGGAAGGTGCGGTTGGGGCCGAGGATGAGCAGTCCGGAGCGCTGGACGCGCTGGGGGTAGGTGTAGAGGAGGTACGCGGCGCGGTGCAGGCCCACGGCGGTCTTGCCGGTGCCGGGCGCTCCCTGCACGCAGACGGAGGCGGCGAGTTCGCCGCGTACCAGGTCGTCCTGTTCGGGCTGGATGGTGGCGGCGATGTCGCGCATGGGTCCGACGCGGGGCCGCTCGATCTCCCCGGCGAGAATGCGACTGCCCGAAGCGGGCATGCGACTGGCCGAAGCGGGCATGCGACTGGCCGAACTCCCGGCACAGCCCCCGGCATTCCCTTCCTCACCACCCTCCCCGATCCCCTCCCCCAGGGGCTCGTCCTCCATCCCGGTGAGGTCGGCGGAGTCCCCCTTGCTGCCGGGCGCCCAGCCGAACCGCCGCCGGACGGCGACGCCCTGCGGGTCCTGGGTGCCTGCCTGGTAGAAGGCGCGGGAGACGGGGGCGCGCCAGTCGACGACGAGAGGCGGGGCGGAGGGGTGCTCGCTGACGCGCAGCCGCCCGACGTAGTACCGCTGCCCACGGTGCTCGCCGGCCCCCGCGTCCTCCCCCTCGGCGAAGTCGAGCCGCCCGAAGAACAGCGGGGCCTGCGGCAGCTCGCGCATCGCTCTGGCGTGGCTGCGGAACTCGTACCCGAGCACTTCGGCGTCGGCACCGGACGCGGACACGTCCGCCCCGCCGACGACCCGCTCCTCGGCGCCTTCGACCATGCGGGCCAGGGCGGCGCGACAGGCGTCGTGGTGGCGGCGTTCCTGGGCGAGGGCGTCGGTGGCCGCGGCCGGCGATGTCGTCGTCATGCGACGAGAATAATGCAACCAAGTTAAATTCGTAACCCGGCCTCATTATTAACCCGGCCACAATGATGACCGCGTCTCACCCACCGCTACACTCGGCCCATGCCCCCAACCACCGAGAGCCCCACGAGCGAGAACCCCGCGACCACGAGCGAGAGCCCCGCGAGCGCGAGCAGCTCCGAGGTCCCGCCCGGCCTCCGCGCCCGCAAGAAGCAGCGCCGCTTCGAGGCGATCTCCGAGACGGCGATCGCTCTCTTCCTGGAGAAGGGGTTCGAGAAGGTGTCGGTGGCGGAGGTGGCGGCGGCGGCGGAGATCTCCAAGCCGACCCTGTTCCGCTACTTCGCCTCGAAGGAGGACCTGGTCCTCCACCGCTTCGCCGACCACGAGGACGAAGCGGCCCGCACGGTCGCCGCGCGCCCCGCCGGAGTCACCGCGCTCGACGCCCTCCACCACCACTTCCTGGCCGGCCTGGACCGCCACGACCCGGTGACGGGCCTCAACGACGCCGAAGGAGTCCTGGCCTTCCACCGCCTGCTCTACGGCACCCCGTCCCTGGTCGCCCGCCTCCACGGCTACCAGAACCGCTCAGAACAGGCCCTGGCCGCGGCCCTCCGCGACGCCCACGGCGGCACCCCCCTGGACGCCCGCCTGGCCGCGGCCCAGATCATCGCCGTGCACCGCGTCCTGGCGGAGGACAACTGGCACCGCGTCGCGGCAGGCGAGCCCGTGGACGAGGTCGGCCCGGCGGCGGTGACGGCGGCGAACGCGGCGTTCGCCCAACTACGCACGGGCCTCGCGCGGTACGCGTGACGTGACCGGGCGGCGGCGGGCGCACGGGTTCCTCAGGCGCTGCCCGCGTCGGGCAACGGCGAGGACAGCCGCCACAGGGTGTCGAAGAGGTCCTGCCGCTGGGCGACCTTCTCGCGCCCCGCGGCCCCCGACTCGGCGCGCCAGTGGGTCAGGACGGCCTGGTAGCCCTTGAGGTCGAGGATCTGCCGCTCCGGCGGTACGGGAGCGGACTCCTGCACCACCTTGTCGTAGATGCCGTCGAACAGTTCATCGCCGTTGAGCAGGCAGAACTTCAGAAGAGGCGTGATGCGCAACATGCGGAACTGGACGTCCATGTCGGCCCGGCGGGACCCTCTCAGACTTCGGGCCACACCCCCGAACTCACGCACGTTCCACCGCACCCGGTCGAGCTGATACGCCCGGTACGCGGGGTCGTCCACGGCTCTGCCGTGCGCGTCCAGCGTCCCCGGTATCGCCATCGGCACGGTGAAGTCCGGTACGAGGATGCGCACCCGCACGCTGCGCCGGGCCCCCGCCTCCAGGGCTTCCAGGCTCCGCATGACCGGCGCCTTGACCGTCTCCCCCGTGTATCCGACGGCGTCTATCCGGACCCGCCGCGCCCTTCTGTTCCCCACCACACGCTCGATGTGCTCGCCCAGGTCCGCCGTGCGTATCTCGGAACCGGCCTCGGGGCGGGTCCTGCGGTTCAGCTCGCGCACCTCGTTGTAGAGCACGTAGCCGACCAGGCTGACGATCGAACCGCCCACGAAGGCCTTGCCCTCCAGCGCGTCCCCCACGGGCCGCACGAACTGGGCGACCAGACCGAGGACGAACACCCCGAGCAGCAGCGCCTTGGTCAGGGCGCTCTCCGCGTTCGCCCAGCGCTCGCGCCCCGAACGACGACCTCTCGCAGCCACCAGGCCCCCTCGCACACGGGAGTTGACGCCGTACCCGACAGTGAAGGCCATGGTGCCCGTGCCCGGCCCCGTCAGGAAGAGCACGTCTCCCGTCCGAACGGCCCCTCGTACCACTCCCGAAGTGCCCGCTCGGCGTCCCCCTCGTCCGGCGCCGAGTCCAGCTTCAGGGGTTCCGCCGCCCGGCGTACCGCTCGGCACACCCGGGCCGCCGCGCCCGCGTAGTCGGCGGGGTCCGGGGGGCCGGGCAGGGTGGTCAGGTCGAGGGCGGCTCGCATGATGTCGGGGAAGACCGACTGGGCGTACTCGAAGTCCAGGTAGACGGGGAGGTCGGTGGTCATGCCGTCCGTCATGTCGGCGCGGTCCGCTCGTTCCATCGCCTCGGCCCACAGTTCCTTGACCCGGGTCTGCTCGTCCTTCTCGTAGTCCATGCGGACCATGTGGATGGCGAGGTCGTGCAGGGGGTCGCCGTACATGGCCAGCTCCCAGTCGATCACTGCCAGTTGCCTGCGGTCGACGACGACGTTCGCGCGGTGCACGTCGGTGTGGAGGAGGCAGAAGGGTCTCGGGGTGAGTCGTGGGCGGGCGGGGTCGTCGCGGAACGCGGCCAGCGCGTCGGGGAGTACCCCGACCGCCGAGAAGAGAGCGTCGAAGCGGTGGCGGTTCGGGGCGTGCACCCGCTGTTCGGTGAAGTCGATGAGCCACCGGAGGAATTCCTCGGACCGGCCGGACTCGGGCCAGCCGGGCGGGCGTGGCGGGAGCTCGTCCCCGGGCACCGCAGCGGCGCGGGCGAAGAACTCGGCGAGGGAGCGCATCAGCAATTCCCCGATGGGACCTTGCGGCACCACGTCGGAGAGCGCCCGGCCGGCCCGGTAGGAGTGCAGCGACCAGTCGCCGAAGTCCCTCAGACAGCGCGGGACTTCCTTCAGATGGCGGCTGACCACCGCGAGCAGCTCGGGCTCGCTCGGCCAGATGCGGGGCACCACCTCCACCGTCTCGCGCGGCATCCGGCACTTGACCCGCGCCCGGAACGGCATCGTGCACAGCAGCAGGGCGAGGGACCAGCCGAGCGGCACGACGTGGTTGATGTTGTGGTGACCGGCCACGACCTGGCGTTTCGGGTGCTCCCGGTGCAGTTCGGCGAGGCGTCGGATCCACGACTCGCGGAGCCCGGTCTTCGGCGCCTCGTGGAGGGTGCGAGGCGGAGGGGACGGCATGAGCGCAGAGGGTATCCGGATCACGGAACCGTTCCTGCCACATGCCACATAGTGGACGCCGGCGTGGCGCTCGCGTGCTCCACCTGCTCCTTTACGGCGCCTTCGTGTCCCCGATGGCGTATACAACCCTGGAGAGGCGTTCGAGAGAGTCGACCAGGTGTTCCGCGCCGGCGTTACGCAGCAGCTGCGCCTTGCGTTCGTTGCGCGCGTACCCGAGGAAGCGCACACCCGCGCGCCGCGCCGCCACGTAGTCGGACGGCGCGTCACCGATCATCAGGGTCGCCCGCGGCTCCGCCCCCATGGCGCGCAGCGCCCGTTCGACGCAGTCCGGGTCGGGCTTGAGCAGGCTGAGGTCCTGGGTGCGGCCGTATATGTGGGGGGCAAAGCAGTCCAGGGTGCCGCGGCGCTCCAGGTACCTGCCCACCGCGCACGGCGCGTTGTTGGTCGTCACCGCGAGCCGGGCGCCGACCGCCGTCCAGGTGCGGATCAGCGGGTCGACGTACGCGGTCGGCATGGCCGTCGTCACGGCGGTCAGCTCCTGCCGCGTGAGCCACTGCTCCAGCTCGGCGACGAGGTCGCTGCGGGGGTGCCTGCGGTCGACGGCACGCAGCACGACGTAGGGGTCGGGCTCCTCCTTCTCCTCGGCGGTGAGCAGCCCGCGCAGCCCGCGCTCCTTCAGCCACTGGACCAGGTCCCGCGCCACGTCCGCCGCCGGCCGCCCGGCGAAGAGGCGGCAGATGGGTCCGTCGAAGTCGAAGAGCACGAAACGGACGGGAGCGACCACGTCCCGCAACCGTTCGGTCTCATCCGCCGCCGATTCGGTCGGCGTCGCGTCGGACTGCGTCGAATCAGATGTCATTTAAGAGAGTGTCAGGTCAGAAGTGATCGTTTCCCAGAGGGCGTCGAACCAGTTCTGCGACTCGTCGACGAAGACCGTGTCGCGGGAGGTGTCATCGGCCTTCTCGAAGGAGAAGACCGGGGCCTTGATGCCCCCGGCGTCCCAGATGTCCATCACCTCGGTCGCGCCGTCGGGCACGTCGAACTCCACGGACGTGGGCGCCAGCGTGTAATACGCCAACAACGCCTCCCGCCCGTTCAGCAGATACAGCTTGACCGGCGTCGTGAACGGCAACGCGCGGAACGTGACGTCGACGTCGATTCCGTGGGAGGCGCGCAGGGCGCGCAGGTTGTGGCGGAGCACCTGGCCCTGCGCGTTGCGCTGCGCGTGCCAGCGCTGGTGGAGCCGCTCCCGGCCCGCCTCGCCGCCCTCCATCGGCACGGGGAACGCCAGCTCGATGTCGCTGCTCGGCAGCAGGATCCGCGCGGTGATCGACTGGGGGCGCAGGCGGCCCTCGTGGATCAGCCGTACCGGCTCGCCGAGCGCGATCATCAGGGTTTCCGCGGTGTACGAGACCACGTCGATCCGCACGTGCGGCTCGGCGAAAGCCGCTGCCAGGCGTGGGGCCAGGGCGACCATGGACGGCTGGGGCTCCTTGCCCACGGGGGGCGGTGCCGACTGTGCCACCCGGGGTGGGCTGCCCTTGCTCACGTTGGACAGCAGGCCCTCGGCCTGGAGCTTCTTCATCGCCTGGCGTACGGCGCCTCGTTCGACGCCGAACTCCTCGGCGAGTTCCGCCTGGGTCGGCAGGCGTTCGCCCGCTTTGAGTTCGCCCGCCCGGATGCGGTCGCGGAGGGTGTCGGCGATGTCCTGTGGGGTGAGTCTTCTGCTGCCGTTCACTGCCACGTTCTCCTGGGTCACGACCAGACGATACAACTGACCGCCATCTTTGGGGAGTTGTCGCGAAGTTGTTTATGGATAGTCGCCAAGTGGGGACAACCTCAACAGAGTTGGTTGCCAACTAGCTCAAGATGGCAGAAGGAGGAACCACCATGCCCGCCATAGCCCTCCTCGCAGCCGTGGTCGCCGTCGCCCTGGAACAGCTCGTGCAGTGGAAGTACGGCCCGATGGGCATCGTCGGCCTCCTTCTGCTGACCGTGGGCGTCAAGGCGAAGAACGCCACCTGCAGTTCCATCGGAGCCGTCGTCCTCGCCCTGATGGTGACGGGTCCGGCCGGCTGATCCGGCTGATCCGGCGGCCGGGCGGGGCCCCGTAAGAATCCCGCGAGGACCCCGCGAGGACCCCGCGCGGGCCCAGGGGCGCTCAGCCCGCCGCCAGCTCCAGATCTCGACTGATCGTGTTCCAGAGGGCGTTGAACCACAGATGGGACTGTTCCACGAACGTCGTGTCCCGCAACCCGCCCCCCTCCTTGAACGGAAAGAGCATCGACTGCGTGCCCTGCGCGTCGTACATCTCCAGGGACTCCTTGCCGATCTCCTCGTCCCGCTTGGTGAGCGTGTAGTAGGCGAAGAGCGCCTCGACGCCGTTGATCAGGTACAGCTTCACGGGCGGCGTGAACGGCAGCGCGCGGAACTGCACCGATACGTCGATGCCGTGCGACGACCGCAGCGCGAGGAGGTTGTGGCGCAGCACCTGCCCCTGCGCGTTGCGCTGGTCGAGCCAGCGCCGGTGCACCTGGTCGCCCTGGTGGTCCCCTCCGTCGACCGGCGCGGGGAAGGCGAGGTCGATGTCGCGGCTCGGCAGCAGCACCCGGACGTCGACCTTGGCCGGTTTCCGCTGTCCTGCGTGGATCCGGCGCAGCGGTTCGCCGATGGCCATGGTGAGCGAGATGGACGTGAGGCAGAGCGCGTCTATCTCCACGTGCGGCGCGTCGAAGGCGGACGCGATGCGCGGGCCGAGGCCGACCGTCGTGGGCTGCGGCCGCACCTCGCCGGGACCGGCCGAAGCACGCTCCGCGGTGTCCGCGACCGTGGCGGGGCTCCCCTTGGACACATTGGACAGCAGATGCTCACGGTGCAGGATGCGCAGCGCTTCCCGCACCGCTCCGCGCTCCACGCCGAACTCGTCGGCCAGTTCGGCCTGCGTCGGCATGCGCTGGCCGGGCCGCAGCGACCCGGTCCTGATGCGGTCGCGCAGCACGTCGGCAACCTCTCGGTGACTCCGCTGCGCTCGCTTGCGCCCCTTGACGGCGGCGGGTTCGGTGCTCACAACCAAACAGTACAACTTCGCGCCATCTTAGGGGAGTTGCAGGAAAGGTGGTTATGAGTCGACTCCCAGCGGAGATAAGTCAGTTGAAGTTGGTAGCCAACTTCGGCGACCTGGTCAGACCCTCCCGGGGTTGGCCACCAGCCCGAAAGAGGGGAACGTCATGCCGCTCATCGCCCTCGTCGTCGCCGCTCTCGCCATCGCGTTCGAACAGCTCGTCCAGTGGAAGTACGGGCCGCTCGGCATCGTCGCCTTCGTCCTGCTGACCATCGGGATCAAGGCCAAGAACGTCAAGCTCAGCGGCGTCGGAGCGGGACTGCTCGTCCTGCTCCTCGCCCAGTCGGGCTGATCCGCCCGGCCACCAGGCCCGGCTGACGGGGCTCCCATCCGGAGGGGAGCCGGGAGTCCGGTCGGTCGTAAGGGGGCTGAGCCCCGGTCCACTGCTACGGACGGACCGGGGCTCAGAACATGTCGCGGGCCGCCCCGCTCACAGCAGCAGGTCGTCGACCTGCGCCTCGCCCACCCGGTACCGCCGCGCGATCTCCGCCGAGCAGTCGTCCGCCGTGTGCTGCAGCACCTGTCTGCGCCGGGACACCTGCTGTTCGTAGCGGACGAGGCGGCCCATGGCCGCGTCCAGCTCGTCGTCGGTGCGTGCCTCCAGGTCGGAGAGTTCGACGTCGGCGAGCATCTCCGTGGCCAGGAGGCGGGACTCCTCGCCGAGGGGGGTGCCGAGCGTGACATGCCGGGCCGAGGAGCGGTGGCGGGCCGGGGCGTCCCTGAGGATCTCCGCGAGCCGGCCCACGACCGTCGTCTCCGGCGCGGGCGCCGGGGAGTCCGCCGAGCCGGGCGCCCCGCGGCGCGCGATCTCGGCGCGCAGGATGTCGATGCGCCCTTGCAACAGCCTCCGCACATAGCTGAGGTCGGCCTCGTCCTGCTGCGCCGTCCTGCGCAGTTCACGGAGCTCCGGCAGGCGCAGCGCGGCCAGGTCGTGCTGGGGCACCTCGGGCAGCAGCCGACCTCCCGTGCGCTGCGCCGGCGGCCGCGCGCTCTGCGTGCGCCGCAGCGAGATGCGCCCCGGTGTCTGCCCCGTACTCGATGTGCTCATCATCTGGCTCTACCCGTCCCCTCGACCGGCCGCCGCGGTCCACCGCGTGTGAGCATGGTGCCACCCCAAGTGGCCGCTATGTGGCCGAGTGCCCGGAATCGGCCCCGGATGGGGGGATCGTGTGCCCGTCCCGGACGCCTCGTGCGGCACGGCATGATGGGCCGTATGCGAGCAGTGGTGCAGAGGGTCGACGGCGCGAGCGTCGTGGTGACCGGCGAGGACGGCCCCGAGACAGTGGGCGAGATCAGCGGCGAGGGCCTGTGCGTCCTGGTGGGCGTCACCCACGACGACACCAAGGAGAAGGCCGCCCAGCTGGCCCGCAAGCTGTGGTCGGTGCGCATGCTGGCCGACGAGAAGTCGTGCAGCGACATCGACGCGCCGCTCCTGGTCATCAGCCAGTTCACGCTCTACGGAGACGCGCGGAAGGGCCGCCGCCCCACGTGGAACGCGGCGGCCCCGGGACCTGTGGCCGAGCCCCTGGTCGACGAGGTGGTGTCGCAGCTCCGTGCCCTGGGGGCGACGGTCGCGACGGGCCGCTTCGGGGCGCAGATGCGGGTGGGCCTGACGAACGACGGCCCGTTCACGGTGCTGATCGAGATGTGAGCGCGCGGGCGCCCGCTACGGCTCCACGACGACTTCCTGGGCCGCGGCGGTGTCCCCCGCCACGAGCCCCGCGTCAAGCGGCACGTTGCGCTTGACGAGGCCCAGCGCGATCGGCCCGAGCTCGTGGTGCCGTACGGCCGTGGTGATGAAGCCGAGCTTGCGGCCCTCGGCGCCCTCGCTCGCGAGGTGCAGCGGCGTCCCGGCCGTCGGCAGGTGCACCTCGCTGCCGTCCAGGTGCAGGAAGACCAGGCGGCGCGGCGGCTTCCCCAGGTTCTGGACGCGGGCGACCGTCTCCTGGCCGCGGTAGCAGCCCTTCTGCAGGTGCACCGCGGAGTCGATCCAGCCCAGCTCGTGCGGGATGGTGCGGTGGTCGGTCTCGAAGCCGAGGCGCGGCCGGTGGGTCTCCACGCGCAGCGCCTCGTACGCGAGGAGGCCGGCCGCGGGGCCGTTCCCCTCGGCGTACGTCTCCAGGTCCGTGCGGGGCAGGAACAGGTCGCGGCCGTGCGCGGTCTCGCGTACGACGACGCCGTCCGGGACCGGCGCGATGGAACCGGCGGGCAGGTGCACGACGGCGATGTCGTCGGTGCGGTCGGCGACCTCGACGCGGTAGAAGAACTTCATGCTCTCCAGGTACGCGATGAGTGCGTCCTGCGTGCCGGGCTCGACGTGCGCCCAGACGGTCTCGCCGTCGTCGACGAGGGAGAGGTGGTGCTCGATGTGGCCGTTGGCGGAGAGGATCAGCGCTTCGGTGGCCCGGCCCGCCGGCAGGTCGCTGACGTGCTGGGTGAGCAGCAGGTGCAGCCAGCTCAGCCGGTCGGAGCCGGTGACGGTGACCACGCCGCGGTGCGAGAGGTCGACGAAACCGGTGCCGTCGGCGAGGGCGCGCTGCTCTCGGAACAGTTCGCCGTAGTGGGCGGCGACGCCTTCGTCCACGCCCTCGGCGGGGACGGCGCCGGGCAGGGACAACAGGGGGCTCTTCATGTTCACAAAGACTACGACCAGCCCGCGCCCGTGCTTATTCCGAGTCCCTGCACTTCCCGCACTGCCCGAAGATCGCGAAGTGCTTCAGGTCGGTGTCGAACCCGAACGTCTTCCGCAGTTTGTCGGTGAACTCCGCGGCGATCTCGGTGTCGGCCTCGATGACGTCCGTGCAGTCCCGGCAGACCAGGTGGATGTGGTGGTGCCGGTCCGCGAGGTGGTAGGTCGGCGCGCCGTGCCCGAGGTGGGCGTGGCTGACCAGACCCAGCTCCTCCAGGAGCTCCAGGGTGCGGTAGACCGTGGAGATGTTGACCCCCGACGCCGTCTTGCGCACTTCGCAGAGGATGTCGTCGGGGGTCGCGTGTTCCAGGGTGTCGACGGCTTCGAGGACAAGCTGTCGCTGCGGCGTCAGCCGGTAGCCGCGCTGACGCAGGTCGCTCTTCCAGTCGGAGTCGGTACTCGCCACACCCAGAAGTCTAGGCTTACTTGAAGAAAGCGATGCCGTCGTCGGGCAGATCGCCGAGGTTGCGGGCCATGTCGGCGACCTCTTCGGGGGTGACGACCTTCTTCAGCTGGGCCGACATGTAGGGCCGCAGCGGGACCTCGGGGGTCTGCTTCTCGCCGACCCACATCAGGTCGCCCTTCACGTAGCCGTAGAGGCGCTTGCCGCCGGTGTACGGGCCGGAGGCCGCGGTGCGGGCGACGGCGTCGGTGGCCAGGTCGATCTGCGGCTTCTTGTCGGCCAGCTCGCCGTACCAGACCTCGACGACGCCCTCGTCGCGGACCATGACGACCTCGACCTTGCGGTCCTTGTCGATGCGCCAGAAGCCGGACTCGGTCTCCAGGGGCTTCACCTTGTTGCCCTCGGAGTCAAGGATCCAGCTGTACGAGCGGTACTCGATGAAGTCCCGGCCGTCATGGGTGAAGGAGACCTCCTGGCCGAAATTCGCCTTCTCGGCGCCGGGGAAGTCGGTGACGCCCGCGCCCGCCCAGTTGCCGAGGAGCCAGGCGAGGGGGACGAGGTCGGGGTTCAGGTCGGACGGAATCTCGATCATGGGATGCTCAGGCGATCTGTGGAGGTGGCGGTGGCGGGGGTCAGCGCTGGCCCTGGTACAGCTTCTTCACGGTCAGCCCGGCGAAGGCGAGAACGCCGACGCAGACCAGAACCAGCAGGGCGGAGAAGAAGGCCTCAAGCACGGGGTGCTCCTCGGTGAGCGGTTGGGGCAGGTATCAGAGCCGGTCCCACTGTAGTCGGGCGGCGCCCGTCCCTCTCTGTGAGGTCCCTCCGGACGTACGCTGGGTGTATGTACGCGCGAAGGCGCCGGCTGTACTTCGCCATGATGGGGACCTGTGTCGGTCTGTTCGTCCTGGCCTGGGGTGTCGTGCGGCTCTGGTCGATTCCCGTGGCCGTCGGGATGTGCGTCGTGGCGATGGTGATCCCGCCGCTGGCCGCGATGACGGCGAACCGCCGGGGGCCGGACGACCGCTGGTGGGACGACCCCAGTGGGGACCGGAAGTCCGACGAGTGGTGGGACGAGCTGGACGGCAAACGCAGACGTCAGGGGTAGCCGAAGGGCCGCACCCCGTTCCAGTGGCGTCCAACCCCCCTGGGGTGCGGCCCTTCAGCCGTTCTCGGCGCGGTGTGCGGACCGCGCTGTGTGATGCAGACCGCGATCAGACCGCGATCGCGACCTCCGCCAGACCGCCCGTCCGGGCGACGACCGTACGGTCCGCGGTGCCGCCGGGGATCAGCGCCCGGACGGTCCACGTGCCCTCGGCGGCGTAGAAGCGGAACTGTCCGGTGGCCGAGGTGGGGACCTCGGCGGTGAACTCGCCGGTCGAGTCGAGCAGGCGCACGTAACCGGTGACGGGCTCGCCGTCGCGGGTCACCTGGCCCTGGATCGTCGTCTCACCGGGCTTGATCGTCGAAGCGTCGGGGCCGCCGGCCTTTGCTCCACACATGGGTACTCCTGAGGGGAAGAGAAGGTCGGGAGGGTTACTTGTTGGCGCCGAGCTCGATCGGCACGCCGACGAGCGAGCCGTACTCGGTCCAGGAGCCGTCGTAGTTCTTGACGTTGGTCTGGCCGAGCAGCTCGTGCAGGACGAACCAGGTCAGGGCCGAACGCTCACCGATGCGGCAGTAGGCGATGGTGTCCTTCGCCAGGTCGACCTGCTCGTCCTCGTAGAGGGCCTTGAGCTCGTCGTCGGACTTGAAGGTGCCGTCGTCGTTGGCGTTCTTCGACCACGGGATGTTGCGGGCGCTCGGCACGTGGCCGGGGCGCTGCGACTGCTCCTGCGGGAGGTGGGCCGGGGCGAGCAGCTTGCCGCTGAACTCGTCGGGCGAGCGCACGTCGACCAGGTTCTGGGAGCCGATGGCGTTGACGACGTCGTCGCGGAAGGCGCGGATCGACGTGTCCTGGGGCTTGGCCTTGTACGAGGTGGCCGGGCGGTTCGGGACCTCGGAGCCGTCGACCAGGTCGCGGGAGTCGAGCTCCCACTTCTTGCGGCCGCCGTCGAGGAGCTTCACGTCCTGGTGGCCGTAGAGCTTGAAGTACCAGAAGGCGTACGACGCGAACCAGTTGTTGTTGCCGCCGTAGAGGACGACGGTGGAGTCGTTGGCGATGCCCTTGGCCGAGAGGAGCTTCTCGAAGCCCTCCTGGTCGATGAAGTCACGCCGGACCGGGTCCTGGAGGTCCTTGGTCCAGTCGATGCGGATCGCGTTCTTGATGTGGTTCTTGTCGTACGCGGAGGTGTCCTCGTCGACCTCGACGATGACGACCTTCGGGTCCTCGATGTGGGCCTCGACCCAGTCGGCGTCTACCAGGACGTCGCTGCGGCTCATGCTTCTCTCCTCCGGGGCAGTTACGGCGGTGCAAAGGGGCGTGCGCGGTACGGGAGGTGCGGGGAGGCACGGCGTACGTACGCACGGGGGAGGCCCTGACGGATGGCGTCAACAGGCCGGGGGAAACGCGGGGATGGGGCGTCCCGCTAGAAGGTGCGACAGAGCATGGCGGCGACGCGGCACAGGTCCACTGCCCGCCGCTTCGTGAGGTCCGCCTGTCGGTGCATGGGTCCGATCGTAGGGACGGAGGGGTGGCCGTGTCACCGGCGCTCCGCATGCTGAGACACGATCGTCCATGATGTGGGAATCGTTGAAGCCCGCGGCCGCCCCGGCGGCGCCGCGGACTGCCCCGCACCCCTGTCGCATCCGCCCCCCGGACGCCTCCGTCTCGTACTGCGGACGAGCCCTTGGGAGGGGCGGGTCAGCCCGCCAGGCGCACGTGGGAGCCGGACACCGACATGTCGACGCCGTCCGGTGCCGCCTCGACCTTCTCCAGCTTGATGCCGGCGGGCAGGTCCTCGATCTTCTGGTCGAAGTCGGTGACGTTGCGGGCCGTGCCCTCGGGGAGCGGGATGGAGACGCCCAGGACGTTCAGGCTCTTGGGGATCCGGTCGGCGTGGACCCGGATGTTGTCGCCCTCGACGCGGACCGAGCTGAGCACGTGGACGGGCTTGGGGAGCTTCGCGCCGCCCTTGCTGACCTCGACCTCGACCTTGATCTTGCCGTCGCCGCCGTCGGAGAGGCCGACGACCCGGCCGGTCGCGCCGAGCGGCAGCTCGACGGGCTCGGACTTGCTGGCCTTCAGGAGCTCGTCGTACGAGACGTGGGCGGTGCCCGTGGCGGTCGCGGCGGTCGCGGAGCTGTAGTCGCTCGAGAACTCGACGCCCTTCATGTGGGCCGTGAGGTCGGCGATGCGGATGGAGTCGGAGCCGGACTTGGCGTCGTAGTCCTTGATGCCGACCTCCACGTCGTCGAGCTCACCGCCCATCACCTGAGTGAGGAAGGGGAAGCCCTTGATGGAGACGTCGGGCGTCTCGCTCAGCCCCTCGCTGGTGCGCATCTTGTCCGCCGCCTCGCCCTCGGCGAAGTTCACGGCGAGCCGGTCGGCCGCCACGAAGAGACCCCCGAGGATCACGACGACGATCAGAAGTGTGCGTATGGCTCGCTTGCTCATGTCCGGTGTTCCCCCACCTGGTCCCCCGAGTCAACTGTCGTTTCCGCGAGCCTAAAGGACAGGTCCCCGGCCGGAGAGACCGGCGGGGGACCTGTCGACCAGCTGTGACGATCAGCCGATGGCGCGTCCGAGGACGTAGACGGCCGGGGCGGCGGCCGCGAGCGGCAGTGCGACGCCCGCCGTCATGTGCACGAAGCGCGACGGATAGTCGTAGGCGGCGACGCGGTGCCCGATCAGCGCGCAGACCCCGGCGCCGAGCGCGAGCAGCGCGCCCTCGCTGCCGTAGTCCGTCGTCCCGCCGACCGCGATCCCGGCGCCCGCGGCCGCGAGCAGCGCGACGACCACGGAGGCGGCGGTGGGCAGCGGGAGCGCGCGGGCGAGGATCGCGACGGCGACGGCGATGCCGCCCACGGTCACGGCGTCGGCCGCGGCCGCGAGGTGCCCGGCCGCGACGATCGCGAGCGCCGACGAGGCGACCGTGGCCATCAGCCCGTACATCCGCTCGTCGGCCCCCGCGTGGCTGCGCAGCTGCAGCACGAGGACGAGCAGCACCCACACGCCGAGGGTACCGAGGACGGCGGCGGGCGCGTCCTCCTTGCCGACGGCGAGCAGCGCGACGTCCGCGACGACACCGCCGAGGAACGCGAGCGCGATGCCCTGTCGCGCGGGCCACATGCCGTTGAGCCGGAACCATCCCGCGGCGGTCACGGCCTGCAGCAGCACGAGCGGTACGAGCAGCGCGTACGGCCCGACGGCGGCGCCCGCGGCGAGCAGCAGGCCGAGCACGGCGGTCAGCGCGGCGGGCTGCATCCCCGGCTCGATGATCGGCGAGCGGCCCTCGGCGCGGGCGCGCTGGGCGTCGGTGATGCGGGGGTTGCCGGTGGTGGTGGCGGGGCCGTACGAGGACGGGTCGGTGGCGGCGGGCTCCCGGGCCGGCTCCGGTTCCGGCGCGGGCGAGGGCGCGGCCGCCGGAGCCGCGCTCTGCGGCGGCAGGTACGCCGTCTCCGTCACGTCGACCGCGGCGGGCGCCTGGTGCCCCACCTGCGTCTCCCAGGTCTGCCCCTCCCACTGCTGGGTGTGGTGCTCCTGGCCGTACTGCTGCTGGGGCTCGGCGTAGTACTGCTGCTGGTGCTGGTGCTGCTGCGGCTGCGGCTGCGGCTGCGGCTGCGGCTGCGGCTGCGCGTACGGCCGGCCGTACTGGTCCTGGCCGTACTGATCGTGACCGTATTGCTGCTGGGCGTAGTACTGCTGCTGGTCCGGGTACCGCTGCTGCTGGTGGTCCGGGTACGGCTGCTGCTGGTCCGGGTACTGCTGATGCGGCTGCTGCTGTTGTGGCTGCTGCTCCGGATACGGCTGCTGTCCGGGGTACTGCTGCGGATACGGCTCGTACCCGTCGTACCCCTCGTACCCCTCGTAGGGCTGATCGGACATGGCGCTCATCCTCCTGCGAACGGCGGGAGCACCTCGACCGTGCCGCCCTCGGCCAGCCGTACGGTCTCATGCCTCCGGGTCCCGACGGGGGCCCCGTCGACCAGGAAGGAGCAGCGCTGCAGGACCCGGACGAGTTCACCGGGATGCCGCTCGCGTGCGGCGTCCAGCGCGTCGGCGAGCGTCGCCGCGTCGTACGGCTCCTCGGCGACGCCCGCGGCCGCCTTGGCAGCGGCCCAGTAACGAATGGTGCCGTTCACCATGCGACTCCCCTTCCTTTCAGTCGGCGGTTGCCGACGTCCATGATGCCGTGGCCCACGAGGCGATCCGTCCGACGAGCGCGTCGGACGCCGCGTGCTCCGCGTGTCCCATGCCCTCTTCCAGCCACAGCTCCGCCCCGCCGTCGGCGGCCGCGGCGAGCATCCGCGGATGGTCGAGCGGAAAGTACGGGTCCCGGTCGCCGTGGACGACGAGCAGCGGCGTCGGGGCGATGAGCGGGACGGACTCGACGGGCGAAAGGGGGACGGGGTCCCACTCGTGCGGGTGGATTCTCGTCCGCAGTCCGAAACGGCCGACGGCGCGTCCGGCGGGCCGGGTGACGACCCAGTGCAGCCGCCGCATCGGCGCCGTCCCCCGGTAGAACCACCGCGCGGGGGCACTCACCGCGGCCACCGCGTCGGTCCGCGCTTCCGTGCGCCCCCTGTGCAACGCGGCGTGACGGAGGACGACCGAGCCGCCCATCGAGAAACCGACGGTGACCACGCGCGCGTACCCGAGGGACCGCGCCCACTCCACCGCCGCGGCGAGGTCGAGCACCTCGCGGTCGCCCACCGTGGAGTGCCCACCGGAGCCGCCGTGGCCCCGGAACGAGAAGGTGATCACGGCCGCACGCTGGGCGAGGACTCCCGCGATCCGGCGCACGTGCGGGCGCGCGAGGTCCCCCGAGAAGCCGTGCGCGACGACGATCGCGAGCTCACCGGAGGGGTCGGGCCCGGGGTCGTGGGCGGCCTCGATGGCCACTCCGTCCTGTGTACGGAGCGTGGCCCTCTGCTGAACGCCGCGCTGACCGCGAGTGAGCTGAGGCACAGAAGATCGCGCCTCGTGACCTGCCCGACCGGAGTTCATGTGGGCTATTCTGCTCGGCAGAGGATCCGGGCAGCGCAGCCCCCGGGTCCTTTCGTGCTTTCCGGGCCCCGGGCGCGGGCCCCGGAAGTGCGCGGAGTTTTCGTACGAAGCAGTGCCGTAAACGCCCCCAAGCTCCAATGAGCAGGGGGGAACCCCTCCGCAGGGACCGAGGAGGAACCAGACGTTATGGGCGAGCGAAACGTGCACGAAAGTCGGACGACCCGGGCAGGTGGTCGGCGGTGAGCTCACTGCTGCTCCTGACCAATGCCCTCCAGCCGTCGACGGAGGTGCTCCCCGCTCTCGGCCTGCTCCTTCACAACGTGCGCGTCGCCCCCGCGGAGGGCCCCGCTCTCGTCGACACCCCCGGTGCCGACGTCATCCTGATCGACGGGCGCCGCGACCTCCCGCAGGTCCGCAGCCTCTGCCAGCTGCTCCGCTCCACGGGGCCCGGCTGTCCGCTGGTCCTCGTCGTGACGGAGGGCGGCCTCGCGGCCGTCACCGCGGACTGGGGCATCGACGACGTGCTCCTCGACACGGCGGGCCCCGCCGAGGTCGAGGCCCGGCTCCGGCTCGCGATGGGCCGCCAGCAGATCACCTCCGACGACTCCCCCATGGAGATCCGCAACGGTGATCTCTCGGTGGACGAGGCGACGTACAGCGCGAAGCTGAAGGGCCGGGTCCTCGACCTGACCTTCAAGGAGTTCGAGCTGCTCAAGTACCTGGCGCAGCACCCGGGGCGGGTCTTCACGCGCGCCCAGCTGCTCCAGGAGGTGTGGGGCTACGACTACTTCGGCGGCACCCGCACGGTCGACGTGCACGTGCGGCGGCTGCGGGCGAAGCTCGGCGTCGAGCACGAGTCGCTGATCGGCACCGTCCGCAACGTCGGCTACCGCTTCGTCACACCGGAGAAGGTGGAGCGCGCCGCCGACGGCGAGAAGGCGAAGGCCGCCACACCCCGTGCTCAGGAAAACGGCGGTGGCCCGGCGCCCGCTCCGAAGGAAGCTGCCGTACGCCCTGCCCAGCGGTAGTTCCATCCGCGTAGACTCCGCGCGTGGCCAAGGTGACTCGGGATGACGTGGCAAGACTTGCGGGTACTTCGACCGCGGTCGTCAGTTACGTCATCAACAACGGACCCAGGCCGGTCGCCCCGGCCACGCGCGAGCGGGTACTCGCCGCGATCAAGGAGCTGGGCTACCGGCCCGACCGTGTTGCCCAGGCCATGGCCTCGCGGCGCACGGACCTCATAGGCATGATCGTGCCGGACGCGCGCCAGCCGTTCTTCGCGGAGATGACGCACGCCGTGGAACAGGCGGCGTCCGAGCGCGGAAAAATGGTCCTGGTCGGGAACTCCGACTACGTGGAGGAGCGCGAGACGCACTACCTCCGCGCCTTCCTCGGCATGCGGGTCTCCGGCCTCATCCTCGTCAGCCACGGCCTGACCGACCAGGCCGCCGCCGAGATCGACGCGTGGGACGCGCGCGTGGTGCTGCTTCACGAGCGGCCCGAAGCGATCGACGACGTCGCGGTCGTCACGGACGACGTGGGCGGCGCGCAGCTCGCCACCCGCCACCTCCTGGAGCACGGTCACGAGTACGTCGCCTGTGTCGGCGGCACGGCCGAGACCCCGACCGTCGGCGACCCCGTCTCCGACCACGTCGAGGGCTGGCGGCGCGCGATGCGGGAGGCCGGGCGGTCGGTGGAGGGGCGGCTCTTCGAAGCCCCGTACAACCGCTACGACGCGTACCAGGTGGGCCTGGAGCTCCTCGCCCGCCCGGACAGACCCACCGCGATCTTCTGCTCCACGGACGACCAGGCGATCGGCATCCTGCGGGCGGCGCGCGAGCTGCGCATCGACGTGCCGGGGGAGCTGGCGGTGGCCGGCTTCGACGACGTGAAGGAGGCGGGGCTCACGGACCCGCCGCTGACGACGGTCGCGTCGGACCGGCCCGCGATGGCGCGCGCGGCGGTGGACCTGGTGCTCGACGACGGGCTGCGGGTGGCCGGGTCGCGGCGGGAGCGGCTGAAGCTGTTCCCGTCCCGGCTGGTGGTGCGGCAGTCCTGCGGCTGCAAGTAGCCGTCCTCGGCTATAAGTAGCCTCCCCCGGCACCGGCGGCCTTTATATCGGGCATACGCACTTCTGCCGGGCTTCTCAGGACGTACTCAGGCAGCTCTCATGTACGCCGGACAGTCTCATAGCCATGACCGAGACCTTCCGCCACAGCGGCGAGTACCCCCAGCAGCAGTCGTCAGCGCCTGTGCCGCCCGGCGGTACGCGGGGCGCCTACCCGCCCCCGCCCGTCTACGCGCCGGAAGCACCTCAGGCGCCCGCCCCGGCCCGGCGTCGCCGCGCGAAGGGTCCGGCGGCTCTCCTCGCCGCCGTCGCGATCGCGGCGGCCGCGGTGGGCGGCGGCACCGCGTACGCCGTGCAGACGCTGACCGACAACGACGGCGGCTCCTCCGCGACCAGCACCGACGTCGTGCCGACGAGCAAGAAGGGCACGGTCTCCGGGGTCGCGGAGGCGGTCAGCCCCAGCATCGTCGAGGTCGGCGCCACGACGGCCCAGGGCAAGTCGACGGGCTCCGGGGTCATCACGAAGAGCGACGGCGAGATCGTGACGAACAACCACGTCGTCGCCGGCGCCACGTCGGTCAAGGTGCGGACGAACGACGGCAAGACGTACGACGCCGAGGTCGTCGGGACGGACAGCAAGAAGGATCTCGCCCTCATCCAGCTGAAGGGCGCGTCCGGGCTCAAGCCGGCCACCCTCGGCAACTCCGACAACGTCAAGGTCGGCGACGAGGTCGTCGCCATCGGCTCCCCCGAGGGCCTCACCGGCACGGTCACCAGCGGCATCGTCTCCGCGCTCGACCGCGACGTCACGGTCGCCACGGGTGAGGGCCAGGAGCAGCCGCAGGACCCGCAGGGCGGCTGGCCGTTCGAGTTCGACGGGCGGCAGTTCAACGGCGACACGGGCTCCGCGAAGACCACGTACAAGGCACTGCAGACCGACGCCTCGCTCAACCCCGGCAACTCCGGCGGCGCCCTCATCGACATGAACGGCAACATCATCGGCATCAACTCGGCGATGTACTCGCCCAGTTCGTCGCAGAGCGGCGCGGAATCGGCGTCCTCCGGCAGCGTCGGCCTCGGCTTCGCCATACCCATCGACGCGGTCAAGGACGACCTCGGCAAGCTGCGCTCGGGCTCGAAGACCTGACCTGGGGCGCTGTCGCCGCCCTCGCGTGCGACGCTGATACCGGCCCTGTCATGTCCGCCGATCCGCCGACCCGAGGAAGTCCACATCCCATGAGCCCCGCCGAAGGCGACCGCACCGGTGACCGCGAGCAGCTGCGCATCCTGATCGTGGACGACGAACCCGCCGTGCGGGAGGCGCTCCGGCGCAGTCTCGCCTTCGAGGGGTACGGCACCGAGGTCGCGGTCGACGGCGCCGACGCGCTGGAGAAGGCCGCGGCGTACCGCCCCGACCTCGTCGTCCTCGACATCCAGATGCCCCGCATGGACGGCCTGACCGCCGCACGCAGGCTCCGCTCCGCAGGATCGACCACCCCGATCCTGATGCTGACCGCGCGCGACACCGTCGGCGACCGCGTCACGGGACTCGACGCGGGCGCCGACGACTACCTCGTCAAGCCGTTCGAGCTGGACGAGCTCTTCGCCCGCATCCGCGCGCTGCTGCGCCGCAGTTCGTACGCGCCCGGGGCCGGGCAGGACGCTGAGGGAGACACGCTCGCCTTCGCCGACCTGCGGATGGACCTCGCGACGCGCGAGGTCACGCGGGGTACGCGGACGGTGGAGCTGACCCGCACGGAGTTCACCCTCCTGGAGATGTTCCTCGCGCACCCGCGCCAGGTCCTGACCCGCGAGCAGATCCTCAAGGCGGTCTGGGGCTTCGACTTCGAGCCGTCGTCCAACTCCCTCGACGTGTACGTCATGTACCTGCGCCGCAAGACGGAGGCGGCCGGCGAACCGCGCCTCGTGCACACGGTGCGGGGCGTCGGGTACGTGCTGCGGGGCGGCGAGTGAACAGGGTCCTGCGACGGTTCCGGGGACTGCCACTGCGGTCGCGGTTGGCGTTGCTGGTGGCTACGGCGGTGGCGTTGGCGGTCGCGGCGGCGGCGGTGACGTGCTGGTTCGTGGTGCGCAACGCGCTGCTGGACTCGTTGGACGACGCGTTGAGCGGCAACCGCCCGAAGCCGGGCGAGGTGAGCCAGCAGATCGACATCGACGCGATGGGGGGCGGCGCGCGCTGCCTGCGCGAGATCCCGAGCCGCGACCAGCCGGACCTCTACAAGCAGATCATCCAGGTCGTCGCCAAGAACGGCTCGAACTGCATCCTGCTGGGCCGCCAGTCGATCGAGGTCGACGCCTCGGACACCGCGGTGGCCGCGCGCGAGCGGTCGGCGACGTACCACGACACCACCGCGGCGAACGGCGAGAAGTACCGGGTCTACACGTACCCGCTGGAGGACTACCCCCAGCTGCAGCTCGCCGTCTCCGTGGCGCGCCCCTTCAGCGAGATCGACGACACCCTCGACAACCTCGCCCTGATCCTCCTCGTCGTCGCCGGCATCGGCGTCCTGGGCGCGGGCGCCGCGGGGCTGTGGGTGGCCCGCACGGGGCTCCGCCCCGTGGACCAGCTGACCGCGGCCGTGGAACACGTGGCCCGCACCGAGGACCTGAGCCTGCGCATCCCCGTCGAGGGCGACGACGAGATCGCCCGGCTCTCGGAGTCCTTCAACTCCATGACCGCCTCGCTGGCGTCCTCCCGCGACCTCCAGCAACAGCTGATCGCGGACGCGGGCCACGAACTCCGTACCCCGCTCACCTCCCTGCGCACGAACATCGAGCTCCTCGCCCGCAGCGAGGAGACGGGCCGGGCCATCCCGCCCGACGACCGCAAGGCACTGCTCGCGTCGGTCACCGCGCAGATGACGGAACTGGCCGCGCTCATCGGCGACCTGCAAGAACTCTCCCGCCCCGACACGGGGACCGAGGACGGGGACGGGGACGCCGGCGGCAAGATCCAGGTGATCGCCCTGCACGACCTCACCAGGGCCGCCATCGCCCGTGCGAGGCTGCGCGGCCCCGAGGTGACGATCACCGCGGAACTGGCCCCCTGGTACGTACGCGCGGAGCCCCCCGCCCTGGAGCGCGCCATCGTCAACGTCCTGGACAACGCGGTGAAGTTCAGCCCGCCGGGCGGCACGGTGGCGGTCACCCTGGACCGCGGCCGCCTGACCGTACGGGACCACGGCCCCGGCATCCCCGCGGACGAACTCCCCCACGTCTTCGACCGCTTCTGGCGCTCCCCGTCGGCCCGCTCGCTCCCCGGCTCGGGCCTGGGCCTGTCGATCGTGGCCCGTACGGTGCGCCAGTCGGGCGGCGAGGTGACGCTGGAGGCGGCGGAGGGCGGCGGAACGGCGGCGACGGTACGGCTGCCGGGGGCGGCCACTCCGCCGCCGGAGACCCCATGGTCGGCGGCCGATACTTCGGCGGGCACCGAAACGCCCGCCTCCTAGCGTTCCGAGGCATGAACAACGCCACGCGACAAGGGGCCGAGACGGCCGCCGACGATCACCTCTCCGTAACCCCCAAGGTCCTCTACTTCGGCACCCCCGTCGCCCTCCTCACCACCACGAACCCCGACGGCACGGCGAACCTCGCGCCGATCTCGTCCCTCTGGGCGCTCGGACGGACCGTGGTGCTCGGGCTCGGGGCCGAGGGGCGTACCGGGGCCAATCTCGCGGAGCGGCCGGAGTTGGTGATCAATCTGCCCTCCGCCGACATGTGGTCGGCGGTGGAGCGGCTCGCGCCGCTGACCGGGGTGGATCCGGTGCCCGCGGCCAAGCGTGCGCTGTTCCGGTACGAGGCGGACAAGTTCGCCGCCGCGGGCCTGCGTCCGCAGGAGTCGGTCGCGGTCGGGCCGCCGCGGGTCGCCGAGTGCCCGTTGCAGTTGGAGGCGACGGTGCGCCGGACGACGCCGGCCGGGCCCGCGGGGGAGTTCCGGACCGTGGAGTGCGACGTCGTGCACGTGCACGCCGCCGCCTCCGTCGTCGTCCCCGGCACGCAGCACATCGACCCGGAGGTCTGGAACCCGCTCGTCTACAGCTTCCGGCACTACTTCGGGCTGGCCCGCCCACGGCTCGCCGCGAGCTTCCGCTCGGAGACCGCGGACCGGGCGTGACCCTGTGGCTCTACTGGCCGATGCCGATGCCCGAGCCGGCGATCCGGACCCGGATGCCCTCCTTCTCCACCGTCACGTCCTTCAGCGACACCGTCCCGGCCCCCGGCAGCTTCGGCAGCTGGAAGGCGAGGGTGAGGCGGTCGGCGAGGACGGGGCGGGTGAGCTGGGAGAGGCCGTTCAGGAGGGCGGGGTCGAGGCCGAGCTTCTTCAGGAGCTCGGGGTGGCCCATCGCCACGTCGATGAGGTTCAGGCCCATGACGTCGTTCACGAAGCGCGGCGAGCCCGTGAGCTCGTTGAGCTTGGCGTCGCTCTTCAGGGCCTCGCGGACCACGTTCCGCGGTACGCCGAGCCGCTCGACGATCGCCGGGACGGACAGCAGCGCCTTCGCCTTCGAGGTTTCCTCGGCGACGCGGTCGGCGGACTTCTGCGAGAGGTGCAGGCCCTCCGACTCCCGCGCCCCCGGACGGTACGTCGCCAGGTCGCCGAGTTGCAGGCTCATCCCGCCGATGTCGGTGGAGATGCCGCGGTCGCCGTTGCGCTGGATGCGCGCGTCGGCGCGGACCTTCAGATCGTGCCCGGCGACGGGCAGCGTGCCGCGCGCGAGGACCTGGTCGTCGCCGTGGCCGGTGAACGTGACCTGGGAGGCGCCCAGTTCGCGGTTGAGGTCCTCGAAGGAGAGCAGGACCTCACCGTTCATCTCGCCGATGCTCGCGCCCTTGATCGACGTGGGCCCGTCGCCGTTGATCGTGACGTTCGTGGCGGTCGCGGAGACCTTCGCGAGCGAGACCCGGTCGGCCGCGACGTCGGGGACGGTGACCTTCACCTTGTCGACGCGCTTGTCGAAGACCTGGGTGAGGAAGGGAAACCCTTCGATGTCGACCTCGGGCGCCGCGCTCAGGTTCATCTGGTCCTTGAGCTTCTCCGCGGCCTCGTGCTCGGCGTAGAGCAGCGCCCAGCGGTCGCCGAGCGCGAGGAACGCGGCGGCGACGAGGACCGCGACCAGGGCCTTCGCGGCGAGCGGAAGCCCCGCGAAGCGGTTGCGGCGGCGGCTGCCGCGCCGGTGGTTGGGCGGCGTCCAGGGCTTCTCGGCCTCGGACCCGGCCGTGTCGCCCCCGCTCTTCTCCTCGTGGAGGAACTCCTCCAGCGGGTTCGGCGCGAGCGCGGCGAGCTCGTCGTACGGATTGGTGTACGAGGCGGCGGGGAGCTTGGCCGTGTCGTTCCGGCCGTCGTACGGGCCGTCGTTCCGGTGGTCTTCGTGCTGGTTCAGGGGGGCGTCGTCCGTCGGTCGCGTGGCTATGCGGTGGGGGGAACGCATCAGAGGATCTCACCATACGTTCACACCCCACCCCAAGCCTTACACCCGGTAACGCCCGGTTTCGGCGGCTTCTTTAACGCGCTGTTTTCATCACACGCCACCCGCGGTCCACCGGACGTACACTCCCTACTTCACGATCGTGATGCGGTCCGCCTTCGGCGGCGCGATCGGCTTGTCCGCCGAGGAGTTGGCGGTCAGGTAGTCGCTGAACGCCTTCAGGTCGTCGCTGCCGACGACCGGCTTCGTCCCCTTGCCGAGCTCCGCGAAGCCGTCGCCGCCGCCCGCGAGGAACGAGTTCATCGCGACGCGGTAGGTGGCCGCCGGGTCGATCGCCTTGCCGTTCAGCCTGATGGAATCGGCGACGACGCGGTCGGCACCGCTCTTGGTCATGTCCAGCGTGTACGTCAGCCCCTCCGACACCTGCAGGATCTTCGGCGAGGCCTCGTTCGACCCGCTGACCTGCTGCTTCAGCCCGGTGACGAGCTGCGCGCCGGTCAGGTCGACCAGGTTGACGGTGTTGCTGAACGGCTGCACGGTGAACGCCTCGCCGTAGGTGACGACTCCGTCACCCTCGCTGCCGCTCGCCTTGAACACGATGTCGGAGCGGATGCCGCCCGGGTTCATCAGCGCCAGATCGGCTTCCGGGTCGACGAACTTGGCGTGCGCGAGCTGCGCGTCGGAGATGAGGTCGCCGAGCGGGGACTCGGGGACGCCGGCGCCACGCCCCGGGATGTCCCCGGAGATGTACCCCACGGCCTTGTTGGCGACGGGTGCGGCGAGCTTGTCCCAGCGCGAGATCAGCGAGGTCATGTCCGGGGCCTTGGCCTGCTCACGGCTGACGACGTGGTTCGCGGACCGCACGCTCGTCCGGACGATGTCCTTGGTCCTGCGGTCGTACGTGAGCGTGGTGTCGGTGTAGAGCTTCCCGAAGGAGGAGGCCGAGGTCACCATGCGCGGCTTGCCCGCGGGGTCGGGGATGGTGCAGACGTACGCGTTGTGGGTGTGCCCGGTGACGAGGGCGTCGACCTTGGGCGTGATGCCCTTTGCGATGGTGGTGACGGGCCCGGAGATCCCGTCGCCGGCGCCGGGGGAGTCGCAGTCGTAGTTGTACGTCTGGCTCTTCGGCACGCCGCCCTCGTGGATGAGCGTGACGATGGACTTCACGCCCTGCTTGTCGAGGATCTTCGCGTACTTGTTGACGGTCTCGATCTCGTCGTGGAACTTCAGCCCCTTGACCCCGTCGGCGGAGACGATGTCGGGGGTCCCTTCGAGCGTCACCCCGATGAAACCGACCTTGACGCCCTTGTGCTTCCACACCCAGTAGGGCTTCAGGACGGGCTTGCCGGTCTTCTCGTCGGTGACGTTGGCGGCGAGGTACGGGTAGTCGGCCCCCTCGAACTTCTTCCCCTTGCCGTTCTTCCCCTTCTCGAAGCAGCCGTCCTTGGGGTGACAGCCACCGTTCTGCATGCGGGCCAGCTCCTTGGCCCCCTCGTCGAACTCGTGGTTGCCGACGCTGGTGACGTCCAGGTCGAGCTTGTTCATCGCCTCGACGGTGGGCTCGTCGTGGAAGAGTCCCGACAGCAGCGGACTGGCGCCGATGAGGTCGCCGGCGGCCGCGGTGACGGTGTAGGGGTGGCCCTTGCGGGCGGTGCGCAGCGACGTGGCGAGGTACTCGGCGCCGCCCGCGTCGATCTTCTTCTCGCTCCCGTCGGCCTGCTTCTCCGTCACCTGGCCCGAGGACCCGGCGGGCGGCTGGAGGTTCCCGTGGAAGTCGTTGAACGACAGCAGCTGCACGTCGACGGTGCGCGAGTGCTTCCCCCCGCTCCCGCCCCCCGGGTGATCCTGCCCCGCGCTGGCGGGCAGGGACGCGGCCAGCGCCCCCACGGTGGCGAGCCCCGCCGCGACGGCGAGAACACGGGTGGCACGACGCCTGGGCCGTCGATGCTTGGGTATGGCGGACACGTGTTCCCCCCGGGGGTTAGGAGTACGAGAAGACGGAAACCGTCGGAAGCCTAGAGTCAACGCGCGTAGCGCAACAGAGGGTTGCTGGTTACAGCCTGATTGCCCTTGAGCGACACGACGACGTACACCGGCTGTTCCAGCCCGTCCGGGGAACGTCCCATCCCGTCCGGGGGGGGACATCCCAGCCCGTCCGGCGTTTGAGGACGAGCGCGCAGCGCGATGCACCCACCCACAGCCCGGGGGACATCCCAGCCCGTCCGGCGTTTGAGGACGAGCGCGCAAGCGCGATGCACCCACCCACAGCCCGGGGGACATCCCAGCCCGTCCGGCGTTTGAGGACGAGCGCGCAGCGCGATGCACCCACCCACAGCCCGGGGGACATCCCAGCCCGTCCGGCGTTTGAGGACGAGCGCGCAAGCGCGATGCACCCACCCCGGCGGGGAAGCCGAACGCCGGGCGGCAACCACAGAGCACCCCACCCCACAAGGCGCCCCGCCAGAATACGCTCGGGAGCATGACTCACGACCGCCCCGCCGACGCCCCCACCCCCCTCCGCCAGATCGACACCCTCGCCGAACTCACCTCCGCGCAGGCGGAAGCCGTGCTCGCACTGCTCGCCGAGGCCGCCCGTACGGACGGGCAGCAGGCGGTGTCCGAGCAGGGCCGGCTCCAGCTGCGCGGCGGCGCCCGCGACGGCGTCCGGCACCTGCTGCTCACCGTCGACGGCCAGCTCGTCGGATACGCGCAGCTGGAGGACACCGACCCCGTCGAGGCCCCCGCCGCCGAGCTCGTCGTGCACCCCTCGCGCCGCGGGCACGGGCACGGCAGGGCGCTCGGCACCGCGCTGCTCGCCGAGTCGGGCCGCCGCCTGCGCGTGTGGGCGCACGGCGGACACTCCGCGGCCCGCCACCTGGCCCAAGTGCTCGGCCTCGCGCTCTTCCGCGAACTGCGCCAGATGCGGCGCCCTCTGGCGGACCTGGACCTGCCGGACCCGACGCTGCCCGAGGGCGTTTCGGTACGTACCTTCGTACCCGGACAGGACGACGCGGCGTGGCTCGCCCTGAACGCGGAGGCCTTCGCCCACCACCCGGAGCAGGGCGCCCTCACGCAGCGGGACCTGGACGACCGCAAGGCGGAGCCGTGGTTCGACCCGGCGGGCTTCTTCCTCGCCGTACGCGAGAGCGACGGCGCGCCGGTCGGCTTCCACTGGACGAAGGTGCACGCCGAGGAGCGCCTCGGGGAGGTGTACGTCGTGGGCGTACGGCCGGGGGCCCAGGGCGGCGGCCTCGGCAAGGCGCTGACCACGACGGGCCTGCGCCACCTCGCACGGGCGGGCCTGCCGACGGCGATGCTGTACGTGGACGCGGACAACAAGGCGGCCGTGAGCGTCTACGAGCGCCTGGGCTTCGTCACGCACGAGACGGACCTGATGTACCGCACGGAGTCGTAGAACCCGCTCCCCCACCGCACCTCCGCACCTCGAGGGGCGGCGTCGCTTGACGCCGCCCCTCTTTTGCACCACCCTTTCACTACTCAATTAGTGAAAGGGTGGTGCAAGGCAGTGGTCGAGTACCGCATCGACCGGCGCAGCGGCGTCGCCACCTATCTCCAGATCGTCCAGCAGACCCGGCAGGCCCTCCGCCTCGGCCTCCTGGAGCCCGGCGACAAGCTGCCGACGGCCCGCGAGGTCGTCGAGGCCACGGCCATCAACCCGAACACCGTGCTGAAGGCCTACCGCGAGCTGGAACGCGAAGGCCTCGTCGAGGCCCGGCGCGGGCTCGGCACGTTCGTGCGCAGGACGCTCGGCGGCGCACCGGCCGACTCGCCGCTCCGGGGTGAGCTCGCCGAATGGGCCGCGCGGGCCCGGCGGGCGGGACTGGAGAAGGACGACGTGGCGGCCCTGTTCACAGCCGTACTGGAAGAGCAGTTCGGCGAATCGCAGCCCCACGAACAGCCACAAGAACAGCCCCGAGACCAGCACCGAGACCAGCACCAGGACCAGCGACAGCAGCGAGCGCAGGCACCCCAGGGGGACCCCGCATGACCGACACCGCCATCGAGGCGACCGCACTGACCAAACGCTTCGGGCGGGGCCGATACGCCCTGCGGGACTGCACGTTCCGCCTGCCCGCCGGCCGCGTCTGCGCGGTCGTCGGCCCGAACGGCGCGGGCAAGTCGACCCTGCTCACCCTCGCGGCCGGCCTCGACCGCCCCACCGAGGGCACGATCAGCGTCCTCGGCACGGACCCCGCGAAGGCCCGGGAGCGCATCGCGTACGTCGCCCAGGACAAGCCGCTCCACCCGCAGCTGACCATCGCCGACACCCTGCGGCTCGGCGCCGAACTCAACGCCGGCATCTGGGATATGGAGGCCGCCGAACGCGTCGTGAGCGGCGGCGGCCTCGACCGCACCGCCCGCATCCGTACGCTCTCCGGCGGCCAGCGCACCCGCGTCGCGCTCGCGCTCGCCCTCGGCAAGCGCGCCGAACTCCTGCTCCTCGACGAGCCGATGGCCGACCTCGACCCGCTCGCCAGGCACCAGTTGATGGGCACGCTGATGGCGGAGGCCGCCGAGCACGGCACGACGGTGGTCATGTCCTCGCACATCGTGAGCGAACTGGCGGACGCCTGCGACTACTTGCTCCTCGTCTCCGACGGCGGCATCCGGCTCGCCGGCGGCATCGACGACCTGATCGGCGCGCACCGCCTGGTCACGGGCCGCGGCCCGGCCGACCGTCTCCACCCGCACACCGTCGTCGAGTCCCGCGCCGCGGGGCGCGGCCTGACCGCGCTGATCCGCACCGAGGGCCCGGTCGCCGACGGCTGGGACGTAGAAGAACCTTCCCTGGAGGAACTGTTGCTGGCCCACCTGCGCGCACCGGAGGCGCCACCGCTCCTCTCCCCCGGCAGCACGCCCCGGGAGCGCGGTGCGCGGGATCTGGGGGTGTCCGCGTGACCGCGACGACGACCGTGCCCGCCGAGCGGCAGGGCCGCCGTGCCGCCCTAGCCCTCCCGGGCCCTTACCGCGCGGTGCTGCGCCAGCACCGCACGGCCCTGTGGATCCTGTTCGGCCTGTTCGCGCTCGGCGCCGCCGCACTGGCCGCCGCCCGGCTGTGGGTGGGCCACGCCGCCGACGTCTTCGCGGCGACGGACTGCGTCATCAGCAAGACCACGCCGGACTGCGGCGGCCCGGTCCGCGGCTACCTCGACGCCGAGCTCCAGTTCGGCAGGAACCTCGACTACGCGGGCATGGCCATGCTCGGCCTGCCGTGCCTGATCGGGGCGTTCGTGGCGGGCCCGATCGTCGCGAGGGACCTGGAGTCGGGCACGTACAAATGGGCGTGGACGCAGTCGGTCACCCCGGCCCGCTGGCTCGCCGCCCGGCTCGCCGTGGTCGCCGCGCTCGTGGTGAGCGGAGTGGTCCTGTTCACCGCGGTCCAGCGCTGGGCGTGGTCCACCGGTCCCGAGCTCGAGTACGTCAGGGGGCCCTGGTACGAGCGGGCCATGTACGGCTCCCTGGGCACGGTCGGCATCGGGTACGCCCTGCTCGGCCTCGCCATCGGCGCCCTCACCGGGCTTGTGACGCGCCACGTGTTGCGCGCCATGGCGGCCGCCACGGGCTTCACCTTCATCGCGGTCGTCCTGCTGCCGCTGGCCCGCCCCCACCTGTGGGCGACCGAAACCGCCACCTGGGCACAGACGTCTCCGCAGGCCACGCCCAACTTCGGCCTGCTGGTGGAACGCGGCATGCTCACCTCCGACGGGAAAAGGCTGCCGGAAACGCTGTGCTGGGATTCGAGCCGGGAACCCGATCCCTGCTACGCCGAGCACCAAGTCACCGGCTGGTACTCCGACTTCCACCCCTCGTCGCACTTCTGGCCCCTCCAGCTCGTGGAGACCGGCATCCTGCTGGTCCTGACCGCCGCCGTCACCTACGCCGCGTTCCGCCTCCTGCGCCGCCGCGTGGCCTGAACCGTACGATCGGCCGGAGGCGCCACGCTGTAGACGCCCCGGAGCCTTCGGCCGATGTCCCGCACGTCATGTCGCCGTAACCACTCATTCAGACAGGCTTGCGACGCTCGCTCAATGCAGCCCGCCGCGCCCGACCCGTCCCCGGAGAACGGGAGCGCTTCCCAGGCAAACGGGAAGCTCCGCCTGACTCCCGCGCTCTCCGACGCGCCCATCGTCGTACCCGCGCGGAACAATGGGTCCATGAGCCAGCAGAACACGCAAGGACACGTGCAGCACGCCCAGCCTTCCGTGGGTTCCATCGCGGCGCACCGGCCCGCCACCATCGCCGCCACGGTCTCCGACCTCGACCCCGACATCGACGCCGATCTCGACGCGTACGACGAGGACGCCGCGGTCGGCCACGACGGCGCCGAGCTGCCCCAGGGGCGGTTCCTGGACCGGGAGCGCAGCTGGCTCGCGTTCAACGAGCGGGTCCTCGAACTCGCCGAGGACCCGCACACGCCCCTCCTCGAACGGGCGAATTTCCTGGCGATCTTCGCCTCGAACCTGGACGAGTTCTTCATGGTCCGCGTGGCCGGCCTCAAGCGCCGCATCGCGACCGGCGTCGCCACCCGTTCGGCCTCGGGCCTGCAACCCCGCGAGGTCCTCGACCTCATCTGGAACCGCTCCCGCGAGCTCATGGCCCGGCACGCCGCCTGCTACCAGGACGACGTCGCCCCCGGCCTCGCCGAAGAGGGCATCCACCTGGTGCGCTGGCACGAGCTGACCGAGAAGGAGCAGTCCCGGCTCTTCACGCTCTTCCGGCAGCAGATCTTCCCCGTCCTGACCCCGCTGGCCGTGGACCCCGCGCACCCCTTCCCGTACATCTCGGGGCTCTCGCTCAACCTCGCCGTGGTCGTCCGCAACCCGGTCTCCGGACACCAGCACTTCGCGCGTGTGAAGGTTCCTCCGCTGCTGTCGCGGTTCCTGGAGGCCTCCCCGCAGCGGTACGTCCCCATCGAGGACGTCATCGCCGCGCCCGCGCACCTCCAGGAGCTCTTCCCGGGCATGGAGATCCAGGAGCACCACATGTTCCGGCTCACCAGGAACGAGGACCTGGAGGTCGAGGAGGACGACGCCGAGAACCTGCTCCAGGCCCTGGAGAAGGAGCTCATGCGGCGCCGCTTCGGGCCACCGGTCCGCCTGGAGGTCGAGGAGTCGATCGCCCCGAACATCCTCAGCCTGCTGGTGCGCGAGCTGAAGATCAGCGAGGCGGAGGTCTACCCGCTGCCGGGACCGCTCGACCTCACCGGCCTCTTCAGCATCGCCAAGCTGGACCGGCCCGAGCTGAAGTACCCGAAGTTCGTGGCGGGCACGCACCGCGACCTCGCCGAGGTCGAGTCGGCGTCCGCCCCCGACATCTTCGCCGCCCTTCGCGAACGCGACGTACTCCTGCACCACCCGTACGACTCGTTCTCCACCTCCGTGCAGGCGTTCCTGGAGCAGGCCGCGTCCGACCCGGACGTCCTCGCCATCAAGCAGACGCTGTACCGGACGTCGGGCGACTCCCCCATAGTCGACGCGCTCATCGACGCCGCCGAGTCCGGCAAGCAGGTCCTCGTCCTCGTCGAGATCAAGGCCCGCTTCGACGAGCAGGCCAACATCAAGTGGGCGCGGAAGCTGGAGGAGGCCGGCTGCCATGTGGTGTACGGCCTGGTCGGCCTGAAGACGCACTGCAAGCTGTCCCTCGTCGTGCGCCAGGAGGGCGAGTCCCTCGTCCGCTACTCGCACGTGGGCACCGGCAACTACCACCCCAAGACCGCCCGCCTCTACGAGGACCTGGGGCTGCTCACCTCCAACGCGGAGGTCGGCGCGGACCTCTCCGACCTCTTCAACCGGCTCTCCGGCTACTCCCGCAGGGAGACCTACCGCCGCCTGCTCGTCGCCCCCAAGTCCCTGCGCGACGGGCTCATTTCCCGGATCAACAAGGAGATACAGAACCACAGGGCGGGCCGCCCCGCCTACGTCCGCATCAAGGTCAACTCGATGGTCGACGAGGCGGTGGTCGACGCGCTGTACCGGGCGTCGCAGGCGGGCGTCGAGGTCGACGTGTGGGTGCGCGGCATCTGCGCGGTCCGCCCCGGCGTGGAGGGGCTCTCGGAGAACATCCGGGTACGTTCCGTCCTCGGCCGCTTCCTCGAACACTCCCGCGTCTTCGCCTTCGGCAACGGCGGCGAACCGGAGGTGTGGATCGGCAGCGCCGACATGATGCACCGCAATCTCGACCGCCGCATCGAGGCGCTGGTCAGGGTCCAGGACCCGGCGCACAGGGCGGCCCTCAGCCGGCTCCTGGAGACCGGCATGTCGGACACCACGGCCTCCTGGCACCTGGGCGCGGACGGCAACTGGACCCGCCACTCGGCGGACCCGGACGGCCAGCCCCTGCGCAACGTGCAGGAGATGCTCATAGACGCCCGGAGGCGCCGGCGTGGCACAGCAACACCATGAGACGACGGTTACGGGTACGCACGCGGGCGCGGGTGCCGCGGGCGAGGCCCTCACGGCCTATCTGCAGGACCAGGCGACGGAATTCCTCCGCTCGCTGCGGCTGCACCGCGAGTCCAGCACGGACGCGCAGGGCGCGGAGGAGTCCCTGGAGGCCGCCCGTTCCCTGCGCCGTGCGGCCCGCCGCATCGGTGGCACCCTCCACACGTTCCGTCCGCTCCTGGACGCGGAGTGGGCGGCGTCGCTCCGCCCCGAACTGGCCTGGCTCTCCGGCACGCTGGGCCAGGAACACGCGTACGCCTCCCGCCTGGACCGCCTCCTCGACGCCCTGCACCGGCTGTCGGGTCCTTCGCCGGTGCCGGCCCCGGCCGGAGACCCGCGACCCGCGTCGGCGGCACTCGCCGCCTCGGGCGCGGGGGGCCGTACGGCGCGGCAGAACGGCTGGGCGCAGCCTTCGGCCGCGAGCACCGCCGACAGCGGCACCCCGCGCGGTCTCGCGGTCGGCGCCGCCAAAGCCGCCGCCCTCCTGGAGCGGCAGCTCACGCTCGCCAGGACCCGCGCCCACTCCACCGCCCTCCAGGCGTTCGGCTCCTCCCGCTTCCACGCGGTGGCGGACCACGTGGCCGTCCTCGCCAGCGAGGTCCCGCTGAGCGGGACGGAGGAGGAGCTCGCGCCCCTCGCGGGGCGGACGGAGGCGACGCTCGCCGAGGCCGTCGCCGCCCTCCCCCTCGGCGAGGCGGGCCACCCCTACAACGCGGGCGCGCTCTCCCACGGCCTCGCCGCGACGGACACCGCCCCGGACGCCCAGGACGCCCCCTGGCTGAAGGTCCGCTCGCTGCTGCGCCTGTACCGGTACGCGCAGGAGGTCCTCGTCGGCCACGACCGCCCCGACCCCCGCATCGCGGACGCGAGCCACGCCCTGAACGTCCACCGCGAGGCGGCGTCCGCGGCGGCAGCGGCGGCCCACGCGGCGCGGACCCCGCGGATCGCGCCCGCGACGGCGTACGCGCTGGGGGTGCTCCACGCCGACCAGCGCCACGAGGTCGAGGCGGCCCGGTTTGTGTTCCAGCGGGCGTGGCTGCGCGAGGAGGCGAGGACCCGGTGACGTACGGGAAAGAGGAGCGGCCGGTGGAGCGGCCCGGCGAGGGGACCACGGTCCTGGCGGCCGGCTGCGTCCTGTGGCGCCCGGACCGCGCCGGGCGGGACGGCATCGAACTCGCCCTGGTGTACCGCCCCAAGTGGTCGGACTGGTCCCATCCGAAGGGCAAGCTCAAGCGCGGCGAGACGGCGCGGGACGCGGCGCTGCGCGAAGTGCTCGAGGAGACCGGCATGACGTGCGCACTCGGCGCCGAACTCCCCACCGCCCACTACCGGGACGCGCAGGACCGCCCCAAGGAGGTCCGCTACTGGGCCGCCGAGGCGCTCTCCGGCACCTTCGCCCCCAACTCCGAGGTCTCGCACCTGCGGTGGCTGCCGCCCGACGGAGCCCGCCGCCTCCTGACGCGCGAGCGGGACGCCGAGCTCGTCACCGACCTGCTGACCGCTCTGGCCGCGCCACGGGGCAGGGCGTAGGGCGCCCCAGGCCTCAGGCGGTCGTACGTCGCCGCTCGCGGCACTCCCCGCAGTACGCACGGCCGACCCGGACGGCGGTGACGGCGATGGCGAGCCAGACGGCGACGCCTGCGAGGAACGGGTAGATCATGCGCTGATCGTATCCGGTCCGTCACGACCTGCGTCCATGACCCTGTGTAGCAATACCGCTACTTTTTGTAGTGGAAGGGCTAACCAGGCCGACCGCCGAGGTTCACCCGCCGTTCACTCGTGCCCATCGGCCGCTTCACCTGCCCTGCCTAATTTCAGCCTTACAACACGACGCAAGTCATCGCACGCCGCCAGCAAAGGGCCGGCGGCTCCCGGAAGGAAGACCCGAAGTGAAGCTTCAGCGCAAGAACCGGCTCCGCGCCCTCTCCCTCGGCGCCATCGCCGTCTCCGGCGCCCTGGCCCTCACGGCGTGCGGCTCCGACGACACCAGCTCGGGCGACGGCGGCAAGGAGACCAACGCCAACGCCAACATCAAGTGCGACGACGCCAAGGGCCAGTTGGCGGCCTCCGGCTCGTCCGCGCAGAAGAACGCGATCGACGCCTGGCGGAAGGTCTACACGACCAACTGCAAGGACGTGCAGCTGAACTACAACCCGACGGGTTCGGGCGCCGGCATCACCGCGTTCCTCCAGGGCCAGACCGCGTTCGCCGGTTCCGACTCCGCGCTGAAGCCCGACGAGATCGAGAAGTCGAAGAAGGTCTGCACGAACAGCCAGGCCATCGACCTGCCCATGGTGGGCGGCCCTATCGCCATCGGCTACAACGTCCCCGGCGTCGACAGCCTGACCCTGGACGCCAAGACCCTGGGCGACATCTTCAACAACAAGATCAAGTCCTGGGACGACAAGGCGATCGAGAAGCTCAACCCCGACGCCAAGCTCCCCAGCACCAAGATCCAGCCCTTCCACCGCTCCGACGAGTCCGGCACCACGGACAACTTCACCAAGTACCTGAAGGGCGCCGCCCCCAGCGCCTGGCCCTACGAGCCGGGCAAGTCGTGGGAGCCCAAGGGCGGCCAGTCCGCGAACGGTTCTGCCGGTGTCGCAGGCCAGGTCAAGCAGACCGCGGGCGCCATCTCGTACTTCGAGCTCTCCTACGCCGGTGAGGGCGTCAAGACCGTCGACCTGAAGACCGAGGCCAAGGAGCCGGTGAAGGCCACCGTCGACAACGCCTCCAAGGCCATCTCCGAGGCCAAGGTCGTCGGCAAGGGCAAGGACCTCGCCCTGGAGCTGAACTACAAGCCGACCGCCGAGGGCGCCTACCCGATCACCCTCGTGACGTACGAGATCGTCTGCGAGAAGGGCAACAAGAAGGACAGCCTCGCCGCCACCAAGTCCTTCCTGACCTACATCGCGGGCGAGGACGGCCAGAAGGTCCTCAAGGACAACGACTACGCGCCGATCCCGGCCGAGATCATCACCAAGGTCCGCTCCACCGTCGCGGGCCTGAGCTAGCTGAACCGAGTGCGGCCGGCCCCGCGGTACCAGGGCCGGCCGCACCGTCCGGTGCACCGCCGCCACGGAGCGCCTGCGTCACCCGCACGGCGCCTCCGCAGACCGGAGAACCCCATGGACATACCAAGCAATACGACCGCTCCTCCCCCCGTCGACGACGTCGAGCCGACGGCCCCGGTGAGCAAGGCCGCCGCACGCGGCGCCACCCGCCCCGGCGACAAGATCTTCCTCGGCCTCTCCCGGGGCTCCGGAATCGTGCTCCTCGCGATCATGGCGGCCATCGCCGCGTTCCTGACGTACCGCACGACCGTCGCCCTCGCCGACAACACCGGCAACTTCCTCACCACCTTCGAGTGGGACCCGGCCGGCATCAGCACGGACGGCAAGCCGTACTTCGGCATCGCGGTCCTGGTCTTCGGCACCGTGGTGAGCTCGATCATCGCCCTCGCGATCGCGGTCCCCGTCGCCATCGGCATCGCGCTCTTCATCTCGCACTACGCGCCGCGCAAGCTGGCCGCCCCCATCGCCTACGTGATCGACCTGCTGGCCGCCGTGCCCTCGATCGTGTACGGCCTGTGGGGCGCCCTCGTGGTCGCCCCCAACCTCACCGGCTTCTACAGCTGGCTGGACGACTACCTCGGCTGGACCGGCGTCTTCGCGTACAACGGCGAGGCTCCGCGCTCCCTGATGACCGTCGGCATCCTCCTCGCGATCATGATCCTGCCGATCATCACGAACGTGAGCCGCGAGGTCTTCCTCCAGGCCCCGAAGATGATCGAGGAGGCCGCGCTGGCCCTCGGCGCCACGCGCTGGGAGGTCATCCGCATGTCGGTGCTCCCCTTCGGCCGCTCCGGCATCATCTCCGCCTCGATGCTGGGCCTCGGCCGCGCGCTCGGCGAGACGATCGCCGTCGCCACCGTCCTCTCGCCGAACTTCCTCATCAATACCTCCGTGCTCGACTACGGCGGCGGCACCTTCGCGCAGAACATCGCCAGCAAGTTCAACGAGGCCAGTGAGTACGGCCAGGACGCGCTCATCGCCTCCGGCCTGGTGCTCTTCATCATCACGCTGCTGGTCAACGGCGCGGCCCGCCTGATCATCGCGCGCCGCAAGGAGTACTCGGGGGCCAACGCATGAGCACCACGACACCCACCCCGACCGGCCCGCTCGTCAAGCGGCCGAGCACCCTCAAGGCCGCGACGCTGCCCCGCTGGACACCACTGGCCATGGCCGCCGGCTCTGCCGCCGTCGCGGTCGGCATCGGCGCCGCGGCCGGCCTGGACAGCCGCATCCAGTGGGGCCTCATGGCCGCGCTCCTGTTCATCGTCGGGTCGTACGTCCTCGCGATGACCGTGGAGGGCACCCGCCAGGCCAAGGACCGCCTCGCCACCTCGATGGTGTGGGTCATGTTCCTGCTCGCCGTGGTCCCGCTGGCCTCGCTGATCTACGAGACCGTGCAGCGCGGCATCAAGGTCTTCGACGGCTACTTCCTGACCCACTCCATGGGCGTCGTGGCCGACGAGGAGACCGGCGGCGGCATCTACCACGCGATCATCGGCACCCTGGAGCAGGTGCTCCTGGCCTCCGTGATCGCCGTGCCGATCGGCCTGCTCACCGCGGTCTACCTCGTCGAGTACGGGCGCGGGAAGCTCGCCAAGACCGTCACGTTCTTCGTGGACGTCATGACCGGCATCCCCTCGATCGTCGCGGGCCTGTTCATCCTCAGCTTCTGGATCCTCATCCTCGAGTTCGACTACTCCGGCTGGGCCGGCGCCATGGCGCTCGCCATCCTGATGATGCCGGTGATCGTGCGCTCCACCGAGGAGATGCTCAAGCTCGTCCCGAACGAGCTGCGCGAGGCGTCGCTCGCCCTAGGCGTGCCGAAGTGGCGGACCATCCTCAAGGTCGTGCTGCCCACCGCGATCGGCGGCATCACCACGGGCGTCATGCTCGCGGTGGCCCGCATCGCCGGCGAGACCGCGCCGGTCCTGCTCCTGGTCTGGGTGAACCCCCTGATCAACACGAACCCCTTCGACGGGGCGCAGGGCTCGCTGCCGCTGTACATCTACCAGCAGTACGCGGCCGGCACCCAGGCGTCGTACGACCGGGCCTGGGCCGCGGCGCTCGCCCTCATCGGCTTCATCATGATCCTCAACATGGCGGCCCGCGCCGTAGCGCGCTGGAAGGCCCCCAAGACGGGCCGCTAGGGCATCCATTGGCCGGCTCCGCCGACAGGTGCCACCTCAGCGACCCTCAGCTCGTCCCTTTTCGAAAGCAGTGATCCCATGGCCAAGCGAATCGACGTATCGGGCCTGACCGCCTTCTACGGCTCCCACAAGGCGATCGACGACATCTCCATGACCGTGGAGCCCCGCTCCGTGACGGCCTTCATCGGCCCGTCCGGCTGCGGCAAGTCCACGTTCCTGCGCACGCTCAACCGCATGCACGAGGTCACGCCCGGCGGCCGCGTCGAGGGCAAGGTGCTCCTGGACGACGAGGACCTCTACGGCAGCGGCGTGGACCCGGTGGCCGTGCGCCGCACGATCGGCATGGTCTTCCAGCGCCCGAACCCGTTCCCGACGATGTCGATCTTCGACAACGTGGCGGCGGGCCTGAAGCTCAACGGCTCGTACAAGAAGTCCGAACTGGGCGACATCGTCGAGAAGTCCCTCAAGGGCGCGAACCTCTGGAACGAGGTCAAGGACCGCCTCAACAAGCCCGGATCCGGCCTCTCCGGCGGCCAGCAGCAGCGTCTGTGCATCGCGCGGGCGATCGCGGTCGAGCCCGACGTCCTCCTCATGGACGAGCCCTGCTCGGCCCTCGACCCGATCTCGACCCTCGCGATCGAGGACCTGATCGGCGAGCTGAAGGAGCGCTTCACGATCGTCATCGTGACGCACAACATGCAGCAGGCGGCCCGTGTCTCGGACCGCACCGCGTTCTTCAACCTGGCCGCCGTCGGCCAGCCCGGCAAGCTCATCGAGATCGACGACACGGAGCGGATCTTCTCCAACCCGTCGGTCCAGGCCACCGAGGACTACATCTCGGGCCGCTTCGGCTGAGCCCGGCCGCTTCGGCCGAGCCGAGCGAGAGACTCCCCGCGGTGCTGCATGGCGGTGCCACCGCAGGGACACCAAGAAGGGCCCGCCCCTGGCTCCCGGGGGCGGGCCCTTCCACGTACTCCGGACGTCCGCTACAGGAACGCGAGATCCACGACCCAGAAGCTCAACGCGGCCACGATCGCAGCCGCCGGCATAGTAATGAACCAGCCCAGGATGATGTTCTTGGCGACACCCCACCGCACCGCGTTCACCCGCTTCGTCGCGCCCACACCCATGATCGCGGAGGTGATGACGTGCGTCGTCGAGATCGGCGCGTGGAACATGAACGCCGTGGTGAACATGATGCCCGCGCCGGTCGTCTCGGCGGCGAAGCCCTGCGGCGGGTCCAGCTCGATGATCTTGCGGCCGAGGGTCCGCATGATGCGCCAGCCGCCCGCGTACGTACCGGCCGAGAGCATCAGCGCACAGGCGATCTTGACCCAGATCGGGATGGGCGCGTCCGCGCTCTGCACGTCGGAGATGACGAGAGCCATCACCACGATGCCCATCGTCTTCTGCGCGTCCTGGAGACCGTGACCGAGCGCCATACCGGCCGCGGACACCGTCTGCGCGATGCGGAAGCCGCGCTTGGCCTTGTGCGGGTTGGACTTGCGGAACATCCACATGATCGCGCACATCACCAGATAACCGGCGATGAGGCCGATCACCGGCGACAGGAACATCGGGATGACGATCTTGTCGATGACACCGGACCAGATGACCCCGATGCCGCCCGCGAGTGCCGCGCCGACCATGCCGCCGAAGAGCGCGTGCGACGAGGACGAGGGCAGGCCGAAGTACCAGGTGACCAGGTTCCACACGATGGCGCCGATGAGCGCCGCGAAGAGGATCCACATCCCCTTGTCGCCGTGCGGGGTCTCGATGATCCCCTCACTCACGGTCTTGGCGACCCCGCTGCCCAGGAAGGCACCGGCGAGGTTCATCACCGCGGCCATGGCGAGCGCCGCGCGGGGCGTCAGCGCACGGGTGGAGACCGATGTGGCGATGGCGTTCGCGGAGTCGTGAAAGCCGTTCGTATACGTAAATCCGAGCGCGACGCCGATCGTCACGATCAAAGCAAAGGTGTCCATGGCGAGGCCTCAGGACTCCTTGACCGCGATGGTCTCCACAGTGTTCGCCACGTGCTCGAAGGCGTCGGCGGCCTCTTCCAGCACATCCACGATCTGCTTGAGCTTCAGCACCTCGATGGCGTCGTACTTGCCGTTGAAGAGCTGGGCCAGGAGTTTGCGGTGGATCTGGTCGGCCTGGTTCTCCAGACGGTTGACCTCGATCCAGTACTCGGTGAGGTTGGCCATCGTCCGCAGGTTGGGCATGGCCTCCGCGGTGAGCTCGGCGGCGCGCGCGAGCACCTCGATCTGCTGCTCGACGCCCTTGGGGAGCTCCTCGACCTGGTAGAGGACGACCAGGTCGACGGCCTCCTCCATGAAGTCCATGATGTCGTCGAGGGACGACGCGAGGTTGTAGATGTCCTCGCGGTCGAACGGCGTGATGAACGAGGAGTTCAGCTGGTGGAAGATCGCATGCGTCGCGTCGTCTCCCGCGTGTTCCGCGGCCCGCATACGCTCTGCGATCTCGGCCCGTGCGGAAGAGTCCGCTCCGAGCAGTTCCATGAGGAGCTTCGAGCCCGTGACGATGTTGTCCGCGGATGCGGCGAACATGTCGTAGAAGCTCGTCTCCCTGGGGGTCAGACGAAAGCGCACGTGGGGTCCTCGGGGTGCTTTGGATGCGGTCAGGCTGATGCTAGGCGCATCATCCGGCCACGGCTAACCGGCCGCCCCCCAGTGTCGCCCATCAGGCACAGTGATCAGCACACCCCCCGGGAAATCGGCTACCATATACCCGCGGGGGGTATGCGAACGGGTGCTGTTTCCGGAGGATGGGGATGCGGAGGACGAGGCGCGGAGCCACGAAAAGTGCGGGAAGTCTCAGAATCCCGGACCCGCCGGAGCCCCACCCCCGACGCCTGACCTACCCCCTCTTCCCGCCCTCTACCCCGAAGTCCAGAAGGAGGACGCCATGACGACCACTGAGGCGGCCGACGCGGCCGGCCCGGCCGTACCGACCCCGGGGGCGCCCGAGACGCCCTCCGACCAGGCCCACGAAGTGCACGGGTACCACAAGCAGAAGGACGAACACCTCAAGCGACTGCGCCGCATCGAGGGCCAGATCCGCGGCCTCCAGCGCATGGTCGAGGAGGACGTCTACTGCATCGACATACTCACGCAGGTCTCGGCCGGCACGAAGGCGCTCCAGTCCTTCGCCCTCCAGCTCCTTGAGGAGCACCTGCGCCACTGCGTGGCCGACGCGGCCGTCAAGGGCGGCACGGAGATCGACGCGAAGGTCGAGGAGGCGACGAAGGCGATCGCCCGCATGATGCGGACGTAACGCTCCCGGGGCCACGCCGACCCGTCAGGAGTCGGGGTCAGGCGTCAGGCGTCAGGCGTCTGGGGTCAGGCGTCTGGAGTCAGGAGGAGGGCCGGCCCCGGTCCTCGCCCGGTACCCCCCGCTCACGCCAGTCGGCGACTTGCAGGACCTCGTCGATCCGGTCGAAGCTCAACCGCTCGGCCGCCGCACTCGCCGCAATGATGAGTTCCCCGCACAGTTCGATCTCGGCGAGGGCGACATGGTCCTGAACCGCCGTACCGCCACGCGTCGGAGCCACGTCCATCACCTCTTCCTGATGCCGACTTCCTAGGGTAGGGAGCGGTCTACGCACCGCGCATGGCACGGACGGACCATTTCCACCAGCCGTACGCGACTACGGACCCGCAATCTTCCCGGCATAGATGTCCTTCTCGGCCGGAAGTGGCACCTTCGCCGGCACCCCGAAGCCATAGAGCAGCGTGGTCGAGGCCACGTTCGCGTCGGCCACGGCGAACCGCTGCCGCAGCTTCCGCACGCGCCCCCCGTCGTCGAGGTAGACGTCGAAGGGCACGCTGCCCCTGCTGAACCCTTTCGCCGCCGCGGCACCCAGCGCACCGCGCTGACCTGCGGAAGCCGCCCGGGCCGCGGCACGCAGGTCGGCGACGCCGCGGTAGTGCCGCACATCCACCCCACCGACCCGCTCCTGCCCCACGAGCCCCACCTTCCGCGCCCCGCGCAGCAGTTCCGCCGCCGCGAGGGGATCCGTGGCGCCTCCGGTGACGAGATTCCCGTCGGACAGCGAACGTGTCTCGATCCGCACCCACTTGTCGGCGGGCACCCCTGCCCCCCGGTTCTTCATGTACAGGGCTCCCGCGGCCAGCAGCTCGGTGATGGGCCGGTGCTCGTCGTCGCCCGCGGGGTCCTGCGGGAGCACCACCTCGAACCGTCCGAGCTGCCGCTCGAAGTCGTAGACGCCCTTGCCGCGGATCGTCACGCGCGTACCACCGCTGGCCATCTCCATGGAGGTCGACGCCTTCGAACTCCCCGCGCGGACGAGGGAGTCGGCGGCCCTGCGCACGACGTCGGCCGGGTCGCCGGGGCCGCTGCCGTCGGCGGCCGCACCGGAGGGCGAACACCCGGAGGTGACGGCCATCAGCCCGAACGCGACGGTCGCGGCGGCCGCGACCACGACGCCGCCCGCGCCGTCGGCGCCGCCCGCACCGCTCGCACCACCCGTGTGCCTGTGCCGGTGCACCATCGCCTGTCTACCCCCAAGCGTTCTCCGCCTGCGACTTCCCCCGTCGTTCCCCTAACGACCGGTACGTTGACCCGTCACGCGGGCGGCCGTTCACCCGCGGTCGGTACGGTGACCGTGTGGCCGATCAGCAAGTCTCCTCAGCCCACCGCACGACGACGGTCGAGAAGGGCCGCTTCACCGCGGCCCACTGCACCTGCGGGTGGCGCGGGCCCGCCCGGCGGGCCCGCAGCAAGGCGCGCACGGACGCGACGGAACACGAAGCGTCCCCCTGAACCCCACCCGACGCCGAGCGAAGGAACCCCCGCGCCTCCCACACCGTCTCGTCCTCGGGAAGCAACGGGAGGCGTCATGGAACGACGTACATTCATCGGCACCACGGCGGCCACACTGGCCGCCGCCACCGTCGCGGGCTGCACCAGCGGCACCCCGGACGGCACCAGCACGAGGACGGGCACCGGCACCGCCGCGTCCGGCAGCGGCACCGGCGGCACCCCCATCAGAACCTCCAGCGCCGCCTCCTCCTCGCCCGCCACCCTCAAGGCCCTCGCCCGCGACCTGGACGGCACCCTCGTCCAGCCCGGCCAGGCCACGTGGGCGGCGGCCCGGCAGCTGTACAACACGCGGTACGACGACCTGAAGCCCACCGCCGTGGCCTACGTCGCGCACCCGGACGACATCCGCACCGCCCTCGCGTACGCCCGCGCCCACCGCACCAAGGTCGCGATCCGCAACGGCGGGCATTCCTACGCGGGTTGGTCCTCCGGCAACGGGCGGCTGATCATCGACGTGTCGAAACTGAGCAAGATACGGGCGAGCGGCAGCACCGCCACCATCGGCGGCGGCGCCAAGCTCATCGACGTCTACCGCTCGCTCGCGGCGAAGGGCGTCACCATCCCCGCGGGCTCGTGCCCGACCGTCGGCATATCCGGTCTCACGCTCGGCGGCGGCCACGGCGTGGTCTCGCGCGCGTACGGCCTGACCTGCGACAGCCTCACCTCCGCGACGCTGATCACGGCGGACGGCAAGCAGCTCACCGCCTCCAAGTCCGAGAACAAGGACCTGTTCTGGGCGCTGCGGGGCGCGGGCAACGGCAACTTCGGCATCGTCACCGAGCTCACCTACCGCACGCACGCCGCGCCCCAGGGCGTCTCCGCCTACATGACCTGGCCCTGGTCGAAGGCGGCCGCGGTCATCAAGGCCTGGCAGGAGTGGGGCCCGGTCCAGCCGGACGAGATCTGGTCGTCCGCGCACCTCGCGAACACGCCGGGCGGCACCCCGACCGTGTCCGTCGCCTGCTTCTCCCTCGGGACGTACGGCGAACTGCAGAACGCCGTCGACCGCCTCGCCGACAAGATCGGCGCACCGGCGCGCAGCGTCTCCCTGAAGCGGCGTACGTACGAGGAGTCGATGGAGGTGTACGCGGGCTGCTCGTCCTTCTCCGCCGACGCCCAGTGCCACCTCCCCGGCGCGACACCGGGCCGCTCCCCGCGGGGCGCCCTCAAGCGCGAGACGTACGCGGCGAGTTCGGACTTCTTCGACCGTTCGCTCTCCGCGGCGGGCATCCGCACGCTGCTGTCGCAGATCGAGAACGTGACGGGCGCGAGCGGCGGCAGCATCGCGCTCACCGCGCTCGGCGGCGCGATCAACCGCGTCGACCCGACGGCGACGGCGTTCGTGCACCGGCGCTCGCGGATGCTGGCGCAGTACATCGCGTCGTGGCGCGCGGGCACGTCGGGTTCGGGCGCCCGGGCATGGCTGAAAAAGGCGCACGGGTCCATGGGGCGTTACGCGTCCGGTGCCGCCTACCAGAACTACACCGACTCGACGCTGACGAACTGGCGCGAGGCGTACTACGGGCCGGCGGCGCCGCGTCTGAAGAAGCTCAAGAAGCAGTACGACCCCACGCGCTTCTTCGACTTCCCGCAGGCGCTCTGAGCGACGCGCCGAACCGGGTGCCCGTACGTGCCGGGGGCCGGTGCCCGTCGTCCCCGCCCGTCACCCGCCCGGCGGGTACCGCAACCCGTTCGGCCCCGCCCGACACGCCCCCAGGTGGCCCACCCCGCTGGACACGGGTGCCCTGGGGGCATGACCCCACCCCGCAGCACGCGCATACCCTCCGGCACCCCGCGCACGGCCGCCGTCACGGCGACGGCGGCCGCGGTGGCCGTCCTCGCCCTGGCGGCCCCGGCCGTCGCCCTGGACAAGCCCGCCGAGCCCGGACAGCTGACCCTCATCGACACCCCGAAGGGCAAGGCGCTCGCCGACAAGGACGGCAATCCGCTCTACACGCGCGACGCCGACAAAGCCGACACCCCCGACTGCACCGGGAAGTGCGCCACCGACTGGCCGGCCGCGATCGGCTATCCCACGAAGGCGGACGACGTCACGGGCCAGACCGCCCAGACCGGCGACGACGCGCAGAACGCCGACCAACCGCAGGTCATCTACGAGACCCGGCCCCTCTACTACTACAAGGGCGACGAGAAGGGGCAGGACCCCGAGGGCCAGGACGTGAAGGGCTGGAGCCTGCTCGGCGCGGACGGCAAGGAGCTGGGCGCGGGCGCGGGAACGGACTCCGACCCGGACTCCGATGCCGATGCGACGGACAAGTCGGCGTCCCCCGAGACGTCGTCGACCTCCGCGGAGAAGTCCGCGTCCCCGAAGGCATCCACGAGCCCGGCCCCTTCTACGAACGCCTCCACGAACCCCTCTCCGGACGCCTCCCCGGAGCCTTCCTCGGGCACCGCGACGGAAGCGGCATCGCAGCCGCCCGCGAACCCGGACACGACCCCGAACCCGAACACGTCCGCCACCACGTCCCCGGACACGAACGTCGGCGCCCTCCGGGCCACCCCCTCCGGAGCGGCCCGAGGCGGCGCGACGCACGCCACGACCGGGGCCGAGCACTCCGAGGCGGGCCCCCTGACGTTCGCCTCCGCAGCGGTGACCGGAGCGGCGGCGGGCGTGGGCGTCTGGCTGCTGCGCCGCCGCAAGGCATCCGACGCGGCCCCGAGCACGGACGCCGTCCCGAGCCGCGGTCAGGGCCCGGGCACAGGCTCCGGCCCGGACCACCCCTGAACCGCCCCCTGCGCCGCGCGGCCGCCCCCTTGCTGCTCGCGGCGTCCGCCCTCCTCGCCACCGCGTCCCCGCTGGGCGACGGGCCGGCGCCCGCCCCGGTCCCGGAGGGCCGCATCCGGATCCCCGCGATCGGCGTGGACGCGGATGTCCTGCCGGTCGGTCTCGACCGGCAGGGCGCGCTGGAGGTGCCGTCGTTCCGGGACGCCCTGAAGGTGGGCCGGTACGAGTTGGGCCCCCGGCCGGGAGACCGGGGCCCGGCGATCCTCGTGGGTCACCGCGACGCGCCCACGGGACGGGGAGGGCGGGGCAGCCGGGGCTACCGGGACGCCGTCTTCGCCCGCCTGGACCGCCTGCGCCCCGGCGACCGGATCGAGACGACGACGGCGGCAGGGCGGCGTACGACGTTCAATGTCACGGCGGTCGCCACGTACCGCACGGCGGACTTCCCCACCGCCACGGTCTACGCACCCGCGGTCGGCGCCCAGCTGCGCCTGCTCACCTGCGGCGGCCGCATCGGCAGGGACGGCCACTGGGACTCGAACGTGGTGGTGAGCGCGGCGCGCGTGGCGACGCCCGGGAGGACCTGGGCCCCGACGCCGACGGCTATGCCGCGAGATCCCTCTCGTCCGGATCCACCGACGCCGCCCCCGCCGTCCGCGGCGTCGCCGTCCCGCTCAGCGGCGCCGCGACAGGACCGACTTTCCGGTCCCACACCAGCCACCCCACCCGCCCGGAGCGGCCGACCATCTTGGTGAGCGGCGTGAGCAGCGCCATGGCGAGCGGCGAGAGGAGCAGCGCGACGGCGGTGCCGAGCGCGAAGCCGCCGACGACGTCCGTCGGGTAGTGCACGCCCATGAAGACGCGGCAGAAGCCCTCGACGGCTGCGAGGCCGAGGCCGACGAGGCCGAACTTGCGGTGGGCGACGAAGAGTCCGGCGCCGACGGCCATGGCGAGCGTGGCGTGGTCGCTGACGAAGGAGTAGTCGTTCTTGCCGTCGACGAGGAGCTCGACACCGCGGTGGACATGGAACGGACGTGGCCGTTCCACGAAGCCGCGGATGGGGATGTTGACGAGGACGGCGATGCCCGCGGCGATCGGTGCCCAGACGACGGCGGCGACCGAGGAGGCGGCGTCGTCGAGGGTGCCGCGCTTGCGCTGGCCCCACCAGCACCACACCACCAGGAGGACGAGGGCGAGCAACAGGCCGTACTCCCCGACGAACGCGATGGCGCTGTCGAACCAGGACGGGGTGTCCTTGGCCAGGCCATTGATGTCGTAGAGCAGGCCGACGTCGGGGTTCGACCCGGATTCATCGAGTCCAGCCATGGCGCTACGGCCCCTTGTCTCCTAGCCCTTGGGCGCACGTTCTGTGCGCCCTGTCCATCAACCCCCGTGGTCGGTCCAGTCAAGGGAACGCCCTGTCCCCCGTCCTACGTTCCACCCTCCACCGAAAGATCACTCAGACGTTACCGAAGAGAGATACATCGCCGCAGCTCAGAGGAGTGTTCTTACGGAGGGTTCAAGCCACATCACACCTCGCGTACCCCGTAAACCTCATGCGTAACGAGGTGTCTCAGACCTGCGTCGGCTTGGCCGGTACAGCCTTGGCCCCGTCCTCGGTGACCCGGGTCGCGCCGAAGTAGTCGGGTGTGTCGATGCGGTCGAAGCGGATGACGGCGCCGGTCCGCGGGGCGTTGATCATGTATCCCCCGCCCACGTAGATGCCGACGTGCCGGATGGCGCGGGAATTGGTCAGGTCGTCCGAGAAGAAGACGAGGTCACCGGGGAGGAGTTCCTCCCTCTTGGGGTGCGGTCCCGCGTTGTACTGGTCGTTGGCCACGCGCGGCAGCGTGACGCCGACGGAGCGGTACGCGGCGAGGGTGAGCCCGGAGCAGTCGAAGCGGCCACCCTGCTCCGGGGTGCCGTTGCCGCCCCACAGATAGAGGGTGCCCAGCTTCTTCTGGGCGTAGTAGATGGCTCCCGCCGCCTGCCTGGAGGGCTCCACGCGGCCGACGGGCCTGGCGAAGCTCTTCGAGAGGTCGGTGATGGTCTTCACGTAGTTCTGCGTCTCGCTGTAGGGCGGGACGCCGCCGTACTTGATGACGGCGTACGCGCCGGCGTTGTACGCGGCGAGCATGTTCTTCGTGGGGTTCCCGGGCGCGTCCTTCACGTAGCCGGCGAGCTTGCAGTCGTACGACGCGGCGGACGGAATGGCATCCTCCGGGTCCCACACGTCCCGATCGCCGTCCCCGTCCCCGTCCACGCCATGAGATGCCCACGTCCCGGGAATGAACTGCGCTATCCCCTGCGCCTTGGCCGGACTCTTGGCCCGCGGATTGAACCCGCTCTCCTGGTAGAGCTGGGCGGCGAGCAGCGCGGGGTTGATGGCCTTGCAGAGGTTGCCCCATTTCTGCACGAGGGGCTGATAGGTGGCGGGCACGGCTCCCTTGGCGAGCCCCACGGACCCACCGCCGACCCCGTTGGTCATGCTCCCCGCGGCCATGTACGTCCCGACGACGAGCAGCGCGATGAAGCTGAGGGCCCCGCCGATCCCGACGGACGCGACCAGCCACGCCTTACGCACCGTCAACCACCCCTCACCCGCCGGTAGTCCGCCGGCGACAAGTGTACGGGGGCCACCTCACAAATTGGGGGCCTACGGCGTCGGATCCACAGGGCGCGGACGACGCGTCGGGGGCAGCCGCGAGCGCCGAGCGCCCCTGGGTGCGGCCCCCTCCGGGCGCCGATATCAGGCCAATTACCGGTGATCAAGCACCGCCACGCACTTCGCCCCAGTAGTGATCATGTACACACTCGAACTAATGACCTACGGAGTGTCAGCGTCCGCACCTAGCATGATCGGCGACCAAGCAGTTACGACCAATTCGTCGTGATTTTAGGAGAGTTCATGCGCAAGCGTTTTACGGGGAAGCGCAAGCTCGCGATCGTGGGTGCGCTGACGGCGGTTGCCATCAGCGTGCCTGCCGTGGGTGCGGTGGCCGCGGAGATCAGCGGAAGCCGGCTGCCGTTCGCCCTCTCCACCGCGGGGAGCAAGGAGGACGGTGACCGCTGGAAGGGCAAGAGCAGCGGCCACGCCAAGGCCTGCGGCGATGTGCCGGTGAACGACACGCGTACGTTCAGCGCGTACATCTACCAGGACAAGAGCTTCCGCCCCGACCCGAAGATCGCCAGCACGTCCCGCAGCTACAAGCAGGGCTACGGCTGCGGCGCGTACAAGGGCACCAGCACCGGCGGCAAGTACTACACCAAGGCCACCTGGGCCGGTATCCCCGGCAGCCGGGCCTACGGTTACGTGAACGCCCAGAACTGATTCGAACTCAGGATTCAGGACTCAGGAATCACGTGAGCACTCCCCACAGCGCCGCCGCGACCGGCTCCCAGCCGGTCGCGGCGGTCGCGGGCGTCACCGTCCAGTACGGCTCGACGACCGCCCTCGACGACGTCTCCCTCACCTTCCCCGCCGGCGTCACCGGCCTCCTGGGACCCAACGGGGCGGGAAAAAGCACCCTGTTGTCGCTGCTGAGCACGGCCCGCAGACCGAAGTCCGGCGACGTCACCCTCCTGGGAGAGACCCCGGGACGGACCCGCGTACAGCGGCTGCGCAAGCAGATCGGGGTGCTGCCGCAGTCCTTCGGGTACTACCCACGCTTCACCGTCCTGGAGTTCACCGAGTACGCCGCGTGGCTGCGCAAGGTGCCCGCCGCCCAGCGCCGCGAACGCGCCCGCGAGGCGCTGCGCCTGGTCCAGATGGAGAAGCACGCGGGCGCCAGGATGGGTGCCCTCTCCGGCGGCATGCTGCGCCGCGTCGGCATCGCCCAGGCCATGGTCAACGAACCCTCCCTCGTCCTCCTCGACGAGCCGACGGTGGGCCTCGACCCGGCCCAGCGCGTCGGATTCCGCAAACTCATCAAGGAGTTGGGCGACCGCTGCGCGGTGGTGATGAGCACCCACCTCGCCGAGGACGTGGCCCACGTGTGCGACCGCGTCGCCGTCCTCCTGGAGGGCACGGTCCGCTTCACCGGCACGGTCGCCGAGCTGTGCGCCCTGCCCTCCGGCGAGACCGGTGACGCGGGGGCCACCGGGGCGGACATCGACGGGAGCGCCGTGGAAGCCGGATACCTGCACCTCGCCGGCACGGAAGCGGTGGCCGGCTGATGCGCGTACTCCTCACCGAAATGCGCCGCGGCGAGGCCAAGTGGGCCGCCGCGCTCATGGGCGCCGTCGGCGTCTACTACTTCACCTCGGAAAGCCCCGACGAGAGCGACTGGATCGGCTGGTGGACCCAGACCAGCCTCCAGGTCCAGCTCTTCTCCGTCATCGTGATGGGCTCCGTGATGAGCGCCGCGGCCGCCTGGAGCGCGGGCCGCGCCTTCCGCCACCGCACCCGGCTCTGGGCCGACACCGCCGCCCGCGGCGGCTGGGCCCAGTCGCTGCTGCTCTGGCTCGCGGCCTGGCTCTGGGCGCTGCTCGCGTACGCCGTACTGATCGCCGTCGCCTTCTCCCGCACCGCCGGAGTCAGCGACGTCAGCGAACCCGCGTGGACGCCCCTGCTGCTCGGCGCGGGCATGATGGGCCTGGAGATCGCCGTCGGGGTCGCCATCGGCTCGGCCCTGCCGTCACGCGTGGTCGCACCCTTCGCGGGCGTCTTCTGGTACAGCCTCTTCGTCGTCGTCGCGTTCGTCCCCGACACCCCGCTCGACAAGCTGTTCCCCGCGATAGACGAGTTCTGGAGCTCGGAGTTCGAACCCAACACGACGCGCATGCTCGTCGCCGTCGCCTGGTGCCTGGCGTTCGGCCTCGTCCTCACCGCGCTGCCCGCGCTCTGGCGCAGCGCCGCCCTCGCGCCCCGCCCGGTCGTGCTCGGCGCGCTCACGATGGCCGCGCTCGTCGCGGGCGGCACCCTCGTGGCCTTCCGTACGCCGGTGCCCGACTCGTACTGGGCCGTGCGCAAGGAGCAGCCCGCGCAGCCGCTCTGCACCACCAGCGGCCGTACGAAGGCGTGCCTGTGGCCGGACGACCGCCACCTGCTGCCCCAGGCCCGTGCCGCCGTACGGACCGTCGACTCCGGGCTCGGCTCCCTCTCCGGACTCAACCGCGCCTTCTACGCCGACGGCCTCGACCGCCCGTCCGGCGCCACCGCCGAACTCCCCCTCATGTCACCGGCGGCGACCAAGGACGACCTGACCGACGCGATGTTCTCGGCGGCCCTCCCCCAGCCCACGTCGTCGAAGTGCGCACCGCACCTCCTCGAGTCGGCCGGCGGCTACCCCGACACGTTCCTGTTCGAAGCGGCCGTACGCGCCCGCATCGGAGCCCCCGGCGAGTACTACGGGGAGGAGTTCGGCCGCGCCCTCGAGCGCATCACCGACGCTCCGCGCGCGAAGCAGGACCGGTGGATCGAGGCGGCGGCCGACGACATCCGCGCGTGCAGGCCGGTCCCCGAACTCCCGTAGCTGCCGCAGCTCCCAAAGCCGCCCCCGAGCGAATCGACAGCGCCTCGATGCCCCCTACGAACCCCCGCTCCCACCCCAGCCCCACCGACACCCGCCTGACCCCGGTCCTCTCCTTCGTACGCTGCCGGGGCCTGCCCCGCGCGGCAGGCGTCGCCCTGCTCGTGGCCCTGGCGACGACGGCGTTCGCGGGCCGGCGCGTGGCGGTACCGGAATTCCGCTACCTGGTCGACTTCAGCGTCCCGGTGGCCGAGATCGTCCCGCTCGCCCACGCGGTGATCCTGGCCACGACGCTCTTCTCCCCCATGGCCGACCTGGAACAGACATCGGCCCAGCCGATGACCCGCCACAGAGCGCTGTACCTGGTCACGCTCCTCGTCCTCGCCCTGGGCCTGACCGCCCTGCCCCTCCTGGCCGGGACCACGACCGAGGTCTTCGTCTCGGCCGCCCGCAACGTCATCGGCTACCTGGGCCTCGGCATGCTCAGCGCCCGCCTCTTCGGGAGCGGCCTGGCCTGGCTGCTTCCCCTGGCCATGTTCGGGCCCACGCTGCTCCTCGGGGTGGGCAGCGACAACACCCCCGAGCCCTGGGCCTGGTCCCTCCACCCGTCGACCCACACTCCCGCGATGATCACCGCGGTACTGCTCTGGGCGGTCGGCGCCCTGGCCTCGGCGACGGCGGGGCCGCGGCAGTCGGAACGGGCGGAGCAGAACTAGGGGAGTAGCTTCCCCCGGCGGGGAGCGGAGCTTCCCGCCCCCCAGCGAGGCTTCCTCCGGCGGGGCTTCCCCGGCGCCGAAAACCACTGGTCACGACCCACACCCCCGCTGCTACCGTCCCGCCATGCCAGACACCGAAGACACCGCCGCCCCCGAGCTCGCCCCCGTCACCGCCGAAGACGTCACCGCCGCCGTACGTCTCGCCGTGGCCGTCCTTCGTGAAGCCCCCGCCGACGCCGACTGGAGCAGCAAGGCCGGAGGCCTGGAGTGGGATTGCTGGGAGACCGTCGAGCATCTCGCGGACGACCTCTTCGCGTACGCCGCGCAGCTGGGGCCCGAGCAGCCGCCGCAGGACACCGAGGTGCCCTTCCTCTGGTACCGGCGGCGGCACGGCGGCCCCTCCAACGTCACCTTCGCCGACCGCGAGGCCGGTGTCGCCGGGCTGTTGCAGGTCCTGGAGTCGTGCGGTGCCCTGCTCACCGGCATGGTCGCGACCACGCCCCCGACGGTCCGCGCCCACCACGGCTGGGGCGCCTCCGACCCCGAGGGCTTCGCCGCGATGGGGATCGTGGAGACGCTGGTCCACACGTACGACATCGCGGGCGGGCTCGGCATCGGTCACCTCTGGGCTCCCCCCGCCGACCTCTGCGACCGCGTCCTCCATCGCCTCTTCCCCGACGTGGTGGACGGGACGGGCGCCGGGGCGGACACCCGGGCGGGCGGTGACGACGCCGGGCCGTGGGACGTCCTCCTGTGGGCCACGGGGCGGGGCACCCTGCCCGGCCGGCCGCGCCGAACCGCCTGGCGCTGGTACGGCGTTCCCGCGGGCGAACGCTGACCTCCGCACCCGTCGCGTCCCACCGCGGCATTCCAGGGATCGGACGTTTACGCAGGTCAGGGCCCATGTAAGCGTTCCAGCGTCCCTGATCGTCCGGCACTCCTTGCCCCGCCCCGCAGGCACCCGCTTCGCTGTGGAGCAGGCCGAACGACCCGGCCTCGTACAGCCCAGCCCACACCACCTCACGGGGACCCCTCATGAAGCACACGCATGCCACCAAGACCCTGCTCGCCGGTCTCGCACTGATCAGCACGCTGGGCCTGACCGCCTGCAACGGAGACGACACCGGCGGCACGGGTGCGGGGTCCGCCGCCTCCGCCGCCGGCTCCACGGCGGGCGGCAGCGGCGGCTCGGACAGCGGGTCGGGGCAGGGGACCGGCGGCGGCACCTCCGGCAACGGCGGCGGCAACGACAGCGGTGGCGGCAGCGAGGGCAAGAGCGGCGGCAACGACAGCGGCAAGGCCACCGGCGCCGGCACGGGTTCCACCACGGATGGCAAGGCCGGCATCTGCCGCAGCGACGAACTGGAAGTCACCGCCGTCGACAACAGCACCGACAAGACGGAAGGCGTCGTCACCGTCCAGTTCAAGAACGGCGGTGGCCGCGACTGCACCATCAACGGCTACGCGGGCGTCGACCTGAAGACCGCCACCGGCGACACCCTGTCCGTGAACCGCAACGGCGAGAAGCCCACCCCCGGCGTCCTCAAGGACGGCGAATCCGCCGCCTTCAACATCACGTTCCCCGTCAACAACAGCGGTGGCTCCGGCGTGCGCGTCTCCAAGATCCTGGTGACGCCGCCGAACGAGACGAAGACCGTCACCATCGCCTGGCCCGCGGGCTCCCTCCCCGTGGACAACCCCGATGCCCCCTCCGGCGGCCCGAAGCTGTCGATCAGCCCGGTCGGCACGGTCAGCGACTCCCCCGCGGGCTGAGACCCCCGCGGGCCGAGACATGGCCCGGGCACACCCGGAGGGCACGCACGACGTACGCCCCGACGTACGTCTGTGACCCCTGTGGCCAGGTGAAACGACCTGGCCGCAGGGGTTCACGCCGTTCCGCTTCCGGCGATTGACGTGACCCCAATCAACCTCGATGGTGGGTGAATTGGGCGTCACGCGGCCTCTGCACGCTCCGGCGGCCGCCCACGGCGCAGCGACACGGCCGGGGGGAGCCGCCGATGAACGCATCGGACCGGGACCGTCCGGAGGGTCACCGCCACCCCCCGGAGGACCGCCGTCCTGAAGAGTTCGCCCCACCGGTTCCACCGACGCCGCCCATCCCACCGCTGCCGCCTGTCGCACCGCTGCCACCCGTCACACCGCTGCCGCCCGTCCCGGCCATGCCGCCGGTTCCGCCGCCCCCACCCCCATCCCCACCCCCCAACAGGCCTTACGCCCTCGCCACCGCCCTCCTCAACCTCTCCGGCCTCGGCCTCGGCTACCTCCTCCTCCGCCGACGCGCCTCCGCATCCTCCGCACCCTTCGCACCCCTCACGCTCCTCGCCCTCCTCTCCTGCACCGCCACCGCCGCCCTGCTCCTCGTCGCGCTGCCCGCCGACGTCGACGGCGTCCCCGGCGGTGTACTCGTCGGATACGCCGTACTGCTGCTCCTCGCCGCCGTCCACGGCGCGTACCTCGCCGCTCACGACCGGCACCCCGCACCGCTGCGGGCGTCCGTCGCCGTCGGGCTCGGTGTCGTGCTGCTGGCCGTGCCCGCCGGTGGGTCCTTCGCGTACGAGGACGCGCGCGACGAAGCCGTCGAGCGGATGCTCCTCGACCGCCTCGGCGAGGCCGACCGGATCGTGGCGGGCCTCGACGGGCGGCCGTTCGTCGGGGCGACCGAGCGCCGGTACGAGAAGGCACTCGGCGTCTACCGGGGTCTCGCCGAGGACCATCCGGAGTCGAGGGCGGCGGACCGGCTGCCCGGCAGTCTCACCGCGTACTACAAGTCCGTCGCCGCCCCGTACGCCGCCGGGCGGTACTGCGACGCCGTCACCCCCCTCGAGCACCTGCGCACCGTACCCGGAACGTTCGCCGCCCCCGCGCGGAAACACCTCGGCTCCCTCGCCTCCTGGCCCGACGACCGTCTCGCGACCTCCCTGTACGAATGCGGGACCGCCGCCCTCGGCCGGGCCGACGCCGAAGAGCCGCTGAGCGAACTCCTCCGCACCTTCCCCGAGTCGGCCCAGGCCGCGAAGGTCGGGCCCGCGCTGCGCGCCGCCGTCGACACCCGTTCGGCCGCGCTCGGGGGCCCCGACCCCTGTACCGGCGTCGACGAGCTCCGCGCCCTCGGCCGGACCGCCGCCGCGCTCCCCGGCGACACCCTGGGCGCCCACACCCGCGAGACCGGCGCCCTGCGCGCGACCACCGCCCGCGCGGTGGAGCGCGGCGTCTACGCCTGCGGGATCGACGAGTTCAAGGACGGCGCCTTCACCAAGGCCGCCGAGACCCTGACGGGGTTCGTCAGGGAGTACCCGGGCAGCGGGAAGCGCGACCGCGCCGAGGACATCGCCGTCGCGGCGGAGATCGCGGCGGAACGCCCCGCCGCGGGCCGCCGCCTGCCTCCGGCCCACGCCTCGGGGAGAGGAGGCGGCACGGTCGAGTTGGTCGTCGCCAACCTCGGCCCCGGCCCGCTGGAGCTCCTCTACACAGGCCCCACCACTGGCACCGTCAAGCTGGAGGACTGCGCGTCATGCCGTATTTACGCCACCAGGACCCGTGGCGACACCGCCTGCCGAGCCGGCGTCACGAAGTACCCGAGAACCACGCTCCGGCTGCCCGCCGGCGCGTACCACTTCCTCTACAAGCGGGCGGGCGTACGCAATCGAGCCGACGACGCGAAGCTCAGCGCCGCGTACCGCTACACCGACTGCTCCTTCGTGACACGCGACGCCGCCGGGCTCGAACTTACTTAACACCTGGTCAGGGGCACGCCGGGCCGTCATTGCCCGGCGTCGTACCGCGTGATACACAGAGTCACCGGACCTCGCGTACGAGGAAACGTACGAAGTCAGCCAACGAATGGCGCCAAGGCGACATGCGCGGGCCCGATTGTCGGCGACAATGAGCTGTCCTCTGCACCGAGTGGGCAGAGGTGACAGAACAACCCACTAGGGGCGGTGAGTTACACATGCTTATGGCAGCCGAAAAGGGCGACATCACCACCATCATCGGCGGGATCGCCCCCGACTGGGGTCCCTTCGGGAGCCTGGGCAACGAGGCTCGGGTGATGATCGAGGTCGTGATGGCGATCGCCATCCTCCTCTGTCTCGGCATCGCGATCTGGGGCGCGGCGAAGCAGCGCATCGGCGCGACGGCGCTGCGAGACACGTTCAGTGCGGAGCAGGGCAAGGGTCTGATCATCGCGGGCCTGACCGGGGTCTTCATCATCGGATCGCTGGGCACACTGTTCACGATCGTCTACGGCATGGCGGTCTAGCGGTCCCCCGCGCAGCCCCGCCGTTCCCTCTCCCACGTCCCCAATACGTCCCCCACATCCCCTACGTCCCCCACGTCCCCCCACCTGTCCCCCTCCTCCTCTCCCTGTCCTCCCTCTCCCCCACCCGTCCGTCGTGCCCACCGGCTGAGGTTGCAACTCCCTGATGTCGAGTCACCACACCGCGCCCGCGCGGGAACCAGCAGGGCTACCGTCATACGTGTCCTACGAGACGGTCCAGCGAGAGGTTGAGGGGGCATGCGCGGCATGAGTCCCGACGACGACCGGAACGACGGCCTCTTCGGCGGCTCGGGAGAGACCCGGACGCGGCTTCCCGAGGGGGAGGGCGGGGGCGACGACGTCTACGGCGGCGTGCGCAGATCCCCGCGCGGCGGACGCACGTCCTCGCGCAGCCTGGTCACTGTCGTGGGCGTCGTGGTCCTCCTCATCGCGGCGATCGCCTTCGCCAATCGGGGGGGCGACGATTCCTCCTCCGGAGGGGATGACGGGGACAAGGCCGCGTCGTCGCCGACGGCCGCGACCGGGGAGAAGCCAGTAGGGAGCAAGAACGCCGGGATCCCCTCCGGCTACGCGAAGAGCGAGCAGGGAGCCGAGTCTGCAGCGGCAAACTACGCCTCAGCGCTGGGTTCCGACGGCATGTTCAACTCCTCGCGTCGGCACGAAATTGTGCGGGCCATCTCTGCTCCGAGCTCGTTCGACAAGCTGCAGCGCGGCTTTGATGCCGATTACTCGCAGGCGTTTCTCAAGCGAATCGGGCTGAACGACGACGGCAGCGCCCCTGCAGGCAGCACCTTCGTGAACCGCACACTCCCTGCAGGAACCAAGATCAAAAACTTTGGCGACGGCAACGCCACCGTTGATGTCTGGTGCAGTGGGCTGTTCGGGCTGACCGGCGAGAAGAGCACCAACCCTGTGACCGGCAGCTGGTTCACCGTGTCCATGAAGCTGACCTGGGACCAGGGGGACTGGAAGGTGCTCGAATCCCGACAGAGTGCCGGTCCCACCCCAGTGAGTGGCGACAACCCCATCTCCGGAGCCGACGAGATCGGCAAGGCGGTCAAGGAGTACGGAGGGTTCACGTATGCCCGGTAGCCCACGCCGCGCACTACAACTCGGCGCTGTCGTCGCGGCCACACAGACAGCCGTAATCCTGGCGGCTACGCGTGCCTTCGCTGCCCCGGAGCCGAAGGATCCCGACAACCCGTGCAGCTTGATCGCGGGCCCCGCCAAAAAGTACTGCGAAAAAGGCCAAGAAGGCGGCGGCGGAGGCGGAGGCGACTACCCCACCGAAAGCCCCCTCGGCGACTCCCTGGACCCCCTCAGCTCCCTCGCCAAAGGCTGCGCCGACGCCGCCTCCTGGACCGTCGACAAGCTCTCGGACGCCGTGAAGGAGACGGCGAACGTCGACTTCACGAACCCCGAGTTCCTGCAGCAGTACGCCGTCGTCTTCGCCGCGTCGACCGTGCTGACGCTCCTGCTGTGGCTGCTCGCCGTCGCGAAGAGGGCCGTGCGCGGCGTGCCGCTCACCACCGCCCTGTCCGAAGCCATCGGCTTCCTCTGGCTCACCGTCCTCGCCTCCGCCTTCACCCCCCTGATCCTCTACACCGTCGTCTCCGCGACGGACGGCGTCACGGACGTCATCGCGAAAGCGACGGGCGGTCAGACTGACACGTTCTTCGGGACGTTCTCCGGCGCGCTGAAGAAGGGCGAGGACATCGGGGGCGGGCCGATCATGCTGATCGTCGTCTCGCTCGTGTCGATCCTCGCCGCCGGCGTGCTCTGGCTCGAGCTCGTGATCAGGGCGGCGCTCCTCTACGTAGGAGCGCTCCTCGGCACCGTCGTGTACGCGGGCCTCGTCGACAAGAACCTGTGGACCCACGTCCGCCGCTGGGCGGGCATCATGATCGCCGTCATTCTCGTGAAGCCGATCATCGTCATCGTGCTCGGTCTCGCCGGCGCGCTCTCCGCCGACGACGGGCCCGACTCGTTCTCCGCGGTCGTCTCCGGGCTCTCGATCATCCTGCTCGCCATCTTCGCGAGCGCCATGATCTACCGGTTCGTCCCCGGCTTCGGGGACGAGATCGCCAACTCCCGGAACAACCGCATCATGCGCGGCGCAGAGAACAAGGCCGCCGCCGTGATCAGCTCCCCCGCCTCCCTCGTCTCCCAGGGCATCAAGACCCACAGTGCCCGCGGGAACGGAAACAGCGGGGGCGGTGGCCAGGGCGGGGGCGGGAACAGTCAGGCGCGGCCCGCGAACCCCGCCAGCGGCGGCGTCGCCGCCCACAGCAGCCGCGGATCCACCGGCGGCGGCTCCTCCAACGGCGGCGGATCTGTCCCCTCCGCCGCACCTCCGCAGCGCAGCAGCGCGACGGACACCCCGCACGCGGGCCACCGCGGCGGTTCACGCAACAGCAGTACCAACCGCACGGGAGGTGAAGGGCGTTGACGACCCAGTCCCACCTGTCCCAGCCGGTCGCGCCCCGCCGCACATATCTGATCGGCCGCGCCCGGCCGAACGCGATCGTCGGCAAGAACCGCGAGACCGGGGAGATCGCCCTGATCATCGTGGGCGCCTTCCTCGGCATGATGTGCGGGCTCCTCGTCCCCGTCCTCTCCCTGCGCATCGTGCTGCTCAGCGGCCTCCCGATGCTCGCCATCGCGGCGGTGTACGTCCCGTACAAGGGCCGGACGTTCTACAAGTGGTTCGAGATCAACCGGAGTTACAAGCGTTCCCTCAAGCGCGGCACCGCCTACCGGTCCGCCGTTCCTGAGGCGGGCGTCCGGCTGGACGGCCGGGAGGTCGAGGTCGGGCCGCCGCCCGGCATCGGCCGCATCAGCTGGCTGGCCGCGCCCTTCGGACCGGACGAGATCGCCGTGCTGCTGCACGCCGACCGCCGGACCGTCACCGCCGCCATCGAGATCGAGGGGCCCGGCGTCGGCCTGCGCGACAGCGAGGACCAGGAGGCCCTCGTCGACCGCTTCGGCACGCTCCTCAAGCACGTGGCGAACGGCGACGGCTTCGTCACCCGGCTGCAGATGCTCGCGCGTACGCTGCCCGCCGACCCCGACGCGCACGCCAAGGACGTCAGCGTGCGCGGCGACGACCGGTCGCTGCCCTGGCTCCAGCAGTCGTACGACCAGCTGCAGTCCATGGTGTCCACCAGCAGCGAGCAGCACCGCGCCTACCTCGTGGCCTGCATGCACTACTCCCGCGACCTCGCCGCCGAGGCCCAGGCGATGGCCCGCGCGGCCCGCCCGGCAGGCGGCAGGAAGCTCGACAAGGACGCCGGACTCGCCGTCGTCATGGCGCGCGAGCTCACCGACATCTGCTCGCGCCTCCAGGAGGCCGACATCCGCGTGCGGCAGCCCCTCGGCCAGGGTCGGCTCTCCTCGCTGGTGCACTCCATGTACGACCCGGACCACCCCATCGACCACATCCAGGCGATGACGAAGCGCAACGCCTGGCCCGCCGAGCTCGACGCGATGGAGCCCACCTACCTCCAGGCGAAGACCCGCGAGTCCTCCACCCGCGCCCCGTGGTGCCACGCGACGGCCTGGGTGAAGGAGTGGCCGATGACCCCCGTCGGCGTCAACTTCCTCGCCCCGCTGCTCGTCCACACCCCGGACGTCATCAGGACGGTGGCCGTGACGATGGACCTCGAACCCACCGAGGTCGCCATCGAGCGGATGCTCACCGAGAAGACGAACGACGAGGCGGAGGCGAGCCGCCAGGCCAAGATGAACCGCACGGTCGACCCCCGCGACATCGCTTCGCACTCCCGCCTCGACCAGCGCGGCGAGGACCTGGCGAGCGGAGCGGCGGGCGTGAACCTCGTCGGGTACATCACGGTCTCTTCCCGTTCCCCGGAGGCGCTCGCGCGCGACAAGCGCACCATCCGCGCCTCCGCCGGCAAGTCGTATCTGAAGCTGGAGTGGTGCGACCGCGAGCACCACAGGGCCTTCGTCAACACGCTGCCGTTCGCGACCGGCATCCGACGCTAGAGCGCGCGAGCGCTAGACGGTATCGACGTAGAGGCAGGCTGTTGCGATGCGGGATCCGCTGACCGTCCTCACGGACGCCTTCACCGCCTTCCTGTTCGGGAAGGTCGAGACGACCAGGCTTCCGGTGCGCACGTCCACGGGGCAGGCCCAGGCGGTCTACCTCCCGACGGCCGCGCCCGGCCTCGGCGACTCGGGCGTGATCATCGGGCGTGAGGTGTACTCCGGCAAGGGTTACATCTACGACCCCTTCCAGCTGTACGGGCAGCAGCTGCCCGCACCGCACTGGCTGGTGCTCGGCGAGTCCGGAAACGGCAAGTCGGCGCTGGAGAAGACATACGTGCTGCGGCAGCTGCGCTTCAAGGACCGGCAGGTCGTCGTACTCGACGCGCAGGGCGAGGACGGCGTCGGCGAGTGGAACCTCATCGCCCAGGAGCTGGGGATAACTCCCATCCGGCTCGACCCGACGGCCGCCCTGGACATGGGGATCCGGCTGAACCCCCTGGACCCGGCGATCACGACGACGGGCCAGCTCGCGCTCCTGCGGACCATCATCGAGGTCGCGATGGGGCACGGCCTGGACGAGCGGTCCGGCTTCGCGCTGAAGGTCGCGCACGCCTACGTGAACGAGACCATCGTCGAGCGGCAGCCGGTCCTCACCGACATCGTCGAGCAGCTGCGCCACCCCGAGCCCGAGTCGGCCGAGGCCATGAACGTGGCCATAGACGACGTACGGGCGTGGGGTCTGGACGTGGCGCTCGTGCTCGACCGCCTCGTCGACGGCGACCTGCGGGGCATGTTCGACGGGCCGACGACGGTCGGCATCGATCTCGACGCCCCCCTCATCGTCTTCGACCTCTCCCACATCGACCGCAACTCCATCGCCATGCCGATCCTCATGGCGATCGTGGGCGTGTGGCTCGAGCACACCTGGATCCGTCCGGACCGCAAGAAGCGCATCTTCCTGGTGGAAGAGGCGTGGCACATCATCAACTCGCCCTTCGTGGCCCAGCTCTTCCAGCGCCTCCTGAAGTTCGGCCGACGGCTCGGTCTGTCGTTCGTGGCGGTGGTCCACCACCTGAGCGACGTCGTGGACGGGGCGGCGGCCAAGGAGGCGGCCGCGATCCTGAAGATGGCGTCCACCCGGACCATCTACGCCCAGAAAGCGGACGAGGCACGGGCCACGGGACGGGTCCTCGGGCTGCCGAGGTGGGCGGTGGAGATCATCCCGACGCTCACGCCCGGCATCGCGGTCTGGGACGTGAACGGCAACGTACAGGTGGTGAAGCACCTGATCACCGAGACGGAACGGCCGCTGGTCTTCACCGACCGCGCCATGACCGAGTCGTCGGCCGACCTCCCCCACGCCCCGGCCGACGACGCGCTGCGGGCGGCGGAGCTGGAGGCGGCGGAGCGGGCGGCGTACATGGAGCAGCATGCGGGATGAGTGGGAGCGGGGGCGGTCCCCGCACGGGCGGGGTCCGGCGGGTCCTGGCGGCCCCCACGGGGGCGGACGAGGACGGTCCGGCTCCGGCGGGGTTCCGGACGGCCTCCTGGTGGGTTTCCTGGGCTTCCTGATCGGGGCCACGGTGCTCGTCTGGTCGGCCACGAACCTCGCGGGGCGGTTCGCGCGGGGCGCGTGGCCGGAGAAGGTCTCGTTCGGCCATACGCCGCCCGCGGTACGCCACTTGGTCGGCAACCCGAAGGACGTGGCGGGCGCGTGGCCGGAGACGCCGGCGGACCAGCTGTCGGGGTACGGCCTGTTCTGGGGTCTGTTCATCGGCCAGCTGATGGTGCTGCTCGTTTTGACCGTCTTCGTGATGGGAACGGTCGCGCGGTGGCGGGCCGTTCGGAGGGCTCGGCGGGAGGGGCTCGGGTCCGAGGGGCCAGCGGGCACGGCGGGGTCTGCTGGGTGGGGGGCCGTTTCGGCCGCTTCCGCTGCTTCTGGTGGTACCGGTGGTACTCGTGGGGCTGCGGGGTCTGAGGGAGCCGGTGGGCCCGCTGAGGCTGCTGAAGCTGCTGGGTCTATTGGTTCTGCTGGTCATGCCGGTCCTGCTGGTCATGCCGGTTCTTCTGGTGCTGCTGGTTTCACGGGGCCGGCTGCGCCCGTCGGCTTCGCCGAGGCTGCCGGGCCTGGTGGGCCTGGTGGGTTCGCTGGGCCTGCCGGGGCCGGTGGGCCCGTTGCGGCTTCGGCTGCCGGTGCGGCTACCGGCGGGGCTGCCGCCCAGGCACCGTCCCCAGCCCCGCCACCGGGAACCGCCCATGTTCCGGGGGCCACCCCGGCCGCACCCGGCGCACCCGGCACACCTGTCGCGCCCCCCGGGCCCGTCCCCGCGCCCGCACCGGTCGAGTACATCGCCCCCGTAACGTCCCCCGTCGGCGCCCCCGCCACCACCGCGTCCCCCACCACCCCGTCGGTCCCGGCGGCCGCGACCGTCCCAACCCCCCGGTCCCCCCTGATCCTGGGCGGCCCCGCCACCCGCCGCCCCCTCGCCGTGCAGGCCGTCCAGGATGCCGAGGGTGCCGCGCTCGTCCTGACCTCCGACCCCACTCTGTGGGCCGAGACGAAGGACGCGCGGGCCAAGCTCGGTCCCGTCCTGCTCTACGACCCCTCCCACCTGTGCGACACCCCGGCCCGCCTCCACTGGTCCCCCACCTCGGGCTGCGCGGACAAGGCGACGGCGGACTCCCGTGCCGCCGCGCTCCTCGCCCCGACGAGACCGGCCTCGAAGCTGGACGTCGCCGTGGCCGACACGGCCCAGATCCTGCTGCGCAGCTTCCTGCACGCCGCCGCGGTGGCGGACAAGCCGATGAAGAACGTGCACCGCTGGTCGCAGGGCAACCAGGTGCAGGAGGCGGTACGCATCCTCCGTACGCATCCCAAGGCCGCGTCCGGCGCCGCGGGCGAGCTGGAGGCGACGCTCACCGCGCACCCGGAACGCCGGGACATCGCGCAGGAGTTGACCGCACGCGCGTTGGGCGCGCTCTTCACCGTCCACGTCCGCGAATCCTGTACGCCAAACCGAACTGATGCGCTCTCCCTGGATTCCTTCGTCGATGAAGGGGGCACGCTTTTTGTGGTGGGTGAGGCGATCGAGGATCCCAAGTCCCGCCAAGGCCCGGGTGCCATGCCCCTGTTGACGGCGCTCGCCTCCAGCGTGGTCGAGCACGGTCGGCGCATGGCCGCACGGTCATCCTCCGGTCGGCTCGACCCACCAATGACGCTCGTCCTGGACGACGTCGCCGCGGTGGCTCCGCTGCCCCAGCTGCCGGAGCTGCTCTCCACCGGGGCGGACCGCGGCCTGCCGACCCTGGCTCTGCTCCGGTCGCGGGAACAGGGCAGGTCACGCTGGCCGGACAGCGAACTGCCGGTGACGTAGGTGCCCGCCCCGGATCAGGTCGTACGTCAGCGCTTGCCGCCGTCGACGTCGAGCGTCGTACCGGTCGTGAACGCGTTCTCCATCAGGTACGCCGCCGCGTGGGCGACCTCGTCGGCCGTGCCGGGACGCCCCACGGGCAGCCGCTCCGCGATCTCCGCCCGGTAGACCCGGTGCTCCTCGGGGCTCATCAGGTGCGCGTGCGTGTCGGTCGGGCCGGGGGCGATCGCGTTGACGCGGAGCGGCGCGAGCTCCATGGCGAGGGATTTCACCGCGGCCTCGACCGCTCCGTTGACGGCGGCGAACGCGAAGTAGCCCGGGTCGGCCTTGCGGTAGAGGTACCCGGAGACGAGCGTGACCGACCCCGTCCCCCTGCGCAGGTGCGGCAGCGCGGCCCGCAGGCACCGGTACTGCCCCCACCATTTGACCTCGAAGAACCGGCGCACGGCGGCCTCCGTGAGTTCCTCGAACGGCGCGACGACACTGCCGGACGCGCAGGTGAAGAGGTGGTCGATGGTGCCGACGGACCCCATGACCTCCTCGACGGCGGCACCGTCGGTGACGTCCAGCGCCCGGTACTCGGCCTCCGAGCCGGTCAGTTCGGCGATCCGCTCGGCGTGCGGGCGCACCACCTCGGCGCTGCGGTCGGTGAGGACGACACGGGCGCCGCGCCGCGCGACGAGTTCGGCGGTGGCGAGCCCGATGCCGCTGCCCGCGCCGGTGATGACGACGGTGCTGCGGGCGAGAGTTTCCTTCACATGAACCACGTTCCTACTCCTTCGAATCCCAAGCGACAGCTCTTGCTGGGTTCGAGTTTCACCGCTGCACGCCACTGCCACCTTGGAAAACCCGGTGCATAATCGTGCGATGCACGATGACGCAGAAGGCCCCGGCACCGGCTGCCGCTGCGGCGACACCGCGGAGTCCCCCTGCGCCGAAGGCCTGAGCCGCTACCGGGCCGCGGTCGTCAAGGGCTGTCTGCCGCGCGCGACGGCGCCCCACTGCCTCGTACGCCTCGGCCTGCTGACGCCGCCGCCGGACGACCCGGACGTCCTCGTGCCGGTCTCACCGAATGTCGCGGAATCCGAACTCCTGCAACCCGTACGGGAGTCGCTCGACGCCCAGCAGGAGTTGCTGAGGTCGATCGGCGCCGGATTCTCGCCGGTCCACGCCATCTACCGGGCCGCGCGGCGCGAGTCGCAGGACTGGCTGACCGTCGTCGACGGCGCGGACGCCGTGACCGCGCTCCTGGAGCAGGCCGTGCGCGGCTGCCGTACGGAACTCCTGACCGTTCAGCCGACGGGTGAGGCCCTGATCCCGGCAGGCGTCGCCCACCGCGCCCTCTTCCCGCACGCGGCCCGCACCCATGCCGCGCAGTGGCGGCACCTCCAGGACGTCGAGCGGGCGGGCGGCGGCGTCCGCACCCTGCACCAGCTGACCGGCCGCCTGCTCGTGTGCGACGGCAGCGTCGCGTACCTCGTCGGCCGCGGCACCGTGGAGATCCGGCAGCCCACCGTCGTGGACCACCTCGTGGCCGTCTTCGAGGACGCCTGGGAGCGGGCGCGGCCCGTCGCCGAACCGTCCGCCCCGCGCACCCGCGAGCCGCTGATCGTCGACGAGGTCCGCCGCACGGTCATGAAGCTCCTCGTCACCGGCCTCACGGACGACGCCATCGCGCGCCGTCTCGGGGTGTCGCGGCGCACGGTGGCGGGCCATGTGGCGGCGATATCGGCGGAGTTGGGCTCGCAGTCGCGGGCGCAGCTCGGCTACCTCATCGCACGGACGGAGCCGGAGCCGGCCTAGGGGTGAACTTCGGGGCCGGAGCCCACCTAGGGGTTGGACTTCGGGGCCGGGGCTGCCCCAGGGGCGGACTCCGAGGTCGGGGCCCACCCCTCGCGGCCACCTTCACCGGGCACGCCCGCACCAGGGCGTTCGCCGCGCTGGGCATCCCGGCGGGCGGGCACCGGAGCCGTCGTCCTCACCCTCTTCGGCGCGATGACTCTCGCCCTCGTCGAGGGCGAGAGTCATCGCGGGGCCGGCGCTGTCGGTCCACGGCCCGCTGCGACGCGGCACACACAGGCGAGACCGCCCGCGTACGACGTCGCCGCACACAGCAGAACCACCGGAACCGGCGCGCGCGGAGCACTCGTACCGCTGGCGCCGACGCGGCGGCCGTGAGGGTTCGGGCCGGTCAGGGCCGCTTGAGGACCAGCTCGAACTCCCGCGAGGACGGGTCCCCCGGCACGGGAACGACCCCTCCGCTGCGTACGAACCCGAAGCGCCGGTAGAACGCCTGCGCCCGCGGGTTGCCCTCGTGGACGTACAGCCGCACCCGCTCGAGCCCGTCCAGGGCCCACGCCCAGCCCACGGCCGCCTCGAACAGCGCGTCCGTCGCGCCGCCGCCCCGGTGCTCGGGCCGCACGTAGACCCCCACGAGGTGCGCCTGCCGCTGTTCGATCACTCCGCCGTAGACGTCGTCCGCCCCCGCCTCCTCGACCAGCACGGTCACCGAGCCGACCCACACGCCGTCCGCGTCCTCCGCCACGAACTGCCGCACCGCGGGACCGTCTGCGGCCCTCGCGGCACGCTCCTGCCAGAACGAGTCCGGCTTCGCCGCGGCCTCCTCGTACGTCTCCAGGAAGGCGACCGGCGCCGCCGGGTCCCGCAGCGCGGCCAGCCGCAACTCCCTGACCTGCGGCCACTCGTCGGCGCGGACGGCTCGTACGACGTACTCGTGTTCCATGCCGTGATCTTAGGTTCCCCCGGCAAGGGGCATCCCGGTTCCCCTGTCAGGGGGCGTCTCAGGGTCGCCGTCGTACCCGGGTACTACCCGACGGCCCCACTTCCCGCCCTCGGTCCGACGATTCGCGCCCCCGCGAACGCCACCATCGAAGACATGATCAGGGCATACGGACTGACCAAACATTACGGCGGCAAGTCCGCCAAGAAGGCCGTCGACGACCTCAGCTTCCAGGTACTCCCCGGCACCGTCACCGGCTTCCTCGGCCCCAACGGCGCGGGCAAGTCCACCACCATGCGGATGCTCATCGGCCTGGACGCACCCACCAGCGGCCGCGCCACCATCGGCGACCGCGCCTACGCGGGCCACCCCGCACCCCTCCACGAGGTCGGCGCGCTCCTGGAGGCACGTTCGGTCCACCCGGGCCGCTCCGCGTACCACCACCTCATGGCACTCGCCCACACCCACTCCATCCCGAAGAGCCGCGTCGACACGGTCCTGGACCTGGCCGGCATCCACGAGGTCGCCCGCAAACGCGTCAAGGGCTTCTCCCTCGGCATGGGGCAGCGCCTCGGTATCGCGGCCGCCCTGCTCGGCGACCCGGCCACGGTGATCCTCGACGAGCCGGTCAACGGCCTCGACCCCGAGGGCGTCCTGTGGATCCGCAACCTCCTCAAGTCCCTCGCCGCGGAAGGCCGTACGGTCCTCGTCTCGTCGCACCTCATGAGCGAGATGGCGCTCACCGCCGAACACCTGATCATCATCGGCCGCGGCAAGCTCCTCGCCGACACCACCGTCGAGCGCTTCGTACGCGAGTCGGGCTCCGGCGCGGTCAAGGTCGTGTCCCCCGAGGCAGGCCGCCTGACCGAACTGCTCGCGGGACCGGGCGTACGGATCTCCGGCGACACCCCGAGCGTCCTCGACGTACGCGGCACCGACGCCGAGCACATCGGCCGCACCGCCGCGGCCCACGGCATCCCGCTCTTCGAACTGACCCCGCAGACGGCGTCGTTGGAGCAGGCGTTCATGGACCTGACACGGGACTCGGTCGACTACGTCGCCTCCACAAGCACCCCAGGAGCCCCCGGTAGCCCAGGAACCCCCGGTAACCCAGGGGCCCCCGGCACCCCCGCCACCCGTCACTCGGAAGGAGCCGCGGCATGAGCACCAGCCTCACCGCGCCCCCCACTGCCCCCGCTGACCGCACAGCCACCTCCTACCGCCTGAGTACCAAGGGCATCATCCGCTCCGAATGGCACAAGCTGTGGACGCTCCGTTCGACGTGGATCACCCTGATCACCGCGAGCGCGCTGGTCCTCGCGGTCGGCATCACCATGGGCGCCACCTACGACGGCGACGACGCCGACGTGGACACCATCGTCTTCACCCTCTTCGGCACCCAGCTCTCCCAGATCTGCCTGGCCGTCCTCGGCATCCTCGTCACCGCGGGCGAGTACTCGACGGGCATGATCCGTTCCTCCCTCGCCGCGGTCCCGCGCCGGGTCCCCGTCCTCTGGTCCAAGGCCGGCGTCTTCGCGGCGGTCGCCTTCACCCTGTCCCTCGCGACGAACCTCGTAACGTTCCTCGTCGCCCAGATCTGGCTGTCGGACACCGACAAACAGCTCGCTCTCACCGACTCCGGCGTGTTCGGCGCCCTCACGACCAGCGCCGTCGCCCTCACCCTGCTCAGCCTCATCGCGCTCGGCCTCGGCGCCCTGTTCCGCTCGGTGCCCGGTGCCATCGGCGCGTTCGTCGCGACCGTCCTGATCCTGCCCGAGGTCCTGTCGATGCTGCCCTTCGGCGCCGTGGACACCGCCATGAGGTACTTCCCGGCACAGGCCGCGAGCTCCCTCGGCTCGGTGGCGCGCGTGGAGAACACCATCGCGCCCGGCACGGCCGTCCTCACGCTCGCCCTGTGGGCGGCGGCCATCATGGCGGCGGCGACCACGCTGCTCAAGCGACGTGACGTATGAGCCCCTGTGACGCGTGAGGTCCCAACTGATCATTCCTGTACGAGGATGAGGCCGTGACCGTGCCGAAAGCCGTGCCGAAAGCCGTGCCCGTGCCGCACCCCCTCGCCCAGTTCCTCCAGCGACTGACCCAGCGGGTGCGCGCCTTCGACAGGCGCCGCCCGCTCGTCTGGGACCTCCTGGTGACCGCGTTCTGCGTGGGTGCCGCTCTCATCGACGCGAGCGGCGGCTGGCGCAACACCGCGCCCAACACGGACGTTCCGGGCTGGCTGGTCTTCCTGATGACCGTGGGGCTCTCGCTGCCCGTGCTGTGGCGCCGCCGGCACCCGATGGCGGTCCTCGCGGTGATGGTGGCGACGGCCGTGGTCAGCAACTGGAGCGGGGCCATGCTGCAGGCCGCCCTGATCCAGATGCTCGTTCTCTTCAGCATCGCGATGCGGCCGTCTCTGCGGACGCTCGGCCGGGCGGGCCTGATGATGACGGTCCCGCTCGTCGTGGGCGCGGTCCGCTACCCCGAGGACAGCTGGGACCAGCAGATCATCCCGAACCTGTGGGCGTACACCATGGTCGCCCTGCTCGGCATCGCGGTGCGTGCCCGCCAGGACTACACCGAGGCCCTCGTGGAGCGCGCCCGGCAGCTGGAGGTCGAGCGGGACCAGCAGGCGCAGCTCGCCGCGGCCGCCGAACGCACGCGCATAGCCCGCGAGATGCACGACATCATCGGCCACAACCTGTCCGTCATCACGGGCCTCGCGGACGGCGGCTCGTACGCGGCGGCCAAGTCCCCCGAGCGCGCGGCGCAGGCCCTGGAGGCGATCGGCAGCACCAGCCGCCAGGCCCTCGGCGAACTCCGCCGCCTCCTGGACGTCCTGCGCGACGACGCCCCGGCCCCGGCCGAGCTCGCCCCGCAGCCGGCCCTGACCGACCTGGACCAGCTGATCGACGGCGTGCGGGCGGCGGGCCTCCCCGTGCGGACCACGGTCCACGGCAGCCCCGACACGGTCCCCGCGGGCCGCCAGCTCACGGTCTACCGCGTTGTGCAGGAAGCCCTCACGAACACCCTCAAGCACGGCGGCCCGGGCGCGACGGCGGCGGTCGACGTCACGTACGGGGAGGAGGGGGTGACGGTGGAGGTCACGGACACGGGTGCGGGTGGCCCACGGCCCTCGGGCAAGGGCCGTGGCCTGACGGGAATGCGCGAGCGAACGGCCCTGTACGGGGGCACACTTGAGGCCGGCCCGCTGCCTCGCCCGACCGGCGGATGGCGGGTACGCCTCCACCTCCCGAAGGACAGTGAGACAGCAACGTGACGACCGTGCTCATCGTCGACGACCAGCCCATGCAGCGCTTCGGTTTCCGCATGCTCCTGGAGAGTCAGGACGACATGACGGTGGCGGGCGAGGCGGGCAACGGCACCGAGGCGGTCCGTATGACGGCCGAACTCGCCCCGGACGTCGTCCTGATGGACATCCGCATGCCGGGACTCGACGGCATCGAGGCCACTCGCCGCATCATCGCGTCGGGCGACCGCACCCGCGTCCTCATCCTCACCACGTTCGACCTCGACGAGTACGCGTACGCGGGCCTCCGCGCCGGAGCGTCCGGGTTCCTCATCAAGGACGCGCTCCCCGAGGAGCTCCTCTCCGGAATCCGCGCGGTCGCCTCGGGTGACGCGGTGGTGGCCCCGAGCCTGACCCGTCGGCTCCTCGACGCGTACGCGGACCACTTGCCGGCGTCCGGCACGGCTTCCGCCGACCCGGCGGGGGACCCACGCCTGTCGTCACTCACACACCGGGAACGCGAAATCCTGACGGTCATAGGCCAGGGCTGGACGAACGCGGAGATCGCTTCGCGCCTGCATCTCGCGGAGTCGACGGTGAAGACGCACGTCGGCCGCATTCTCGCGAAGACGGGAACGAGGGACAGAGTGCAGGCGGTAATCCTGGCGTACGACACGAAATTGGTGACGCCGTCGTAATGCTGAAGAGAACGCGAGAAGGGCCCCCAAAAAAACACCCAGGAACGCAGAAAACCCCCGCACCAAAGGTGCGGGGGTTTTCCCAAAAAAAGTTCGGCGGCGTCCTACTCTCCCACAGGGTCCCCCCTGCAGTACCATCGGCGCTGTGAGGCTTAGCTTCCG
>NZ_JBWKJS010000006.1:0-90194 GCF_056432085.1 Streptomyces sp. NPDC045678
AGGCACATCAGCTCGGCGAGCTCGAGGTAGTCGATGATGCGGTTGGCCTTCTCCAGCGACTGGTTGAACTCCTCCCCGCTGCCGGGCACCTTGATGCGGCGCCAGAACTCCTCGCGGATCTGCGGGATGCGCTCCAGCGCCTTGCGCAGCCCGGACTCGGTGCGGGCCATGCCGCAGAACTCCCACATCACCTCGCCCACCTCGCGGTGGAAGGAGTCCGGGGTGCGGTCCCCGTCCACGGCCAGCAGCCGCGCGATCCGCTGTGACGTTTCGTCCAGCACCTCGCGCACCACGGGATGCTCGGCGGAGACCGGATCGGTGTCAGGGTTGCGGGCGAGGTAGTCGTTGATGGTGGAGGGCAGCACGAAGTAGCCGTCGGCCAGGCCCTGCATCAGCGCGCTGGCGCCCAGCCGGTTGGCGCCGTGGTCGGAGAAGTTGGCCTCCCCGATCGCGAACAGGCCCGGCACGGTGGTCTGCAGGTCGTAGTCCACCCACAGCCCGCCCATCGTGTAGTGCACGGCCGGATAGATCCGCATCGGCACCTCGTACGGGTTCTCCGCGGTGATCCGCTCGTACATGTCGAAGAGGTTGCCGTACTTCTCCTTGACCTTCTTCTTGCCCATGCGCTCAATGGCGTCGGCGAAGTCGAGGTAGACGCCCTGGCCGCCCGGGCCCACCCCGCGCCCCTCGTCGCACACGTTCTTCGCGGCCCGCGAGGCGATGTCGCGGGGCACCAGGTTGCCGAAGGCGGGGTAGATGCGCTCCAGGTAGTAGTCCCGCTCGTCCTCGGGGATCTGGTTGGCCGGACGGTCATCGCCCTTGGCCCTGGGCACCCAGATCCGGCCGTCGTTGCGCAGCGACTCACTCATCAGCGTCAGCTTCGACTGATGATCCCCGGTGCGCGGGATGCAGGTGGGGTGGATCTGCGTGAAGCAGGGGTTGGCGAAGTACGCGCCGCGCCGGTGGGCCCGCCACACCGCGGTGGCATTGGAGTTCATCGCGTTGGTGGAGAGGTAGAAGACGTTGCCGTAGCCGCCCGAGGCCAAAACCACGGCGTCCGCGAAGTAGGTGTCGATCTTCCCGGTGATCAGGTCACGGGCCACGATGCCGCGCGCCCGCCCGTCCACCACGATCAGATCGAGCATCTCGGTGCGCGGGTGCATCTCCACATTGCCCGCCGCGATCTGCCGGCTCAGCGCCTGATAGGCGCCCAGCAGCAGCTGCTGCCCCGTCTGCCCCCGCGCGTAAAACGTGCGCGAGACCTGCACACCGCCGAACGAGCGGGTGTCCAGCAGGCCGCCGTACTCGCGGGCGAAGGGCACGCCCTGCGCCACACACTGGTCGATGATCTCCACCGAGAGCTGCGCCAGACGGTGCACATTGGACTCCCGCGCCCGGAAGTCGCCGCCCTTGACGGTGTCGTAGAACAGCCGGTGCACCGAGTCACCGTCGTTGCGGTAGTTCTTCGCCGCGTTGATACCGCCCTGCGCGGCGATCGAATGCGCCCGGCGCGGGGAGTCCTGGTAGCAGAACTGCACCACGTGGTAGCCCTGTTCGGCCAGCGTCGCGCCCGCGGAACCGCCCGCCAGACCCGTCCCGACCACGATCACCGTGTGCTTGCGCCGGTTGGCCGGATTCACCAGCTTCGCCTCGAAACGCCGGGTGTCCCACCGCTCCGCGATCGGCCCGGCCGGAGCCTTGCCATCGACGACCGGCTCACCGGTCACATACTCAGCAAAGGCGCTCATCTAGCTCACCACTCCGGTCATGACACCTACGGGGACAGAAATGAAGCCGACCGTCAGCACGAGCGCGAGCCCGTTGGCGACGGCCTTCAGGGAGCGGTCGCGGACCCGGCTGCCGACGCCCAGCGTCTGCGCGGCACTCCACAGTCCGTGCCGGACGTGCATCCCCATGGCGAGCATCGCGGTGATGTAGATGGCGTTGCCGTACCAGGTGGAGAACGTGTCCACGACGTTGTTGTACGGCTTGCCCTCCTCGAAGCCCGGGTGCACGGTGCCGGTCGTGATGTCCAGGATGTGCCAGACGATGAAGAGGCCGAGGATGACCCCGCCCCAGCGCATGGTGCGCGTGGCGTAGCTGGTGCGCGGCTTCTTGTGGACGTACTGGGTGGGGCGCGCCTTGATGTCGCGGCGGCTCAGCTGGTACGCCGAGACGCCGTGCGCCACCACGGAGGCGAGGAGGACCACGCGCGCGATCCACAGACCCCACTCACGGTGGAGGACCGGCTCTCCCATGACTCGCAACCAGTGCCCGTAGGCGTCGAAGCCGGCCGCGCCGAAGTAGATCTTTACGTTGGCCACCATGTGCACCACGAGGTAAGCGATCATCAGCAGACCGCTCACGGCCATGACCGCCTTCTTGCCTACCGTCGAGCCCCAGACCGTACGGGCCGTCGACGTGCTCGTTGTACGAGTCACCAGAGTCATGGGGCCGGATGCTATGCCCACGCATCGCGAGTGCACCAACAGTAGAAACGCATGCTTTCCATAGGTGATGCCTATGGAGGACACTCTTCGCGCGAGGGTCGCCCGGCTTGACTGGCCGCGTTTCAGGGGCAGTTGAGGTAGATCGACGGGTCACCCCGGAGGTCCGCCGGGGGAGGGGCCGGTCGTGATCGTGGACAAGAACTCACACAGACCTGACGTTCCTCATACATGCACGTGCATCGATTTAACTCAGTGCTCCTAGCCTGAGTGCTCGCCCAATCCCTCATCGGGCGGCGGCACTTCACGTGCCACGCAGGCCTCTTGTCTCTTCACCGTGCAGTGGAGCGTAAGGAGCACAGCCATGACCATCACCGCCATGTCCCCCGTACGGGCCCTTCCCCGTACCCAGGCCGTTCATCCGCCGATCAGCACCCGGACCCGCCTCCCGTTCCACGTCGCCCTCGACTCGGCACGCCACGACGTGTCCCTCGTGTACGGGCCCCAGGCACTGAGCCCCCTGACGATCCGCCAGGACAAGCTGGCCCTGACGAGCCTGCTGCAGCGCTGGGTGCGCGTGCGCGCCGTCTGGGACGAGGAGGCGCTGTCCTCACCGCACCTCGAGTCCTACCTCTCGTGGCAGGCCGGATCGGGTGTCCTGATCCGCACCACCGAGAAGACCCAGGTCACGTTCGCCCTGCTGGACAGCAGGACCTCGGTCGTCGTCCAGTCCGCCGACTCCGGCAACGGGGTCGACGGAGCCGTCACGGAGTCCGAGTGCGCCGAGACCACCGGAATGCTCCACTACCTCTTCCACGACCTGTGGGAGAACGCCAGCCCGCGGCGCTCCTGCGGCCACGCCCCCGACGACCGCCAGGCGCTGGACGTGCTCCTGCTGCTCGCCCGCGGCTACACCGACGAGCAGATCGCCGCCTCGCTCGGGGTCTCCAAGCGGACCGTGAGCCGCGCCGTCACCAGGGTGATGCAGGAGCTCAACGCCCAGAGCCGGTTCGAGGCAGGGGCCCTCGCCGCGCGCCGGGGGTGGCTCAAGGGCGTGGGCACGTCGTCCCGTACGAAGCTCTGAGCGCGCCGCCGGTTTGTGACACGAGCCGTCCGTGAGTGGCCACAGATCTTTTGCTCGCGACGTGATTCGGCCATCCTCACCACGTCGCACCGGCCGCCCCGGTCTCTCGGAACTCCATCCAGCGGCACACGGAAAGGCTTGAACCGTTGAGTCAGACGCAGCGCCCCGTGGTCCTGCTGGTGAGCGGAAGTCCCACCAGCGGATCCCACACCACGGCCACGGTCGAGGCCGCGAGCAGGATGCTGGCCGACCTCGGTGCGGACCCCTCGGTGTGGGACCTCGCGTCGCAGCCGCTGCCGATCGTCGATCCGAGCCGGCACGGTGACACGGACTCCTACGCCGACCCCTACGCCCGCAAGTTCACTCAACTGGCGGGCGAGGCCGACGCGTTCGTGATCGCGTCACCGATGTACCACGGCTCCTTCAGTGGAGTGGTGAAGAACGCCCTGGACCACCTGGACGTCTCCCCGCTCGCCGCCAAGCCCACCGCGCTCGTGGCGCACGGGGCCAACCTCTCCGCCGTGCAGGTCTGTGACGCGCTGCGGACCGTGGTGCGCGCGCTGCGGGGCATCGCCCTGCCGGAACAGCTGGCGACCGTACCCGCCGACTTCGAACGGAGCGCGGACGGCCGACGGGTCCTGCGCGGCGCCCTCGCACGGCAGCGGCTGCACGACCTGTGCTCCGCCCTCGTCGTGACCGCGGAGCGGTTGCGCGCGCCGGCGCCCACCCCTCGCCCGGGGCCGTCCCACGCCTCCCGCGTCTGACGGTCCGCGAGGCCTCCGGGTCCTGCGCGGCGCCCGGCCCGCCCAGGTGGCCGGACCCCCGCTCAACCACACCCTTTGGAGACGCCATGACCATCGGAGACATACCCAAGCTGGGTGCCTTCCGCAAGCCCGGCAAGGAGTACGTCGTCCCCTATCTGCCGGTCGGCAGCGTCGTGGGAGACCGTGAGATCGCGGCGGTGACCCGCGTGCTCCGCTCCGGCGAGACGCTGTCGGGCGGGGGCCGCCGGGAGGAGTTCGAGCGGAACTTCCGGGACTACGTCGGCGCGCCGTTCGCGATGAGCACGACGAGCGGGACCGTCACCCTGGAGCTGGCCATCCACCTGCTCGGCCTGCGCCCCGGCGACGAGGTGATCGTCACCCCGCAGACCTACCAGGCGTCCATCCAGCCGCTCCTCCAGTACCCCGACGTCGAGGTGACGTTCTGCGACGTCAGGCAGGACACCCTCAACATGGACCCGAGGTGCCTGGAACGGCTGATCGGCCCGAAGACCCGCGCCGTCATCCTGGTGCACTACGGCGGCCACCCCGCGGACATGCACGAGATCATGGACATCGCGCGGGCCCACGACGCTCTCGTCATCGAGGACTCCGCCCACGCGCTGGGCAGCGTCTACCACGGAGCGCGCCCCGGCGCCCTCGCCGACATCGGCTGCTTCAGCTTCCACTCGAGCAAGAACATCACCACCCTCGGCGAGGGCGGCATGCTGACGTTCTCCGACCCGGAGTGGGCGGAGCGCGTCGACCGGCTCCGCGGCAACGAGGTCGACGGCAGCTTCCTGCCCCGGCGCCACACCTTCGGCGACTCCAAGGAGAACCTGCCCGGCGGCCTCTACCCCGGCAACGCCTACACCCACGACCTCGTCGCGCTGCGCAAACACGGCACCAACGCGACGCTCCCCGAGGCGGCCGCCGCCATGGGCACGAGCCAACTCCGCGCCCTGCCCGGCATGGTGGAGCGCCGGCGCGCCATCGCCGCCCGCCTGCGGGAGACGCTCGGCGGGTTCCGCGGTCTCGTCGAGGCGCCCGAGGCGCCCGACGGCGTCATCCACTCCCAGCACCTGTTCACGTTCTTCGTCCGGGAGGGCACGGACGGGATCAACCGCCACCGGCTCCTGCACGAACTCGACCACCGGGGCGTCCAGGTCCCGCTGCGCTACTTCCCCCTGCACCTGCTGCCCGAGTGGCGCGCACGCGGTCATCGCTACGGAGAGTGCCCCACGGCCGAGCGGGTCTGGTTCCACGAGCAGGTCAACCTGCCCTGCCACCCCGGCCTCTCCGTCCGCCAGGTCGACCTGCTCTGCGACCTCCTTGAGGAATCGCTCCGTGCGGCCTGCACCCACTGAGGCAGTCCCCACCCACCGACACCCCGCGGGCCCCGGCCCGACTCCCCGAGGAGGCCGCACGTGCTGAGACTCCTGGACGCGCAGACCGTGCGGCGCGTGCTGCCCGTGCCGGACCTGACGTCCGCCATCGGCACCCTGTTCGCCCGGCAGAGTGCCGGAAGCGATGAGTTCCCGCGGAGCGCCGTCGGCACCGAGGACGGTGACCTCCTGCTGATGCCGGCGGTCTACGGGTCGACCCTGGCGGTCAAGCTCATCACGCTGTTCGACCGGGCCCCGGTGCTGGGGCTGCCCACCGTGCAGGGTTTGGTCGCCGTCTTCGACGCGCGGACCGGAACCCCCACCGCAGTCGTCGACGCGCAGGCACTGACCGAGATCCGCACGGCGGCGGTCACCTCCCTGGCCACCGACGTACTGGCGCGCGAGGACGCCGCCACCCTGGCCGTCATCGGAGCCGGCGCCCAGGCGCGCAGCCACCTCGAGGGGCTGGCCCCCCTCCGCGCCTGGCGCGAGGTGCGCCTGCACAGCCGCGACGCCGGGCGGGCCCACCGCCTCGCCGAATGGGCCCGCACCTCCGGCCCCGGCCTCGACGTCACCGTCTGTTCCCGGGCCGAGGACGCGGTGCGCGACGCGGACGTGATCTGCACGGTCACGTCCTCTCCCGATCCGCTCTTCCCCGACGAGGCCGTGGCGAAGGAAGGGGTGCACATCAGCGCGGTCGGCGCGTACGGAAGCCGGCGGCGGGAGCTGCCCTCCGGGCTCGTCGCCCGTTCGACCCTGTTCGTCGAGTCCGCCGCGGCCGTGCTGCGCGAAGCCGGTGACGTGGCGATCCCCATCGCGGAGGGTGTGCTTCCGCCCGCGCCGACGCTCGTCGAGCTGTCGGAACCGCTGTCGGGGAGGCACCCGGGGCGGCGCTCCGGGCGGGAGACGACGCTCTTCAAATCCGTGGGCGTCCCGATCGAGGACGCGTTCACCTGTGACCTCCTCCGCGCCAGGGCGATCGAGCAGGGCGCGGGAACCGACATCGCCTTCAGCGCCCCGGCGCGCTGACGCCCCCACCACTCCCCGCCCCCGGCGGCCGCCCTTCACCGGGCGGCCGCCTTTTCAGTCCACGAACCGGATGTCGACGACCTTGGGGTCGTCCTCCGAGCGGTCGGGGTCGGCGGGGCGGGAGGCGGACAGCACGTGATTGAGCCGGGCGACGTCCAACTGGCCCACCCAGTTGGCTATCACCAGGGTGGCCACGGCGTTGCAGACGAGGTTGGTGACGGCGCGCGCCTCCGACATGACCCGGTCGATGCCGACCAGCAGCGCGATCCCGCCCAGCGACGGCGTGTGCGTGATGGACACGATGGCCACCAGGGTGAGCAGTCCCGAACCCGTCACGCCCACCGCGGTCTTGGAGACGACCAGGGCAAGGGCCAGGAAGACCATCTGCTCACCGAAGGTCAGCCCGTCCCCCGTCATCTGCGCGATGTACGTCGCCGACAGGGTCAAGTAGAGACACGTGCCCACCAGATGCAGCGAGTAGCCGCTCGCCAGCAGGGGCGCCCCGGTCTCCCGGGGCACACCGGCCAGTTCGAGCTTGCGCAGTACGCGCGGGAACGCGGGCTCCGACGACGAGGTGCCGAGCACGATCAGCAGCTCGTGGCGGAGGAACCGGATCAGCCGCAGCAGGGAGAAGCCGTTGAGCCGGGCCACCAGGGCGAGCCCGCCGAACAGCACGACGGCGCAGGCGAGATAGAAGGCGATGACCAGGAAGAGGAGTCCGCGCAGCGGCACGAGCCCGAACCTGCTGATGGTGTAGGCGGCACCGCCGAACGCCGCCAGGGGCGCGCCCGCCGCCAGGATCCGCACCGCCTGGAAGAGCACGTACCCCACCCGGTCGACCAGATCGACCAGCGGAGCGCCGCGCTCACCGGACCGCAGGAGGGCCACGCCGAAGAGAACGGCCACGACGAGCACATGGAGGGGATTGCCCCGGAGGAAAGCAGAAATTAGGCTGCTCGGGACGACACTGTCGAGCCCCAGTCCGTTGCTCCAGTTCAGCTCGGCCTGGTGGCGGAGCGGTCCCAGCTCTTCCGGGTCGATCGGGTGGGAGCTCCCCAGCGGGAGCAGACCCAGCAGGTCTCCGACGACGAGACCGCCCACGAGCGCGACGGTGGTCGCCAACTCGAAGTAGACGAAAGCCTTGAGGGAGAGCTGCCCGAGTCCTCGGCTACTGCCGATCGAAGCGATGCCGCTGAGTACGGTCACGAAGATGATGGGGGTGACCAGAAGCGTCATCAGGGATATATAGGCGTCCGACAGAAAACGCATCCGCGCGGCGTTCGCCGGGTCGACCAGACCGAAGAGCACCCCGGCCAGTAAGCCGCACAGCACCCATAGCGTCAGCCGCCCTTCCGCTCTGTTCCGACGCGGATCCTTCCCCGTCATCCGTTCCCCTCCACAGGATCACGCCGATTATAGGCTCGGCGCCCATAATCCGGCGTCGATGACGACGAAGCGGCAATCCCTTCCCCCTGTGAACACCGTATCAGCCAGGGTGAGTTGTGCGACTATGCGCACTGTGCGGCGAGCGGTTCACCGGCCGCGCCGCCGGGGCGGACCGACGTATCGGCTGTAGACGCCCGAGGGCGGACAACGCCCGCATCGGATAGTCGTCACGGTAAGTCGTCACAGTAAGTGGCCGAGTGAATGTGATCTCCCCTAAACGGGCCTGTAGAACAGCCATCCGCGACCTAAGATGACTGCGCGATCTCAAACGATGGACGGCACAAGCAGGTCGCCGCCGTCAAGATGCCACTTACCGCCAGGGGGAGCTGTGAAGGCACTGCTCGTTGAAGACGATCCGCATGTCGCCGAGGCCTTGATCGAGAGTCTCGAGCAACGGGGGTGGGACGTCGAACACGCGAGTGACGGCAGGTCAGCGGTGGAGGCGGTGCCGAACTGGGACATCATCCTGCTCGACCTCAATCTGCCCGACGTCGACGGCCTCGAAGTGTGTCAGCGCCTGCGCGCCAACCATTCCGTACCGCTCATCGCCGTCACGGCACGCTCCGATCAGATGGACAAAGTCCTCTGTCTGCGTCTCGGTGCCGACGACTACATAGTCAAGCCTTACCACCTACAGGAGTTGCTGGCCCGAATGACGGCGGTCATCCGCCGGAGCGAGCCGCAGCAATTGCCGCAGAATGAACCACAGAGCAATGCCGTGAAGACGCGCACACATATTTCGCACGGCCCTCTCACCATTGACCAGTGGTCGCGTTCCGTGACGGTCGACGGCCGCGAACTTCCCCTTACGCGTAAAGAATTCGAGCTGCTGAGTCTGCTCTCCGCGTCCCCGGGCCGTGTATTCACCCGCGAGCAACTCTCCGAGGCCGTCTGGTCGACATCCTGGGTCGGCGCCTCACGTACTTTGGACACACATGTAGCCGCCGTTCGGCGCAAGTTGGGCGATCCCGGATGGATCAGAACACATCGAGGCGTGGGCTTCAGCTTTGAGTCGAAGCACTGAGTCCGAGAGCCAATTTCAGTGCACATACGTACTTTGCACGTCGCGGTGGCCACCGCGCTCTCCTGCGCGGTCATGACCTTCTCCCTGGCTCTTGCCGGGGTTCTGTACGAGAAGGCGGCCGACCAGGAGGCGGAATCACGGTTGATGCAGGTCATGGTGAAAGCCCAGGGCGAGTTGTCGGGGCGCTTAGGAGATGCTCCCGCGGCCCGCATCCGGCAGCGGCTCGAGGAGCTCGGCGCGGAGTCCGACGCCGATCTCCACCTCCGCACGCCCGACGGAAAGGTGCTGGGCTCCACCGCGCAGTCACCCTCGGTGACCAAGGAGTTGAAGAAGCGGCTCGCCAGGCCCGTGAAGGGGCCTGACGTCGAGGTCGTACCGCCGGAACGGCTGCGTGCGCGCGGCTCGGGTCCTTCGGTGTGGGCGACGTGGTGGCCGGAGGAGTCCGGCCGCTCGGTGCTGTGGGCCACACAGACCTCCGACGGCCCGCGGAACGACGTGCTGACGGTGTGGGGGGTGCTCCTGGTCGCCTGGCCGTTCTGCCTGGCGCTGTGCGTCCTGCCCGTCGTCGCCGTGCGGCACCGCACGCACGCCGCGTCCAGGAAACTGGGCGAGACGCTGCGCGCCCTGTCGCAGGGGGAGTTCCACGCGCGGGTCGAACCGCTCGCCGCCGGTCATGAGCTGAACCAACTCAGGCACCGGACGAACGAACTGGCCGGCACGGTCCAGTCCACCCTGGAGCGGCACCGGACCTTCCTGGCCGACGTGGCCCACCAGTTGCGCAACCCGATGGTGGCGCTGCGCCTGCGCGTGGAGAACCTGAGGCCCTATCTCCCCGACTCGGCCGTCGAGCGGCAGGCCCGCATCCTCTCCGACGTGGACCGGCTCCACCGGACGCTGACCGACATGCTGGAACACGCGCGGTCCATGCCGTCCGACCACACGGCCCAGGTGGTCAACGTCTGCGAAGTGGTGGAGGAGTGCGTCCGCGGCTGGGCCTCCGTGGCGGAGCAGAACTCCGTCCAGCTGAAGGTGAGCATGCCGCGGCAGGCCTGGGCGCTGAGCCGCTCCGGCGCCGTCGAGCAGGCCCTGCACGTCCTGCTCGACAACGCGCTCAAGTACTCCCCGGAGAACAGCGTCATCAGGATCAACGTCCTGACCGACAACAAGCTGCTCACCGTCCAAGTGCGCGACCAGGGGCCGGGTCTGACCGGCCGGAAGCCGGCGGAGGCGCCGCGCGGCGGAACCGGCGGAGCGCCCTCCAAGCCGGGCGGCATCGGCCTGTCCATAGCCCGCAAGCTCATCGAGTCCTCCGGAGGACGCCTCAACCTCTCTCCAGGGGAACCGGAAGGGCTGCTGGCCGAACTGCACCTGCTCGGAGCCGTGCCGACCCCGGATCCGGAGAGTGCCGACACCGCCCTGCCGCCGCCGTCCAGCACACGCACAAGTCCGGGAACGCAACCGGCCGAAGGGGCCACAAGGTGAAGATCTCAGAAATCATCCTCGATTCCCTGCCGGACCAGGGCGACACGACGCGGATCGCCCGTCGGCTGATCGAAGAACCCGGGCAGGACATCTTCTGCTACTGGAACCGTCCCCTCCTCGACGACCCGGTCCTGCGGCTCCTGGGCGACGACGAACGGCCCTCCTCGCTGCGGATCGTCCTCCCCATGGCGCGCACCCCGTCGTCGGACTCGCCGCACACCGGGTGGCGGCAGGGCGGCGCCGAGGTGAGGGAGCACGACAGGCTCCCCCCGGGCGCCCTGCTCCTCACCACCGAGGGCGCCCTGCTCACCACGAGGTCGTCCGGGGACCCCGCCTGGGCGCACACCGACACCCCCGGCGTCGTCACGGCGCTGCGCACCATGGCCGGCCGGCTGTGGGAACGCGCGGAGCCCGTCACGCCGCAGGACCTGCACCCCACCGAGACCGAACGGCAGATCCTCGCCATGCTGATGCAGGGGCTGACCGACCGGGCCATCTCGCGGCACCTGGAGACCTCCGACCGGACGGTGCGGCGCACGGTCGCCCAGCTGATGGAACGGCTCAACGCACAGAGCCGGTTCGAAGCGGGGGTGCGGGCGGTTGAGCGTCACTGGATCTGATGCGGTCGGCGAGAGGACCCCTAGGACATGAGCACTTCATTTCGACGTCTGCTCCTGGCGCTGCTCGCGGTCTCGGGCGCGGCGGTGGGCGGGTGGGCCTACTTCGCCCCCCGTAACTGGTACGACACGTTCCCCGGCTTCGGTCATCACTGGCTGCCCGTGCTCGGCCCGTTCAACGAGCATCTGGTCAAGGACGTCGGGGCCATGTACCTGGCCCTCGCCGCGCTGAGCGCGGTGGCGGCACTGCGGGTGGAGAACGTCCTCGCCGTACAGCTCGCGGGGCTTGCCTGGCTGGTCTTCAGCGTCCCGCACCTGATCTACCACCTTCAGCACCTGGACATGTACACGGGCGTGGACAAGGTCCTGAACGTGGTCTCCCTGAGCCTGTTCGTCCTCGCGGGCGCGGCGCTGCTCCTGCCGGGCGGCGCGAAGGGCCGCGGCGACGGGAAGGGCGAGGAGAAGAGCAGGGGCGAGGGCGCCGGGGGAGGAGTCCGGGCGCTGGGCAGTTGAGGTCCACCGCGGAACCGGCCGGGGCCGCCACCCCCCACAGGAGAGGCCCCGGCCGGTACACGGTACGAACCGCGTGCGGCCCGTACTCTCTTCAGCGCCGCGCGTGCGTTTTCTGTCACACCGCGTTCTGTCACCCGCTAGTTGCACGTTGTACAAACATGGACGTAGGCCTGTCCGAGCCCGTAGCGTGCTGGTTCGCGCCGGGGCCGGGCGCAGATCTCCGAGTGGCAGGATTGAGAGAGTGCTGGGGGACGACGCGGAGCTGACCGCCGCGGTGCTTGCGGCACAGGACGGGGACGAGACCGCGTTCCGGACTGTGTACCGCGCCGTGCACCCGCGGCTGTTGGGGTACGTACGCACGCTGGTCGCCGACCCGGACGCCGAGGACGTCGCTTCCGAGGCCTGGCTGCAGATAGCGCGCGATCTCGACCGGTTCAGCGGTGACGCGGACCGGTTCCGGGGCTGGGCGGCGCGCATAGCGCGCAACCGCGCCCTCGATCACATACGGATGCGGGGCCGCCGTCCCGCCGTGGGCGGCGACGAGTCGGAGCTGACCGGGAAGCCGGGCGAGGCGGACACCGCGGGCGAGGCGCTGGAGTCCCTCGCCACCAGTGAGGCGCTCGCCCTGATAGCCCAGCTCCCGCAGGACCAGGCGGAGGCCGTCGTGCTCCGCGTCGTCGTCGGCCTCGACGCGAAGACCGCGGCGCGGACCCTCGGCAAGCGCCCCGGAGCCGTCCGCACGGCGGCGCACCGGGGCCTGAAGCGGCTCGCCGAACTTCTCGGTCCCGAGGGGGCCGATCCCAAGGAGGCGCTGGGCGCCGTACCGCCACAGAGAGAACCGCGCGGGTGCGCGGTGACGTCCGCCGGTGTGACGCAATCGCGTACGCGGACGCAGAAGGACATGTGATGGCCGACGAGCACCACAAGTGGCTGGACCGCGACGCGGCGGAGCGTCTGCTGCGCGGGGAGCCCCTCGAAGGCATCGATTCCTCCGCCGGCGCGGAGGCTCGCACGGAGGCGGAAGCGGAGGCCCACGCGCGGGCCGAGCGGCTCGCGCGGGCGCTCTCGGCGCTGGACCGCGCGGGCGAGCAGGGGATGGCTTCCTCTTCGCCGTCCGGTCCGTCCGCGTCCGGTCCGTCCGACGGTGTCGCCGGTGAACTCCCGGGTGAGGCCGCCGCGTTGGCCGCCTTCCGTGCCGCGCGCGCGGAGCGTGCGGACGCGGCGGGCGCGGCGGGCGCCGTGCGCGGCGGCAGCGCCAGGACCGCGCCCTACGCGACGCCCGCGCACGAGGCCGCCGCGGGCGAGACCGTACGTCTGGGGAGTGCGGGCAACCGTCCGCGCCCCACCCGCTGGGGAAGACCCGTGCGCTTCGGCGTGGCCGCGGCCCTCGCGGGCTGCATGCTGGGCGGCGTCGCGGTCGCCGCGGGGACGGGCGTGCTGCCCTCGCCGTTCGGCGAGCACAGCAGCCAGGGACCCGCCGCGTCCGCGTCGCCCGACACCACCCCGGAGGAGTCGCCGCCCTCCCCGCCCGGCGAGCCGCGCGAACCGTCCGAGGACCTCTCGCCCGACGAGACCACGGCCCCCGACGACACCCCGACGTCGTCGCAGGAGCCGGTGAGCAGCCCGCCGTCGGAGGCCGAGGCGGACGACGAGCACACCGGCGTCCCGCAGCAGCCGAGCGGCGACAGGCCGAAGCCGCCCCGCCGTGACGAGGCGCGCACGTGGTACCGCAAGGTGGTCGTCGCCTGCCGCGCCTACCGCAGCGGCGATCTCCAGGGCAAGAAGCGCCGCCGCCTGGAGGAGGCGGCCAAGGGCCCGGAGCGGGTGGAGGAGTTCTGCGGCCGGGTCCTCGGCGGCGGTGGCGTCGGCGGCGGCCGGCCCGGCGGCGGTGACCAGGGCGGCGGGCAGGGCGGCGGCGAGGGCGGCCACGGCGGGGACGACGGCGACGCCGGGAACGGCGGCGAGGAGGACGGCGGCTCGGGCGGCGACGGCGGAGACGTGCCGCCAGTCACCTCCCCGTCCGTCCCGTACCCCGGCCCCACGGCATCGCGCAGCGCCCTGCCCCACCTCTCCTGAAGCCTTCTCCCGACGCCTCCCCCCTGACGCCTGCCGTCACCTTCTCCCGCGCGGCCTGACCAGGGCCCTCCGGCAAAGGTGTGACGTTTTTCGAGGGCTCGACGCAGTAAGAAGTGAGCCGACTGGTCATCGGCCCGCGCACGAGCCGGGGGTTCCCCCCGTACCTTCGGCTCCGTGCCACCGGCGTGGGCGGGATACGTTCCCCCGATCCCGCCCACGCCGCTTTTCCCGTGATCGGCCGGGATCAGCCGTATTCGGCCGTATCCGGCGGGGTCACTTGTAGATGACGACCCGGTCGCCCTTCCGCACCTGCGCGAACAGGCTCGCGATCTTCCCCTCGTCCCTGACGTTCACGCAGCCGTGCGACCCGCCCGCGTACCCCCTGGCCGCGAAGTCCGCCGAGAAGTGCACGGCCTGGCCGCCGCTGAAGAACATCGCGTACGGCATCGGCGTGTCGTAGAGCGTCGAGACGTGGTGCCGGGATTTCCAGTAGACGCTGAACGTGCCCTCACGGGTCGGCGTGTACTGCGACCCGAACCGCACGTCCATCGTCGACATCGCCTTGCCGTCGATCATCCACGTCAGGGTGCGGCTGCTCTTGGCGATGCACAGGACCCGCCCGGTCGTGCAGCGCTTGTCGGGCTTCGCGGGCGGCATGCCACCGCCCGCGTACAGCTCGGACCGCGTCGGTTCGCGCGTCATGCCGAGCAGCTTCCGCCAGGTGACGGTGTCCGTGACGCCCGTGGTGGCCAGGCCGCGTTTGGCCTGGAAGCCCTTGACGGAGGCGACGGTGACGGGCCCGTACGTCCCGGTCGGGCTCTCGCCGAACCAGGCGATCTGCCGCAGCCTGGCCTGGAGCTCCCGCACCTGTTCGCCCGCGTCCCCCCGCTCCATGAGCGTCCTCCCCGGTTCGGGGGCGGGCGCGGGGGTGTGCGGCGCGGGATCCCGCGCCGGTGTTCCGGGTGTTCTGGTGGGCGACCGCGCCGGGGTCCGTGGAGGCGCCTCGGCCGGCGTCCGCGTCGGCACCGCCGTCCTCCCCGGCTTCCCGCCGTCACCGCTCGGCCCCCCTTCCGCGTCCACCGCGACCGCCTTGCACCCCGCCACCAGGACCAGTGCCGCCACCGCCCCCGCCGATATCGCGCTCCTGCCCATCACGCCCCCGTGTTCGTAGACGACTTCGCGGACACCACGCACCACACTTCTGGAGTGTTTCCCGGTTTGCCGCGAGTGACGCGTCGCGGGTGCGGGCGCAAGCTGGACGCATGACCCACACGTCGGAATCAGGACTGCCCGTCGAACCCGTGTACGGCCCGGAGGACCTGGCGGGCTGGGACCCGGCCGAGAAGCTCGGCGCCCCCGGCGCGTACCCCTTCACGCGCGGGGTCTACCCCACGATGTACACCGGCCGCCCCTGGACCATGCGCCAGTACGCGGGCTTCGGCACCGCCGCCGAGTCCAACGCCCGCTACCGGCAGCTGATCGAACACGGCACCACCGGCCTGTCCGTCGCCTTCGACCTGCCCACCCAGATGGGGCACGACTCCGACGCCCCGATCGCGAGCGGCGAGGTCGGCAAGGTGGGCGTCGCCGTCGACTCGATCGACGACATGCGGGTCCTGTTCGGCGGGATCCCGCTGGACGAGGTCTCCACCTCGATGACGATCAACGCGCCGGCCGCGCTGCTGCTCCTCCTCTACCAACTGGTCGCCGAGGAACAGGGGATCGCCGCCGACCGGCTGACCGGCACGATCCAGAACGACGTGCTCAAGGAGTACATCGCGCGCGGCACGTACATCTTCCCGCCCCAGCCGTCCCTGCGCCTGGTCGCGGACACCTTCCGGTACTGCCGCGCCGAGCTGCCGAAGTGGAACACCATCTCGATCTCCGGCTACCACATGGCGGAGGCGGGTGCCTCGCCCGCGCAGGAGATCGCGTTCACGCTGGCCGACGGCATCGAGTACGTCCGTACGGCGGTCGCGGCCGGCATGGACGTGGACGACTTCGCACCGCGCCTGTCCTTCTTCTTCGTGGCGCGTACGACGATCCTGGAAGAGGTCGCCAAGTTCCGCGCCGCCCGGCGCATCTGGGCCCGCGTGATGCGGGAGGAGTTCGGCGCGCGCGACCCCAAGTCGCTGATGCTGCGCTTCCACACGCAGACGGCGGGCGTCCAGCTCACCGCCCAGCAGCCCGAGGTGAACCTGGTCCGCGTCGCCGTCCAGGGCCTCGGCGCGGTCCTCGGCGGCACCCAGTCGCTGCACACCAACTCCTTCGACGAGGCGCTCGCGCTCCCCACCGACAAGTCGGCCCGGCTCGCCCTGCGCACCCAGCAGGTCCTCGCGTACGAGACGGACGTGACGGCGACGGTGGACCCCTTCGCCGGGTCGTACGTCGTGGAGAGGATGACCGACGACGTGGAGGGCGCGGCCCTCGACCTGATGCGGCGCGTCGAGGACCTCGGCGGCGCCGTGCACGCGATCGAGCAGGGCTTCCAGAAGGGCGAGATCGAACGCAACGCCTACCGCATCGCGCAGGAGACCGACAGCGGCGACCGCGTCGTGGTCGGCGTCAACCGCTTCCGCCTCGACGAAGAGGAACCGTACGAGCCGCTGCGCGTCGATCCCGCGATCGAGACCCAGCAGGCCGCCCGCCTCGCCCGCCTGCGCGCGGAGCGGGACGGTGCAGCGGTGGGCTCGGCACTCGCGGCACTCCAGGAGGTGGCGAAGGAAGGGACGAAGGAAGGGACGAAGGAGGGGGCGAACGTCCTCTATCCCATGAAGGAGGCGCTGCGGGCACGGGCCACCGTGGGCGAGGTGTGCGACGCGCTGCGGGAGGTGTGGGGGGCCTACGTGCCGACGGACGCGTTCTGACGGATCCGACCGGCCGGACTTCTCCTCCCGTGTCCGGCAAGCGGACACGGATGTCCCCATGCCGCACACCCGTGCGACACTCCGGCCATGCTGGGTGTCACCGATCTTCCGACCTATCTCGCGGGTCTCGTCCTGATCATTCTGCTGCCGGGGCCGAACTCGCTGTACGTGCTCTCCGTCGCCGCCCGCCGCGGCGTCCGCACCGGCTATACGGCGGCCGCGGGCGTCTGGTGCGGCGACGCCGTCCTGATGACGCTGTCGGCGGCCGGTGTCGCCTCGCTGCTGCAGGCCAACGCGCTGCTCTTCGGGATCGTGAAGTACGCCGGTGCCGGGTATCTGACGTGGCTGGCGGTCGGCATGATGCGGGCGGCGTGGAGCATGTGGCAGGCCCGGCGGGACCGGACCGCGGAGAGCGCGGCGGGCCCGGAACAGGGGGACGCGGCGGCGGGGGAGCGGCCGTTCCGCAGGGCGCTGGTGATCAGCCTGCTCAACCCGAAGGCGATCCTGTTCTTCATCGCCTTCTTCGTCCAGTTCGTCGACCCGGGCTACGCCTACCCCGCCCTGTCCTTCGTCGTACTCGGCGCCTTCGCCCAGATCGCGAGCGTCCTCTACCTCACCGCCCTGATCTTCAGCGGTACGCGGCTCTCCGCCGCGTTCCGCCGCCGCAAGCGCCTCTCGGCCGGGGCCACGTCGGCGGCGGGCGCGCTGTTCCTCGGCTTCGCGGTGAAGCTGTCGCTCTCCAGCGTGTGACCGCGGCGGCGACTTCGGTGGTGCCCGGCCGAACCCCCCATGTCAGTGGTGCCAGGCCGAGCCCCCCACGTTGTGGATCATGCGCTGGAGGACCTTCAGCGTGCGGACGTAGTCCTCGTCCGTGATGCCCTCGTGGATCTGTGCGCGGACGGCCTTCTGGCGCTCGGCCACGCGGGCCTGGAGGGCGCGGCCCTCTTCGGTGAGGGCGATGCGGTCGTCCCCGGGGACGTCACTGACGAGACCGCGGTCGCGCAGGGCGTCGATGTTGTGCACCAGGGCACCCTCGCCGACCTCCAGATAGCCCTTCAGGACGGCCACGACCTCGTCCCGGGGTCTGCCCTCGGGGGCCTGGAGCAGCTGGCTGAGGACCCACCACTGGGGCTGGGTCAGGCCCATCTCGGCGAGCATCGTGCGGATGTGGTGGACGACGGCCGCGCCCGCGGCGGAACTCCAGTAGCCGACGGGCTGGTTGGCGAGGTCCTGGTCACTGTGCGAGTACGCGAATGCTGTCATGCCCTTGAACGTAGAACCTCAAGGAGACTTGAGGTCAAGGGGTGACGGGATGAGGGGCGACGGGATCCCGCAGCGCGCCAGGTACGCGGTGAGGCCGGTCCGCGCGTCCGTCCCGGCCCAGCCGACGTAGCCGTCCGGACGGACCAGGAACAAGCCCTTCCCGTACGGCTCGTACGCCGGGATCGAGTGGAAGCGGATCAACTTCTCGTCCAGTGACGGGAGTTCCGTGTCCGTGCCCACCGCAAGCAGCGTGTGGTGCGGGCCCCGGAACGCGTCGAAGAGGGTTCCCGCCCCGTACGGGCCGTCCGGCGCCCGGTCGCCCGCCCGCAGCGCGTCCCCCGGCACGTCCTCGCGCGTCTCCCGCGTCAGTGAACTCTCGCGGTAGCCGATGCCGAGCTGGCGCGTGGCCGCCCCGCGGCGCGCCTCGCCGCGGTGGATGCGGGTGGACAGGCCCAGCATCTGCGCGGCGTTGGGCAGCCGCTCCTCCTCGTACGTGTCGAGGAGGGAGTCCGGCGCCCCGTGCCGGAGCACCGCGCCGAGCTTCCAGCCCAGGTTGTACGCGTCCTGGACGCTCGTGTTCAGGCCCTGGCCGCCCGCCGGCGAGTGGATGTGCGCCGCGTCCCCGGCAAGGAAGACGCGGCCCTCGCGGAAGCGGTCCGCCAGCGCCGCGCGCGGCCGGAAGTCGGAGGACCAGCGGAGTTCGGTCACGTCGTCCGGGGTGAGGTGCGTCCGGGCGGCGACGAGGTCGCGTACGCCCCGGAGGGAGAGGTCGGGCGTCGTCCCGGCGGGGAACTGGGCGGTCAGCTGGAAGTCGTGCGTGCCGGCCAGCGGGCAGATCGCCGTGTACAGGCCGCTGTCGTCGGCCGCCGGGAACATGTGCCAGTTGTCGCGGTCGAGCGCGGGGATGCGGACGTCCGCCACCAGGACGGGGTTCGGGTCCACGCTCTCGCCGGACATGGTGATGCCCAGCTCCCGGCGCAGGAAGGAGCGCCCGCCGTCCGCCGCCACGGCGTACGCCGCGCGCACCGAGGTCCCCGTCGAGAGGCGGTCGGTCACCCCGTCGGTGTCCTGGGCGGAGCCGGTGACCTCCGCGCCGAACACCACGTCGCCGCCCAGCTCCCGCAGGCGGGCCAGGAGGATCTCCTGCGTGCGCCACTGGGGGAGCATCCACGGTGTGGTGTACGGCGCGGTCTCCGTCGGCTCCGGTTCGTCGAACATCCGGTACTCGCCCTGCCGTTCCCCGCCCCGCCACACCATGCCCACGGGCATGGGGCCGCCCGACGCGAGGACCGCGCCGATGACGCCGAGGTCGTCGAAGACCTCCATGGTGCGGGGCTGCAGCCCCTTGCCGCGCGAGCCGGGGAACAGGGCGGGGGCGCGCTCGACGACGAGGGCGGGCACGTCGCGGCGTGCCAGATCGCAGGCGAGGGCGAGGCCGGTGGGGCCCGCGCCCACGATGAGTACGCCGGTTTCCTTAACGTCGTTAAGTTCCATGAGCCGAAGCCTGCGCTTAACGGTGTTAAATTGTCAAGGTGGCGACGACGAAGCTGGACCGGACCCGAGTGGCGCGCACCGCGCTCGACCTGCTGAACGAGACGGGGCTCGAAGGGCTGACGCTGCGCGCCATCGCCCAGCGCCTCGACGTGAAGGCACCCGCCCTGTACTGGCACTTCAAGGACAAGCAGGCGCTGCTCGACGAGATGGCGACCGAGATGATGCGGCGGATGAGCGAGGACTTCCTGTCCACGCCGGACGCCGACTGGCGGGTCGCGCTCACGGCCGCGATGCGGGGCCTGCGCGAGCATCTGCTGCGCCACCGCGACGGCGCGAAGGTCTTCAGCGGTACGCACTACACGGACCTGTCGTACGCGGCCCCGATGGAGGCCCATCTGCGGGTCCTCGCCGGGGCGGGCTTCGCACCGGACGCGGCCGCGCGCGCCTGGTTCACCGTGTACAACTACACGATCGGGTACGTCATCGAGGAGCAGGCGACGGGCCCCGGGCCCGCCCACGGCGCGAGCGGCTACGACCTCGCGGCGCGCGCCGAGCGCCTCGCCGCGTACCCGCTGGCCGCGGCGGCGGGCGAGGTGATGTTCCGCTCGCACGACCGCGGCTTCGAGGAAGGGCTCGCGGCGATCGTGACGGGGATCGGCGCGACGCTCGCCACTTCCGGGGGGACGCCCGCTACTTCCGGGCAGCGGGAGCGAGGCTCCGGTTGAGTCCGTTGCGGATCAGCGGCGTCAGCCGTTCCTCGACGTAACGGTTCAGGAGCCACGCGAGGATCAGCATGGCGACGATGGTCAGGCCGAACGTCGCGTAGGACGGCAGGCCGAGGTGCCGGTGCAGCGCCTCGACCGTCACCCAGCCCAGGTGCTCGTGCACCAGGTAGAAGGGGTACGTCAGCGCGCCGGCCACGGTCAGCCAGCGCCAGTTCGCCCAGTCCAGGTGCCCGAGCGCGATCAGCAGCACCGCCACGAAACCGGCCGTGATCACCGCCATGATCACGACGGAGGAGCGGTAGGAGAAGAAGTCCGGGTTCGGCGCGTGCCAGAGCCGGTCGACGGCGTAGTGCTGGCCGATCAGCCAGCTCACGCCCGTGATGCCCCACGCCGTGAGGTCGCGGCGGTCGCGGTGGATCAGGTAGATGCCGATGCCGCCGACGAAGAAGGGGGCGTACTCGGGCATCAGGACCAGGTCGAGGAGCGGCTCGTTCGCGGCCTCCGACACGGCCGCCGCCAGCGTCCACACCGCGCAGAACAGCACCACCCGCGCGCGGGTCGCGCCCGGCATGACCACACACAGGGCGAACAGCGCGTAGAAGCGCAGCTCGGCCCAGAGCGTCCAGCACACACCGAGCACCCGGTCCACGCCCAGCGGCTGCTGCAGCATGGTGAGGTTGACCAGCGCGTCGCTGGGCGAGACCGCCGCGTACGTCACGGCGGGCAGCGCGAAGACCGCGGTCACCAGGACGATCGCCGCCCAGTACGACGGCAGCAGACGGGAGGCGCGGGACGCGAAGAACGAGCGCATGGGCCTGCCCCAGCCGCTCATGCAGATGACGAAGCCACTGATCACGAAGAAGATCTGCACGCCGAGACAGCCGTACGCGAACCATTCGCTCGCCGTCGGGAACTGCGTCTTGGGGGAGCTGCCCCAGGCTTCGGAGATCTCTCCGTCGCGGCCGCCGTAGTGGTACGCGGCGACCATGAGCGCGGCGACGAGCCGCAGTCCGTCGAGGGCGCGCAGCCGCGGCTTGCCGCGGGTGGGCCCGGCGGCCGGGACCGTACGGGAGACGTGCTCATGGTCGCCGCGTTCCGTGCCGTGTTCCGCGCCCGGTATGTACGTCGGGAGCGTGGGTCCGGGAGCGGTCATCCGAGTGCGGTCCGCTTGAGCGAGCGCTGCACGGAGCGCGCGCGGCGCGCGACGCGCCGGACGGCCGCGTTGCGCGGGATGAAGGCGAGCTGCGAGGGGACGGCCCCGGGCAGCGCGAGGGCGGTGAGGCGGCGCCGCTTGAAGTAGCGCCAGGTGGTGGCGTCCAGGCTCCGGGCGAGGTAGCGCTCGGCTTCGGGACGCAGCCGCGGATAGATCTGTGGCTGCATCGCGAAGCCGACGGCCTTGAGGAGGTTCGTCAGCTCGCCGGTGCCGAGACCGGCCTCCTGCGCGGTGACCGCCGTGCCGTCGGTGAGCTCGGGCAGCAGCGCGTCGACGATCGTGACGGGGACGCGGTTGCTGTTCTGGTAGGGCGCGAGACGCTCCAGGAGGAGTTCCGTGCCGGTGCGGGCGGCGGGCAGGCCGTACAGCGCGGACGCCGTGAGCAGCGCCGTGGAGAAGCAGCCGACGACGAGCGCGGGCCGCATCCGCTGGTAGAGCACCTCGGCGAGGACCGGCGTGTCGAGCACGGTCAGCTCGACGCCGATCGTCCGTGCCTCCTTCTCCAGGGCGCGCGACCAGCGGGCCGGCGCCGTGGGGTGGGGCTTGAACACCACGTGCGTGTGGCCGAGCGAGGCGGCGCCGCGCACCATGCGGATGTGCAGCTCCTCCTCTTCCTCGGCGGTGAGGATGGAGAGCGCGGAGAGGTACTGGCCGAGGACGAGGACGGGCGCCTCGCCCTCCGGGAACTCCGGCAACTCCGGCAACTCCTGCTCGTCCTCCGCGAGTTCGGCGAGGACCTTCAGGAACGCCTCGGTCGGTACGACCTCGGGGGCGACGCCGAACTCGGTGAGCAGGAGCGGGGTGAGCCCCGGCACCAGGTCCAGGTGGAGCAGGCGCCGCACGCGGGTGCCGACCAGCGGGTCGATCTTGTTGCGGGTGGGGCCGTAGCTCATCAGGCCGTCGGCGTAGACGTCCACGGGGACGCCCGTGAAGATCTGCGCGAGCGCGAGCGCCGGGTTGACCTGGATGGACTCGACGGCCAGCTCGATCTCGTCGTCACCGAGGTCCCACAGCATCCGGAAGTAGCGCTCCCAGAGCACGACGTCGTCGCCGCGCGGGGCCCAGCCGCCCGGATGGAAAGGGGAGACGGCCTCGTTCCAGGAGCGCACCTCGTCGAACCGGCCGCGCAGCCGCTCGAAGCCCGGCATCCCGTCGAGGGGCGTCGTCGTCTCGGGCGTCGCCGCGTTGTTGCTGACCAGGAGGATCCGCCGGTCCGCGGGTCCGAAGCGGTCGGCGTCCAGGGCGGCGGCGAGCGTCGCGGCGCCGTACAGCGTGGACGCGAGGAAGATCTGCGTCGTACGGGAGGACGCCATTACGCGGCCACCTCCGCCGACACCGGGCGCCGCCGCAGCCTGCGCAGCCGCGTCGCCCGCTGGAGGTCCATGGAGTCGAGCGCGTCGTCGAGAACGCCCTGCGGCATCCGCTTCAGGGCGGCCGCACTCATTGACTTCAATTTCCGCGCCACGGGTGGCTCGAACCTTTCGATGGATCCCAAATGGTGGGAGATGATCGCGCAGTACGTGCGGACGGCCTTCGGCAGGAGTTCGTCCGCGTCCCGGTCCGCCGCTGTTTCCTGTACGACCTGGTCGAATGCCTTGATGAAATCGAGCTGGCGTACGTCACCGATCTGGGTCAGTGAGGACGCGACCCCGCGCCGGTAGAACACACCGAGAAGACCGACCGCGGCGAAGGATTCCGCCTCGCGGTGCAGCCGCCAGATCCACGGCCTGTCCTCGGCGGTGCGCAGACCGTCGGTGAAGTGGAGCAGCCCCGCGTCGGCGAGCCGGCGGTGGTAGATGCCCGCCCACGCGTACGCGTAGTCGACGGAGGTCGAGCGGTCGGCGGGCAGTATCACCTCGCGCGGGTTCATCACGACGCCGCGCCTGCCGTGCGGGACACGGTGCACGGTACGGGCCCGCGCGGTGCACTGCACATGGTCGGTGCGCACGAAGTCGCAGCCCAACCCCTCGATGGCGTCGACGAGTTGAGCGAAGTACCCGGGCGCGAGCCAGTCGTCGCCGTCCAGGAAGGTCAGGTACTCGCCGCGGGCCGCGTCGAGGCCCGTGTTGCGGGCGGTCGCGAGACCCCCGTTCGTCTCATGGCGGAGGTGGACGGCGCCGGGAAGCTCGCGCGCCGCACGCTCCAGGATGTCCGGAGTCTCGTCGCGCGAGCAGTCGTCGACGAGAATGAATTCGAAGTCGTCACGTGCGTTCGCACGCAGACTCCTCAGAGTGTCGGGCGCGTATTGCTGCACGTTGTAGAACGGCACGATGACGGAGAGCTTAACCACGTGGGTGACGTTAGGTGTCGGCCCGTCATTCGGGTCGACCCGCAGCGGTATGCCGGGTGAACGACGTGTGGCGGAATGGTTAACCGGGCCGCGGAGGCGGCTTTTCCCGGGCCGATTCGCCGACCGTCGGCGTGCTGTTAACCGTTTGTTGCACCTGAGTTGGGCCGCGAATCGAAATGCCTTCCTAGCGTCTGGGACGTGCAAGGAAGTCATCGAAACCCGCTGCGGGTCGCCGTGCTCGCCGACTCCGATACGCGATGGAAATGGGGCGCTCTCACCGCGAACCGCATCGTATCGGACAGTCGGCTCAGCGGCTTCCTGCTCCGCGGCCGGGCCACTCCCACCCCCCGGCAGCTCGAGGAAGTCGGCGTGCGCGCGGACGCGCTGCGGGAGGTCACCGCCGTCGAGTTCCTGCGCGAGATGGAGCGGGACGCACCCGACGTGATCGTGCTCGCCCTGGTGGGCGGTGCGGTCCAGGCGGTCCTGCACGGACTCGCCCGCGTCACGCAGGACGCCCGCCTCACGGGCGGCCCGGCGCGCCGCTCCGTCGTCGTCACCGGCTACGTCGGCGTCGTCTACGAGAAGCTCGCCGACGGCCTCCTCCTGCGGCACGGCGCCGACGTCGTCCTCGCCAACTCCCGGCAGGACGCGGAGCGCTTCCGCGCGGTGTACGAAGGAGTGGGCGCCGACGCGTCGGCGGTGACGGAGGCCGCGCTGCCGTTCCTCGGCGGAGCCCCGTACGAGAAGCGGGAGGCCGGCGACCGGAGCGACCCCTACACCGTCGTCTTCGCCGCCCAGCCCTCCGTCCCCGAGACCGCGGCGCACCGCACCTACCTGCTGCGCCGCCTCGCCGAGCACGCCCGCCGGCACCCCGACCGCGAGGTCCTGCTCAAACTGCGCAGCAAGCCCGGCGAGCACACCACGCACATCGAGGAGCTGCCCTACCAGAAGCTGTCGCAGCGCCTCGACGACGGCCTGCCGCCCAACTGCCGCCTCGTGTACGGACACATGGGCGAGGTCCTCGACCGCACCGACCTCCTGGTCACCGTCAGCTCCACGGCCGCGCTCGAATCCCTGCACCGCCGCATCCCCACCGCCGTCCTCACCGACCTCGGGGTGCGCGAGGCGCTCGGCAACCACCACTTCACCGGCTCCGGATGCCTCGCCTCCTGGGACCAGCTGGACGCGGGTCACCTGCCCGTGCCCGACGAGAGGTGGCTGGCACGGCAGGGCGTCGCCGCCGACGGAGCGTACGAGAACGCCTTCGACGCGGCCCGGGAGCGGGTCGCCGACCTCCTCGATACCGCGGCCGCGGGCGGCCTCCCGCCCCTCGCGCCGTACTACAGCCCCTCCACGGCCGGCGGCTACCTGCCCGGCATCCTCGCCCGCCACCACCTCGGCCCCGACGGCGCACCGCTGCCGGGCGCCCCCACGGGCGACAAGGACCCCGGCCCCGTACGGCAGATCGTGCGCCGTGCCGCCCGCGGCGCGTACCGCCACGGAGTGCAGCGCGTGGCGCCCGTCATCCGCCGGATGGGCGAGCTGTGAGCCCTCACCCCTTCCAAGGAGCCCCCATGTCCCACCCCGGCCCAGCAGGTACGCAGGCCCGCCGCGTGCTCGCCGTCATCCCCGCCCGCGGCGGCTCCAAGGGCGTGCCCGCCAAGAACCTCGCCCCGGTCGGCGGCGTGCCGCTGGTGGCCCGCGCCATCCGCGCCTGCCTGGCCGCCCGGCTCGTCACCGACGTCGTCGTCTCCACCGACGACCACGTGATCGCCGAGGCCGCCCGGCACGCCGGCGCCGAAGTGGTCCTGCGCCCCGCCGCGATCGCCGGGGACACCGCGACCAGCGAGGCCGCCGTGCTGCACGCCATGGACGCCCACGAGGCGCTGCACGGCGCGACCGTGGACGTCGTCCTCCTCGTGCAGTGCACCAGCCCCTTCCTCACCCGCGAGGACGTCGACGGCGTGGCCTCCGCGGTCGCCGAGCACGGCGCCGACACCGCCGTCACGGTGGCGCCCTTCCACGGGTTCATCTGGCGCGACGCGGCGGACGACGCCGCGGACGAGGGCACCCTGGACGCACGCCGCACCGGCGCCGTGGGCGGCACCGCCACGCTCGCCAACTCCACGCGGACCGGCGGCGGTTACGGCGTCAACCACGACAAGTCGTTCCGCCCGCGCCGCCAGGACCGACCCCAGGACCTCCTGGAGACCGGCGCCGCCTACGCCATGGACGCGGCGGGCTTCCGCGCCGAGAAGCACCGCTTCTTCGGCCGCACCGAACCCGTCCGCACCGACCCGGCCCGCGTCCTGGAGGTCGACGACCCGCACGACCTCGCCCGGGCCCGCGCGCTCGCCCCGCTCTTCGACGCGGACCTCCCCGAAGGCGACGCCGCCCTCCCGACCGCCGCCGACATCGACGCGGTCGTCCTCGACTTCGACGGCACCCAGACCGACGACAGGGTGCTGATCGACTCCGAAGGACGGGAGTTCGTCTCCGTGCACCGCGGCGACGGACTCGGCATCGCGGCCCTCCGCAGGAGCGGCCTGAACATGCTGATCCTGTCCACGGAACAGAACCCGGTCGTCGCCGCGCGCGCCAGGAAGCTGAAGCTCCCCGTGCTGCACGGCATCGACCGGAAAGACCTCGCACTGAAGCAGTGGTGCGAGGAACAGGGCATCGCTCCCGAGCGCGTGCTCTACGTCGGCAACGACGTCAATGACCTCCCGTGCTTCGCCCTCGTGGGCTGGCCCGTGGCGGTCGCGAGCGCCCACGACGTCGTACGCGGCGCCGCACGCGCGGTCACCACCGTCCCCGGTGGTGAGGGCGCGATCCGAGAGATCGCCACCTGGATCCTCGGCCCCTCTCTCGACTCCCTCCACAGTTAAGGAATTTCCTGCCATGAGCAACATCACCTCCATCGGCGCCAACTCCCGCCTCCGCCGCTTCGGTTCGAAGACGGCCGGTCCCGGTCAGCCCGTGTACATCACCGGCGAGATCGGCATCAACCACAACGGCGACCTGGAGAACGCGTTCAAGCTGATCGACGTGGCTGCCGAGGCGGGCTGCGACGCGGTGAAGTTCCAGAAGCGCACCCCGGAGATCTGCACCCCGCGCGACCAGTGGGACATCGAGCGCGACACCCCCTGGGGCCGCATGACGTACATCGACTACCGCCACCGCGTGGAGTTCGGCGAGTCCGAGTACCAGGCCATCAGCGAGCACTGCGCCAAGCGCGGCATCGACTGGTTCGCCTCCCCGTGGGACACCGAGGCCGTCGCCTTCCTGGAGAAGTTCGACCTGCCCGCCCACAAGGTCGCCTCCGCCTCGCTCACCGACGACGAGCTGCTCCGCGCCCTGCGCGCCACGGGCCGCACGATCATCCTCTCCACGGGCATGTCGACCCCGAAGCAGATCCGCCACGCGGTGGAGGTGCTCGGCTCCGACAACATCCTGATGTGCCACGCCACGTCGACGTACCCGGCGCAGGCGGAGGAGCTCAACCTCCGCGTGATCAACACCCTCCAGGCCGAGTACCCGAACGTCCCGATCGGCTACTCCGGCCACGAGACGGGCCTGCAGACGACGCTCGCCGCCGTCGCCCTCGGCGCCACCTTCGTCGAGCGCCACATCACCCTCGACCGCGCCATGTGGGGCTCCGACCAGGCCGCCTCCGTCGAGCCGCAGGGCCTGACCCGCCTCGTCCGCGACATCCGCACCATCGAGGCGTCCCTCGGCGACGGCGTCAAGAAGGTCTACGAGTCCGAGCTCGGCCCGATGAAGAAGCTGCGCCGCGTCGCGGGCGTCGTGGCCGAGGCCGAGACCGCCGCGGACGCCGAGCCGGTCGCGGTCTGAACACGCGGCCCGCATTAACGGGAGACGGACACACGACGATGAGCCCCCAGGTCGGCCGAGCCGCCGACACCACAGCCGCCCCGGAAGGCGCGGACTCCACGCTCGCCTTCGTGGAGAGCCCGGTCCAGCTGCTGAACGTCCTGGAGTGGGCGCACGCCGCGGCCGCGACCGGCCCGGCCGGGGGCCTCACCGTCGTCGTCCTCTCCCCGAACGACCCCATGACGCGCGGCCAGTTGCGCCGCATGGCGCAGCTGGCCCGCGACGAGGGCGTCGAGGTCCGCTGGGAGGAGGCGCGCGGCGGCGCGTCGGCGCCCTTCCACACGGTGGGCGGCCTCGCGGGCGCCCTGCGGCGGGCCGACCGGGTCGTCATCGGCGACCCGTTCTCCCGCTACGTACAGCTCCTCCTCACCATCACCCGGGCCCGCTCCCTGGTCGTCGTCGACGACGGCACGGCCACGATGGAGTTCATCGCCCAGCTGGCCCGCGGCGAGCGCCTCCAGCGCTGGCACCGCAAGGGCGGCCGGCCGGGCCCCCGCGACCTGGTCTTCGCGCCGGTCTCGGCCTCGGCACGGCGCCGCCTCACGCCGGGCGGCTCGCGCACCGTGGAGGTCTTCTCCGCCATGCCGATCGACAGCGCGCCGGACGGCGTACGGGTCTCGGTCAACGCCTTCGCCTGGACCAGGGAGCGCTTCGGCCCACCCCGCATCACGCGCGGTTCGGACCTGGTCGGCACGTCCCTCGTGGAGACGGGCGTGGTCGACCCCGACCGCTACGTCGAAGCGGTCCGCGCCCTCTCCCGCACCCACGGCGCGACCCGCTACTTCGCCCACCGCCGCGAGAGCTCGGAGAAACTCCACCGGCTCGCGGTCGAGACGGGCCTCCAAGTCGTCCGCCCGGACCTGCCCCTGGAACTCATCGCCCGCCGCGGCCCCATCGGCCGTACGATCCTGAGCTTCCCCTCGACCGTCGTCCACACCCTGCCCCTGGCCCTCGCGGGCACGGAGGTCAAGGTGGCGGTCTGCGACATCGACCCGGCCTGGCTCACGGAGACGGCGTCCCCGCGCGCCCAGGGCTTCCTGTCCGGCGTGACGGGCACGGCGCGGGACGTACACCGCCTGACATCAGTACGCCACACGGCACCAGCGTGACGCCTAGGGCGTGAACCTCCGGACGTACCGCCGCTGCCAGGGAGTCTCGACCGCATGCCGGTCGTAGTGCTCCCGCACGTACGACACGGCCTCGGCCGCCGGCACCCCGTCGAGCACGGCGACACAGGCGAGGGCGGTCCCGGTCCGCCCACGCCCGCCCCCGCAGGCGACCTCGACGCGCTCGCCCGCCGACCGCGCCCACACCTCGCGCAGCACGTCCCGCGCGAGTTCCCGATCACCGGGCAGCCGAAAGTCCGGCCAAGGCAACCACCGCGCCTCCCAATCCACTTCCGGCGGTCGCTTCCCGAGCAGATACACACCGAACTCGGGCACGTCCCCGTCGGGCAGCGGATGCCGCAGCCCCCGCCCCCGCACGAGCCGCCCGGAGGGCAGCCGCAAAACCCCGGCGGCGCCGGGCTGCCAGGTCGCTGTGGTGAGGTCATCCGTCATGGTCGGCCAGTATGCCCAAGGGAGCATCAGAAACCAGACGTTGAGGTGCCGGTCGGGGGCAGCCGCATCGGGTCCTCACCGGGCAGGATGACCCTGGGCAGCACCACGGGCCCATCCGTACGGCGCGCAGTGCGTCGCTCTGTGAAGCGGGCCCGCACACCGGCCCGTACGAGCGTGCGGCGTGCCGCACGGTCACGACGGTTGCCGTCGCGCCGTCGCAGTTTCCACTGTCGATGGGCGATGCGATTGGCCTGCATCGCGACGGCGTCCGTGGAGGTGCCGGGGTGCAGGGACTCGATGACTCTGGCCGCAGCCGAGGCGACGGCCCGGATCAGCAGGACCAGGGCCAGGATCAGCAACAGCGGGAAGACGAACGTCATCGAGACGCCCGCCGCGAGGAGCTCGGAGACGAAGCCGTTCACCATCATCATTCTCCTTCCGGATGGAAGAAGGGCCCCCGTTCGCCGGGGGCCCTTCTTCCGTCACGCTCGGCCGATACGGCGAAAGATCCCCCGGAGCCATGCCGGACGGGCCGAACGTCGAGAGCTACTACAGGCGGACGACTTGGCCGGGCAACGCGGCCCGCCGTGCTTCATCGGCCTCGGGTGCGAGGGTGACGCGGGGCAGGCTCACGGCGGAATCCGGCGTGACGACCTTCATGATCCATGAGATGACCACGTTCCAGGTGGCTGACAACCCAGCCAATACGATGACGATGCAATTTCGCACTGATGCTCCTTCGCGGCGGGGGAGGTGGCGATCCGCCCCCGCCGCTTCATGTCGTGGCGGCCCCGTCCCCCGGACGAGACCGATCAGCAACGGCCTTTCTCGGGACATTGAATGGGTGAGCGGCGAGCTCATCCCGCCCCCACACGGGCCGTGGCCGTACCGTGTGGCAGCGGGACGCTCCAGTGCATCCCGCATCAGTGTCACTGCTGCTTCGGCGGGTCGAATCCGAGGTGCGCGAGCCTGCCTCCGCGCCACGCTCTGTTGATCTTCCGGTTGGCCCGCCACTTCAGCGTGCCGACGGCCCGGGCCGTGGACGGCGGATCGAGCCACTCGGCGATGACCTTGTTGTCCTCGCCGAGGATCTGACCGAGCACGAAGACATCCATCTCCCGCGGCGTGAGGATCTCCAGCGCGCGGATGCCCTGGACCACCTCGATCAACTCATGGTTGAGCCGGAGAGCTTCGTCAGCCTGTTGGTCGCCCTGGTGCGCACGCAGGGCGACCAGTGCATCGTCACCCACGAGGACCTCGATCGTGGTGCGCAACTTGCTCAGCTGGTTGGTGACGCAACGGTTGAGGTAGGAGTCGAGTGCGTCCACGGGCCCGTGGTTCGCGAGCCTGGAGTGCAGGCCCTGGAGGACGTTCCCCCACATCTCGTCGGCCAGTTCGGGGCCGGCCTTCCTGGCCATGCGCCCACGGTGCAGACCTGCCTGCTCAGCGGCGCGAAGCAGCTGATCGAGCGCGGCCGCGGAAAGCTCGCGCGCGACGGTGGATGATGCCGACTGGCTGCCGCCGCGCATCTCTTCGGGCATCGTTGCTCCCGGAGTGGTTCCGAATGGACACCCACTCTCAGGCGCGGGGCCGGGCTCAGGTCACGCACTTGAGGAAGGGATTTCTGTGACCGCTGTCACCGCCCCCAGGGAAGGATGGCTGCATGGCGAACAGCGCACTCCTGGTGATGGACGTCCAGCGGGACGTCGTGGAGCTCGCGGACGACGGCTCCGGCTATCTGCCGAGGCTGCGCACGGCGATCGACGCCGCACGGACGGCGGACCTACCGGTGATCTACGTGGTGATGGGGTTGCGCCCGGACGTGCCGGACGCCACCCTGCCCACCGCGATCGTCCGCAACGTCGTGCAGGCGGGCCTGTTCACCGAGGGCGCCCACGGCAGCGAGATCCACCCAGACGTGGCGCCCCTGCCCGGCGAGACCGTGGTGACCAAGCGGCGGGCCAGCGCGTTCTCGGGCAGCGACATGGAGCTGGTGCTCAGGGCCCACGACGTAGACCATCTGATCCTCACAGGCATCGCCACCAGCGGCGTAGTCCTGCACACCGCATGCCGCGCGAACGACATGGACCTGCCCTTCACGATCCTCTCGGACGCCTGTCTGGACCTGGATCCGGAGGTCCATTGCACCCTCACGGAAAAACTGTTCCCCCAATGGGCGGAGGTCACCACGGCCGAGGCCTGGGCGGAGTCGATCTCCCGATAATCACGTACGCATGGCGGGACGACTTCGCGGACCCCGAGGTCAACGCCCTGCACGCCGAGGGCTTCGGGCACCCGGTGCTGGACATCGGGTGGCGTGAGCAGCTGCACCGGCACCGCCTCGGGTGGGTCTGTGCGCGGGACGAGGGTGGGGAACGCGTCGGGTTCGTCAACGTCGCCTGGGACGGCGGCGTGCACGCCTTCGTCCTCGACGCCGTCGTGGCGCGCGCGAGGCCCGCTGCGAGTGGCTGCACGTCGACTTCGACGACGAGCACCGCGGCTTTGGCTGGGTGAGGGTGACGTCCGGGTCGTCGCTTTCGCGGAGGCGGATGGTTCCGTCGGGAAGCGGCTGAAACGGGGAGTGGCATGTGTGTGCCGTCCGGCGTGTACGACATCTTGGCGCAACTGCGCACCACGCGGCGCCTGCGTGCTCGGGGCCGCTCCGCCCTGCTGCGGTCCGCACACGGGCTGTTCGCCAAGGCCCTTGCCGAGCCCGCTCGATGCCGTCAGGTGGTCTGCACAGGTCGCCCCTCGTGGCAGCTCGCTCGGAACCAACCGGTCAGGAATGTGGTCAATGCATGCGTAGGCACTGAATGGCCCGATGCTGTTCGAGAACGGGAGTCTTGAGTTGAGGTTCACGGTCCGTCCCCTGTTGTCTGGCAGACCCGCTGTGGCTGTGTTGGCCGCGGTCGGTATCACCGCGGGTGTGCTGATCGGCCGGGAGGGGCTGCGTACTGTGGTGGGCTGCGGCGCGGCCGACGACCCCTACGCCTCCCGGACCGCGGCGGACTGGAAAGCGGGCGCGGACCACGTGGTGGTGGCGGTGCCGGTCTCCGAGCGGGAGAGCAACAAACAGGTGGTCGCCAAGGGGGCGGTGCGGTACACCGTCGACCGGGCGGTGACGTTCCGGAAGGAGAAGGTGCTGTGGTCCGCTGCCACCCCTCGGCATGAGCTGGGCACCGAGTTCGACATGACCGCCCCGGGCTGGTCGGTGTACCGCAACGGCAAACGGATCAAGGGCACCGCCCCGGAGGCGCCCCGGCTGGAGACCGGTCACACCTACGTCCTCGCCCTGCGCTGGGACGCCGACCAGTGGATCGTCCTCGGCGAAGGCGCGGCCGTGCCGTTCGACGACCACGTGGCGGGGCGAGGGGAGTGGTGCGGCCAGGTGCTGAGCGAGGACGACTTCGCCAAGGGCGAGCGGTTCTTGCAGCGCGACGACCACAGTCTGGAGCAGGCCGTGCGCGGACAGGACGAGCACGCCATCTCCCGCGAACTCGCGAAGGCGAGCGGCGGGAAGGGGTCGTAGCCCAGCTGGGCAGACGCACCGGGCCGGCCGTCAGCTCCCTCGCGGAGGGCCTCAGGCAGACGGTCCCGGAGTGACACCGGACCCGGGACCCGAACCACCGGGCTGGCCAACCGACTTCATTCTGAAACCGTCAGTTAGAGCCGTGCGTTCTTGACGGCGGATATCCACCGTGGTCAGTGTCGATCTGGACTGTGTCGAGTTGCCGTACCGGGCCGTAGAAGTAGTCGATGCCCTGGCCTGAAGTGTGGAAAGGGGCGCTTTCGAAGGAGACGACAGTCAGGGTGACGTGGTCGAGGTCGCTCATGTCGATGAGGTGGCTCAGTTGATCCCGTGCTGTCGTCCGGTCGCCGAAGCGCATCCGAAGTGCCGCCTCGTGGATGATCGCCGCATAGGGCGTGGGCCGGTCGCCGTGGAGTACGGTCTGGCGCTTCACCCGGTGGGAGACCCGGTGCTCGATCTGGTGCGGCTTGAGCTGGGGGACGGTCTGCTCGAAGAGGGCTCGTGCGTGCGCGCTGGTTTGGAGGAGGCCGGGGATGTTGATGATCTGGGCGACGCGCACCCGCGTCGCATGATGCTCCAGCTCGGTGACGACGTCTTCGGCCAGAACGGCAAGCTGCTCTGGTTCGAGCTGCGGCTGCGCGGAGACACCCGTCCCGGCGGAGCCCCGTCCGGGTAGCGCGCCGCCCCCGGCGTGTACATCCTGATGCTCAGCCTCGTGTCCGAGGGGCTGGCCCTGCTCACGCTCGGACTGGTGCGCGAGTGGGGTGAGGTCGTCCCCGCCTGGGTACCCGTGCTCGGCGGGCGGCGGGTCCGGCCGCTCGTCGCCGTCGTGCCGGCCCGGCTCGGCGCGGCCGGGCTCTTCGAAATCCTGGGCCGGGCCTGCTGCGCACAGGCCGCCGACCCGGGGAGCGAAACGGGTGTGACGGGCGGAACAGCGCAAACCACCCTACTCGTGTTCTGCTGTATACCGCTGATCGCGTGGCCGCCCCTGCTGACAGCGGTCGCCCCCGCCCACTACAGGCGCCGGACGACTTACGCATCCCCCGAGGCGGCGTAAGAATCTACCCATCCCGATCGGCGGCCATGCGCCACGAGGCCAGTAATTCTTCCCCTATCGGGCTGAACTTTTGTTGATCGTGGGTTAGTTGGCCGTTGCATCGCCTTACCCTTCAGAGGGTGAACCAACTGATGTCCAGTGTGTCCGAAGAGGTGTCCGACGGCGTGTCCGAAGCGGAGTCCGCACCCGCGGCACCGCTTCCCGGCACGCTGCCCGAAGCGCTCCGTGCCGAACTGGTCGCTTTCCGTCGCGACCTGCACATGCACCCCGAGCTCGGCCACCAGGAGTTCCGTACCACCGCGGCCCTCAAGGCCCGCCTGGAGGAGGCGGGCCTCGAGCCCCGTGTGCTCGCCTCCGGCACGGGGCTCATCTGTGACATCGGCCGGACCTCCGCGCGCCCCGTGCTCGCCCTGCGCGCCGACATCGACGCGCTGCCCATCCCGGACACCAAGCTCGGCGTCCCGTACCGCTCGACCGTCCCCGACCGCGCCCACGCCTGCGGCCACGACGTGCACACCACCGTCGTCCTCGGCGCCGGACTCGTCCTCGCCGAGCTGGCGGAGAAGGGGCAGCTGCCCTTTCCGGTCCGGTTGATCTTCCAGCCCGCCGAGGAGGTCCTGCCCGGCGGCGCCACCGACGCCATCGAGTCCGGCGCCCTCGAAGGCGTCGGCAGGATCATCGCCGTGCACTGCGACCCCCGGGTCGACGCGGGCCGCATCGGCCTGCGGCACGGCCCCATCACCTCCGCCTGCGACCGCCTGGAGGTCTCGCTCGACGGACCCGGCGGGCACACCGCGCGCCCCCACCTCACCACGGACCTCGTCACCGCCGCCGCCAAGGTCGCCACCGACGTCCCCGCCCTGGTCTCCCGCCGGGCCGACGCCCGCTCCGGGCTCGTCGTCACCTGGGGCCGCATCGAGACGGGGCACGCCCCGAACGTCATCCCGCAGCACGCCGAGCTCTCCGGCACCGTGCGCTGCCTCGACCTCAGGGCCTGGCGGGACGCGCCCGACCTGGTGCACGGCGCCGTCCAGGAGGTCGCCGACCTCTACCGCGCGAAGTCCGAGATCAACTACATCCGCGGCGTGCCGCCCGTCGTCAACGACGCCACCATCAGCGACCTGCTGCGCGACGCGATGATCGAGCGGCGCGGCCCGCACTCCGTCGAGGACACCGAGCAGAGCCTCGGCGGCGAGGACTTCTCCTGGTACCTGGAGCACGTGCCCGGCGCCATGGCCCGGCTCGGCGTGCGCCACCCGGGGGAACGCACCGTCCGCGATCTCCACCAGGGCGACTTCGACGTCGACGAGACGGCGATCACCGCGGGCGTCGAACTGTTCACCGCCGCCGCGCTGTTGGACGCGATGCGCTAGAGGCACGACGTGGGCGACGTACGGACCAAAAGCACGAAGAGGTAACGGCACCGCGAAAAACCGTTCCCTCGCCTTTCTACGCGCGTTAATGTGCGCCGAAATCAGCGCCGTATGCGGCGCGTTGGCGATCAAGGGGTGCTTCCTGTGCGTCGTCTCTCTTCGACATCCCGTAAATCCCGTACATCCCGGAAATCTCGCGCCACTCACATCACCGCCGCAGTCGCCGTCCTCGCCCTCGCGGCGGCCGGCTGCGGCAAGACGAGCAACGAGGCCTCGCAGGAGGACGAGGGCAAGGAGAACGGCTCCGCGGGCTCGTCGTACAAGGGCAAGGGCATCGGACTGGCGTACGACATCGGCGGACAGGGCGACCAGTCCTTCAACGACGCCGCGTACGCGGGTTACAAGAAGGCCCGCGACGAGTTCAAGATCGGTGGCGTGGACATGGAGCCGGGTGACGGCGAGTCCAGCGCCGACAAGATCCAGCGCCTCGAACAGCTCGCCAAGCAGGGGTACGACCCGGTCATCGGGGTCGGCTTCGTCTACGCCCCCGCGGTCGAGGCCGCCGCCGAGAAGTTCCCCAAGACCACCTTCGGGATCATCGACGACAACACGGTGAAGGCCGACAACGTCGCCGACCTCGTCTTCCACGAGGAGCAGGGCTCCTATCTGGCGGGCGTCGCCGCCGCCAAGGCGAGCAAGGCCAAGCACGTCGGATTCGTGGGGGGCGTGGACATTCCGCTCATCCACAAATTCGAGGCCGGATTCGTGCAGGGCGTGAAATCCGTCGACCCCAAGATCAAAATCGAGAAGCGGTATCTGACCGAGAAGCCCGAGGAGGGTGGATTCTCCAGCCCCGACAAGGGGCAGAACGCGGCGAGCGGACAGATCGAGTCCGGCGCAGACGTGATCTACCACGCGGCGGGCCTCTCCGGGCAGGGCGTCATCCAGGAGGCGGGCTCGCAGAAGAAGTGGGCCATCGGCGTCGACTCGGACCAGTACAACCAGAAGGCCCTCGCCAAGTACAAGGACTACATCCTCGGCTCCGCGTTCAAGGACGTCGGCGGCGCGGTGTACGACCTGACGGAGTCGGTCGTCGAGGGCAAGCCGATGACGGGCGAGCAGCGGTACGACCTGAAGTCGGGCCGCGTCGGGTTCTCCGACTCGAACCCGAAGTACACGGCGATGAAGGACGTCGTCGCCGCCGTGGAGAAGGCCGAGAAGGACATCGTCAGCGGCAAGGTCAAGGTCAAGATCGTTCCGTAGCGCACGGTCCGGGACGTTTTACGTAGTACTGCGTGTGGCGACTGGGCGCCCCCCACGAAGGGGGCGCCCACCCGTCGTTCGGGCCCCCGACACCCGGTGGCCACAGCTCGATAACGGACCGGACAGAAGGGTTCTTATGTCAGGTCTACGCGCGTTACGCTGCGGCGAAATCAGCGCCGGGTGAGGCGCTCGAACGTGCTTGTGCTTGCTTGTACTAAGGAGTTCGTCTCTATGCGCCGGGTGTCTCGAATAGCTGTCGCGGGCGCCGCGACCGCCGCTCTTGCCGTAACCGTCTCCGCCTGTGGTGGCACGTCCAGCGACGCCGCCGCGAGCAAGGACGACAAGAACAAGGGCGTCGCCATCGCCTACGACGTCGGCGGCGCCGGCGACCAGTCCTTCAACGACGCCGCGACCGTCGGCATGAAGAAGGCCGCCAAGGAGTTCAAGACCGGCGAGAAGGCCGTCGAGCCGGTCGACGGCGAGTCGGACGCCGACAAGACGCAGCGCCTGACGCAGCTGGCCAAGCAGGGCTACAACCCGGTGATCGGCGTCGGCTACGCGTACGCGCCCGCCATCAAGGAGGTCGCGGAGAAGTTCCCGAAGACCACCTTCGGCATCGTCGACGACGAGACCGTCAAGGCCGACAACGTCTCCGACCTGGTCTTCAGCGAGCAGGAGGCGTCCTACCTCGCGGGCGTCGTCGCCGCCAAGGCCACCAAGTCCAAGACCGTCGGCTTCGTCGGCGGCGTGGACGTCCCGCTGATCCACAAGTTCGAGGCCGGCTTCGCGCAGGGCGTCAAGGACACCAACCCCAAGGTCAAGGTCGTCAAGCAGTACCTGACCGAGAAGGCCGAGGACGGCGGCTTCTCCAGCCCCGACAAGGGCAAGACCGCCGCGCAGGGCCAGATCGAGAAGGGCGCCGACGTGGTCTACCACGCCGCGGGCCTCTCCGGTCAGGGTGTCATCGAGGCCGCCGCCGCCAAGAAGGTCTGGGCGATCGGTGTCGACTCCGACCAGTACAAGCAGGACGCCCTCGCCAAGTACAAGAAGTACATCCTGACGTCGGCGACCAAGGACGTCGCGGGCTCGGTGTACAACCTGGCGAAGGCCGTCGAGGACGGCAACGCCAAGGGCGGCGTCGTCCGCGCCGACCTCAAGTCCGGCGGTGTCGCGCTCGCCGACTCGAACCCCGAGTTCATGAAGATGAAGGATGTCCAGGAGGCCCTGAAGAAGGCCGAAGAGGGCATCAAGGGCGGCAAGATCAAGGTCAAGACCGCTCCGTAAGGCGCAGCCGCCTTGCCGACTGCCGTAACGGCCGGACTGCCGTAACGGCAGCGTGATTCACGTGCAACGGGGTGTGGGGGACGATGGTTCACCCGCGCCCCGTTCGCGCGAGCAACAGCTCAAGACCCCCTGGCGCGAAGGGATTTCGCGCCGGGGGATTCCCAGTACCAGCAGGGGCACTGCGCGCGTAGGCGGCCCCTTTCCTTCAGGCCCCCGAGGAGAGTGCGCCATCGACGCGTCCACCAACCCTCCGCCCGTCGCCGTCGAACTCGTCGGCATCACCAAGCGGTTCCCCGGTGTCGTGGCCAACCACGACATCCACCTGACCGTCCGCAAGGGCACCGTGCACGCCCTCGTCGGCGAGAACGGCGCGGGCAAGTCGACGCTGATGAAGATCCTCTACGGCATGCAGAAGCCGGACGAGGGCACCATCACCGTCGACGGCGAGCAGGTCGCCTTCGGCAGCCCCGCGGACGCCATCGCCCGCGGCATCGGCATGGTGCACCAGCACTTCATGCTCGCCGACCAGCTCACCGTCCTGGAGAACATCGTCCTCGGCAGCGAGAAGCTGCACGGCATCGGCGCCGCCGCCCGCCGCCGGATCGCCGAGATCTCCGAGCGGTACGGCCTCGGCGTGCGCCCGGACGCGTACGTGGAGGACCTCGGCGTCGCCGACCGGCAGCGCGTGGAGATCCTCAAGGTCCTCTACCGCGGCGCCACCACGCTGATCCTCGACGAGCCGACGGCCGTGCTCGTGCCGCAGGAGGTCGACGCGCTCTTCGACAACCTGCGCGAGCTCAAGTCCGAGGGCCTCTCCGTCATCTTCATCTCGCACAAGCTGGGCGAGGTCCTTTCCGTCGCCGACGACATCACCGTCATCCGGCGCGGCACGACCGTCGGCACGGCGATCCCGTCCGAGACGACGCCCCGCCAGCTCGCCGAGCTGATGGTCGGCAGCGAGCTCCCCACGCCCGAGACGGCGGAGTCGACGGTCACCGACCGCCCGATGATCCAGGTCGAGAGCCTCAAGCTGCTCGCGGGCGGCGAGTCGCAGCGGGCCCTGCTCGACGACATCTCCTTCACGATCCACGAGGGCGAGGTCCTCGGCATCGCGGGCGTCGAGGGCAACGGCCAGACCGAGCTGATCGACGCGCTCATCGGCCTCAAGCACGCCGACTCCGGCGTGATCCGCATGGCCGGAGAGGACATCACCGGCACGGCGACCCGCAAGCGCCGCGAGGACGGCATCGGCTACATCCCCGAGGACCGCCACCGCCACGGACTCCTCCTGGAGTCCCCGCTGTGGGAGAACCGCATCCTCGGCCACGTCACCGAGAAGCCCAACGCGGGCAGCAAGCTCGGCTTCTGGCTCGACCTCAAGAGCGCCCAGGCCGACACGCGCCGCATCGTCGAGGAGTACGACGTCCGTACGCCCGGCATCGACGTGACGGCCGCCTCCCTCTCCGGCGGCAACCAGCAGAAGCTGATCGTCGGCCGCGAGATGAGCCACAAGCCGCGCTTCCTGATCGCCGCCCACCCCACCCGCGGTGTGGACGTCGGCGCGCAGGCGCAGATCTGGGACCAGATCCGCGAGGCCCGCCGCGAAGGCCTCGCGGTGCTCCTCATCTCCGCCGACCTGGACGAGCTGATCGGCCTCTCCGACACCCTCCGCGTGATCTACAACGGGCGGCTCGTGGCGGACGCCGACCCGGCCACCATCACCCCGGAGGAGCTCGGTTCGGCGATGACCGGTGCCGCCTCGGGTCACTTGGAGCACGTGGAAGAAGACGCCCCGGAGGACGAGGCCCGATGAAGAAGTTCGACAAGGAGCGCGTGCTCCTCGCGGTGGCCGGTCCGGTCATCGCGCTGATCGCGGCCGTGGCGCTGACCTCGGTCGTGCTGCTCGCCTCGGGCAAGAGCCCGATCGAGCCGTACAGCCTGATGCTGGAGCAGGCCACCTTCTCCGACGTCCAGGTGCTGATCCTCAACCAGGCCGGCATGTACTACCTGGCGGCGCTCGCGGTGGCCATCGGCTTCCGCATGAACCTGTTCAACATCGGGGTCGACGGCCAGTACCGGCTCGCCGCGATGGTGACCGCCGTCGTCGGCACGCACCTCGCGCTGCCGTCCTTCCTGCAGATCCCGATGCTCATGGCCGTCGCCATGCTCACCGGCGCCTTCTGGGCCGGCATCGCGGGCGTCCTCAAGACCACGCGCGGTGTCAGCGAGGTCGTCGCCACGATCATGCTCAACGCCATCGCGACGAGCGTCATCGCCTACCTCACCCTCACCGAGAACTTCGGCGTCCCGGTCGGCAACAACCAGACCACCGGCGTCATGGAGAAGTCCGGCTGGTTCCCCGGCATCGAGGTGGCGGGCGGCGAGATCTACGGCTTCGTGATCATCTCGGTGCTCGCGGGCATCCTGTACTGGCTCGTCCTCAACCGCACCCGGTTCGGCTTCGACCTGCGCGCCACCGGCGCCTCCGAGTCGGCCGCCGCGGCCAGCGGTGTCAACGCCAAGCGCATGGTGCTCAGCGCGATGCTGATCTCCGGCGCGGTCTCGGGCCTCGCGGGCCTGCCGATCCTGCTCGGCGACACCCACACGTACAGCCTCTCCTTCCCCGCGGGCCTCGGCTTCACCGCCATCGGCATCGCCCTCCTCGGCCGCAACAACCCCGTCGGCATCGCCTTCGCGTCGCTGCTCTGGGCCTTCCTCGACAAGGCGTCGCCCGCCCTCGACTACGCGCAGCCCGAGGCGTACGACAAGGAGATCGCGGTGATCATGCAGGGCCTCATCGTGATCGCGGTCGTCGTCTCCTACGAGGAGGTGCGCCGCTGGGGTCTGCGCCGCCAGCAGCGCCGCGTCGGTGAGGAACTGGCCGCCGCCGCCCGGGCGAACGGCAACAACGACTCCGTGAAGGAGGTGGCTGCCCGATGAGCTCGGCAACCGTCGCCAAGGCCCCGGCCGCACAGCCCGCATCGGGCCGCCGCCGCGTCTCGCTCCCCGTCCTCCTGCTGATCATCGCGGGCGTCCTCGTGCTGACCTCCGTGGTCCGCATGATCACCGGCGCCGACGGCATCACGTCCACCGGACAGATGTCGACGGCCCTCAAGCTCGCCGTGCCGATCGGCCTCGCCGGTCTCGGCGGCCTCTGGGCCGAGCGCGCGGGCGTCGTCAACATCGGCCTTGAGGGCATGCTGATCCTCGGCACCTGGTTCGGCGCCTGGGCCGGCTTCCAGTGGGGCCCCTGGGTGGGCGTCCTCTTCGGCATCGTCGGCGGCGCGCTCGGCGGGCTGCTGCACGCGATCGTCACGATCACGTTCAACGTCAACCACATCGTCTCCGGTGTGGCCCTCAACATCCTCGCCCTGGGCGCCACCCGCTACCTCGCCACCTTCGCGTTCGAAGGCGAGGAGGGCGGTACGTCGAAGCAGTCGCCGCCCGTCGAGTCGCTCGGAAACTTCTCCGTGCCCGGCCTCTCCGACTGGCTCCAGGACCTCAACGACAAGCACTGGTTCCTGGTCTCGGACCTCGCGGGCCTCGTCGGCGGCCTCATCACCGACCTCTCCCCGCTGACCGTGATCGCGGTCGCCATGGTCCCGCTGAGCTGGTGGATCCTGTGGCGCACCTCGTTCGGCCTGCGGCTGCGCTCCTGCGGCGAGAACCCGATCGCGGCCGAGTCGCTCGGCGTCAACGTCTACAAGTACAAGTACCTGGCCGTGGTCATCTCCGGCGGCCTCGCCGGACTCGGCGGCGCGTTCCTCTCCCTGGTCGCCTCCAACATCTACCTGGAGGGCCAGACCGGCGGCCGCGGCTACATCGGCCTCGCCGCGATGATCTTCGGCAACTGGATGCCGGGCGGACTCGCGCTCGGCGCGGGCCTGTTCGGTTACACCGACAGCCTGAAGCTCCGGGGTGGCGGCACGAACGTCCACGCGCTCCTGCTGCTCATCGCGATCCTGCTGGTCATCGGCGCGGTCTACCTCGCCTGGCGCAAGCGGTACGTCCCCGCGGTGATCACCGCGGCCGTCTCCGCGCTGATGTTCCTGTGGTACGGCTTGACCGACGAGGTGCCCAACCAGGTCGTCACCGCCACTCCGTACGTGGTGACCCTGCTGGTCCTCTCGCTCTCCGCCCAGCGGCTCCGGATGCCGAAGGCGGACGGAATGCCGTACCGGAAGGGGCAGGGCAAGTGACGACCACGGCCGCGGACACCGACTGGGATTCCCTGCGGGAGGCCGCGCGCGAGGCGATGTCCCGCGCGTACGCGCCCTACTCGGGCTTTCCGGTCGGCGCCGCGGCCCTGGTCGACGACGGCAGAACGGTCGCCGGCTGCAACGTGGAGAACGCCTCCTACGGCCTCGGCCTGTGCGCCGAGTGCGGCCTGGTCTCGCAGCTCCAGCTGACCGGCGGCGGCCGCCTGACGCACTTCACGTGCGTGGACGGCAAGGGCGAGATCCTGATGCCGTGCGGCCGCTGCCGCCAGCTGCTCTACGAGTTCGGCGGCGCCGAACTCGTCATGGAGACGCCGTCGGGCGTGCGGACGCTCGGCGACATGCTCCCCGACGCGTTCGGACCGCAGCACCTCAACTGACGGACGGCCCCGCCCCCTTGACGATCTCGGGAGCGGGGCCGCCTTCATCTCGCGGCTCTATGCGCGTAGAGTCGCGGCATATCTACGTACGTACGCCGTTGTACTGCTGGAAGGACTGCCATGGACGTCATCTCCGTCATCCGTACCAAGCGCGACCGGGGCGAACTCAGCGACGAGCAGATCGACTGGGTCATCGACGCGTACACACGCGGCACGGTCGCCGACGAGCAGATGTCGTCCCTCGCGATGGCGATCCTCCTGAATGGCATGAACCGCAAGGAGATCGCCCGCTGGACCGCCGCGATGATCGCGTCCGGCGAGCGCATGGACTTCTCCTCGCTCTCCCGCCCCACCGCCGACAAGCACTCCACCGGCGGCGTCGGCGACAAGATCACGCTGCCGCTCGCCCCGCTGGTCGCCGCGTGCGGCGCGGCCGTCCCGCAGCTCTCGGGCCGCGGCCTCGGCCACACCGGCGGCACGCTCGACAAGCTGGAGGCCATCCCCGGCTGGCGCGCCCTGCTCTCCAACGAGGAGATGCTGAACGTCCTCGACGGCGTCGGCTCGGTCATCTGCGCGGCGGGCGACGGCCTGGCCCCGGCCGACAAGAAGCTCTACGCCCTCCGGGACGTGACCGGCACGGTGGAGGCGATCCCGCTGATCGCCTCCTCCATCATGTCCAAGAAGATCGCGGAGGGCACCGGCTCCCTCGTCCTCGACGTGAAGGTCGGCACCGGCGCCTTCATGAAGAACCTGGACGACGCGCGCGAGCTGGCCGCCACGATGGTGGAGCTGGGCACGGACAGCGGCGTCCGCACGGCGGCGCTCCTCACGGACATGTCGACCCCGCTCGGTCTGACGGCCGGCAACGCGCTCGAGGTCCGCGAGTCGGTGGAGGTCCTCGCGGGCGGCGGCCCGGCCGACGTCGTCGAGCTCACCCTCGCGCTGGCCCGGGAGATGCTGGACGCGGCGGGCCTGAAGGACGCGGACCCCGCGAAGGCCCTCGCCGACGGTTCGGCGATGGACGTGTGGCGCCGCATGATCGCGGCGCAGGGCGGCGACCCGGACGCGGCGCTGCCGGTGGCGCGCGAGACGCACGTGGTCAAGGCGCCCTCCTCCGGCGTCCTGACCCGCCTCGACGCGTACGACGTCGGCGTCGCCGCGTGGCGTCTCGGCGCGGGGCGTGCGCGCAAGGAGGACGTGGTCCAGGCGGGCGCGGGCGTCGAACTCCACGCCAAGCCGGGGGACTCCGTCGAGGCGGGGGCGCCGTTGCTGACGCTGCACACGGACACGCCGGACCGCTTCGCGTACGCGCTCCAGTCCCTGGACGGCTCCTTCGACATCGCCCCGCGGGGCACGGCGTTCACCCCGACCCCGATCGTGCTCGACCGCATCGGCTAGGAGCACGGTCTGCCCCGGGCGCGGGGCGTCTGCGGGTGGGCGGTGGTTGCTCGCGCAGTTCCCCGCGCCCCTAAAAGATGCGCAGTTCCCCGCGCCCCTGGAGGGGTGTCCCCGGCCTCGGACGGGGTGCCCGCCCGGGCTGTTGGAGGGCGGGTGGGTGGGGGAAACAGCCCCTCCGGCGTTTGAGGAGCGGGGTCCGGGGCGGAGCCCTGGGCGGGTGCGGCCGCACCTGTCTGACCAGCGTCGATCCGCGGTACCGATGAGTTCGGGCGGTCCGCCCAGTCACCCTTGCGTGGCTGCTGACGAAGAAACCCTCATCCGCATCGCGGGACCGCTGGGCCCCGCCGACGTACCGCACCTGAGCGAGCGCGTCGCCGCGGCCCGGCACGGACCGGACGGCGGCGACGTGATCTGCGACGTCGCCGCCGTCACGACCGCCGACCTGCCGACCGTGGACGCCGTCGCCCGACTGCACCTCGCCGCCCGCAGAGCCGGGGGCCGGATCCGCCTCAGGAACCCCACCCCCGCCCTGCTGGCCCTGCTCGGCCTCGTGGGCCTCGTCGAACTCCTCGGCCTAGTCGTCGAGATGGAGGGGCATGCCGAACAGCGGGAACCATCGGGGCGTGTCCAGGAAACAGTGGAAGCCGGTGATCCGGCCCTCTGAGATCTCGATGACCTGGATCGCCCAGGGCGCGAACCCGCCGTTGTCGGGGTCCGGCTTGTAGTGCGCGAAGCCCGGCGTGCCGTTCACGTTCACCGGGACCAGGCGGCTGTTGGCACACGACGCGCCGATGGTGGTCATGAAGCCCGTGATGTCCGCCGTGCCGCGCAGCCACAGGTCGAACGGCGGCATCGTCATGACGGCGTCCTCGGCGAGCAGCGCGGTCAGCGCCGTCATGTCGTAGCCCTCGAAGGCGGCGACGTACCGCTCGAGGAGCTTCTGCTGCTCCTCGTCGAGCGGGTCGGAGACGGCCGTGTCGTCCTCCGGCCGCTCGGCGAGAGTGGCACGGGCCCGCTGCAGCGCGCTGTTCACCGAGGCGACGGAGGTGTCGATCAGCTCGGCGACCTCGCTGGCCTTCCAGGCGAGGACCTCGCGCAGGATCAGCACCGCGCGCTGCTTGGGCGGCAGATTTTGCAGCGCGGCGACGAACGCGAGGCGCACCGACTCCTTGGCGACCGCCGCCTCCGCGGGGTCGCCGACGGTCGGCAGGACACGGGCGTCCGGGATCGGCTCGAGCCAGGTGTTGTCCGGGCGCGGGTTGAGCGCCGCCTGCGCCAGCGGCGCCGCGGCGGTCAGGTCCATGGGGCGGGCGCGGCGGTTGCCCGCGTTCAGCATGTCCAGGCAGACGTTCGTCGCGATGCGGTACAGCCAGGACCGGACGCTGGAGCGGCCCTCGAACTTCTCGAAGCTGCGCCAGGCCCGCACCATCGTGTCCTGCACGGCGTCCTCGGCCTCGAAGGACGAGCCGAGCATCCGATAGCAGTACCCGGTCAGTTCGACCCGGTGTTTCTCCAGCGTGACGTCCAGGTCGGCCGTCGTCCCTGCGATGTCGCTCATCCCAACCCACCCCTGCGTTGCGAGAGGGCCCAATGTGGGGCCCAACACATCGGAAGCTACCGCAGCCCACTGACAACGGCCCCCGGAGTGGGCAAACCCGCAGGTGAATCAGTAGGGGCGGGCCGGATTCGGCAGGACAGGCGAGATTCGGCAGGAGCAGGCGAGAGTCGGCGGGAGCGGGTCGGACTCAGCAGGAGCCGGCGACGAGGGTGCGCCGTTCGCTCACCCGCGCGGCGTGCGACCCCCACACCGTGACCGACACGACGCCGAGCACCGCGAGGAGGCCGAGTCCGACCGTCCCGGCCCAGCCGCCCGCGTGGAAGGCGACCGCGCCGAGCGTGCCGCCCGCGCTGGAGCCCAGGTAGTACGCGGACTGGTAGAGCGCGGACGCCTGCGCGCGCCCGGTCGTCGCCGTGCGGCTCACCGACGAGGACGCGACCGCGTGCCCCGCGAAGAACCCCGCCGTGATCAGCACGAGCCCGAGCAGCACGAGGACCAGCGACGGGGAGAGGGAGAGCAGCAGCCCGCCCGCCGTCGTGCTCACCGCCAGGTACAGCGCGCCGCGCCGCCCGAGCCGCGCCACGAGCCGCCCGGCCGCGGCCGACGAGACCGTGCCGACGAGGTAGACCAGGAAGATCGAGCCGATGACACCCTGCGGCAGCGAGAACGGCGCCGCGGTGAGGCGGTACCCGATCACCGTGTAGACCGCGCCGAACACGGTCATGAAGAGCGCCCCGATCGCGTACAGCCTGCACAGGAGCGGGTTCGACAGATGCGTGCGCACCGTGCGCGCGAGCGACCTCGGGCTGAGCGGGCCCGGGGCGAAGTGCCGGGGCGCGGGCAGCAGTACGCGGAAGGCGACCGCGCACAGCACGGCGACGACACCGACCACGCCGACGGCCGCGCGCCAGCCCCAGGCCTGCGCGACCCAGCCGGTGACGATGCGCCCGCTCATCCCGCCGATGGAGTTGCCCGCCACGAACAGACCGATCGCGGCGACCAGAGCCTTGGGCCGCACCTCCTCGGCGAGGAACGCCATCGCGGACGCGGGGAGCCCGGCGAGGGCCGCGCCCTGCACGGCGCGCAGGGCGATCAGCACCTCCACCGAGGGCGAGAAGGGGACGAGGAGCCCGACGGCGACGGCCACGGTCAGCGAGGCGGTCATCATCGCGCGCCGCCCGTAGCGCTCGCTGAGGGCGCTCAGCGGAAGGACGAACAGGGCCAGTGCGCCCGTGGCCCCCGACACCGTCCAGCTGGCCGTGCTCGCGCTCACGCCGAAGTCGGCGGAGACGAGGGGGAGGAGGGACTGCGTGGAGTAGAGGAGGGCGAAGGTGGCGACGCCGGCGAGGAAGAGCGCGAAGCTCATCCGGCGGTAGCCGGGTCCGCCCGGAGTCAGTCGGGTATCGGCGGCAGGGGACGACGGGGCAGGGGCGACCGCATGGGTGACGGACGCCCCGCTACTGGCAGCAGGCATGTCCAGAAACGTACGACTGGTTTTTTGATGCGTCCAATGCATGGAAACCCCATAATCGTTCCCATGCAGCATCAGCGCAGGTCACAGCCGCACGTGTCACACAACAGTGACGCGCAGGACATCGTGACGCTGCTCGCGCCCCGCCTCGCGTACTTCGCCGGCGTCGCCCGCACCGAGCACGTCACGCGCGCCGCCGAGCAGCTGCGGATCCCTCAGTCGACGCTCTCCCGCGCCCTGGTCCGGCTCGAACGGGACCTCGGCGTCGACCTGTTCGCGCGCCGCGGCCGCACGGTCTCGCTCACCCCGGCGGGCCGCACCTTCCTCACCTCGGTCGAGCGGGCCCTCGGCGAGGTGGAGCGCGCCGCCGAGTCGGTGCGCGCCGACGCCGACCCGGCCTCCGGCAAGGTCGCCTTCGGCTTCCTGCACACGATGGGCTCGGAGACGGTACCGGGCCTGATCCGCGCCTTCCGCGCCGACCACCCGCGCATCCGCTTCAGCCTCGTCCAGAACTACGGCGAGGCGATGCTGGAACGGCTGCGCGCCGGCGAGCTCGACCTCTGCCTCACCTCGCCCGTGCCCGACGCCCCCGACCTGGTCGCCCGCCGCCTCGACGAGCAGCGCCTGCGCCTGGTCGTCCCCGACGACCACCGCCTCGCCTCCCGCAAGCGGGTCCGCCTCGCCGAGACCGCCGAGGAGGCCTTCGTGACGCTGGAGCCCGGGTACGGCCTGCGCCGCATCACGGACGACCTCTGCCGCGAAGCGGGCTTCAAGCCCCGCGTCGCCTTCGAGGGCGAGGAGGCGGAGACCCTGCGCGGCCTGGTCGCGGCGGGCCTGGGCGTGGCCCTGCTCCCGCCGCCTGCGGTGCCGCGCCCGGGGGTGGTGGAGCTGACGGTGACGGGTCAGCGGGCGGTGCGCGAGATCGGCGTGGCCTGGCTGGACGGCCACCCGGACACGCCACCGGTGGCGGCGTTCAAGGAGTTCCTGCTGAGCAGAAAGGGAAGGCTGCTGCCACAGATGGGGTCGGGCCCGCAGACGGACATCAGCCCGTCCCGGGGGTCCCTCCCCGCTCTTCAGGAGCTTGGGGAAGTTTGAGGACGAACTCGGCGAAGCCCGTGATCGGCGAAGCCCCGTCGCGGGGTCACCATCTGAACGACCGCCCGAAGCCGGAGGCAAGAGGCATACGCAACCCCAGCGGCGGCGGAGCCGCCAACGCGTCCTCCAAGGGGCGGGCGAAGTCCGCCCCGAACAACGTCCCCATCACGAAGTCCGATGCCAGCGCGAGGACTTCGGCCTGATGCTGGTGCAGCCGGTGCCCGTCCGAGTGCACCTCGAACCGGCACACGTCCCGGTTCGCCTTCTTCGCCCGCTCCGCGAGCCGGAACGACAGCTCGGGGTCGGTCCGCTCGTCGTTCGTGCCGTGCACGATGAGCACCCGCCGCCCCGCGAGCTGCTTCACCGGCTCGGGCGGCGCCGCCACGTCGTCCTCGGGCAGCCAAGGCGCCAACGCGAGGACCGAGTTGACGGCCGCGTGCCCGCCCGCGCGGAGCGCCGCCCGGCCGCCCATGTCCACTCCGGCCAGACAGACGGGGACGTCGCCGTAGAGACGTACGATTTCGTCCACCGCCCAGGTCGTGTCGCGGGCCAGCTCCGCCTGCGTGCCGTTCCACCCCCGGCAGCGGTAGTGCACGACGTGCGTGACGAGCCCCGCCTCCCGGCCGTCCTGGGTCAGTCTGCGGCCCAGCGCACGCACCCCGGCCCCCGCCAGCGGCGACGGCTTGCGGCTCGAGGTCTCGGCGCCGCCGGGGAGCAGGAGCACCGCTCCGCCGACCGACGAAGGTGCCGTCCCGATCACACGCCCGAGCCTGGCCGCGCCCGCCGGCCCCGCGGTCCCTTCCTGTGCCATGACAGAACAGTGTCAGAAGCCATGGTGTACGCCACCCGTCCGCAGGGTCACTGTTACGTATCGACCAGTGAGTTCTACGCGCGTAGGCGCTAGAGTGCCGAAATGACGAGCCAGACACACACGACCGGTCACACGGACCGTGAAACGCCCAGCGCCGAACAGATCCGCCGCGCCCCCAAGGTGCTCCTCCACGACCACCTCGACGGCGGCCTGCGCCCCGGCACGATCGTCGACCTCGCCCGCGAGAACGGGTACGCGGGCCTGCCCGAGACCGACCCCGACAAGCTCGGGATCTGGTTCCGCGAGGCGGCCGACTCCGGCTCCCTGGAGCGGTACCTGGAGACCTTCGCCCACACCTGCGCGGTGATGCAGACGAAGGACGCCCTCCAGCGCGTGGCCGCCGAGTGCGCCGAGGACCTCGCCGAGGACGGCGTCGTCTACGCCGAGATCCGGTACGCCCCCGAGCAGCACCTGGAGCAGGGCCTCACCCTCGAAGAGGTCGTCGAGGCCGTCAACGAGGGCTTCCGCGAGGGCGAGCGCCGCGCGAAGGAGAACGGCCACCGCATCCGCGTGGGCGCCCTTCTCACCGCGATGCGGCACGCCGCCCGCGCCCTGGAGATCGCCGAACTCGCCAACCGCTACCGCGACTCGGGCGTCGTCGGCTTCGACATCGCGGGCGCCGAGGCCGGGTTCCCTCCCACCCGCCACCTCGACGCCTTCGAGTTCCTGAAGCGCGAGAACAACCACTTCACGATCCACGCGGGCGAGGCCTTCGGTCTGCCGTCGATCTGGCAGGCCCTGCAGTGGTGCGGCGCCGACCGCCTCGGCCACGGCGTGCGCATCATCGACGACATCGAGATCGCCGACGACGGCACCGTCCGGCTCGGCCGCCTCGCGTCGTACGTACGGGACAAGCGCATCCCGCTGGAGCTCTGCCCCACCTCGAACCTGCAGACGGGCGCCGCCACTTCCTACGCGGAGCACCCCATCGGCCTGCTGCGCAAGCTGCACTTCCGGGCGACCGTGAACACCGACAACCGCCTGATGTCCGGCACCAGCATGAGCCGCGAATTCGAGCACCTGGTCGGCACGTTCGGCTACTCGCTCGACGACATGCAGTGGTTCACAGTCAATGCGATGAAATCAGCATTCATTCCTTTCGACGAACGGCTGGCCATGATCAATGACGTGATCAAGCCCGGCTATGCCGAGCTGAAGTCCGAATGGCTGTTCCGCCAGACCGTCTCGACCAGCGCTTCTGTCGAGAGCTGACGGAATGGCGTCCGTGTCGGACGACGCGTGAGCGGCCGGGGTTCCCACACCCCGGCCGCTCTCCTTTTTGCGCCCGCCCCGTGATCCGGGCTGCTTACGGTCGTTGAACCGCTCAAACCCCCCTCCCCACATCCGTAAGCAAAGACGCAAGGACGCATTGAAGATGAAGCAGTCTGCCGCCAAGTCCCTCGGTGTCGCCGCTCTCGGCGCCGCTTTCGCCGCCGCGGGCGCCGGTGCCGCGAACGCCGCCCCCGCCGACCCCGCCGCCGCGCTCGGTCCCGTCTCCTCCGTGGTCCCGGCCGCCGGCGCCACCGAGTCCCTCTCCGCCGGGCAGAACGCCCTCGGCAGCGGCCTGAACGCCACCGAGCCCGTCCTCGGCAACGTCACGAGCCCCAAGCCGGGCGGCCCGACCTCGCCGGTCTCCGGCCTGCTCGGCGGCCTGCCCCTCGGCGGCACCGGCCTCAACGGCCTGCCGCTCGGCTGACCGGACCCCGTCCGAACGCCCGATGGGGCGCCCCTCCGCGGAGGGGCGCCCCATCGTCGTGTCGCGGTCGTCCGGCCGTGGCCGCGGTCACCAGGCCTGACGGGCCTTGCTCTCCGAGGGCAGCAGGAACCACAGCGCGATGTAGAGCAGGAACTGCGGGCCGGGCAGCAGGCACGAGACCACGAAGATCACGCGCATGGTCGTCGCGGACGTGCCGAAGCGCTTGGCGAGGGCTGCGCACACTCCGCCGATCATCCGGCCGTGGGTGGGGCGGGCAAGGGCGGTCATGTCGGGCTCCTTCGTGAACCGTCGGTGCGGGGCTTCTCCGTGTACCCCGATACCTCGACAGTACGTTCACGAACCAGGTCAAAGCATCGCTCTACGGTGCGATACCGACCCTGGGAATCGTCGGGGTCGGACCCTGAGACGTCTCCTCCCGGGGGAGGGCCACGCACGTCTTTCCGTCACCTCCGCGACGGAGCCGCGCCCTGGCCGCGGGCACGACGGCGACATGCGCGAGCGCCACCCCGAAGGTGTTCAGGAGCAGCGAGTCGATGTCGACGACCTGACCGGGCACCCCGGTCTGCAGCAGCTCGATGCCGAGCGACAGCATCGCCCCGGCGGCGACCGTGCGCACCAGCGAACCCCACGGCGAGACCACGAGCCGGCCGCCGGCCAGCGGAAGCAGCACACCGAGCGGGGCGAGCAGCAGCACACTCTCGCCGATCCGGCGGGCCGCCTGCATGCCGCCCAGCGCCAGATCCGCCTTGATCCCGGCGAGCGGCTCCATGTTCGCGGCGCTCACCCAGGGGACGTCGAGCGGGCGCAGCGTGATCCACCCGACGAGCAGAAGATGTGCGACGAGGAGGAGTCCCCCCGCCGCACGGAAGCGGATGGCGGCACCGTGGCCGCCCGAGCCTTGAAGCACGCCCCCCAAGACGCCGGGGGCGGCAGGATCGGTTCCGCGTACCCGTCCGCGGGTTACCCGACGGTTTGCACAGGCGGCGCCACGGTCCCCGGCCGGGACCGCACCTCCGGAGTGCACTCGTAGCGCCGCAGGGGGCTGTTTCCGGGGCCGCCCATGACCACCGTGCCGTCGCCCGACGACGCGTTGTCGGCCAGCGTGCACACGATCTGCGCGAGCGCGAACGTCGACAGGTTCTCCGGCGGAGCGCTCAGCCGCAGCGCCTCGGCCGGGTCGCCCTTGCGCGGCCCGGAGACGGTGGTGCCGCTCCGCACGTCCGTGGCGAAGCCCGCCTGCTTCTCCGCGTCCGAGGGAGGCGTCGCCAGCTCGTCGAGGAGGGCCTGCGCGATGCGCACCCGGTCGGTGGTCGCCTTGTCCGTGGGCAGCTGCACATCGCGGTCGACGGTCACCAGCTGCGCCGCGCACACCAGGAAGACCTCCACCGGCACCCCGCTGCCCGACTGCGACGCGAGGGTGGAGCCCGACATCACACACGGCACCCGCGAAGGCGCCGCGCCGTAGTCCGTCGGCACCTCGGTCGTTCTGATCCCGCACCCGGCGAGCACGGCGGCGAGCCCCACGACGGCGGCCACGGCACGGATACGACGCCCGTTCACGCCTGGCCCCCTTCCGTACGCCCGTCCTCGTCGCCCGGGTCGCCCTCGGCCCGCTCACCCTCGCGCGGCAGCCACAGCGTGAAGACCGCGCCGCCCTCCGGCGAGTTCGCGGCGGTGATCTCGCCGCCGTGGATGTGCGCGTTCTCCAGCGCGATGGACAGTCCGAGGCCGCTGCCCTCGGACCGCGGCCGGGACGCGCTCGCCTTGTAGAAGCGGTCGAAGACGTGCGGCAGCACGTCCTCCGGGATACCGGGACCATGGTCGCGTACGGCGATGACCAGCTTCGCGTCCTCCAGGCGCACCGACACCTCCACCGGGGAGCCGCCGTGCTTGAGGGCGTTGCCGATGAGGTTCGCCAGGATCACGTCGAGGCGGCGCGGGTCGAGGCGGACCATGATGCCGCGCTCGGCGTCCAGCTCGACCGCGTCCAGCCAGGCGCGCGCGTCGATGCACGCGGTGATCTGGTCGGCGATGTCGACGTCGTCCAGGACCAGGCGCGCGGTCCCCGCGTCGAAGCGGGTGACCTCCATGAGGTTCTCCACGAGGTCGTTCAGGCGGCGGGTCTCGCTCACCACGAGGCGTACGGCCGGCTCGATCATCGGGTCCACGGACCCCGTCTCCGCGTCGAGCTCCTCCTCCAGGACCTCCGTCACCGCGGTGATCGCGGTCAGCGGGGTGCGCAGCTCGTGCGACATGTCGGCGACGAAGCGCCGGGACGCCTCGTCGCGGGCGCTCATGTCGGCGACCTTCTTCTCCAGGTTCTCGGCGGTCCTGTTGAACGTGCGGGACAGGTCGGCGAGCTCATCGGTGCCCGACACCCGCAGCCGCGTCTCCAGCTTCCCCTCGCCGAGGCGCCGCGCCGCCACACCGAGACGGTGCACGGGCTTCAGCACGGTCGTCGCGGCGGCCTGCGCGAGCAGCGCCGAGCCGATCAGCGCGAGACCCGTGGCGATGGCCAGGGACCAGCCCAGCGAACTGAGGTCCTTCGCCTCCGGCTCCAGGGACTTGAGCAGGTAACCGGTCGGACCGCCACCGATCACCTTGGCACCGCCCACCAGATGCGGGGTGCCGTGGTCGGCGGTCCGCTGCCAGTACAGGTGGTACGGGCTCTTGTTGCCGGAGGTCAGCGGCTGCTTCTTGTTCACCGCCTGCTGCAGCGCGGCAGGCACCTTGGCGAGCGTGAAGGCGTCCAGGTCGGAGTAGCCGACGAGCTGGCCGCCGCCCTTCTTCTCCGCGACCAGGAGCACGCTGTAGCGCTGGCCGCTGCTCGCCATCTGCTCGGCGGTCGCCTGCAGTTCGGCCTGCGAGACGTCGGCGGGCAGCGCGCCCGCACGGTTCTGCATCTGCTGCCTGAAGTCCTTGAGCGCCGCGTCCTGCGCGCGCGTCAGGACCGCCTCGCGGTTGAGCCAGTACGCGATGCCGGACGCGGAGACCGCCGCGGTGAGCGCCACGAGCCCGAACACCACGACGAGCCGCAGCCGCAGACTCGTGAAGCGCAGACCCGCCAGTATCGCCTTGCGCGCCGCGGCCCAGCCGCGGAGCTTGTCGTGCGGTTTGGTCACTGAGGCGTGTCCAGCCGGTATCCGACGCCACGCACCGTACGGATCAGGGTCGGCGACGAGGGCACGTCCTCGACCTTGGCGCGCAGCCGCTGCACACACGCGTCCACGAGCCGCGAGTCGCCGAGGTAGTCGTGCTCCCACACCAGACGCAGCAACTGCTGCCGCGACAGGGCCTGTCCCGGCCTGCGGCTCAGCTCCAGGAGCAGCCGCAACTCGGTGGGTGTGAGCTGCAGGTCCTCGCCGTTCTTCGTGACGGTCATCGCGGCCCGGTCGATGACCAGCGAACCGAACGTCGCCGCGTCGTTCGCCTCGCGCTCACCGCGCCGCAGCACGGCCCGGATCCGGGCGTCCAGGACCCGGCCCTGCACGGGCTTGACCACATAGTCGTCGGCCCCGGACTCCAGGCCCACGACCACGTCGATGTCGTCGCTGCGCGCGGTCAGCAGGATGATCGGCAGCTGGTCGGTGCGCCGGATGCGACGGCACACCTCGAAGCCGTCGATGCCCGGCAGCATCACATCCAGCACGATCAGGTCGGGCCGCTGCTCGCCGAGCAGCTTCAGACCGTCCTCGCCGGTGGCAGCAGTGGCCACCCGATGCCCCTGGCGCGTCAGCGAAAGCTCCAGGGCCGTCCGGATGGCGTCGTCGTCCTCGATCAGCAACAGGGAAGGCACGGACGTCATTCTGTCCCATGCCACGGCCCCAGTTCGACTGCTGGAGCCTCCCCGGGCTCGTAATGGGCAGGTAGATGCCCGCACCCACACGTGACCTTCACAGGTGGAAGACCTCCCCGACCCCTGTGACAGGCCTGTGACAGTCGACGGACACCGCCATGAAGTCACTGCGGCAGAGTTCTGGTCACACGGAAGAAGCCGGACTCCACCGACGGGGGGCGCAAGATGAATACGCTGCACAGCACCAGCTCGAGCGCAGTTGTCACGCGTCTCCACGACGTCGGACGGGGGTCTGAGAAGTCCGGTGCCGTGAGCGGGCGGGGGTGCGCTCGCGGCGCCGGGCGTCAGCACACCGGGTTCATGACGGTGGTTGACAGGGCTCACGGGGGAGCCGCGTACGGGGAGGGCTCGGGGGAGCGGAAGTCACTGTCGGAGGCGGAGTTCACCGCCTACGTACAGGAACGCCGCGCCTCCCTGTACGCAACCGCCTACCACCTGACCGGCGACCGGTTCGAGGCCGAGGACCTGCTGCAGAGCGCCCTCTTCTCGACGTACCGGGCGTGGGACCGGATCAGCGACAAGGCCGCGGTCGGGGGCTACCTCCGCCGCACCATGACGAATCTGCACATCAGCGCGTGGCGCCGCCGCAAGCTGAACGAATACCCGACCGAGGAACTGCCGGAGACGGTGGGCGACACGGACGCGATGCGCGGCACGGAGCTGCGCGCGGTTCTCTGGCAGGCCCTGGCCCGCCTCCCCGAACTGCAGCGCACGATGCTCGTGCTCCGCTACTACGAGGGTCGTACGGACCCCGAGATCGCGGACATCCTCGACATCAGCGTCGGCACGGTGAAGTCCAGCATCTGGCGGTCGCTCCGCCGGCTGCGCGAGGACGAGGTCCTCAGCTTCGGCCGTGACGAGGAGGAGTCCTTCGGCGAGTTGGTCGCCTGAGGGGCAGGGGGAACACGGGGGACCGTCGCTCCGGGGGGTTGCGGCGGTTGCACGGGGGACCGCACGGGGGAAACAAGTGGAGGACCGGAAGGCCGGGGGGTCTTTCCGGTCCCTCTGCTTTTCCCGGGCTGCTCCGGCTCCGCTACGAGGAGGCCCGGGCCCGCGCCTGCACGCACCGGCCGGCCGCTGCCGCCGCGACCCGCCCCAACGCCTCGTCCTTCGCGCAGGGGTGCGCACCCAGCGCGGTCTGCCGCGCCACGATGGCGCGCTCCGCCCGCATGAGCCGCCAGCCGCGCCGCAGCAGGAACGGCACGGACTTGCGCCCCTCCCGCAGATCCCGCAGCAGCCGCCGCCGGAACGTGGTCGCGGGCCGCCCCCGCAGACAGATCGCGTCGGCCAGCACACCGAGCTCCCGGCACCGCTCCACGATGTCCGCCGCGAAGATGCCCTCGGCGACGAAGAGCGGCGTGCGCTCGATGTCCAGGGCCTCCTGCCCGACGCGCGCACTGATCGAGATGTCGTAGACCGGCACGTTCGTGCGCCCCGTCCGGCACAGCTCCTCGATCGCGGCGACCGCCACGTCGGAGTCCCAGGAGTCCGGCGAGTCCCAGTCGATGTCCGAACTGCCCGGGACCACCGGCAGCGTGGGGTCACCGGCTTCCTTGTAGAAGTCGTCCAGACACAGCACGGGCAGCCCCGACCGGGCGGCGAACGACGACTTCCCCGAGCCGGAAGGGCCCGTCAGCAGCACGACACGGGTCGGTATCGGGGGATGGGAACCCAATTCTCTGAGCCTTTGCAGCCGGAGTGGACCGCATCTCCCGACACGGCGCGTCCGTGTGGACGGGAGCCATTATCAACCGAGGCGCCCGGGATGGGGCTCCCCCGTCCCGCTCCCGTGCCGCCGCACGCGCCGCCACGCCGAGGGGCCTTGGTTCGGGCACGCTCCGTCAACTACGCTACGTGCTCGCTCGATTACTCTACGACGCACGGATGTGAGCGGTACCCATGGCACGACACGCAGTGAAGAAGCTCCCCCGGTCCGGTTCGCGCGCGCTGTTGCGGGCGGGGCTCACCGTGACGGCGGCGGGGGCGGCGCTCGGGGTGGGCGGTACGGCGGCTGCCGCGGCGGCGGAGCCGGGGCCTTCGGCGTCGCCGTTGCAGGGTCTGTCGACGGCGCTGCACCACTCGGCGGCCGGCGGGCTCGCTCCGGTCAAGGACCTGCAGCTGGACCCGCTGGCCAACACCAGCGCCGACCCGCTCGACAACACGCTCGGTACGCAGGTCGCGGACTTCAAGCCGGTGAACACGGGCTTCGTCACGGGACCGCTGACCTCGGGCGGGTCCCTGGCCGACCTGCCGGTCGTGGGCGGGGCGACGCGGCTGCTGCCGAGCTAGTCGCCGGACGCGGCGGCCTCCGGTCCGGTCCGCAGCGGTACTTCGCGGATCAGCCATGCCACCGCGAGCGCGAGGGCGCAGAGCACGGCCGTGCCGGCCATGACGCCGTGCAGTCCGCCGGCGACACCGGCCCGGAAGGCGTCGCGTGCCGGCTCGGGGAGGCCGTGCAGGAGCGCGGGGGTCGGCCCGCCGCCCGCGAGGTGCCCGCCGTCGGGGCCGAGCCGTTCCGCGAGGGAGTCGGTCAGGCGGCCGGTGTAGACGGAGCCGAGGACCGCGACGCCGAGCGAGCCGCCGATGGTGCGCAGAAGCGCGTTGGTGCCGCTGGCGGCGCCCATGTCGCGGAGCTCCGCGCTGTTCATGGTGATCAGGAGCGACGGCTGCATCAGGCAGCCGAGGCCCGCGCCGAGGACCAACGTCAGCGCGGACGCCACGGCCGTGGCGGTGTCCACGTCCACGGTCAGCAGGGCCAGGGCGCCCACCGTGGCGACGGCGCCGCCCGCGATCGGATACGCCCGGTATCCGCCGCCCTTGGCGACCGCCCGGCCGATGTACAGCTGCGTGCCCATCATGCCCAGCATCAGCGGGAGCAGCAGCAGACCGCTCTCCGTCGACGACATGCCGCGGACGAACTGCATGTACTGCGGCAGGTAGCTGGCCGCCCCCATCATCGCCGCGCCGGCCAGGAAGGTGAGCACCTGGGCGAGCGTGAAGTTGCGGTCGCGGAACAGGCGGGGCGGGACGACCGGTTCGGGCGCGCGCCGTTCCACACGGGCGAACGCGGCGAGCGAGGCCGCCGCGAGCAGTGCGAGGCCGCAGATCTGCGGCGACAGCCAGTCGTACGTCGTGCCGCCCCAGGTTCCGAGCAGCGTCAGCGCCAGGATGCTCGCCGTGAGGAGTGCGGCGCCCGCGTAGTCGATCCGGGCCGTGCTGCGCTCGCCGCGCAGTCGGACGAGGAGGCCGACGAGCAGGAGCGCGACGGCGCCGACGGGCACGTTGACGTAGAAGACCCAGCGCCAGTCGAGCCGGTCGGTGAGGAAGCCGCCGAGGAGCGGGCCGCCGATCATCGCGACGGGCAGCATGACGCCGATCATCGACTGCGAACGCCCTGCCTGTGCGGGCGTGAGCAGTGTTCCCATGAGGGACATCGCGCCGACGAAGAGGCCGCCCGCGCCGAGCCCCTGGAGGGCACGGAACGCGATCAACTGCTCCATGTTCTGGGCGAGTCCGCAGAGCACGGATCCGGTGAGGAAGACCGTGATCGAGGTCAGATAGCTGCCCTTGCGGCCGTACAGGTCGCCGATCTTGCCCCAGATGGGGGTGGAGACGGCGGCGGCGAGCAGGTAGGCCGTCACCACCCACGAGAACTGTCCGAGCCCGCCGAGGTCGCCGACGATCGTCGGGAGCGCGGTGCCGACGATGGTGCCGTCGAGCGTGGCCAGGATGATGCCGAGCAGCAGACCGAGGATGGCGAGGCGGGAGGGCGGGTCCGGGGTGTGCGCCGCCGGTGCCTGTGCGGGGAGCGTCGGTTCCGGGGCGGTGGGCGGGGTGGTTTCCGTGCGCTGGTTCATGACGTCCTCAGGGTGTGGTCGACGGGACGTCAGGCGGCGTACGGACGGACGGCCTTCGCGTCGCGCAGCGCGAGCGCCCACCAGGCGAGCTGGTCGAGCATGGTCTTGACGGCGGCGTCGCTGGCCGGCTCCGTCATGTGTCCTTCGGCGTCGAACAGGCCCCAGGCGTTGTGCAGGCTGACCGTGTTGCGGATGGTGGTCGCGTTCAACTCGGCCATGACGAGGCGGAGTTGCTCGACCGCCCGCAGGCCGCCGGAGATGGCTCCGTAGGAGACGAAGCCGATGGGCTTGGCGTGCCACTGCTCGTTGTGCCAGTCGATGGCGTTCTTCAGGCTCGCCGGGAAGCTGTGGTTGTACTCCGGCGTGATGAACACGAACGCGTCGGCCGCCGCCAGGCGCGGCGAGACCAGGGCGAGGGCCTCCTCGGTGCCGGGCGCGGCCGGGCCGCCGAAGGGGGGCATGACCGTGGGCAGCGGGGTCTCGGCGAGGTCGACGACGTCGACGTGCATGTCGTCGCGCTGGTCCAGGTGGCGCTTGACCCAGCGGGTGACGACGGGGGCGAAGCGGCCCTCGCGGGTGGAGCCGACGAGGACGGCGACGCGGAGCGGGGTCTGGGTGGTTGCGGACATGGGGGTCCCCCTGAGGTGTGCGGCAGGATGTGTACGGCGTATCCGATGCGTACAACGTACACAGGTAATGTGTACGCCGTCTACAAGGGATACGGTGTACGCATGGCCACACAGAAAAAGGGCGCGCCCGACGTCTCGCTCTGGGAGCGGATGGAACGTTCGGCCTCCACGCAGCGGGCCGCGTTGACCCTTCAGAAGATCGCGGCGGTCGCGGTGCGGATCGCCGACACCGAGGGGTATCCGGCCGTCACCATGCGCCGCCTCGCCACGGAGCTCGGCGTCGCGCCCATGGCCGCGTACCGCCACGTCTCCGACAAGGGTGAGCTGTCGGTGCTGATGGTCGAGTGGGTGACCGGCGAGATCGCGGTGCCGGACGAGGTCACCGGCTGGCGCGACACCCTGTGCGCCTTCGCCCGGCAGTCCCGGCAGCTGATGCTGGACCACCCCTGGCTGGCCCACATGCCGGCCCCGCTCTACGCCCTGACGCCCAGCCGGATGGCCGTCGCCGAGCGGCAGATGGCGTCCCTGGACGGGCTCGGCCTCGACCCCGATCAGCTGATGGCCGCCTTCCGCACCGTCAGCGCCTATGTGCAGGGCTCGACCCAGGCGGAGGTCGTCCAGCGGCGCTACCGCGACGAGAACGGCTGGCGGAGCGGGGACGAGACGCGGGCCGCGCTCGCGCCGCAGATGAACTACCTGATGGAGAGCGGCCGTTACCCGGCGTACCGGCGCTACGCGTACGGCGCGGCCCGCAAGGACGACGACGCGTGGATGTTCGAGACGGGCCTGGAGTGCGTGCTCGACGGGGTCGCGGCCCGGTTCGGCATCTGATCCGCGACGCGGCGCACGCAGGACGAAGCCCCGGCCTCCTGGACGGAGGAGGCCGGGGCTTCGCGGTGCGGGAGTGGCCGGTGAGCGGCTAGTAGGCCGAGCCGGACGCGCCGAGCGAACCCGTCGGGTGCCAGACCGTTTTGGTCTCCAGGAAGGCCGTCAGGCGGTGCGTGCCGGGGTCGGCGGACCAGTCCACAGGCTGTGGACGGAACACGCGCTTGAGGTTGTCGGCGGCGGCGATCTCCAGATCGCGCGCCGGCTCCGCGTCCGTGCCCGTCAGGTCGATCGCGTTGACGTCCTGGTGGGCGGCGAGCGGCGCCGCGATCTCGGCGGTCCTGCCGGTGAGGATGTTGACCACGCCACCGGGGACGTCCGACGTCGCGAGGACCTCACCGAGCGAGAGCGCGGGCAGCGGCGACTTCTCGGAGGCGATCACCACGGCCGTGCTGCCCGTCGCGATCACCGGGGCGATCACCGAGACGAGGCCGAGGAACGACGACTCCTGGGGCGCCACGACCGCGACCACACCCGTCGGCTCCGGCGTCGACAGGTTGAAGAACGGGCCCGCGACCGGGTTCGCCCCGCCCACGACCTGGGCGATCTTGTCGGTCCAGCCCGCGTACCAGACCCAGCGGTCGATCGCCGCGTCCACCTGGGCGGCTGCCTTGGACTTGGAGATGCCCTCCGCGTCCGCCACCTCCCGCACGAACTGGTCCTTGCGGCCCTCCAGCATCTCCGCGACGCGGTAGAGGACCTGGCCCCTGTTGTACGCGGTCGCGCCCGACCAGCCGCCGAACGCCTTGCGCGCGGCGACGACCGCGTCACGGGCGTCCTTGCGGGAGGAGAGGGGCGCGTTCGCCAGCCACTTGCCCTTTGAGTCGGTCACCTCGTACACCCGGCCGCTCTCGCTGCGGGGGAACTTGCCCCCGACGTACAGCTTGTAGGTCTTGAAAACCGTGAGTCGGTCAGACATCGAGGTACGCCTCCAGCCCGTGCCGGCCGCCCTCGCGGCCGAAGCCCGACTCCTTGTAGCCACCGAACGGCGACGTCGGGTCGAACTTGTTGAAAGTGTTGGCCCAGACGACGCCCGCCCGGAGCTTGTTCGCGACAGCGAGGATGCGCGAGCCCTTCTCCGTCCAGATGCCGGCGGAGAGCCCGTACTGCGTGTTGTTGGCCTTGGCGACCGCCTCGTCCGGCGTACGGAACGTGAGGACGGACAGCACCGGGCCGAAGATCTCGTCGCGGGCGACGGTGTGCGCCTGCGTGACGTTGGTGAAGAGCGTCGGCGCGAACCAGTAGCCGGACGACGGGAGCTCGCACGGCGCCGACCAGCGCTCCGCGCCCTCCGCCTCGCCGGTCTCGGCGAGCGCGGTGATGCGGGCGAGCTGCTCGGCGGAGTTGATGGCGCCGATGTCGGTGTTCTTGTCCAGCGGGTCGCCCAGGCGCAGGGTGGAGAGGCGCCGCTTGAGCGCGTCGAGGACCTCGTCCTGGACCGACTCCTGGACGAGGAGGCGCGAGCCCGCGCAGCAGACCTGGCCCTGGTTGAAGAAGATGCCGGTGACGATGCCCTCGACGGCCTGGTCGATGGGGGCGTCGTCGAAGACGATGTTCGCGCCCTTGCCGCCCAGTTCGAGCGTGACCTTCTTGTCGGTGCCCGCGACCTGGCGCGCGATGGCCTTGCCGACGGCGGTGGAGCCCGTGAAGGCGACCTTGTTCACGTCCGGGTGGGCGGTCAGGGCCGCGCCCGCGTCGCCGTACCCGGGAAGGATGTTGACGACGCCCTTGGGCAGGCCCGCCTGACGGCAGATGTCCGCGAAGAACAGGGCGCTCAGCGGCGTCGTCTCGGCGGGCTTCAGGACGACCGTGTTGCCGGTCGCGAGCGCCGGGGCGATCTTCCAGGCCAGCATCAGGAGCGGGAAGTTCCAGGGGATGACCTGGCCCGCGACGCCGAGGGGGCGCGGGTCCGCGCCGTAGCCCGCGTGGTCGAGCTTGTCGGCCCAGCCCGCGTAGTAGAAGAAGTGCGCGGCGACGAGGGGGAGGTCGGCGTCCCTCGTCTCCTTGATGGGCTTTCCGTTGTCGAGCGTCTCCAGGACGGCCAGTTCGCGGCTGCGCTCCTGGATGATCCGCGCGATGCGGAAGAGGTACTTGGCGCGCTCGGCACCCGGCAGCGCCGACCACTTCTCGAAGGCCTTGCGGGCGGCCTTCACCGCGCGGTCGACGTCCTCGGAGGAGGCCTGCGCGACCTCGGAGAGGACCTCTTCGGTGGACGGGGAGACCGTCTTGAAGACCTTGCCGTCGGCGGCCTCGGTGAACTCGCCGTCGATGAACAGGCCGTAGCTCGGCGCGATGTCGACGACGGAGCGCGACTCGGGCGCCGGAGCGTACTCGAAGGGGGAAGTCATGTTGATCAGTCCACCGTCACGTAGTCGGGGCCGGAGTAGCGGCCGGTGGCCAGCTTCTGACGCTGCATGAGCAGGTCGTTGAGGAGCGAAGAGGCACCGAAGCGGAACCAGTGGTTGTCCAGCCAGTCGGGACCGGCCGTCTCGTTCACCAGCACGAGGAACTTCACCGCGTCCTTGGTGGAGCGGATGCCGCCCGCGGGCTTCACACCGATCTGCACCCCGGTCTGCGCACGGAAGTCGCGGACGGCCTCCAGCATGAGCAGGGTGTTGGCCGGGGTGGCGTTGACGCCGACCTTGCCGGTCGAGGTCTTGATGAAGTCGGCGCCCGCGATCATGCCGATCCAGCTGGCGCGCTTGATGTTGTCGTACGTCGAGAGCTCACCGGTCTCGAAGATGACCTTCAGGCGGGCGGAGCCGCAGGCCGCCTTCACGGCGCGGATCTGCTCGAACACCGTCATGTAGTCACCCGACAGGAACGCGCCCCGGTCGATGACCATGTCGATCTCGTCGGCGCCCGCCGCGACGGCCTCGCGCACGTCGCCCAGCTTCACCTCGATCGCCGCGCGGCCCGCGGGGAAGGCGGTCGCGACGGACGCGACCTTCACGCCGCTGTTCCCGACGGCCTCCTTGGCGGTGGCGACCATGTCCGGATAGACGCAGACGGCCGCGGTGCGGGGGGTCTCACGGTCGGTCGGGTCCGGGTTCACGGCCTTCGCGCCGAGCGCCCGGACCTTGCCCGGGGTGTCGGCGCCCTCGAGCGTCGTCAGGTCGATCATCGAAATGGCCAGGTCGATGGCGTACGCCTTCGCCGTGGTCTTGATCGAACGGGTACCGAGCGAGGCGGCACGCGCCTCCAGGCCGACCGCGTCGACGCCGGGCAGCCCGTGAAGGAAGCGGCGGAGCGTGCTGTCGGACGCTGTCACGTCAGCGAATGCAGTGGGCATGGTCACGAGGGGAGCATATCTACGCGCGTAGCTGCTGTACAGGGGGAGGCGCCGGGGCACCCCGCCGGGCTTCAGGCAGAATCAGGGTATGAGCGACCCTCGAGACCCCGTGGCGGAGCCCGCCTACAAGGACCGCACCTTCCGGTCCCCGGCCGGCATCGCCGGCGGCGTCCTGCTGCTCGCCCTGGGCGCCTGGCTCGGCATCGACGCGGCGATCCGCGGCGAGGGCCGCACCCCGTGGCTCGCGCTCGCCGGACTGCTCTTCGCGGTGCCGCTGGTCGTCGCGTTCACCGTACGGCCCGTCGTGTACGCCAACGACGACCACCTCCGGATCCGCAACCCCTTCCGGACCATCACACTGCCGTGGGCGTCCGTCGCGACGCTCCGCTCCGGCTACTCCAACGAGGTCCTCACCAACGCCGGCGCCAAGTTCCAGCTCTGGGCGATCCCCGTCTCGCTGCGCGGCCGCAAGAAGGCGTCCCGCAGGCAGTCGCAGGCCGCCGCGTCCGGCGACCCCACGGGCGGCCGCCCCTTCCTCGACCCCACCGCCCCGCCCACCCGCGCGGCGGGCGACCACTCCATGGACGAGCTCCGCGACCTCTCCGAACGGCGCGCCGACGCGGAGTCCGCGCAGGGCGAGCCCGTGGTGCGCTGGGCCTACGAGATCGTGGCGCCGTGCGTGGCGGGGGCGGTGCTCCTCGCGGTGCTGCTCGCGGTGACCTGAGGGTTGCTCGCGGTGACCTGAGGGCTGTTCGCGCGCGGCGATGTGATGTGGGCGCGGGGCGGCGGTGGGTGGCGGGTGTGGTTACGGCGGGCCGTGCCAGCCCAGGAGCATGTGGCCGCCGCACACCGCGGACATGAGCGCCGCCGCGGTCAGCAGCGTCACGGGAACGTGTGCCCTCGCGCGCGCCAGCGCCACGGCGACCGGCAGCAGCAGCGGAAAGCCGGGCAGCAGGAAGCGGGCCCGGGGAAAGTAGACGCCGCTGCTGCCGAGCACGATCACGAGCAGCAGACCGCCGAAGACCAGCAGGGGCAGCGGCTGCCGGTCGCCCACCGACAGCACGAACAGCACGACCGCGCCCAGCAGGACGACCGTCACCATCGCCACGAACAGCGCGGGCCGCTCGGTGACGAACAGGTCCCGCATCCGCCGCCACGTCGCGACACCGCCGTCCCACTCGTTGCGCCACAGCTTCTGTACGGCGAAGTAGCCGTCCCAGCGGCCGAGCCGCAGGCCCACCCAGCCGACGTACGCGAGCCAGCCGAGGGGGGCGAGCAGGGCGCCGAGGAGCGGGCGAAGGGGGGAGGCGGCGGGGCGTGGGCGGCGCAGGGTGAGCAGGGCGCTCAGGGACACCGCCGCGGCCACCGCCACCCCCGTGGGACGCGTCAGGCCCGCCAGCGCGGCGAGGGAGCCCGCCCACACCCAGCGCCCGCTGAGCACCGCGTACAGCGACCAGGCGCACAACGCCGTGAACAGGGACTCCGTGTAACCCATCCACTGCACGAGCGCCACGGGCAGGCTGCCCCAGAGGACGGCGAGGACGACACCCGCCCTGCGGCCGTACAGCCGGTCGCCCACCGCGAAGATCCCCCACGCGGCGAGCAGCGAGGCGGCCACCGACACCGAGAGGCCCGCTGCACCCCGCGGCAGCCACGGCACGAGGGCGTCGCCCGCCCTGATGAGCAGCGGGTAGAGCGGGAAGAAGGCGAGGTTGTTGCCGTCGATCCGGGTGCCGAGCTCGTCGGCGTAACCGTTCTGGGCGATCTTCAGGTACCAGTCGCAGTCCCACGACTCCATGAGCAGGTGCCGCACGCCGCGGTGGTCGCGGTGGGCCCACACGGTGAACACCAGGAGGCCGAGCGCGCGGACGGCCGCGTACGCGGCGAGGGCGGGCCAGGCGTGGCGCAGGGCGCCGGTGGCGCGCGCCCCGAGGCGCCGCGGCCCGGGCGCGGTCGCGGCGCCGTGCGGGCCTCTGGACGCGGGCGCGGGGACGCGGGACGGGGCGGCGGTCGAGGGCTCGGAGAATCCGTACGGCACTGCGGCGGCTCCCGGAACGAGAAAGTGCGCTACCGGTCGTCCCTTCCTGGGAAGACCGGCAGCGCACCGGGGCACTGCGGCAGTCGCGTCGCGGAACCACTCGGACGGGTGGTTGTCGACCTTGTTGACCGGGCGCCCGCCGGGGTTCGCGTCAGATGCCCGCTGCCGCCGACAGGTCGCGCTTGATCGCGGCGAGGAGGTCCGTCGCGCGGGTGCGGGCCCCGGGCAGCGCGGCCTTGTCCGCCACCGGGACGACCACTTCGAGGTAGCACTTGAGCTTCGGCTCGGTGCCGCTCGGGCGGACGATGACGCGGGCGCCGTCGAGCGTGTAGCGCAGACCGTCGGTGGGCGGCAGCGTCTCCGTGCCGCGCGTCAGGTCCTCCGCCTTCGACACGGCCAGGCCCGCGAGCTCCGTCGGCGGCTGCTCGCGCAGGCGGCGCATCGCGTCCGCGATCAGGGACAGGTCCTCGACGCGGACCGACAGCTGGTCGGTGGCGTGCAGGCCGTGCTCCACGGCGAGGTCGTCGAGGAGGTCGAGGAACGTGCGGCCCTCCTCCTTGAGCTCGGACGCGAGTTCCGCGAGCAGGAGCGCCGCGGTGATGCCGTCCTTGTCGCGCACGCCCTCGGGGTCGACGCAGTAGCCGAGCGCCTCTTCGTAGCCGTAGCGGAGGCCGTCGACGCGGGCGATCCACTTGAAGCCGGTCAGGGTCTCCTCGTAGGGGAGGCCCGCCTTCTCGGCGATCCGGCCGAGGAGCGACGAGGAGACGATCGACTCGGCGAAGGTTCCGGTGGCACCGCGCTTGACGAGGTGTGCGGCGAGGAGGGCGCCCACCTCGTCGCCGCGGAGCATCCGCCAGTCCGTGCTGCCGGCGCCGACCTTGACCGCCGCCGCGCAGCGGTCCGCGTCCGGGTCGTTGGCGATGATCAGGTCGGGTGCGGGGGTGGTGCGGGCCGCCGTCGCGAAGGCCAGGTCCATCGCGCCCGGCTCCTCCGGGTTCGGGAACGCGACCGTGGGGAAGTCCGGGTCCGGCTCGGCCTGCTCGGCGACGAGCGTCGGCGCGGGGAAGCCGGCGCGGGCGAACGCGGCGAGGAGGGTGTCCTTGCCGACGCCGTGCATGGCCGTGTAGACGGCGTGGGCGGTGCGGGGGGAGCCGGGGGACAGGACGGCGTCCGTGCGGGCCAGGTAGGCCTCCAGGACGTCGTCGGCGAGGGTCTCCCAGCCGGTGTCCGGGCGCGGCACGTCGTGGAGGCTCGCGATCGCGTCGATCTGCGCGGCGATGTCCGCGTCGGCGGGCGGGACGATCTGGGAGCCGTCGCCGAGGTAGACCTTGTAGCCGTTGTCGCGCGGGGGGTTGTGGCTGGCCGTGACCTCCACGCCCGCGGCGGCACCCAGGTGCCTTATGGCGAAGGCGAGGACGGGGGTGGGGAGGGGGCGGGGGAGGACGGCGGCGCGGAGGCCGGCGCCGGTCATCACGGCGGCGGTGTCGCGGGCGAAGTCGGCGGACTTGTACCGGGCGTCGTAGCCGATGACCACGAGGCCGTCGGTCTGGCCCTTGCTCTTCAGGTACGCGGCGAGGCCGGCGGCGGCGCGGATCACCACGGAGCGGTTCATTCGCATGGGGCCTGCGCCGAGTTCGCCGCGGAGGCCGGCGGTGCCGAACTGGAGGGTGCCGGCGAAGCGGGCGCCGAGCTCGGTGATGTCCTGGGCGTCGATGAGCTTGCCGAGCTCTTCGCGGGTCTCGGGGTCCGGGTCCTCGGCGAGCCAGGCCCGGGCCTGCGCGATGAGCTCTGAGGTGGCGGGGGTGTCGTCCTGCACGGTGTCTTCAGCCTCTCCTGGCGGGGCGCCTTGGGCGGGGTCTGCGCCTTGGGGTCGGTGGGTGGGGCGGTTGTGGGTGTGGGTGTGGGGGTGGGGGTGGTTGCGGCGGTGGCTGTGGTTGTGGGTGTGGTTGTGGTTGTGGCGGTGGCGGTGGTTGCAGCTGCGGTGCGGCTGCGGGTCGGTGGGGGCGGTGCGCCTTGGGTGCGTCTGTGGGTGCGGGGCCGCGGGGGTATGTACGTACTCGCTATCCCTGCGCCGCGTCGGGTGTTTCTGAACGTCAGGGTGCGCTCGGTGCTCCGTGCGCACATACCCCCACGTCCCCTCGCGTCTCGCCCGCGGGTGCGGCCCGGCGGGGGTGAGGCCCCTGGCCCGCCTGCGTCCGGTCGGGGTGAGGTCCCCCTCGCCCGCCTCCGTCTGGTGGGGGTGAGGTCCCCCTTCTCCGTCTCCGTCCGGTGGGGGTGAGGTCTCCCTTCTCCGTCTCCGTCCGGTGGGGGTAGCCCCCTCGTCCGCCTGCGTGGGGGATGAGGGGCCTCGTCCGGGAGCCCCGCCCACGTGGGCCCGGGTGGGAGCCGGGGATCCCTGCCCCGTTGTGTCCGGTGGGGGTGGGCTCTCCGCCGGCCGGGTGCGGTGGCGTTGGGTTCCCCGCTCACGGGTGCGCGGGTTTCTCGCCCGCTCGTGCCTGGTGGCGTCGGAGCTCTCCACTCACTCGTACCCGAGTGCGCGGGTTTCTCGCCCACTCGTGCCCGGTGGCGTCGGAGCTCTCCGTCCACTCGTGTCCGGTGGGGGATGGGCTCTCCCCCGCCCGTGCCCGGTGGGGGAAGGGCTCCCCGCCCACTCGCCCGGTGGCGGTGCTTTGCCCCTGCCCGCCTGGTGGCGTCGGAGCTCTCCGCCCACCCGTGCCCGGTGGCGACGGGATTCCCCGTTCCCCGCCCATCCGTGTCCGGGGGGATGGGATCCCCGGCCCCCATCCGTGTCCGGTGGGAGGCTGGGGCACCCCGCCCCCGTTGTGTCCGGTGGGGGATGGGTTCCCCGCCCACCCGCCCGGTGGCGGTGCTTCCCACCCGCCTGTCCGGTGGGGGACGGGGTTCCCACCCGCCCCTACTTCGCTGGACGGCGCGGGGTGAACGGGTGGGTGGGTGGGGAGCATTCGCCGCGGAGCGGCGGGGTTGGGGGCTCCTGCGTGCGCGGGATGTCGCGGGGCGAGCCGGGCGGGTGGGCATCCGTCGCGGGGGCGCGCCGGGTGCCCACCTTCCCGTTCGCGGAGCGTCAGACGCGGCCCAGGACCTGGCCCAGGAGCTCGCCCATGCGCGTCGCGCTGTCGCGGCCCGCCTGGAGGACCTCCTCGTGGTTGAGGGGCTCGCCCGTCATGCCCGCGGCGAGGTTCGTGACCAGGGAGATGCCGAGGACCTCCGCACCCGCCTCACGCGCCGCGATCGCCTCGAGGACCGTGGACATGCCGACCAGGTCCGCACCGATGGTGCGGGCCATGCGGATCTCCGCCGGGGTCTCGTAGTGCGGGCCGGGGAACTGCGCGTAGACGCCCTCCTCGAGGGAGGGGTCGATCTCCTTGCAGAGGGCGCGCAGGCGCGGGGAGTAGAGGTCCGTGAGGTCGACGAAGTTCGCGCCGACGATCGGGGACGTCGCCGTCAGGTTGAGGTGGTCGCTGATCAGTACCGGCTGGCCGGGGCGCATGCCCTCGCGCAGGCCACCGCAGCCGTTGGTCAGCACGATGGTCTTGCAGCCGGCGGCGACGGCGGTGCGGACGCCGTGCGAGACGGCGGCCACGCCACGGCCCTCGTAGTAGTGGGTGCGGCCCAGGAAGACCAGCACGCGCTTGGCGCCGATCTTGAAGGAGCGGATGCGGCCGCCGTGGCCCTCGACCGCCGGCGGCGGGAAGCCGGGCAGCTCGGTGACGGCGAAGTCCGCCTCGGGCTCGCCCAGCGCGTCGACGGCCGGCGCCCAGCCGGAGCCCATCACGAGGGCGACGTCGTGGGTCTCGGCGCCCGTCAGCTCGCGAAGACGCGCGGCGGCGGCGTCGGCGGCGGCGTACGGGTCGCCCTGGATGTCGTCCGGAATAACTGAAGCGTTCACGCGGACGAGAGTAGCCGCTCATGGCCTACGCGCGTAGATGACGATGCCCACGGGATTGCGATCGTTGTCTTGTCGTTTCCGACGAGATGTGGGGGAGAGCCGGGGCGAAGGCCCTAGCAAGGGCGCTTGCGCAGTTCCATCACATAGTCGTGGGGTGCCCCCGCCGATTCCGCCGCGTCCGCGAGTTCGCCCAGGTAGCGGGCCGAGGGGAGCCCTCCCTCGTAACCGTTGAGGACGTACACCCAAGCGGGTTCCTCGCCCTCCAGGGTGTCCACGCGGACCCGCATGCGCCGGTAGATGTCGAGGCCGACGCCTTCCCAGCGGTCCATGGAGTCCTCGTCCATGGGGGCGATGTCGTAGAGCGTGACGAAGACCTGGGAGCGCGGCGCCTCGACGAGCGTGGCCAGCGCGCCTTCCCAGCCCATGTGTTCCCCGCCGAACGTGAGCCGCCAGCCCGTCAGCCACCCGGTCGCGCGCAGCGGTGAGTGCGGTGCGCGGCGTGACATGAGCCGCGGATCCAGATTGCCGGCGTACGCGGCGTAGAGCGACATGTGGTCGAGGGTACGGCAGCAATCAAGTGCGCCCCTCCTGGAACGGGAGGACCGCCCGGACGGGGGGCCGTCGCACGGACGGAGGCCCCCGGGGAGTGAGCACCTTGAAGCGTGCGGGACAATGGAGTACGTGACTCGGATCGTGATCATTGGCGGCGGACCCGGCGGATACGAGGCGGCTCTTACGGCCGCCCAGCTCGGCGCGGAGGTGACCGTCGTCGACTGCGACGGTCTGGGCGGGGCGTCGGTGCTCACCGACTGCGTGCCGTCCAAGACTCTGATCGCCACGGCCGAGGTGATGACCACCTTCGATTCCTCGTACGAGGAGCTGGGGATCATCGTCGCCGACGACACCCCGCACATCGACACGCCCGCGCGCGTGGTCGGTGTCGATCTGGGCAAGGTCAACCGCCGTGTGAAGCGGCTCGCGCTCGCCCAGTCCCACGACATCACCGCGTCGGTGACACGGGCCGGTGCGCGCGTGCTGCGCGGTCGCGGGCGGATCGAGGGGCAGCAGGACGTCGACGGGTCGCGGAAGGTCGTCGTGCGGGCCGCGGACGGGAGCGAGGAGACTCTTGTCGCCGATGCCGTGCTGATCGCGACCGGTGGCCACCCGCGCGAGGTGCCCGACGCCCAGCCCGACGGCGAGCGGATCCTGAACTGGACCCAGGTGTACGACCTCGACGAGCTGCCCGAGGAGCTCATCGTGGTCGGCTCGGGTGTGACCGGTGCCGAGTTCGCCGGTGCCTATCAGGCGCTCGGGTCGAACGTGACTCTCGTGTCCAGTCGTGACCGGGTGCTTCCGGGTGAGGACCCGGACGCCGCCGCCGTCCTGGAGGACGTCTTCCGGCGCCGCGGCATGAACGTGATGTCCCGCTCCCGCGCCGCTTCCGCCAAGCGCGTCGGGGACCGGGTCGAGGTCACCCTCGCCGACGGCCGCGTCATCTCGGGATCGCACTGCCTGATGGCCGTCGGCGCCATCCCGAACAGCAGCGGCATGGGCCTGGAGGAGGCCGGGGTCAAGCTGAAGGACTCCGGGCACATCTGGACCGACAAGGTGTCGCGGACGTCGGCCCCCGGCGTGTACGCGGCCGGTGACGTGACCGGGATCTTCGCGCTGGCCTCCGTCGCCGCCATGCAGGGCCGCATCGCGATGTACCACTTCCTGGGCGACGCCGTGCAGCCGCTCAACCTGAAGGCCGTGTCGGCGAACGTCTTCACCGACCCGGAGATCGCGACCGTCGGCTACAGCCAGGCCGACGTCGACGCCGGAAAGATCGACGCCCGCGTGGTGAAGCTGCCGCTGCTGCGCAATCCGCGCGCGAAGATGCAGGGCATCCGCGACGGCTTCGTCAAGATCTTCTGCCGTCCGGGCACGGGCATCGTGGTCGGCGGTGTGGTCGTGGCACCGCGCGCTTCGGAACTGATCCACCCCATCTCGATCGCGGTCGACAACAATCTGACGGTCGAGCAGATCGCGAATGCGTTCACCGTGTACCCGTCGCTTTCGGGATCGATCGCGGAGGTGGCGCGTCAGCTGCACACCCGGAAGACGGCGGGCGAAGGCTGATCCTGTCGGCGGCCTGAAACAACTCTCCGCAGGTCACGCACTGTTGTCGCCCATTCGCGCGGCATAGGCGGGGAGAGTAAGCACCTATACCACTTCCCACCCTGCCGTGCGAACAACTTCGGTAATTCGGCGCAAACTGCTGAAAGCAGACGGTCGTTGGGGTTACTGTCAGTTTCGTGTTCGCTGCAGAACGTCGCCAATTGATCCTCGAAATGGTGCGGGCCAACGGGGCGGTATCGCTCCGTGAGCTCGCCCGCGTCGTCCAGACCTCCGAAGTGACCGTACGGCGGGACGTGCGCGCGCTGGAGGCAGAAGGACTCCTCGACCGCCGACATGGCGGTGCGGTATTGCCGGGCGGATTCACGCGGGAGTCCGGCTTTCCGCAGAAATCACATCTCGCGACCGCCGAGAAGACGGCAATCGCCGATCTCGCGGCGGGCCTCGTCGAAGAGGGCGAAGCCATCGTCGTCGGGGCGGGTACGACCACGCAGGAGCTGGCCCGACGGCTCGCGCGGGTACCCGGCCTGACCGTAGTCACCAACTCCCTCCTGGTGGCACAGGCGCTGGCACACGCCAACAGGGTGGAAGTCGTCATGACCGGCGGCACCCTGCGCGGCTCGAACTACGCGCTGGTGGGCAGCGGGGCCGAGCAGTCCCTCCAGGGGCTGCGGGTGTCACGGGCCTTCCTGTCGGGCAGTGGTCTGACCGCCGAGCGCGGCCTCTCCACGTCCAACATGCTCTCCGCGAGCGTGGACCGCGCGCTGGTCCAGGCGGCGGCCGAGGTCGTGGTCCTCGCGGACCACACCAAGCTCGGCACCGACACGATGTTCCAGACGGTGCCGACGGACGTCATCACCCGCCTGGTCACGGACGAACCACCGGGTCACGACGACCGGGCCGCCACGGAACTGCAGGCCCTGGCCGACCAGGGCGTCCAGATCACGGTGGCGGGCGGTGCCGCAGGCCCTAACTCCGCGCCCGGTGTCGACTCCGTCCCGGCGGGGCGCCAGCCGCGCCGGGACGTGCCCCTGCCGGGTCAGCGTCGCAACCACGGGGCGGGCCCGGGCCAGCAGTTGCGCAGTGCGCTCCTCGGGGAACAGCCCCCCGGGGAACGGGCGGCGCGGGTCGCGGACCTGCGCCGCCGCTGAGAGCCTGCCTGTGAACCCCAGGCGGCCGCGGGACCGTCGGGCGGGGTCGCGGTGCCGTCACGGACCGTGACGGCACCCCGGGTGGGCGCCGGTGCTACGCCGGTGTCCGCCCGTCGGCCTTCAGCCCCCGCAGGGTCAGCGTGAGCAGGCGGTCGGCCAGCTCCGGATCGTCCGGAGTCTCCTCGGCCGCCAGGGAGATCGCGTTGGTCAGCTGGAGCAGGTCGCCGATGGAGACGTCGGGCCGCACCGCCCCCGCCTCCTGCGCACGGAGCAGCAGGGCCGCGCCGGCCTCGCGCATGGGCATGCTGCACTGCGCGAGCGCCGAAGTGTCGTCGTGCGACGCCGACATGAGCGCGCTCGACAGGCCGCGATACTCACCCGCATGAGTGATGATGGCGCGCAGCCACGCCACCAGCGCGGAGCACGGCTGCGGGTCGTCGAGCAGCGCGTGCGAACGCGCGAGCAGGTCGCACACCGCGTCCTTCCATACCGCGCTCATCAGCGCGTGCCGGTTGGGGAAGTGCCGGTAGAGCGTGCCGATGCCGACGCCCGCGCGGCGCGCCACGTCCTCCAGGGACGCGCCCGTGCCGTGCTCGGCGAAGGCGGAGCGCGCCTCGGCGAGCAGCCGGTCGTAGTTGCGGCGGGCGTCGGCCCGCATGGTGCGCGCCGACTGTGCCGCCTGCTGCGGCGCTCTCGCCTGCTGGCCCGTGCCGGTCGTCATCCCCGCACCCTTCGTGAACGTACGCGTCCCCCAAGGATGCCACTGCCCGTGGTCAGGGATCCTGGCGGGCGAAGAAGGCGTCCAGCTCCGCGCGGGCCCTGCGCTCGCGGCGATGCGGCGGCAGGGAGCCGCCGCTCAGGTTCCGGGTCAGCCACAGGACCAGCGGATACGTGACACAGGTGCCGAGGACGAGACCGCTCAGCACACCGGTGACCAGGTCACTCATGATCATCAACTCACCTTCGTACGAAACTTCTTGAGGCCACCGCCGGTGGGCGCCGCCGGTCCCGGGTCGCGGAAGCCGTCCCGCGCCGTCGCGATCATCGTGGCGCCGTTGTCCGGGACGACCGCGCCGTAGCCGAGGAGCCGCCAGCGGGCGTCGACGGCGTCGCTGTCGTAGTACGGCACCGGGCCGCCCTCCGACGGCACAAGGAGCGGCTCGGGGCCCTTGGCGCAGCCGTGGCAGGCGGCGACCTCCTCGGTGCCGTCAGGGGCGCCGGGAAGCGCCACGCGCGCGTGGCCGCGGTCGTGCAGCGGGTTGAAGTAGCAGGGCGGGTCGGGCCGCAGCGGCCGCTCCGTCACCAGGGCCTCCAGGGCGCGCATCCCGATGCGGCTGAACTCGACCGCCGCGACGAGCTCGCCGAGGGCGTGCGCCGCGTCGTACGCCGGGTCGGGGCTCCGCGGGCCCTCGCCGACCGGGGCGATCACGGAGTTGCTCGCCTGGATCGACGCGGTGACCGCGAACGAGGCGAGCTCCGCGCGCAGTTGCGGCGCGAGCGTGCAGGTGCGGCGGAGCGTGTCGCCGAGCGCGGAGGCGTCGCTGAGCAGCCCGGCCTGCCGTTCGGCGTGCGGGCGCAGGGCTGCCGGGTCGCCGTCCGGGTCCGGCGGCGCGGCCGACCAGTCGGGCGCGGGCAGGGGCAGCGCGAAGGTGTAGGGGCGGCGTCTGCCCAGCGGCAGGTGGGTGAAGCGGCGCAGGAGCGCGACGGACAGAGCCGTGGACAGGCCGAGGGCGAGCCCGGCCTCGTAGCGCTGCCCGGCGTTCGCGGCGGCCGCGAACCATCCGGTCGTACCGATGACGGCTGCCGCTGCGAGCAGCCCGACGACGTCCCCCGTGCGTTTCACTGAAGTCCCCCCGTGGCCTTCGGCTCTACGCGGGGGAGGACGCGGGGCGGGGCGGGGGCGGTTCCGGGGGCAGGTGCGAATGCCGAAGGGCCGGGCCGGAGAGACCGGCCCGGCCCTTCGCGCGTGTGTCTGCTGCGGTCAGTCCTTGATCTCGCAGATCACCGCGCCGGACGTCAGGCTCGCGCCGACCTCCGCGGCGAGACCCTTGACCGTGCCCGACCGGTGCGCGTTCAGGGGCTGTTCCATCTTCATGGCCTCCAGGACGACGATCAGGTCGCCCTCCTTGACCTCCTGGCCCTCCTCGACCGCGATCTTGACGATCGTGCCCTGCATGGGCGAGGCGAGGGTGTCACCGGACGCCGCGGGGCCCGACTTCTTGGCCGCGCGGCGCTTGGGGCGGGCGCCGCCCGCCGCCGCGGTGCGCGCGATGGTCATGCCCAGCGACGACGGCAGCGAGACCTCCAGGCGCTTGCCGCCGACCTCGACGACGACCGTCTCGCGGCCCGGCTCCTCGTCCGTCTCGCCGTCTCCGGTGGCCGTGAACGGCGGGATCTCGTTGACGAACTCGGTCTCGATCCACCGGGTGTGGATCGTGAACGGGTCGCTGGAGCCGGTCAGCTCGGGCGCGAACGCCGGGTCCGTGACGACGGCGCGGTGGAAGGGGATGGCCGTGGCCATGCCCTCGACGTTGAACTCCGCCAGCGCGCGGGAGGCGCGCTGCAGCGCCTGCTCACGGGTGGCGCCGGTGACGATCAGCTTGGCGAGGAGCGAGTCCCAGGCCGGGCCGATGACCGAGCCGGACTCGACACCCGCGTCCAGGCGGACACCGGGGCCCGACGGCGGCGCGAACGTGGTGACGGTGCCGGGCGCGGGCAGGAAGTTGCGGCCCGGGTCCTCGCCGTTGATGCGGAACTCGAAGGAGTGACCGCGCAGTTCGGGGTCGTCGTAACCGAGCTCCTCGCCGTCGGCGATGCGGAACATCTCGCGGACGAGGTCGATGCCGGCGACCTCCTCGGTGACCGGGTGCTCCACCTGCAGGCGGGTGTTGACCTCCAGGAAGGAGATCGTGCCGTCGACGCCGACGAGGAACTCGACGGTGCCCGCGCCGACGTAGCCGGCCTCCTTGAGGATCGCCTTGGAGGCGGCGTACAGCTCGGCGTTCTGCTCGGCGGTCAGGAACGGCGCGGGCGCCTCCTCGACGAGCTTCTGGTGGCGGCGCTGCAGCGAGCAGTCACGGGTCGAGACGACCACGACGTTGCCGTGCTTGTCGGCGAGGCACTGGGTCTCGACGTGCCGCGGCTTGTCGAGGTAGCGCTCCACGAAGCACTCACCGCGGCCGAAGGCCGCCACGGCCTCGCGCACCGCGGAGTCGTACAGCTCCGGGACCTCTTCGAGCGTGCGGGCGACCTTCAGACCGCGGCCGCCACCGCCGAACGCCGCCTTGATGGCGATCGGCAGGCCGTTCGCCTCGGCGAAGGCGACGACCTCGTCGGCGCCGGACACCGGGTCGGGCGTGCCCGCGACCAGCGGGGCGCCCGCGCGCTGCGCGATGTGGCGCGCGGCGACCTTGTCGCCGAGGTCGCGGATGGCCTGCGGCGGCGGGCCGATCCAGTTCAGGCCCGCGTCGATGACGGCCTGCGCGAAGTCGGCGTTCTCCGAAAGGAAGCCGTAGCCGGGGTGGATGGCGTCCGCCCCCGCGTCCTTGGCCGCGGCCAGCACCTTGGAAATGTCCAGGTAGCTGGTGGCCGGAGTGTCACCGCCCAGCGCGAACGCCTCATCGGCTGCCCGTACATGCAGCGCGTCCCTGTCAGGGTCTGCGTAGACGGCTACGCTCGCGATCCCTGCATCCCGGCATGCCCGGGCAACGCGGACAGCGATTTCGCCACGGTTGGCGATGAGCACCTTGCGCACGATGGCTCCCTCCTTGAAACAAGCCGAGTTTAGGGACTGCCGACACGGCCTTACGACCCGTCCCCAATGGTGAGCTTGCCCACACGGAGTGTCACTCGAGACCGGCTAGGTTCGCGAAAACCCTTGTCGCACCGCGGTACGCAGGGTCCCTCCACGGCAGCGTAGCCCTCCGGTGTGGTCAAGGTCTCTGTGAGTCAGCGCTGCGGACGCCCGGCTTTCTTTGTGGAGTCCCTACGAATGGCCCAATGATTCTTTGCCCGCGGCGCAGCCCTTGTCCCCCGTTCTACCCGTTAGTAGCGTTCGCGATGGCTCGGACGTACTAGCGGTAACAGCAAGCGGAAGAGGGTGGGCGCCGTGGCGCGCAGACCGGTGGCCTGGGTTGGCGCGATCGTTCTCCTCGCGGAGGCGGTCGGCATCGCGCTCCTCAACGTGATTCTCGGCTACGTCGTCGACAACCAGGACATGTCCCTGGCCGGCCTCGATCCGCAGGCGATGACCGTCTCGACCTGGATCGCCGGCGCCCTCGTCGGCGGCTACCTCGCGCTGTGCGCGTTCGTCCTCGCCCGCGCCGCCGCACGCGACCGCGCCCCCGGCACCTTCGGACGCATCCTCCTGATCAGCTGCGCCGTCGTGCACGCGCTTCTGGGCGCCTTCTGCGTCGGCCTGGTGGGCTGGGCCGCGTTCGCGTTCATGATGGTCGTGCTCGGCCTGATCGTCCTCACGCTCGTGGCGTACGAGAGGAAGGCGCAGCAGGAGGGCGAGGCGGCCCAACCGCAGGCCGCCTGAGGCTACTGCCGCCACAACTCCGTGATGCCCACGCCCAGTTCCGCGAGGAGGCGGCGCAGCAGCGGCAGCGAGAGGCCGATGACGTTGCCGTGATCGCCCTCGATGCCCTCGATGAACGGCGCCGAGCGGCCGTCCAGCGTGAACGCCCCCGCCACGTGCAGCGGTTCACCGCTCGCCACGTACGCGGCGATCTCGGCGTCGGAGGGCTCGCCGAAACGGACGACGGTGGACGCCGTCGCCGACGCGTACCGCCCGGAGACGGTGTCGCGGACGCAGTGACCGGTCTGCAGGACGCCCGCGCGGCCGCGCATGGACTTCCAGCGGGCGGTGGCGTCCTCGGCGTCGGACGGCTTGCCGAGCGCCCGGCCGTCCAGCTCGAGGACCGAGTCGCAGCCGATGACCAGTGCGCCCTTGGCGTCGGGCCGCGCGGCGACCACGGACGCCTTGGCCTCGGCCAGGGCGAGGGCGAGCTCCGCGGGGGTCGGCGCGGACACCTTGTCCTCGTCGACACCGCTGACGATCACCTCGGGGGCGAGGCCCGCCTGCCGGAGCAGGCCGAGCCTGGCGGGCGACTGGGAGGCGAGGACGAGACGGCGGGGCTGATCAGTCATGCGGTCAGCGTAGCGATCGCCCGCGCGGGCGCGGCAGGCGTGCGCTCCTCACTGGGTGCGGTCCTCAGTGGGTGTTGAGCACGAACATCGCGATGACCATCGCCAGGGCGAGGACGAGGCCCGCGCGGCGCATCTTCGCCTGCAGGTCCCGCATGTCCTTCGGAGGGTTGTTCTCCGGGTCCGACCACAGCATGCAATCGATACTGCGGCCGGGCGGGCCGGGGCGCCTGAGTACGCGTACTCAAGTTCCCCGGGCCCGGGGCCGTCCCGGCGCTAGCCGGGCCAGTAGCTGCGGCCCCACGCGGTCGGCGAGGGGGCGGGCAGCCGGTGGCGGGCCACCCGCGCGGGGTCCGCCCAGGAGTCGGGCGGCGCGGGCGCGCCGGACGGTCCGTCCGCCACCGCCGCGGCGCGCACCTGGACCACCGCCAGGGCGGCGGCGAGCTCCTCCGGGGTCGGATTTCCGCGTACGACCTTGATCATGAGGGCTCCTTACGTGATCGCGGCTTACAGGGGGATGTTGCCGTGCTTCTTCGGAGGGAGGGATTCCCGCTTCGTACGCAGCTGACGCAGGCCGCGCACGAGGTGGGAGCGGGTTTCGGACGGCATGATCACCGCGTCGACGTAGCCGCGCTCGGCCGCCGTGTACGGGTTGAGCAGGGCGTCCTCGTACTCCTGGATGAGCCGCGTCCTGACCTCCTCGACGTCGTCCCCGGCCTCGGCGATCGTGCGGCGGTGCAGGATGTTGACCGCGCCCTGCGCGCCCATCACCGCGATCTGCGCAGTCGGCCAGGCCAGGTTCAGGTCGGCGCCCAGGTGCTTGGAGCCCATCACGTCGTACGCGCCGCCGAACGCCTTGCGCGTGATGATCGTGATCAGCGGGACGGTGGCCTCCGCGTACGCGTAGATGAGCTTCGCGCCGCGGCGGATGATGCCCGTGTGCTCCTGCTCGACGCCCGGCAGGAAGCCCGGCACGTCGACGAAGGTGATGACCGGGATGTTGAACGCGTCGCAGGTGCGGACGAAGCGGGCGCCCTTCTCCGAGGCGTCGATGTTCAGACAGCCCGCGAACTGCGTCGGCTGGTTGGCGACGATGCCCACCGGGTGGCCCTCGACCCGGCCGAAGCCGGTGAGGATGTTCGGCGCGAACAGCGGCTGCGTCTCGAAGAACTCGGCGTCGTCCAGGACGTGCTCGATGACGCCGTGCATGTCGTACGGCTGGTTCGCGCTGTCCGGGATCAGCGTGTCCAGCGCCAGGTCCTCGTCCGTGGGCGCGAGGTCCGCCTCCTCGGGGAAGGCCGGCGGCTCGCTGAGGTTGTTCGAAGGCAGGTACGACAGGAGCGACTTGACGTACTCGATCGCGTCCTTCTCGTCGCCCGCCATGTGGTGCGCGACACCGGAGGTGCTGTTGTGGGTCCGGGCGCCGCCGAGCTCCTCGAAGCCCACGTCCTCGCCGGTGACGGTCTTGATGACGTCGGGTCCGGTGATGAACATGTGCGAGGTCTGGTCGACCATGACCGTGAAGTCGGTGATCGCCGGGGAGTAGACGGCGCCGCCCGCGCACGGCCCGACGACCAGGGAGATCTGCGGGATCACACCGGAGGCGTGCGTGTTGCGGCGGAAGATCTCGCCGTACATGCCGAGGGCCATGACGCCCTCCTGGATGCGGGCGCCGCCGGAGTCGTTGATGCCGATGACCGGGCAGCCGGTCTTCAGCGCGAAGTCCATGACCTTGACGATCTTCTGGCCGAAGACCTCGCCGAGCGCGCCGCCGAAGACGGTGAAGTCCTGGGAGAACACGGCGACCGGGCGGCCGTCGACGGTGCCGTAGCCGGTCACCACGCCGTCGCCGTACGGCCGGTTCTTCTCCAGGCCGAAGTTGGTCGACCGGTGCTGGGCGAACTCGTCGAGCTCGACGAAGGAACCCTCGTCGAGCAGCAGTTCAATGCGTTCGCGCGCCGTCAGCTTCCCCTTGGCGTGCTGCTTCTCGACCGCTCGGGCCGAGCCCGCGTGCTTGGCCTCCTCGATGCGGCGCTGCAGGTCGGCAAGTTTCCCCGCGGTCGTATGGATGTCGATGGCGCCGTCTTCGGCGGTGCGGTCTGACGCGGGCACGTTGGGCTGTTCCGGCTCGGACATCGGGATGCGGCTCCCTGCCTGCTCAAAGGTGCTTGTCTACGGCTGTACGGCTGGCTACTGACCCGTAGCGTATCGGCGCCGATACCGTTCGGCAGTGCGGCGTTTGCCACACCTAAGGTGGCTTGCATGACGCCGTCAGATGCTGAAGACAACCGCTGGTCCGACCTCGAAAGGCCGCCCCTGAACGCGGCCTCGCTCCGTCGGACGCTGCTCAGGGACGGCGGTTTGTGGTCCTCCCTCGACGTGGTGGCCGCGACCGGCTCCACCAACTCCGACCTCGCGGCGCGCGCGGACGAGCTTCCCGAAGGGGCGGTCCTCGTCGCCGAGGAGCAGAGCGCGGGGCGCGGCCGCCTCGATCGCCGCTGGTCCGCGCCCGCGCGCTCCGGCCTCTTCTTCTCCGTGCTGCTCAAGCCGGCGGAGGTGCCGGTCGAACGGTGGGGGTGGCTGCCGCTGCTCACGGGCGTCGCGGTGGCGACGGGCCTCTCGCGGGTCGCGGGTGTGGACACGGCACTCAAGTGGCCGAACGACCTCCTGGTAACGGTCGGTGACCAGGAACGGAAGGCGGGCGGCATCCTCGCGGAGCGGGCGGGCTCGGCGTCCGGCGGGGGCATCGTCATCGGCGTCGGCCTCAACGTCACGCTGCGCGAGGACGAGCTGCCCGTACCCACGGCGGGATCGCTCGCCCTGGCCGGTGCGAGGGTCACGGACCGTGATCCCTTGCTCCGGGCCGTGCTCCGCTCCCTGGAGGACTGGTACACCACCTGGCGCGACGCGTCCGGCGACCCCGCCGCCTCCCGCCTCCAGGAGACCTACGCGGCGGGCTGCGCGACGCTGGGCCGCCGGGTCCGCGCGGAACTCCCCGGCGACCGTTCCCTGGTGGGCGAGGCGGTGGCCGTGGACGGCGACGGCCGTCTGGTCCTCGCTACGGAGGACGGGGTGCAGGAGCCCGTGGGGGCGGGGGACATCGTGCATTTGCGGGGAGTCTGAGGGTTCTGGCCCCTGGGCCTTGGGCGGGGTTTTTCGGGGGCGTCGTTCTTCTCGGGCGGGGTTCTTCGGGTGCGTCGTTCTTCTCGGGCGGGGTTCTTCGGGTGCGTCGTTCTTCTCGGGCGGGGTTCTTCGGGTGCGTTTTCGGCTGCGGGTGCGTTGTGGCTTGTCGCGCAGTTCCCCGCGCCCCTGGCTTCGTCTCTGGGGCGGGGGCGCGGGGGTATGTACGTACTCGCCATCCCTGCGCCCCGCTGCACGGGCAAAGACGCCACAGTCCGCTCGGTGCTCCGTGCGCACATACCCCCGCGCCCCCTCGGGCCGGTTGTGCGGGTGCGGCCCGGTGGGGGCCTCGGCCTCCCAGGGGGCGAGCCCCGAGGGGGTGTCCTGGAGGTGTGGGACGTTGTGGGCTTTTGCTTTCAGGGGTACGGGGTGCTGTGGGCGCGGGGAACTGTGCGAGCGGCCGCCACGGACCGCACTCGCCCACGCGGGGAGGGGTCCACCTGGGCGGGACCGTTCAAGGGCCGGGGCCCGTCGGGAGTGAGCTGCGGCACACCTGCCGTAAAGTTGGCGCCGGTCGATACCTGACCGCGGCAGATCGGAAGGGCAGCAGGCGTGACCGTCGACGACACGGGCTCGGGCGAGGGCGAGCACCCCGCCTCCGACGGCGGGGACGGCCGTACCGCCGGGTCCGTGGCCGGCCGTGCGAGCAACGACTTCGGCGTACCCGAAGTGGGCGAGAAGGGTGAAGGTGACGCGGAGAAGGACCCCCTCGCCCTCCGCCTCGAACAGCTCATCCTCGGCGCCGACCGTCGCTACACCCCCTTCCAGGCCGCCCGCAGTGCGGGCGTCTCGATGGAGCTGGCGTCCCGCTTCTGGCGGGCCATGGGCTTTCCGGACATCGGGCAGGCCAAGGCCCTCACCGAAGCGGACGTACTCGCTCTGCGCCGCCTCGCGGGCCTCGTCGAGGCGGGCCTGCTGAGCGAGGCCATGGCCGTGCAGGTGGCCCGGTCGACGGGGCAGACCACCGCCCGGCTCGCCGAGTGGCAGATCGACTCTTTCCTGGAGGGGCTGACGGAGCCGCCCGAGCCGGGCATGACGCGGACCGAGGTCACGTATCCGCTGATCGAGCTGCTCCTGCCCGAGCTGGAGGAGTTCCTCGTCTACGTGTGGCGCCGCCAGCTCGCCGCCGCCACCGGCCGCGTCGTGCAGGCCGCGGACGACGAGGAGATGGTGGACCGGCGGCTCGCCGTCGGCTTCGCCGACCTCGTCGGGTTCACCCGGCTGACCCGGCGCATGGAGGAGGAGGAGCTCGGCGAGCTCGTCGAGGCCTTCGAGACCACCGCCGCCGATCTCGTCGCCGCGCACGGCGGGCGGCTCATCAAGACCCTCGGCGACGAGGTCCTGTACGCCGCCGACGACGCGGGCGTCGCCGCCGAGATCGCACTGCGCCTCATCGAGACCATGGCCAACGACGAGACGATGCCGGAGCTGCGCGTCGGCATCGCCTTCGGGACGGTGACGACCCGCATGGGCGACGTCTTCGGCACGACCGTGAACCTCGCGAGCCGCCTCACGTCGATAGCGCCGCGGGACGCCGTCCTCGTGGACGGCGCCTTCGCGGAGGAGCTGACCCGCACGGGCGACGCGCCCGCCTCCGAGACGCAGGCCGCTGAGGAGGCCGCCGCGGCGGAGAAGGAGGGCGAGGTGCCGCCCTCGTACCGCTTCGCGCTCCAGCCGATGTGGCAGCGCCCGGTCCGCGGTCTCGGCGTCGTCGAGCCGTGGCTCCTGGCGCGGAGAGGCTGAGGAGTCCCTTCCCTCCCGGACCGGCCCGGTGACATGATCCCCGCGTAACGGTCGTTAACCGGAGGTGGAGGAGCGTCATGGGCGACGAGCAGCGGTACGGGGAGTACGTGGCGGTCAGGCGGCACGGCCACGTCGTCGAGCTCGTCCTCGACCGCCCCAAGGCGATGAACGCCGTCTCCTCGGAGATGGCCCGCTCCATCGCCGCCGCCTGCGCCGCCCTGTCCGAGGACCACGACGCCCGCGTCGTCGTCCTGACCTCCACCCACGAGCGGGCGTTCTGCGTGGGCGCCGACCTGAAGGAGCGGAACTCCTTCAGCGACGCCGAGCTGCGCCGCCAGCGTCCCACGACCCGCGCCTCGTACACCGGCGTCCTGGAGCTTCCGATGCCCACCGTCGCCGCCGTGCACGGCTTCGCGCTCGGCGGCGGGTTCGAGCTCGCGCTCTCCTGCGACATGATCGTCGCGGACGGGACCGCGGTCGTGGGACTTCCCGAGGTGTCCGTCGGTGTCATCCCCGGCGGTGGCGGAACCCAGCTCCTGCCGCGCCGCGTGGGCGCCGCCCGCGCCGCCGAGCTGATCTTCTCCGCGCGCCGCGTGGAGGCCGCGGAGGCGCGGGAGTTGGGTCTGGTGGACCTGCTGGTGGCGGAGGGCGAGGCCCGCACGGAGGCGCTGGCGCTCGGCGCCCGCATCGCCGCGAACTCGCCGGTCGGCCTGCGCGCGGCCAAGCGCGCCCTGCGCCTCGGGCACGGCCTCGACCTGCGGGCGGGCCTGGAGGTCGAGGACGCGGCGTGGCGCACGGTGGCGTTCTCGGCCGACCGGGCGGAGGGTGTCGCGGCCTTCAACGAGAAGCGGAAGCCGGAGTGGCCCGGCGAGTAGCGGAGCCGGGGCCCCAGCGGTGTGAGCAGGGAGGTTTCCATTGCGCCGAGGTTCCAAAACGCCCTAAACCTCCTAATCTAGTGAAATGGGTGAGGATGTCCGGCTGCGGGCCGTGGTCGAGCTGGCGCAGGGAATGGCCGCCGCGCACACTCCGCGCGAGTCCTGGCGGGCGGCCGCTCTCGGCACCTGCCGCGCACTGAACGGGAGCTTCGCCGCGCTGTCCGTGTGGGAGCGGGACATGGGCCGGCTGCGGGTCCTCGTGAACGCGGGGCAACGCGTCCACGGCGAGGAGGAGTTCCCGGAGAGCGAGGCGTACCCCGTCCACCAGTTCCCGGAGATCACCGAGTTCCTGCACGAGCACTGGGCGGGCGGCGGCGAACCGCACGCCTGGGTCGAGACCGCCGAGGGCCCCGCCGACGCCCGCGAGCCCGGCTACTGCCACCAGCGCGTCGCCGCCCTGCGCCGCCGGGGCCGCGGCTGCTGCGTGGTCGCCCCGGTCGTGCTGCACGGGCGCGCGTGGGGCGAGCTGTACGTGGCGCGGCCGCCGGGCGCGCCGGTCTTCGAGCGGGCCGACGCGGACTTCGCGACGGTCCTGACGGCGGTGGTGGCCGCAGGGATCGCGCAGACCGAGCGTCTGGAGGAGGCGCGCCGCCTGGCCTTCACGGACGCCCTGACGGGGCTCGCCAACCGTCGCGCGGTCGACCTGCGACTCGACGAGGCGGTGGAGCGGCACCTCGCCGAGGGGGCCGTGGTGAGCCTGGTCGTCTGTGACGTCAACGGCCTCAAGCGGGTCAACGACACCCAGGGCCACGCGGTCGGCGACCGCCTCCTCGAACGCTTCGGCTCGGTCCTCTCGCTCTGCGGCGCGATGCTGCCGGGGACGCTCGCGGCACGCCTCGGCGGCGACGAGTTCTGCCTCGTCGCGGTCGGGCCCACCGCCGACGAGGTGGTGCGGGTCGCCGACGAACTCTGCGTACGCGCATCCGAGTTGGAGCTCGGCGACGGGGTCGCGTGCGGAGTGGCGTCGACCGGGGACCCGATCGGCGCGGTGCGCTCGGCCCGGCGCCTCTTCCGGCTCGCGGACGCGGCGCAGTACCGGGCGAAGGCCGCGCGTGCGGCGAAGCCGGTGGTGGCGGGGCGCGAGGGTGTGGACGACCCGGTGGTGCGGCTCGCGGACGCGCCCGCGGGGGCCCGTCGGACGGGGGAGCGGCGCACGTTCCGGGGGCGGGGGCCGCGGCCCACCGGCGGTTGACAGCGGCATGATCGTGATGGGTTGGGCGCGCCGCCCCGTAAGCGCTCGGACGCGGCTGACCTCGCGGTAAGTGGCTCACGTCAATTCCGCCCGTGACACCTGGCGATTCAGTCCGTACGCTGCTGAATATGGATATGCACAGCGTGGGCACCGTGGCCCTTGGGACCTCCGGGACGACCGCGGCGGACGTCATCGCCGTCGCGCGCGGCAACGCACGGATCGAACTCTCCGCCGACGCGCGCGCGGCGCTCGCCGCCGCCCGCGAGATCGTCGACGCGCTCGCGGCCAAGCCCGAGCCCGTGTACGGCGTCTCGACCGGTTTCGGCGCCCTGGCCAGCCGTCACATCGGCCCGGAACTCCGCGCCCAGTTGCAGCGCAACATCGTCCGCTCGCACGCGGCCGGCATGGGCCCGCGGGTGGAGCGCGAAGTGGTGCGCGCGCTGATGTTCCTGCGCCTGAAGACGGTCTGCTCCGGCCACACGGGCGTACGCCCCGAGGTCGCGCAGACCATGGCCGACGTGCTCAACGCGGGCATCACGCCCGTCGTCCACGAGTACGGCTCCCTCGGCTGCTCCGGCGACCTCGCGCCGCTCAGCCACTGCGCGCTGACGCTGATGGGCGAGGGCGACGCGGAGGGCCCGGACGGGGAGGTGCGGCCCGCGGGCGAGCTGCTCGCCGCGCACGGCATCACGCCGGTCGAGCTGCGCGAGAAGGAGGGCCTCGCCCTCCTGAACGGCACCGACGGCATGCTCGGCATGCTCGTGATGGCCCTCGCCGACCTGGAGACCCTCTACAAGTCGGCCGACATCACCGCGGCCCTCACACTGGAGGCGCTGCTCGGCACTGACAAGGTCCTCGCGCCCGAGCTGCACGCCATCCGCCCCCACCCGGGCCAGGCCGCCTCCGCCGCCAACATGCTCGCCGTCCTCGCCGGGTCAGGACTCACCGGCCACCACCAGGACGACGCGCCGCGCGTCCAGGACGCCTACTCCGTGCGGTGCGCGCCGCAGGTCGCGGGCGCGGGCCGGGACACGATGGCCCACGCACGGCTCGTCGCCGAACGCGAACTGGCCGCCGCCGTCGACAACCCGGTCGTTCTTCCCGACGGCCGCGTCGAGTCCAACGGCAACTTCCACGGCGCCCCGGTGGCGTACGTCCTCGACTTCCTGGCCATCGCGGCGGCCGACCTCGGCTCGATCGCCGAGCGCCGCACCGACCGGCTGCTCGACAAGAACCGCTCGCACGGCCTGCCGCCGTTCCTCGCGGACGACGCGGGCGTCGACTCGGGCCTCATGATCGCCCAGTACACGCAGGCCGCCCTGGTCAGCGAGATGAAGCGGCTCGCCGTCCCGGCCTCCGCCGACTCCATCCCGTCCTCCGCCATGCAGGAGGACCACGTCTCCATGGGGTGGTCGGCTGCCCGCAAGCTGCGCACCGCGGTCGACAACCTCACCCGCATCGTGGCGATCGAGCTGTACGCCGCCACGCGCGCCGTCGAACTCCGCGAGGGCCTCACCCCCGCGCCCGCGACGCAGGCAGTCCTCGAAGCCGTCCGCAAGGCGGGCGTCGAGGGGCCCGGCCCCGACCGCTTCCTCGCACCGGACCTGGCGGCGGCGGACGCGTTCGTCAGGTCGGGCGCGCTGGTGACGGCGGTCGAGCCGGTGACGGGGCCGCTGGCCTAGCGCACAAGTCCTTCGGCGCACAGGTCTTCTAGCGCACCGGAAAGCCGAAGGTGTAGCCCTGCGCCTTCAGCCGGGGGAGGAGCCGGCGCAGGGCCTCGACGGTCTGGGTGCGGTCGCCGCCCGCGTCGTGGAAGAGGAGCGTCGGACCGTTGGGCAGCTCGCGCTCGACGGTCGCGACGATGGCGTCCGTGCCCGGGAGCTCGAAGTCCTTGGTGTCCACGTTCCAGCCCAGCGGGCGCATGCCGCGGTCGGCGGCGAGCTTGCGGCTGTACGGGGTGAACGCGCCGCCGGGCGCGCGGTAGTACATGGGGCGGACGCCGCCGGACGCCTTGGTGATCATGCGTTCGGCGTCGAGTATCTGCTGGGACTGGTAGGCGTTGGACTCCTTGTCCATGCCGGTGTTGTGCGAGATCGAGTGGTCGCAGAGGCGGTGCCCGTCCGCGACGACCTTCTTCACGATGTCGGGGTGGGCCTGCGCCTGCGTCCCCACCATGCAGAACGTGGCCTTCACCCCGTTCTGTCGCAGCAGGTCGAGCATGCGAGGGGTCCACTTGGGGTCGGGGCCGTCGTCGATGGTGATGTTGATCCCGCGCTTCCCCTTCTCCGAGGCGTGCGCGATGGTCCTCGACACCGGCTTCACGTTCTGGCCGGGATCGGCAGGAGCGGACGCCTCCGGCGACGCGTTGTCCGCGTCGCCGGCCTGCGCGGTCCACACGGAAGCGCCGGTGGCGAGCATCGTCACCCCGAGTGCCGCCCCGATCAACTTGCCGTACCAGCCCCGCCCGCCGCTGTGCCGTGCCATGCCCGCCCCTCTCGCCAAGTCCTCGCCGTTTCCCCGGTCGCCGCCGTGCGGCCACCCCGCAGGACGAGTCAGGGAGACGAGAGGATGCGTCTGTTACGGATCACGGACAATTCCGCAGGAGTTCGCGGACAACTCGCGGGCGATTCGTGGGCCCATCGGGGGCGAACCGCCGGGTTGCGGGCCGTTCCCCGGCATCTAGCCGCGGGTCATCGACAGCAGCAGCGCATGGGTCTCCGCGTCGGCCGCCGCCACGAGCCCGCGGCCCCCCGGCCCCAGCGGGGCGCCGTCAACTCCGGTGACCACACAGCCCGCTGCCCGGCACAGGGCGATGCCCGCGGCGAAGTGCACACTGCCGGAGAGGTCCCCGCCGTCGGTGACGTACGCGGCACGCCGGCCCGCCGCGACCCACGCGAGCGCCAGCGTCGTGGACACGACCCGCGGCCGGAACCGCGCACCGAACTCCGGGTGGGCCAGCAGGTCCACGCCGCGGAATCCGGGCGCGCTCGGGAAGGGCGGATCGAGGTTGACGTCGACGAGCCGGGTGTCGGGGGAGGGGACCAGCGGCGCGTCGGCCGCTCCGTCCCGCACCCACGCGGACGTCCCGTCCGTGTGGAACACCTCGCCGCTGAACGGGTCCGCCACCGCGGCCGCGCCGTCGCGCAGCGCCACGTTGACGGCCACGAGCATGTTTCCCACGGCGTAGTTCAGGGTTCCGCAGAGCGGGTCCACCAGCCACTGGCGCACGGCGTCGGCAGCCCCTCGCCGGCCGCCCTCCTCGCCGAGCACGGTGTCGCCCGGCCGGGCGGCGCGTATGACGTCGAGGATCGCCTTCTCGGCCGCCACGTCGGCCTCGGTGGCGAAGTCGCCCGCGCCCTTGTCGATGCGGTCGAGCCGTCGTCCGTACAAATCGCGTACGACGTCCGCGCCCGCGTGTGCCGCGGCGATCGCGGTCTCCGTATCGCCGGAGTACGGCTGCGAGGTGATCACCGCGGCAGAGCGGCGGCCCGCGGGGCGGGGCCACTCGTGCGCTCCCTGCGGACCGAGAAGACCACGAAGCCCGCGCCGAGACCCAGGAACGCGGTGCCGCCGACGACGTACGGGGTCGTGTCGAAGCCGCCGGTCTCCGCGAGGCGGTCGGAGGCCTCGGCGGTCGTCCCGGCAGGGGTCCCGGACGCGGTCCTGTGCTGCGAGGGAGCGCTCTCGCTCCGAGGGGTCTCGTGCGTCGCGGGCGATGTCGCGTTGGCGGAGGGGACGAAGCACAGGGCGCCGAGGAGGGCTCCGGCGGCGGCGGTGGTCAGCAGTGATCGGCGTGCGGACACGGAATCGGATCCCCCTTGTGGCGCTGGCGAATTGGCCGTGTGGGGCGATGCTAATGAAAGGTGCGGGTCGCGGGAAAGTCGCGAGCTCCGGGGGCCGTACCCTCCGTCGTATGAGTGGAGACGAGACATCACGGTTTGTACGGCTCAGGGTCGAAATGGTCGTCGAGGTGGGTGACGCGGAGAAGCTGACCGGCGCCGCCCTCGGCCACATCGCCGAGGACGAGCAGATGCCCGCCGAGGAGCGGGCACACGCGGAGGCCGCGGTTCAGGAGGACGTCGCCGAGGCGCTCGCCTACCTCGTGGACCCCTTCGACCTGGTCAGTCAGGTGCCGGGCACCGAGCTCACCCAGGCCTCGTGGAGCAGCGAGTCGGTCGACTACGACCCCGACGCACCGGACTGGGACCCGGACGAGGATGATGACGAGGACGACGACGTCTTGTAGTCCGGATTGAAGAATGCGGAATCGGGAACCCCGGGCAGCAACCGCCGCCCGGGGTTCCGTCGTCTCACCCCGCACGGTCCGGCCCCCATCAGCCCGAGGGGCGACGAGAGACAATTCCAGTACCGGGAACGTGGTGTTCCCCACACTCTTCGCGGTAGTGGAACGGGACGAACCGGGCAGGACGTTATGCGGGATTACGGGGGACTCTCGGGGTTGATTCTGGGGATTCGGCAACTATGGAGATGCGTGTGATGACGGACAGTATGCGTCGCAGGCTCGGACGTGGGCGCAAGAGCGCCGCGGCCGTGTCCGCCCTGGTGAGCGGGGTGCTCGTGCTCTCGGCATGCAGCAGCGACGACGGCGACAAGGCTTCGGGCGGCAAGGAGTCGCAGAACCAGGTCGACGAGGCGGCGGCGAAGAAGACCTCCGTCGCCCAGATCAAGATCGCGCCGAAGAACGGCTCCGACAACGCAAGCATCAACAGTGCGGCCGCTGTCACGGTGAGCGAGGGAACGCTCACGGACGTGACGATGAAGGCCGATGACGGCACCGCCGTCGCCGGCAAGATATCCGCGGACAAGAAGAGCTGGAAGCCCAGTGCCCAGCTCGAGCGCGCCACGAAGTACAAGATCTCGGCGACCGCCAAGGACTCCGAGGGCCGCAAGGCGCACGAGAACTCGGCGTTCACGACGGTCTCGAAGGCGAACAGCTTCATCGGCAACTTCACGCCCGAGGACGGCTCCACGGTCGGCGTCGGTATGCCCGTGTCGATCAACTTCGACAAGGCGATCACCAACAAGAAGGAAGTCCAGTCCGCCGTCAAGGTCTCGTCCGACAGCGGCCAGGAGATCTCCGGCCACTGGTTCGGCGCGAACCGCCTGGACTTCCGGCCCGAGCAGTACTGGAAGGGCAACTCCACGGTCACCCTGAAGCTGAACCTCGACGGCGTCGAGGGCGCCGACGGGGTCTACGGCGTGCAGCAGAAGACCGTGCAGTTCAAGATCGGCCGCAACCAGGTCTCCGTCGTCGACGCCAAGACGAAGCAGATGAAGGTGATGCGGGACGGCAAGGTCGTCAAGACCATCCCGATCTCCGCGGGCTCGCCCGAGAACAAGACGTACAGCGGCAAGATGGTGATCTCCGAGAAGTTCAAGGAGACCCGGATGGACGGCGCGACCGTCGGCTTCAAGGACGGCGACGGCAAGGGCGAGTACGACATCAAGGACGTCCCGCACGCCATGCGCCTGTCGAACTCCGGCACGTTCATCCACGGCAACTACTGGGGCTCGCCGTCCATCTTCGGCGGCGCCAACACCAGCCATGGCTGCATCGGCCTCCAGGACGCCAAGGGTGCGGGCGACAAGAGCACGCCGGGCTCCTGGTTCTACGAGAACTCGATCACCGGTGACGTCGTCGACGTCCGCAACACCGGCGACAAGACCGTCGCCCCGGACAACGGCCTCAACGGCTGGAACATGGACTGGGCGCAGTGGAAGGCCGGCTCGGCCGTCTGACCCCCTGCTCGAACCGGTCCCTACGGAAGCGGGGGGGGGGGGGGGGGGGGGGGGGGGGGGGGGGGTGTCCCGGTGTTCCTGACCGACGACGGGTGGGGAGAAAAAGCGCTGGGATGCGTGG
>NZ_JBWKJS010000006.1:90204-273460 GCF_056432085.1 Streptomyces sp. NPDC045678
TAGGTGATCGACCCACCCCCCCCCCCCCCCCCCCCCCCCCCCCCCCCCCCCCCCCCCCCCCCCCCCCCCCCCCCCCCCCCCCCCCCGCTTCCGTACCCGGCTCTCACGCCCCGGCCGGCGTGAAGACCGCGCTGACCTTGTACGGGCGGTCCATCGTCATCGTCACGTTCTCGTCAGTGATCTCATGCCGCTTGCCGTCGACGATCCAGGCGCTGACGCGGTAGCCGGCGGCGGGTTTCGCCGTGACGCCCACCGTGGTGCCGGGGGTGTAGGGCCCGTAGACGGTGGGACGTACCGTGCCGTTCGGGCTCGCGTCGAGCGTGAGCCGGTGCCGGGCGCGGGTCGCCTTCAGCGTGCGGTAGCCCGCGACGACGGGGGCGGACCTGCGGGCCAGCGCGGCGTTGTTGTTGTTCTCGTCGCCCAGGGGCTGGCCTTCGACGCTGTTCTCGGTGTTCGAGTACTGGTTGACGGGCTTGCAGGGTTTCCCGCAGCTCTGCGCGTACGCCATCACGGTGTGGTGGTCGCGGCGCGGGGTGATCCATCCGGTGCCGCTGGGGGAGTTGAGGAGCTCGCTGTAGCTGCCCGGGGCCGCCTGCCGGTCGAGTGTGATGCGGTCGTGGAACAGGCCCAGATTGTGGCCGAGTTCGTGCCCGAGGTTGTACCACTCGCTGAGGGACTGGACGTCGACGGCCGAGTACGCGAGCTCGTCGTCGAACTGGCCCTTCGTGGGCAGGCTGGCCTGGCCCGACGAGCCGACGGGGACGTCGTTGACGACGGTGACCAGGTCGACGCCGAGCTCGTCGCGCTTGCGGTGCGCGGTCGCGCCCAGCTCCCGGTCCCGCGGGTCGGAGAGCTTCTCGAGCATGTCGGCGGCCGTCTGGTCGCCGCTGTACCCGGTGTCGTACGTGTCGACGATGTCGATCCTGGCCGCGACGTTGCTGTCCGCCAGGGCCTGGTTCATGTAGGACTCGGCCATCCGGATGCGGGCCGCCATCGCCGGCTCGCCGCCGACGCGGCGTACCGCGGGAGGCGTGTACCCGGCGAGGACGTCGATGACGACCGGGGCGGCCGGATCGGCCGGGTCGCGATGCGTGAGGGAGTCGTGCAGGTCGCGGGCGGCGCGGTCGTCGAGGGCGCCATTGTCGGCGGCGGGGCGGCGGCGCGCGCCCGGGTCCTCCTCCGTGATCCGCAGGCGCGGGCGCTCGCCGGGCAGGGTGGTGAGGTGGTACGTGCGCGTGCCCAGGTCGATCATGGCGTCGACGACGGGCCCGCGCCGGACGGGACGGGTCTCCACGGCGGGACGGGTGCTCTTCGCGGGCCGGCACACGTGGCTCGCCGAGATCACCGCCTGCTGGTCGGGCGCCCCCTTGACGTGACCGGACCACGTGACGGTGTCCCCGTCCGCCGAGCGGCCGTCCTGGACGAGGGTGATCCGCACGCCGCGGAAGAGGTCGAGGGCGTGCTCGGTGGCCCGGCCGAAGCCGCCGGACGCGCACAGCCACTGGTAGTCGGCGACGTCGAGGGCGACGGTGCGCTCCCGCAGGACGTCCTTCTCGTTCGCGGACGGGCGCGGGCCCGACGGATGGGGTTCGGCCACCGCTGCGGCCGTGGACAGGGTGAGGGCGGCGGCACAGAGGCAGGCCAGCCGGATCGAGCCGCGGGGGCGCGAAGAGGGCGTCGGGATCATGGCGCTTGTCGTTCCACTGCGGGGGCGGGCGGCAACCGCGGGCCCGCGTACGTCACCCGAGCGCGCGGCCGCGGCACTCACACGGCTGCGTCCATTGCGGCGCGGGGAAATCGGGAAGGCGACGGTCCGTATTCCCGAATTGGCCGGATCCGGCCAATTGTCGTTAAGGCGTCATGAAATTCGGACAGCCTCAACTCTGTACTTCTGTCCCGCTATTGAGCGCGTGTTCGCCCCTCGGCATACTTCGTCGTCCGAGGGGCCGTAGCCCCTTAACCTCCAGGGGGAGACTTGCACAGACAAGTGAAGAGAGCGTGCGGAGCCAGTATCGCCGCGGCGGTCGCCGTGGCCCTCGCGGCGGGCATGACCAGCCCCGCGGCCGCGGACCCGGCATCCGCAGGACATCCGGTCGCGGCGGAGGGCGGGCTCGGCAAGGGCGCGGGCAAGGACCGCGTCACGCTGATCACCGGTGACCGTGCCGTCCTCGACGCCGAAGGCCGCGTGGTCGGAATGGACCGCGCCAAGGGCCGGGAACACATACCCGTACAGGTGCGGCGCAGCGGCGGACACACGCTGCTGATACCCGCCGACGCGCAGCGACTGATCGCCGACGGCACTCTCGACCAGCGCCTTTTCGACGTCACGGAGCTGAACAAGAAGCGCAACCGTGCGGCGCAGAAGAAGGCCCTCAAGGTCATCGTCGGCTACAAGGGCTCGGCCGCCGCGGCCAAGGCCGACGTCCGCGGCGCCGGTGACACCACCGTCCGCAGGAGCCTGAAGGCGCTGAACGCGGACGCGGTCAGCACGCCGAAGCAGGACGCGGGCGACCTGTGGGCCGCGCTCACCAGCGGCAAGGGAACCGCCCGCACCGCGGCGTCCGGCATCAGTCACGTCTGGTTCGACGGCGTCCGCAAGGCGAGCCTCGACAAGAGCGTCAAGCAGATCGGCGCAGACAAGGCGTGGGCCGCCGGGTACGACGGCAAGGGCGTCAAGATCGCCGTCCTGGACACCGGCGTCGACGCCACCCACCCGGACCTCAAGGACCAGGTGATCGCGGAGCGGAACTTCACGGAGTCCGCCGACGCCAAGGACCGCTACGGCCACGGCACGCACGTCGCGTCCATCGCGGCCGGCACGGGCGCCAAGTCCGGCGGGAAGTTCAAGGGCGTCGCACCCGGCGCCAAGATCCTCAACGGCAAGGTCCTCGGCGACGACGGCTACGGCGAGGACTCCGGCATCATCGCCGCCATGGACTGGGCGGCATCCGAGGGCGCCGACGTCGTCAACCTGAGCCTCGGCGGCTCCGACGCCCCCGGCATCGACCCGCTCGAAGCGCAGGTCGACAAGGTCTCCAAGGACAAGGGCATCCTCTTCGCGATCGCCGCGGGCAACGACGGCGCGCCCGGTTCGGTCGGCTCGCCGGGCAGCGCGGACGCCGCCCTCACCGTCGGCGCGGTCGACGACAACGACAAGCTGGCGGACTTCTCCAGCCAGGGCCCGCGGGTCGGTGACGGCGCGATCAAGCCCGACGTGACCGCGCCCGGCGTGGACATCACGGCCGCCGCGGCACCCGGCTCGGTCATCGAGAAGGAGGTCGGCCAGAACCCCGAGGGCTATCTGACGATCTCCGGTACGTCGATGGCGACCCCGCACGCCGCGGGCGCCGCCGCCCTGCTCAAGCAGCAGCACCCGGACTGGAAGTACACGGAGCTGAAGGGCGCGCTCACCGGCTCCACCAAGGGCGGCAACTACACCGCGTTCCAGCAGGGTTCGGGACGCATCGCCGTCGACAGGGCCATCAAGCAGACCGTGATCGCCGACCCGGTGTCGGTGAGCTTCGGCACGCAGCAGTGGCCGCACACCGACGACAAGCCGGTCACCAAGAAGGTCACCTACCGGAACCTCGGCAAGGACGAGGTCACCCTCGACCTGACCGTGTCCGCCACCGACCCGAAGGGCCGTCCCGCCCCCGCCGGCTTCTTCACCCTCGGCGCGAAGAAGGTCACCGTCCCCGCGGGCGGCACCACCTCCGTCGACCTGACGGCCGACTCCAAGCTGGGCGGCACGGTCGACGGCTCGTACTCCGCGTACGTCGTGGCGGAGGGCGGCGGCCAGTCCGTGCGCACCGCGGCGGCGGTCGACCGCGAGGTGGAGTCGTACGACGTCACGGTCAAGCACCTCGGCCGTGACGGCCAGCCGACGAAGCACTACATGGACTCGTTCGTCGGCCTCACCGGCGGCGCCAGGGGCACGGACCTGAGCCGGTACGACCCGTCCGGCACCGTCAAGCTCCGCGTGCCCAAGGGCAGTTACGTCCTCGACGCGAACGTCGCCGTTGACCTCGCGGACCTCGGCAAGGGCCTCGACTGGCTCGCCAAGCCGAAGGTGGACGTCACCAAGAACACCACGGTGACGGTGGACGCGCGGACGGCCAAGCCGGTCGACATCACCGTGCCCGCGACCGACCTCAAGGGTGTCCTCGCCGCTCCCGACTACACGGTCGAGACGCCGGACTTTGCCGCCGGCTTCGGCTGGCTGATGGACGAGTACAAGAACTTCCGCACCGGCGCCATCGGTGCCGCCCCGACCGGCGTCAAGCTCAGCCAGACATGGCCCGCCGTCTGGACCAAGGGCGACAACACCGAGTACAACGTGCTCTCCGGCGGCGCGGTGAAGCACGTCGCCACCGGTTACACCAAGCACTACAAGGCGGCCGACCTGGCCACGGTCAAGGCCGGGCTCGGCGCGGCCGCGAGCGGCAAGACGGGCTCGCTGCGCGCCTCCGGCGAACTGCCCGCCGTCAGCGGCGGCTGGTCCGTCAGCGTGCCGACGAAGCTGCCGACCGAGCGCAGGCTGTACGTGTCCACGGGCGACAAGGTCAAGTGGGGCCTGGAGTTCGAGCAGAACGGTCCGCCGGACCCGTCCGACCCGGACGCGTGGCCGACTCTTGAGGCCGCCTACACGCTGGGTGCCGCGCAGACCTTCAAGCCGGGCGCGACCTACGAGAAGACGTTCAACACGGCTGTCTTCGGCCCGCGCATCGGCGGCGCGTACGGCGTCCACCGGCGCGGCAACGAGATCGTGGGCAGTCTCCCCGTCTTCGCCGACGGCCAGAACCACTCGGGCTACTCGCTCTACACGTCGGTGAAGACGACGCTGACCCGCAACGGCACGCAGATCGGCGAGAACACCGACCCGCTGACCGGCGAGAAGCCGTTCAAGGTGCCGTCGGCCGACGCCGCGTACAAGCTGTCGACGTCCGTGAAGCGCAGCGTCAAGGTGGGCGCGGCCTCCACGCGCGTCGACGCGAGCTTCAGCTTCCGCTCCAAGAAGGTCGACGAGGCGAAGCTGCCGGTCTCCACGGTCCGGTTCGGTGCGAAGACCGGCCTGGACAGCCGGGTGAAGGCCGACGTGAAGCAGTCCGTGCCGGTGACGGTCCAGGGCGCGGCCGCAGGATCGAACCTCAAGTCCCTTGCCGTGTACGTCTCCTACGACTACGGCCAGACCTGGAAGAAGGCCACGGTCACCAACGGCAAGATCTCCGTGAAGAACCCCGCGAAGAACAAGGCGATCTCGTTCCACGCCAAGATCGCGGACAAGAAGGGCAACAAGTCGACGCTGTCGATCTACAACGCGTTCTACGCGAAGTAACGGCACCCACGCGTTGACGCCTGACGGCGTCGGGGGCGGCTCAGCCCCCGGCGCCGTACGGCCTGGTGATGATCTCCAGGTTGTGGCCGTCCGGATCATCCCAGTAGACGCCGCGGCCGCCGTCGTTCGTGTTGGTCTCGTTGGCGCGCCGGTGGTACGGGTCGGCCCAGTAGGGGAGGCCGCGGCTCTTGATGCGGCCGAAGATCTCGTCGAACTCGTCCTCGGAGACGAGGAAGGCGTAGTGCTGGGGCACGAACGGGCCGCTGTCGCCGTCGTAGTAGTCGAGGGTCACGCCGTTGGGGATCTCCACCGGGATGAAGGGGCCGTACTGGGGGCCCACCTTCAGGCCGAGGATGTCCGCGAGGAACTGTGCGGACGCCTTCTTGTCCCGTGCCGAGACGATGGTGTGGTTGAGCTCGATCGACATCGTGCGACCTCCCGGTCTGCCGGTCCTGCCGTTGTCCGGTTCCGGGAACCACGGTAGGACCCCCGGGCCCGGCGACGTATCGGTCGCCGGGCCCGCCGTGGTGCGTCGTAGGGCCTAGGACCAGGCCGCGGACGCGTCAGATCGTCTCGGTGTCGATCACGAAGCGGTAGCGCACGTCGCTGGCGAGGACCCGCTCGTACGCCTCGTTGATCTGGTCGGCACGGATCAGCTCGATCTCCGAGCCGAGCCCGTGCGCCGCGCAGAAGTCCAGCATCTCCTGGGTCTCCTGGATGCCGCCGATCATGGAGCCCGCGAGGGTCTTGCCGCCGGCGATCACCGAGAAGAGGTTGAGGGAGACCGGCTCCTCCGGGGCGCCGACGTTCACAAAGGCGCCCTCCGAGCGCAGCAGGCCCAGGTACTTGTCCAGCGGGAGCGGCGCGGACACCGTCGAGAGGATCACGTCGAAGGAGCCCGCGAGCTGCTCGAAGGTGGCCTCGTCGCTGGTCGCGTAGTAGTGCTCGGCGCCAAGACGCAGGCCGTCGTCCTTCTTGCGCAGGGACTGCGAGAGCACGGTCACCTCGGCGCCCATGGCGTGCGCGATCTTGACGGCCATGTGACCGAGACCGCCGAGGCCCACCACGGCGACCTTCCTGCCGGGGCCCGCGTTCCAGCGCTTGAGCGGGGAGTACGTGGTGATGCCGGCGCACAGCAGCGGCGCGGCCACGTCGAGGGAGAGCCCGTCGGGGATGCGGACGGTGAACGCCTCGTCCACGACGATGTGCGTGGAGTAGCCGCCGTAGGTCGGCTCGCCGTCCTTGCCGAGCCCGTTGTACGTCGGGACGTTGCCCCGCACGCAGTACTGCTCGAGGCCCGCCTTGCAGTTCTCGCACTCGCGGCAGGAGTCGACCATGCAGCCGACCCCGACGCGGTCACCCACGGTGAACCTGGTGACACCGGGGCCGACCTCGGTGACGACACCGGCGATCTCGTGGCCGGGCACCATCGGGTAGATGCCCTCGCCCCAGCCGTCGCGGGCCTGGTGGATGTCCGAGTGGCAGATACCGGCGTACTTGATGTCGATCAGGACGTCGAACTCGCCGACGGCGCGGCGCGGCACGGTGGTCCGCTCCAGGGGCGCCTCGGGGGCGGGAGCGGCGTAGGCGGAAACAGTGGTGATCTGCTCAGTCATGTCATCGAGGCTGCCACCGACCTGCGGTGTCACCCAGACACCCGTTCTGCCTACGACCACTGTGCCTACCACTGGCGGGGACAGGCTCCCGGGCATACGCCCCTGGATACCGGCCTGCGAGCCTGGATACTGGAAACATGGACGAGAACCCCGCGCTCCTCGACAGTCGGGCGGAGCTGAGCGAATTCCTGCGCACCCGCAGGGCGCGGCTGCAGCCCCAGGACGTCGGCCTGCCGAACTTCGGACGGCACCGCAGGGTGCCCGGCCTGCGCCGCGAGGAGCTCGCCCAGCTCGCCGGGGTCTCCGTCGCCTACTACACCCGGCTCGAACAGGGCAACGGCCGCAACGTCTCCGGCGAGGTGCTCGACGCCATCGCGCGTGCCCTGCGCCTGACCGACGCCGAGCACGCCCACCTCACGCGGCTCGCGAAGCCGAAGACGCTCAAGAAGAAGCGGGCGGCGCGCCAGCAGCACATGCGGCCCGCGCTGCAACAGCTCCTCGACTCCATCCAGTCCGTGCCCGCGTACGTGGTGGGCCGCCGCACGGACATCCTCGGCTGGAACGCGCTCGCCGCGGCGCTCTTCGGCGACTGGGGCGAGCTCGTGCCGGCCGACCGGAACTGGGCGCGCATCTGCTTCCTCGACCCGCGCTCGCGGGACCTGTTCGTGAACTGGGAGCAGAAGGCGTCGGACATCGTCAGTTACCTGCGCATGGATGCGGGCTGCTACCCCAACGACCCCGAGCTGTCCTCCCTGGTCGGCGAACTCTCCGTGAAGAGCGAGGAGTTCAGGAGCCTGTGGGCGACGCACGACGTCCGCGAGAAGGGGCACGGCGTCAAGCACATGCACCACCCGCTGGTGGGCGACCTGACGCTGTCCTTCGAGACGCTGCGGCTCCCGGACGACTGCGACCAGTCCCTGCTGATGTACCACGCGGAGCCGGACTCGGCGTCGGCCCAGGGCCTGCGGCTGCTCGCCAGCTGGGGCCGGGACGCGTCGGCGGTGGGCTCGTCTCCGACGTCGCAGAAGTGACGCGGCCGATTTCGCGGGAGGCGGAACGCTCCACCCTGCGCCGACGGCCGTATGGCTCCTACGCTGGGGCGGTGAGCAACCAAGAGCGCCAGAAGGCGAACGAAGCCCGCGTCATCCACCTGCGCCCGGTGAAGGCGACGCCGACCGCGGCGGCGACCGCGGCGCCGACCTCTGCCCGGCCCACGGGGAAGAAGGAACCCCTCTGGCGCGACGTCGTCGGCGACGTCCTGCGCAGCGAGCGCCTCGCCCAGGAGCGCACGTTGAAGGACGTGGCGGACGCCGCCCGGATCTCCATGCCCTACCTCTCCGAGCTGGAGCGCGGCCGCAAGGAGGCCTCGTCCGAGGTCCTCGCGGCCGCCGCCCGCGCACTGGGCCTGGGCTTGCCCGACCTCCTCTCCCTGGCCCAGACGCGCCTGGCCGGCCTTCCCCGCGCGAGGTCGGCCAGGGCGTCGTTCCAGGGCGAGGTCCGCCTGGCGGCTTGACGGCCTCGTGGGCGGGCCGTGCCCGCCGTCGCTCAGGCGGCGGCGGGCAGGACCCGCCTGCTGAGCACCTGGTCCGCGAGCCCGTACGCCACCGCCTCCTGCGCGGTGAAGACCTTGTCGCGGTCCATGTCGGCGCGGAGCGTCGCGACGTCGTGGTGCGTGTGGTGGGCGAGCACCTCCTCCACCTGGGACCGGATCCTGACCATCTCCTTGGCCTGCAGACTGAGGTCGGACACGGTCCCCTGCCGGCCGCGGCTCGCGGGCTGGCCGAGCAGCACGCGCGCGTGGTCCAGCACGAACCGCCGTCCCGGGTCGCCGCCGGCGAGCAGCACGGCGGCCGTCGACGCGGCCTGGCCGACACAGAACGTCGAGATGGGCGCGGTGATGAAGCTCATCGTGTCGTAGATGGCCATGAGCGAAGTGAAGGATCCGCCGGGCGAGTTGATGTAGATGGAGACCTCGCGCTCCGGGGCGGACGACTCGAGGTGCAGCAGCTGCGCGATGACGACGTTGGCGACTCCGTCGTCGATCTCCGTCCCGAGGAAGATGATCCGTTCCGACAGCAGCCGGCTGTAGACGTCGTACGCCCGCTCGCCGCCCTGCGGAGTGCGCTCGACGACGGTGGGAATGGTGTACTGGCTCATCGCTTCGTCCCCCTCCTCAGATTCCGAGCCCGATACGGCGCTTCGACCCCGCGGGCCGCACGTCCTCCAGCGACGCGACCACGTGGTCGACCATCCCGTACTCCTTGGCCTGCTCCGCGGTGAACCACCGGTCACGGTCGCCGTCCCGCGAGACCGTCTCCTCGCTCTGCCCGGTGTGCTCGGCGGTGAGCCGCTCGATGGTCCGCTTCGTGAACTCCAGGTTCTCGGCCTGAATGGCGATGTCCGCGGTGGTGCCGCCGATGCCGGCGGAGGGCTGGTGCATCATGATCCGCGCGTTGGGCAGCGCGAACCGCTTGCCGTGCGTGCCGACGCTGAGCAGGAACTGCCCCATGCTCGCGGCGAAACCCATGGCCAGCGTGGCCACGTCGTTCGGGATGAGCCGCATGGTGTCGTAGATGGCGAGTCCGGCGGTGACGGACCCGCCGGGGCTGTTGATGTACAGACTGATGTCGGTCTTCGGGTCCTCCGCGGACAGCAACAGCATCTGCGCGCACACGCGGTTGGCGGACACCTCGTCGACCTGCGTCCCGAGCATCACGATCCGCTGGTTGAGCAGCTGCGCGGCGAGGTGATCGTCGAACCGCGACGGAGCGGTGTCCCCGTCCTCACCCCGCACGTCCCGCTCCCTGCCCCGTACTCCCATGACGCCTCCCAAGTCCCCGGAACGAAGCCCAACGCCCCGCTCCGCCCTCACTGTTGCCCGCGCCGAAGGCACCTGTCAGAAATCTCGGCCCGTGGCAGATTCGCTGAGGGCAGAGGGGCGGGGGCGATAAGGTCCTGGCCTCATGGAGTGGCTGTCGCCGGTGAGTACGCTGCTGGGCGCGGGAATCGGCGTCGGCGCCACGCTCCTGGCCGACCGGAGCCGGTGGCGACGCGAGAGCCGGGAACGCGAGACGGCGACACGGCGCCAGCTCTACGCCGAGTACACCGCGGCCCTCTCCCGCGTCCGCACGGCGCTGCACGAAGCGGCGCGGGCCACGGACGGCCCCCGGCCGGGCAGCGCGGAGCACGCGCGCGAGGTACGCGACCGCTTCCTGGCGCCGGGCGCCTACGAGATCCGCCACCAACTGGCGATCACCGCCCCGCCCCACGTCGTCGCGGCCGCCAGATCCGCCTTCATCGCCCTGCGAACGACACGGGACCGCGTCCTCGAAGGTGTGACGGCCGACAGCGAGGCCTACGAGGAACTCGAGGCGGCGAACGACGCGGCCGTCGCGGAACTGCGCCGCGTGATGCGACGTGACCTCGGGGTCGACTGAGGGTGCCGATGCGGACCGCTGCCTGGGGTCAGCCGTCGGCCCGGGCCACGCCGATCGGGCAGGAGACGCCCGTGCCGCCGATGCCGCAGTAGCCGTCGGGGTTCTTGTCCAGGTATTGCTGGTGGTATGCCTCCGCCGGCCAGAACGTGCGGTCCGCCGCCGGGAGGACCGTCGTCGTGATCGTGCCGTGGCCCGAGGCCGTCAGGACCCGCTGGTACGCCGCCAGGGACGCCTTCGCCGTCTCCTCCTGCTCGGGGGAGTGCGTGTAGATCGCCGAGCGGTACTGCGTGCCGACGTCGTTGCCCTGGCGGAAGCCCTGCGTGGGGTTGTGGGACTCCCAGAACAGCTTCAGGAGCTCGGCGTACGTGACCTTGGACGGGTCGAAGACGACGCGGACCGCCTCCGTGTGGCCGGTCAGGCCGGAGCACACCTCTTCGTAGGAGGGGTTTTCCGTGTAACCGCCCTGGTAGCCGACGTACGTCGTCCAGACGCCCTCGGTCTGCCAGAACTTGCGCTCCGCACCCCAGAAGCAGCCAAGGGCGAAGTCCGCGACCTCCAGGCCCTCGGGGTAGGGGCCGAGCAGCGGGTTGCCGAGGACCGCGTGGTGCGAGGGGACCTCGAATTCCGGGGTCGCCCGGCCCTTGAGGGCCTGCTCGGCGGTGGGGAGCTCGGGCGTGCGGCCGAAGATCATGCGGTCTCTCCTCGTGCGTGACTGGGGTCTACCCCGTCAACGTAGGGAAGGGGTGACGCATTCCGGCCGGGCGGTCGCGCCGCCGGGGCGGCCGTGCTCAGTGCGGGAGCGTCGCCGGGCTGCCGCCGTTCGCCTCGTACCCCGCGACCGCCAGCGCGCGGTACACCGCGTAGTCCGAAGCGGGGTCCTCGGAGAGCGTCCAGGGCAGCGCCCCCACGTGGCCGTCCACGTGCACCAGCTGGTTCATCGCCTCAGACCAGCGCTGGCAGCGCACCAGGAAGAAGACCAGGAGGTGCCGGACGTGCGCCAGCATCGGGTCGTCCGCGCGCGCGGAGTGCACCGCGAACAGCGCACCCTCGACGGCCTTGGTGACGACCTCGCTCTCGTAGAACCCGCGCACGAGGTTGACCTCGGGCAGGTGCTCGTAGACGGCGAAGAGGGGGAGCGCCGCGAGCAGGGAGCCGCGGGGCGCGCGGGCCGCCGCGGCCTCCGCGAAGCCATACGCCAGATCGCGCGAGCCGTGCCACTTCTCGCACCAGTAGTGCAGCGCCGCGAGGTGCGCGCCCATGTGCGCGGGCGCACGGTCCAGGATCTTCAGCCACAGCTGCTCGAACTCCTCGCGGGAGTACGCGAGTCCGCGCGCGATGGAGAGCTCGATGATGTACGGGACGGGATCGCCGGGGGAGAGCAGCGCGGCCTGCGCGCACGCCTCCTTCGCCTCCTCCAGGATGATCCGGAACTCGTCCGTCCCCTGCTCCGCCGTGCGCCACGCCTGCTGCACGAGGAACTCCGCGTGCACCGCCGCGCCGCCCGCGTCCTTGGGCGTCTCGGCACGCCACACCCGCAGCCACTGCCCGCCCGGGCTGTCGCTGACGCCGCCGGGCCGCCGCTGCAGCTCCAGCGAGGCCGCGCCGGCGAAGGCCTGCACGCGCTGCCAGCGCCGCTCGCCGTGCGTCTCCGTGCCGGCGAGCAGCTGCGAGGCGGCCTTCCACTCCTGCGTGCGCTGCACCAGGTCGAGCACCTCGAGGAGATCCGCGTCCGGTCCGGGCATGCGGATGTCCAGCTCCTCCTGGCGGAGGAAGCCGTAATCGGCCGGGTCCGCGGCGTCCGGGGAGCCGGGGGCCACCTGCCGGATTCCGCCGCGCCTGCGCAGCAGTACGGGCCCCAGGACCGCACCGATCATGATCACCGCGAACAGGAACCAGAGAATCTCCATGAGACAAGCGAACCAGACGCGTCGGACAATTGGCCAACCTGCCGGGACGTACCCGGACCGACCCGGCAGAAGGGCCGGTGCGCGCACTACGCTCAGGCCGCATGAGTGACTCGCACAGCACGCAGAGCTTCGAAACCGTGGCCATCCACGCGGGCAACACCGCCGACCCCCTGACCGGCGCCGTCGTCCCGCCCATCTACCAGGTCTCGACCTACAAGCAGGACGGCGTCGGCGGGCTGCGCGGCGGCTACGAGTACAGCCGCAGCGCCAACCCGACGAGGACCGCCCTCGAAGAGAACCTGGCCGCACTGGAGGGCGGCCGCCGCGGACTCGCCTTCGCGTCCGGTCTCGCGGCCGAGGACTGCCTCCTCCGTACGCTGCTCAGCCCCGGTGATCACGTCGTCATCCCCAATGACGCGTACGGCGGCACCTTCCGGCTCTTCGCCAAGGTCGTCTCGCGGTGGGGCGTGGAGTGGTCGGTGGCCGACACCTCCGACCCGGAGGCGGTGCGCGCCGCGCTGACCGACCGCACGAAGGCGATCTGGGTGGAGACCCCCTCCAACCCGCTGCTCGGCATCACCGACATCACCGCGGTCGCGCAGATCGCCCGCGAGGCCGGCGTGCGTCTCGTCGTCGACAACACCTTCGCGAGCCCCTACCTCCAGCAGCCCCTCGCGCTCGGCGCGGACGTCGTCGTGCACTCCATGACGAAGTACATGGGCGGCCACTCGGACGTCGTCGGCGGGGCGCTCGTCGTCAACGACGCGGAGCTCGGCGAGGAGTTGGCGTACCACCAGAACGCGATGGGCGCCGTCGCCGGGCCCTTCGACGCCTGGCTGGTGCTGCGCGGCATCAAGACCCTCGCGGTGCGCATGGACCGGCACAGCGAGAACGCCACGAAGGTCACCGAGATGCTGACCCGCCACGCGCGCGTGAGCAGCGTTCTCTACCCGGGCCTTCCTGAGCACCCCGGTCACGAGGTCGCCGCCAAGCAGATGCGGTCCTTCGGCGGCATGGTGTCGTTCCGGGTCGAGGGCGGCGAGGAGGCGGCCGTCGAGGTCTGCAACCGGGCCGAGCTGTTCACCCTGGGCGAGTCCCTGGGCGGTGTCGAGTCCCTGATCGAGCACCCGGGCCGCATGACGCACGCCTCCGTGGTGGGCTCCGCCCTGGAGGTTCCCGGGGACCTCGTGCGGCTCTCCGTGGGCATCGAGTCGGCGGACGACCTCGTCGCCGACCTGCAGCAGGCCCTGGGCTAGCCCCGGCGCCGGTCACCAGCGCGTCAGGGGTGGAGTCGTGTCGGTCGGCGGCTCCACCCACGGCCGGGTGACGGACGCCCACACGACGAACGCCACCGCGGCGACGAACAGCAGCGTCCACAACGCCCGCCGCACCGCCGTACGGCGCCGCAGCGCCCGGCTGCCGCGCCGTACCGCGTCGTCGAGGAGTTCGGGCGGCACAACGGGCGTCGTGCCTTCCAGGATCCGCCGGATCGCCTCTTCCTTGCGCTCGTACTGGCTCATGACGGGGCCGCCCCGCTCAGGGCCCGGGACGGCGCGGGTCCGCGCGGCGGGTGCAGCACCGTCGCGATCGCGCGGGCGCAGATCACCCGGACCCGCTCGGCGGGCAGCCCGAGGAGCGCAGCCGTCTGCTCCTCCGCCACCCCCTCGTACATGCGCAGCACGAGAATCAGCCGCTCCTGGGGGCTCAGCAGGCCCAGGACCCCGCCGTGGCCGCGGTGGCGTCGCCAGGCCGCTCGTCCGAAGCGCAGGGCGACCTGCTGGCGGGTGCGGTCGTACGGGTCCTCGCCGCGCAGCCGGTCCCACGACGCGTACGTGTGGGCCAGCGCCGCGGTCAGCAGGACACGCGCGCGCGGGTTGTCGTCGGGGGGCTCGGCGGTGAGCAGCGTCGCGGCATGCAGGAGCCGCCCTGCCGCGCCCGCGACGAACGCCTCGAACTCCCGGGCACGGCGGGCGCTCTGGAGCGCCTGCCGTTCTCGCACCGCACCTCCCGGCCGGAAGGAAGGGGGGTCCCGGTCTCATATGAGGCCAGAGGCAGGGCCGGGGTCAAGACTCCGGAGTGGCCGAAACCTCTCCCACGGGTGCCGTCTGTGACGTCTGCCGCGCGGAGAGGGCGGAATTGAAGCGTGTGAGGAGCGCACAGAAGCTCTCGCGCTCCGCCGGGTCCCAGTCCTGCGTCAGCTCGGCCATCAGCTCGCGCCGCGAGGAGCGGACCTCGTCGAGTCTGGCCTGGCCGCGCGGCGACAGCTGGAGCACCACGGCGCGCCCGTCCTCGGGGTGCGAGGTGCGCTTGACGAGGCCGGTGTCGACGAGCGGCGCGACCTGCCGGGTCACCGTCGAGGAGTCGATGCCCATGCTCGCCGCGAGGGCCTTGACGCCCATCGGCCCCTCCTTGTCGAGGCGGTTGAGCAGCAGATACGCGGCGCGGTCCATGGAGTTGCGGACCTGGCCGACGCCGCCGAGACGGGTCTGCTCCGCGCGGCGGGCGAAGACCGCCACCTGATGTTGCAGGCTGTCCAGAAGGGCGGGATCGCTGGCGGTCGTCATGTCCGGAGTTGTGGGCATGGCCGGGGGCTCACTTCATGCGAGGGCGATGGGTTGGGGGCCAGGGTACGCGGCCGCGGCGCGTACCGTACCTGCGCTGCGCAAACCCACGCGAGAACGGTCTCGTTCCTTGGTCGTCCCAGGAGGACTCGGGCGTCGGCTGCGAGACTTGCCGTCATGAGCTACCGCACGCCGCACTCCTTGCCGAAGCCCCTCCGCACGGTGACCCTCGACGACGTGCGCGGTGCGCAGAAGATGCTCTCCGGAGTGGCCCGGATGACGGCGCTGGAGGGCAGCAGGTACCTGTCCGGGCTGGTCGGCGCCCCCGTGCACCTCAAGTGCGAGAACCTGCAGCGGACGGGTTCGTTCAAGCTGCGCGGCGCGTACGTACGGATCGCGGGCCTGCTCCCCGAGGAGCGGGCCGCCGGAGTGGTCGCCGCCAGTGCGGGCAACCACGCCCAGGGCGTGGCGCTCGCCTCCTCGCTCCTCGGCGTGCGCTCCACCGTGTTCATGCCCGCCGGTGCGCCACTGCCCAAGGTCGCCGCGACGCGCGAGTACGGAGCGGAGGTGCGGCTGCACGGCCAGGTGGTCGACGAGACGCTGGCCGCCGCGCAGGAGTACGCGTACCGGACGGGCGCGGTCTTCATCCACCCCTTCGACCACGCCGACATCATCGCGGGGCAGGGCACGGTCGGCCTGGAGGTCCTGGAGCAGTGCCCCGAGGTGCGCACCCTCGTCGTGGGCATCGGGGGCGGCGGGCTCGTGGCGGGCATCGCCGTCGCGGTGAAGGCGATGCGCCCGGACGTGAAGGTGATCGGCGTACAGGCGGCGGGGGCCGCGGCCTACCCGCCGTCACTGGCCGCGGGCCACCCGGTGTCGATCAAGAATCCGGCGACGATGGCCGACGGCATCAAGGTGGGCCGCCCCGGCGACGTGCCGTTCCGGCTCGTCGAGGATCTCGTCGACGACGTCGTCACGGTCTCCGAGGACGAGCTCTCCAGCGCGCTTCTGCTCTGCCTGGAGCGCGCCAAGATGGTCGTCGAGCCGGCCGGAGCCAGTCCGGTCGCGGCCCTGATGAGCGACCCGAAGGCGTTCGAGGGCCCGGTGGTGGCACTCCTCTCGGGCGGCAACGTGGATCCGCTCCTGATGCAGCGCATCCTGCGCCACGGCATGGCGGCGGCCGGCCGCTACCTCTCCCTGCGGCTGCGTCTGACGGACCGGCCGGGCGCCCTGGCCACGCTCCTCGGCGTCCTGTCGGAGGTGGACGCGAACGTCCTCGACGTGAGCCACGTGCGCACGGATCCCCGGCTCGGGCTGACCGAGGCCGAGGTGGAGCTGCAGGTGGAGACCAAGGGCCCGGAGCACTGCGTCGAGGTGGGCACGGCGCTGCGGGCGGCGGGTTACACGGTCATCGACTGAGGCGACGCCGCCGCGCACGTATGACTTTGGAAAAACAGGTGAGCCGACGCGATGTATCGCGTTATGGTGTGCTCCTCGTCACCTGTGACCTGTCACGCGACACCCGTGCCCTGCCGCCGGGCGTCGAAAGTCCGGCAAATCTAAGCTTTTGCGTAGGAACTTCACCCGAAGCAATCCACACCAGGGGAGAACCCACATGCCAGGCGCCATCTATGCCGAAGGTCTGGTGAAGACCTTCGGTGACGTACGGGCTCTGGACGGCGTCGATCTGGATGTCCCGGAAGGCACCGTGCTCGGCCTGCTCGGCCCGAACGGCGCGGGGAAGACCACGGCGGTCCGCTGCCTGACGACGCTGCTCACACCCGACAGCGGCAAGGCGGTCGTCGCGGGCATCGACGTACTGAAACACCCCAACGAGGTCCGGCGCTCCATCGGCCTCTCCGGCCAATTCGCGGCCGTGGACGAGTATCTGACGGGCCGTGAGAACTTGCAGATGGTCGGTCAGCTCTACCAGATGCGGGCCAAGGAGGCGAAGGCGCGGGCGGCCGAACTGCTCGACCGGTTCAACCTCACCGACGCCGCCGACCGCCCCTCCAAGACGTACTCCGGCGGCATGCGCCGCCGCCTCGACCTCGCCGCGGCACTCGTCGTATCGCCCCCGGTGATGTTCATGGACGAGCCGACCACCGGCCTCGACCCGCGCAACCGCCAGCAGCTGTGGGAGGTCATCCAGGAACTGGTCTCGGGCGGCACGACGCTGCTCCTCACCACGCAGTACCTCGAAGAGGCCGACCACCTCGCGCACGACATCTGCGTCGTCGACCACGGCCGTGTCATCGCCCGCGGCACCTCCGACCAGCTCAAGGCCCAGACCGGCGGCGAACGCGTCGAGGTCGTCGTGCACGACCGCGAGCACATCGCCACCGCCTCCGAGGTCCTGCGCGGCTTCGGCAAGGGCGAGGTCGCCGTCGCCGAGCACACCCGCAAGCTGACCGTCCCCGTCACCGGCGGCGCCAAGCTGCTCGCCGAGGTCATCCGCGAACTGGACGCCCGCGGCATAGAGATCGACGACATCGGCCTGCGCCGCCCGACCCTCGACGACGTCTTCATCTCCCTCACCGGGCACGTCGCCGAAGCCGCGGACGAGACCGACGGAGACGGCGCCGACGCCAAGTCCAAGGGCGCGACCGCCGCCAAGCGCAAGAAGGAGGCCGACAAGTGAGCACTGCGACGGACACGAGGCAGTCCCTGGCGCCCCGGCCCACCGGCGGCATCGGTCAGTCCGTGCGGGACTCCCTGGTCATCGCCCGCAGGAACCTGATTCGGATGTCCCGGATCCCTGAGATGGTCCTGTTCGGGGTCATCCAGCCGGTGATGTTCGTGGTCCTGTTCACGTACGTCTTCGGCGGGTCCATGAAGATCGGCGACAGCACCGATCCCGATGTCTACAAAGACTTCCTGATGGCGGGCATCTTCGCGCAGACCGTCACCTTCGCCACGGCGGGCTCGGCGGCGGGCATCGCCGACGACATGCAGAAGGGTCTGGTCGACCGCTTCCGCTCGCTGCCCATGGCGCGCGGCGCGGTCCTGACCGGACGCACGGTCGCCGACCTCGTACAGACCGCCATCACCCTCGTCGTCCTCGCGGTCGTGGCGCTGCTCGTCGGCTGGCGGACGGGCTCCGCGGAACCGACCAACGCGGGAAGGATCCTGGCGGGCTTCGGACTCCTGCTCCTGCTCGGGTACGCGTTCACCTGGATCGGCGCGCTCATCGGCCTCTCCGTCCGCACCCCCGAGGCGGCCACGTCGGGAGGCATCATCTGGCTCTTCCCCGTCACGTTCATCTCGAACGCGTTCGTGGACTCCAGCCAGATGACGCCCTGGCTGCGGCACGTCGCCGACTGGAACCCCTTCAGCGCCATCGTCCAGGCCTGCCGCCAGCTCTTCGGCAACCCGGGGGTGTCGCCGTCCGACGCCTGGCCCATGCAGCACCCGGTCTGGGCCTCGCTGATCTACTCGGTCCTGATCATCCTGCTCTTCCGCACGCTGGCGGTCCGCAAGTACCGCTCGGCGCACGGTTGAGCAACGGTCCCCCCGAAAGGTGAAGGCCCCGGTGCGGTACGCACCGGGGCCTTCACAGGTCCGAGAAGCCGGGTCAGCCCGCGTAGGGCTTGGCGGCGAGGATCTTGACGGAGGCGAACTTGCCGTTCGGCAGTTCGTACTGCGCGTCCTCGCCCACCCGCTTGCTGTTCACGCCGGTGCCCAGCGGGGACTGCGGCGAGTACGTCTCGATGTCCGCGCTCGCGTATTCGCGGGAGGCGAGCAGGAACGTCAACGTGTCGTCCTCGTCGCCGTCGAAGGCGATGGTGACGACCATGCCGGGCTCGACGACGCCGTCGTCGGCCGGGGCCTCGCCGACCCGCGCGTGCTCCAGGAGCTGGGTCAGCTGGCGGACGCGGAGCTCCTGCTTGCCCTGCTCCTCCTTGGCCGCGTGGTACCCGCCGTTCTCACGCAGGTCGCCCTCCTCACGCGCTGCCGCGATCTTCGCCGCGATCTCGGTGCGCGCGGGACCAGACAGGTACTCAAGCTCTTCCTTGAGCTTGTCGTACGCCTCCTGGGTCAGCCAGGTGACGTTGTCGCTGGTCTGGGTCACAGGTGCTCCTCGTAGGTACTGGGAATACAAAGCATCGCCCTACCCAGAAGAATGTTCCTTCTCGGGTGGGCGAAACCACGAGCCTAACAATTCAGGCGCCGAAGGGGGAGGACATAAGCGGTCAGATTTGCGTCAACGCAGGTGAGCGCGGTAAAGCTGCCCGACTTCAGTCGGAGTGGCAGCCCAGCAGCTCGACGCTGGTGGCCTTCTTCGTCGTGCGGAGGGTGACGACGCGGTCGATGCGGTCCGTGTGCCGGTCGAAGCGGAAGTCCGCGCGGCCCACCTCGTCGCCCGACTCGGCCTGCGAGCGCAGGGTGCAGTAGCCCTTGGCGTCGGTGTCCTTGCGGACCTCCAGGTGGGCCTCGACGGCGTGGTCCGAGACGACGTCGAACTTGATGACCTCGCCGCTGAGCTTCGCGCCGTTGATGTAGTCGTACCCGAACCAGCCGACGACGCCGAGCAGCACGACGCCGAGCACCGAGCCGACGATCTTCAGCTTGCGGTCGGCGGCTTCGTCGGCCGTGCGCGAGCGGCCGTACCGCCCCTCGGGAACTCCCTCGGGAAGCCCCTGTGCGTGCCCCTCGGGAAGCTTCGAGCCCGCCGCCGCCATGATCGTCCTCCAGGAACAGGGGATGCCGGAATTTTCCGCCCCCCGGTTCCGTCACTATAGAAGCCGCCTGATGCGCCGGAATCACGAGGGCGCCCAATACCTTGAGGATCGAGTCTTGACTGAGCAGCTGCGACTGATGGCCGTACACGCCCACCCCGACGACGAGTCGAGCAAGGGCGCGGCCACCATGGCCAAGTACGTGGCCGAAGGGGTGGACGTGCACGTCGTGACCTGCACGGGCGGGGAGCGCGGCGACATCCTCAACCCGAAGCTCCAGGGTGACACCTACATCCAGGAGAACATCCACGAGGTGCGCAGGAAGGAGATGGACAAGGCCCGCGAGATCCTCGGCGTCAAGCAGGACTGGCTCGGCTTCGTCGACTCCGGCCTGCCCGAGGGCGACCCGCTGCCGCCGCTGCCCGAGGGCTGCTTCGCCCTGGAGGACGTGGACAAGGCGGCCGGCGAGCTGGTCCGGCAGATCCGCTCCTTCCGCCCGCAGGTCATCACGACCTACGACGAGAACGGCGGGTACCCGCACCCCGACCACATCATGACCCACAAGATCACGATGGTGGCGTTCGACGGCGCCGCGGACCCCGAGAAGTACCCCGAGAGCGAGTTCGGCCCGGTCTTCCAGCCGCAGAAGCTCTACTACAACCAGGGCTTCAACCGCCCGCGCACCGAGGCGCTGCACCACGCGATGCTCGACCGCGGCCTGGAGTCGCCCTACGGGGACTGGCTCAAGCGCTGGGACGAGTTCGAGCGGGTCGAGCGCACCCTGACCACGCACGTTCCGTGTGCCGACTTCTTCGAGACCCGCGACAGGGCCCTGATCGCGCACGCCACCCAGATCGACCCCGACGGCGGCTGGTTCCGGGTGCCGATGGAGATCCAGAAGGAGGTCTGGCCCACGGAGGAGTACGAGCTCGCGAAGTCGCTCGTCGATACTTCCCTCCCCGAGGACGACCTCTTTGCGGGCATCCGCGACAATGCCTAGCGTGAACGTACATCTGGCAATGACGCATCTCGTCCCTCTTGCCAAGGAGGTCGACGACGACAAGGTGACGCCCGGCGTCCTCGGGTTCATCGTCTTCGCGGTGATGGCGCTGGCCGTGTGGGGCCTCATGAAGTCGATGAACAAGCACATGCGCAAGGTCGACTTCAAGGACCCGGAGAGCGACGCGGAGGCGGAGTCCGGGACGTCGCAGAAGGCGCCGGTCAGCGGGAAGTAGCCCCCGGAAAGCCCAGTAAAACCCGGACCCCTCCCGCCCGCGGGCGAGAGGGGACTGAGTTCTGTGCCTGTACTGCCGGGGTGGTTCCGGTCAGTCCATGACCAGGTCGCCGAAGACGGCGGCGGTGTTCTCGTGGTGCACGGTGTTGATGTCGCTGCCGCTCTCGATGCCGTAGCCGACACCGTCGTTTCCGTCGTGGCCGTCGGCGGAGGCGACGCCCGCGCCGCCGAGGACGGTGAGGCCGGCGAGGACGGTGGTGGCTACAGCAGTACGGATACGCATGAAGCGTCCTTTCTTGTGGTTGTGAAGATCGCAAGAAGGCTTATCCGGCCGGTTCCGGCCGCACACGGCCTTCCGCGGAAGCCCACCCGTCCGCATGGCTCATGCGTCCGATACGCGGAGCGCGTCCGGGGGGCGCACATGGGGTGGCGGGCCGGTCAGGCCGTCAGCCGTGGGTCTGGCACTCGTTGCCGGTGGCCGGGTTGAGCAGGCCGAGCACGTCGACGGTGTTGCCGCAGAGGTTGAGGCCGAGGTCGACGGGGACCTGGACGTTGTTGCCGCTGAGGACGCCGGGGGAGTTGCCGGTCGTGCCCACGGCGTCCGGGCCGGGGTCGGCCATCGCGGCGTCGGCGCCACCGAGCACGGTGACGAACGTGAGAGCGGCTGTGGTGACGATGCTGCGCGTACGCATGGATACCTCTTCACAGAAGGAGAAGCCGGTCCATGTGAGCGTCACCCGGGACGGCCGTGCGCGCTCACGGCCGTAGCCCGTCGGTGTACATAACACCCCAATTGGGGGAAAACGGCGGCCTTCCGGCCACCCTTTCAGCGCTGTCCCTTCAGCGCCGCTCCGGTACGTCCACCCCCATGACCTCCCGTGCGTGCCGGCTCGGCACCATCCCCAGACGCCACGCCTGCCACCCCGTCTCCAGGTCGGCGCCGCGCTCCAGAAGCAGGGCGTACGCCTGCACGCAGTCGGTGAGCTTGCCGTCGCGCGTCGGATGGTCGTCGCGGGAGAGCCGGCTCAGCTCCTCCTGGGCCACCGCCGTGCCGATCTCCCAGCCGCCCGGTGAGGCGTACGGCAGCAGGGTGCAGCGCAGGAAGCGGGCCCAGTCGCCGCCGCGGCGGTCGCCGTACGAGGAGAAGAGCCCGATGGCCTCGTCGCACAGGCCGAGCGCCTGCTGACTGCGGTTGTTGCCGGCGTCCACGACCACCAGCTCCAGACACGTCCAGGCCTCGCCGTGCGCGACACCGATGCGCTGGAAGTCGGCGCGGGCGTCCACCAGGAGCTGCCGTGCGAAGCCGGAGTTGCGCAGCGAACCCGTCTGCGCGGCGCGCTGGTCGCGGGTGACACGCGCCGAATGGTGCCGGGCGCAGGCCAGGCCGTACACGTCCCGCATCCGGGAGAACATCGTGCGGGCCCGCTCCAGGTCGCGCACCGCTTGGTCGAGGCTGCCCGCCTCCTCCAGGGCCTGGCCCAGGTAGTACAGGGACCACGCCTCGCCGCGCGCGTCGTCATTGTCGCGGTGCCGGGACACCGCCTGGCGCAGTCCGTCGACCGCCGGTGAGGGGTCGCCGTCGACGAGGCGGGCCCGCGCCAGCTGCGTCATGGCCCAGGCCTCGCCGCGCGGGTCGCGGGTGCGGCCGTACAGGTCGAGGGCCTCGCGCAGCTCGCCCTCCGCGCCCGGTACGTCGCCCATGCGCAGGCAGAGCTGTCCGAGCTGGAAGTGCGTCCAGGCCTCGCCGTGCACCGAGCCGCTCCCGCGGTGCAGGGCGAGAGCCCTCTCCAGCATGTCGAGGGCGTGCGCGAGGTGGGCGCGGTCCCGTTCGACCGCCGCGAGGGCGTGCAGCGTCCAGGCGCGGTCGCCCGCCAGCTCGTCGGCGGCCTGCAGATCGAGCGCCTCCGTGAGCCGTGCCGCGGCCTCCGTGAGATTGCCCTGGTGGTGCAGGGTGATGCCGAGGGAGCCGAGCGCGCGGGCGGCGGCCGCGTCCTGGTGGGCCTCGAAGTACAGGTCGACGACGGAGTTCAGTGTCGTACGCGACTGGTCGAGCTCGCCCAGCTGGCGGGCGGCGATACCGGTGCGCCACTGGACGCTGCGGCCGAGGAGGCCCTGGTCGATGGCCTGGGTGAGTTCGTTGATCTCACCGAGGCGGTAGAGGTCGCCGCGCAGCAGGCAGTAGTCGCACAGGGCCCCGAGGAGGTTGAGCACGGCCCGCTGGTCGACGCCCTCCGCGTGCCGCAGCGCCGCCGTGATGAACGTCGACTCGTCGTCGAGCCAGCGCAGCGCCGCGTCGAGCGAGGTGAACCCGTGCTGCCCGGCCGCACCCTTCAAAAGAGTGTCGGCGCGCGTGGACGTCTTGCCGTCGACCAGGCGGATCACGGTGTCGGCCAGCTCTCCGTAGCTGGCGATGAGGCGTTCCTGGGCGGCCGAGCGTTCGGCGGGCTGCTCCTCGTCGAGGAGGCGGGTGCGGGCGAAGGATCGGACGACGTCGTGCAGGCGGTAGCGGCGGCCGGGCGGAGCCTCGTCACCCCCGCGGTCGCGGGGGCGGGGCACTTCGACGAGGCCCGCGCGGGACAGGGCGGTCAGCTGCCGGGCCGCCTCCTGCTCGTCCGTGCCGAGCAGCGCCGCCGCCGCGGCCGCGCCCAGCGAGGCGCGCCCCGCGAGCGCCAGGCGGCGCAGCAGCCGCCTGGCCTGCTCCGACTGGTCGGCGTAGCGCAGCCACAGGACGCGCTCGACCGGGCCGACCTTCTCCGCCGGGCCGTACGCCGACAGGTCCGACGCGAGCCGGCTCGGTGTCCGCGGGCCCAGCGAGGAGCCCGCGGCGCGCAGCGCGAGCGGCAGCCCGCCGCACAACTCCCTTATCGTGTCGCCCGATGCGGCGTCGTAGGGCCCGGAGGCGTCCTCCGCGGACTCGCGGAGCAGCTCCTCCGCGCCCGCCTCGTCCAACGCCTCGACCGGCAGCGAGTGCACCCACGCGGGCAGGTCGCCGGGCAGCGCGAGGGGCTCCCTCGAGGTGACGAGGACGAGGCTGTCCGAGCGCTCGGGGACCAGCGTGCGGACCTGCTCGACGTCGCTGGCGTCGTCGAGCACGATCGTCACCGCGAGGCCCGTCAGATACTGGTGGTAGAGCTCGCTGAGCCGCTTGAGCTGCTGCTCCTGCGAGGCGCGCTCGCGGAAGAGGAGCTGTTCGCGCGGGGCGCCCAATCGATTCAGCAGGTGCATCAGCGCGTCGCGGGTGGTCATCGGGGACTCCTGCGGGGTGTCGCCGCGCAGGTCCACGACGCACGCGCCGCGGAACTGGTCCCGCAGGTCGTGCGCCGCGCGCACCGCGAGCGAGGTCCGCCCCGAGCCCGGCACGCCGTGCAGCACGACCACCGTGGGCCGCGTGTCGGTGCTGGCACGCGCCGCGTGCACCCACCGCGCGATCCGCCCCAGCTCGGCCCTGCGCCCCACGAAGGGCGCCGCCGTCTCCGTGAGTTGGCCGAAGGACTGCTGCAGGACGCTGCGCCTGCGCGCCGCCGCGCTCTTGTCCGTGCCGCGCAGCTGCGGCGCCGGCTTCTTCGCCGTGCGCGCTCCGGTCGACGCGGCGAGGACCCGCTGCTGGTCGAGGAAGGGCCGTATGCCGCGCACCTCAAGCGCCGTCAGCCACTGCAACCGCAGCTGCTCGGGCCCGCCCGGCCGGCTGAGCTCGCCCGCGCGGCGGCTGGCCGCCGGAACGTGGGAGGCCGTCACCTTCACGACGGTGGCCGCCGCGCCCGCCACGGCGACGACCGCGCCGGTGCCGAGGGCCGTGCCGACGCTCGTGCCGAACGACAGGTCGCAGACCCCGGCCGCGAGCGCCGCAACCACCGCGACCAGCAGCGGAGTTCCCGCCCCCTCCTTCGAGTACCGCTGCTTGAAGCTCAGCCGCCCGGCCTCCGCCTCGTCGAGCGCGCCGCTGTACGCGCCGTACTCCTCCGCCGCCGTCTGCGCCATGGCGTCCAGCGCGCCGCGCGCCCGCGTCAGCAGCACGCTCCCGTCGACGCGCCCGCCCGAACGGCGGACCTCCTCCTCCACGGCCCGTGCCAACAGCCGCTCGGCCTCGGCCCGATGGCTGTCCCGCATATGGGTTCCCCCTCCGAGAGCAACAGTTCCCTGCGGCCACAAGTGTCCTGCGTACGGGGCGCGGAAGCGAGGGCGCCCGGCCACGGTCCTGGTCGGCCGAGGCCTTCGATCAGGCGCGCGAGCGGGCGTGCCGGTGCTGCTGAACGTCGGATATAGCGGGTGCCCCTGATGCCCGCGGGTGTGCACAACTCCGCGGTTATGAACCGGTGCTGGCGCTCGCGCTACTGCTCCGCACGGCGTAGGAACTGCCAGCCCAGCACGATCAAGGCGAGCGTCAGCAGGAGAGAAGTGAGCACGAGCAGGGGCTGAACGGCGGGCGAGCACCAGAACGCGATCGTGCACACCATGGGCAGGACCAGGTACGCGAACAGGTCCACCGCGGTCTGAAGCCGCTTGCGCATGGTGCGGCCTGCAACGCTGCGGTGGTAGACCTCCCAGCCGAACACCGTGCCGCGAGCGGAGGCGAGTTCTTCCAGACGTGGTCCCAGATGGTCGCGGACGTAGGAGCTGATTGCCGAGACCTTCTCGTCGTTGACCAGATAGGTCCATCCCAGGATCAGGCAGACCGCGGGGACGAAGAGCAGGAGCCGGGACTGTCCGCTCTGGACGGTGACCGCCACGACCGCAGTGGCCGCCGCGAGCGTGAAGTAGAGCAGGTTGTCACGGAACCCTATGCGGGTCTTCTGTTCCTCCTTCAGGCGGTCGTACTCGGTCAGCAGGATTTTACTTTCGGTGACATCGTCCGTGGAAGGCACAGGAATTCCCATACTCGAGTCCAGGATCAGCCGACTACCTGGAAGGGCGTCAGGTTTTTGGGACTGTGTCGTTCGATCCAGCCCTTCCCTTCCGCCGCTATCCCCTCCAAGAGGCGGAAGGTGTGGGTAGAGCCAGCCGCACTGAGGTTGATTTCTGAGATTTCCTGAGAACTCTCGTCCGGCGCCAGCTGATGGGCATCGGCGTCCTTGACGCGGATTTTCCTCGCCGGTCCATTGGTGAGGACGAGTTCCAACTCGTAGCCGCCGTCGACATTCTCCGCCACCTGTACGGAAGACAGAGCGTCGAACCGGTAGTTGCTCCGCTGCTCGTTCTTTCGCGTTGCGTCGGAGAAGCTGAACTCAGAGCTCATCTCGCGGATGCCGTCCTGGGTGAACAGGAACAAGCGGAACACGTAGTGCGAGTACCGCCAGGGGCCGCGTTTGACCCGGCCTCGTTTGTAAGAAGGGGCGGGGGACACCAGGATGGTGTGGGTGATCAGGTCGCGCCAGGTGAGCCGGTGGTGCCGGAGCGCTTCATCGACGAACGAAGTCTTGTCGCAGGCGAGCCAGGTCTCCATTTGCTGCTCACTGGGGCGCGTGGCGTCCAGGAGCGACTGCCAGCGCTGGTGTGCGTCCTGTCGTGCGGCCAGTTGCTCACGGTATTTCCGTGTCTCACGGGCCAGCCGGTGCTCTTCACGCCGGACCTCCAGCCACAGGGAAGCGGCCGCGTGCCCGGACCAGGCCGTACCGATCATGGCCAGGAACGCCCACAGTGATCGCAGCGAGGTGGCACCCGACATTGCCGTTCCGAACGTGGTCAGAACCGTGACGCCGAGAACGGTCAGGGCCACCACGGTCAAGGCCTTCATCCTGACCGGAGTCCGGTTCTGGCGGTCATCCTCGAACAGCGTGCCGTTGTTGTGGCGGTTCCGGGTGTCCTCAGCGAGGTAACGGATCAACCAGGTGACCCGGTCCACACTGACCCGGCTCTCCCGGTAGAGGTCCGCGATCTCGGCGGCGAGGCTGCTGCGGACCTGAGCGGTGTGGGCGAGCCAGGCGTCCCGCGTGAACTCGTGGGGCGTGCGAACACTGAAGTAGTGATCGAACGAATGGCGGACGCGTTTGGTGAACCCGTCCTCGTCGGAGGAGGGACCATGCGTGTGAGGGACGCGGGTCCCGACAGTGAGGTCCCGCCGCGGTCCCTGGCCCCACCACCGGTCACCGGAGCGGGCCGCTGCCAGACCTGCGCCGAGAGCCACAAGTAACTCGACGCTCGCCATGGCCGGATCCGCGATCAGTGCCAGGGCCCAGAGCAGCAGGCTGCTGACAACGAACAGGACCGTCCGGACGGGGAGGGCCGCCTTGGCGGCGGCAGCGGTGCTCGGGCGGGGCGGAACGGCCCGCGCCCCGATAGGGGCGGGTGCGAAGTAGGCCCAGACCCGCCGGCCCCGGTCGTTGTCGAAGCGCTCCGCCCTGGCTCGTTCGCGGGTCTCCGTCCACAGGTCGTCCTTCAGTCCTCCGGTGAGCATGAGGTCGAGGTGGCGGAGGATCGCGTTGTGCTGGCGGAACGGCAGGTCTTGCAACTGCTTCAGCACGGGTCCGGTCTCACCGTTGGCGGAGCTGAGCACCGCCAACAAGCCGAAAGTGACGCGCAGGGCTTCCTTCCACTCGTCCTCGGCGAAGGTCCGTACGAGCCCGGAGATGTAGTGCAGCCGTTGGACTTCCTCGGTGCTGAGGTCGTCGTAGGTGCGTGCGCTGAGTGCGGCGAGCACCCAGTGGAAACGAACCTCCGCGCTGTCGTACCCGTGGGCGATCGCATCAGTGATCATTTCGCGGGCGCGGCTGGGGATGCCGTCCTCGAGCAACCGCACGCCCACTCCGTACTTCTCTTGCGGCGAAGCGTCCGGGTGGACGAAGTAGACGTTGGAGTTGTGTACGGTCTCGGCCTGGATTCCGACGGTGGAGTCGTATGCGGCCGAGTTGTATGCGGCATCGTTGCCATAACTCATGCCAGGTCACCGGCCGCGGCCACCATGGGGGCCAGCTCGGCCACCAGCGCGGGGCACTCCGCGACCAGTCCACGCAGCCTTTTCAGCGTCATGGTGGTTCGCTTCGAGGATTCAGGGGTGTTGCTCCCGGCCGTCCGGAGGGCGGAGTCCAGGTCGTTCAGGGCCTCCCGGTAGGTGGCCTCGTCGAGGGCGCCCTCAGCGCGGTGCCGGCCCAACTGCGCTCGGAAAGCGTTCAGTTCCGTGATCAGGTCCGTCGTTCCGGGTGTCTTCGGGGCCGCATTCATGTGGACGCTGCTGCCCGTGACCGAGCCGGCCATGATGCCGACGGTGCTGTGGTGGGCGGTGTTGCTGACGCGTCGGTCGAACCCGTCGGCCGAACGGGCCCCGTCCTGGGACATTGCGGTCTCCTCCTGTTCGCCCACGAGCTCCACTGCCAATCGGGTGGCGAACGCAGCCGCGTTCGCTGCGGCCCGCGGCTGCCAGTTGCGGTCATCCGCGCTGTTCTTCGTGCCGTCCGCCCGGTCGCTGATCCCTCGGACGACGGCCACCGGTGCGCCGCTGAGATGGCCTGCCTGTGCCACACCCGCGGACTCCATCTCGATGGCGAGTGCGTCGTTGTAGTGCTGTCGGATCCATTTCGCCTCGGCCGAGACCCTTGAGTTCTGGACGACCTCGCCGGCGGCGATTGCTCCGAAGCGCACGTGTGGCACGTCCTCGTGACCGGACACGGGGTCCGCCCAGTCGCTCAGACGGGCCAGGTGGGAGGCGAGCTGGCTGATGCCGTGCGGTGCCTCCCATACCCGAGGGCGGGCTTTGAGGCCGTCGTCCTCACTGGTGCCGCCGTGGTAGGCGTACACGTGTGTCGCCACCACCACGTCGCCCAGCCTGGCGGTCTCCCACAGGGCTCCCGCGACCCCGACGAACAGCACGGCCGTCGGCGAGAATTCCTGGATCGCGCGCTCGGCGATCACCGCGGCGGAACTGTTCCCCTTGCTCGTCAGGCCGAGTGCGACACGGCACGATGTACCCTGCACGGTTCCCACCTCGAACCGGGTGCCACGCTTGTGGCGGTGTAACTGCGGGCCTGTGAGCCTCTGGCGCACAGCCTGGTATTCAAGGTTGAGGGCAGTGAGAATCACCACCTGGCCACTGGGCATCTATTCCTCATCCTTTCTCGTGTTCTCTTCCGTCGCGGATGGGGCGGGGCGGATCAGCGGTGGGAACAGCACAGTTTTCGGACCGGCCCGGTACAGCCGTGCGGGCCGTCCTCCTGTGGTCCTGCGATTCGTGCCGACGGGGACGATGAATCCCTTCGCGGCTTGGACCTTCCGGTAGAAGTTGCGCGTGTCGAGTTCGGTGCCCCAGACGGCTTCGTACACTTGCTGCAGCTCTGTGATAGTGAAGATCTCCCTGCAAAATGCTGTGGCCAGAGCTGAGAACTCGAGCTTGGTGCGCGCGTGTTCGATCCCGTCCGTAGCTATTCGGCGGTGGTCGAAGGCGAGCTCTACCTCGCCGGACAGGACGGCTTCCGCGGGGACCCACGCGGCATCGGCTGCATCCGTTCCCGCGACCGGGTCGGGCAGCCCCGGCGCGATCGCCAGGTGGGCCACGGAGACGACTCGGCCCCGAGGGTCACGGCCTGCTTCCCCGTAGACGGCCAGCTGTTCGAGGTGCACCCAGCCCGCGGTCAGCGCGGTCTCCTCGCTCAGTTCGCGATGGGCGGCATCCAGGATCTCCTCACCGGCGTGGTTCAGGAATCCTCCGGGCAGGGCCGACATGCCCCGGAAGGGATCTTCGCCCCGTTCCACAAGCAGCACGTGGAGGCGGCTCTCCTTCAGCGTCAGGATCACGAGATCGACCGTCAGCAGTACAGGCGGTGGTGACCACACGTCATCTTGCATGCCCTGTAAGGTACTTCAGTTACTGTCACTTGCACAATAAGGAGGCGGCGGGCCGGTCGATTGCGGCGTCGGGACGCGCCCGGGGCGCACGACGACCATCCCGTCCCCGAAGTGGCGGGCGCCGTGCTCCGGCGGGACGGGCGGGGACTCCGGCAGGATGGGGGGCATGCCGAACCGACTGGCCCAAGAGACGTCCCCCTACCTCCTGCAGCACGCCGACAACCCCGTCGACTGGTGGCCCTGGTCGGCCGAGGCCTTCGATCAGGCGCGCGAGCGGGGTGTGCCGGTGCTGCTGAGCGTCGGCTACAGCAGCTGCCACTGGTGCCACGTCATGGCGCACGAGTCCTTCGAGGACGGGGCGACCGCCGCGCTCATGAACCGGAACTTCGTCAACATCAAGGTCGACCGCGAGGAGCGGCCCGACGTCGACGCCGTGTACATGGAGGCCGTGCAGGCCGCGACGGGCCAGGGCGGGTGGCCCATGACGGTCTTCCTCACGCCCGACGCCGAGCCGTTCTACTTCGGTACGTACTTCCCGCCGGAGCCGCGGCACGGCATGCCCTCCTTCTCGCAGGTCCTCGACGGCGTCCACCGGGCCTGGACGGACCGGCGCGGTGAGGTCGACGAGGTGGCGGGGAAGATCACGCGCGATCTCGGGGAGCGGCAGCTCACCCACAACAGCGACGAGAAGCCCGGCGAGGACGAGCTCGCGCAGGCGCTGCTCGGCCTGACCCGGGACTACGACGCGACGCACGGCGGTTTCGGCGGCGCGCCGAAGTTCCCGCCGTCCATGGCGATCGAGTTCCTGCTGCGGCACTACGCGCGCGTGGGCGCCGAGGGCGCGCTCCAGATGGCGGCCGACACGTGCGAGCGGATGGCGCGCGGCGGCATCTACGACCAGCTCGGCGGCGGCTTCGCGCGGTACTCCGTGGACCGCGAGTGGGTGGTGCCGCACTTCGAGAAGATGCTGTACGACAACGCGCTGCTGTGCCGTGCCTACGCCCACCTGTGGCGGGCCACCGGCTCGGAGCTCGCGCGCCGCGTCGCCCTGGAGACGGCGGACTTCATGGTCCGCGAACTCCGTACGAACGAGGGCGGTTTCGCCTCCGCGCTCGACGCGGACAGCGAGGACCCGGCGACGGGTGAGCATGTCGAGGGCGCGTACTACGTATGGACGCCCCAGCAGTTGCGCGACGTCCTCGGGGAGGACGACGCGGAGCTGGCGATGTCCTGCTTCGGGGTGACGGAGGAGGGCACCTTCGAGAAGGGTGCCTCCGTGCTGCAACTGCCGCGCGCGGAGGGGCCGATGGCGGACGCCTCACGGCTCGCCGCCATCCGGGAGCGGCTCCTCGCGGCGCGCGCCGAGCGGCCCGCCCCCGGCCGCGACGACAAGGTGGTCGCCGCGTGGAACGGCCTCGCCGTCGCCGCGCTCGCCGAGGTCGGCGCGTACTTCGGTCGGCCGGACCTGATCGCGGCCGCGGTGGGCGCGGGCGATCTCCTCGTACGTCTCCACATGGACCCGCGCGCCCGCCTGGCCCGCACCTCCAAGGACGGCAGGGCCGGTGCCAACGCGGGCGTCCTGGAGGACTACGCCGACGTGTCGGAGGGCTTCCTCGCGCTGGCCGCGGTCACCGGCGAGGGCGTGTGGCTGGAGTTCGCCGGGTTCCTCCTCGACCACGTCCTCGCGCAGTTCGTGGACGCGGAGAGCGGCGCGCTGTACGACACGGCGGCCGACGCGGAGCAGCTCATCCGCCGCCCGCAGGACCCCACGGACAACGCGGCGCCCTCCGGCTGGACGGCGGCCGCGGGCGCGCTCCTCTCCTACGCGGCGCACACGGGCGCCGAACCCCACCGCACCGCGGCGGAGCGCGCACTCGGCATCGTCAAGGCGCTCGGCCCCCGCGTGCCGCGCTTCATCGGCCACGGCCTCGCGGTCGCGGAGGCGGCGCTCGACGGCCCGCGCGAGGTCGCGGTCATCGGGGACGTCCTGGGAGACCTGCACCGCACGGCGCTGCTCGGCACGGCCCCGGGAGCGGTCGTCGCGGCGGGCCCGGAGGGCAGTACCGAACTCCCGCTCCTCGCCGACCGACCGCTGGTCGACGGTGCCCCCGCGGCGTACGTCTGCCGGGGCTTCGTCTGCAGCGCGCCGACGACGGATCCGGCGGTGCTGGCGGAACAGCTCTCCTAGGCCTTTGTGCCTCCGGTTAGGGTCCCGGCATGGTGCGTCTGAAGATAGAGATAGCCGTTCCGGAGAGCCATGTGGAGCAGGTCGTCGACGCGCTCCACGCGGCCGGTGCGGGGCGGGTCGGGGATTACGCGCGGTGTGCGAGCTGGTGGCCCGTCAACGGGACGTGGCTGCCGCTGCCCGGCGCGGATCCCTACGACGGGGAGGTCGGCGTCGTGCAGCGGGGCGCGGAGTGCCGGGTGGAGTCCGTCTGCGGGGAGGAGCAGGCCCGCGCCGTCCTCGACGCGGTGCGGGCCGCTCATCCCTACGAGGAACCGGTGATCAACTTCCTGCCCCTGTACGAGCCGTGAGCCCGGCCGCCGCGTCGCCGAACTCCTCGAACGCCCGCTCCACGATGCCTTCGAGCCGGTCGTGGTGGGCGCCCCGCCAGAACACGCGGTCGCAGGACCCGCACTGCGCGAACACGTCGTACGTGCCGCGGGTGCCGCCCTCCAGGCGGTCCGCCACCTCGTCCTTCGTGGCGGCGCGCAGCGTGCCGTTGCAGGCGCTGCATCGGGTCCAGGGGCGCAGTTCGGGGGCGAAGCGGTCGAGGACGTCGCGGAGCTGGTCGTCGGGGCGGTCGCTGTAGACGTACGCCCCCGCCCACAGCTCCCTGCGCCGGAGCAGGCCGCGGTCACGGCTCAGCAGGACGCGCCGCTCGGCCGCCGAACGCGCGGCGAGGGCCGGGTCGCCGATGTCCGTGCTCTCGTACGCCGCGTCGACGCCCAGGAGGCGCAGGCGGCGGGCCAGCGTGCCGAGGTGGACGTCGAGGAGGAAGCGGAGCGGGGCGCCGGGCACCTCCTGGGGGCGGGGCACCGCGCGGACCGTGACGGCCTCGCCCGCCGCGGGGACGTGCCCGACGGCCACCTCGCGGCCGTCGACCACCAGCGCGCCGACCTCCGTCAGCGGAACGCCGAGCGACTCGACGACGTGCCCGAGCGTGGACGCGCCGTCCGTAACGGCCCGCGTGGGGCCGCCCCTTCGCTCGTGCGGGACGAAAACCCCCAGCTCGGGGGCGAAGTCGAGGAGGATCTCCGGGCCGTTCATCATGCGGTCAGGATGGCACGCCGGGGCCGGTGGCCACCCGGGGTTTTCCGTGCCCTCACGCGCGGGCCGTCCCGGGCTCACGCGCCGGGCGGCTCCGCGAATCCGGCCGCCAGCATGTCCAGCGTCCGGTCGACCAGCGTCGGCAGGTCGTCCTCGTGGCCGCGCTCCGCCCAGTACGCCGCGGTCTCGGTGAGCGCGCCGATCAGCCCCATGGAGAAGGCCCGCACCTCCAGGTCGCCCGGGTCGCGGCCGGTGCGCTCCGCGATGACCCGGCACAGGATGCCGCCGGTCACCGACATGCTCTCCAGGACCCGCGAGCGCACCGCGGGCACCTCGATCATCAGCTTCGTGCGCAGCCGCGAGACCTCGGGCTCCTCCGTGAAGCCGAACTCCACGGCCCGCCGCAGCACGTGCCGCAGGGACTCCACGATCGGCTCGTCGGCGGGCCGCTCGCGGAACCCGTTCTCCAGGAGCGGGTCGAACTCGTCGGTGAGGACGATGTCCTCCTTGGTCGGGAAGTAGCGGAAGACGGTGGACGGGGAGACCTCCGCCGCCTCCGCGATCTGCTCGACCGTCGTCGCCTCGTACCCCTGCTCCTGGACCAGCCGGTACGTCGCGTCCCGGATCGCGATGCGGGTCTTGAGCTTCTTGCGCTCGCGGAGACCCGGTCCGGGGGAGCCCGCGGGGGCGGAGGTGCGTGCGGCCGTCATGACGTCATTGTCGGCCATGGCCCACGGTCGGTCCCGGGACGGGGAAAGTGGCTGACGAAAAGAGTGGCCACGGTCGGACCGCGGCCACTCGGGTGGAAATCGGGGGGAGCGTCAGCCGTGCTGGTACGCCACCAGGGAGATGCCGACGTAGTGGATGACGAAGGCCGCCAGGGTCAGGGAGTGGAAGACCTCGTGGAAGCCGAAGAACCGGGGGGAGGGGTTCGGGCGCTTGATTCCGTAGATCACGCCGCCCACGCTGTAGAGCACTCCGCCGACGACGACCAGGACGAGGACGGCGATGCCGCCCGTCCGCATGAAGTCCGGCAGGAAGAAGACGGCGGCCCAGCCCATCGCGATGTAGCACGGCGTGTAGAGCCAGCGCGGGGCGCCGACCCAGAAGACGCGGAAGGCGATGCCGGCGAGCGCCGCGCCCCAGATGCCCCACATCAGCCACCGGCCCTTCGCCTCGGGCAGGAGCAGCAGGGTGAGCGGGGTGTACGTGCCCGCGATGATCAGGAAGATGTTGGAGTGGTCGAGGCGGCGCAGCACCGCGTCGGCTCTGGGGCTCCAGTTCCCGCGGTGGTAGAGCGCGCTGGTGCCGAAGAGCAGGCAGGCACTGAGGGCGAAGATGCCGCAGGCGATCCGGCCGCGGGTGGAATCCGCGAGTGCGGTGAGCACCAGGCCCGCGATCACTACGGCGGGGAACATGCCCGCGTGCAGCCAGCCGCGCATCGCCGGTTTCACCGGCAGCGGCATGGAGTCCGGGGACGGGACGAGCGAGGGGTTGTCCGCGGAGTGCGGTGTCGCTTCGGGGACATGGGCGGTCATGGCGGCATCGTACCTACGGCTCCGTAAGTCAAACATCAAACGGACGCAACCCTCGGGGAACCCCGTGGCCCGGACGTCAAACGGACGGATCGGCGTCCACACCCCCTTACCCGTACAAGTGGCGATACTCACGCCGCTCAAGTGTGAGGCCCTCTGGACAGATGCGCGAACGAGTCGGATGATCAAATGAGTGCGGTCGGCACCGGATGAGCGCCAAAATGAGCACACGTGAAGCGTCCGGGTCGCAGCCCCCACGGGGCATACATCCTGAAAACCCCTCGATTAGGAGCAATCGTGGCGCGCGACATCGCGGCTCCCCTTCTCGCAGAGCCCCTGGGCACTGCCCCGACCAACCACCAGGAGCTGGCCTCCTGGGTGAACGAGATCGCCGAACTGACGCAGCCGGACCGGGTGGTCTGGTGCGACGGTTCCGAGGCCGAGTACGAGCGCCTGTGCGAGGAGCTCGTCGCCAAGGGCACCTTCAAGAAGCTCGACCCGGTGAAGCGCCCGAACTCGTACTACGCGGCCTCCGACCCCACCGACGTCGCGCGCGTCGAGGACCGCACGTTCATCTGCTCCGAGAAGGAGGAGGACGCGGGCCCGACCAACCACTGGAAGGCCCCCGCCGAGATGCGGGAGATCTTCGCGGGGGAGCAGGGCGTCTTCCGCGGCTCCATGCGCGGCCGCACCATGTACGTCGTGCCCTTCTGCATGGGCCCCGTCGGCTCGCCGCTCTCCGCCATCGGCGTCGAGATCACCGACTCCGCGTACGTCGCCGTCTCCATGCGCACCATGACCCGCATGGGCCAGGCGGTCCTGGACGAGCTCGGCGACGACGGCTTCTTCGTGAAGGCCGTCCACACGCTCGGCGCCCCGCTGGCCGAGGGTGAGGCCGACGTGCCGTGGCCCTGCAACTCAACCAAGTACATCTCGCACTTCCCCGAGGCCCGCGAGATCTGGTCGTACGGCTCCGGGTACGGCGGCAACGCCCTGCTGGGCAAGAAGTGCTACGCGCTGCGCATCGCCTCCGTCATGGCGCGCGACGAGGGCTGGCTCGCCGAGCACATGCTGATCCTGAAGCTGACGCCCCCGCAGGGCGAGTCGAAGTACGTCGCCGCCGCGTTCCCGTCCGCCTGCGGCAAGACCAACCTCGCCATGCTGGAGCCGACGATCCCCGGCTGGACCGTCGAGACCATCGGTGACGACATCGCCTGGATGCGGTTCGGCGAGGACGGCCGCCTCTACGCGATCAACCCCGAGGCCGGCTTCTTCGGCGTCGCGCCCGGCACCGGCGAGCACACCAACGCCAACGCCATGAAGACGCTGTGGGGCAACTCCGTCTTCACCAACGTGGCGCTGACGGACGACGGCGACGTCTGGTGGGAGGGCATGACGGAGGAGACTCCCGCCCACCTCACCGACTGGAAGGGCAACGACTGGACGCCCGAGTCCGGCGTCCCTGCCGCGCACCCGAATGCCCGCTTCACCACGCCCGCCTCGCAGTGCCCGATCATCGCGCCCGAGTGGGAGGACCCCAAGGGCGTGCCGATCTCGGCGATCCTCTTCGGCGGCCGCCGCGCCTCGGCCGTGCCGCTGGTGACCGAGTCCTTCGACTGGCAGCACGGCGTCTTCCTCGGCGCGAACGTGGCCAGCGAGAAGACCGCCGCGGCCGAGGGCAAGGTCGGCGAGCTGCGCCGCGACCCGTTCGCCATGCTGCCGTTCTGCGGCTACAACATGGGCGACTACATGGCGCACTGGGTGAAGGTCGGCGCGGACAAGCCCGACCAGTCCAAGCTGCCGAAGATCTACTACGTCAACTGGTTCCGGAAGAACGCCGACGGCAAGTTCGTGTGGCCCGGCTTCGGCGAGAACTCCCGCGTCCTGAAGTGGATCGTGGAGCGCCTCGACGGCAGGGCCGAGGGCGTCGAGACCCCCATCGGCATCCTGCCGACGGTCGACTCGCTGGACACCGAGGGCCTCGATCTGGCCAAGGACGACCTGGAGTTCCTGCTCACGGTCGACAAGGAGGTCTGGCGCGACGAGGCCTCGCTGGTCCCCGAGCACCTCAACACCTTCGGTGAGCACACGCCCAAGGAGCTGTGGGACGAGTACCGCGCGCTGGTCCAGCGCCTCGGCTGACCCGACAGGCGTTCCGTTTCCGGCCGGGCCCCGCACAACGGCGTGCGGGGGCCCGGCCGTGTGACACACCCGCACCTCGAACACCTTGCCTTCACACTCCTCACACAGGTTTCATGGGTCCGCATGTCGGCCCGCTGATCACGGCGGGCCGTCGATCGATCCTGTGGGGGGACGAGTTGAAGCGATCTCAGGGTTTACGACGGGTGACGGGCGCGGCGCTCGCGGTGGTCCTCGGCTCGGCGGGGATGGTCGCCGTCGGGGCGCCCGCGGCTTACGCGGCGACACCGTCCGACGAGGCGGCGAAGCTGCCCATCGCGTCGTTCGGGGCGATGGTGGTCGACGACGCGCACGAGCGGGTCTACGTCACCGACGGGCGCAAGAGCGGTTCCGGGGCGAGCGAGGTCCTGGTCTACAACTTCCAGGGCCAGCGCGTCGGTTCGCTCGCCACCGACCAGCCGGCGTCCGGCATGGCGCTCAGCGCGGACGGCGCGACCCTGCACGTGTCGCAGTCCAACCGCATCCTGACGTTCGACACGGCGACGCAGACCAGGTCCGGCGCCGCGAGTGCGCCCTACGACGTGACCTGTGGCCGCGAGGTGGCGGTGGCGGGCGGCAAGACGTGGTTCACGGAGACGCCGTACTCCGGCTCCTCGTACTGCGACCGGCCCGACAACATGGCCCTGCTGTACGGCGTCAACGGCACGTCCTCCGTCAACACCGGATGGAACAGCCAGGGACGCCTGCGCCTGGAGGCGGGCCCCGGCGCGCCCGACCGCCTCGTGATGGGGCAGGCGGGCGCGGGCCCCACGACCGACGCGTTCCTCACTACGTTCGATGCGAGCGGCGACAGTCTCGTGCGGGGCCCCTCGCGCCGGTTCGCCGACGCCGAGGGCAAGGGCGCGCTCGACCTGAAGGACATCGCGCAGAGCGCCGACGGCAAGCGCATCGCCGTGGCGGACGCCGCGTACGGCACGCGGCTGCTCGACGCCGGTGACCTCGCGGACGCCCCGACGGGGTACCAGCCGCTGCCGGAGGGCGCGAAGGCGTCGGCGGTGGCGTTCAGCGGTGACGGGAAGTACGTGGCGCGGGGCGCGGCCGCCACCGGCAGCGCGGCGGACCTGCTGATCCAGCCCGCCGACCCGAAGGACGGCACCACACCGCTGGAGTTCGCCTTCGAGGGCGACCTCGACGGGACGCGGGTCGTGCCGCAGGGCCTCGGTTGGGCCAAGGACGGCTCGCGGCTCTTCGCGGTGACCTCTGACGGCGGCAGCAGCCACTGGCTGCACGTCATCAAGCCGCCGGCCGCGCAGTACGACTCGCGCTTCACCGGCACCCTGACCACCACGCCGTCGAAGCCCGTCGTCGGCGAACCCGTCGGTATCCGCGGCACGTTGGAGCTCGACGGGCCCGCGCCCGCCGAGCCGGTGAAGGTCGCCGCGGTCCGCAAGGACGCCGACGGCACGCAGGAGGTGGCGGCCGCCAGGGTCGCGGCCGACGGCAGCTTCACCGTCCTCGACGTACCGGACCGGGTCGGCGAGGCGACGTACACGCTGCGCTTCCTCGGCGATGTCACGCACCGCCCGGCCGAGGACGTCACGCTCACGGTGGACGTGGCCAAGGCCTCGACGGGGATCGAGCTGACCGCGCCCGCGGAGGCGACCCGCGCGGGCGGCGTCTCGATCACCGGCAGGCTGACCGGGCAGGGGCGCGCGCTGCCGTCCGGGATCGACCTGAAGGTGACGCGGACCGACCGGTTCGGCACGACGGGCGAGCTGACATCGGCGTCGGTCGCGGCGGACGGCACGTTCAGCGTCAAGGACCTGCCCAGCAAGCGGGGCAAGACGCTCTACACGGTGAGCTACGCGGGTGACGCCCTGCACGAGGGCTCGTCCGCCACGGCGACCGTCAAGATCACCGCCTAGGCGGCCGGCACCCCCAGCTGTCGCCGGGTGGGTGGCACCCGGTCCGTGGCCTCCCCGGCCGCGGACCGGGGCCGATCAGGGGGCGCCGACGAGGCGCGAGGCGTCCGCGTGGGCGTCCATGCGCTCGGCGGCCAGGATCGCCGCCGCGGTGTCGGCACGGGACGCCGCCACGACCAGGGCGCGGCCCGCGAGGGCGTGGGCGCGCTGGTGCAGGGCGGACAGATGGGGCTCGTGGACCGCGGCCGCGACGGCGGAGCGCGGCGGGAGCACGCCCCGGCGCAGCCGTGCCACCTGGAGCGCCAGCTGCTCGGCGGCGTCGTCGAGGGCGGCCGACGGGGACAGGGCGCGCAGCTCGTCGGTGAGGGCGAGCAGGGCGGCGAGGTGCCCGGCGAGCTGGATGTCCAGCTCCTCTTCGCGGGAGCGGTGCGGATAGCTCGCGTCGTCGGCCATCGTGTGGACCGACTTGGTGCGGATCGGCTCGTACATGGGATGGCCTCCAGACGGTTGCTTGAAAGCCATCCTAGCTTAGATCCTGTCTAAAGTTGAGTCGGGCCCAGATATGGGCCGTCGGGGCTGGTCAGGGCTGGCTGTAGCCGTCCAGGAACGTGCCGATCCGGGTGACCGCCTCGGCGAGGTCCGTCGCCGTCGGCAGCGTCACGACGCGGAAGTGATCGGGCTCGGGCCAGTTGAAGCCCGTGCCGTGCACGACCATGATCTTCTCGGCGCGCAGCAGGTCGAGGACCATCTGCCGGTCGTCCTTGATCTTGAAGACCTTCGGGTCGAGCCGCGGGAAGAGGTAGAGGGACCCCTTCGGCTTCACGCAGCTCACGCCCGGGATCCGGGTCAGCAGGTCGTACGCCGTGTCGCGCTGCTCCAGGAGCCGGCCGCCCGGCAGTACGAGGTCGTTGATCGTCTGCCGTCCGCTGAGCGCCGCGACCACGCCGTGCTGGCCCGGCATGTTGGCGCACAGGCGCATGTTCGCGAGGATCGTCAGGCCCTCGATGTACGAGGACGCGTGCGCCTTCGGGCCCGAGATGGCCATCCAGCCGACGCGGTAGCCGGCCACCCGGTACGCCTTCGACATGCCGTTGAAGGTGAGGGTCAGCAGGTCCGGGGCGACGGCGGCGGTCGGCGTGTGCGTCGCGCCGTCGTAGAGGATCTTGTCGTAGATCTCGTCCGAGCAGACCAGCAGGTTGTGGCGGCGCGCGAGGTCGGTGAGGCCGCGCAGCATCGCTTCGTCGTAGACGGCGCCGGTCGGGTTGTTCGGGTTGATGATCACGAGCGCCTTGGTGCGGTCGGTGATCTTGCGCTCGATGTCGGCGAGGTCCGGCATCCAGTCCGACTGCTCGTCGCAGCGGTAGTGCACGGCGGTGCCGCCGGACAGGGAGACGGCCGCGGTCCACAGGGGGTAGTCCGGCGCCGGTACGAGCACCTCGTCGCCGTCGTCCAGGAGACCCTGCATGGCCATCACGATGAGCTCGGAGACGCCGTTGCCGATGAAGACGTGCTCGACGTCGGTCTCGATGCCCAGGGTCTGGTTGTGCATGACGACCGCGCGGCGGGCGGCGAGGAGGCCCTTCGCGTCGCCGTAGCCGTGGGCGTCGCCGACGTTGCGGAGGATGTCCTCGAGGATCTCGGGCGGGCACTCGAAGCCGAAGGCGGCGGGGTTGCCGGTGTTGAGCTTCAGGATGCGGTGACCGGCCGCCTCCAGCCGCATCGCCTCCTCGAGCACCGGGCCCCGGATCTCGTAACAGACGTTGGAGAGCTTCGTCGACTGGATGACCTGCATGTCCGCGAGCTTACGGGCGGGTATCGCGTGCCGCCTCGTGTTTTCGGACACAAGGGGTGTCTCGTGAACTCTGATGGAGCGGCTCATTCCGTTCCGCGGCGTCCTGTCAGCGGTCAGTTGTGTCCGTTTGCGGTCTTGTCCTGACGGCGCGGCGCCCCAACAATGCGCATGACAACACCGAAGGAACTTCGGTCACTTAGTCATCGGAGGGGACCCCCACATGAAGAAGCCTCTCGTCGGTGCGTGCTTCGCGGCTCTGCTCATCGGAGCGACCGCGGCGCCCGCGACAGCCGTCGGCAACGAAGCGCCCGCGAAGCCCGGCATCAAGGCCGTCACCCTCGCCGGAACGGTGGCGCTCAGCAACTGTTCCGGCTCCGTGGTGCGCGTACCGAACTCGAAGCCCACCGACCCGGCCCTCGTCCTGTCCAACGGGCACTGTCTGGAGAGCGGCTTCCCCGCGCCGGGCGAAGTCATCGTCAACAAGGCCTCGTCCCGCAGCTTCACGCTGCTCAACAGCTCGGGCGGCCGCCTCGGGACCATCAGGGCCAGCAAGATCGCGTACGGCACGATGACCGACACGGACATGTCGCTCTATCAGACCACCAGCACCTACAGCGACATCGAGAGCAGGTACGGGATCAAGGCGCTGGAGCTGAACGCGGCGCGGCCCGAGCAGGGACGGAAGATCACCGTCGCCTCCGGGTACTGGAAGAAGCTGTACAAGTGCAGCGTCGACGGCTTCGCGTACCGCCTCAAGGAGGGGAACTGGACCTGGAAGGACTCGGTCCGCTACACCCCCGACTGCAAGACGATCGGCGGCACCTCGGGCTCCCCGGTGATCGACGACGAGACCGGCAAGGTCGTCGCCGTCAACAACACCGGCAACGAGAGCGGTGAGGAGTGCACGGACAACAACCCGTGCGAGGTCGACGAGAACGGCAAGGTCACCGTGCGCGAAGGCATCAACTACGCGCAGCAGACCTACTGGATCGTGCCGTGCGTCGGCGCCGGCAACAAGATCGACCTGAGCCGCGCGGGCTGCCAGCTGCCGAAGCCCTCCGCCAGGCGGTAGTCACTGCCGCGGGTGCCGTCCGAAAGCCCCTGCCGGGGTTCTCGGACGGCACCCGCGCGTCAGGACTCGCGCCGGGCCTTCAGGCCGCCCGCACCAGCTCCGCCCTGCCGAACAGCAGGGCGTAACCGGACGGCAGCAGGCCCAGCAGGCGGTCGACGAGCTCCTCGTCCACCGCCCGCGCCAGGGCGGTGAGGACGGAGCTGACGTCCCATCGGGCGGTGGCGGGGGTCGCGCCCGGCAGGCACCGCGCCACGCTCTCCACGAACTCCGCGGCCGTGAGCGGCCGGGCGGCGGGGATGCGGTCCGCGACGAGCCGCGCAGCCTCCGGCGGCAGCTGCCGCGCCAGATCGGCCCGTACGTCCCCGACGACGTGGCCGCCGAGTGCGGACAGGACGACGCGTGTCACGCGCTCCGCGTCCGCCGCACCGTCGTACTGACCGGTCTCCCGCACCGTCTCGATGAGTTCGCTCCACCTCATCGTGCCGTTCTCCTCCGTCTCGTCAGCCGTCGATCTGCTTGCGGTCGCCGCCACCACTGATGTGGATCTTCCGGGGCTTGGCCCGCTCGGCCACCGGGATGCGGAGCGTCAGCACACCGGCCTCGTACGAGGCGTCGATGCGCTCCGTGTCCAGGGTGTCGCCGAGGAAGAGCTGGCGGGCGTAGCTTCCGGTGGACCGCTCGGCCGCGATCATCTCCACGCCCTCGGGGGCGGGGGAGCGGCGCTCGGCCCTCACGTTCAGTACGTGGCGCTCGACGTCGAGGTCGATCGACTCGGGGTCGACGCCCGGCAGGTCGAAGTGGACGACGAACTCGTCGCCCTCGCGGTAGGCGTCCATCTGCATTCCGGCGGGGCGGGAACTGCTGAAGACCTGCTGGGCGAGCCGGTCGAATTCGCGGAACGGGTCGGTACGCATGAGCATCACGGGTCACTCCTCTCCTCAGATGTTGGGTGCGATGCCCTACGCCTTTTTATATAGCTCAGGAGGAGGAAAGTTGACAAGCCCCGACTCATGTTGAGTCGGGGCCTGTCGCGGTGGGCCTGTCGTGGCGGGGTCAGGAGTCGGAGTAGCTGAGGTCGCCCACGGTCCAGGCGCTCACGTCGGCCAGAGCGATGCGGTACATCCCGCCGGTCTCCGGCAGGCCCAGGCTGCCCTGGAGGATCCGGGCCAGATGGAAGTGGAGATGGGTGGGCGGCCTGGATTCCAGGGGCGGGCCGGAATCCGCCTCGGGGGACACGAACGCGGCGGCGAAGGGGCCGAGCCGGGCGGAGTCCTTCAGGACTTCGGCGACGCGCCGCCGCCACAGGGCCTCGGGGGCCAGCCGTCCGGTGATGACGGCACCGCCGACGACGACGGTGAGGGACATCTGATTGCTGTGCTCGGACTCGACCAGGGCGGCGATGTCGACGAGCAGCTCGTCAGGGATCGACATGACTGGTCAGCTTACCGAGGTGCGGGGCGACCGGACCCGATACCTCCCCTCTCCGTCCGCGAAAAGCTGTCACCGCTGGAACAGGCAAGCGGCACTCCGTTGTTAGGGTTCGTGCTTGTACTCAAGGAAAAGGTGCAGATGCCCCCGGAGACCCCCTCGCGCGGCCAGGACCGGTTCGACGACGACGACTACCCCGCCTACACGATGGGCCGGGCCGCCGAGATGATCGGCGCCACGCCCGGCTTCCTCCGGGCGGTCGGCGAGGCCCGTCTGATCACACCGCTGCGGTCCGAGGGCGGCCACCGCCGCTACTCCCGCTATCAGCTGCGCGTCGCCGCGCGCGTCCGCGAGCTCGTCGACCAGGGCACGCCGATCGAGGCCGCCTGCCGCATCGTCGTCCTAGAGGACCAGCTGGAGGACGCGTTGCGCATCAACGAGGAGCTCCGCGAGAAGGAGTCGCACGGCGAGGGGTAGTCCCGCAGCCGTTCTCCAGCCGGGGTCGAATATCTATGACGGCAGAACCAGAATTTCGCGTCAAGTGCCGGGAGAGTTTTTCCGCCGACGGGCCCGTCGATATGAAAACCCTGCACGGACCAACGCTGCGTGCTACTGTCGTTATCAGTTGCAGTTGTGGTTTCCAGAGACTCCAAGTGCTCCGCCGACATTCCGCGTCGGCTGGGCACTTTGTTTTTGCCGGTCATGTCCGGACAGGGTAATCATCACGGCGACGTGGAGTCCGCACAGTGCGGGCTTCCGGGCAATTGCCCCGAAGGAGATATGACATGGCTACTGGCACCGTGAAGTGGTTCAACTCGGAAAAGGGCTTCGGCTTCATCGAGCAGGAGGGTGGCGGCGCGGACGTCTTCGCCCACTACTCGAACATCGCCACCCAGGGCTTCCGTGAGCTGCAGGAGGGCCAGAAGGTGACCTTCGACGTCACGCAGGGCCAGAAGGGCCCGCAGGCCGAGAACATCGTTCCCGCCTGACGCCTGACGCTGACGCGTACTTCGTAGCTGGGGCCCGCACCTTGGGTGCGGGCCCCAGCTCGTTGCGTTTTACGGACGCCGCGCGCTCTGCGGGTTCACGGGGGCGAGTCGCCCCCGCCGCCCATTCCCCGGCCGGAACCGAAATAATCCCCCGGCGGCCGGAATTGTTTTTCATTTAACCGGCCGTTCCTGCGGTTCTCGGCACCGGACGGTGCCCGCTGAGAATTCCTCGACACGCGCCGCATCGAGGAAGGTTCGAGGTCCACATGAACCGCTCAGCTCGCACAAACGGCCGATCCGCCCAGGGGTACAAGGGTTCCGGCGGCCGCGGCCGCCGTCCCAGCGCCCCCCAGGGAGAGTTCACGCTCCCGGCCACCATCACCCCGGCCCTGCCGCCCGTCGAGGACTTCGCCGCGCTCGGCCTGCCGGACGGCATGCTCGCCACCCTCACCAATCTCGGGGTCACCACGCCCTTCCCGATCCAGGCGGCCACGCTGCCGAACACTCTCGCGGGCCGGGACGTCCTCGGCCGCGGGCGCACCGGATCCGGCAAGACCCTCGCCTTCGGCCTCGCGGCGCTCGCCCGCACCGCGGGACAGCGGGCCGAGCCGCGCCGTCCGCTCGCCCTGATCCTCGTCCCCACCCGCGAGCTCGCCCAGCAGGTGACCGACGCCCTCACCCCGTACGCCAGGTCGGTGCGGCTCCGTATGGCCACCGTGGTCGGCGGCATGTCCATCGGACGGCAGGCCGGGGCGCTGCGCACCGGCGCCGAGGTCGTCGTCGCCACGCCCGGACGGCTCAAGGACCTCATCACGCGGCGCGACTGCCGCCTCGACCAGGTCGCCGTCACCGTCCTCGACGAGGCCGACCAGATGACCGACATGGGCTTCCTGCCCCAGGTCACCGAACTCCTCGACCAGGTGCGGCCCGACGGACAGCGCATGCTGTTCTCGGCCACCCTGGACCGGAACGTCGACCTCCTGGTCCGCCGCTACCTCAACGACCCCGTCGTCCACTCCGTCGACCCGTCGGCGGGAGCGGTCACCACGATGGAACACCACGTGCTGCACGTGCACGGCGCCGACAAGACCGCCGCCACGACGGAGATCGCCGCACGCGACGGCCGGGTCATCCTCTTCCTCGACACCAAGCACGCGGTCGACCGGCTCACCACGCACCTGCTGAACAGCGGGGTACGGGCGGCGGCCCTGCACGGCGGCAAGTCCCAGCCCCAACGCACCCGCACCCTCGCCCAGTTCAAGTCGGGCCAGGTCACCGCGCTCGTCGCCACGAACGTCGCGGCACGCGGCATCCACGTCGACGACCTCGACCTCGTCGTCAACGTCGACCCGCCCGCCGACCACAAGGACTACCTGCACCGAGGCGGCCGCACCGCACGCGCCGGCGGCTCCGGCAGCGTCGTCACCCTGGTGACGTCGGCGCAGCGGCGCGGCATGACCCGGCTGATGGCCGCGGCGGGCATCCGTCCGCACACCGCCGAAGTGCGCTCGGGCGAGGCGGAGTTGGCGCGCATCACGGGCGCACAGGCCCCGTCGGGCACGCCGGTGTCCATCCCGGCACCCGCGAAGGCGACTTCCGAACGAGGTCGCGGTCCCGGTGGCCGCCGCCCCCGCGAAGGCCGCGCGCGCCGCGCCTACGCCGCCCGCACCCGGACCGAAACGGCCGCCTGAACCAGGGTCCCGCGCCCCCTCTCTCCCCTCTGTGAGGCATCATGCGCTGCGTCATCGCCCGCTTCCCCTTCGACCTCTTCAAGAACGAGGTCGAGGACGTCATGAAGAACGTCGAGCCCGAAGCCGTCAAGGGTGAGTCCGTGCTCATCGGCGACCGTCAGTACCCCGTCAAGCAGGTGGGGGAAGTGATCACGCGCCAGGACCGCCGTGATTTCTCGGCCCGCGAGGTCACCAGGGCGCTGACCGCCCTCGGCTTCACCTGCACGACGGCCCCCGCCCCCGCGGCCCCCGAGCCCCTCGGCGCGGCCTGGCCCACTTCGCCGGTCTAGTCGGCGGCCCGGGGCGGGCCGGGCCTCGCCAGGGCCGCCGCCCCGGGCAGCCAGCCGAGCGCCAGACCCCACAGCGCGCCGAACAGGGCACCGGCCAGGGGGAGCAGCAGCCACCCCCACAGGCCCGCCTCGACCATGCGGGCCGCGACCGTGCCGCGCCAGGCGCCCGCCACCGCCGTGCCCGCGATCAGCGCCGTCCAGCCCGCGAGCAGGCGGCGGCCCCGGCCCGCGTCCGGGCGTACGCGCAGATGGCGGCGCATCCGGGCGGTGGCGGTGGCGATCAGGAGCAGGGCCGCGAAGTCCTCGCAGAGCTGCCAGGGCCAGTCCGTCGCGCCCAGCGGCGTCGCCCGCAGGCCGGGCAGCGCGAAGGGCACCCCGAGCGCGCTCGGGACGACCGACAGACCCGCCCGTGCCGTGAACGCGGTCAGCAGGGTCGCGCTGCCGTGCGCGAGGACGAGCAGCAGGCAGACGCCCGCCACCACGGCCGAGGCATCCGTCCGGGCCCGCAACGCGTCGATCGTCGTCCGCATGGCGCGCCACTGTAGGGCGCACCGGTTGCCGGGGACAGAGGCCCGGACGGAAAAAAGTGAACAACGCTCAGGTCTGTTGTGCCGGGGGTCCCGCGATCTACCATCCCGGCCATGAAGTCCCTGGCGGCCCGGCGCACGTGGGCGGTCGGCGCGGTCGTGCTCGCCGCCGCGGCGGCGCTGCTGGTCGCCGTCGGCCCGCGGGGCGCGGGTGCCCCGCGCGCCGACACCGCGAGCGGCCACCGCTGGATCACCGACCGGCAGGGGCGCGCACTGGTCCTGCGCGGTCTGTCCACGGCGAGCAGCGCCAAGGAGGCGCCCGACGGGATGCCGTGGATCGAGGAGAAGGACGTCGCGCGTGAACGGCGCCAGCTGGGCACGAACTTCGTCCGCTTCCTCCTCCAGTGGCGCGAGGTCGAGCCGTCGCCGGGAACGTACGACAGGACGTATCTGCGGCGGGTCGCCGAGCGCGTGCGCTGGTACGGCGAGCGTGGTTTCCACGTCCTGCTCGACATGCACCAGGACCTGTACGGGCCGCGCGTCGGCGGGAACGGCGCCCCCGCCTGGGCGACCGGGACCGACGGGCTGACCTCGGCCCCCACCGACCCCTGGGAACTCGGCTACGCCGAACCGGGGACCGTCCGCGCCTTCGACCGTTTCTGGGGGACGGTCGAAGGCGACGGACGTGATCTGCGCGGACACTATGTGGGCGCGCTGCGCGAGGTGGCCGGGTACTTCGCCGCCGACGACGCCGTCATCGGGTACGACCTGATGAACGAGCCCTGGGGCGGCAGCGTGCAGGGCCCCGCCTTCGAGTCGGGCCCGCTCGCCCGGCTCTACCAGGACGCCATCGACGCGATCCGCACCGTCGACCGCGACCACTGGCTCTTCGTCGAACCGTCCGCCATCGGCTCCAACTGGGGCTTCGCCACCGGCCTGCCGCGCCTGGACGACCCGCGCGGCGACGGCGACGCGGCACGCATCGCATATGCGCCACATCTCTACCCCCTCCCCATGGACCTCGGCGGCGGCTACACCGGCGGCACCAGGGAACAGGTCGACCGATCGCTGCGGTCCTGGCGCGACGAGACCGAGAAGACCGCACGGCGCCTCGGGGCGCCCGTCGTCATCGGGGAGTTCGGGCTCGACGTGGGGCTGCCGGGAGCCATGGAGTACGTCGAGAGGGTGCAGCGCATGGCCGACGACATGGGAGCGGGCTTCGCCTACTGGTCCAACGACCCCGGCCCATGGGCGCCGTGGGACGCGAAGCTGAAGCCGACGCGGCTCCTTCCCGTAGTCGACCGCCCGGCCCCGCTGGCGATCGCGGGGGACCCCGTCGCGTACCGCTGGGACGAGAGGCGGAAGGCGCTGACGGTGAGCTGGCGCGGAAGGGCGGACGTGCGAGGTGTGACGGAGGTCCGGCTTCCGGCCCGGCACTTCCCGAGGGGCGGCCGTGCTGAGGGCGGAAAGCGACACTCGTGGAACCCCAAGTCGCGTGTCCTGAAGCTGCGTTCGGGTCCGGGAACGCACTCTGTCCGCATCACACCACATGCGTGAAAGGGAAGGGTTCCCACCCCTTGTCCGCCCGCAACAGGGCCCCCAAGAATGCCCCTGACAATCGCACGACTGGCGTACGTCACGAGGGGGGCTCCACATATGGGACAGAAGAACAGAGCGGTCGCGGGCGGACTGCTCGCCCTCGCACTGGCCGGCGCGGGAGCCGCACCGGCAGTCGCGGGGAACGCGCAGGGAACGGACCGCACCCCGGCAAAGACCGGGACCAAGACCAAGGCCGTCGACTTCGCGGGGACGGTGGCGCTCAGCAACTGTTCCGGCTCGGTGGTCCGCATGCCGAAGTCCAAGGCGGGCGACCCGGCGCTCGTCCTCACCAACGGCCACTGCATAGAGACGGGTTTCCCCGCCGCCGGTGAGGTCATCGTCGACCAGCCGTCCACCCGTACCTTCAAGCTGCTGGACGCGAAGGCCGACGCCGTCGCCACGCTCAAGGCGTCCAAGGTGTCCTACGCGACCATGACGGACACCGACATCACGATCTACCAACTCACCGAGACCTACGGCGACATCACGAAGAAGTACGGCATCAAGCCTCTTGAGCTGGAGGACGACCACCCGGTGAAGGGGCGTGTCATCACGGTCGTCTCCGGCTACTGGAAGAAGACGTACAGCTGCAACATCGACGGTTTCGTGTACCGGATGAAGGAGGGGGAGTGGACCTGGAAGGACTCCGTCCGCTACACCCCCGCCTGCCAGACCATCGGCGGCACGTCCGGGTCGCCCGTCATCGACCACAGGACCGGAAAGGTCACCGCGGTCAACAACACGGGCAACGAGGACGGCGAACGCTGCACCCTCAACAATCCCTGTGAGATCGACCGCAAGGGCAACGTGACGGTGCGCCAGGGCATCAACTACGCGCAGGAGACGTACGGGATCGTGCCGTGCGTCGGCAAGAGCAGCAAGATCGACCTGGGCCGCAAGGGCTGCAAGCTGCCCAGGCCGGCGGCGGCCACGAGGTAACAGGCGTTAGGGGGTCCGGCGTACGGAGCGTCCCGCGAGGACGTCCGTGCGCCGGCCGTCCCGCATCACGAACCGCCCGTCGATCAGGACGTGCGGGATGCCGACCGGCGGCGTACGAGGAGCATCGAAGGTGGACCCGGCCGCGACCGTGTCCGGATCGAACAGGACGAGGTCGGCGCGGTAGCCCTCGCGGACGACGCCCCGGTCGGGCAGGCGCAGTCGGGCGGCGGGCCGGGAGGTGAGGTGCGCGACGGTCTCTTCCAGGGACATCACACCGAGTTCCCGGGCGTACTTTCCGAGGTACTGCGGGAACGTGCCGTACGCGCGCGGGTGCGGCTTGAACCCTTGCAGGATGCCGTCGCTGCCGCCCGTGTGCACGCGGTGCAGCATGATTTCCTGCACGTTCTCCTCATGGCCGACGTGCTGGAGAATGGTCGACCCGAGATTGTCGTTGAGCAGGAGCCGGCGGGCCGTGACCCAGGGCTCCTCGCCGCGCTGGGCCGCGGATTCGGCGATGGTCTTGCCGACGCAGGAGGCGAGCCCGGGGTCGCTCACGCCCGAGATCTCGATGGTGTCCCACTCGATGGGCACGCCGTGGCAGCCGTCCGCGCCGATGACCTCCATGTGATGGCGGATCTTCTCGGCGGTCACGTCGTCCATGAGCCGGGCGCGGATGGCATCGGGCCCGCCCTCGCTCGCCCAACTGGGCAGCATCGCCACGAGCGTCGTACAGCCGGGGGTGTAGGGGTACGTGTCGAGGGTGATGTCCGCGCCGTCGGCGAGGGCGGCGTCGAGGAGGGAGAGGAGGTCGGGCGCCTTCCCCTTGTTCACGCCGAAGTTCATGGTGGCGTGGGCGAGGTGGAGAGGGCAGTGGGCGGTGCGGGTGAGGCTGACCATCTCCTCGTACGCCTGGAGCGCCCCGGCCCCGTAGCTCCGGTGATGGGGGCAGTAGTACCCGTGGTGGGCCGCGACGACCTTGCAGAGCTCGGTGAGCTCGGAGTCGTCGGCGTACATGCCGGGCGTGTACGTGAGCCCCGACGACATGCCGACGGCGCCTTCGCGCATGCCCTCCGCCACGAGCTGCTTCATGCGGTCCAGCTCGGCGGGGGTCGCCGGGCGGTCCTCCCACCCCATCGCGTACATGCGGACGGTGCCCTGGGGGATGAGATACGCGGCGTTCACCGCTGTGCCGCGGCCGCCGTGGGCGGAGTCGAGGGCGTCCAGGTAGCCGCCGACGGTGCGCCATGTGAAGTCGATGTCGCCGCCGTCACCGTTCCAGCCGGTGATGGCCTGGCGGACCTGGGCGAGCGTGCGGTCGTCCACGGGGGCGTAGGAGAGGCCGTCCTGACCGAGGACTTCCAGGGTGACGCCCTGGGCCGCCTTCGCGGAGTGGTCGGGGTCTCTGAGGAGGGCGAGGTCGCTGTGGGCGTGCATGTCGATGAAGCCGGGTGCCAGCGCGAGGCCCTGGGCGTCGAGGGTGGCCTGCCCCGTGAGGCGGGGGCCGCTCCCTTCCCCCTCGCGGTGGATCGCGGTGATCCGTCCGTCCTGTACGCCGACGTCGGCGCGGTACGCGGCACCTCCGGTGCCGTCTATGACGCGTGCGTCCCGGATCACCAGGTCCATGGGGAGGCCTTCCTTGTTCGTCGTCGGCTGCGGGCCGGTTGCGGTGCACCCGGCCTCCGGCCGGGTCTTTCGTTCCCACCCGCACCACCCGTGCGACTTTCGTCGTCGGGTGCGGGTGGCCCTGGTGGGGCGTGCTCGCCGTCGGCGGCGAACGGGGGGTGGGGGGGAGGGGGGCCTGCGCCCACTGTGCGGTGCGGGGTGAACGGGTGGGTGGGTGTGATCCGCCGGGGAGGGGTGGGGACCGCCCAAGACCCCCCGGTCAGAAATACGTTCGGATGTAGGACGAGACCGTCCCGTCCCCCTCCACCACAGGAATCAACTGCCACTTGTCGAACGCCGTGCACGGATGCGAAAGCCCCATGCCCAGCCAGTCACCCACCGCCAGATCCGCCTCCGGCGAGGTCCGCAGCCAGCCGTGCTGGTCGGAGAGGCCGGTGACGGTGATCCCCGTCGCGGCCCGCTCCACGCCGTCCCGGCGGACGACCTGCGCCTCGGGCAGGTCGAGGTCGTACGCGGCGTCCCGCTTCCCCGCGTTGGTGAACGCCTGCTCCGCGGAGGGCCGTGACACGACCTGCGCCCAGAGCCGGAACGCGGGTTCGAGCGCGCCCTCCTCGGGGACCCGGTTGAACGGGGTCAGATGCTTGTAGTGGCCGTCGTCGTGGGAGACGTACGCGCCGGAGCGCAGGAGCTTCAGGACGGGCCGCGACAGTTCGGGGATCTCCGCGAAGACCGACGCGACCGCGTCGAACCACGCGCTGCCGCCCGCGCTGACCACGATCTCCGGCAGGTCGGCGAACCGCCCGGATTCGTCGAACTCGGCGAGGAGCGCGACGAGCCGGCGCAGCCACGCCGTCACCGTCTCGCTCGACGCCTCCGGCACCTCCCCCTCGTACCCGGCGACGCCCACCAGCCGCAGCGTGTCCGCGGCGGCGACCGCGTTGGCGATGTCGAAGCACTCGGCCTCGGTCCGCGCGCCGGTCCGCGCGCCGTCACCCGCGGCGAGCTCGACGACCACGTCCACCGGACGGCTCGCGCCCGCCTCGCTGAGGGCGGCGTGCATGAGCTCGACGCCGCGTACGGAGTCGACGTAGCAGACGAAGCGGAAGGAGGGGTCCGAGTCGAGCTCGGACGCGAGCCAGCGCAGCGCCCCCGCGTCGACGAGTTCGTTGGCGAGGAAGATCCGCTCCACGCCGAACTTCCGCGCCACGCGCACCTGGTGGGGGACGGCCAGCGTGATGCCCCACGCGCCCCGCTCCAGCTGGCGGGCGAAGAGCTGCGGGGCCATAGACGTCTTGCCGTGCGGCGCGAACGCGAGGCCGTGGCGTTCGGCGTACGTCTCCATGAGGGCGAGGTTGTGCTCCAGGCGTTCGGCGGAGAGCGCGAGGACGGGGGTGGTGAAGCCGCCCGTGAAGAGGTTCCGTCGCTGGGCGGTGAGCTCGCCGACCGTCAGTCCTTCGGCATCCGGAGGAAGCCCCTTGAAGCGGTGGTCCACTCGCTCGTCCGCGAGGGTGGTGTCGACGACGTTGTCGGCGGCCATGGGCGCCTCCTCCAGGAGTGCATGCAGAGCAATTGAAGAGTGCGTTGCAACATGTGCAACGGTCATTGCGTATGTCGCTTACTGCTGTCTAACATCCGAGCCAACGCCGGGTCAACGGATCCGGAGAGCCGGTTGAGGGGTTGGACGATCGTGACCGCAGAGGCAGCCATGGCCGCACAGGCAGTCGTGACCGCACAGGCACCCGTGGACACCGCACAGGCACCCGTGGACGTCGTGGCGCTCGGCGAGTCCATGGTCACCTTCCTGCCCGTCCGGCCCGGCCGCCTCGCCGACGTGCCGTCCTTCGACCGCGGGATCGGCGGCGCCGAGTCGAACGTGGCCTGCGCGCTCGCCGCCGCCGGGCACACCGCCCGCTGGGTCAGCCGCGTCGGCGCCGACGGCTTCGGCGACCACCTCGTCGAGACGATCGGCCGCTACGGAGTCGACACCTCCGCCGTCGGCCGCGACCCGCACCGCCCCACCGGCATCTACTTCCGCACCGCCGACGACCGCGACACCGACGCCCACGAGGTCGTCTACTACCGCGCGGGCTCCGCCGCCTCCGCCATGGCGCCGGGCTCCGTCGACGAGGACGCCCTCGCCGCCGGCCGCATCCTGCACCTGTCGGGCATCACCCCCGCGCTCTCCGCCGACTGTCTCGCGCTCGTACGCCACCTCTGCACCCGGCGCGAGGACCGCGGCCCGCTCGTCTCCTTCGACGTCAACCACCGCCCCGGCCTCTGGAAGGACCACACCCGAGCGGACCCCTCCGTCCTCCTCGACCTCGCGCGCGGCGCCGACCTCGTCTTCGTCGGCGAGGACGAGGCCGCCGCGGCCTGGGGCGTCACCGGCGGCCCCGACGCCATCCGCGCCGCCCTGCCCGAGCCCGAAACGCTCGTCGTCAAGCAGGGCAGCCGCGGCGCCACCGTCCACCGCCACGGCGAGGACCCCGTCTTCCAGGCCGCCCTGCGCGTCGACGTCGTCGCGCCCGTCGGGGCCGGCGACGCCTTCGCCGCCGGTTTCCTCTCCGCCACCCTGCGCGGCCTGCCCGCCGCGCACCGGCTGCGCCACGGCCACCTGATGGCCGCCGCCGCCCTCACCGTTCCCGGTGATCTCGCACCGCCCCCCGCCCGCGCACACGCCGACCGCCTCGCCGCCCTGGACGACGCAGCCTGGGAGACACTTCGTCTCGGCCCCGGCTGGACGGAACGCGTCCCGGAGGACACCGAGGCCGAGGAGGAGGTACGTACCCCATGAGCCAGACCGTCGACCGCGCGCTCTCGATCCTGCCGCTGCTCGCCGAGGGCCCCGCCGACCTGGGACAGGTGGCCGACCGGCTCGACGTCCACAAGTCCACCGCGCTCCGGCTCCTGCGCACCCTCCACGAGCACGGCCTGGTCTTCCGCCAGTCCGACCAGCGCTACCGCCTCGGCGCGCGCCTCTTCGCGCTCGCCCAGGAAGCCGTCGAGAACCTCGACGTGCGCGAGATCGCCCACCCCCATCTCCTCGCCCTCAACGAGAAGTGCGGCCATACGGTCCACCTCGCCGTGTACGAGGAGCAGGAGGTGCTGTACATCGACAAGGTCGAGAGCCGCTATCCGGTGCGGATGTACTCCCGCATCGGAAAGCCGGTGGCGATCACCGTCGCCGCCGTCGCGAAGCTGCTGCTCTCCGACTTCCCCGAGGCCGAGCGCCGCGCCATCGCGGAGAAGCTCGACTACCCCACCTACACGTCCCGTTCGACGCCGAACGCCGCCGCCTTCCTCAAGGAGCTGGCGGCCGTGCGCGAACAGGGCTGGGCCACCGACCTCGGTGGCCACGAGGAGTCCATCAACTGCATCGGGGCCCCCATCCGCGGTGCGGACGGGCGCGTCGTCGCCGCCATGTCGGTGTCCGCACCGAACGTGGTCGTCACCGCCGAGGAACTCCTCTCCCTGCTCCCGCTGGTGCGCCGCACGGCGGACGCCATCAGCCGCGAGTACTCCGGCAACGCCCCTCTGAAGGAAGCAAGTTCATGACCGAGAAGACCGCCCTCACCCCGGCCACCCACACCACCCCGCCCGCGAAGTTCTCCCACGGCGTGAAGAAGGGCAACATCCTTCAGGTCGCGGGACAGGTCGGCTTCCTGCCCGCCGAGGAGGGCAAGGCCCCCACTCCCGCGGGCCCGACCCTGCGCGAGCAGACCCTCCAGACGTTCGCCAACGTCAAGGCGATCCTCGAAGAGGGCGGCGCGACCTGGGACGACGTGATGATGATGCGCGTCTACCTCACGGACGTGGACCACTTCGCGGAGATGAACGAGATCTACAACGCGTACTTCGAGGAGCAGGGCCTGAAGGCCCCCGCCTCGGCGCGCACCACCGTGTACGTGGGACTGCCCAAGGGCCTGCTCATCGAGATCGACGCGCTCGCCGTTCTCGGCTGACCCACATCCACCACCAGCAAGCCGTACGTCGTCACGGCACGGCGCCTTCCCCCGGGGCGCCGTGCCGCGATCCCCCCTGCTCCGAAAGCCCCATGCACTTACGAGGTCAACGATGTCCCCGTCCCACACCGCCGTGCTCGCGGCCGCCCCCGCCGCCGAGACGCCACCGCACACCGGTGGCCTGCTCGCCCTGATCGACGGCACGGCAGGTCTGCTGACCGTCGCCGCGCTCGGCATCCTGCTCCTGCTCTTCCTGATCATCAAGGTCAGGCTGCAGCCCTTCGTGGCGCTCCTGGCGGTCTCCATAGCCGTCGGCCTCGCGGCCGGACTCTCCGTCACCGAACTCTTCGGCACCGTCCAGAAGTCCGACGCCGTCTCGGTCATCGAATCGGGCATGGGCGGGATCCTCGGCCATGTGGCGATCATCATCGGCCTCGGCACGATGCTCGGCGCGATCCTGGAGGTGTCGGGCGGCGCGGAAGTGCTCGCCTCCCGGCTGCTCGGTCTCTTCGGTGAGAAGCGCGCCCCGCTCGCGATGGGCCTGACGGGTCTGATCTTCGGCGTCCCGGTCTTCTTCGACGTCGGCATCTTCGTCCTCGCGCCGATCGTGTACGCCGCCGCCAAGCGCAGCGGCAAGTCGATCCTCCTCTACTGCCTCCCCCTGCTCGCGGGTCTCTCCATGACCCACGCGTTCCTGCCCCCGCACCCCGGCCCGGTGGCCGCCGCGGGACTCCTCAAGGTGGACCTCGGCTGGGTCATCCTCATGGGCATCGTCTGCGGCATCCCCGCCGTGCTCGCCGCCTGGGTGTTCTCCGCGTGGATCGGCAAGCGCATCTTCGTGCCCGTGCCGCAGGACATGGTCGAAGCGGCCGACGAGGCGAGGGCGGCGGTCGTCGCCGAGCAGAGCGCGGCCGGTGTGCCGCCGCAGGAGAAGCCGGTCCCGCTGGGCATCGTCTTCACGATCATCGGCACGCCGCTGGTCCTGATCCTCCTCGCCACGTTCTCCTCGATCGCCTTCGATCCCTCCACCTTCCGCTCGGTGATCGAGTTCTTCGGCAGCCCGTTCGTGGCCCTGACGATCGCCCTGCTGATGGCGTACTACCTGCTGGGCATCCGGCGCGGCTGGTCCCGCAAGTCCCTGGAGACGGTGTCGACCTCGTCCCTGAAGCCGGTCGGCAACATCCTCCTGGTGGTCGGCGCGGGCGGGATCTTCGGCGCGGTCCTGAAGGCGAGCGGCGTGGCCGGCGCCATCTCGGACACCTTCCAGGACGTGGGCCTGCCCATCATCGTCCTGGCCTACCTGCTCTCCCTGATCCTGCGCGTCGCCCAGGGCTCGGCGACCGTCGCCATCGTCACGACGGCGGGCATCGTCGCCCCTCTCCTCTCCGAGGGCGACCACTCCCAGGCGTTCGTGGCCCTGGTCATCATGGCGATCTCGGCGGGCTCCATCTTCGCCTCGCACGTCAACGACGGCGGGTTCTGGATGGTCGCGAAGTACTTCGGCATCAGCGAGCGGGACACGTTGAAGACGTGGACGGTTCTGGAGTCGGTGCTGTCGGTGGCCGGGTTCGCGGTCGCCGCTGTGGTGAGTCTCGTCGTGTAAGGGGGAGTTGGCCTCCCTTTCCCTTCGGCCGTACGCGGACGGGGGCCGCCCCCGTGGAGGGGGTTGCCCCCGGCGAGAGTGGGGGGACAGCCGTAGTGAGTGGGGATAGTCGTTCCACTTAGCGTCTGACGGTATGGGACACATACGGATCTCGACCCTGGGCCTCGCCCTCGCCGTCTGCCTCGGCGCGGCTCCCGCCGCTACCGCCACGGCGGCCTCCGCCGCGACCGCCACCGCGTCGAAGTCCGGGCCCGGGCCCGGGCGTCATCTCGACCGCTACTACGACCAGCGCTTGAGCTGGGGCGACTGCGCCAAGGGCCCGGACGACACCATGGGCCACGAGCTGGACAAGGCCGGTGTGCGGTGCGCGGACGTCACCGTGCCGCTCGACTACTCCAAGCCCAAGGGCCGTACGATCACCGTCGCGATATCCCGGCTCAAGGCCACCGACACCCGCCACCGCATCGGCTCGATGCTGCTCAACAACGGCGGTCCCGGCAACGGCGCCGTCCAGTCCCCGCCGGAATTCCACGCGTGGATGAAGAAGACGGGCCCGCGGTACGACATCGTCGGCTTCGACCCGCGCTTCGTCGGCCGCAGCACCCCGCTGGACTGCGGCTGGAACGTCGGCACCACGCTCTTCTCGGCGGGTCTCGGCCGGGCGAGCTTCGAGCGCCAGGTCGACCTCCACAAGGACCTGGCCGCCAAGTGCCGCGCCACCAACGCCGACGTGCTGCCGCACGTGAGCACCCGCAACACGGCCCGCGACATGGATGTCGTCCGCGGCGCGCTCGGCGAGAAGAAGATCTCCTACTTCGGCTATTCGTACGGCACTTACCTCGGCACCGTATACACCCAGATGTTCCCCGGCCGTACCGACCGCATGGTCCTGGACGGCGCCATCGACCCGCGCAAGTTCGGCCCCCGGCTGCTGCGGGAGGCCGTCGGCGAGAACGAGCGGGCGCTCACCGACTGGGCCGCGTGGGCCGCCGCCCGCGACGACACCTACGGACTCGGCCGCACCCGCGCCCAGGTCCTCGCCACCGTCGACCGGGTCATCAAGAAGTCCTCGCGCGGCCCGCTGACCGTCGGCACCGCCCCGGACGCCTTCCGGCTCGACGACACCCAGGTCCCGTTCGTGCTCCTCGCCGGGCTCGACAGCGACACCGACACCTCCCGGGCGTCCCTCGGCGAGCAGGTGTCCGCCCTGGCGAAGGCCGCGGCCGGACAGGCGCCGACCAGGCTCTCGCCGCAGTTCGCCGGGCTCCTGCGGCTCGCGACGACCGGCGACCAGTCGAACATGGGCAGCTCACAGACCGCGGTCATCTGCGGGGACGCGGCCGCACCGCGCGACCCCGAGGTCTACTGGCGCGACATCCGGCGCAGCCGCGCCGCGTACCCGCGCTTCGGCGCGGTGAACAACAACATCGGCCCGTGCGCCTTCTGGGACCGGCCCCGCGAGCGGCCCACCCAGGTGAGGCACGACGCCAAGGCGCTGATCGTGTCCGCCACCGGTGACCCGCGCACCCCGCACAAGGGCGCCGTCGCCCTGCACGACCAGCTCCCGAGCTCCAGGCTGATCACCGTCAAGGGCGCCAACCGGCACGCGGTCTACGGCCTCTACGAGAACGTCTGCGTCGACAGCAAGGTCAACCGCTACCTGGCCACCGGCAGGCTCCCCGCCGACGACCGGACCTGCTCCAAGGGGCCGCGGCGCCAGATCGCCGGTGCCGGGCAGCAGCGGCTCCTCTAGAGGAGGCGGTCCGCGAAGAGGCCACGACCCAAGGCGTGCCGCGGCCCCGGACCCCTGTGTGGGCCCGGGGCCGCGCTGCCGCGAGCGTCAGCTCGTGCAGTACTGCTGCTCCTTGCCGATGGACCGGTACATGCAGTCGGAGTTCTCCAGGAGCTGGAGCACCGCGTCCCGGTTCCTGGACGTCTCGCGCTCGATCACCTCGTCGGGCGGGTAGAAGCCGCCGCCGCCGGACCGCGGATACATCTCGAAGGTGTAGCTGAAGATCTTCTGGTCGCCCCACAGCCAGTCGTCGATCGTGCCGTCCGTGATGTAGAGGTCACTGGACTGCTCGGGCGTGTAGCCGTTGCTCGCGGCCATCTTCCTTCCGACGGCGGCGTGCGCGTCACGGTCGTCCTGGGTCAGGCCGGGCGCCGTGTCGTTGTACGTGTAGCCGTACGGCCACAGGACCAGTTCGCTGTACGTGTGGAAGTCGATCCCGGCCTTGATCTGCTGCTTGCCGCCGACGACGCGGCTGCGCACGAAGTTGGCCACGACCTTCACCTCGGGGGCCGACTCGGCGGCCGAACCCCGGTAGGTCTCCGACCCCGGGGTGCCCGAAGAGCCGCCGCAGCAGCCCCACTTGTAGCCCCAGTTGCGGTTCAGGTCGGTGCCGGTGCGGCCGTTGGAGTTGGGCTGCCGGTTCAGCCGCCAACTGCGGTAGGAGCCGGTCGCGATGTCGTACTCGCCGCCGTCCGGGTTCATGTCCGGGACGATCCAGATCTCGCGCGAGTCCACCAGCTTCTTGACGCGGGCGTCGGAGGCGTAGCCCGCGCCCAGTTCGCGGAGGAGGTACAGCGCCATCTCGACCGTCAGGTGCTCACGGGCGTGCTGGTGGTGGGTGAAGAGGACTTCCGGCTCGGCCTCGTCGGTGCCCACGTTGTCGCTGATCTTGATGGCGACGATGTCCCTGCCGGAGTACGACTTGCCGATGACCTTCTTCGACATCAGGCCCGGGTAGGCCGCGATGCGCTGGTCGATCTCCGCGTTCATCTCGGCGTAGTTGTGGTACCTCGCGTCGGCGGGCGGGAAGTCCTTGACCCGCACCTCCTGCCCGTTCGTACGCTTCGGGGGCCCGGCGAGCGGCTTGAGCTCGTAGCCCGCCTTCCGGAGCGCCGCCGCCTCGGTCGCATTCGCCGAGACGACCACCGCGCGGGCGTCGACCTCGTCGATCGAGACGCCGGTGCGGGCGAGGGCGGTGCGCGCGGCGCGGTCGTCGCGCAGGGGGATCTCGTACTGGCGCGTTTCTTCGTCGGCGGCGGTCGCCGCGTTGCGGGGGGCCGGGTCGGCCTGTCCTGTCGAGGCGTTGGCGGTCAGGGGGGCCGCCACGGCCAGGGCGAGAAGCGCCGCGAGGGCCGCGGATCTCCTGCCGCGTATGCGGAGTCGCATGAAGTCTCCTCAGGGGTGGGGGGTTGTTCAGTGCGACGTGCGGGTGCGCGACGTGCGGGGTGCGATGCGCGGGCCCATCGTCGACGCGTGGCATGCACCGGTCAACACAGTCTTTGGCCAACCTCTTGTGCCCCGGCCCGCGATGCGCTTTCTTGATCGGCATGGTTGAAACGACAGGCAGTGGCACCACCGCCGACGCGGCGGCCCCCCGGCCCCGGAAATCGAGCTGGAAGTACATCGGTCCCGGCATCGTCGTGGCCGCGACCGGCGTCGGCGCGGGCGACCTCGTCGCGACCCTCATCGCGGGCAGCAACTTCGGCTACACGCTGTTGTGGGCCGCCGTCATCGGCTGCGTCGTGAAGATCTCGCTCGCCGAGGCGGCGGGCCGCTGGCACCTGGCCACCGGCCGCACCCTCTTCGACGGCTGGGCCGGCCTCGGCCGCTGGACGACGTGGTTCTTCGTCGTCTACGTGGTGATCTGGGGGTACGTCTACGGCGCGGCCGCGATGTCGTCGTCCGGGCTGCCCCTGCAGGCCCTGTTCCCCGACGTCATGGCGCTCAAGTGGTGGGCCATCCTCACGGGCGTCGTCGGCCTCGTCTTCGTCTGGTTCAACAAGTACGCCGTCTTCGAGAAGGTCATGACGGTCCTCGTCGGCGTGATGTTCCTCGTGACCGTCTACCTCGCCGTCCGGGTAACCCCGCACCTGGGCGACGCCTTCGCGGGCCTGCTGCCCGTCCTCCCCGACGAGAAGGACTCCGTCCTCAACACCCTCGGCCTGATCGGCGGCGTCGGCGGCACCATCACCCTGGCCGCGTACGGCTACTGGGTCAACGCCAAGGGCTGGACCGACACCGGCTGGATGAAGGTGATGCGGCTCGACAACCGCGTCGCGTACATCACCACCGGCATCTTCGTCGTCGCCATGCTCTTCGTCGGCGCCGAGATGCTGCACTCCGCCGACGTCGCCATTGCCAGCGGCGACAAGGGCCTCGTCCAGCTCTCCGACATCCTGGAGAAGGAGTACGGCGCCGCCACCGCCAAGTTGTTCCTCGTCGGCTTCTTCGCCACGTCCTTCACCTCGCTGATCGGTGTGTGGCACGGCGTGAGCCTGATGTTCGCGGACTTCGTCGAGCGCTACCGCAAACAGCGCGTCGGCGCCGACGACCAGGCGCTGACCGGCAAGGAGGTGGCGTCCGGCAGCCACGAGAAGTCGGTGCCGTTCCGCGCCTACCTGCTCTGGCTGACCTTCCCGCCGATGATCCTGCTCTTCGAGGGGCAGCCGTTCCGCCTCATCATCCTCTACGGCGTGCTCGGCGCGGCCTTCATGCCCTTCCTCGCCCTCACCCTGGTCTGGCTGCTCAATTCGAGCCGTACGCCGAAGGAGTGGCGCAACGGCTGGCTCAGCAACGGCATGCTGACCGTCGCGGGCCTGCTGTTCCTGGTGCTGTGCGTCAAGCAGATCACCGACCAGGACTGGGGCAGCTTCTTCTGACCCGGGGGGAGGTGGCCGTTCCGGGGCACGGGTTCGGCCAACCTCGCTTTCGGGGGCTGTCTGTACCGGGCAGCCTCAGTACTGTCATGGCCCACTCAAGCCTGGCTGCCGTTCAGCCGGGCGAACGGGGGAGATCATGACCACGAGAGCCACCAGAAGGGCGCGCCGCGCGCGTACGCTCGTCTCGCTCGCCGCACTGCTCGGCGGCGCGCTGCTGTGGGCCGGACCGACCGCTTCCGCGGCCCCGGCCGAGCCCGGCACCGCCCCGGCCCCCGCGGCGTCGTACACCATCGGGCAGTTCAACATGGCGGGCGGCAACGCCCAGCACGGCGACGACGGCGACGAGGCGCCGGACGCCCTGGTGCGCAGCGTCCAGGACCGCAAGCCCGCCTTCATGACGCTGAACGAGGCCTGCGCGGACTGGTCGGACCGACTGCGGACGCAGCTGGGCGGCGAGTACACGGTGCTGTTCGACCCGGTGACCCGGAGCGCGGGCGGACCGAACACCAAGTGCTACCACCCGGTGGGCGTGCCGGACGAGCAGCGCACGGACTTCGGCAACGGCCTCCTCGTCCGCAGCGACCTGGGCTTCGACCCCGCGACGCTCGTCGGCCACTCCCTCGGCACCTCGGCGGACCGGGAGCAGCGCGAGATGCTCTGCGTGACCTCTGCCGCGAGGCAGCTCGCCCTGTGCAGCGTGCACCTCACGCACGACAGCAAGGCCGAGCGCCGCACGGAGTCCGCCAGGGCCAGGCAGATCCTGGACACCACGTACGCCGGATACACCAAGTTCGTGGGCGGCGACCTCAACGCCGAGCCGCTGCACCAGGCGCCGGACAACTTCTACCACTCCGACTACGGGCGGGGCGCGTTCGGCCAGTTCAAGGAGGCCGACAGCCACTGCGGCAACAACCCGCACTGGGGTGACGTGATCGGGGGTTCGCCCTTCCCGGTGTTCCTGTGGTGCCGGGACGGCGAGGCCACGATGGCGGGCGACAACAAGAAGATCGACTACCTCTTCGTACCGACGTCGACGCACGTCGACTGGGCCGACGCCACCGACGCGATCCACTCCGACCACAAGCTGCTGTGGGCGGGGGTCACTTTCTGACGCGGTCCGGTTCCGGCCGGGTCCGATTCCGGTCCGGTCCGGTCCGACAGTGATCGACAGCGGCGCCTCCGGGGGAGCGGGGGCGCCGCTGTCCGTATCCGTCGTGCTACGGCAGGCCGTGCACGTGCGCGCCCACCGACGTGGACCAGGCGTTGCCCGCGGACGCGTCCCAGTTGGTGGACCAGGTCATCGCGCCCCGGATGCCCGGGTACGTCTTGGACGGCTTGAAGGAGCCGCAGCCCGTGCCCTTCGCCAGGCAGTCCAGGGCGTCGTTCACGACGTCCGGCGCGACGTACCCGCCGCCGGCCGCCCGCGGCGACGCCGGGACGCCGATGCCGACCTGCGACGGCGCGAGGCCGTTCTCCAGCTGGATGCAGGCGAGCCCGGTGAGGAAGTCGACCGTGCCCTGGCTGTAGACCTTGCCGTCGCAGCCGAGCATCGAACCGCTGTTGTAGTACTGCATGTTGACCACCGTGAGGATGTCCTTCACGGCGAGCGCGGTCTTGAAGTACTCGGTCGACGGGGACTGCATGTCGATGGTCTGCGGCGCCATCGTCAGGACGAGGCCCGGACCGGCCTTGCCCGCGAGCGACTTGAGCGCCTGCGTCATGTACGTGGAGTTGAGGCCGTTCTCCAGGTCGATGTCGACGCCGTCGAAGCCGTACTCCGCCATGAGCTTGTGCACGGAGTCGGCGAACGCGTTCGCGGACGCCGCGTCGTTGACCGCCACCGCGCCCTTCTCGCCGCCGACCGAGATGATCACTGACTTGCCCGCGGCCTGCTTGGCCTTGATGTCGGCCTTGAACCGGTCGACGGTGTAGCCGCCGAGCCCCGCCGAGTCGAGGTGGAAGGTCACCTCGCCGGGCGTCGCGGTGGCGTCGGCGAAGGAGACGGCGATGATGTCGTACGCGTCCGGCACGTCGCCCAGCTTCTGCACCTGGGCGCCGTTGTCGAAGTTCTGCCAGTAGCCGGTCACCGCGTGCTCGGGCACGGTGCGGGTCCCGGCGTCGGCGGCGCTCTCGGCGCTCGCGGCGCCGCCGGTGGACAGGCCCGTCAGGGTGAGAGCGAGGGCGGCGACGGCGCCGGTGAGAGCACCGGTCCTTCTCCTGCGTGTGCGGTCCACTGCTGCCTCCGGTGGGGGGAGAGGTACGTCGGAACGGTGGCCACCGCCGTCTGCTTGGTCGTACAAGCTGGTCCAGACCAATTGCATTGTCAAGGGATCAAACATCACTTGGTGCACAGGAGTACGCGCCCACCTCCACATGAACAGTGCGAAGTTGGGTGTTGAGGCGACCATGACGTGGATATGGTGCTGAGGCAGGAGTGCACGACCACCGGGGGTGTACGCGTTGCCGACCGCCATAGCCGTCACCGGCCCCGACCTCGTGCTGCCGTCACCCGACCGGCACACCCCGTCGGCCGCCGTCCTCCAGTCGGCCGTGCAGTCCCCGCGGACGTACTCCCTGGACCAGGCGCTCACGGAGATGCACACCCTCATCGAGCACCACGGCTACGTGATCGCGCTGTGCCCGTCCTCCGCGCCCGCGTCCGTCGCCCGGCGCCTGTACGCCGTCCGATCCGTCCTGGAGAGCGACCGCATCGCCGTCGTCCGCTCCGACCTGCCGCCGCTCGGCCTCGCCGTACTCGCGCTGCAGCTGCGGCAGTTGTCGGTCTGCGACTTCAGCCCCGGCGTCCTGGCCTCCGCCGCCCGCCTCCTGTCCCACTACATCTACGCCGGCGCTCTCCTCGGCTCCGTCGCCCGCCTCGACCGCGGCAGGATCGACGTCAGCCTGGAATCACACGCCAAGTCCTGGCTCCCGGGCAGCCGGTTCGCGGCCCTCGCCACCCCGAGCCCCGAGCTCGTCAAGGTGACGGGCGGCGGCGAGGAGGCGGAGCTGCCCGGCCCCGGCTTCGGTACGCGACTGCTCTACGCCCCCGGCCGCCTCGACCCCGACTGGGTCACCGCCGCCCTCGCCCCCGCCTGGAAGGTCCAGGACGTCACCGAGGCCAGGCTGCCCGCCGAGTCCGAACGCTGGTGGGCCACCGCGAAACTCGTCGAGTTCGCCGCCGCCATCCCCGACATCTCCGTCCTCTACCAGCTGGTGTCCTCCGTCAGACGCGACGACTGCCACTGGTGCGGCCTCGAACTCATCGGCGACCGCTGCGCGTTCTGCGCCGCGCCCCTGCCGCCGCCCGGCGAGCGCCCCGCGCAGCCGACGCGCACCCTCGTCCCCGCGAGCCACCGGCTCCGCCCGGCCGCCGACACGGCCCCCGCACCCGGCACGACCGCCCTGCCCCGCGGCACCACCTAGACCGCTCCCGCCCGACACCGCCCCTCGTACGCGACCGACGACCGCACGTGCGCCACCCCGCTCACTGTCCGTAGCCAACCGCACTCGATCGAGGTAGTCCGGCCATGAACTCACGCCAGCGCCGCGGCGTCATCCTGCTGGTCCTTTCGGTCCTGTGCGCGTTCGGCGCGTTCGCGGGCGTCCTCTCGGTGATCCGCGACGCGAACTCGAAGGTCGGACCCGAGGTCCCCGCGTACAAGCTCAAGGGCGACATCGCGCCCTACAAGGAACTGACCGCCGACCAGTTCGAGAAGGTCGAGATGCCCGAGCGGTGGCTGTCCGACAACGCCGTCACCGACCTGCGCGAGATCCGCGGCAAGATCGCCGTCACCCAGCTGCGCAAGGGCTCCCTGCTCCAGTCCGACATGATCGTCGGACGCCCCGAACTCGGCCCCGGGCAGCAGGAGATCGCCATCATGATCGACGCGGCGACCGGTGTCGCGGGCAAGATCACCCCCGGCTCGAAGGTCAACATCTACGCCACCTTCAAGGGCGAGGCCGACGACGCCGAGGACCAGTCCAAAGTCATCGTGGAGGGCGCCAAGGTGCTGGACGTCGGCAAGCTGACCCCGCTCGAACCCGACCAGGACGACCGTACGCGCCGCCGGGCCACGGAAGCGGTACCGATCACCTTCGCCCTCGGCACCGCGGACGCCCAGCGCGTCGCGTACGCCGAATCGTTCGCCACCCACGTCCGACTCGCCCTGGTCGGCGCCGGCGGTGATGCGACCGTGCCGCCCAGGGACCGGACGTACACCCTCGACGAGGACAAGTAGGAGGTCACGGATGACCACTCGGATCCTCCCCGCCGTCGGCGACACCGACGCGGCCCGCGCGCTGTCCACCCTCACCGGCCAGCTTCCCGACACCGAACCCGCGCTGCCCGTCGGCGACTCCACGGCGCTCCTCGACACCCTCGCGCGGCTCGCCGCCGAGTCGGTCGACGAGCTGCCCGAGGTCGTCCTCGTCCACGAGCGCATCGGGCCCGTCCCCGCCCTCGACCTCATCCGCGACCTCGTCCTGCGCTTCCCCGCGGTCGGCGTCGTCCTGATCACCGCCGACACCGGCCCCGGGCTCCTCACCGCCGCCATGGACTCCGGCGCCCGCGGCATCGTCGGCCTCCCGCTCGCCTACGACGCCCTCGCCGAGCGCATCCAGGCCGCCGCCGCCTGGTCCACCGGGATGCGCAGGCACCTGGGCAGCGGGGGCGGCCTCGAGCTGTACGCGGGAGGCGGGCCCGAGGCCGCGGGCACCGTCGTCACCGTCAGCGGCGCGAAGGGCGGCGTCGGCACGACCCTCACCGCCGTCCACCTCGCCCTCGCCTCGTGCGCGTCGGGCCGCAGCGTCGCCCTCGTCGACCTCGACCTCCAGTCCGGGGACGTCGCCTCCTACCTCGACGTGCAGTTCCGCCGCTCGATCGCCGACCTCGCCGCCATCTCCGACATCACGCCCCGCGTCCTCCAGGACGCCGTCTACACCCACGAGACCGGCATCGGCCTGCTCCTCGCCCCCGCTGACGGCGAACGCGGCGAAGAGATCACCGACCGCGTCGTCCGCCAGACCATCGGCGCCCTGCGCGCCCGCTACGACGTCGTGATCGTCGACTGCGGCTCCTACGTCACCGGAGCAGGCGCCACCGCCGTCGAACTCGCCGACCGGGCCCTCCTGCTCGTCACCCCCGACGTCGTCGCCGTCCGCGCCGCCAAGCGCATGGTGCGCCTCTGGGACCGGCTGCAGATCCGCAAGGCCGAGGAGACCGTCACCGTCGTCAACCGGCACGGCAAGGGCGCGGAGATCCAGCCCGTCCTCGTCGAACGCGTCACCGGCACGAAGACCGCACGGACCACCGTGCCCGCCTGCTTCAAGGAACTGCAGGCCGCCGTCGACGCGGGCCGCATGCAGGACCTCGAAAGCCGCTCCACCGTCAAACAGGCCCTCTGGGGCCTCGCGGGCGAACTGGGCCTGGTCGACCCGGACGCCGCGGGCACGGGCGGAAAACGAGGCGGGCTCGCCCTGCGCAGGAAGGCGGCGACCGGCGACCGCGGCGCGGTCACCCTCGAATTCGCCGCGATGTTCCCGCTGCTGCTCGCGGTCATGGCGATCCTCTGGCAGTGCGCGCTGTACGGCTACACGTACTCTCTCGCGGGAAACGCCGCGGACGAGGCGGCCCGGGCGGCCACCGCGGCCCACGCGGCGGGCACGGGGGCGGCCGGGGCCTGCTCCGCCGCGGCCCAGGAACACCTGCCCGACGCCTGGCAGGACGCGGCGGTGTCCTGCACGGACGAGGGCACGGTGTGGAAGGCCCACGTCTCCGTGGACGTACCGGTGTTCTTCCCGGGCTTCGACGCGGGATGGCACGTGGACGGGGAGGCGGGCGCGGCGAAGGAGGGGGAGGACGGGTGAGACGTCCACGGCCCCGGCACGGGCGCCGCCGACGCTGGGGCGACCAGGGCGTCTCCATGCTGGAGTTCGCCGGCTTCCTGCCGATCCTGCTGCTCATCGGCCTCGCCGCGATCCAGCTCGGCCTGGTCGGCTACGCGGCCAACCAGGCGGGCTCCGGCGCCAGGGCCGCCGCCCGCGCGGCCTCGCGGGGCGACTCCGGGGAGGCCGCGGGCGCCGCCGCCATGGACGGCGGCCTGACCGCGTCCGTCGGCGTCAGCAAGGGCGGCGCCACGACGACCGCCACGGTCGAGGTCCAGGTGCCCACCCTGCTCCCCTTCGTCGACACGGACTGGAGCGTGACCAAGGAGGCGACGATGCCGAACGACGACGCACCCGACGCCGACTGACCCGGCCGCGAACCCCCGTACGTACCCCATGCCCCGTACTCCCGAAGGAGGTTGAAGGACGACATGAGTCTGCGCGACCGCGTGGCCCCCACCCACCAGACCGAGCCGAGCCGCGACGACGGCCTCGTCGCCGTCTACCGCTCCAAGCTCCTGGAGGAGATCGACCTCGCCGAGATGTCGTCGCTCACGGCCGCGGACCGCCGCGTCCGCCTGGAGCGCGTACTCGGCCACATCATCAGCCGCGAAGGCCCCGTCCTCTCCACCTCCGAGCGCTCCCAGCTGATCCGCCGCGTCGTCGACGAGGCCCTCGGACTCGGCGTGCTCGAACCGCTCCTCGCCGACACCTCCATCACGGAGATCATGGTCAACGGCCCCGACTCGATCTTCGTCGAACGGGCCGGACGCGTGGAGCAGCTCCCCCTCCGCTTCGCCTCGAACGACCAGCTGATGCAGACGATCGAACGCATCGTGTCGACCGTCAACCGCCGCGTGGACGAGTCGAACCCCATGGTCGACGCCCGCCTCCCCACCGGCGAACGCGTCAACGTGATCATCCCCCCGCTCGCCCTCACCGGCGCCACCCTCACGATCCGCCGCTTCCCGCGCGCCTACACCCTCCCCGAACTCATCGGCCTCGGCTCCCTCGACGAGCAGATGCTGATGCTGCTCTCCGCGTTCGTACGCGCCCGCTTCAACCTCATCGTCAGCGGCGGAACCGGCACCGGCAAGACGACCCTCCTCAACGCCCTCTCCGGCCTCATCCCGGCCCGCGAACGCATCATCACCATCGAGGACTCGGCGGAGCTCCAGCTCCAGCAGGAACACGTGATCCGCCTGGAGTCCCGCCCCCCGAACGTGGAGGGCAAGGGCCAGATCACCATCCGCGACCTCGTCCGCAACAGCCTCCGCATGCGGCCCGACCGCATCATCGTCGGAGAGGTCCGCGGCGGTGAGACCCTCGACATGCTCCAGGCCATGTCCACCGGCCACGACGGCTCGCTCGCCACCGTCCACGCGAACACCGCGGAGGACGCCCTCATGCGCCTCCAGACCCTCGGCTCCATGTCGGAGGTCCAGATCCCCTTCGAGGCGCTGAAGGACCAGATCAACTCGGCCGTGGACGTCGTCGTCCAGCTCGCCCGACACGGCGACGGCTCTCGCAAGGTCGCCGAGATCGTGCTGCTCGTCTCCCATGGCCGCCAGCACTTCCGCATCGTGCCGGTCTCCCGCTTCGTGCCACGCCCGCTCGGCGCGGACCGCGTCGTGCACGGCCACTTCGAGCACCTGCCGCTGCCGCGGGAGATCGCCGACAAGCTGTACGTCGCGAACGAACCGGTGCCGCCCGCGTTCGGGGTGGCGGAGGCGATCGACGTACTGGACACGAGGGAAGCGATCGGATGAACGACCCCGCACTCCTCGCCCTGGGCGCCACCCTCCTGACGGGCACGCTCGCGGTCGCGGGCGTCCACACGTACGCGTCGGGCCGCGCCCAGCGCCAGGCCCTGGTGGACCGCCTCGCGCTCGGCCCCGGCACGGGGGACGGCGGCCCACCCGGCCGCACCCGCCGCTTCGCCGCCGTCGACCGCCGCCTGCGCCGCACCCGCCTGGGCCGCGCGATCCACCTGCGTCTGTCCTCGACGGGCCTCGACCTCACGGCGGGCGAGTTCTTCACCTACGTCGTCGCGGTCGTCGCCGCCCTCTGGCTGATCGCGGCCGCGACCCTGGCCCCCTTCTTCGGCCCGATCGCGGGCATCGTCGCGATATGGGGAGCGGCCGCCTTCCTCAACTGGCAGCGCCAGAAGCGCATCGAGGCGTTCATCAACCAACTCCCGGACGTGGCCCGCATCCTGGCGAACGCGACGGCGGCGGGCCTGGCCCTGCGCACGTCCCTGGCGATGGCGGCGGAGGAACTGGAAGCCCCCGCCGGCGAGGAACTCTCCCACGTGGCGGACCAGCTCACCATGGGCAGATCCATCGACGACACGCTGGGCGAGCTCGCCGCACGCCTCCCGTCCCGCGAACTCGTCGTCCTCGTCACGACGCTCGTCCTGTCCAACAAGGCGGGCGGCACGGTGGTCAACTCCCTGCGGAACCTCACCCAGACCCTGGAGGACCGCAAGGAGACGCGGCGCGAGGTCCGCACGATGCTCTCCGAGGTCAACGCGACGGCCTTCACGGTCCCGCTCCTCGGCCTCGGCTCCCTGCTCCTCATCAACTCCTCGAACGAGGGCGCGTTGGAGCGGGTGACGGGTTCACCGCTGGGCCAGACACTGATCCTGATCTCGCTGGGCCTGTACGGCGTCGGCTTCTTCGTGATCCGCCGCCTCGGCAAGATCGAGGTGTAGGAATGCCGAGGAACGCCGGGGGAGCCCTGCTGGAACCAGGGACCTTGAGGAAGGAGCCACCGTGCTGAGCCTGCTCCTCGCGGCCGTCATGGGTCTCGCCGTGGCCGGCGTCTGCCAGGGCATCCGCATGTACCGCGCGGACGCGAAGCTGCCGACCGACCTGGCCGTGGCCCTGGAGGTCGGCGCGACCAGGGTCTCGGTCGCGGGCTCGGCCGTGGACCGCCTCGGCATGCGCTTCGCGCCCCTGGTCCTGCGCCTGATGGGCCCGAAACGGGTCGACGCCAAGCGCCGCAGGATAGACATGGCGGGCAACCCCGGCGGCCTGACGATCGACCGTTACGCGGCACGGCGGGCGGTCTACGGCGTCTTCGGCCTCGTCCTCGGCCTCGTCTTCCTCACCAACGGTTCCCCGCTCTTCGGCCTGCTCACGCTGGCCTTCGGTGCGGTGGCGGCGGACGCGCTGATCTGGCAGGCGATCCGCGAACGCCGCGAGGTCATCGACCGGACGCTCCCCGACTTCCTGGACGTCCTCGCCGTGGTGGTCTCGGCGGGCCTCGGCTTCCGCCAGGCGCTGGACCGCGTCGCGGAACGGTACGAGGGGCCGTGGGCGGACGAACTCCGCATCACCCTGCGCCAGATGGACATGGGCGTCAGCCGCCGCCAGGCCTTCGACGACCTGCGCCGCCGCAACGCGTCCGAGCAGGTCGCCCAGTTCGTCTCGGCGCTCCAGCAGGGGGAGGAGCTGGGATCCCCGATCGCGGACACGCTGATCCAGATCGCCACGGACATGCGCCGCACGGACGCGCAGAACTCCCGCCGCCGGGCGGCGAAGACGATCCCCAAGGCGACGATGGTGACGCTCGTCTTCATGCTCCCGGCCACGATGATCCTGATCGCGGCGGGCATGTTCCTGGGCTCGGGATCCGACTTCGGCTCCATTCTGGACCGTTGAGTGGGGACGGTTGAGATGAACGACTTCGCGAAAGCTCTTCGCGGATGCAACTCGATGTGGGACAGTCAGGCTGAGTTCACGGTTCGCGTGAGGGGACTTCGTGCATGGTGATCTCAACGAGGGGGAAGAGAACCCGCCAACTTGTGGGCCGGGCACCCCGGATACCGCTTGCGTCGCGCAGAGTTGCTGCCGATGCACGCCGTGTGGCGTACGTTGCCTCTGACCACAAAGGGCGCGGTATCGGGTGGGAGAGAAGGGGCCGTCGTGCTGAAGGAACGCGTGCTCAAAGTCTGGGTCGACTGGACGGTCTCCGTGTCGTCGCGGGTTCGGGGAGAGGGGCGGGATGCGGGGGCGGGGTTTGTGGAGTATGCGGGGTTGATGATTCTTATTGCGGGGATCTTCACGTTGATCGACCAGCTCGGACTGGATGGCGTGATCTCCAGCGCCATCGGGGATGCGGTCGACGACGTCGTCGGCGGCTGACAGCCGGCTACCTGCGGAGTGATCGTGGGCAGGCCCTTCCCATCTACATCTGGTTGACGGGCATTCTGCTGTTCGTGGCCCTCGCCTTCTTCGCTTTCGCTCAAGCGGCCTCGGCGCGCAACGGAGCTCAATCTGCTGCTGACGCAGCAGCGTTGGCCGCTGCGCAGGACGCCAGGGGTGAGCTCATGGACGGATTGGAACTGTCCATAGGCAGCAGCGACGGTTGGCTGGACTGGCTTACAGGTGACAAGTTCACCGGTGCAGGGGCTAGAGATGCGGCAGAAGCCCTGGCTGCTGCAAACGACTCGATCGTGATCGCATTCGGTCCCGGCGAGGTGAACGGATTCCGGGGTTTCCGGGCGAAGATCGAGACCACATATACGGTTGGCGACTCGATCATCCCGGGCACTGAGTCGAAGCATGCAAAGGCTGAAGCAACGGCCGTCATCAAACCTCGCTGCGATATCCCTCCGTCGGCTGACCCGGAGAAGCCCGTGGAGTTCAAATGCGACGGTGGGGAAGTCTTCGAGGTCGACCCGGACGACTTCGAATTGGGCGACCTCCCCGACGCGTCAGCCCTCTTTTCCGTGCACTTGGCCGACTGATGAGCGATCGATGAGAAGGGAGCCGTGGTGATTGCGATTCGGCGTTCCGCGACGGCCCGTAGGGCAATGGCCGCTGTGGCGATCACGACCGGTCTGGTCCTCACGGTCGCAGGCTGCGGTGGCGGGGGAGATGATGACAAGCCCGAAAAGGCGGAACGGTCATCATCGACAGAGAAAGGAAGTGGCGACGAAGGGCCGGAGGAGACCGGTGCTCCCTCCGCTGATGCGGTGTTGGCGGAGACCAAGGACGGCGACATCGGGGTGAGCATCACATCGGCTTCTCGAGACGCTGGCGGTTTCGTCACCGTGTCCGGAACGGTGACGAACAACGGCAACCAGTCCTGGATGGGCGCCAACTGGTCTAGCGACGAGAGAGAGTTGCGGTCTAACGGGGGGTCTCTTTCAGGCGCCGCTCTCGTGGACAGTGAGGGTAAGAAGAAGTACCTCGTCCTCAGGGACACTTCAGGCCGATGCCTGTGCACCAAGTTCAATGGGCGGGTGAGAGAAGGAGAGACCGCGAACTGGTTCGCCCAGTTCCCCGCCCCCCCAGAAGGAACGGACAAGGTCACCTTCCAGGTGGGGTCGATGCCCCCCGCCCCCATCGAGATCTCCCAGGGCGAGTGACCGCATGACCCGCCACCTCCGCCACCTCGCGGGCGCCGCCACCCTCACGACCCTGATCCTCATCGCCCCGTCGGCCCACGCCGACGACGACCCCCCCGCCCCACCCGGCAGCACCACCACCTCTCCGCCCCCGGAAGTCGACTCCACCAGTCCGGGGCTGAAGCTTGCCGACGGGGCGACGCTCGCGCCGGCGAAGGTGCTGGACATCAAGTCCGTCGTCGAAGACCTCGGCGGCGAGGAGCGCCGCGAGGACACCAACACCGACGTGAAGTTCGCGCTGCAGGCGGAGGTCCTGTTCCCCAAGGACAGCCCGAAGCTGAACCCCGAGGCGACCGCCCGGATCAAGGCGATCGCGGAGGAGGCCAAGGCCCAGAAGGCCACGGACGTCCGCGTCTTCGGCTTCACGGACAGCCTCGGCTCCTACGACCACGGCAAGAAGCTCTCCCGCGAACGCGCGGAAATCGTCCACGACAAGCTCGCGAGCTACCTCGGCCCGGAGGTCACGTACTCCGTGCGCGGCTACAGCGAGGACTACCCGATCGCGGACAACGGATCGGAGGAGGGCCGCAAGAAGAACCGCCGCGTCGAGGTGTCCTTCCCCCGAGGCACGACGGACAACGCCCCCGGCACGGAAACCAGCGGCTGAGGCACACCGAAGGGGGAGAGGCGAGGGCGACGCGGCGGCGACGCGGTCGGCGAAACCCAGATGTGTCCCACGCGCCCCTGATGTCAGGATTGCCCCATGAACAGCAATCCCGCAGACCAGGGGCAGACCCCCCGCACCTTCGACGACCTCGTGGCCGAAGCCGGGGCCGCGCCGACCGAAGGGTGGGACTTCTCCTGGTTCGAGGGGCGAGCCACCGAGGCGCGGCCCTCGTGGCGGTACGCGGAGTCGATGGCCCGACGGCTCGCCCGCGCCTCCGCGAGCCTCGACATCCAGACCGGCGGCGGCGAAGTGCTGGCCTCGGCCGCCACGCTGCCGCCCCTCGCCGTCGCCACGGAGGGCTGGCCCGCGAACGTCGCGAAGGCCACCGCCCTGCTGCACCCGCGCGGCGTCGCGGTCGTCGCGGCGCCGGAGGACGCGCCGCTGCCGTTCGCCGACGGTGCGTTCGACCTCGTCACCAGCCGCCACCCGGTCAAGGCCCACTTCGACGAGATCGCCCGCGTACTGCGCCCCGGCGGTGCGTACTTCGCGCAGCACGTCGGGCCCGCCAGTGTCTTCGAGGTCGTCGAGTACTTCCTCGGCCCGCAACCGGAGGACATCAGGAACGCCCGCCACCCGGACCTTGAGCGCGCCGAGGCCGAGGCGGCGGGGCTCGAGGTCGTGGATCTGCGCGCGGAGCGGCTGCGCATGGAGTTCCACGACATCGGCGCGGTCGTCCACTTCCTGCGCAAGGTGGTGTGGATGGTCCCGGGCTTCACCGTGGACGCGTACCGGCCGCGGCTGCGCGAGCTCCACGACCGTATCCAGGCGGAAGGCCCCTTCGTGGCCCACAGCACGCGGCACCTCTTCGACCTGCGCAAGCCGGTACTGTCGAACGGGTAAGTGAGGGGTGAAGGCGAGGAGTTGACCGTGGCCAAGCGCAGTGAACCGTACGCCTGCGGGCTGGACGCCGCGGTGGACGTCGTCGGCAGCAAGTGGAAGCCGATGATCCTCTGGGCGCTGCACGCGGGAACGACGCTGCGCTTCGGTGAACTCAGGCGGCACATCGCCGGTGTCAGCGAGAAGGTGCTGATCCAGCAGCTCCGCGAGCTGGAGTCCGACGGCATCGTGCACCGCGAGGTGTACCGCGAAGTGCCGCCGAAGGTCGAGTACTCACTGACCGCCCTCGGCGAATCCCTCAACACGGCGCTGGTGCCCCTGGGGTTGTGGGGGGACGAGCACATGCAGCAGGTGATGGCGAACAAGGCCGCAGCCGAGTCCGAGTCCGAGTCTGAATCCGGGGCCGGGTCCGAGTCCGGGGGCGGGGTCGGGTCCGGAACCGCCGTTCGCGGCTCCGCCGCCGCCCCCAACAACGCCGATAGCGCCGCCTAATACCGCTTAGCGCATCCAAACGGGCAGAACGGTCCAACAGCTCACTTCGTGACGTACGGCCCGAACCAGAAGGCTTGATTCCGCATCGTTATCAATACTGGCTCGTTCCGCCCGTGAGCGTCGCGTAAGTTCAGACCAAGGCTAATTCGCGTGAGCAAATCGCGCGTGCGGTGCCGTGCGGTGGAGGGGGCCGCGCGGCACCGCGAGCCGTCACACGCCGCTCCGCCCGGCACCGTCCACGACGATCCGCGCGCCCCGGCGTACGCCCCACCGCGCCATCGCCCCGGCCTCCGCCTCGAGCACATGCCTGGCCCGCCATCGCGGCAGCCCGAGGCGGCCGGGCCGCATCGTGCGGACGGACAGCACACGCCACTCGCGGTCGAGGTACGCCACGTCGAGGGCGAACCGCATCCCCAGGGTGTGCACGCCGCGCGCCGGAGTCAGCAGGAGCGCCCCCGACACGCCCGTGCGCCCGAGCAGGCCGCGTCGCCGCGCCCGGGGCGAGTCCGCGATCTCCAGCGGGATCGGAAGGTTCTGCGAGGGGGCGGATACCTTCATCGTCGCCATGTCCGCGAAGTTAGCGGCCCGGCACTCCGGCGCGTCAAGCACGCGACGTCCGAGGGGTCCCTCTTGGGGGTTACCGCCGCGCCCGGCCGAAATTCGCCCTCGAACCCGTAATTCCGCCGGTAGAACGGGATCGCGCAGTCGTCGGCCGGTCTCGGAGAGTAGTTGTGGGGCGCCAATGCACCCAGCAGCACTTACGAAGGGTTATGGTGGAAACCCCCCCTCGGGCCGGTCCGTCTCCCCCCCACGGACCGGCCCGATTTTTTGTGCCACGGGCCGCGGCAGGATTTCGTTGCACGACGCGGCAGGATTTCGTTCCGCCGGGGCGTGGGCAGGGGGTTCGCGCCCGCGTCGGCCGGAGATCCGCGGAAGATCGACATCCGGTTATCGTCAGGGACATGTCGAACCAATTCCCCCCGCCGTCTGGCCCTCCGCAGCAGCCCGGCCCTCCGCACCAGTCCGGCCCTCCGCAGCAGGCGCCCGCCCAGCCCGGGCTCCCCACGTACAACGGCCCCGCCCAGGACCCCGCCCACGCGTACGGGCAGGGATACGGACAGGGGTATGGGTACGGCTACGGGCAGGGGCCCATGGGGCCGCCGCAGATGCCCGGCGTCGTCCGCGCCGCCCAGATCGTCATATGGGTGCTCGCCGGGCTCACCGTCCTCGGCAGCATCATCCTGATAGCCGCCGTCAACCCGGAGACGGGCGGCGCCGCGCTCGGCGTGAACATCTGCCTCCTCGTCGCGGCCGGCATGGCCTTCCGCTTCGGCAGTGCGGGCCACGGCATCCGCGTGACGTGCATCGTCCTGATGAGCGTGCAGATCCTCTTCGGGCTCGGCGGCACGGCCGCCGGCAACCCGGGCGGCCTGCTGCCGCTGCTCGGCGCGATCGCCACGGTGATCCTGCTCTCGCAGAGCGCCGCGGGCGCCTGGTTCAAGCGCCCGCGCGCCTGACAGACCGACACGCCCGGCACGCCCGACACTCAGGCAGACACGCCCGGCACCCAGGCAGACACGCCCGGCACGCGGCGAGGAGCCCCGAGCGGAATCACCGCCCGGGGCTCCCTCGCGTCCACCCGCGCCGGATCAGCCTCGTCCGGCCCAGATGTTGGTGCCCGGCGTCGACACCGCGAACGTGTCGATCGCCGTCAGCTCCTCGTCCGTCAGCTTCGGGCCCGCGAGCGCCGCCACGTTCTCCTCCAGCTGCTTGACGCTGGACGCGCCGATCAGAGCCGACGTCATGCGCTCGTCGCGGAGCACCCAGTTGAGGGCGAGCTGGGCCAGCGACTGGCCGCGGGCCGCCGCGATGTCGTTCAGGCCGTTGAGGCGGCGTACGACCTCGTCGCTCAGGAGATCCGGGTCGAGGGACTTGCCCTGCGTCGCGCGCGAACCCTCCGGGATGCCCTTCAGGTACTTGTTCGTGAGCAGACCCTGCGCGAGCGGCACGAAGGAGATGCAGCCCATGCCGGCCGTCTCCAGCGTGTCGAGCAGCCCGTCGTCCTCGGTCCAGCGGTTGATCATCGAGTACGACGGCTGGTGGATGAGCGCGGGCACACCCATCTCCCGCAGCAGCCGCGCCGCTTCCGCTGTCTGCTCGCTGTTGTACGACGACACGCCGACGTACAACGCCTTGCCCTGCTGCACCGCCGAGGCCAGGGCGCCCATCGTCTCCTCGAGCGGGGTGTCCGGGTCGAAGCGGTGGGAGTAGAAGATGTCCACGTAGTCGAGGCCCATGCGCTCCAGCGACGCGTCGAGCGACGACAGCAGGTACTTGCGGCTGCCCCACTCGCCGTACGGGCCGGGGTGCATCAGGTAGCCCGCCTTGGTCGAGATGACCAGCTCGTCGCGGTAGGGGGCGAAATCCTGTGCGAAGAGCTTGCCGAAGTTCAGCTCCGCGGAACCGGGCGGCGGCCCGTAGTTGTTCGCCAGGTCGAAGTGGGTGACGCCCAGGTCGAAGGCGCGGCGCAGGATCGCGCGCTGCGTGTCGAGGGCCTTGTCGTCGCCGAAGTTGTGCCAGAGACCGAGCGAGACGGCGGGGAGTTTCAGGCCGCTGCGACCCGTACGGCGGTACTCCATCGAGTCGTACCGGTCCTGTGCCGCGCGATACATAGACGTGTCGTTCATGGGTACGAAGCTACTTCAGCAGCCTGGGCCCCGACTGTGGAGGGACGCTCGAGCGGCGGTAGGGTGTCGCCCTCGGGGTTGCTCTGGGCGCGCCCCTGGAGACCGCCATCTGCTGGAGGCTGACACACGTGAACCTGCGCGACCTGGTGTACGGACTTTACGCACGCCGGGTGGAAGGCCGCCTCGACCACGACCAGGTGCCGAAGCACATCGGGGTCATCCTCGACGGCAACCGTCGCTGGGCGAAGGCTGCGGGCGGGACCACCGCACAGGGCCACCAGGCGGGCGCACACAAGATCGAGGAGTTCCTCGGCTGGTGCGCGGAGACGGACGTCGAGGTCGTCACGCTGTGGATGCTCTCGACCGACAACTTCGACCGGCCGGACGACGAGCTGAAGCCGCTCCTCGGCATCATCGAGGCCACCGTCCGCTCGCTCGTCGCCGACGGCCGCTGGCGCGTGCACCACGTCGGCGCGCTCGACCTGCTGCCCGCCCACACCCAGATGGTCATGAAGGAAGCCGAAGAGGCGACCCGCACCAACACCGGGATACTGGTCAACGTCGCCGTCGGCTACGGCGGCCGCCAGGAGATCGCCGACGCGGTCCGCTCGCTGCTCCTGGAACAGGCGGACAAGGGCCGCAGCCTGGCGGAGGTCGCGGAGAGCGTCGACATCGACCAGATCTCCAAGCACCTCTACACCAGCGGCCAGCCGGACCCCGACCTGGTGATCCGTACGAGTGGTGAGCAGCGGCTCTCCGGGTTCATGCTCTGGCAGTCCGCTCACTCCGAGTACTACTTCTGCGAAGTCTTCTGGCCGGCCTTCCGAAAGGTCGATTTCCTGCGTGCGCTGCGTGATTACGCGGCCCGCCACCGCCGTTACGGGGGATGACTCCACAGCGCCCCTGAGGTCGGGGACACCCAGAGTTAACCAACGCGTCGTCATATGCCCTGGCATGGCTGCGCATGTTCGAGGGAATACCCCTTCCAGGTCGACGTCCGAGCAGTGTCCGACAGGGACGTCGTATCTCAGCGGGCGGCATGGGCCGTCCGCCCGGGAGGCCCTTTGCACCAGGACGACCGTGTGAGCAGCGCGGGCGACGTGGAGGGCCGGTGCTCGGCCCGCGCAGCGCGGCCCGTGACCGGTCCGGCTCACACCCGCCGGATCGCACCCGGTATCCCTCCCGTCGCTCCCCGACCTCATCCGAGGGGGTACGTCCTTCCGTGGTGAACAGCACAAAGCGCCGCATGCCCGACAGGCGCACCTACGTTCTCGACACCAGCGTCCTGCTGGCCGACCCGAACGCCCTGACCCGCTTCGACGAGCACGAAGTCGTGCTGCCGATCGTCGTGGTGACGGAGCTGGAGGCCAAGCGGCACCATCCGGAGCTCGGTTACTTCGCCCGGCAGGCGCTCCGCCTGCTGGACGACTTCCGTATCCGGCACGGCCGCCTGGATGCCCCGATCCCCATCGGGGACCTGGGCGGCTCGCTGCGCGTCGAGCTCAACCACTCCGATCCCGGCGTGCTCCCGGCCGGCTACCGGTTGGGGGACAACGACTCACGGATTCTCGCCGTAGCACGCAATCTCCAGGCGGAGGGGTACGACGTCACGGTCGTCTCCAAGGACCTGCCGCTCAGAATCAAGGCGTCGTCGGTGGGCCTCCTCGCCGAGGAGTACCGCGCCGAGCTCGCCATCACGGACTCCGGCTGGACCGGCATGTCCGAACTGACGCTCTCGGGCGAACAGGTGGACCTCCTCTTCGAAGAGGACACCCTCTACGTCCCCGAGGCGGCGGACCTGCCCGTGCACACGGGCCTCACCATCCAGTCGGAGCGGGGCAAGGCCCTCGGCCGTGTCACGGCCGAGGGCAACGTCCGGCTCGTGCGCGGCGACCGCGAGGCGTTCGGCCTCAAGGGGCGCAGCGCCGAGCAGCGGGTCGCGCTCGACCTGCTCCTCGACCCGGACGTCGGCATCGTGTCGATGGGCGGCCGCGCGGGCACCGGCAAGTCGGCGCTCGCGCTCTGCGCGGGCCTGGAGGCCGTCCTGGAGCGCAGGCAGCACCAGAAGGTGATGGTCTTCCGGCCGCTGTACGCGGTGGGCGGGCAGGAGCTCGGCTATCTGCCCGGCACCGAGGCCGAGAAGATGGGCCCTTGGGCGCAGGCGGTCTTCGACACGCTGGGCTCGGTGGCGGGCAAGGAGGTCATCGAGGAGGTCACCGCGCGCGGGATGCTCGAAGTGCTCCCTCTCACCCACATCCGCGGACGCTCGCTGCACGACGCGTTCGTGATCGTGGACGAGGCGCAATCCCTGGAACGGAACGTCCTGTTGACCGTTCTGTCCCGGATCGGGGCGAACTCCCGTGTCGTACTGACCCATGACGTGGCGCAGCGCGACAACCTCCGCGTGGGGCGGTACGACGGCGTGGTCGCCGTCGTCGAGAAGCTGAAGGGCCATCCGCTCTTCGCCCACGTGACGCTCACCCGCTCGGAGCGGTCGCAGATCGCGGCCCTGGTGACCGAAATGCTGGAGGACGGTCACATCTGAGGCGGTTCACGGCAGTTGCACCACACAGGACGCCGTCCGGCAAAGCGAAGGAGCCTAGCCGGGCGGCGTCTTGCTGCACCCCTGTTTCCGAAAAACTCCTGGGGCAAACGGGGTGTGAGCTTTCCCACGCAACGGAGAATTGCCTTGCGGTGTCCGGCTGGGGCAGAGTCTGGGTCCTGTCAGGCCCCGCATGCGACACACGTGTACCTGGGGGTACCTCCCACGCTTTAAGCAGTGGGGGAGGTACGACAACTCAGGCACCACAGAACTTCATAGTGACCGTCGCATGCCGCCCGAAGCACCACGCGACGCTCCCGGCACGGGAGTTGTCCACCGGGTCCGTGCCTCCCGTGACCGATGGACAGCGGAGGCCAGCGCCAGGGGCACGATTGCGTCCGCGAGGTCACCTATGCGGGCGATGCTGGAAGGAAACCGTGTGAGCCGGATTTCGGTCCGGGGATTCGCCGTGGCTTCTGCCACCGCGGTCACCACCGTCGGCGCTGTCGTGGGTGTCGCCTCGGGCGACACCCAGCCCTCGAACACGAACGACATCGAGGCAGCGGCAAGCGACGCGACGCTCCTCGCAGACATACCCGCGGGTCAGCAGGCCCAGGTCCAGACCGCGTCCCTGACGCAGCAGGCCGACGCGCAGGCCATGGCCGCCGACACCGCAGCGAAGAAGACCGCAGCGGAGGAGGCCCGCAAGCAGGCCGCCGCATCGGCGATCGAGAAGCAGAAGGCCGCGGAGAAGGAAGAGGCGGCCAAGAAGGCCGCGCTCAAGAAGGAGCGTGAGGAGAAGGCCGAGACCAAGGCCAGCCGCTCCTCCGCCCGCGACGCCTCCGACTTCAAGCCCCAGGGCTCTTACACGGTCGCCCAGGTCCAGGCGATGGCACGGCAGATGGTCCCCGGGGACCAGTTCCAGTGCTTCAGCAACATCGTCAACCACGAGTCCACGTGGAACTACAAGGCGACCAACGCCTCTTCGGGTGCCTACGGCCTTGTCCAGGCACTGCCCGGTTCCAAGATGGCCTCGGCGGGCGCCGACTGGCAGACCAACCCGGCCACGCAGATCAAGTGGGGCCTGAACTACATGAACGACCGCTACGGAAGCCCGTGCGGAGCCTGGAGCTTCTGGCAGGCGAACAGCTGGTACTAGGCCCCTCCGCGGCCGTACCGCGCTCAACCTCGCGAGGCCCCTCACCGTCCTACGGTGAGGGGCCTCGCCCGTGTACGGTCGGTCCGGACAGCTCCGGGGAGGAGTGGTGGGGAAAGACGGGGGTAAAGGACGGATCATGTCGCGAGTGCCAGGGTGGCTCGGCCGGCTCGGCGCCGGACTGAGCGGGATGGGCGAGCGGTTGAACGAGCAGCGCCGCGACAGGGACGCCGACTCGGACACCGACGAGCCGAGAGACTCCTCCGCGGAGGAGAACGACCACGTGCCCGCGCCGCCGGCGTACGCGCCGGCCATAGCGGCCAGACCCGAACCCGTGGACGCCGTGCCCTGGGGCATGCGCGTCGCCGCCGAGGCCGGCTGGCGGCTGCTCGTCCTCGCGGGCACCCTCTGGGTCCTGATGAAGGTCATCAGCGCGGTGCAGCTGGTGGTGCTCGCGTTCGTGGCCGCCCTGCTGATCACCGCGCTGCTGCAGCCCACGGTGGCCCGGCTCAGGAACATCGGTCTGCCGCGCGGTCTCGCGACGGCGGTCACCGCGATCCTCGGCTTCGTCATCATGGGGCTGGTCGGCTGGTTCGTGGTGTGGCAGGTCATGGAGAACGCCGACGAACTGTCGCGGCAGGTCCAGGACGGCATCGAGGATCTGCGCAAGTGGCTCCTCAACAGCCCGTTCCACGTGACCGAGGACCAGATCAACGACATCGCCAAGAGCCTGCGCGACGCGGTCGGCGCCAACACGGAGGAGCTCACCTCAGCGGGCCTCGAAGGCGTCACGGTCATCGTCGAGACGCTGACCGGCATCCTGCTCGCGATGTTCTCGACGCTCTTCCTGCTCTACGACGGCAAGCGCATCTGGCAGTGGTTCCTGAAGCTGGTGCCCGCCCAGGCGCGGCCCGGCATCGCGGGCGCGGGTCCGCGGGCATGGCGCACCCTCACCGCGTATGTGCGCGGCACGGTGATAGTGGCTCTGATCGACGCCATCTTCATCGGCCTCGGCATCTACTTCCTCGGTGTGCCGATGGCGGTGCCGCTCGCCGTCATCATCTTCCTGGCCGCGTTCGTGCCGCTGGTCGGTGCCGTGGTCTCCGGTGCCCTCGCGGTCGTCGTCGCCCTGGTCACGCAGGGCGTGTTCACCGCGGTGATGGCGCTCGTGGTGGTCCTCGCGGTGCAGCAGATCGAGGGGCACATCCTGCAGCCGTTCATCCTCGGCCGCGCGGTGCGGGTCCATCCGCTGGCGGTGATCCTCTCGGTCGCCGCGGGCGGCATGATCGCCGGGGTCGGCGGCGCGGTCGTGGCGGTGCCGCTGGTGGCCGTCACGAACACGGTCGTCGGTTACCTGCGGGCGTACTCCAGGGAGGCCGCGCTCAAGCAGGCGCCGCAGCCGCGGGGCGCGACGGCGATGGACGCGTCGCCCGTGGGCGCGGCGCGGGTGGACGACGCCCGTGCGGACGAGGCTCGGGAAAGCGTCGGCCGGGAGGACTCGGCGCCGACGGATCCGCCGCCGCAGTAGTCGCGTACGGGCCGACGGTCCGCCGGAAACGCGAAGTGGGCCGGAACCCGAGGGTTCCGGCCCACTGTCGTGTCTTCGGGTGCGTTACGCGAGGACGTCCTCGGAGTCCAGCGTGACGCCGACGGCCTGGATGACCGCGGCGATCTTGAAGGCTTCCTGGATCGTCTCGCGGTCGACCCCGGCCTTGCGCAGGACCTGCTCGTGCGAGTCCAGGCACTGGCCGCAGCCGTTGATCGCGGAGACCGCGAGGGACCACAGCTCGAAGTCGACCTTCTCGACCCCCGGGTTGCCGATGACGTTCATCCGCAGACCGGCGCGCATCGTCCCGTACTCCGGGTCGGAGAGCAGGTGACGCGTGCGGTAGAAGACGTTGTTCATCGCCATGACGGCGGCGGCCGACTTGGCGGCCGTGTACGCCTCGGGGGAGAGGTTCGCCTTCGCCTCGGGCTCCAGCTCGCGCAGCACCTTCGGGGAGCGGGACGCGATGGCGCAGGCCAGCACGGTGCCCCACAGCTGCTGCTTGGGCAGGTCCGAATTGCCGATGACCGAGCCGAGGTTCAGCTTCAGGTCCTTGGCGTAGTCCGGTACGGCGGACTTCAGTTCGTCGAGTGCCATGTCAGAAGGCTCCGTTCACTCGCCGGAGAGCAGCGCGACCGGGTCGAGGGTCTCGTCGCCCTTGCTCCAGTTGCAGGGGCACAGCTCGTCGGTCTGCAGGGCGTCGAGGACCCGGAGGACCTCCTTGGGGTTACGGCCCACGGAACCGGCGGTCACCATCGTGAACTGGATCTCGTTGTTCTGGTCCACGATGAAGACGGCGCGCTGCGCGAAGCCGTCCTCGCCCTCGATGCCGAGGTCACGCATGAGCTCGTGCTTCGAGTCGGCCAGCATCGGGAAGGGCAGGTCCGTCAGGTCCGGGTGGTCCTTGCGCCAGGCGTGGTGCACGAACTCGGAGTCGCCGGAGAAGCCGAGGACCTGGGCGTCACGGTCGGCGAACTCGTCGTTCAGCTTGCCGAACGCCGCGATCTCGGTCGGGCACACGAAGGTGAAGTCCTTGGGCCACGCGAAGACGATCTTCCACTTGCCCTCGTAGGTCTTGTGGTTGATCTGCTCGAACTCCTTGCCGGCCTCCAGGGAGACACAGGCGGTCAGGTCGAACTCGGGGAACTTGTCACCGACAGTGAGCACACGTACTCCTTGCGCGAGAGAGTCCCTTTTGAGGACTTTCCTGTGGGGTTGGACTGATGTCGATGGTGGCACAGGGTGCATTGATTAGGGAAATAGCTAGAGTGGGTCGTGTTGATCGGAGGTGGTTATCAGTGCGAGCCATAAATAGGGGCAAGCAACCCAGCGGCAAGCAGCCCAGCCTGGCGCAGCTGCGCGCGTTCGCCGCCGTGGCCGAGCATCTGCACTTCCGCGATGCCGCCTCGGCGATCGGCATGAGTCAGCCCGCGCTCTCGGGAGCCGTGGCCGCGCTGGAGGAGGCACTGGGTGTCCAGCTCCTGGAGCGCACCACGCGCAAGGTGCTCCTGTCGCCCGCCGGCGAGCGGCTCGCGGTGCGGGTCGAGGCGGTCCTCGACGAGGTCGAGGCGCTCATGGAGGAGGCCGACGCGGTCAAGGCGCCGTTCACCGGGGCGCTGCGGCTCGGCGTCATCCCGACGGTCGCGCCCTACCTGCTGCCGACGGTGATCGCCCTGGTCCACGAGAGGTACCCGGACCTCGACCTCCAGGTGCACGAGGAGCAGACCTCCTCGCTGCTCGAAGGGCTCACCGCGGGGAGGCTCGACCTGCTGCTGCTCGCCGTGCCGCTCGGCATGCCCGGCGTCACCGAACTCCCCCTCTTCGACGAGGACTTCGTGCTCGTCACCCCTCTCGACCACTGGCTCGGTGGCCGGGAGGGGATCCCGCGCGAGGCGCTGAAGGAACTGAACCTGCTGCTCCTGGACGAGGGCCACTGTCTGCGCGACCAGGCGCTCGACATCTGCCGTGAGGCGGGGCGGGCGGACGCGCCCGTCACCACGACGGCCGCGGGGCTCTCCACGCTGGTGCAGCTGGTCGCGGGTGGGCTGGGGGTGACGTTGCTGCCGCGGACGGCTGTGCGGGTGGAGACGACGCGCAGCAATCAGCTCTTGACCGGGTATTTCGCCGATCCTGCCCCTACTCGGCGGATCGCGCTCGCCATGCGTACGGGGGCGGCGCGGGGCGCCGAGTATGAGGAGTTGGCGTCTGCCTTGAAGGAGGCGGTTCGGCCGTTGCCGGTGCGGGTGGTGTGAATCCGCGGGCCGGTGGGGGTTGATCGCGCAGTTCCCCGCGCCCCTGAGAGCCCCCTGCGGGGGCCCCAGGGGCGGCCGGGTCCACTGAAGTTACTCCGTGCGCAGCCCCTCCGGGCGCATCATTCTGCGGAGTGGCGGGAGGCTCAGCAGCGTTACCGCCGCTACCATCGCCGCGCCCGCTCCCGTCAGCGGTACGAATGACCACCAGTCCGTGACGCCCTTGTCGATCATGCGGGTCATCACCACGCCGAGCCCGAGGCCACCGGCGATGGCGAGGGCCAGGCCGAGGGCGACGGGGATCGCCGTCTGCCACAGGAGCGACCAGCCCATCGACGAGCGGCGCGTGCCGAACGCGGTGAGGACCGCGAGGAGCCGCTTGCGCTCCCGCAGCTGCTCCATCATCGACACCAGCATGGACGCCGCGATCAGCGCCATCGTGGCGCTCGCGCCGATCTGCAGGCCGCGCGAGATGGAGGCGTACTGCTTGTCGCGGTCGACCGACTGCAGCGAGTCCACGCCGATGAAGGGACCCATCCGGGCCGCCGTGTTGCGCACGTACTCCTCGGCGTCCGGCACCTTCGGGTCGAGCTTGACCCAGGAGGTCGTCGACGCGTCGTCCAGCTTCCCGATGTCGACGGCGCCGGGCGTGGCGAAGATGCCGTCGATCCTCCTGCCGGACGGGTTGTTCCTGGCGTCGACGGTGGGGGTGTCCTTCGGCAGCGTCCACAGGACCGGCTTGGCGCCCTTGTTGAAGTCGGGGTCGGGTCCGACGTTGACCGGCTTGCCGGGGCGTGCCGTCTCGTCCACCCAGCCGTTCTGCTCCGTGCTGCCGGTGTGCACGACGAAGGTGTCGCCGTCCTTGCAGGAGTCGAGGCGGGCCAGCTCACGCAGGGTCGCGCAGCTGCCGATGGTCAGCTCCGTGGTCGGCGTCATGTCCCGGACCTTCTTGCCGCCGGGCCGGGTGACGAAGGCCTGGACGGTCCCGACGACCTTGGTGACGCCCTTCGTCGCGGTGAAGTCGTCGATCATCCGCTGGGCGAGCGGGCCGCTGGCGTTCCCACTGCGGACGGTGAGCTGGGCGCGGGTGGTGTCCTGCCCCGTGATCCGGTTGAAGTCGTCGTGCATGGAGGCGAACATCATCTGCAGTGCCACCGCGCCGGCCACCGCGACGGTGATGCCGCTGACCGCGCGGGACGCCGTGCCGGTGGTCAGCTGCAGCCTGCGGACGGCGAGCTGCCAGGGCACGGGACCGCCGTGCAGCCGTCCCACGACGGCCTCGACGAGCCAGGGCAGCAGCGCGCTGAGCCCGATCAGGGAGAGCGCCGAACCCACCGCGATCGCCGTCACGTTGACGGAGTCGTTGCCCATGCTGCGGTCGATGCGGCCGGAGTAGAGCAGGATGCCGATGCCGAGGACCGGCATCGCCACCCGCCACCACAGGCGGCGCTTGCGCTGCTTGCCGCCCCGGAACACCCCGAGCGGTTCGATGGCGACCGAGCGCAGCGAGATCAGCGTCACCAGGACCGCCGACACCGGCACGGCCACCGCGATCAGCGCCGCCAGGCCCGCCGAAGGCACCATGTCGGACGGGTAGGCGCTGACGTTCGTCAGGTCGACCACGCCCACCAGCTGACGCAGCAGCAGGAAGAGGACGGCGCCCACCGCGAGCCCGAGGAGCGCGCCGAACAGCGCCTCACCGGCCGCGATCCTGCGCACCGCACGGGCGTCCGCGCCGACCAGGCGCAGGGCCGCGAGCCGCCGGTCGCGCCGGTCTCCGCCGAACCGCACAGCCGTACCGATGAAGATCGCGACCGGGGTGAGCAGGACGACGCAGATCAGGACGACGAGTGCCATCAGGAACGGGTCGAGGGGCAGCGAGTTGTCCTGCCCGAAGCTCACGACGCGGTAGTTGTTGCCCGTCGCGGTGATCTTGTCGCTGCCCACGTAGTAGTAGAGCTCGACCGGTGAGAGGAGGCCCTCACGGCCGATGGTGCCAGTCACGCGGAAGTCGCTGAAGCGTTCCTTCAGCAGCTTGTTCGCCGGGTCGTCGAGCAGGTCGCGCATCGCGGGCGAGACGACCATCTCGCCGGGGCCGGGGATCTTGTCGAGTCCCGGCGGCAGCACCGGGTCCTTGCCGTCGGCGCGCAGGAACACGCCGGTCGGGCTCTTCCCGCGGAAGGTGGTGCCGGTGTTGCGTATGACCACCGTCGAGTCGGTCGCCTTGACCGGTCCGCCGTCGAAGGAGGAGTGCGGTGTGCGCGCGAACGAGCGGTCGTCGCGGTTGTGCAGCAGGTTGGGCACCGAGGCCGCGCCGAGCAGCAGCGCTACGCCCAGCCCGACGCCGACGGCGGTCAGGATCGTACGGATCCAGCCCTCGCGGCCACCGCCCGCGGCGAACCGTATGCCCATGCCGAGGTCGCGTGTCCAGGCGCTCATACGATCCGCTCCATGTCACGGGACCTGCCGTCGCGCACGATGATCTCGCGGTCGGAGTAGGCGGCGACGCGGGTCTCGTGGGTCACCAGGACCACGGCCGCGTTGGTCGAGCGTGCGGCGTCGGTCAGGAGCTCCATGACGCGCTCGCCGTTGAGGGAGTCGAGGGCGCCGGTCGGCTCGTCGGCGAAGATCACGCGCGGGCTCGTGGCGAGCGCGCGGGCGACGGCGACGCGCTGGCCCTGGCCGCCCGAGACCTCGCCGGGCCGCTTGGCGGTGACGTCGTCGACCTCCAGGCGCTCCATCCAGGTGCGGGCGGTGGCCTCGGCCTCCTTGCGCTTGGCGCCGTTCAGCCGCAGCGGGAGCGCGACGTTCTCGACGCAGGTGAGCTCGGGGACGAGCTGGCCGAACTGGAAGACGAACCCGAACTCGCTGCGGCGCAGCGCGCTCAGCTCCGTGTCGGAGAGGCCGGTCAGGGAGCGGCCGTTGTACGTGATGGAGCCCTCGTCGGGACGGACGATCCCGGCGAGACAGTGCAGCAGGGTCGACTTTCCGGAGCCGGAGGGACCCATGACGGCGACGACCTCACCGGGGTGGATGGAGAAGCCCGCGCCGTCGAGCGCGGTGGTGGGGCCGTACGACTTGCGGAGCCCTTGGGCCACGAGAAGGGAACCTGCGGGGGTCATGCGGAGCGCACCTCCTGGGCGAGCTTGCCGAGACGCGCGGCGGTGAGCTCCAGCCAGCGCAGGTCGGCTTCGAGGTGGAACAGCGCGTGGTCGCAGATCAGCTGGTCGGCGAGGTCGCCCTTGCGCTTGCGGTCGGTGAGGATGCGCATCAGGCGCAGATGTTCGGCGCGCTGGACGTCGAGGAGTTCGGCGGCGTCGCGTTCGGTGAGGAGCGCGAGGACGACCTTGGTGTAGAGGGTCGACTGGAGGTAGGGCTCCGGCTTCTCCGGGGTGGCGAGCCACCGCTGGACGTCCGTGATGCCGGCCTCGGTGATCGCGTACCGCTTGCGCTCCGGACCGCCGCCCGCCTCTATGCCGTCGACCTCGACGAGGCCGTTCTTCAGGAGGCGGGACATGGTCGAGTAGACCTGTCCGTAGTGCAGGGGTTTGTCGTGCCCGAACTTCTCGTCGAAGGCGCGCTTGAGGTCGTATCCGTGCCGGGGGCCGGACTCCAGGAGTCCCAGAAGGGTGTGGCCAATGGACATGCGGAGGACTCTACACGGTGTGTATACGTGCCGTGTATACGCCTAGTGCATACGTCGGACGTGGAGCACATTCGTACGAGGCCGGGCAACCATCCGGGCCCTGGGATCGTCGGTTCCTAAGGGGCAGGTGCTCATTGTCACGTCCGCAAAAGACCGGATCGGCAGGAGTTTGTCCCAGGGTGCGGTGTTAGCTTCATGAGCTGACTCGACGTACGCATGTTGACTAGACCGAAGCGGAGCAATCTCAGTCATGGGCCGAGCCGAAGAACGACAAGCGCGGCAGCGCGGGGCCCGCAGGGCAGCGCGCAAGCGCCCGTCCGGCGGCAAGCGCACCGGTATACGCCGCTTCTTCACCTGGAAGAAGATCCTCGGAACGTTCCTCGGGTTCTGCCTGCTCGGCATGCTCGGCTTCGTGATCCTGTACCTCGTCGTGGACATCCCCAAGGGCAACGAAGCGGCGAAGATGCAGAGCAACGTCTACAAGTACAGCAACGGTGACGTCATCGCGCGGACCGGAGACGTGAACCGCGAGATCGTCGACCTGGACAAGGTCCCCAAGGACGTCCAGAAGACCTTCGTCGCCGCCGAGAACAAGTCCTTCTACAAGGACGAGGGCATCGACTTCAAGGGCACGGCCCGCGGTGTCCTCAACACGCTGACCGGCAAGGGCAAGCAGGGTGGTTCGACGATCACCCAGCAGTACGTGAAGAACTACTACCTCAGCCAGGACCAGACCATCAGCCGCAAGCTGAAGGAACTCGTCATCTCGCTGAAGGTGGACCGCGAGAAGAGCAAGGACGACATCCTCGCGGGCTACATCAACACCAGCTACTACGGCCGCGGCGCCTACGGCATCCAGGCCGCGGCCCAGGCCTACTACCGGGTCGACGCCAAGGAGCTGAACGTCCAGCAGGGCGCCTACCTCGCCGCTCTCCTCCAGGCCCCGAGCCAGTACGACTGGGCGGCCGCGACGCCGACCGGCAAGAAGCTCGTCCAGCAGCGCTGGAACTACGTCCTCGACAACATGGTCGAGGAGGACTGGCTGGACTCCGGCAAGCGCGAGGGCCTGAAGTTCCCCGTGCCGAAGGACCCCAAGGCGCCGCCCGGCCGCGAGGGCCAGATCGGCTACCTGGTGGAGGAGGCCAAGCGCGAGGTCCTGCGCAACAGCAACCTCAGCGAGGCCGAGTTCGAGGCCGGCGGATACACCGTCACCCTGAACATCGACCCCAAGAAGCAGAAGCAGCTCGAGAAGGCCGTCGACGCGAGGCTGAACGACAAGCTCGACCGCAAGAAGAACAAGGCGGACGCCCGCGTCCAGGCCGGCGCCGCGTCCGTCGACCCCAAGACGGGCAAGGTCCTCGCCATGTACGGCGGCGAGGACTACGTGAAGCACTACACGAACAACGCCACCCGCCGCGACTACCAGCCGGCCTCCACCTTCAAGCCGCTGATCCTCGCCGCGGCCCTGGAGAACGGCTCCAAGACGCAGGAAGGCCTGCCGATCACCGCGAGCACCGTCTACGACGGCACCAGCAAGCGGCCGGTCAAGGGCGGCGACGTGGCCTTCGCACCGCCCAACGAGGACGGCGTCGACTACGGACCCGTCACCGTCCAGAAGGCGATGAACAAGTCCATCAACTCCGTCTTCGCGCAGATGGGCGTGGACGTGGGCATGCCCAAGGTCATGGAAACGGCGGGCAAGCTCGGCATGGACGTCAAGGGACTCCCCGCCGTGCCCGCCCAGACTCTCGGCACCATGGGCGCGAGCCCGCTGGAGATGGCCGGTGTCTACGCCACGCTCGACAACCACGGCAAGAAGGTCACCCCGGCCCTGGTCGGCTCCGTCGAGCACAAGGACCGCACGGTCGACCTGCCCGACCCGATCGGCGACCAGGTCGTCCAGCGCGGCACCGCCGACTCGATCACCTCGGTCCTGACCGGCGTGGTCGACGACGGCACCGGCAGCGCGGTCCGCAACCCCGCGCAGGACGTCGCCGGCAAGACCGGTACCTCCGACAACAACAAGTCGGCCTGGTTCACCGGCTACACGCCGAAGCTCGTCACCTCCGTCGGCCTGTTCGGCGAGGGCGCCAAGGGCGACCAGGTCTCGATGAAGGGCGCGGCCGGCCTTCCGCGCGTCGACGGCGGCAGCTTCCCCGCCCAGATCTGGGCGGCCTACACGTTCGACGCCATGGGCTCGCCGAGCTCGTTCGACCTCGACACGAACATGGGCGCCGCCATCGCGCCGGTCCCCGACCCGTCGTCGAAGGCCCCGAAGGACCCGTCGAGCACGCCGACGGCGCCGGAGGACGACGACGAGCCGACGAAGAAGCCGTCGAAGACGCCGACCCCGACGAAGTCGTCGACGACGCCGACCCCGACGCCGACGCCGACCAAGACGACCCCGACGCCGACGGCCGACCCGGGCCCGACGGACACCGACGGGCCCCCGGACCCGGAGGACGGCAGGCCCAGCAGGGACTGACACAGGTTCCGCAACGAGAAGAGGCGCCCCGGACCATCGAGGTCCGGGGCGCCTTTCCGTGTACTTGCCCGTACGTCGCCGGGTCCTGTCAGCTCCGGTTCAACTCGAACCAGACGACCTTCCCGGTGCTCAGCCGCGTGGCGCCCCAGCGCCGCGCCATCTTGTTGACCAGGTACAGGCCGCGGCCGCCCTCGTCCGTGGCACGCGCCTGGCGCAGCCTGGGCAGCTGCGGCACGTCGTCGCCGACCTCGCAGCGCAGCACGTCGGTGCGGAGCAGACGCAGCGTGATCGGCCGCGACGCGTACCGCACGGCGTTCGTCACGACCTCGCTGACCAGCAGCTCCACCGACTCGGTCAGCTCTTCGAGGCCCCAGCGGGCCAGCGCGCTGCGGGCCAGCCGACGGGCCCGGGACGGCGTCGCGTTCTCCGGTTCGAGGAACCAGTACGCCACGTCGCTCGGCGCGATCCCGTCGAAGCGGGCGGCGAGCAGCGCGATGTCGTCGTCCCGGTCGCCGGGGCCGAGCATGTCGAGCACCTCGTCGCAGAGCGCCTCCAGCGGCGGCGGGTGGTCCGGGCCCGTCAGCTGGGCGGTGGCGGCGAGCCGTTCGCGCAGCTGCTCTATGCCGGTCCACACGTCGCGCAGGCGGGACTCGACGAGCCCGTCCGTGTAGAGGAGCAGCGTCGCGCCCGCGGGGGCGTCCAGCTCCACGGCCTCGAAGTCGACGCCGCCCACGCCGATGGGGGCGCCCGGCGGCACCCGCAGGACCTCCGCCCGGCCGCCCAGGTGCAGCAGGACGGGCGGCGGGTGCCCCGCGTTGGCGATGGTGATGCGGTGCGAGACCGGGTCGTACACCGCGTACAGGCAGGTCGCCATGCGGTCGGAGCCGAGCCGCTGCGCCTGCTCGTCCAGGTGGTGCAGGACCTCCTGCGGCGGCAGGTCGAGCCCGGCCAGGGTCTGTGCGGTCGTCCGCAGCTGGCCCATGATGGCCGCCGACGTCATGGAGTGCCCCATGACGTCACCGACGACCAGGGCGACACGGCTGCCGGGCAGCGGGATCGCGTCGTACCAGTCGCCGCCGACCCGGGCCGTCTCGGCGGCCGGGAGATAGCGCGAGGCGAGGCGCACGCCGGTCGGGCGCGGCAGCGTCTCGGGGAGCATGGTGCGCTGCAACTCGTCGGCGATATACGCCTCGCGGCCGTACAGGACCGCTTTGTCGATGCCGAGCGCGCTGTGTGTGGCGAGCTGGGCGGCGACCAGCAGGTCGTCCGCCTCGAACGCGGGCCGGTCGGGCCGGCGCAGGAACACGGCGGCGCCGATCACCCGGCGGCGCCCCCGCAGCGGCGCGAGGATGCCCCGCTGCCCGCCCGGCAGGGTCCGCCCCTCGCCGAGCAGTTCGGGCAGCGCGGCGCGCGCCGCCGCCGAGTCGGCGAAGACCGGGCGCACCCCGCGCAGCACCTCGGCGAGCGCGCCGCCGGGCCGCACCTCGCACAGCTCGGCGCTGCCCGTCACGTCGGTGATGTCGGGCTGCACCATTTGCAGCGCGGGCAGCGTGCTGCCGCCGTCGGTGTCCGGCTCCTCGCCGCCCTCCTCGATGGAGCGCAGCCGGTCGGTGCGGCGCAGCCGCAGCACCAGCGGGCCCGTGGGCCGCTCGTCGCCGACCGGCAGCGGATCGCGCAGATAGACCAGGATCGCGTCGGAGAACGTCGGCACCGTCGCCCGGCACAGCCCCATCACGATTTCGTCGAGGTCGATGCCGCGGGCGATGCGCCGGGTCGCGGCGCCCACGAAGCGCAGCCGGTCGCCGTCGCGCCGCATCGCCACCGGGCCCGTGCCGGGCGGCCTCGGCTGACCGGAGCGCCGCTCCTCGCCGTCCGGCGGCCCCACGGGCGCGGGGCCCGCCTGGGACGGCACGCCGCTCTCGGGCACGGGGCGCGGGCGGTGCGGGTCGGGCTCGGCGGCCGAGGGCTGGGTGTGCTCACCGAAGGACGGCACGGCTGTGCTGCCACCGCCCTCCGAAGTCTCCGGGGAACGCAGCAGCGCCCCGCGGGCATCCGCGGGGGCGGTCGGCCGGGCAGCTGGTGCCTTGCGACCCTCGTGGGGGGTGAGGTGCTCCGTCACGCGTTCTGAATCCGTCCGTCCGGGGCTGCGCGCGGTGCGCGCCGTCCAGCGTTGCACGTTGCTGAGAGCCTGTCTTCGAACCCCCGCCTGCGCCCCGAGGCCGGCACGCACGCTCGGCGCACGGCGTGTCAGGACAGGTGGCTCCGCCACATGACCCGGCACGCCGCACGCCGATCGCACGCACCGAACGCCACTGCGCCCGCGCTCCGCGCGAACGACGGGGGTTCAAGGACAGGCTCTCAGCCGCGTCGGCAGTGCAGAAAGACCTGGTGCTCGGGTGGTGCGTCGGTGCTTGCGGGGGCGTACGCATACGTGTCCTCGCCGGTGATCTCGAATCCCGCGTCCCGCACGACCTGCCGCAGTTCGTCCCGCAGGTAACCCGATACCCGGATTGTGTGCCCCAGGAACGGAATTGCCGCGTCGTCCAGGTCGGCCTCGACCATGGACAGCTCCATCAGGCCGCCCGGCCGCAGCAGGCCGTGCAGCAGCCGCAGTGCTTCGGGGATCTCGGCGCGCGGCAGCATCAGGAGGGCGAAGAAGCACGTGATGCCGTCGAACCTGCCGACTCCGCCGGATCCTTCGGCCCGCAGGTCGGCGATGTCGAGCTGTCGGAACTCGGCGGCGGGCACGTTCTTTCTCGCCAGGTCCAGCATGCCCGTCGAGATGTCCGTGCCGAGCACCGAGTGGCCGGATTCGGTCAGCTGCCGGGCGGTCGGCAGACCGGTGCCGCAGCCCACGTCCAGGACCCGGGAACCGGCCGGAAGGGCCGCCATGAGGTGGCGCCCCGCGGCCAGCTGACCCTCCTTGTGCGGGAAGGCGTCGTCGTAGTGCTGCCCGATGGCATCAAAGGCCTCGGCCTGACCTCTGCGGTCCTCGCTCACGTTCTGCCGCCCCTCGATGACTTCCTGTCAGGCACCGCGCAGACCCTCGGAGTTACTGCTGTGCGCCCTTGCGGAGGACGATCCTACGTTTGAACCACGGGGGCGCATCAAGGGTCTCATGACGACACATGCGCGGGCGTACGGTCCCAGTCATCCGGAAGGGACGGTACGACCCAGGACGGATCGGGACGCCAGTGCTGCCAGCCGTCCGAAAACGGCGCCCCCCAAGCGGCGATCACGTCGAGCGCGGCGCGGCCCGCCGCACGTACGTCAGCGGCCTTTCCCGCGTCCATCAGACCGACCCTGCGGGCCTCGGCGAACTCGTCCTCGTCGTGCCAGCGCCAGCTGCGGTCCGGGCTCACGGAGATGTCCAGAAAGTGATCCTCGGAGTCGACGCCTCCGGACCAACGGGTCCGCGGCTCCTCCAGGTTCACGTACCAGCTCCTGAACTGCCAGCCCGGCTCCCAGAACAGCCAGACCGACCACGGCTCGTCCGGCCCGGCCAGCTTCAGGACGCCGGTGCCGAACCAGCGGTCGCGGCGGACGGTGCGGGGCTTGGTGTAGCGGGTGGCCAGCGGCTCGTCGTGGACGGACGTGCCGTCCGCGAGCACCGGCTTCACGCACTCGGTGCCGGGCGCCATCCACACGGCGAGCAGCTCGTCGGTGTCCCGCACGACGGTGACGGGGCGGCAGATGTGGACCCGGTTCCCGGAGTTCTCCCGGTACCGCCACAGGATGTGGTCACCGGGCGCCCACCGCGCCACCCCGCCACCGGCCGCCGTCTTCCCGTCGAGGTCTGTCATGCACAGATACTAGACGCCCGCCTGTGCCGAGAGGCGGTGTCGCTACGGATGCGTCATCCGCAGGACGTCCAGCGCCTCGTCCAGCTGTTCCAGGGTGAGATCGCCCCGTTCTACGTACCCGGATTCGAGGACGACCTCGCGGATCGTCCTCCGCTCCGCGAGGGACTTCTTCGCCACCTTCGCCGCCTCCTCGTACCCGATGTACTTGTTCAGGGGCGTCACGACGGACGGCGACGACTCGGCGTACTCCCTGGCGCGTTCGCGGTGCGCGGTGATGCCGTCGACGGTGCGGTCGGCGAGCAGGCGCGCCACGTTGGCGAGGAGCCGGACGGACTCCAGGACGTTCTTGGCGATGACCGGCAGCATGACGTTCAGCTCGAAGTTGCCGGCCGCGCCCGCCGCCGCGACCGTCGCGTCGTTCCCCGTGACCTGCGCGGCGACCATCAGCGCCGCCTCCGGGATGACCGGGTTGACCTTGCCGGGCATGATCGAGGAGCCGGGCTGGAGGTCCGGCAGGCTGATCTCGGCGAGGCCGGTGCGCGGGCCCGACGCCATCCACCGCAGATCGTTCGCGATCTTCGTCAGGCCGACGCCGATCGTGCGCAGCTGCCCGCTGGTCTCGACGATGCCGTCCCGCGCGCCCTGCGCCTCGAAGTGGTCGCGCGCCTCGGTCAGCGGCAGCCCCGTGGTCCGCGCGACCTCGGCGATGACGGCCGCGGAGAAGCCGGGCGGCGTGTTGATGCCGGTGCCCACGGCGGTGCCGCCCAGCGGCAGTTCGGCGAGGCGGGGGAGCGAGGCGCGGAGCCGCTCGACGCCGTACCGCATCTGGGCCGCGTACCCGCCGAACTCCTGGCCGAGCGTCACCGGCGTCGCGTCCATGAGGTGCGTGCGCCCGGACTTCACGACGTCCGAGAACTCCTCGGCCTTGCGCTCCAGGGCGGCGGCGAGGTGTTCGAGCGCGGGGATCAGGTCGTTGCTGACCGCGCCCGTGGCCGCGATGTGGATCGAGGACGGGAAGACGTCGTTGGAGGACTGCGAGGCGTTGACGTGGTCGTTGGGGTGCACGTCGCGGCCGAGGCGCTCGGTGGCGAGGGTGGCGAGGACCTCGTTGGTGTTCATGTTGGACGACGTGCCGGAGCCGGTCTGGAAGACGTCGACGGGGAAGTGGTCGTCCCAGCGCCCTTCGGCGACCTCGGCCGCCGCGTCCGCGATGGCGTCGGCGACGTCCTTGTCGACCACCCCGAGCTCCGCGTTGACCTTGGCGGCGGCCGCCTTGATCCGGGCGAGCGCGGCGATGTGGGCGCGCTCCAGGACCTGCCCCGAGACGGGGAAGTTCTCCACCGCCCGCTGGGTCTGGGCGCGCCATTTGGCGTGCGCGGGGACCCGCACCTCGCCCATGGAGTCGTGCTCGGTCCGGTACTCGCCGGTGTGGCCGTCGCTGGCGTCGCTGGTCATGCGCTGAACCTACCTCTCCGCTCAAACCCCGTAGAAAGTTGAGCACTTGTCTTGTTCCAGGTATTCCCAAGCCTGCTACTGACCAGTAAAAACCCTGGGTAACACCACACCGGGGAGGCGCAATGAAGCGCATCAGAGGCAGCGGGCGAAACGGCGGCAGGGGACGGCTGCGATGTTCGTTCGCGGCGGCCGCCGCGATGGCGGTCGTGCTCGGCACGGCCGCGGCCGCACCCGCCCAGGCGGCGGACGGCGGTGGGGCGAGGGCCACGGCCGCGACGCCCCTGCCGCCCGAGCTGGAGAAGATCCGGGCGGCGGAGGCCACCAAGCTCTACGGCAGCCCCGCCGAGCGCCCGATGGCCGACCGCAAGACCGGCCTGATCTCGCTCGGCGACAGCGAGATCTCCGGCGAGGGCGTCGGCACGTACGAACCCGGCACGGACGGCCCCGACAACTGGTGCCACCGCTCGCCGGACGCCGCCATCCACCGCACCGGCATCCCCGCCGACGTGACGTACAACGTCGCCTGCTCCGGCGCGCAGACCGTCAACATCAGGATCGGCGGCCAGAAGCAGTACGCCGACGAGCTGGTCCAGAGCGACAACCTCGCCGTGAAGGCGCGCAACACGAAGATCAAGACGATCCTGCTCGTCATCGGCGCCAACGACGACCTCCAGTTCGCCCCCGTGATGACGGACTGCGTCACCCGCTACCTGCTCCTCCAGGGGCCCTGCGCCGGCAAGTACAACGACGGCTGGCAGGCGCGCGTCGACGCCCTCGTCCCCAAGGTCGAGCAGTCCATCCGCGACCTGAAGACCGTCATGAAGGACGCGGGCTACCAGGAGGGCGACTACAAACTCGTCGCCATGGGCTACCCCAGCCCGATCGGCCCGGACTTCCGCGACAACCCCAAGTTCCCCGGCAAGTTGGCCTGCGGCGGGCTCGGCTACGACTCCGACACCGAGTGGGGCCGCAACACCGCGGTCCCGGCCTTCGAGACCGGCATGCGCAAAGCCGCGCGGAACGCGGGCGCCACCTACCTCGACAACTCCCGCCTCTTCCACGGCCACGAGGTCTGCATGGAGGACACCTGGGCGCGCGGTCTCTACGTGGACGTGTCGAACCCGTTCCCGCCGGACTCCAACTCGGTGCGCCAGTCCTTCCACCCCAACGCCCGCGGCCACGCCGCCTTCGCGTCCTGCCTCACGCAGATCTACCGCTCCGAGCAGCGCGAGGGCAGCTGCGCCGACCCCGCGAGCACGGGCAGCCCGAAGCTGTACGAGGGCGCCTGGGACGACGCGTACCGGCCCCTGAAGAACGCGGCCACCGGCACCTGCGTCGACGTCGACGCCTCGAAGAGCCGCAACGGCAGCAAGGTCCAGGGCTGGGACTGCACCGGCAACCGCAACCAGACCTGGTGGTACGACGGCGGTACCGGTGGACAGCGCTCGCTGCACACCGGCCTCACCCAGGACCGCTGCCTGGACGTGCCCGACGGCGCGTACGAGGAAGGCACCGCGGTCACGCTCTGGAACTGCCACGGAGGCGGCAACCAGAAGTTCGTCCGTGACGCGGGCACGGTGCGTCCCGCCGCCGACACCGGGCTCTGTCTGACCCTCGCGGGGGCCAAGGAGCCGGTGCGGCTGCAGAAGTGCACGGGAGCGGCGAACCAGCGGTTCGCCTGAGGCCTGGGGGGGGGCTGCGCGGACTGTCTCCGCGGGTGCGCTGTGGCTTGTCGCGCAGTTCCCCGCGCCCCTGACGGGGCGCACCCCCGCACCGGTGCTACGCCAGGCCCGGGCCCCGCACCGGGATGTGCGTGAACGTCGGCTCCGGAGCCGGGTTCTGGAAGAAGTCGTTGCCCTTGTCGTCGACGACGATGAAGGCCGGGAAGTCCTCGACCTCGATCTTCCAGACCGCCTCCATGCCGAGCTCCTCGTACTCGACGACCTCGACCTTCTTGATGCAGTCCTGCGCGAGACGCGCGGCCGGACCGCCGATCGAGCCGAGGTAGAAGCCGCCGTGCGCGTCGCACGCGTCCGTGACCTGCTTGGAGCGGTTGCCCTTGGCCAGCATGACCTTGGAGCCGCCGGCGGCCTGGAACTGCTCCACGTAGGAGTCCATGCGCCCGGCGGTGGTCGGCCCGAAGGAACCGGACGCGTAACCCTCGGGGGTCTTCGCCGGGCCCGCGTAGTACACGGGGTGGTCCTTCAGGTACTGCGGCATCTCCTCGCCCGCGTCGAGCCGCTCCTTGATCTTGGCGTGCGCGATGTCGCGGGCCACGACCAGCGGGCCGGTGAGCGAGAGGCGGGTCTTCACCGGGTGCTTGGTGAGCTCGCCGAGGATGTCGTCCATGGGCTGGTTGAGGTCGATCCTGACGACGTTCTCCTCCTCGCCCAGGTGCTCGTCCGTGGTCTCCGGCAGGAAGCGCGCCGGGTCCGTCTCCAGCTGCTCCAGGAAGACGCCCTCCGCGGTGATCTTCGCGGTGGCCTGGCGGTCCGCCGAGCAGGAGACGGCGATGGCGACGGGCAGCGAGGCGCCGTGCCGGGGCAGGCGCACCACGCGCACGTCGTGGCAGAAGTACTTGCCGCCGAACTGCGCGCCGATCCCGATCTTCTGCGTCAGCTCGAAGACCTTCTCCTCCAGCTCCTTGTCCCGGAAGCCGTGGCCGGTGGGGGAGCCCTCGGCCGGCAGCTCGTCCAGGTAGTGCGCGGAGGCGTACTTCGCGGTCTTCAGGGCGAACTCGGCGGACGTGCCGCCGACGACGATCGCCAGGTGGTACGGCGGGCACGCGGCCGTGCCCAGTGAACGGATCTTCTCCTCCAGGAACTTCATCATGGAGGCCTCGTTCAGGACGGCCTTCGTCTCCTGGTAGAGGAACGACTTGTTGGCGGAGCCGCCGCCCTTGGCCATGAAGAGGAACTTGTAGGCGCCGCCGTCCGTCGCGTACAGCTCGATCTGGGCGGGCAGGTTGGAACCGGTGTTCTTCTCCTCCCACATGGTGAGCGGAGCCATCTGCGAGTAGCGCAGGTTGAGCTTCGTGTACGCGTCGAAGATGCCCTTGGAGAGCGCCTTCTCGTCCTCACCTTCGGTGAGGACGTTCTGGCCGCGCTTGCCCATGACGATGGCGGTGCCGGTGTCCTGGCACATCGGGAGCACGCCGGCCGCCGCGATGTTCGCGTTCTTCAGCAGGTCGAGCGCCACGAACTTGTCGTTGCCCGACGCCTCGGGGTCGTCGACGATGCGCCGCAGCTGGGCGAGGTGCGCGGGGCGCAGGTAGTGCTGGATGTCGTGGATGGCCTCGGCGGCGAGCTTGCGCAGGGCCTCCGGGTCGACCTTGAGGAACGTCCGCCCGTCGGCCTCGAAGGTGGAGACACCCTCGGCGGTCACCAGCCGGTACGGGGTGGTGTCCTCTCCCAGGGGAAGCAGATCGGAGTACTCAAACTCTGGCATTGCGGCCATTCCTCACTCGGCAGACAGCGGCGCGGCCTCCATTGGCGACGCGTCAACCAGCGTAGAGCGCGCTGACCCGGCCGGGTTTGTGAGGTAAGGCTCAGTAACCGGCGGCCGGTTGTCCACAGGGGTAGTCGCGATCTATCGCGTTTGGGTACGCTGCCGGTGTGGACCTCGAAAAGCAGCAGCCCTCAGCGCTCCGTGCCTCCGACGCCGACCGGGACCGCACCGCGGACATACTCCGGGAGGCCCTGGCCGAGGGCCGCCTGACCACCGACGAGCACGCCGAGCGGATCGACGGGGTCTACCGCGCCAAGACCATGGCCGAGCTGGAGCCGCTGGTGCGGGACCTGCCGGCGGCGCACGAGCAGCCGTCCGCCCGCCGCCCCGCCGTCGAGCCCGCGCCGTCCCGGCCGTCCCCGGGCGTCGTCCCGCCGGTCGCGGACGAGAACCTCGTCGCGGTGCTGAGCGGCTCGGTGCGCCGCGGCCGCTGGCGCGTGGGCCGGCGCACCCATGCGTACGCCGTGTTCGGCAGCGTCGAGATCGACCTGAGCGAGGCGATCTTCGAGCACCGCCAGGTCGTCATCAAGGCGTTCGCCCTCTTCGGCTCGGTCGAGGTCCACGTCCCGGAGAACGTCTCGCTGCGCGGCAGCGGCACGGGCGTCCTCGGCAGCTACGAGGTGGACACGCTCGACTCCCCGGACCAGGACGCCCCGGTCGTCTTCGTGGACGGCGTAGCGGTCATGGGCAGCATCGAGGCCCGGCCCAAGCGCGGCAAGCTCGTCCGTGATCTGCATCGGCAGCTGCGCAAGCACCTCGGGCACTGAGGGCGTACGCGGGGCACTCGGGGGGCGCGGGGAGTCCGGACTTCCGGACATCGGAACTCAGTGCATAGGCGCGCACACAGCGGGTAGAGCTTGCTGCATCGTCTCTCGCTCGCGAAGCCGTCGTCAGGAGTAGACCGTGCTGCAACCGTCGTCGCATCAGTCTCCGCAGGTCGCCGCTGTCCCGGCCCAGCGTGAGCCAGTGCGAGATCGGGACGATGACGCCCCGTGGCACACGGAGGCCGTGTGCCGCCGTGACGAGGCCGGACTCTTCTTCGCCCCGTCCAAGGAACCGACCGCGGCGCGGCTCTCCCGCGAGGAGGCCGCCAAGCGCGTCTGCGCCCGCTGTCCCGTCATGGTCGACTGCCGCGAGCACGCCCTCCTGCAACCCGAGCCGTACGGCGTGTGGGGCGGCCTCACCGCCGCCGAGCGCCGCGTGGTCCTGGCCCGCCGCCGCAGGCGCGACCTGGAGCTGCAGAAAGCGGCGCACGCGGCAGGGATAGCCGCGGCGGGATAGGACACACGCGGCGGACCGCGTACACCTGTGTGCGTACGCCGATGGGGGCGCCCCCCCCCGCACGGGACGCCCCCATCGACATACGACAGCCCGGTTCGACCGTCCGCGGCCCTACTTCGCGCGGTCGAAGTCGACCGCGCTGTACGCGCGCAGCTTCGACAGCCGGTGCTCGGAGTCGATCTTGCGGATCGTGCCCGACTTGGAGCGCATGACCAGGGACGACGTGGAAGCGGTCGCCGCGCGGTAGCGGACGCCCTGGAGCAGTTCGCCGTCGGTGATGCCGGTCGCGACGAAGAAGACGTTGTCGCCCTTGACCAGGTCGTCCGTGGAGAGCGTGCGGTCCAGGTCGTGACCGGCGTCGATGGCGCGCTGGCGCTCCGCGTCGTCCTTGGGCCACAGCTTGCCCTGGATGGTGCCGCCCAGGCACTTGATGGCGCAGGCCGAGATGATGCCCTCGGGGGTGCCGCCGATGCCCATCAGCAGGTCGACGCCCGTGCCCTCGCGGACGGCCATGACCGAGCCCGCGACGTCGCCGTCCGAGATGAACTTGATGCGGGCGCCGGTCTCGCGGATCTCCTTGACGATGCCCTCGTGCCGGGGGCGGTCGAGGATCATGACCGTGACGTCCTCGGGCGAGGAGTTCTTGGCCTTGGCGACGCGGCGGACGTTGACCGAGACGGGCGCGTTGATGTCGACGTAGTCCGCGGCCTCGGGGCCGGTGACGAGCTTGTCCATGTAGAAGACGGCGGACGGGTCGAACATGGCGCCGCGGTCGGCGGCGGCGAGCACGGCGATGGCGTTGGGCATGCCCTTCGCGCAGAGCGTCGTGCCGTCGATGGGGTCGACGGCGATGTCGACCTCGGCGCCGGTGCCGTCGCCGATGCGCTCCCCGTTGAAGAGCATCGGGGCCTCGTCCTTCTCGCCCTCGCCGATGACGACGACGCCGTTCATCGAGACGGTGTGGACGAGGGTCCGCATGGCGCGCACGGCGGCGCCGTCGGCGCCGTTCTTGTCGCCGCGGCCGACCCAGCGTCCCGCGGCCATGGCGGCGGCCTCGGTGACCCGGACGAGCTCCAGGGCGAGGTTGCGGTCGGGAGCCTCGGGAGAGACCTCGAGCTCGGACGGGAGATGATGCTCGGTCATCGGAGCGCACCTTTCTGCTTGATACGACGACGGCCGGATGAGGGATTGTGAACGACTCTATCCGTAGGCCGACAAAATGAGCAGAGGGCCCCACGCATGAGCGGCGGAGGGCGGTGAGGGCGAGACCGGGGGAAGGTGCGCGGGCCGCGCCTGAGACCATGGGGGCGTGGCAGGAAGACAAGGCACTCAGACCGTCAAGAACATGCTGTGGTCGTTGGTGGTGATCGCACTCGTCGCGGGTGTGATCTACATCTTCGTCCCGCACAACGAGTCCAAGAGCTCCGTGAAGCGGGTCGACTACCGCGTGGAGCTCCTGACGGCCCGCCGGGCCGCGGCCTACCCCGTGGCGGCGCCCGAAGGCCTGGCCAAGGCGTGGAAGCCGACGTCCGTGCGGTTCAACGGCGCCGACCACGACACCTGGCACCTGGGCTTCCTCGATCCGGACGAGCAGTACGTGGCGATCGAGCAGTCGACGGAGAAGCCGTCCGCGTTCATCAAGAGGGTCACGCAGAACGCCTCGAAGTCGGAGGCCGCCGACGAGATCGGCGGCCGCACCTGGCAGCGGTACGAGGGCTCGAAGTACGACGCCCTGGTGATCGAGGGGGAGGGCGCCACGACGGTGGTCACGGGCACGGCGTCCTTCGATCAGCTGGCGAAGATGGCCGAGTCGCTGAAGATGTCCTGAACTTCCTGGTCGCAGAGACGGAAAGGCCCCCGGCGATGTGCCGGGGGCCTTTCGCATGTCGTGGGGCAGGCGCGAGGGGGCTCGCTCCGCTCCGCTCAGACCGTGGTGACGACGTCGTCGTAGGACAGGCGCGGGGAGCGCGGGAACCAGGCGTCCTCGCCCGGCTTGCCGATGTTGACGACCATCAGCGGGGTGTGGTCGTCGTCCAGGAACTCCTTCTGGAGGCCGGCCGGGTCGAAGCCCGTCATCGGACCGGCGGCCAGACCGGCGGCGCGGACACCGACGATGAAGTACGCGGCCTGCAGCGCGGCGTTGAGCAGGGCGGCCTGCTCACGGGCCGGGCGCTCCGCGAAGAAGACGTCCTTGGCCTGCGGGAAGTGCGGGAACAGGGCGGGGAGCTCGTGGTGGAACTCGTTGTCCGCGGACAGGATCGCGACGAGCGGCGCGGTGGCCGTCTTCGGACGGTTGCCCTCGGCCATGTGCTGCACCAGGCGCTCGCGGGCCTCGGGGGAGCGGACCAGGGTGACGCGCAGCGGCGACTGGTTGAAGGCGGTCGGGCCGTACTTGACCAGGTCGTAGATGGCCTGGACCTGCTCGTCGGTGACCGGCTCGTCGGTGAAGGTGTTCGCGGTGCGGGCCTCGCGGAAGAGCAGGTCCTGGGCGGCGGGGTCAAGTGCGAGAGACATGAATCAACCTTCTTGAACGTACGGGGTGTCTGCGGAACCCGTCACCGGGCTCACGACTACGACAGTACGCCGCCACTGTTCAACTTTCAATCAAAACTGGAGCTGCGTGATCCGGTTCACAAACCGCAGGTCAGCGCTGTTTCTGCTCAGACGCCGTCGGCGTGCGTCTCGTCGTCCGCCTCGTCGTCCATCTCCGGGCCGGCCAGAGCCGCGTCGAGCCTGGCGCGGGCGCCGTCGAGCCAGCGCCGGCAGATCTTCGCCAGCTCCTCGCCGCGCTCCCACAGGGCGAGCGACTCCTCCAGGGTCGTGCCGCCGGTCTCCAGGCGGCGCACCACCTCGATGAGCTCGTCCCGCGCCTGCTCGTAGCCGAGCGCGTCCGTGGAGCCGGTGACGTCGTCCGTTGTGCTGGTCATGCGCCCACCCTAATTCTCGTCATCGTGGTCACTCTGTGCGGTTCGCGCCGCCGGTACCGCTCGTACGGTGAAGGCGCCCTCGGCGACGCGTGCCTTCAGCTCGTCGTCGGCGTCCACGTCCTCGGGGGACCGGACGACCGAGCCGTCCGGCTTCTGCAGCACCGCGTACCCCCTCTGGAGGGTCGCGGCGGGGGAGAGGGCCACTACGCGCGCGTGGGTGTGCGCCAGCTCCGAACCGGCCCGGTCGAGGAGGTGCCCGAGCGTGCGCCGACTGCGGTCGACGAGCGCGGAGACCTGCTCCTCGCGCTCCTCGACCATGCGGTGCGGGTGCTCCATGGAGGGGCGGCCGAGGGCGTGCGCGAGGCCGCGGGTCTCCCGGTCGAGGAAGGCGTCCATGCTGCGGCGGGCGCGGTCGCGGAGCCACTGCACGCGCTCGTACTCCTCGCCGACGTCCGGCACGACCTTCTTCGCGGCGTCGGTGGGGGTGGAGGCGCGCAGGTCCGCGACGTGGTCCAGGAGCGGGTTGTCCGGCTCGTGACCGATGGCGGACACGACCGGCGTACGGCACGCGGCCACGGCGCGCACGAGCTGCTCGTCGGAGAAGGGGAGCAGGTCCTCCACGCTGCCGCCGCCGCGCGCCACGATGATCACGTCGACTTCGTTGTGGGCGTCCAGGTCCTTCACGGCCTGCACGACCTGCGGCACGGCGTGGACGCCCTGAACGGGGACGTTGCGCACCTCGAAGCGGACGGCGGGCCAGCGGTGCCGGGCGTTCTCCAGGACGTCGCGCTCGGCGGCGGAGGCACGGCCGGTGACGAGCCCGATGAGCTGGGGCAGGAAAGGCAGCGTCTTCTTGCGCTCGGGCGAGAAGAGGCCCTCCGCGCCCAGGCTCTTCTTGAGCTGCTCGATCCGGGCGAGCAGCTCACCGACCCCGACGGGCTTTATCTCGGCGGCCCGCAGCGACAGCTGACCCCGCCGCTCGTACCACTCCGGCTTCGCGCGTACGACGACGCGGGCGCCCTCGGACACGACGTCCGCCACCGCGTCGAACACCTGGCGGTAGCAGGTGACGCTCACGGAGATGTCGTGCGACGGGTCGCGCAACGTCAGGAAGACGACGCCGGCACCGGGCCTGCGGGACAGCTGCGTGATCTGCCCCTCCACCCAGACGGCACCGAGCCGGTCGATCCACCCACCGATGAGCCGCGACACCTCGCCGACGGGGATCGGCGCGTCGGCGGACGTGTTGAGAGCCATGCGCCGAGCGTAGCCGGGCCGCCCGGCCTTTTGCGGTGTCGTGCCTTGCCGCCTGCCTGGCGCGGGGCCCTGCGCGTGTACCTGCTGCCTCTGGCCGGGTGCGGGTCGTCTGCGGCTGGTCGCGCAGTTCCCCGCGCCCCTGGTGACCCCGGCCGAACGCACGACCGAGAGGCGCGCCCCTCAGGGGCGCGGGGAACTGCGCGCTCAACCCCCACCGTCCCGCACACGCACTGCGGCCCGGACCACCCCAGGGGCGCGGGGAACTGCGCGACCAGCCGAGAGCGACCCGCAGGCGCACGGGAGGCAGGACGGGGCGGGGCCCGCCGGGGGGGCGGGCTCCGCACGGGAGGCCCGGCCCGCGAAGAGGCGCCCTACGCCTTCGATGCCCCCGCGCCCGCACCGCGATCCGCCCCCTGAGCAACCAGCACCACCAGCCCCACCCCCAGCCACACCGCCCCCACCACCTGGGCGGAGCCCGACGCCTCCCAGATGACCGCCACCACGATCGCCGCCCCCAGGACCGGGACGAGGACGTGGCGCCACCAGGAGAACGCCGCGTCCCGGTGGCGCAGCGCGAACCAGCCCACCACGCTCGCGTGCAGCAGCAGGAACGCCGTCAGGGCGCCGATGTCGACCACCGACACCAGGTGGTCCATGCCGTCGTCCCTGCGGGCCGCCCACACCGCGGCCACCAGCGTCACGACGGCCGCGCACAGCAGCGCGATCCGCGGCGTACCGGAGTCCGTCTTCGACAGAATCCTCGGCAGCCGCCGGTCCCGCGCCATCGCGAACAGCAGCCGCCCCGCCGCCGCCTGCCCGGCCAACGCCGCGAACGCCGCCCCGATCGCCTTGCTGACGGCCACCAGATCGTGCAGCCACGACCCCGCGGCCGAGTCCACCGCGTCGTAGAACGCCGTGCCCTGCTTCCCCGGGTCCGCCGCGAGCTCGGCCGACGACATCGGCTCCAGGAGGGCCACCAGATACGTCTGGAGGATGAACAGGAAGCCCGCGAGCGCCAGACACACCAGCACCGCCCGCGCGACCTTCGCCGACCCGCCCGTCACCTCCTCCGCGAAGGAGGCGATCGCGTCGAAGCCCAGATACGACAGGACCGCGATCGACACCGCGCCCACCACCGCCGACAGCGCGAACGCGCCCTGTGACCCGTCCCCGGCCAGCGGCGACAGCCAGTCGCGCGTAGCACCGTCCCTGACCAGCACGACCACCGCGGCCACGACGAAGACCAGCAGGACCACGACCTCCAGGGCGAGCACCGCGAAGCCCACCCGCGCCGCCGTCCGCACGCCCCACAGGTTCAGCGCGGTCGTGATGAGCACCGCGAGCGCCGTCCACACCCACCGGGACACCGACGGAACCAGCGAGTTCATGGCGATGCCGGAGAAGAGGTACGCGACCGCCGGAATGAGGAGGTAGTCGAGCATCGCCATCCACCCGGCGATGAACCCGGGCCCGTTGCCGAGCCCCGCGCGCGCGTAGGCGAACACGGACCCCGCCTGGGGAACGACCCGCACCATCTGCGCGTAGCTGAATGCGGTGAACGCCATCGCGACCGTGGCGATCAGATAGACGAGGGCGACGGCGCCGTGCGACTTCGCGTCCAGCGTCCCGAAGACGCCGACCGGCGCCATGGGAGCGATGAACAGCAGACCGTAGACCACGAGGTCGCGGAAGCCGAGGCTGCGCCGCAGCCCGTCACCTCGTGGGGACTCGGCGCCCCCCGAGGGCTCGGCGTGGGCTCCCGTACTGGCGGACTGTCCGGACATCGTGCCTCCGTGCCTCCGTGGAGCGCCGTAAGAGCGACGCCTAGATCAACGCAGGTCCCCAGTGTCCCCAACCGGGCGATCTTTGACGCGCTGGACGCGGCCTTACGATGGGGGGCATGACTGCTACGCCTGGCTCCCGCCGTGTCCTGCTCGCCGCTCCCCGTGGCTACTGCGCGGGCGTGGACCGTGCCGTGATCGCCGTCGAGAAGGCCCTGGAGCAGTACGGGGCCCCGATCTACGTACGCCACGAGATCGTCCACAACAAGTACGTGGTGCAGACCCTGGAGAAGAAGGGCGCGATCTTCGTCGACCGGACGGCGGAGGTGCCCGAGGGGTCCATCGTGATGTTCTCCGCGCACGGCGTGGCCCCGACCGTCCACGCGGAGGCCGCGGAGCGCAAGCTCGCCACCATCGACGCGACGTGCCCGCTGGTCACGAAGGTCCACAAGGAAGCGGTCCGGTTCGCCAAGGAGGACTACGACATCCTCCTCATCGGGCACGAGGGCCACGAGGAAGTCATCGGTACGTCGGGTGAGGCGCCCGACCACATCACGCTGGTCGACGGCCCCGAGGACGTCGCGAACGTCGAGGTCCGCGACCCGGACAAGGTCGTCTGGCTCTCCCAGACGACCCTCTCCGTGGACGAGACCATGGAGACCGTCGACGCACTGAAGGGCAAGTTCCCGAACCTGCTCTCGCCGCCCAGCGACGACATCTGCTACGCCACGCAGAACCGTCAGATCGCGGTGAAGAAGCTCGCCGAGGACGCCGAGCTGGTGATCGTCGTCGGCTCCAAGAACTCCTCGAACTCCATCCGCATGGTCGAGGTCGCCCTCGACGCGGGCGCCGCCGCCTCGTACCTGGTGGACAACGCCGGCGAAATCGACGAGTCGTGGCTCGAGGGCGTGACGACGGTCGGCCTGACCTCGGGCGCCTCCGTGCCGGACGTGCTGGTCGACGGTGTCATCGAGTGGCTCGCCGAGCGGGGCTACGGCGACGTCGAGACCGTCAAGACGGCCGACGAGTCCATCACCTTCTCGCTGCCCAAGGAGCTCCGCAGGGACCTGCGCGCCGAGGCGGCGGAGCTGTCGCAGGGCTGAGGCGGCGTGGACGGTCGCGGCGCTGAGGCGGCGCGGGCGGTCGAGTGCCGTGGAGGCGGCCGGGCCGTCCCGCGTCCGGGGTGCGGGCGTCGTACGGTGGGAGCCATGCAGATCTTCGGTGTGGACATCGGCGGATCCGGGATCAAGGGCGCTCCCGTTGACCTGGATCGTGGAGACCTGACAGAAGAGCGCCACAAGGTGCTGACCCCCCAACCGGCGACCCCGGACGCCGTGGTCGACGGCGTGTGCGAGGTCGTCCAGCACTTCGGCTGGACGGGCCCCGTGGGCGCGACCTTCCCCGGCGTGATCACCAACGGCACGGCTCGTACCGCCGCCAACGTGGACAAGAGCTGGATCGGCACGGACATCCAGAAGCTCGTCTCCGAGCGGCTGGGCGGTACCGAGGTCACCGTACTGAACGACGCGGACGCGGCAGGCGTCGCCGAGATGCACTTCGGCGCGGGCCGCGGCCGTACCGGCACGGTCATCCTGCTCACCCTCGGCACGGGCATCGGCAGCGCGCTGTTCACCGGCGGCCGCCTGGTCCCGAACACGGAGCTCGGCCACCTGGAGCTGCGCGGCCACGACGCGGAGAAGAAGGCCTCCTCCAAGGCGCGCGAGGACGAGGACCTGAGCTGGGAGCACTGGGCACGCCGCGTACAGAAGTACCTCGCGCACGTGGAGATGCTGTTCTCGCCCGAGCTGTTCATCATCGGCGGTGGCGTCAGCCGCAAGTCGCAGAAGTTCCTGCCGCTCATCGAGGGCATCTCGGCGGAGATCGTCCCGGCGCAGCTGCAGAACAACGCGGGGATCGTGGGAGCGGCGATGGCGGCGGCGGAGGCGTAGGGCGGGACGCTAGGCGGTGGGCAGGCGCTTCCCCGTGGTGCCGGCGTTCCCGGCGTTCCCTGCCTTCCCGGCGGAAGCCCCGCCCCCGCCCCCGCTACCAGCGCTACCGCCACCGCCACCGGCTGTCAGCCGCCCCTGCCTCCGCAACAGCATCAGCCGAACCTTCCGTACGGTCACGATGATCCCGGCGAGGAGCGTTCCGCCGTACAGCCAGCCGGCCTGGAGCGCCAGCGTCGTCACGACCCCCATGAACTGACCGCCGAACCCGGCCGTGCCCTCCGCCACGGGCAGCACCCCGGCGGCGAAGGCGATGGGTACGGCCACGGGGGCGGTGACCAGGTCGGCGGGGCGCACCCAGAGGGCCGTCAGGGCGGCGACGGGCACGAAGAGCACGCCGTACGCGACGACGGAACCGTCGCCGATCAGATGCAGCAGGCAGGCGAGCAGAAACATCACCGCCGTGCAGAAGAGACCGCTGCCGAGCCCGGTCAGACGGGGGTTGGGCATGCGCCGCAGCGCGCGGTACAGAGGGGCCCTTCGCAGGGCCCGGACGAACGGTGGAACGGGACGGCGCGGGCGGGGCGCGGACCGGTACGTCGTGCCCGCGGCGGCGGGCCGTCCCTGCGGGGGCAGCGGGGCGGGCCGGCGGGGCCTGGCCGGTGAGGTGGTCCTGGGGCCGGACTGAGGGGGACGCGTCCTGTGTTGCTCCACTGGACCAACCTAGGCGGGGCGCGGCGCGGAATCCGGCGCGGGACACGCCCTTGGGCCGACCTTGGCCATCCGTTCGAAGCGGAGGCGACGGGCAGGCGGGGGCGGCGGACGCACGCCGTAGACTGGGGGATCGCCCCACGGTCGTTCCGGCCCTCCGGGCCGTCCACCCACAGCCCTCACGTACGGGAAGTCGCAACGTGTCGCTCACGATCGGAATCGTCGGTCTGCCGAATGTCGGCAAGTCGACCCTGTTCAACGCCCTGACCAAGAACGACGTGCTGGCGGCCAACTACCCGTTCGCCACGATCGAGCCCAACGTGGGCGTGGTCGGCGTCCCCGACCCCCGCCTCACGAAACTGGCCGAGATCTTCTCCTCCCAGAAGGTCCTCCCGGCGACGGTCGACTTCGTCGACATCGCCGGCATCGTGCGCGGCGCGAGCGAGGGCGAGGGCCTCGGCAACAAGTTCCTCGCGAACATCCGCGAGTCGGACGCGATCTGCCAGGTCATCCGTGCCTTCAAGGACGAGAACGTCGTGCACGTCGACGGCAAGGTCTCGCCCAAGGACGACATCGAGACGATCAACACCGAGCTGATCCTCGCGGACCTCCAGACGATCGAGAAGGTCCTGCCGCGCCTCCAGAAGGAGTCGCGCATCAAGAAGGACATCGCCCCGAAGGTGAAGGCGGTCGAGGCGGCCAAGGAGATCCTGGAGAAGGGCGACACGCTCTTCTCGGCGGGCATCGTCCAGGGCTCCGGCAACGAGGAACTCCTCCACGACCTGCACCTCCTCACCACCAAGCCCTTCCTCTACGTCTTCAACGTCGACGAGGACGAGCTGACGGACGACGCGTTCAAGGCCGAGCAGAGCGCGCTGGTCGCCCCCGCGGAGGCGATCTTCCTCAACGCGAAGCTGGAGTCCGACCTCGCGGAACTGGACGAGGACGAGGCCCTCGAACTCCTCCAGTCGGTGGGCCAGGAAGAGCCCGGCCTCGCCACCCTCGCCCACGTCGGCTTCCGCACCCTCGGCCTCCAGACCTACCTCACGGCAGGCCCGAAGGAATCCCGCGCCTGGACGATCCCCCAGGGCGCGACGGCCCCCGAGGCAGCCGGTGTCATCCACACTGACTTCCAGAAGGGCTTCATCAAGGCCGAGGTCATCTCCTTCGAGGACCTGGTCGAAACGGGTTCGGTAGCGGAGGCCCGCGCGGCGGGCAAGGCGCGCATGGAGGGCAAGGAGTATGTGATGCAGGACGGGGACGTGGTGGAGTTCCGCTTCAACGTCTGAGCGGATGAAGTAACACCACATCGTTGATTTGGCCAACACACACGTCAGAAGGGGTTGACTCCTCCGGGAGTCAACCCCTTCGTCGATCCTGTGTCGGATCAGGTGTCGTAAATGGAGGAGCGATGCCCGACGTGGACGACCCACACCATGAGCTCTCCGTTGTCGATCGTGTAGACGACCCGGTAGTCCCCGCCCCGCAGTCGACGGCGCTCCGGCTGTGACACGAGCGCGGTGGTGTTGAAGCCGAGGGGATCGCTTTCCAGCTCCGTCAGCTTGGCCAGGATGCGCAGGGCCAGGTCGCGAGGGATCTTCCGGAGCTCGGCCTGTGCCTCCGGCCGGAAGACGGTCCGGTACTCACTCACCGCGCGCCAGCGTCTCCCTCATGATGTCCTCGATCGGGATGCCGGGTGCGGGGTTGGCCATGCGCTCGTCGATGATCCGGTTGATCTCGCGCTCTTCCCACTCCTGGTACTTGCGCAGCACCTCGATGGAGACGACGGCGGCGACCTGCTTGCCCCGTCGGGTGATCACGGTGGGCACGTCATGACGATCGGCGCGCTCCACGACCTCGGCCAGGTGCGCACGTACGTCGCGGATGGACTCTATGGGCAGCGGTAGCGTCATGCGCTCAAGCGTACCGAGTGTGCCATGTGTACACAAGGTCGGGAGTGGATGGCGTTGTGTCGTGCTGGACGCGCTGGATGGCCACTTTCGCTACCGCATTTCCGCAGCAGTGAGCAAGCAAAAGGAGCTGGGCCCCTTCCCACGGGAAGGGGCCCAGCTCCTTTTCGCGTGTGGGGGTCAGACCCCCGAGTACGAGTGCTTTCCGCCGAAGAGGAAGTTCACTCCGTAGTAGTTGAACAGGTACGCGGCGAAGGCGGCCAGGGCGATGTACGCGGCCTTGCGGCCCTTCCAGCCGGCCGTGGCTCGGGCGTGGAGGTAGCAGGCGTAGCCGACCCAGGTGACGAAGGACCAGACCTCCTTGGGGTCCCAGCCCCAGTAGCGGCCCCAGGCGTCGCCCGCCCAGATCGCGCCCGCCACGATCGTGAACGTCCACAGCGGGAAGATCGCCGCGTTGATGCGGTAGGAGAGGCGGTCCAGGGAGGCCGAGGAGGGCAGGCGGGACATGATGTCGTTGCCCGCGACGCGGGCCCACAGCATCAGGCGGGCTCCGGCCGGGCCCTTCTTGTCGCGCAGGGCGAGGGCCAGGCCGCGCTCGGACGCGGCGACGCGGCCGTCGGTGAGCCGTACCTCGAAGCGGTCGCGGAAGAGGTAGACCAGCGCGGACAGCGCGCCCATGTAGAGCGTCGCGCCGCAGAAGATCGCCGTGGAGACGTGGATCCACAGCCAGTACGAGTGGAGCGCGGGGACGAGCGGGGCGCTGTCGGTGTAGAGCCAGGTGACGGCGATGCCCAGGTCGAGCAGGACGCTGGTGACCAGCGGGAGGCCGATCCAGCGCACGTTCTTCTTGGCGAGGAGCAGGGCGAGGTACACGCCGACGGCCACCGTCGAGAAGGTGATCGAGAACTCGTACATGTTGCCCCACGGCGCCCGCTTCACGGACAGCGCGCGGCTCACCACGCCGCCCGCCGCGATGAGGCAGGCGAGCGTCGTCAGGGAGATGGCGATACGGCCGTACAGGTCGCCCTGCGTGTCGTCGCCGTGCGCGCCGGGGCCGTCGGCGATGTCGCGGGTCTCGAAGCGCGACCGCTCGACGACCTTGGGGCGTTCCAGTACGGCGGTGCCGCCGCCCTCGGCCGCCTGTGCCCGGGTCTTCCCGCCGGCCGCGCCGCCGCTCGCCTCCTCCGCCACGAGCGCGGCCGCCGTGCGGCCGACCTTGCTGCGGCTGCCGAAAATCCATTCGGTGATATGGGCGAGGAAGGCCAACGTGTAGACGGCCATTGCCGAATAGATCAGCACATTACTGATATTCGCCAAGTTCTCGTTGGCGGCCAGATTCATTTCTCGACCCCTTTGGAGGATTCAGACTGCGGGCCGGGCACGCTCCGCACCCGCGGATGAGCCTAGCCTCCGGGGGCGCGGGGACGGCAGCCGGGGTCCTGCCTGCCATGTCGCAATGACCCTCACATTGCGGGCAGTTGGATGGGTGGTGTGGGGGGTGTGGGGCGGGGAGGTGTTGGCGTGTGGTTTGGGGGCGGCAAGTCCCGTTGGGGAAAAGGGGGGGGTGGGGGTGTGGTGTGGTGTGGGCGGCTGTGTGCGGTGTGGGTTGACGCTCTATCAGGGAGCGTGATTGAATCGATCTTGATTCGATCAAAAATCGAGCGAGCTGTGCCCGGTGTCCATAGGCGCCGCACGTCGTGTTTCAGGGGGACCCGTCGGCGGGGGCCGGGTTCCCTTTCTCTGCGTGACACGTGATGAACCTGTGCCCCGTTCCGTTTAAAAGGGGGAAATTCGGCCGCTGTCGCCGAGTGCCAGGTTATGCGCGAAGAAGACGTCACGGGTGTGGGTGCGAGTGCGGGCGTGAGTGCCGAGCTTGACGCGGAATTCCTGCACGGGTCCCTCGATTCGCCGGTCATCGAGTCGATGAACTTCCTCAACGAGATCTCCCACCGTTTCCCGGAGGCCCTTTCCATGGCCGCGGGACGGCCGTACGAGGGGTTCCTCGACACCGAGGACGTACACCGTCATCTGCGGACCTTCGAGGAGCATCTGCGGTCCGAGTACGGCGGTGACGAGGCCCGGGTGCGCCGCACGATGCTGCAGTACGGGCGGACCAAGGGCATCATCCACGACCTGATCGCGAAGAACCTCGCCGTCGACGAGAACATCCACGTCGACCCGGAGAGCGTCGTCGTGACCGTCGGCTGCCAGGAGGCGCTCTTCCTCACGCTGCGCGCCCTGCGCGGCAGCGACAAGGACGTGCTGCTCGCCCCGATGCCCTGCTACGTGGGCGCGACCGGCGCGGCCGAACTGACGGACATGCGGGTGCTGCCCGTGCGGGAGAGCTCCGCGGGCATCGACCTCGACGATCTGGTACGGGTCGTCGAGGAGGCCAAGGCCGCGGGCCTGCGGCCGCGCGCCTGCTACGTGGTGGCGGACTTCGCCAATCCGTCCGGCGCCACCCTCGGGGCCGACGCCCGCGAGGCGCTGATCCGGCTGGCCGAGGAGCACGACTTCCTCATCCTGGAGGACAACCCGTACGGCCTGTTCACCGCCCCGGGCAGCGAGCCGCTGCCCACGCTCAAGTCGCTCGACGGCGACCGGCGCCGCGTCGTCTACCTCGGCTCGTTCGCCAAGACCGGACTGCCGGGCGCCCGCATCGGGTTCGTGGTCGCGGACCAGCACGTGCGCAGGAGCGGCGACCGCGCCGGCGTCGTCCTCCTCGCCGACGAGCTCGCGAAGATCAAGAGCATGCTCACGGTGAATACGTCACCGGTCGCCCAGGCCGTCATCGGCGGCAAGCTCGTGGCCAACGGCTACAGCCTGCGCGCGGCCAATGTCCGGGAGACGGAGCTCTACCAGGGCAACCTGCGGCATGTGCTGGACGAACTGGCCCGCAATTTCCCCGAAGGCTCGCGGCCGCGCGTGACCTGGAACACGCCGGGCGGCGGATTCTTCGTCGTCCTCACCGTTCCGTTTCCCGTCGACGACGCGCTCCTCGAACGCTCCGGGCGCCACCACAAGGTCCTGTGGACGCCGATGCACCACTTTTACGGCGACGGAAAGCCGCGGCCCCAGATCCGCCTTTCCTTCAGCTATCTGTCACCCGAAGAAATCACGGTCGGAATCGACCGTCTCGCGATGTTCGTTCGCGAGCAGTGTGACGTCTGAAAAAACTCCCCCACGCAGCAATTTCGCTCAGTGATCGCGCGCAGACATTGCGCGCGGTCAATTACGCGCAGCCATCAGCATATTGAGAAGGAACGTCATGACTCCCTTGGGTGATCTTCGCATCGATCACGTCGGGTTCGCGGTCGGTGATCTCGCCGAGGCGACCAGCTTCTTCGTCAACAACTACGGTCTGGGCGTGTACGCGCACGGTGCGGACGCCTCGGAAGCCTCGGACGACGCGGACAACGCCGTGCGCATGACCGCCGTCGGGCGCGAGGGCATACGCCTGCTGCTCACCGACGCGCGGGGCTCCGACCACCCGGCGTCCGCCTATGTCGAGCGCCACGGTGACGGTGTGTCGGACATCGCGCTGAGCACCGCCGACGCCGCGGCCGCCTACGCCGAAGCGGTACGGCGCGGGGCCCGCCCGGTGGCCGAGCCGCGCGAGCGCGACGGCATCGTCACCGCGACCATTGGCGCGTTCGGCGACGTCACGCACACCTTCGTGCAGCGCGCCGCCGACGGGACGGGCGCCGCCCTGCCCGGTCTGACGCCCACCACCGGGGACCAGGCCGCCGCGGGGGTCGAGACCGGGCTGCACACCATCGACCACTTCGCCGTATGCCTCGAAGCCGGTCAGCTGGACCCCACCGTCGCGTACTACGAGACCGTCCTCGACTTCGAGATGGTCTTCACCGAGCGCATCGTCGTCGGCGGCCAGGCCATGGACTCCAAGGTCGTCCAGAGCCGCTCCGGCGCGGTGACGCTCACCCTGATCGAGCCGGACACCTCCCGCGAGCCGGGCCAGATCGACAAGTTCATCAAGGAGCACGGCGGCGGCGGCGTCCAGCACATCGCCTTCGCCACCGACGACATCGTGCGTGACGTGGGCCGGCTCGGCGCCAACGGCCTGGGCTTCCTCACCACGCCGGGCGCGTACTACGAGCAGGTGCCCGAGCGGCTCGACCTGCGGCGCCACTCCGTCGACGCGCTGCGCGAGCTGAACATCCTGGTCGACGAGGACCAGGACGGCCAGCTCCTGCAGATCTTCACCAAGTCCGTCCACCCGCGCGGCACGCTGTTCTTCGAGGTCATCGAGCGGCTCGGCGCGCGGACCTTCGGCAGCGGCAACATCAAGGCCCTGTACAGCGCCGTCGAGCTGGAGATGGAGCGGGCCCGGCAGGAGGACGCGGGCGCATGACCGTGCCCGCGCACGAAGTGGACCGCAGGGCCGCCGCGGTCAGCGTCGCCGAGGTGGCGCTGCTCGCGGCGGAGCGACTCCCCGCCGACGTACGGGACTTCGTCGACGGCGGCAGCGGCGACGAGTCCACCCAGGCCGCCAACCGGGCCGCCCTCGACGCCGTACGCCCGGTGCCGAGGGTGCTCGGCGGCACGGAGGACGCCGACACGTCCGGCACGCTGCTGCGCAGTGCGGCCGCGCTGCCGCTCGCCGTGGCACCGATGGCCTACCAGCGGCTGCTGCACCCGGACGGGGAGCTCGCCGCGGCACGCGCCGCGCGCGACGCCGGAGCGCCCTACATCATCAGCACGCTGAGCAGTCACCCCATCGAGGAGATCGCCGCCGTCGGCGGGGTCTGCTGGTTCCAGCTGTACTGGATGCGCGACCGGGGCGTGGTCCTCGACCTGGTCCGGCGCGCGGAGGCGGCCGGCTGCGAGGCGCTGGTCGTCACCGTCGACGTGCCCCACATGGGCCGCAGGCTGCGCGACGTGCGCAACGGCTTCACGCTGCCGGAGGACGTACGGGCCGCCAACCTCGGCCCCGCGCCGGAGGCCGAGGACCGGACCGCGGCGGGGCGTACCGCCGCGCACACCCCGCAGTCCGGGGCCTCCGCCGTCGCCACGCACACCGCGCTCGCCTTCGACCCGGCGATCGGCTGGGACGACCTGGCCTGGCTCCGGGAACAGACCGCGCTACCGCTGGTCCTGAAGGGCATCCTCGACCCGCGGGACGCCGTGCGCGCCGTCGGCATCGGCGCGGAGGGCGTGATCGTCTCCAACCACGGGGGCCGTCAGTTCGCGGCCGCGCCGCCGAGCGTCACGGCGCTGCCACCGGTGCTCGACGCGGTCGGCGGGCGCTGCGCGGTCCTGCTCGACAGCGGGGTGCGGACCGGCACCGACATCCTGCGCGCCCTCGCGCTCGGGGCCGACGGCGCGCTGTGCGGGCGGCCCGTGCTGTGGGGGCTCGCCGCGGACGGCGAGGACGGCGTACGGCACGTACTGCGGTTGCTGCACACCGAGTTGAGGGAGGCGCTCCTCCTGTCGGGCTGCCCCGACCTCGCGGCGGCGCGCGAGCTCGCGGTCGTACGACTGTAAAGGAAGGGGGGCGGCCGGAATCAGTTCCGGACGCCCCCCTTCTCCGTACCGCGAGATACCCGTTCCGCGAGATACCCGTTCCGCGAGCGGGAGTTACACCTCTGCCAGCTGCGGGAACAGCGCGACGTCCGCCGCCGCCCGCAGATAGTCGGCGCCCGTGGTGCCACCCGTGCCGGGCACCCGGCCGATGATCTTCATCGTGACGCCCCAGTGCGTGCGCTTCATGCCCCGCCAGCCCGCGTCCAGGCCCCGCATGGCCTCCTCCAGACGCCGCGCCTCCGCCGTCGGCCAGCCGCCGACGCGCCCCAGGAACTCCTCCTGCAACGTGGTGTCGAGGGCGAACAGCGGCCCCTTCTCCGGCGAGTGCGCCTCCCCGGCGCGCTTCGCGCTCGCCGTCTCGACCAGCTGGTAGGGCCGGGACTGGATGGCGCTCGCGCCGTGCGTGTGGTCGCGTATCACCGCGAACGAGTCCGGCGGCATGGTGGTCAGGACCCGGTACAGCGGCGATGTCGCACCGGTGAGGCGGCTCGCGGCCGTCTCGAGGAACGCCGCCGCGTCGGCGGGCCGGTCCGCGCGCACCGCCTCGACGGCGAACGTCAGCCCCCTGGCCACCCGGGCGAACAACCGCTCGAACAGCTGGATGGAGCGGATGAACATCCGCTCGTCGTGGATCGTCGTGACCGGCAGCAGCGCGATCTCCACCGCCCGCAGCAGCGCGGGCGGCGCCTCGGCGCGGAGCGCGTCGACGGCCTCGCGCGCCGCGGCCGCGGCCGCGCCGGGTCCGCCCTCGCCGAGCGCGGACCGTACGGCGTCGAGCGGCGCGGTGTCCGCGAGGGCCAGCGGCGCGTACTCGGGGAGCCGGACGAGGGCCCGCCACACCGCGGTGGTCCTCGACCGCTGCCGGTCGCTGTCCCCGGCCGCGGCGAGCGCGTCCGTCTCGCGCGTCACCAGGTCGGCGATGAGCACCGCCGTCAGCAGGTCGTCGGCGCGCTCCGCGGCCTCGGGGCCGCCGTCCGACTCCCACTCGGCGATGCGCAGGACGTCGTTGCCCGCGTACGAGACGTAGCTCATCGGCCGGTCGGTGAAGGTCAGCGGCAGCCAGGTGTCGAACAGCCAGGCGTCGGGCGACGCCCAGGGCCGGGCGCGGCCCGCGCACTCGATGCCGAGCCGGGTCCCGCGCAGCAGGGCGACCAGTTCGGGCGCGGCCGCGGCCTTGCCCACCTGCTGGTAGTAGCCGACGACCTGCTCGTACGGGAAGCCGGCGAAGTCCTGCCGGCCGTTCCCGAGCACCTGATGGGACCAGGCGGTCACGGCGTCGACCGCCGCCCGTAGCGCTTGTGCGCGGCTCGCCCGGGTGCCGAGGCCCAGGGCCGTGCCGCCGACGCCGATCTGCCCGTCCTCGCGGTGGTCGGCGGATCCCCCCACCGGCGTCTTCTCCGTCATGTTCACGCTCTCACCAATTCACCAGTCACTTGTCACCAGGTCCCCGTCGCCCGTGTCACGCGTCGGCGCGGTCCGCACCCATGGCGTCGACCAGGCTCTTGGGGCGCATGTCCGTCCAGTTCCGCTCGATGTGGTCCAGGCAGGCCTGGCGCGTGTCCTCGCCGAAGACCCGGTTCCAGCCGGCGGGGACCTCGACGAAGGACGGCCAGAGCGAGTGCTGGCCCTCCGCGTTGACCAGGACCAGATAGGTGCCGGTCTCGTCCTCGAAGGGGTTGGTTGCCATGTCGTTCTCCTAGTTGGCTTTGTCGGTACGGGTGTTGAGGACCGGGGCGATGACGTCCAGGGCCGCCGGGGTGGTCATCTCCAGGTGGGTGCAGTCCACGTCGAGCTCGTGGATCTCGCCCGTCACGTGCGCGTCCCATGCCTTGGCCGCGTACGGGGAGGCGGCGTGCGGCGGGGAGCCGCTCGGCCGCGCGGAGCGGAAGGCCAGCACGTCGCCGCGGAAGACGCCGGGCACGAACTCGCCCGCGATCCTGCGGTTGTTGGCGGCCACGCGGTGCAGCGCCGCGATGCCCTCCTCGCCGAGTCCGGCGAGCGGGGTGTCGTGCTCGCGCAGCAGCGCGGCGACCTCGGCGGTGGTCAGAGGGCCGCCACGGCCGTCCCGGGCGGGCCCGGCGGCGGCCGCGAGCACGGTGAGGATCTCCTGCAACAGGTCGCCCTCCTGGTCCGCGCCCTGCGGGACCGCGTCCAGCGGGGCCTCCGCGTGCGAGGGGTACGAGTCGAGCAGTGCGAGCAGTTCCACCTCGGCGCCCTCGCTCTGCAGCCGGACGGCGACCTCGTGCGCCACGAGACCGCCGAAGGACCAGCCGACGAGCCGGTACGGGCCCTCCGGCCGCACCTCGCGGATCAGGGCCGCGTAGTCGGCGGCCATCTCGGGGAGGTCGGCCGCGCAGGTGTCGGCGGGGTTCAGGCCGCGGGCCTGGAGCGCGTAGACGGTGGCGTCCGGGCCGAGCCGGGTGATGAAGCCGGTGTAGCACCAGCCGATGCCGACGACGGGGTGGATGAGGAAGTACGGGGCGTCCCCGCCCGTGCCGTCGTCGCCCCGGCCCGCGCGCAGCCGCAGCAGCGGCGCGAACGGGTCGTCGTCGGTTCCGCCCTCGCCGTCACCGCCGTCCTGGCGGAGCCGTTCCGCCAGGGCCGCGACGGTCGGGGCCTCGAAGACGCTGCGGATCGACGCGGCGGTCCCCAGCTCGGCGCGGACACGGTTCACCAGGCGGGTGGCGAGCAGGGAGTGGCCGCCGAGCTCGAAGAAGTCGTCGTCGACGCCGACCTTGTCGACGCCGAGCACCTCGGCGAACAGGGTGCACAGCGTCGCCTCGCGGGCGGTGCGCGGCGCACGGCCGCCGGCACCCCGGACGACCGTGACGTCGGGCGCGGGCAGGGCCTTGCGGTCCAGCTTGCCGTTCGGGGTGAGGGGGAGCGCGGGGAGCCGGACGACGGCCGCGGGCACCATGTAGTCGGGCAGCAGGTCGCGTACGTGCGCACGCAGCTCGTCGGGGCTGAGATCGCCACCGGCGGCGGCGGGCACGGCGTACGCGATGAGCCGCTTGTCGCCCGGCCGGTCCTCGCGGACCACGACCACGCTCTGCGCCACCGAGGCGTGCCGGGTCAGGACCGCCTCGATCTCGCCCAGCTCGATGCGGTACCCGCGGATCTTCACCTGGTGGTCGGTGCGGCTCAGGTATTCGAGCCGGCCGTCCGTGGTCCAGCGGGCCACGTCACCGGTCCGGTACATGCGGGCGCCCGCCGGGCCGTGCGGGTCGGCGACGAAGCGTCCCGCGGTGAGGCCGGGCCGGTCCAAGTAGCCGCGGACCAGGCCTTCTCCGGCCAGATACAGCTCACCGGGGACCCCGGGGAGCACGGGGCGCAGGGCACTGTCGAGGACGTAGGCGCGGGTGTTGCGGATGGGGCGCCCGATGGAGGGGGCGGCGGCGGTCTGTGCCGGGGCGGTCCGTGCGGGGGCGCCCCGGGTGAGGGTCGCCGCCGTCGACCACACCGTCGTCTCCGTCGGCCCGTACAGGTTCGTGACCTCCGCGCCCGTGCGGGTCATGCGCTCCGCGAGGTCCGGCGGCAGGGCCTCGCCGCCCACCAGCATCCGCAGGCCCTCGGCGGCGGCCGGCCGCTCGGTGAGCAGCGCGTGCCACAGGGTGGGCGTGGCCTGCATGATCGTCGCGCCGCTGACGGCGATCAGGTCGGCCAGGGCCGCCGGATCGACCACGGCGGCCCGGTCGGCCACCACGACACTCGCCCCGTGGAGCAGCGGCAGGTGCAGCTCCAGGGCGTGGATGTCGAAGGCGACGGTGGTGACCGCGAGCATGCGGTCGCCGGTGCCGAGCGGGAAGCGCTCACCCATCGCCGTGAGGAAGTTGAGGAGGCCGCGGTGCGGGACCACGACGCCCTTGGGCGCGCCGGTAGAACCCGAAGTGAAGATCACGTACGCCGGGTGGTCCGGCCGCAGCGGGGCGGTCCGCTCCTCGTCCGTGAGGTCCCGCGCGTCGTACCCGGCGGCCTCCGCACGGAACTCCGCCCCGTCCAGGCAGAGGACGTCCGCGCCGTCGGGCAGCCGTGCCGCGCCCTCGACGGTGGTGAGGACCGCGGCGGGCCGAGCGCCCGCGAGGACGGCCGCGACCCGGTCGCGGGGGTGGCCGAGGTCCACCGGGAGGTAGGCGGCGCCCGCCTTCTGGACGGCGAGCAGCGCGACGACGAGACGCGGCGAACGCGGCACGGCGAGGGCGACGACGCTCTCCGGACCCACCCCGCGCGCCACCAGGAGGCGGGCGACGCGGTTGGCCTCGGCGTTCAGCTCCGCGTACGTGAGGCTGTCGGCTCCCTCGTGCCACAGGGCCACGGCGTCCGGGGTGCGGGCCGCCTGCTCCTCGAAGAGGGCGGGCCAGCACCGCTCGGACGGCTCGGCGGCGGTGTCGTTCCACTCGGTGAGGACGCGCCGCCGCTCGTCCGCCGCGAGGACGTCCACGTGGCCCGCCGGCAGGTCCGGGCCCGCCACCACGGTACGCAGCACGTGCCGCAGCCGGTCCGCCCAGCCGAGCACGGTGGCCTCGGTGAACAGGTCGGGCCGGTACGTGAGGCGCAGCCGGAGCACCTCGCCCGGCAGGACGGTCAGGGTCAGCGGGTAGTGGGCGGCGCCGCTGCCCTCCGTACCGGCGATCTCCAGGCCCCGGTAGGCGGGCGGGCCCTCACCGGCCGGGGCCGGGTAGTTCTCGAACACGTACAGCGTGTCGAAGAGCTCGCCGCCGGGCCCGGCGAGCTGCTGGATCTCGCCGAGGCCGACGTACTCGTGGGCGGCGAGGGCCGCGCGCTCGGTCTGGAGGCGCGCCATCATCGCCGTCACGGACTCGGCGGGGTCGATCCGCAGCCGTACGGGAAGGGTGTTGGCGAACAGGCCGATCATCGACTCGACGCCCGGCAGATCCGCCGGGCGGCCGGAGACCGTCGCGCCGAAGACGACGTCGTCCGTGCCGGTGAGCGCGGCGAGGACCAGCGACCAGGCGCCCTGGACCACGGAGTTCAAAGTGAGGCCGCGACGCCGTGCCAGGTCGGTGAGGTCCGCGGTGAGCTCCGCGCCCAGGGCGGTCTCGGTCTCTTCGGGCACCACGGTCTCCCGGCCCGCGCCGGCCGGGCCGAGCAGCGTGGGCCCCCGCAGGCCGTCGAGGTGGTGCCGCCAGGCCGTCACGGCGTCCGTGCGGTCGCGCGCTGTCAGCCAGCGCAGGTAGTCGCGGTAGGGGCGGGGCGGGGGCAGGGTGTGGTCGCTGCCGTCCTGCGCGTACATCGTGAACAGCTCGTGCAGCATCAGCGGCACGGACCAGCCGTCGAGCAGGATGTGGTGGCTCGTCATCACGAACCGGTACTCGCCCGGCGCGAGCCGGATCAGGAGGCAGCGGACCAGCGGCGGCCTGCGCAGGTCGAAGCGGGTCGCCCGGTCCTCGGCGAGGGCGGCGTCGAGCCGCTCCCGCCGCTCGCCGGGCGCGGCCGGGGCGAGGTCGAGCAGCCGCCACGGCATGCGGACGCGGTCCGGCACGACCTGTACGGGTTCGCCGCCCCGGCGTTCGCGGAAGGCGCCGCGGAGGTTGCCGTGCCGGGCGAGCAGTCCGTCGGCCGCGCGGCGCAGCGCGCCCGCGTCGAGTTCACCGCGCAGGTCGAACACGAACTGCAGGTGGTAGACGTCGGCGCCCCGCTCGTCGTACTGCGCGTGGAACAGGAACCCCTCCTGCAGCGCCGTCAGCGGCAGCACGTCCTCGATGCGTGCCTTGGCGGTGCGTGCGTCGGCGCGCGTCATGCCTGATCCCCGTTCCCGACCGTGCGGTCGTCCGTGAAGGTGCTGAACCCGTCGGCGGCTCCGAACCCGTCCGCGTCACCGAAGCCGTCTGCGTCACCGAAGCCGTCCGTCTCCCCGAAGTCGGTGAAGTCGGCGAAGTCGTCCTCGAACTCGTCGATGTCGGACTGGTCGATTTCCACCAGGTCGAAGTCGGAGGCCGTCGCGCCGCCCGCGTCATCCGCCTCTACGTGGCGGGCCATCGCGGTCAGCGCACGGGTCCATGCGTCCGCCATCGCGGTCGCCTCGGCCTCCGTGAGGAGGCCGTCCGCCCAGGTCCACGTGGCGCGGAGCTCCGCGCCGTCCGCCGTCGCCCTGGCGACGGCGTTGACCGTGAGCGGGGTGCGCAGCGGCATCGCGCCCGGCGGCAGACCCGCGCCGTCCTCGCCCGTCGCCTCGGGCGCGAGAGCCCAGTCGGCCGTGCGGCCGGGACCGTCGAAGCGGCCCAGGTAGTTGAAGCCGATCTGCGGCGTCGGGAGCGCGGCGAGCCGCGGTGCCGTGTCCGGGTTGAGGTAGCGCAGCAGGCCGTGGCCGATGCCCTGGTCCGGTACGGCGCGCAGCTGTTCCTTGGCGCGCTTGAGTACGTGGCCGACGGCGGGCCCGGCCCGCCACAGGTCGTCCCAGTCGACCTCGCCCGGTTCGATCCGCACCGGGTGGACGCAGGTGAACCAGCCCATGGTGCGGGACAGGTCGAGGCCCGCGGTGAGTTCCTCGTGGCGGCCGTGGCCCTCGACCTCGATGAGCACCGGTTCGCCGTGCGGCCGGTCGCGGCCGGTCAGGGAGGCGAGGGCCAGCGCGGTCAGCAGGACGTCGTTGACGCCCGCGTTGAAGGCGGCGGGCACCCGCGAGAGGACCGTCTCGGTGACGGGCGCGGGCAGCGTGACCGTCAGGGACCGCGCGGTGGCGGTGGTGTCCGTGGCGGGGTCGAGCTCCCGGGTGCCGAACCGCTGCGCGGGCCGGTCGTGCAGGCCCGTCCAGAAGGCCAGTTCGGCGGCGCGGGTCGGCTCGGCGGCCTCCTCGGCGAGGAGGGTCGCCCAGCGCCGGAAGGAGGTGCCGACCCGTTCCGGACGCGGGGTGCGCCCTGCGGCGACGTCGCTCCACGCCGCGCCGAGGTCGTGCATCAGGACGCGCCAGGACACGCCGTCCACCGCGAGGTGGTGGAGTGCGAGCAGGAGGCGCCCGGAGGTCTCCGCGCCCGCGTCGAACCAGACGGCCTGGAACATCACGCCGCCCGCGGGGGAGACGCGCTCGCTCGCGGCGGCCGCCTCCTTGGCGAGTACGGAGCGGGCCGAGGCCTCGTCCATGTTCGTGAGGTCCACCCGGCGCAGGCAGCCCGCCGCGTCGACCGCGTCCACGGGACGTACCCGAAGCGACAACTCCCCCTCACCGGCGGTGGTTTCGAGGCGCAGGACGTCGTGGTGGTCGACGAGGGCCTGCAGGGCCGTCGCGAGCCCCGACTCCGTCAGCGCGGCAGGCACCTGGAGGAGCACGGACTGGAGCAGGCCGTCCAGCGTGCCGCCGCGCTCCAGCAGGTCGTGCACGACCGGGGTGAGCGGGACATCGCCGGTGCCGTCGTCGGCGGGCGCGTCCTCGGGCGCCGTGACCGTGCCCGCCGCGGCGGCGAGCTGGGCCAGCGTCCGGGCCTGGAACACGTCCTTCGGGGCGAGTTCGAGGCCCGCCGCACGGGCCCGGCTTGCGAGTTGGATCGAGCCGATGCTGTCGCCGCCGAGCTCGAAGAAGTTGTCGTCGACGCCGACCTCCTCGACGCCCAGGACCTCGCCGACCAGACGGCACACGACCTGCTCGCGCTCGGTGCGCGGGGCGGTCCTCGCGGCGGCCGACCGGAACACCGGTGCGGGCAGCACGGCCCGGTCCAGCTTGCCGTTGGCGGTGAGCGGCAGCTCGTCGAGCGCCACGACCGCCGCGGGGACCATGTACTCGGGCAGCGACTCGCCGACGTGGGCGCGCAGCTGTGCCTGGTCGATGCCGCGCGCCGGGTCGGCGGGCACGGCGTACGCGACGAGCCGCTTGTCGCCGGGCCGGTCCTCGCGGACCACGACGGCGCTCTGCGCGACCGACGCGTGCCGGGTCAGGGCCGCCTCGATCTCACCGGGTTCGATGCGGAAGCCGCGCACCTTGACCTGGTCGTCGGCGCGGCCGACGAACTCCAGGGCGCCGTCGTGCCGGTGGCGCGCCAGGTCACCGGTCCGGTACATGCGGCCGCCCGCGGGCCCGTACGGGTCGGCGACGAACCGCTCGCCGGTCAGCCCGGCGCGGTCGAGATAGCCGCGCGCCAGACCGGCGCCCGCGATGTACAGCTCGCCGACGCAGCCGACCGGCACCGGTGCGAGGGCAGCGTCGAGCACGTACGCCCGGGTGTTGGCCATCGGGCGGCCGATCGGCAGCCGGTCGCCCAGCTCGTCCCGCGCCCCGACCAGGTGGGTGGTGGCGCACAGGGTGATCTCGGTCGGCCCGTACAGATGGCGCACCACGACGTGCGGCGCGGCACGCAACACGCTCTCGACGGCCGCGACGGACACGACGTCACCGCCGGTGAGGATCTCCTTGACGCCGCCGAGCGCGTCGCCGAGGTCGTCGGCGACGACCCGGAAGAGACCCGCCGTGAAGTGCACCCCGGTGATGCCCTCCTCGACGATCAGCCGCTTGAGCTCGGCGACGTCCGGCTCGCCGGGCGGCGCGAGCACGACGCGCCCGCCCGCGAGGAGCGGCACCCACAGCTCGTAATTGGAGATGTCGAACGCGTACGGGGCGTGCATCAGGACCTGCTGATGGTGGCCGCCGTCGGCCCACGACGGGTCGAGGGCCAGTTCGAGGAGGGAGCGGTGGGTGATCGCGATGCCCTTGGGCTTCCCCGTCGAGCCGGAGGTGTGCATGACGTACGCGAGGCTCTCGGGCCGCTCGGGCACGGCGGGCGCGCTGTCGGCGGTCCCGGTGTCCTCGGCGAGGACGACCTCGGCGGCGTTCCCGGGCAGCCCGCGTTCGCGCCAGGCGCGGTCGGTGACGAGGACGCGCGCGCCGGAGCCCGCGAGGACCTCCCGCATGCGCTCGTCCGGGTAGCTCTCGTGCAGCGGGGCGTACGCGGCGCCCGCCTTGAGGATGCCGAGCAGCGCGACCACGAGGTCCGCCGACCGTTCCATGAGGACGGCGACGCGTTCCTCGGGGCGTACGCCGAGTCCGGTCAGGCGGTGGGCGAGCGCGTTGGCGCGCCGGTCGAGTTCGGCGTACGTCAGGTGCCGGCCGCCGGAGGTGATGGCCACCGCGTCGGGGCGGGTGCGCGCGAGCCGTCCGAAGGTGCCGTGGACCGTCGAGTCGAGCCCGGGGACGGCCGTCCCGGTGGCGTTCCACTCGGTGAGGACCCGGTGCCGTTCGTCATCGCCGAGGATGTCGATCCGCTCGACGGGCAGGTCCGGTGCGGCGAGGACCGCGCGCAGCAGCCGCCGCAGCCGGGCGGCGATCAGCTCGGCGCTCTCGTGGTCGAACAGGTCGGCGCTGTATTCGAGCATGCCCCGGATGCCGGAGGGAGTGCCGTTCCCGTCCGTGCGCTCCTGGAGGCTCAGCGACAGGTCGAACTTGGCGACGCCGATGTCGACCGGCTCACCGGCGATCCGCAGTCCGGGCAGTTCGAGATCGGCTTCCGGGGTGTTCTGGAAGGCGAGGAGGACTTGGAAGAGGGGGTGGCGTGAGCGGGAGCGGGTGGGGTTGACGAGCTCGACGAGGCGTTCGAAGGGGACGTCCTGGTGGGCGTATGCGTCGAGGTCGGTGGTGCGTACGCGGTTGACGAGTTCTCGGAAGGTGGGTTGTCCGGAGACGTCGGTGCGCAGGACGAGGGTGTTGGTGAAGAAGCCGATGAGGTCGTCGAGGGCTTCGTCGGTGCGGCCCGCGATGGGGCTGCCGATGGGGATGTCGTCGCCTGCGCCGAGTCGGTTGAGGAGTGCGGCGAGAGCGGCCTGGACGACCATGAAGACGGAGGAGGACGACTCGCGCGCGAACTCCGCCACCTGCTCGTGGAGGTCCGCGTCCCACTCCATGGCCACGCGTCCGCCGACGTGACTCGACTCGTTGGGCCGGGGCCGGTCGGTCGGCAGGTCCAGCTCTTCGGGCAGGCCCGCGAGCGCGTCGCGCCAGTGGGAGAGTTGCGCGTGCGCGACCGTTCCCGACTCGCCCTCGTCGCCGAGGAGTTCGCGCTGCCAGAGGGCGTAGTCGGCGTACTGGACGGGCAGCGGCTCCCAGTCGGGTGCCGTGCCGCCGAGGCGGGCCGCGTAGGCCGTGCCGAGGTCGCTCGCGAGCGGGCCCATCGACCAGCCGTCGCCCGCGATGTGGTGCAGCGAGATGAGGAGGACGTGCTCGGCGTCGCCGACCGTGAACAGCGTCGCGCGCAGCGGCAGTTCGCGCGACAGGTCGAATCCGCTGCTCGCCGCCTCCTTCAGCAGCTCGGGCAGCCGCCGCTCGTCGGCCCGTACGAGGGAGAGCGCGAAGGCCGCGTCGGCGGGCGCGAGGACGCGCTGCTCCACCTGCCCGTCGCTCTCGGGGAACACGGTGCGCAGCGACTCGTGCCGGGCGACGACGTCGCCGAGCGCGGCCTCCAGGGCGCCGGTGTCGACCGTGCCCGTCAGCCGCAGCACGACCGGCATGTTGTAGAGCGCGTCCGCGTCGTGCAGCCGGCCGAGCATCCACAGCCGGTGCTGGGCGAAGGAGAGCGGCAGCGGTGAGGGCCGGTCCCGCGGCTCCAGGGCCGGACGCCCGGCCCCCGGCCCCGCGGTGGACACGGCGGCGAGCCCGGCGACGGTCGGCGTCTCGAAGAGTGCGGCCAGCGGCAGTTCGGCGCCGAGGACCGCGCGGACGCGGCTGATGAGACGGGTGGCGAGCAGGGAGTGGCCGCCGAGGTCGAAGAAGCTGTCGTCGATGCCGACGTGGTCGACGCCGAGGACGTCGGCGAACAGGCCGCACAGGACCTCCTCGCGCGGCGTGCGCGGGGCCCGTCCCGTCGCCGTCCGGCCGTAGTCCGGCACGGGCAGCGCGTCCCGGTGCACCTTGCCGGTGGGCGAGAGCGGTATCGCGTCGAGCGTGACGACGGCGGCCGGGACCATGTACTCGGGCAGCAGACCGGCGACGTACGACCGCAGCTCGGACGCCTCCGCGCCCCCGCCGGGCCCCGCGGGCACGACGTACGCGACGAGCCGCTTGTCGCCGGGCCTGTCCTCGCGGACGACGACGGCGGAGTGGGAGACCGCGGGGTGCCGGTCGAGCACGGCGGCGATCTCGCCGGGTTCGATGCGGAAGCCGCGGACCTTGACCTGGTCGTCGGCGCGGCCGAGGTACTCCAGTTCGCCGTCGGCGTTCCAGCGGACGAGGTCGCCGGTGCGGTACATGCGCTCGCCCGGTGCCCCGAACGGGCAGGCCACGAACCGCTCCGCGGTCAGGCCCGCACGGTTCAGATAGCCGCGCGCGACACCGTCGCCCGCCAGATACAGCTCACCCGTGACACCGGCGGGGACCGGGCGCAGGCCCGCGCCGAGCACGTACGCACGCGTCCCCGTGACGGGACGGCCGATCGGCGCCGAGACGGCGCCCGTCAGCGGGCTGCTGAGCGTGGCGCACACGGTCGACTCGGTGGGGCCGTACGCGTTGAGCATCGTCCGGCCGGACGACCACCGCGCGGTCACCTCCGGCGGGCACGCCTCACCACCGGTGATCAGCCCGCGCAGCGTCGGCACGCTCTCCGGGTCCAGCGTGGCGACGAAGGCGGGCGGCAGCATGGCGTGCGTGACGCCCTCTTCGGCGATGAGCCGCACCACGGCGTCGCCGACGACCTGCTCGGGACGCGGCACGACGAGGGTCGCACCGGCCAGCAGGGTCATCACCAGTTCACCGGCGGACGCGTCGAAGCTGAGCGACGCGAACTGCAGCACCCTGGAGTCGCCGTCCACACCCAGGGCCTCCTGGTGGGACAGGGCGAGGCTCGCCAGGCCGCGGTGCGTGACCTGGACGCCCTTCGGGTTGCCGGTGGAGCCCGAGGTGTACACGACGTACGCGGGGTGGCCGACGCGCAGCGGCGACACCCGGTCCGCGTCGGTCAGGTCGGCGCCGGACAGGGCGGCCGCCTCACCGGCCAGGTCCGGGTCGTCGAGGCGCCAGCGCGGCACGGACTCCGGTACGCGGCCCCCGGCGTCGCCCACGGTGAGCAGGCCCAGGGGTGCGGCGTCCGCGCACATGTAGGCGGCGCGTTCGGCCGGGTAGTCCGGGTCCACGTTCAGATAGGCCGCGCCCGCCTTCACCACGGCGAGGGCCGCGAGCACGAGGTCGGCCGAGCGCGGGAAGGCCAGCGCCACCACCGAGTCCGGGCGCACGCCGCGGCCGGCCAGCAGGCGGGCCAGCCGGTTGGCGCGGGCGTTCAGCTCCGCGTAGCCCAGGGCCGTGCCGTCGTGCAGGACGGCGGTGGCGTCGGGCGTGCGGGCCACCTGGGCCTCGAAGAGCACGGGCAGCGGCGCCGCCTGCGCGCGGGCGCCCTCGGCGGTGTTCCACGCGGTCAGGACGCGGTGGCGCTCATCCTCGTCGAGGACGTCGATACGGCTGACCGGGGCGTCCGGCTCGGTGACGGCCGCACGCAGCAGGTGCTCCAGACGGCGCGCGATGAGGGCCGCGGTGTCCGCTTCGAAGAGGTCGCGGTTGAACTCCATGACACCCTCGGCGCCCCCGTCACCGGCCGGCTCCCGCACGCTGAACACCAGGTCGAACTTGGCGACGTCGGTGGCGGCAGGCTCGGCCTCGATGGTGAGCCCCGGCAGCCGGAGGCTGACCTCGGGAGTGTTCTGGAGGACCAGCATCACCTGGAAGAGCGGATGCCGTGAGCGGGAGCGGGTGGGGTTGACGAGCTCGACGAGGCGTTCGAAGGGGACGTCCTGGTGGGCGTATGCGTCGAGGTCGGTCGCCCGTACCCGGTTGACGAGTTCGCGGAAGGTGGGTTGTCCGGAGACGTCGGTGCGCAGGACGAGGGTGTTGGTGAAGAAGCCGATGAGGTGGTCGAGGGCTTCGTCGGTGCGGCCCGCGATGGGGCTGCCGATGGGGATGTCGTCTCCGGCGCCGAGCCGGTTGAGGAGTGCGGCGAGAGCGGCTTGGACGACCATGAAGACGGAGGAGGACGACTCGCGTGCGAATTCCGCTATGCGCGCGTGCAGTTCGGCGTCCCAGCCGAAGGGAACCATGCCGCCCCGGTGACTCGCGGTCGTCGGGCGCGGGTGGTCGGTGGGCAGGTCGAGCTCTTCGGGAAGTCCGGCGAGGGCGTCGCGCCAGTGGTCGAGCTGTCGACGGGCGATCGTGCCGGACTCGCCCTCGTCGCCGAGGAGTTCGCGCTGCCAGAGGGCGTAGTCGGCGTACTGGACGGGCAGCGGCTCCCAGTCGGGTGCCGTGCCGCCGAGACGGGCCGTGTAGGCGGCGCCCAGGTCGTGGGCGAACGGTGCCATCGACCAGCCGTCGCCCGCGATGTGGTGCAGGGACACGAGGAGGACGTGTTCGGTCCCGGTGACGGCGAACAGTCGGGCGCGCAGCGGTAGCTCGTGGGCGAGGTCGAAGCCTTCGCGGGCGGCTGCCGCGAGCAGGCCGGACAGCTGCTGTTCGTCCGATGCGACACCGGCACCGGCACCGGCCGCGGTCACGGGGAGAGGTACGTCCCACGTGTCGAGTACGAGCTGCCGCGCCTCGCCGTCGACGTCGGGGAAGACCGTGCGCAGGGACTCGTGGCGTCCCACGACGTCGTTGAGGGCGGCGTGCAGGGCAGCCCGGTCGAGGTCGCCGCGCAGGCGCAGGACGACGGGCATGTTGTACAGCGCGTCGGCACTTTCGAGGCGGTTGAGGAACCACAGGCGGCGCTGGGCGAACGACAGCGGCACGGCCTCCGGGCGCTCGGGCCGCCGCGCGAGGGCGGGACGTGTCTCCTCCGCGCCGGAGAGGGCGGCGAGCCCGGCGACGGTGGGCGTGTCGAACAGGGCGGTCAGCGGGAGCTCCACGCCGAGGGCGGTGCGGATGCGGCTGACGAGGCGGGTGGCGAGGAGGGAGTGGCCGCCGAGGTCGAAGAAGCTGTCGTCGATGCCGACGTGGTCGACGCCGAGGACGTCGGCGAACAGGCCGCACAGCACTTCCTCGCGGGGTGTACGCGGGGCACGTCCCGTCGCCGTCGCGGCGAAGTCCGGGGCGGGCAGGGCGCGGCGGTCGAGCTTGCCGTTCGGGGTCAGCGGTATCGCGTCGAGCGTGACGACGGCGGCCGGGACCATGTACTCGGGCAGCACGCCGGCGACGTACGACCGCAGCTCGGCGGCGTCGACATCCGTCGCCGGATCGGCCGGTACGACGTACGCGACGAGCCGCTTGTCGCCCTGCCGGTCCTCGCGGACCACGACCGCCGCGCGGGCGACGGAAGCGTGCCGCTCCAGCACGGCGGCGATCTCGCCGGGTTCGATGCGGAAGCCGCGGACCTTGACCTGGTCGTCGGCGCGGCCGAGGTACTCGAGCTCGCCGTCGGCGTTCCAGCGGACGAGGTCGCCGGTGCGGTACATGCGCTCGCCGGGCGCCCCGAACGGGCACGCCACGAAGCGCTCGGCGGTAAGACCCGGGCGGCCCAGGTAGCCGCGCGCGACACCGCCGCCCGCGACGTACAGCTCACCGGGCACACCGGCCGGGACCGGCAGCAGCCCCGAACCCAGCACGTAGAAGCGGGTGTTGGACAGCGGGCGGCCGATCGGCAGTGCGCCGGGGGCGAGCTCCTCGCCCGGAGCGACGCGGTGCTCGGCGCAGCTGACGGTGGTCTCCGTCGGCCCGTACACGTTGCGCACGGCGACCGACGGGTGCGCGGCGCGCCAGGAGCCGAGCGCCCCCGCCGTGAGGGACTCACCGGCGAGCAGCAGGTCGCCGGTCGGCGACGCGTGGTCCGGCAGGGCCTCCAGGACCGGCAGGTGGCTGGGCGTCGCCTTCAGCAGGGTCGGGGCGGTGGCGGGCAGGCCCGCGTCGTCCAGGCTGCCCACGGTCACGCGGCCGCCGACCGTGAGCGGCGTGAGGAGCGCCGTCACCGTCATGTCGAAGGAGACGGACGAGTGCAGCAGCGCGGAGCCGCCCACGCTGCCGTAGCTCTTGCCCGCCCACTCCAAGTAGTCGACGAGGTTGCGCTGTTCGACGACGACGCCCTTCGGGGTGCCGGTCGAGCCCGAGGTGTAGATGACGTACGCGGGGTGGTGCGGGAGCAGCGGCGCGGTCCGGCGGTCGTCGCCCGGGTCGCCGGACTCGGGCGTGACGGTGTCCGCCAACAGCCGCGGCACGGCGGCGAACTCGTCGCGGCCCCGCACCGTCTCCTCGGTCGTCAGGAGCAGCGCGGGCGCCGCGTCGTCCAGCATGTACGCGATGCGGTCGGCCGGGTAGCCGGTGTCGACCGGCAGGTAGGCGGCGCCCGCCTTGAGGACGCCGAGCAGTCCGGCGAGCAGCAGCGGCGACGGCGGCAGTGCCACGGCGACCAGGTCCTCGGGCCCCGCGCCGAGCGCCGTCACCCGGCGCGCCACACCGTTGGCGAGCGCGTTCAGCTCCGCGTACGTCAGCTGTTCGGCGCCGTGCGCGACGGCCGTCGCGTCGGGGGTGTGGGCCGCCTGGGCCTCGAACAGCTCGGGCAGCGTCGTGTGCCGGACCCCGGTCGCGGTGTCGTTCCACGCGGTGAGGACGCGGTGGCGCTCGTCCTCGTCCAGGACGTCGATGCGGCTGACGGGGGCGTCCGGGTCGGCGAGGAGGGCCCGCAGGACGCGTTCGAGGCGTGCGGCGAGTGCGGCGGCGGTTCCGTGGTCGAACAGGTCGCCGTTGTACTCCAGGGTTCCGGCGATGCCGCCAGGAACCTGATCGCCCCGGCCCCCCTGACTCCGGTGCTCCGTGACGTTGAACGACAGGTCGAACTTGGCGACCCCCGCGTCGGTGGGCTCCACCGCGAAGGAGAGACCGGGCAGTTCGAGGCCGACCTCGGGGGTGTTCTGGAAGGTGAGGAGGACTTGGAAGAGGGGGTGGCGTGAGCGGGAGCGGGTGGGGTTGACGAGCTCGACGAGGCGTTCGAAGGGGACGTCCTGGTGGGCGTATGCGTCGAGGTCGGTCGTCCGTACGCGGTTGACGAGTTCGCGGAAGGTGGGTTGTCCGGAGACGTCGGTGCGCAGGACGAGGGTGTTGGTGAAGAAGCCGATGAGGTGGTCGAGGGCTTCGTCGGTGCGGCCCGCGATGGGGCTGCCGATGGGGATGTCGTCGCCTGCGCCGAGCCGGTTGAGGAGTGCGGCGAGAGCGGCTTGGACGACCATGAAGACGGAGGAGGACGACTCGCGTGCGAACTCCGCTATGCGCGCGTGCAGTTCGGCGTCCCAGTCGACACCGACGCGCCCGCCCGTGTGGCTGCCGGTCGCAGGACGCGGCCGGTCGGTGGGCAGGTCCAGCTCTTCGGGGAGCCCGGCGAGCGCCTGCCGCCAGTGGTCGAGCTGTCGACGGGCAAGCGTGTCCGACTCCTCCTCGTCGCCGAGGAGTTCGCGCTGCCAGAGGGCGTAGTCGGCGTACTGGACGGGCAGCGGCTCCCAGTCGGGTGCCGTGCCGTCGAGGCGGGCCGCGTAGGCCGTGCCGAGGTCGCTCGCGAGCGGGCCCATCGACCAGCCGTCACCGGCGATGTGGTGCAGCAGCAGCGCGAGCACGTGCTCGGTCGGACCGAGCTCGAACAGGGCGGCGCGCAGCGGCATCTCGTCGGCCAGGTCGAAGCCTTCGCGGGCGGCCGCCGCGAGCAGGCCGGGCAGCCGCTCTTCGTCGGCCTCGGTCACGGGGAGGGGTACGTCCCACGTGTCGAGTACGAGCTGGCGGGCTTCGCCGTCGACGTCGGGGAAGACCGTGCGCAGGGACTCGTGGCGTCCCACGACGTCGTTGAGGGCGGCGTGCAGGGCAGCCCGGTCGAGGTCGCCGCGCAGGCGCAGGACGACGGGCATGTTGTACAGCGCGTCGGTGCTCTCGAGGCGGTTGAGGAACCACAGGCGGCGCTGGGCGAACGACAGCGGGACCGCTTCAGGCCGCTGCGGCCGGCGTACGAGCGCCGGGCGGCCCGGCTCCGTCTCCGCGTCCGCGATCACGGCGGCGAGCCCGGCGACGGTCGGCGTCTCGAACAGCGCGGCCAGCGGCAGTTCGGCGCCCAGAACCGTGCGGACGCGGCTGACGAGGCGGGTGGCGAGCAGGGAGTGGCCGCCGAGGTCGAAGAAGCTGTCGTCGATGCCGACGTGGTCGACGCCGAGGACGTCGGCGAACAGGCCGCACAGCACTTCCTCGCGCGGTGTGCGTGGGGCCCGGCCGGCGGTCTCCGCGGCGAAGTCCGGGGCGGGCAGGGCGCGGCGGTCGAGCTTGCCGTTCGGGGTGAGTGGCAGCGCGTCGAGCGTGACGACGGCGGCCGGGACCATGTACTCGGGCAGCACACCGGCGACGTACGACCGCAGCTCGGCGGCGTCGACGCCGCGCGCCGGATCGGCGGGAACCACATAGCCGACCAGACGCTTGTCGCCGGGGCGGTCCTCGCGCACCACCACGGCCGCCCGCGCCACGGCGGGCCCCGCGGCCAGCGCGGACTCGATCTCGCCGAGCTCCACGCGCAGGCCGCGGATCTTGACCTGCTCGTCGGCGCGGCCCAGGTACTCCAGATCGCCGTCGGCGGTCCGGCGGACGAGGTCCCCGGAGCGGTACATGCGCTCGCCGGGCGCCCCGAACGGGCAGGGCACGAAGCGTTCCGCGGTCAGCGCGGGGCGGCCCAGATAGCCGCGCGCGACACCGGCGCCCGCCAGATAGAGCTCTCCCGCGACACCCGCGGGGACCGGTCGCAGCCACGCGTCGAGGACGTACGCGCGCATGCCGGGGACGGGCGTGCCGATGGACGGCCGGGCGGCGCCGGACAGCGGGCCGCTCAGGGTGGCGCACACCGTGATCTCGGTGGGGCCGTACGCGTTGAGCATCGTCCGGTCCCGCGACCAGCGGGCCACCAGCTCGCCGGAGGACGCCTCGCCGCCCACGAGCAGGGTGCGGACCGAGGGCAGGTCGCCGGGCGCGAGGACGTCGAGGACGGACGGCGGCAGCAGCGTGTGCGTGATGCGCCGCTCCGCGACCAGCTCCACCAGCGGGGCACCAGGCCGCAGCCGGTCCGCCGGGGCAAGCACCAGCGTGGCGCCGGACAGCAGCGCCATGGACAGCTCCCAGAACGCCGCGTCGAAGCTGAACGACGCGAACTGCAGCACCCGGTCGCCGGGCGCGAGCCGCCACACCTCCCGGGTCGCGAGGAGCCCGGCCACACCGGTGTGGGGGACGACGACGCCCTTGGGGCGGCCGGTCGAGCCCGAGGTGTAGATGACGTACGCAGGGTGGGAACGGCGCAGCGGGGCGCGGCGCTCGGCATCGGTCACGTCGTGCGCGGCGAAGGGGGTGACGTCCGCCGTGTCCAGCACCAGACGGTCGGTGCCGGACGGCACGGCGGCGGCGAGGCCCTCCGTGGTCAGCGTCAGCGCGGGCGAGGCGTCGCCGAGCATGTACGCGATGCGGTCGGCCGGGTAGGCGGGGTCGACCGGCAGGTAGGCGGCGCCCGCCTTGAGCACGGCGAGCACCGCGACCGGCAGCTCGGCCGAGCGCGGCAGCATCAGGGCCACGGTGTCCTCGGGGCCGATGCCGCGCCGGACGAGGAGCCGGGCCACCCGGTTGGCGCGCTCGTTCAGCTCGCCGTAGGTCAGCGTGGTGTCCTCGAAGACGACGGCGGGCGCGTCCGGTGCGAGGGCGGCCCGCTCCTCGAACAGCTCGGGGACGGTGCGGGCGAGGAGGTCGGTGCGGGTGGTGTCCGCGCCGTCGGTGAGCCGGGCGTGTTCGGCGGCCGTCAGCAGGTCGAAGTCGCCGATGCGCCGCTCCGGAGCGGCCGCGGCGTCGGCGAGGAGCCGGAGCAGCCGCGACATCAGCCGCTCGACGGTGTCCTGGTCGAACAGGTCGGTGCTGAACTCCACGAAGCCGTCGAGCCCGGCGGGGGAGCCGTCGGCGTCGCGCGTCTCCGTCAGGCTCAGGGAGAGGTCGAACTTGGAGCCGCCGGGGTGCACGCCGTAGGGGGCGACGTCCAGGCCGGGCAGGGTCATCCCGGACGCCGGGGTGTTCTGCAGCGCGAGGAGGACCTGCACGAGCGGCTGGCGGCCGGCGACCCGGGCCGGGTTGAGGGCCTCGACCAGACGCTCGAAGGGCAGGTCCTGGTGGGCGTAGGCCGCCAGGTCGGTGTCGCGGACGCGGTCCACGAGCTCACCGAAGCCGGGGTTGCCGGACGTGTCGGTGCGCAGCACCAGCGTGTTGACGAAGAAGCCGACGAGATCGTCCAGCGCCTCGTCGGTGCGGCCCGCGACGGGGCTGCCGACGGGGATGTCCGTGCCCGCGCCGAGGCGGCTGAGCAGCGTGGCGAGGCCCGCCTGCAACACCATGTGGAGGGTGGCGCGGCGGTCGCCCGCCAGCGCGACGAGGGCCCGGTGCAACCCGGCGTCGACGGAGACGGGCAGTGCGGCGCCCTCGTTGCCGGGGGCCGCGGGGCGCGGCCGGTCGGCGGGCAGCGCCAGCTCCTCGGGCAGGCCCGCGAGCGCCGAGCGCCAGAAGTCGAGCTGCTGCCGGGCCAGGCCGCCCGACCCGCCGTCGTCGCCGAGGAGCCGCCGCTGCCACAGGGTGTAGTCGGCGTACTGGACGGGCAGCGGCTCCCAGGCGGGCGCCGTGCCGGTCAGGCGGGCCGCGTAGGCGTCGCCGAGGTCGCGGGCGAGCGGCGCCATGGACCACTCGTCGCCCGCGATGTGATGCATGACGAGCGCGAGGACGTGCTCGGGCACGCCGTCACGCGCACCGAGCGAGAACAGCTGGGCCCGCACCGGTATCTCGCGGGACAGGTCGAAGTCGGTCCGTGCCGCCGCGTCGAGGAGCGCGCTCAGCTCCCGCTCACCGGTCGCGGTCACCGGCAGCGGCAGCTCCCACGCGTCGAGCACCGACTGCCGCGCTCGGCCGTCGGTTTCGGGGAAGACGGTGCGCAGGGACTCGTGGCGTCCCACGACGTCGTGGAGGGCGGCGCGCAGCGCGTCCCGGTCGAGCGCGCCGCGGAGCCGCAGTGCGAGCGGCATGTTGTACGTCGAGCCGACACCGCCGGCCCGGCGCAGGAACCACAGGCGCTGCTGGGCGAAGGAGAGCGGCAGCTCGTCGGGCCGGTCCACCGGCACCAGCGCCGGGCGCGCGGCAGCCGCCCCGCCGTCGCCGTCGTCGCCGAGGCTGTCGGCGAGCCCGGCGACGGTCGGCGACTCGAAGAGCCGCATGAGCTGCAGCTCGGTACCGAGCTCGGCGCGCACCCGCACGGCGAGCCGCGTGGCGAGCAGCGAATGGCCGCCCAGGTCGAAGAAGTTGTCGTCGATGCCGACCTGCTCCACGCCGAGGACCTCGGCGAAGAGCCGGCACAGGGTCTCCTCGCGGGCGGTGCGCGGCGCGCGGCCGCTGCCGCCGTCGAAGCGGGGCGCGGGCAGGGCACGCCGGTCCAGCTTGCCGTTGACGGTCAGCGGCAGCGCGTCCAGGGCGACCACGGCCGCTGGGACCATGTACGAGGGCAGGGCCTCGCTCGCGTACGCCCGCAGCGCCGCGGCGTCGAGAGCCACACCGGCACTGACACTGACACTGACACCGGCACCGGCACCGGCACCGGCATCCGCACTCCGCGGCACGGCGTACGCCACGAGACGCTTGTCGCCGGGCCGGTCCTCGCGGACGACGACGGCGACCTCGGCGACGTCCGGGTGACGGTCGAGCACCGCCTCGATCTCGCCGAGCTCGATGCGGAAGCCGCGGATCTTCACCTGCTGGTCGGCCCGGCCCTCGTAGGAGAGGAGACCGCCGGCCGACCAGCGGGCCAGGTCGCCGGTGCGGTACATGCGCTCGCCGGGCGCGCCGAAGGGGCAGGCCACGAAGCGTTCGGCGGTCAGACCCGAGCGGCCCAGATAGCCGCGGGCGAGACCGGCACCCGCCACGTACAGCTCGCCGACGGCGCCGGGCGGCGCCGGACGCAGCCGGTCGTCGAGGACGTAGGCGCGCAGGTCGGGCAGGGCGGGCCCGACGGTGCTCCCGTTGTCCGCCGCGGCGCTCTCGCGGGTCAGGGCCTGCTGGGTGACGTGCACGGTCGTCTCGGTGATGCCGTACATGTTGACGAGCGTCGGCGCGTCGTCGGCATGCCGCTCGTACCACTCGGCGAGCCTGCCGGGCACGAGCGCCTCGCCGCCGAACACGACGTGCCGCAGGGCGAGTTCGGTGCCGGGGCGGCGCTGGTCGGCCTGGATGAGCTGGTAGAACGCCGACGGGGTCTGGTTGAGGACGGTGACGCGCTGTTCGGCGAGGAGGTCGAGGAACGCCTCGGGGGAGCGGGACACGCCGTGCGGCACGACGACGAGGCGCCCGCCGTACAGGAGCGCGCCCCACAGCTCCCACACCGAGAAGTCGAAGGCGTACGAGTGGAACAGCGTCCACACGTCGTCCGGGCCGAAGCCGTACTGCTCCTCCGTCGCGGAGAACAGCCGGGTGACGTTGCGGTGGGTGACGACGACGCCCTTCGGGCGGCCCGTCGAACCGGACGTGAAGATCACGTACGCGGGGTGGTCGGCGCACAGCGGGGCGGCCCGGTCGGCGTCGGTGGGGTCGTGCGCGGGCTCCTGGCCCAGGTCCCGCACCTCGCGCACCACCTCCACGCCGTCGAGGACGAGCACGGGCCGCGCCTCGTCGAGGACGGTCGCGCGGCGGGCGGCCGGCGCGTCCGGGTCGACCGGCAGGTATCCGGCGCCGCTCTTGAGGACGGCGAGGACGGCGACGACCAGCTCCACGGAGCGGGGCAGGACGAGGCCGACCAGGGTCTCCGGCCCGGCGCCGCGCGTGATCAGGCGGTGGGCGAGCCGGTTGGCCCACGCGTTGAGGTCCCCGTAGGTGAGCGTGGTGTCCTCGTACACGACGGCCACGGCGTCGGGCGTGCGCCGGGCCCGCTCCTCGAACCGCGCGGGGAGGGTGCCCGCGTCGAGACCGGTGGCTGTGCCGTTCCACTCGGTCAGGACCCGGTGGCGCTCCTGCGGGTCCATGACGTCGACGGTGCCGATCGCCCGGCCGGGCTCTGCGGTCAGCGCCCGCAGATAGGCGACGAAGCGGCGCCCGTGCTCGGCGATGTCCGTCTCGCCGTACGCCGCGGTGTTGCCCGCGATGCGCACCCCGATGCCGTCGTCGCCGCTGCCGCCCTCGAAGACGATGACGAGGTCGTCGACGGGCCCGCTGGGCATGCCGTGCGCCGCGCCCGTGCAGGGGCCGAAGCGCAGACCCTCCTCCAGCGGAAGGAAGTTGATGGACGGCCCGAACATGCGGCGCGAGAACCCGCCGAGCCCGAGGTCCTTGCGCAGGTCCTCGCCCCGGTAGCGCTGGTGGCGCAGCAGCCCGCGCATCTCCTGGCCGACGTGGCGCTGCAACTCCTCGAAGGACATGGCCGGGTCGACGGACACGCGCAGGGGCAGCACGTTGGAGGCCATGCCCGGCGTGGACTTGGTGACCGGGGTGAGGCGTCCGGTGACGGGGAAGCCGAGCACGACGTCGTCGGTGCGGGTGAAGTGACGCAGATACGCCGTGGCGGCTGCCGTCAGGGTGACCTGCCAGGTGGAACGGGCCTGCCGGGCGAGCCGCTTGATCCCGTCGAAGTACGCGGGTTCCAGTCGGCTTTCGTAGCGCGGGGCCTCGCCCCACAGGCCGGTGGCGCGGTCGGGGAGGTTCAGGATCTCCGGGTCGTCGCCGAACCGGTCGAGCCAGTAGTCGCGGTCCCGGCCGCTGCGCTCGCTCTCCGTGTACTTCGCGTGTTCGTCGGTGAATTCGGCGAGGGACGAGAAAGGACTCGCGGAAAAGCAAACCCCGGTTTCTCCCGCTTCTCCTGCCTTTTCTGCCTCCCCGCTCTTTTCGCCGGTTTCCCCCGATACGACTGTTTCTTCTGATACGAGTTCCGTATAGCAGTCGGCGACGCGCTGCACGAGGAGACTGAATCCGAAGGCGTCACAGACGATGTGATGCACCCGCGTGTACCAGTAGAAGCGGTCCGGGGCGACACGGAACAGCATCTGCACGAACAGCGGTCCGCGGCGCAGGTCGAAAGGCCGCTCGAGGTCGTCCTGCATCTCCGCGAGGGCCGCCGCGTGCGGATCGTCCTGCCCGGACACGTCCAGGAAGGGCAGCGGCCAGTCGCGCTCGGCGCGCACCGACTGCCACGGCACGCCGCCCGTCTCGCCGAAGGTGACGTGGAGGGCCTCGGCCTCGTCGACGGCCTGCCGCAGCGCCTTCTCGAACAGCCCCCGGTCGACGGGCCCGTGGATCTCCACATAGCCGTTGATGTTGTACAGGAGGCTGCTCGGAGCCAGCTCCTGAGCAAACCAGATGCGCTGCTGCGCCGCCGACAGTGCGTGACCGGTGGAATGCGTACCCTCGAACACCCTGCGAATCCCCCACGGATAAACGGGGGCAGGTGGAAATCTCTCGCCTCTGGCCCCCCGGTGCGGCGGTTCCGACTGCATCCCGCGCACACTTTCCAAAGTCGAACAAGATCATGTTACATCCGTCACGAGGCGGTCGAGCACCGGTCAAGCCTGGGTAGAGGCAATTGTTCACACACCGTCATGTTGCGTTTGTCATATGGCCTTTGGGGGCCGCCTCGGTTATGGAAGCCGCCCCACGCGGTCCGCCGGGCCCACTTCGAGCCAGGTGCAGCGGTCCGGCGGGGTGTCCTGGCCGATGATCCGGTGCGTCGTCCCCAGGAGGAGGCCCGGTGCATCTGTACCGGGGTCATCCCGTTCATCCGGATGCGCGGGAATCCCGGGCCCCCCTCCCCGACCGCCGGGCGGCGGTCTCACCCCCTACTTGGCATCAGCCGCCCACCGCGTTCGCGGCACTCGCCCCCGCGAGCCCCGTCTTCGCCCCCGCCCCGCACAGCGGAACCACCGCCGTCCGCTCCCCGAGCACCCCGCCCCGTACGGCCGCCCAGCAGGCCACGCCCGTGGACTCGACGTACAGCCCGCGCGAGGCCAGGTCCCGCTGGGCCGACGCGATCTGCTCCTCCGTCACCGTCAGGAAGCCGCCGCCCGACGCGCGTACCGCGTGCAGGATCTGGCGGGCGCGCGGTGGGCGGGGGATCGCGATGCCCTCGGCGAAGGTCGACGCCGTCGGGGTCTCGCCGACCAGGTCGTCGGCCCCGGCCCGCCACGCGGCGGCGAGCGGGGCCACCGCCGCGGACTGCACGGCGTACAGGGCGGGTTGGCGCGTGATGAGTCCGGCCGCGTGCAGCTCGCGGACCGCGAGTGCCGCGCCGAGCAGCAGCGTGCCGTTGCCGACAGGGACGACCAGGGCGTCGGGGAGGCGGCCGCCGAGGTCTTCCCAGAGCTCGTGGACGTACGTCTTGGTGCCGTGGAGGAAGTAGGGGTTGTGGACGTGCGAGGCGTAGAACGTGCCGGGTTCGTCGGCTGCGGCGCGGGCGGCCCGCGCCGTGGACTCACGGTCGCCGTCGACGACTTGGAGGCGTGCCCCGTGCGCGGCGATCTGTTCCAGCTTCTTCGGCGACGTACCGGAGGGCACGTACACGGTGCAGTCGAGGCCGGCCCGCGCACAGTACGCGGCGACGGCCGTGCCCGCGTTGCCGCTGCTGTCGGCGATCACCCGGTCGGGGCCGAGGCGCCGCGCGAGGGCGGCGAGCATGACCGCGCCACGGTCCTTGAAGGACAGCGTCGGCATCAGGAAGTCCAGCTTGGCCGAAACCGGCCCCGCCAGCTCCACGAGCGGCGTGCGGCCCTCGCCGAGCGAGATCGCGGGAGCCGGCAGCGGCAGGCACTCCGCGTACCGCCACAGGGAATTGACCCGCCCGGACAGCTTGTCGCGGGGGGCCGGCGTGGGGGAGAAGTCCAGGTCGAGGGGGCCGCGGCAGGCCGGGCACGACCAGGCGGGGGAGTGCGCGGCGATGCGCGTCCCGTCGGTCGGGCAGAAGCGGTCGGGCAGGGCTGTCGTGCCGGTCGCAGAGGTCATGCGCGCAGGCTAGTTGGGGCGTTTGTTGAAGGGGGGACGTGAGAGGTCTGTGGCGTTTGGTGATGGTGCGTCATGACGGGTCCGTGGCGGTCGTGTTACGTCCGGTCCTGACCCTTGTGGGATTCCTATGGATCCGCCAATCTTTCGTCCCGACGGAGGCAAGAGCAGGCATGTTCGCTTGACATGGACCTGTCTTATGTCTCCGTGAGTGTGGGCACCACGGCACCATTCCCCCACCAGCGCACCACCTATTGAGGAGGACCCCTCAGATGGCAGTGATGCGTCAGAACCGCCGAAGACTGGCCGGGATCAGCGCGACAGCGGTCGCGGCCCTCGCCCTCGGCGTCGTCTCCGCCCTCCCGGCCACCGCCCAGCCGGACCGGACGGTAGGCACGATAGAGAACGCCGGCGCTCCCGGCGTGATCAAGAACAGCTACATCGTGAGCCTCGACAAGGACGCTCCGAAGGCCCGCTCCGCCGCGGGCAAGGCCCTCGCCAAGGAATACGGCGCCACGATCGAGCGGACCTACGACAAGGCTCTCAACGGCTACGCGGTCGAGCTCTCCGAGGCCGCGGCGAAGAGGTTCGCCGCCGACCCGGCGGTCGACGCGGTCGTCCAGAACCGTACGTTCACCGCCACCGCGACCCAGACCAACCCGCCGTCCTGGGGCCTGGACCGCATCGACCAGAAGAACCTGCCGCTGGACCAGAAGTACACCTACCCGGACTCCGCGGGCGCGGGCGTCACCGCGTACGTCATCGACACCGGCGTCCGCATCAGCCACACCGACTTCGGCGGCCGCGCCTCCTACGGCTACGACGCCATCGACAACGACAACACCGCGCAGGACGGCCACGGCCACGGCACGCACGTCGCCGGTACCGTCGCGGGCACCCTGCACGGCGTCGCCAAGAAGGCCAAGATCGTCGGCGTCCGCGTCCTGAACAACCAGGGTTCGGGCACCACGGCGCAGGTCGTCGCGGGCATCGACTGGGTGACCAAGAACGCGGTCAAGCCCGCCGTGGCCAACATGTCGCTCGGCGGCGGCGCCGACAGCGCGCTCGACACGGCGGTACGCAACTCCATCGCGTCCGGCATCACGTACGCCGTCGCGGCGGGCAACGAGTCGACCGACGCGTCGACCAAGTCGCCCGCGCGCGTGGCGGAGGCCATCACCGTCGGCGCCACGACCAACACCGACGCACGGGCGAGCTACTCGAACTACGGCAGCATCCTCGACATCTTCGCCCCCGGCTCCTCGATCACCTCGACGTGGAACTCCGGTGACAGCGCGACGAACACCATCTCCGGTACGTCGATGGCCTCCCCGCACGTGGCGGGCGCGGCCGCGATCTACCTGGGCCAGAACCCCACGTCGACCCCGGCGCAGGTCTCCGCGGGCCTGGTCAGCGCCTCTTCGACCGGCGTCGTCACCAGCCCCGGCACGGGCTCGCCGAACCGTCTCCTGAACGTCACCGGGGGTACGACCAACCCGCCGGGCAAGAAGTTCACGAACGACACGGACTACCCGATCGCGGACAACGCCACGGCCGAGTCCCCGGTGACCGTGACCGAGGTCCCGGGCAACGCGCCCGCCGCCCTGAGCGTGCCGGTGGCCATCCAGCACACGTATATCGGCGACCTCCAGGTCCAGCTGATCGCGCCCGACGGCACCGCCTACACCCTCAAGGGCTACGGCACCGGCGGCAGCAGCGACAACATCAACACCACGTACACGGTGAACGCCTCTTCGGAGACGGCCAACGGCACGTGGAAGCTGCGGGTCAGCGACAACGCGGCGCAGGACACCGGGAAGATCGACTCCTGGAGCCTGCAGTTCTGACCCCTGAGGTGCGTGCGTGCTCGCGTACGTGACTCAGTGACCCTCGTCCTCGCGGTACGGCTCCGGGTCGGTGACCCAGCCGGCCGCGAGGACCAGGCGTGAGGTGCGGTGGACGGCGAGGAATCCGAAAGGGCGGTCCACCGTGACCGCGAGCTCGGTCGTCGGATGCGAGGGCAGCCCCATCCAGTCCATGGCGACCGCCGTGACCGCGGCGGCACGGAAGCCCGTCGGGCCGAACGTCGCGGTCGCCGTCTGCCGGGCCGACTCCACCCCGAGGGGCCGGTCGGAGATCCCCGGGAACGAGCCGGGGCGCGGAACGCTCGCCGCGTCCAGGCCGAAGATCCCGGGCGGTGCCTGGAGGTCGTGCTCCGCGTCGAGGGTGAACTCCACGGCGCTCAGCGCCACGTGCGGCGGCTCGTCGCGGGTGTCGGCGAGGGCCTCGCGCAGGACCGCGCCCGGTCCCGCGGGCCCCGGCGCCAGCTCGTCGCCCGAGGTCGTGGGGACGTCGTCCGTGAGCATGCCGAGGCCCGTCGTCAGTACGTCGCCGGGGCTCATCTGCGCCTCGCCGAGCAGCAGCTGAACGTCGACGCCCCCGTACCCGTCCGCATCCGTGTCCGTGTCCGTGTCCGCGGCGCCGCGCAGTGTCACCCCGGTGACGCGGCCGGCCGGGCCGCGGCCGATCCGTACGGCATCCAGGCCCGGGGCCGACCGCTGGAGTCCCGCGATCCGGAGTCCCCGCCACGGTCCGGAGGCGGGGGACAGCGGGTGCCGTTCGAACGGTGTCGCCCACTCCGTGCGCAGTGCGAGCGCGCTCGCCAGGACCAGTTCGGTGTCCGGCGTGAGCTCGGCCGGCACCCGCTCGATCAGCCCGCCCGTCCGCTCCGCCGCCCACGCGTCGAGCGCCGCCGTGTCCACCGCCGGGTCCCCGGTCAGCACGCCCAGGGCGTCCACCGGCACCCCGTCGCGCCACGCGTCCCGCAGCGTCAGGGTGCGCCCGGTCCACAGGCCGAGGGCCGCGTCCATGCCGCGTACGCGGTCCATCGCGGCCAGCAACTCCCGCGCGGCCGAGGCCGCTTCGTCCGTCGGGAGCCCGACCGCCTGGGAGAGCTCCGCGCGGGCCGCACCGGTCGCGCCGTCGGCCAGGAACGCGAGGAGGGGCCAGACGCCCGGCGCCGAGAAGACCGTGCCACGGTCGGCGGACACCGTCGTGGCCCACTTCGAGGTCAGGCCGTTGACGGCCCGTACGGTTCCCCGCACGGCTGCCCGAGTTGTTGAGCTTTGCCGCTGCATTACCTTTTATCCCTCGCCCCGATTACGATGCGCCAAGCTCTCCGCACGACCCGCATCGCCCCTCAGTGTCACCTCGGCGCTGCCCCAGAACCACCCGTACCAGAATCCAGGAGCACGTTACCCGTGGACATACCGCCGCCCCCCGGCCCGAACGCCCCTCCTGGAGGGCAGTCGGCACAGCCGCCGGGCCGGCCCGGGCCTCCCTGGCCGCCGCCACCGCACGGACAGCTCCCGTACCAGCCCTGGCCCGGCCCGTACTCCCCGTACTCCCGGCCGCCGGTGAACGGCTTCGCGATCGCGTCGCTCGTGTTCGGGCTCCTCTGCTTCGTGCCCGCCGTCGGACTCGTCCTCGGCCTCGTCGCGCTCGCGCAGATCAAGAAGAAGGGCGAGCGCGGCAAGGGTCTCGCGATCGCCGGAAGCATCCTCTCCGTAGTGGGCGTCCTGCTGCTCGTCCTCTCCATTGCCACGGGCGCGGCCCGCGACTTCGCCGAGGGGTTCAAGGACGCGGCCCGCGAGTCCCGGCAGAGCGGCGGCGCCTTCCCGATCGACAAGGGCGGCTGTTTCGACGCGCCCGACGGGAAGATCGACTCCATGAAGTACACCTCCCAGGTGGACGGGGTCCCGTGCTCCGGGAAGCACGACGGCGAGGTCTTCGCGTCGTTCCGCGTGGACCACACGGAGTACCCGGGGGAGGACGCCATGGTCGACCTCGCGGAGTCCAGGTGCACCGACCTGCAGTGGGCGTACGTCATGGACACCTGGGCGGACTTCGACGGCGCCGAGATCTACTACTTCATGCCCGACCGGACCACCTGGCGCCACGGCGACCGCCACGGCACGTGCATCTTCGGCGCCTCCGACCCGAAGGAGCCGCTCGAGGGCTCCCTGCGCAGCGACGCGACGACGCTCGACCCGGACCAGCTCGCCTTCGTGAAGGCGGACCTCGCCTTCAGCAAGGAGTACCTGGCGGCGCCCGCGGAGGAGCGGATCGAGGACGACCTCGAAGGGCACAAGAAGTGGGCCGCCCGCGTCGACAAGGGCCTCGCCGAACAGGCACGGCAGCTGCGCGCGCACGACTGGCCGACGGGCACGCGGAAGCACATCGGCAAGCTCGTCACCGAGACCGAAGAGGACCGCGAGGAGTGGGCGAAGGCGGCCAAGGCCTCCGATGCCGACACCTTCTACAGGCATCAGGTGGCGGGCCTTCGGAAAATGGGTGACAAGAGCGCCGTCGCGGCCCGCAAGTCCCTGGGCCTGGCGACGACTTCGCCGCGTGACGCGACTCCGTGGGACGGCCCGGAGACCGGCCTCGACGAGGACCACGGGGACGGCGGCGACAGCGAAGAGGTCTGAGCAGGCGGCCCTGGCTCCGGCGCACCGCCGGCTACCGGAACGCGCCCGAAGGCGTCCGTTGAGGCACCCCCCAGAAGGGACGCCCTTAAGCGCCTTTTGTCTGCTTCTGTGATAGTTCTTCGGCGTGACGTCCGTCGTGCCGCCGCCCGCCGTGACCCGGGTCCTGCTCGTGGCCGCCGGTCTGCTGAACGTGGCGCTCGCCGTCCTCGTCGCCGCCCCGCTGCCCCGCCTCCCGCTCCTGGTGCTCGTCGCCGGCGCGATCACCTCCTGGGGGCTCCTGCTGCTGCCGCCGGGGCTGCTCGGCCTCGCGGGTGCCGCGCTCGCGGCCCGGCGTCACCCCTGGTGTGCGGGGCTCGCCGCGCTCGCCTCCTTCGCCGCCCTCGTCTACGGAGTGATGCCGTACGCGGCCGCGTACGGCACCGCGCGGCAGCAGGGGCAACATCTGACCGCCACGCGGTACTTCGACGGCGTCAACTACGCCAAGGTGCCCGACCGGGCGCGCACCCTCACCTACGCGCGCGTGGGCCGCGGCAACGGGACCCGTGGCGTGCGCGGGGCCCACGGCGCGCACCGCGCGAAGGGGCAGAAGCTCAGGCTCGACCTGTGGGCGCTGCCCAAGCGGGCCGACGTGCGGCGGCCCGCCGTCGTATGGGTGCACGGCGGCGGCTGGAACAAGGGCCACCGCAGCCAGACCCCCGAATGGAACCGCTGGTTCAACGCGCGCGGGTGGTCGGTCTTCGACGTCGACTACCGTCTCGCGCCCCGTGCCACCCAGCTCGACCAGATCGGCGACGTGAAGTGCGCCGTCGGCTGGGTGCGGCGGCACGCGCGCGTGTACGGCATCGACCCCGACCGCCTGCTCCTGGCGGGCAGTTCGGCCGGCGGCAACCTCGCGCTCGCCGCCGCCTACACGCAGGGCGACGGCAGGGTCCCGGCGTCCTGCAAGGTGCGGGACAGCTCGGTCTCCGGCGTCCTCTCCCTCTACGGGCCCACCGACATGCGGCGCCTGATCGCGGGTACCGCACTGCGCCGCGACCCCATGATCCCGCTCCTGATGGGCGGTTCGGCCGCCACCGCCCCCGCCCGCTACCGCCTCGGCTCACCCGCGCGGCTGGTCCGGGGCGACGTACCGCCGACGCTGCTCCTGCACGGAAGCGCGGACCGCGCGGTGCCGGTCGCACAGGCACGCGAACTGGCCCGGCGCCTCAAAGAGGCCGGCGCTCCGGCGACGTACGTCGAACTGCCGTGGGCCGATCATTGTTTCGACGTGAACTGGGGAGGCTGGGGGAGCCAGATCGCACGGGCCGCGACCGAACGTTTCCTCAAGGTCCTCGACCGCTCGCTATATCCGGGGAAAGGCCCTGCGTAAAGACCTGCGCGGGGAGAAATCATCACTTCGGGTGATTCCTTGGCCTTGGGTTGCACGCAACAACCCACGGTTGCCAGGCTGTTGCTGTCTGTCAACCTGATGGGAGTGGCCAGTGACTTTCGGTGAACAGCCGGCGTATCTGCGGGTCGCGGGTGATCTCCGCAAGAAGATCGCCGACGGTTCGCTGCCGCCGCACACCCGCCTCCCCTCGCAGGCCAGGATCCGCGAGGAGTACGGGGTGTCGGACACGGTCGCCCTGGAGGCGCGCAAGGTCCTGATGGCCGAGGGCCTGGTCGAAGGGCGCTCCGGATCGGGTACCTACGTGCGCGAGCGCCCCGTCCCGCGCAAGATCGCCCGCACCGGGTACCGCGCGGTGAACGGCGGCTCGACCCCGTTCCGCCAGGAGCAGGCCGCCGACGGCGTGCGCGGCACCTGGGAGTCCCGCAGCGAGCAGATCGAGGCGAACGCCGCGGTCGCCGAGCGCCTCGGCATCCGCGTGGGCGACCGCGTGATGTGCACCAAGTACGTCTTCCGGGACGCCGGTGAGGTCATGATGCTCTCCACCTCCTGGGAGCCTCTGGCCGTCACCGGGCGCACCCCCGTGATGCTCCCCGAGGAGGGGCCGCTGGGCGGCTGCGGAGTGGTGGACCGGATGGCGGCCATCGACGTGATCGTGGACAACGTCGCGGAGGAAGTGGGCGCCCGCCCCGGCCTCGCGGAGGAGCTCACGGCGCTCGGCGGCGTCCCCGGCCATGTGGTCATCGTCGTCCACCGGACGTACTACGCATCGGGCCGCCCCGTGGAGGCGGCCGACATCGTGGTGCCCGCCGATCGCTACCGGATCGCGTACCACCTGCCCGTGCGGTAGCCGGCCCCGCTGCACGTACTCCCTGGGTGCTCCCTTAGTGCTTCCCTAGCGCGCTCTCAGTACCGGCGCATCCCTGTGCGCCTCCGACGGTCCCCGCCCCGCCCCCCCCGCCTCGTCGTGCGCGAGGGCGGGTTTCGGCTGTCACCACACACCCCTGGGCCCCCTCCCGTTGCGCGCGTAGCCGGAGCCCTGGCCGATAGCGGCCCTCATGCGTACCTCTTTGTGCAAAGTCGTATCCGCTGCGTAAAGGTCGGGCGTAGGCTCGGGCATATGCAGACTGCGGTTTCCTTACAGATCGAGGCGTGGGGTGCGTCGGGGGTGGCGGACGGAGGGGCGCGATGAATGACGGGACAGTTCTGCTGCCCTGGTTCGTGATACGTCAGGACGACAACGGCAATCGCTACCGCGTGGGCAGGTACGCGACGAGGGCCGAAGCCCAGAAGATCGCCGACAGCCTCCACGACCGCGGGTACAAGCAGCTCTACTCGATCGAGAAGCTGAGCCAGAACGGCAGCGGACGCTAAGGCCTTCCGGGGACTCCCGGGGACTCTCGGGGCAGAGCAGTGACCTCCCCGGGACTCGTGCTGCCCCGCCCCCTAGGCTCCGACGCATGAACGAACGCATCGTGGTGGGCGCCGCCCTGTACGACGACGGACGCCTGCTCGCCGCACGGCGCAGCGCGCCCCCTGAGCTCGCCGGAGGCTGGGAACTGCCCGGCGGCAAGGTCGAACCCGGGGAGCGGAGCGAGGACGCGCTGGTGCGCGAGCTCCGGGAGGAGCTGGGCGTCGAGGCCGAAACGACCGGCCGGGTGCCGGGTGAGTGGCCGCTGCCCAACGGCTACGTCCTGCGCGTGTGGACGGCCCGCCTCGTGTCGGGCGAACCCAGGCCCCTGGAGGACCACGACGAGCTGCGCTGGCTGACCCCGGACCAGGTCTGGTCCGTCGACTGGCTGGCCGCCGACGTGCCCGCCGTCGAAGCGGCGCTCGCCCTGCCGCACGCCACGCACTGACCCCGCGTACGCCGTTCGTGCCACAGTGCGCTCCCGTACGCGATAAAGCAGACCGGATATCGGGTATGTGCCCATTAACCCTATGAAACCGGACAGGATCCCGGGCAGGTCCGGCTACTGGTCTGGAAGTGATCGGCGTGATCGACACCGAAGGCGACTGCGCCGAGTGGGCCTTCCCCGCGGACCCCGGCGCCGTCCGCACCGCCCGCACGGTGGTCCGCAAACAGCTCGCCGACTGGGGTCTCGCGTCCGTCGCCGACATCACCGTGTTGCTCGTGAGCGAGCTGGTGACCAATTCCCTGCGTCATGCCTCCGGGCCCATCGGCGTACGCCTCGTGCGCCCCGTGGTCCCCGACGGCGCCCTCCTCGTAGAGGTGTCCGATCCGCTCCCCGACCCGCCCCTGGAGCGCACCGCCGCCCTCGACGACGAGGGCGGCCGCGGTCTCCAGCTGGTGTCCCGATCCTCGCTGCGCTGGGGCACACGTCCGGGTCGTACGGGCAGGACGGGGAAGACGGTGTGGTTCGAGCTGGCGCTGCCGGGTTAGAAGACTGGCAGTGTGCGAGAAGCGTCCTGCACAAGGGCGGCACGGGCCAAAAAGCGTCGAGTCCGTGCTGTGATCGTGAACGCCGTGTGGCGCGGCACCGTAGTGCTGGATACTGCGGTCAGCCGTATGCGGTGACCGGTGCCGGGCGCGGTGAGCTGGAGGGGACGGTTCGCGTGAGCGAGATACCAGCGAAGGCGACGGAGAGCGACGGTCCGTCGGGCGACGCGACGGCCGAGGGTGCGCCGGCCGGCGACGAGCCGAACGCTGACGTGCCGGTCGTCGACGTACCGGTCGACGAGACGTGGCAGAGCAACCCACCCGGTTCGATCTACGACTACATCAAGGTCGCCTCGTTCTCGATCGGCGCCGACGGCCTGGTCGACCAGTGGAGCGTGCGCGCCGAGCGGCTGTTCGGCGTGGCCGCGCGGGACGCCGTCGGCAAGGACCCCATCGAGGCCTTCGTGCCGCCCGAGCTGCGCGCGGGCGGCCACCGCAAGATGGCGGAGATCCTCGACGGACGCGAGTGGACGGGCACGGTGCCCTTCAGGCTGCCCGAGGACGTCCTCGCGCCCGGCGGGCCCGGCGACCCGGGCGCGGGCGGTGAGCGGGGCGCGGGCGGCCTGGAAGGCATCGCCGAGCTGTACGTGATGCCGACCGTGACCGAGGAGGGCGAGCGGGCCGCGGTCTGCATCGTCGTCGACGTCCGGGTGCTCCGGCAGATCGAGACGGACCTCGCCGCGTCTCAGGCCATTTTCGGCCAATCTCCCTTCGGCTTCCTGCTGTTCGGCACGGACCTGAAGGTGCAGCGTGCCAACCGCCGGTTCGCCGCCGTCTTCGGAGGCGGCGTCGAGGACCAGCGGGGCCGGACCGTCCACGACTACCTGCCGCGCCACGAGGCCGACCGCATGGCCGCCGCCCTGAAACGGGTCCTCGAGACCGGCGACTCCGTGACGGACATGCAGATAGTGGGCCCCGCACCCGGCAGCAGCGATCGACGGCACTGGTCGATCAACCTCTACCGCGTGCACAGCGGTTCGGGGCGTCCCATCGGCGTCGCCGGCCTCGGCACCGACGTGACCCGACGGCACGCCGCCGCGCGGGAGGCCGCCCACGCCCGCCGCAACCTCGCCCTGCTGAACGAGGCCGGCGCCCGCATCGGCAACTCCCTGGACCTGGAGACCACCGCACGGGAACTGCTCGACGTCGCCGTCCCCGGCTTCTGCGACCTCGCCTCCGTAGACCTGTACCAAGGCCTCCTCGACGGCGACGAGACACCGCCGGGGCTTGCCGACGGCAGCGCGGACCTGCGCCGCGTGGCCTTCGCGAGCGCCGTCGCCGACGCCCCGTTCCCGGACGGCAGCGCGCCCATAGACGTGGGCGCCGTGCACCGGTTCGCCTTCACGTCGCCCTGCGCCGACGCCCTGCGCGCGGCCCGGCCCCGCCTGGTCACGGGAGCCGACGACGAGTCGGCGAGCCGCCTCACCAAGGGCCTCGTCCAGTCGACGCTCGCCGTGCCGATGGTCGCCCACGACACCGTGGTCGGCCTCGCCCAGTTCTCCCGCACGAAGGGAAGCGAACCCTTCGGAGAGCGCGACCGGGCGCTGGCCGTCGAGCTGGCCGCGCGGGCCGCCGTCTGCATGGACAACGCCCGCCTCTACCGCCGCGAGCACGAGCGCGCGTTGATACTGCAACGCTCCCTGCTGCCGCCCGGCGACCCGGAGGCGTCAGGACTCGACATCGCCTGCCGCTACCTGCCGGGCAACGCCGCGACGGAGGTGGGCGGCGACTGGTTCGACGTCATCGAGCTGCCCGGCCACCGCACCGCCCTGGTCGTCGGCGACGTCATGGGCCGCGGCCTGCGCGCCGCCGTCGCCATGGGAGAGCTGCGCACCGCCGTCCGCACGCTGGCCCTCCTCGACCTGGAACCCGCCGAGGTGCTCTCCGCCCTCGACGAGATCGCCCGGGGCCTCGGCAACCCCGCGGGGCCCCAACAGGCCTCCCGCGGAGCACGCAAGGCGGCGGACGCGGACGCCGACCTCAGCGAGGTCTACCTCGCCACCTGCGTGTACGCGGTCTACGACGCCGTCACGCGCCGCTGCACGTTCGCCAACGCGGGCCACCTCCCGCCCGTCCTCGTCGAGCCGGGCGAATCCGCGCTCATGCTCGACGTGCCGCCGGGCCTGCCCCTAGGCGTCGGGGGCGAGCCCTTCGAGGACGTCGAGGTCGAACTCCCCGAGGGCGCCCTGCTCGCGCTCTACACCGACGGTCTCGTCGAATCCCGCGACCACCCGCTCGACGAGGGCCTGAACGCGTTCGTACGCGCCCTGAACGACGCCCCGACGACCCTGGAGGACGCCTGCGACCACGTCCTGAACACCCTGGACACCCACCACGGAGAGGACGACATCGCCCTTCTGATGGCCCGCGTGGAAGGCCTGCCCACCGAACACGTCGGTGACTGGACGCTGCCGCGCGACCTGAAGTCGGTCGGCCGCGCCCGTGAGCTCGCCTGCGACCAGCTGCGCGCCTGGGACCTGGAGCGGCTCTGCGACACGGCGGAACTGCTGGTCAGCGAGCTCGTCACCAACGCCCTGCGGTACGGCGACGGCGACATCAGGCTGCGTCTCCTGCTCGACCGGACGCTGGTGTGCGAGGTGTGGGACGCGAGCTTCGTGCAGCCGCGCCGCCGCCGTGCGCGGGACACCGACGAGGGCGGCCGCGGGCTCCAGCTGGTCGGGCTGCTCAGCGCGGCGTGGGGCTCGCGCAGGACACCGCGCGGGAAGACGGTGTGGTTCGAACTGGCGCTGCCGGACGGGGACACGGAGCCGATGGACGCGGCGGAGGCGTTGCTGAGCCTGTTCTGACGCGGGGGCCCCTTCAGAGGGGCTGCCGGGGGCCTCTGGCGGTCCCTTCAGAGGCGCCGGGAGGCTCACGTGGTCGCTTTGAGGGCGGCGAGGCGGGCGGTGATCTCCGCCTCGTCCCCCAGGGCGTCCAGCTCCTCGAACTGTGCGTCGAGCGAGGACACGGCCAGCTCCTGCTTGCCGAGGGCCCGCGCCTCCTCGCGCCGCACCTTCTCCTCGAAGCGGCTCAGCTCGCCGGCCGGGTCCAGGACGTCGATGCTCTGGGCCGCGTCCATCATCCGGTTCTGCGCCTGCGCGGTCGTCGCGCGGGCCACCAACTGATCACGCCGCGATTTGAGTTCGGTCAGTTTCGTCTTCATCCGGTCGAGCCCGGACCTCAGCTTCTCCACGACCCCGGTCTGTGAGGCGATCGTCGGCTCGGCGCCCTCCGCCTCCTTCTCGGACTGCAGCTGCCGCCCGAGCGCGACCTTCGCGAGCCGGTCGAACCTGTCGGCCTCCGTGGCGTCGCCGCCCGCACGCAGCTCGTCCGCCTTCTTGCTCGCAGCGAGCGCCTTGCCGCCCCACTCGGCCGCCGCGTCCCGGTCCTCCTTCAGGTCCTGCTCCAGCATCCGCAGATGGCCGATGGTGGTCGCGACCGCCTCCTCCGCCTCCCTGATGTTGTTCGAGTAGTCGCGGATCAGCTGGTCGAGCATCTTCTGCGGGTCCTCGGCCTGGTCGAACAGCGCGTTGAGGTTCGCCTTGGCGAGCTGGGTGACACGGCCGAGGACGGTCTGCTTCGGCATGGCTTCTGCTCCTTGTACGAGGGGCCGGTGCGAGGGTGCCGACGGGGGCGGGAGTGTGTGCGGGGCGCGTCTACGGGGGCGGGCTGGGGTGCGTCTATCGGGGGACGTGTCGCGGCGCGTCTCCCGGGTGGGGCGTCGTCAGAATCTGCCGCCTCCGCCCCTGCGCCCTCGTGTACCGCCGCCGCCGAAGCTGCCGGGGCTGCCCCCTCCGAGGCTGCCTCCGCCGAAACCGCCCCCTCCGTAGCCACCGCCTCCGCCGAAACCGCCTCCTCCGTAGCCACCGCCCCGGCGACCGCCTCCTCCGAAGAGTTCGCCCAGGATGATGCCGCCGAGGACGGCGCCGCCCATGCCGCCGCCCCGGCCACCGCCCCCGCCGAGCCCTCCGTCGGGGTTGCCGTAACCCCGTACGTCACGTTCGGCGAGCTGCTGCGCCTGACGGGCCAGCGCGTCCGCCCGTTGCGCCGCGCCGAGGGCCGCGGTGACATCGCCGCCCTCGGCCGCCTCCGCCTCCGCCAGGTGGCGCCGGGCCTCGGCCAGACGGGTCCGTGCCTCACTGCCGACGGCGCCGCGGTGCGTGGTGACGAAGTCGGTGGCCGCGCCGACGGCGCTGCGTGCGGTGAGCAGGGCCTGGGAGAGCAGGGACCGGGCGCGCCGGTCGGAGACCTCGCGCTCGCGGGCCCCCGTGAGGGCCTCGTCGAGCGCGGCGCCGGCCTCCTCGACCCGGCGCAGGGCGTCGAGCGGGTCGTAGGGCCCCGCTGCCGTCCTGCCGCGCACCTCGGCGACGACCGACTCGGCGCGGGCCACCCGGCCCCTCAGATCGGCCGTGGAGACCCCTGTGGACGTGCCTTCGAGGAGACCGCGCGCGTCGGCGAGGTCCGCCTCGGCGTCGGTGAGCGCTCCCGGCAGCTTCTCGGCGGCCGACGCGAGCTCGGCCGCCAGACGGCCCACGGCGTCCACGAACGTGCCGGCCTGGTCGACGGCGCCCTCGGCGGCGCGCAGGTGGACGGCGGCCTCGCCGTTCTCGCCCGCGTCGAGGCTCTGCCGCGCCCGGTTGAGGTGGGTGGTGGCGAACACGAGCCGGTCCTTGGCCTGCTCGACATGGCCGAGCACCGCGGCGGAGGCGGTCGGCGCGTACTTTTCGCGGAGACCGGAGAGGGTGGTCTCCGCGGCCCCCGTACGTGCTGCGACCTGGCGGAACACGGTCTCCGCGTGCTCCAGGGCCTGCGGGGCGCTCTTCTCCAGGGCGCGCAGTTCGTCGAACCCGGCGGCCTCGGCGTCGAGGCGGCGTCCTGCGTCCGTGCAGCGCGCCACGATCTCCGCCAGCATGCGGCGCCTGGTGGGATCGTCCTCGGGGAAGGCGTCGTCGAGCTCCTGGCGGAGCCGGAACGCCGCCGTCAGCTCCGTCTGCGCGTACGCGAGCGCGTCGGCGAAGGGCCTGGCCGCTTCCTCGCCGAACTGCGCCGTGGCGAAGCCGAGCTCCTCGGTGCTGGTGCGGATCGCGTCGTCGGTCTCCACGAGCAGCAGCCGGGCCTTCTCGTCGAGCTCGGGGAGCGGGGTGGCCTCCTCGGCCGTGTCCTGGCCCCGGCCGCCACCGGGGGTCGTGCGGGTAGTGGCGCGCTTCCTGCGCCGCTTGTACGCGAGCGTGGCGGCGACCCCGGCCGCGCACGCCGCCGCCACGGGGAGGACCAGATCGCCCGTCGCCGAGTCGTCGGCTCCGGAGGTGTCGGCGCCCGGGTCGGCCGGGCCCGGCGTGACCGACGGGGTGGGGACGGGACGGCCGGCGAGCACCGCGCGGTAGCCGTCCGCCGCGCCGATCGCGGCTCCGGCCCAGTCGTTCTCGCGCAGGGCGGGCCTGATCGCCGTGGTCGCCACGTCCCGGAGCTGGGCGTCGGTGAGCCGCGAACCCTCGTCCACGGAGTACGCGAACCGGCGGTCGTGCGTGGCCATGGCGAGGAGCACGTCGTCGAGCCCGAGGCCGTTGCGGTCGGCCGTGGCGTCCGCCCAGCTCTGCGCGGAACGGCCGGAGAAGTCGCGTACGTAGACGACGAAGAGCTGCACGCGCCGGTCGTCGTACAGCCGGTCGAGCGCCTGCCCGGCGGCGTCCGCGCGGTCGCCGAGCGCGTCCGCCTTGTCGGTGACCTGGCCGGAACGGGAGAGCGTGACCGGCTCGTCGGCGACCGCGGGGGAGGCGCTCAGCAGCGGAAACCAGACGAGCAGCACGGCCACCGCGACCACTGCTGCCCGCGCGGCTGTCGACGGGGGCGGCGTCACATTGGGGAGCGTATGGCGGCATACGGGGCTCCGCGACCCGGGGCGTGTGCCGCCCTCAGGGCGTGAGGGGGAGGGACGGCGGGAACTGTGGCCCGGTTCGCTCCGTTGTCGGTTCGTCGTGGCTTCGCGACGTCGTACACCGTGGGAGTTGTGCTCAGCCGAGCGCCCTCCGGGGAGGCGGCCGCGGCAGAAAGGTGCGCAGGTGGGCGGGGTCTGGGCAGGGGTGAGGGAGCGCGTGCTCGCGCTGCGGGACGCGCCGAACCGGCGGGCGGTGTTCGGCGCGTACTCCAAGGAGTACGGCCACCGGTTCGAGCTGCGCCCGGCCCTCACCGAGGAGCAGGTCGCCTCGGTGGAGCGACAGAGCGGGGTGCGGTTTCCCGAGGAGTACCGGAGCTTCCTGCTGGAGGTCGCCGCGGGCGGCGCCGGCCCGGACTACGGCCTGTTCACCATCGAGCCCCCCGAGTCCGACCCCGGCCCCGAAGCTGTGCCCACCCCCGCGGTGTTCCGTCCCGAGCGCACGGCGGAGTGGGAGGCGCACCAAGAGGCGGAGCCCCAGCGGTCGGCCTACGGGGACTCCGACGAGGACGCGGCCCGGTTCCGCGACGCCTACGCCGCCTGGGACAAGCGCGACGACGAGCTCCTCGACTCGCTGACCGAAGGCGCGCTCCACGTGAGCGAACAGGGCTGCGCCTACTACACGTTGCTGGCGATGACCGGCCCCGAGCGCGGCACGATGTGGCAGGACGTCCGCGCGGTCGGGGAGGGCGTGATCCCGTTCGAGTTCTTCGGCAGCACGGCCCGGGTCACCTTCGCCGAGTGGTACGCCCACTGGCTGACCCGCGCGGAACGGGTGGCGTGGCAGACGCCCGAGGAACGTGCGGTGCCCCGGGCGTAGCCCTCGGGCGCCCAGCCGGCTACTCCGTCCTCCTGCGGATCTTGTTCCCCAGCCAGACCAACGGGTCGTACTTCCGGTCAACCGCCCGTTCCTTCAGGGGAATCAGGGCATTGTCCGTGATCTTGATGCCCTCCGGGCACACCTCCGTGCAGCACTTCGTGATGTTGCAGTAGCCGAGCCCGTGCTCGTCCTGCGCCGTGCGCTTGCGGTCGAGACCGGACTCCGCCGCCGCGTCCAGCGGGTGCATGTCCAGTTCGGCGACGCGCATCAAGAAGCGCGGGCCCGCGAAGACGCCCTTGTTCTCCTCGTGGTCGCGCACCACGTGGCACGTGTCCTGGCACAGGAAGCACTCGATGCACTTGCGGAACTCCTGCGGGCGGTCCACGTCCGACTGCTGCATGCGGTATTCGCCGGGGCCCAGGTCCGCGGGCGGTACAAACGCCGGGACCTCGCGCGCCTTCGTGTAGTTGAAGCCGACGTCGGTCACCAGGTCACGCACCACGGGGAACGCGCGCAGCGGGGTCACCGTGATGACCTCGTCGCGGCCGAAGACCGACATCCGTGTCATGCACATCAGGCGAGGGCGCCCGTTGATCTCCGCGGAGCACGAACCGCACTTGCCCGCCTTGCAGTTCCAGCGCACCGCGAGGTCGGGCGCCTGGGTGGCCTGCAGGCGGTGGATGATGTCGAGGACGACCTCGCCCTCGTTGACCTCGATCTTGAAATCCTCCAGGTCACCGCCGCTCAGGTCCCCGCGCCAGACCTTGAATTGCGCGTCGTACGAACTCATTCGTACAGCTCCTCTTCAGAGAGGTACTTGACCAGCTCCTCCTTTTCGAAGAGGGCGAGCAGGTCCGGGCGGATGGGTTCGGTCGTGACGCGGTCGAGGTCGATCTGGCCGCGTACGGGATCGGTGGCCGCCAGACCGCCGGTCGGGTCGGCCAGCCGGCAGAGCAGGTTGGCCCGCCGCCACTCGCGGTTCATCGCCGGGTGGTCCTCCCGCGTGTGACCGCCGCGGCTCTCCGTGCGCTCCAGGGCGGCCCGCGCGACGCACTCGCTGACCAGGAGCATGTTCCGCAGGTCCAGGGCGAGGTGCCAGCCCGGGTTGAACTGCCGGTGGCCCTCGACTCCGGCGCGCCGCGCCCGTACCCGCAGTTCGGCGAGTTTCTCCAGAGCCTGCTCCATCTCCGCCTCGCGGCGGATGATGCCGACCAGGTCGTTCATGGTCTGCTGCAGTTCCTGATGGAGGGTGTACGGGTTCTCGGGCGTCACCCCGTCCTCCCGCCCCTCGGCGCTGAACGGCCGCAGCGCCTCCGCGGCCGCCGTGTCCACCTGCACCTCGTCCGGCACGGGCCGGGACGTGAGCCCCGCGGCGTACCTGGCGGCGTGCAGGCCCGCGCGCCGTCCGAAGACCAGCAGGTCGGAGAGGGAGTTCCCGCCGAGCCGGTTGGAGCCGTGCATGCCGCCCGCGACCTCGCCCGCGGCGAAGAGCCCGGCCACGCGGCGCGTGGCCGCGGTGTCGGAGTCGACCGCGATGCCGCCCATCACGTAGTGACAGGTCGGTCCGACCTCCATCGCCTCGGCGGTGATGTCGACGTCCGCGAGCTCCTTGAACTGGTGGTACATCGAGGGCAGTCGGCGCTTGATGACGTCCGCGGGCATGCGCGTCGACACGTCGAGGAAGACGCCGCCGTGCGGGGAGCCGCGGCCAGCCTTCACCTCGGCGTTGATGGCGCGGGCCACCTCGTCACGGGGGAGCAGTTCGGGCGGACGGCGGTTGTGGTCCGGGTCCTCGTACCAGCGGTCGCCCTCCTCCTCCGACTGCGCGTACTTCTCCTTGAAGACGTCGGGCACGTAGTCGAACATGAACCGCTTGCCCTCGGAGTTCCTGAGGACGCCGCCGTCGCCGCGCACGGACTCGGTGACGAGGATGCCCTTGACCGACGGCGGCCAGACCATGCCCGTCGGGTGGAACTGCACGAACTCCATGTTCAGGAGGGGCGCGCCGGCGAGCAGCGCGAGCGCGTGGCCGTCGCCCGTGTACTCCCACGAGTTCGACGTCACCTTGAAGGACTTGCCGATGCCACCGGTCGCCAGGACGACACTGGGCGCTTCGAGCACGAAGAAGCGGCCCGACTCCCGGTCGTAGCAGAAGGCCCCGCCGACGCGGCCGCCCTCGTCGCCGTCGTCGCCCGACTCGTCCTTCAGCACGCGCGTGACCGTGCACTCCTGGAAGACCTTCAGGCGCGCTTCGTAGTCGCCGAACTCCTTGTAGTCCTCCTGTTGCAGCGAGACGATCTTCTGCTGCAGCGTGCGGATCAGCTCCAGGCCGGTGCGGTCGCCGACGTGGGCGAGCCGCGGGTACTCGTGGCCGCCGAAGTTGCGCTGCGAGATCCGGCCGTCCGGAGTGCGGTCGAAGAGCGCGCCCCAGGTCTCCAGTTCCCACACGCGGTCCGGCGCCTCGCGGGCGTGCAGCTCGGCCATGCGCCACTGATTGAGGAACTTGCCGCCGCGCAGCGTGTCGCGGAAGTGGACCTGCCAGTTGTCGCCGGAGTTCACATTGCCCATGGAGGCGGCGATGCCGCCCTCGGCCATCACCGTGTGGGCCTTGCCGAACAGCGACTTGCAGATCACGGCCGTACGGGCGCCCTGTTCACGCGCCTCGATCGCGGCCCGCAGGCCCGCGCCCCCGGCCCCCACCACGACGACGTCCCACTGCTGTCGTTCCACCTGAGACATCAGAAGGCCCCGTCCATCAGAAGAAGCGCGGATCGTCGAAGGCACCGCTCGCGACCAGGTAGACGTAGAGGTCGGCGAGCGCCACGCTCGCCAACGACGTCCACGCGAGCAGCATGTGCCGGCTGGTCAGCTTCCCGGTCCACTGCCACATGCGGTACCGGACGGGATGCTTGGAGAAGTGCTTGAGCTTGCCGCCGATGACATGGCGGCAGGAGTGGCAGGAGAGGGTGTAGATCCAGATCAGTACGACGTTGACGAGCAGGACGAGCGTGCCGAGCCCCATGTGGCCCCACTCGTAGTTCTCGTCGCGGAAGCCCAGGACGGCGTCGTACGTGAGGATGCCCGCCACGGGCACGGCGGCGTAGAAGAAGTACCGGTGGATGTTCTGCAGGATCAGCGGGAAGCGGGTCTCGCCGGTGTACTTCTTGTGCGGCTCGGCGACCGCGCAGGCCGGTGGTGAGGCCCAGAAGCCCCGGTAGTAGGCCTTGCGGTAGTAGTAGCAGGTCAGCCGGAAGCCGAGCGGGAAGATCAGGATCAGGATGGAGGGGGACAGGCCCCACCAGCTGCCGAAGATCTCCCAGTTGGGGCCGCCCTTCATCGGTTCGCAGTTCTCGGCGAGGCACGGCGAGTAGAACGGCGACACGTACGGCGCCGCGTAGTAGTCCGCGTTCGCGAAGGCCCGCCACGTCGAGTAGACGATGAAGGCGAGCAGTCCCGCGGCGGTCGCCGCGGGCGCCAGCCACCAGCGGTCCGTACGCAGATGGGCAACGGTGATGGCGGCGCGCGTGCCGTCGCGCACGCCGCCGCCCGGTGCCGGTCCGCTCTTCGGTTGGGGTTCCGTGCCGGTGGCCAACGAGGCTCCACTCCTTCTTCCTCGGTCGGGGAGAAGCTCAGAGAGGGCGTGCGTTCAGAGAGGACGTGCGCTCAGAGAGTGCGTGCGGGATCAGGGCGCGTGGCGGTCGCTGCCGCCCAGGCCCTCGTCGTCGAAATCGCCGGTGTTCGTCCACATCGAGCGGTCGTACGGCGTATCGGGGATGGTCACGAACTCGGGCTCGTGCGGTGCGAGGGGGGACGGTGGCGGGACCGCCGCGCGCAGCAGCGCCACGCTCTCGCGCAGATGGTCGGTGTCCGTGCGGACCCGGCGCACGTCGACGCCCGCGATCTGGTCGCCGGCCTGCTGCTCCAGCCTGCCGACGGTGCGGACGAGGTCGTCCACGCAACGTTGTACAGCCGTCAATTCATCGTGCAGAGCCATTACTTGCCCTCACTTCAGGGGTGCGGTGGCAACGCTCATGCGCCTGCGAGTGTCGCGCGTCACATCCCGGCTTGTGAAGAGATCTGCAGTGATTGCCGGATCAGGGGCGGTGAATGCGCCGGATCACGTGCCGATCGCGCCGACCTCGACCGACGGCGACCGCTTCACGATCGCCCGGCCGCCACCGGGCTACCCCGCGCCGCCCGTGGCAGCCAACCCGACCGCCACCCCATTGGGCCGCACGAGTGGCATCTGCGCGCCCCCGCGCCGTGCCTCCCCCGCACCCCGCGTCCCGTCGCCTTCAGTGGGGCCATAGATGTGATCAGCTCCATATACCGCCAAACGTGATCAAACCCGGCCCGGTCCTGGCAGCGGGCGGGCGGGCGAGCCCCGGACCCCGGAGGTACCAGTCATGTCCCACGACCGCGCCAGAGTCAGATCTGTCGTGTTCCTCGCGACGGGGGTGCTGGCTCTGCCCGCCCTCGCCGGATGCAGCTCGAGCGACGAGGCCGGCCGGCCGGTCGCGGGTCAGGACGTCGCTCCCGCCGCCCGGGACATGGTCGCCGACGGCGGAACCATGAACTGGGCGGTCGACGAGCTGCCGGAAACGTTCAACTCCTTCCAGGCGGACGCCGACGAAGCGACCGCGCGGGTCGCGGGCGCGGTCCTGCCGTCCCTGTTCCGCCTCGACGCGCAGGGCAGGGCGCAGCGCAACACCGACTTCCTGGAGTCCGCGGAGGTCGTCGAGCGCGAGCCGCAGCAGGTCGTCCTGTACAAGCTCAACCAGCAGGCGGTCTGGAGCGACGGCAGGGAGATCGGCGCCGACGACTTCGCCGCGCAGTGGCGGGCCCTCTCCGGCAGGGACAGCGCGTACTGGACGGCACGGAACGCGGGCTACGACCGCATCGCGAAGATCGAGCGCGGCGCGAACAACCTGGAGGTGCGGGTCACCTTCGCCAAGCCGTACGCGGACTGGCGCTCCCTGTTCTCCCCGCTGTACCCGAAGCAGATCATGGGCACGCCCGACTCCTTCAACGACGGCGCGCGCCGCAAGCTGAAGGTGACCGCGGGCCCCTTCGCGCTCAGCGGCACCGACCGCAAGGCCGGTGACGTGACGCTGGAGCGCAACGCGCGCTGGTGGGGCGGCCCGGCCAAGCTCAACAAGATCGTGCTGCGCAAGGTGGGGCGCGCCGAGCGGGCGGAGGCGCTCGCCAAGGGCCGGATCGACCTCGCCGCGATCGACGCGGCCGAGGCCGGGCGGATCTCCCGGGCCGCCGGGGACAAGGGGGGCGAGGGCCCGCTCGCCCACGGCCCCGGCGCCGCGATCACCCCCGCGAGGGCGCTGCGCTCCTGGGCGATCGCCCACGGCTCCGACGAGGAGGCCGCCGACACGGAGACCGAGGCACGCGCCAAGACCCGCAAGGCGGTCAAGAGGTACGCGGCCGAGCAGGAGGGGCTGCGCGGCTACGTCGTACGCAAGTCCCTGGAGCCCGCCTACACGCAGCTGGCCCTCAACGGCTCCGAAGGCCCGCTCGCCGACGACCGGGTGCGCCGTGCGGTCGCCCGCGCCCTGGACCGCGGGGAGCTCGCGAAGACCGTCCTCAAGCCGCTCGGCCTCCCCGCCGAGCCGGTCGGCAGCCACCTCGCCCTCGCCGGGCAGCAGGCGTACGCGGACAACAGCGGGGCCCTCGGCGAGCAGGACACCGCCGAGGCGCGAGCGCTCCTCGCGGACGCCGGCTGGACGCCGGGCGCGCTCCTGAAGGGGGAGAAGGAAGAAGGAGAGAAGGAGAAGGGGGAGGAGAAGGAGGAGAAGACGGCAGGCGGCGAGTCCGACGCGAAGGACGAGAAGAGCGAGAAGGCCGAGAAGGCCGAGAAGAAGTCGAAGGACTCCGAAGAGGACTCCACCGACGGAGGCGACAGCGACGGCGAAGGCAACGGCAACGGCAACGACGACGGCACCTACATCGTCGGCGAGGAAGACGGCAAGCCCGGCGACAACAGCACCACCGTCCTCGCCCCCGCCCCCGCGGCCGCCTACCAGCGTGCCGTCCTGAACCGCCAGGCCGACGTCCTCGGCCTGCCCCGCGAGGCCGACAAGGAGAAGAAGAAGGAGCCCGCCGACCACGCCAAGCAGCACTCCAGGGATCAGGCCAAGGGCGGCGCCCCCGGCGCGTACGCCCCGAAGGGCACCGCCGCACCCAAGGCATCGGGTGCGAAGGGAGCCGCGGCGGCGGGCCCGCTCGCCAAGGACGGCAAGCCCCTCACCCTCCGTTTCGTGCTGCCCTCCGGGGACGGCTCGGAGCAGCTGCGCGCGGTGGCCGACCGGATCTCGCGGATGCTGGAGAGGATCGGTGTCCGTACGGAGACGGCGAAGGTCGCCGACGAGAGCTACTTCAAGGACCACATCGCGTCCGGTCAGTACGACCTCGCCCTCTACTCGTGGCCCGCTTCGGCCTTCCCGGCCACCGACGCCCGCCCGATCTTCGCCAAGCCGGTCCCGGCCGCGGACGGCTCGCTGAACGTCGAGCAGAACTACACCCGTGTCGGCACGGACCACATCGATCAACTGTTCGACCAGGCGGTCGGCGAGCTGGATGCAGAAACGTCACGCTCCCTGGTCAAGAAGGCGGACGCCCGCATCTGGGCGGAGGCGGGCTCCATCCCCCTCTACCAGCGCCCCCAGCTGATGGCCGCCCGCCCGAACCTGGCCAACGCCGGAGCGTTCGGCTTCCAGACCCCGCGCTACGAGGACATCGGCTTCCTGAAGCCGGGCGCGAAGCCGTCGGGCGGACCGTCCGCGAAGTAACACCCCGCCGGGGCGGCACCCGGCCGAAGTGACGCCCCGCCTCAGATTCCGCTCAACTCTCTTGCCCGCCGGCCCTCCCGGCGGGCAAGCTCGTGTGTACCCATTGACCTGCTGTTTCCCCAGAGTTCCCGAGGCTTTCCGCACCCCTGCGAAGCCCCCGCGGAGGCTGCCTCCGCGAGGGACACGTAGACTGGGGTGAGGCCGTGGCGTGTCCAGCCCGGCAGGGTCCGCGTACTCAGATGTACGCGCGACCGACCACTCACTCCAGGAGTACGCCGCACTATGGCCACGCGCCACGACATCCGCAACGTTGCCATCGTCGCTCACGTCGACCACGGCAAGACGACCATCGTCGACGCCATGCTCAAGCAGGCCGGCTCGTTCGCCGCGCACGCCGCCGAGTCCCTCGACGACCGCATGATGGACTCGAACGACCTGGAGCGTGAGAAGGGCATCACGATCCTCGCCAAGAACACGGCGGTGAAGTATCACCCCAAGGACGGCGGGGACCCGATCACGATCAACATCATCGACACCCCCGGCCACGCCGACTTCGGTGGCGAGGTCGAGCGCGGTCTGTCGATGGTGGACGCGGTCGTCCTGCTGGTCGACGCCTCCGAGGGCCCGCTCCCGCAGACCCGCTTCGTGCTGCGCAAGGCGCTCCAGCAGCGCCTCCCGGTCATCCTGTGCATCAACAAGACGGACCGTCCCGACTCGCGCATCGACGAGGTCGTCAACGAGACGTACGACCTCTTCCTCGACCTGGACGCCGACGAGGACCAGATCGAGTTCCCGATCGTCTACGCCTGCGGCCGCGACGGCATCGCCTCGCTGACCAAGCCGGACGACGGCACGGTCCCGGCGGACTCCACCAACCTGGAGCCGTTCTTCTCCACGATCCTGGAGCACGTCCCGGCGCCGACGTACGACGAGAGCGCCCCGCTCCAGGCGCACGTCACCAACCTGGACGCCGACAACTTCCTCGGCCGCATCGCGCTGCTCCGCGTCGAGCAGGGCGAGCTGCGCAAGGGCCAGACGGTGGCCTGGATCAAGCGCGACGGCACGATCGCCAACGTCCGCATCACCGAGCTGATGATGACCGAGGCGCTCACCCGCAAGCCCGCCGAGATGGCGGGCCCGGGCGACATCTGCGCCGTGGCGGGTATCCCCGACATCATGATCGGCGAGACCCTCGCCGACCCGGAGAACCCGATCGCGCTGCCGCTGATCACGGTCGACGAGCCGGCGATCTCCATGACCATCGGCACGAACACCTCGCCGCTGGTCGGCCGCGGCGGCACGGGCAAGGGCGCGGACGCCAAGGCCGCGGTCAAGGACCGCAAGGTCACCGCCCGTCAGGTCAAGGACCGCCTCGAGCGCGAGCTGATCGGCAACGTCTCGCTGCGCGTCCTGGACACCGAGCGCCCCGACGCCTGGGAGGTGCAGGGCCGCGGTGAGCTGGCGCTGGCCATCCTGGTCGAGCAGATGCGCCGCGAGGGCTTCGAGATGACCATCGGCAAGCCGCAGGTGGTCACCCGCCAGGTCGACGGCAAGACGCACGAGCCCGTCGAGCGCATGACCATCGACGTGCCCGAGGAGCACATGGGCGCCGTCACGCAGCTCATGGGCGTCCGCAAGGGCCGCATGGACAACATGTCGAACCACGGCTCCGGCTGGGTCCGCCTGGAGTTCGTCGTCCCGTCCCGCGGCCTCATCGGCTTCCGTACGGAGTTCCTGACCCAGACGCGCGGCACGGGCATCGCCCACTCCATCCACGAGGGCCACGAGCCGTGGTTCGGCGAGCTGAAGACCCGTAACAACGGCTCCCTGGTCGCCGACCGCGCCGGTGCCGTCACCGCCTTCGCGATGACGAACCTCCAGGAGCGCGGCGTGCTGTTCACCGAGCCCGGCACCGAGGTGTACGAGGGCATGATCGTCGGCGAGAACTCCCGCGCCGACGACATGGACGTGAACATCACCAAGGAGAAGAAGCTCACCAACATGCGCTCCGCCTCCGCCGACTCCTTCGAGGCGATCGTGCCGCCCCGCAAGCTGTCGCTCGAGCAGTCCCTGGAGTTCTGCCGCGACGACGAGTGCGTCGAGGTGACCCCGGAGGCCGTCCGCATCCGCAAGGTCGTCCTGGACCAGAAGGAGCGCGGCCGCTCCGCGTCCCGCGCCAAGCACAGCTGACCCCATTGAGGTAGTCGGCAGACGGCACACAGCCGCCTGAGAGGCCGATTTCCGCCGCTCCCGAGGGAGTTGCGCGGAAGTCGGCCTCTGGTGTTTTCGCTGACGAGTACGGTGTGGCCACTGATGCGCGGGGGTCTCCCGGCAACCGGTTTTTGTCCGCCAAGTGTCCGGTATGCGGACGTCACTGACCGTTAGATGTGTAACACGTCCGTTTCGCAACCATCTATCTCGGATCGGTTTGTCCGGATTTTGGAAGTTGTACGCACCAGGTGTGATTGAACCGAGACCAAAAGGGTGTGGTCGACCGGTACCTCATGGCTAATAGTTGACCGCGTATAGCTCGGGTCAATGGGTCACGCGCTGTGGGGAGCGCCGACTCACGAGCACACTGGGGTACTCGATCGTCGCCGTCAGGGGTGTCGGCGCGGTTTCTCGTACCCCCTCTTGTAGTGAACAAGTGGACTCATGAGGAGGAACCCCATGCGTGGTGCCAAGAGCGCCAAGTGGGTCGCGATAGCCGGTGTTGTGGCGCTGACGGCCACCGCTTGTGGCGGCGGCGACAGTGACAGCAATGGCAGCGGCAAGGTCGACCCCAAGGGGATCGTCAGCTACGCCAACGGCGAGCCGCAGAACGCTCTGCAGCCGTCGAACACCATGGAGGCGTACGGCAGCGTCGTCATCGACGCCCTCTTCACGGGCCTCGTGTACTACGACAAGCAGGGCAACATCACCTACGAGAACGCCGAGTCGGTCACCCCCGACAAGGCGAACAAGGTGTGGACCGTCAAGCTGAAGCCGGGCTGGAAGTTCCACAACGGTGAGACCGTCACCGCGAAGTCGTACGTCGACGCCTGGAACTGGGCCGCCGACCCGGCGAACGGCCAGCAGAACAGCTCCTGGTACCGCGACATCGTCGGCTACGACGAGGTCCACCCGGAGAAGGGCAAGGCCAAGAAGAAGGCCATGTCCGGCCTGAAGGTCGTCGACGACAACACCTTCACCATCACGCTGAAGAACGGCATCCCGTACTACGCGTACAAGCTGGTCTACAAGCCGTTCTTCCCGCTGCCCTCGGCCGCTCTGAAGGACCCGAAGAAGTACGGCGAGGCCCCGGTCGGCAACGGTCCGTACAAGTTCAAGAGCTGGGACCACAAGAAGTCGATCCAGGTCACCGCCTGGCCCGGCTACAAGGGCGAGGACAAGCCCAAGAACGGCGGCATCAACTTCAAGGCGTACACGACGCCGCAGGCCGCGTACGACGACCTGCGCTCGGACAACGTCGACACGATGCCGCTGATCCCGGACAGCGAGCTCGCGAACTTCAAGCAGGACTTCGGCGACCGCGCCATCGAGCAGGACTTCTCGGCGATCAACACGGTCAATCCGGCGTTCTACAGCAAGACGTTCAAGGACATGGACGTCAAGGTCATCCAGGGCCTGTCGATGGCCATTGACCGTGACACCATCGCGAAGACCACCTTCGCGGGCACTCGCGAGTCGGCTTCCGGCTGGGTCGCCAAGGGCGTCAAGGGCTACAAGGCCGGCGCCTGTGGTGAGTTCTGCAAGTTCGACCCGAAGAAAGCCAAGCAGTTCGTCAAGGACGGCGGCGGCGTTCCGGGCAACAAGATCTCCATCCAGTACAACGCCGACCAGCCGCACAAGGGCTGGGTCACGGCGGTGTGCAACAGCATCACCAGGTCGACCGGCGTGCAGTGCGTCGGCGACCCGAAGACCGACTTCCAGGCCGACACCGAGGTGCGGGACAAGAAGCAGGTCAAGGCGATGTACCGGTCGGGCTGGGTGCTCGACTACCCGTTCAACGGCAACTTCCTCGCCGACCTCTACGGCACGGGCGTCGACGGCAACAAGGGCGGCTTCTCGGACAAGAAGTTCGACGAGCTGACCAAGAAGGCCGACGCGGCCAAGACGATCGACGAGTCCGCGGAGCTGTACCAGAAGGCCGAAGAATCTCTGCGGCAGAGCTTCCCGGGCATCCCGCTCTGGTACAACAAGACGCTCTCCGCGCACTCCAAGAACGTGAAGAACGTGGTGTTCGACCAGGCCGGTGACCCCGTCCTGTCCGACATCGAGGTCTTCGAGAAGTAGTCGACGGAGGTCCGTCCCGAAGCGACGCCCGGTCATCCCCGGGCGTCGCTTCGGACGGCTCCGGATTGGACGGAGGCACCAATGGGGCGCTACGTCGCACGGCGACTGCTCCAGATGATCCCGGTTTTCATCGGGACAACCCTGTTGATCTTCATTATGGTCAACGTGCTCCCCGGCGACCCCGTACGGGCGCTGTGGGGCGACAAGCCGCCGGACCCGACGCAGGTGGCGCAGATTCGCCACGACCGAGGTCTGGATCTGCCGCTCTGGGAGCAGTACCTGCATTACATGAAGGGGCTCCTGCAGGGAGACTTCGGCAAGACGATCGCCGGAAACAGGCCGGTGCTCGACGAGATCACCCAGGCGTTCCCGGTCTCACTTCGCCTGGCCGCCATGGCCTGGTCCTTCGAACTCGTGGTCGGCATCACGCTGGGCGTGCTCGCGGGCATCAGGCGCGGACGCATCGTGGACAACGGGGTGACGCTGTTCACGCTCCTCGTCATTTCCGTCCCCATCTTCGTGATCGGCCGTCTCTTCCAGCTTTATTTCGGCAATGAGCTGAAGTGGATCACGCCGACGGTCCAGGACTCCGAGAATCTGGGGCAGTTGATGGTGCCGGCGCTGGTGCTCGGCATGGTCGGCCTGGCCTACGTGGCGCGCCTCACCCGTACGTCCGTGGCTGAGAACCGCTCGGCGGACTACATGCGCACGGCCGTCGCCAAGGGCCTGCCGCGCAAGCGCATCATCACCAGACACCTGCTCCGCAACTCGCTGATTCCCGTGGTCACTTACCTCGGCACCGACATCGGTGCCCTGATGAGCGGCGCGGTCATCACCGAGGGCATCTTCAATGTGACAGGCGTCGGCAACCTGCTCTTCCAGGGCTTGGCCCACCGGGAGGGCGCGGTCATCGTCGGCATTGTCACCGTTCTGGTGCTCGTATACCTCGTCGCCAGTCTGATCGTCGACCTGCTTTACGCGGTCCTGGACCCGAGGATCCGTTATGCCTGACCTCACCAAGACCTCGACTTCGGAAGAGTCGGCCGCGGCGCAGGACGAAGTCGTGGCGGGATCTGCCGTCTCGGCCGTGCCTGCGCCTGGTAAGCCCCGCAGCCTGTGGGGGGACGCCTGGCGGGATCTGCGCCGCAACCCGCTCTTCGTCATATCTGCAGTGCTGATCCTCGTCCTGCTCCTAGTGGCCGCCTTCCCTGGCCTGTTCACCAGCGTCAACCCCGAGTCCGGCGACCAGGTCAACCATTTCCTGGGCAAGCCGAACCTGGGCCACTTCTTCCAGCCGGATTGGTTCGGATACGACAGGACGGGCCGCAGCATCTATGCCCGCGTTCTCTACGGAGCGCGGAACTCGATCACGGTTGGCATCAGCGTGACACTGCTCGTCACTGTCTTCGGCGGCCTGTGCGGCATGCTCGCCGGCTACTTCGGAGGCTTCTGGGACAGCCTCATTTCCCGGCTGACCGACGTGTTCTTCGGGATCCCGTTCCTGCTCGGCGCCATGGTCGTCCTGAACGCCTTCACCGAGCGCACCGTGTGGGTGGTCACAGGCGCTCTGGCCTTCCTCGGCTGGACGCAGATCGCCCGCGTGATGCGCGGCGCAGTCATCACCACCAAGCACGCGGACTACGTGGTAGCGGCACGCGCACTTGGTGCCGGGACCAAGCGGATCATGTTCCGCCACATCCTGCCGAACGCCATCGCTCCGGTGATCGTCGTCGCGACCATCTCGCTCGGTACGTACATCGTCGCCGAGTCGACGCTGTCCTACCTGGGTCTCGGTCTTGCCGATGACGCCATCTCCTGGGGCGGAGACATCTCCGACGCCACACAGGACATCCGGAACAACCCGCACACGCTGTTCTTCCCCGCCGGGATGCTCAGCCTGACCGTGCTGGCGTTCATCATGATGGGTGACGCCGTACGCGAAGCCCTCGACCCGAAGCTGCGCTGAGGGAGGCGTAAATGACCAGCATCGACATCAAGGAAGACTCGGTTCCCGCCCCCCGCTCGGGTGAGGAAAAGAGCGGCAGGCTCCTGGACGTGAAGGACCTGCACGTCGAGTTCCACACCCGAGACGGTGTGGTCAAGGCCGTCAACGGCGTGAACTACAGCGTGGACGCGGGCGAAACGCTCGCCGTCCTCGGCGAGTCGGGCTCCGGCAAGTCCGTGACCGCTCAGGCGATCATGGGCATCCTCGACATGCCGCCCGGAAAAATCCCCCAGGGCGAGATCCTCTTCCGCGGCCAGGACATGCTGAAGATGTCCAATGAGGAGCGCAGGAAGACCCGCGGCCGCAAGATCGCGATGATCTTCCAGGACGCGCTGTCCTCGCTCAACCCCGTTCTCTCCGTGGGCTACCAGCTCGGCGAGATGTTCCGGGTGCACGAGGGCATGGGTCGCAAGGAAGCCAAGGCCAAGGCCATCGAGCTGATGGAGAAGGTCAAGATCCCGGCGGCCAAGGAGCGGGTGAACGACTACCCGCACCAGTTCTCCGGCGGTATGCGCCAGCGCATCATGATCGCGATGGCGCTCGCCCTGGAGCCGGACCTGATCATCGCGGACGAGCCCACCACGGCGCTCGACGTGACGGTCCAGGCGCAGGTCATGGACCTGCTGGCCGAGCTCCAGCGCGAGTACAACATGGGCCTGATCCTGATCACCCACGACCTCGGCGTCGTCGCCGACGTCGCGGACAAGATCGCGGTCATGTACGCGGGCCGGATCGTCGAGACGGCACCCGTCCACGAGCTGTACAAGCGCCCCGCGCACCCGTACACCCGTGGCCTCCTCGACTCGATCCCGCGCCTGGACCAGAAGGGCCAGGAGCTCTACGCGATCAAGGGTCTGCCGCCCAACCTGCTCAAGATCCCCGGCGGTTGCGCGTTCAACCCGCGCTGCCCCAAGGCGCAGGACATCTGCCGCACGGAGGTCCCGGCGCTCGTGCCGGTCAGCGAGCGGGACGGCGCGGAGCTGCCGGGCCGCGGCAGCGCGTGCCACTTCTGGAAGGAGACGATCCATGGCTGAGCCGAAGAAGCTCTCGAAGTCCGAGGAGCCGCGGGACGCGACGCCGAACGTCTCCGAGGTGGACACGGTCGACGCGGCCACCGCCGAGGAGGCCGTCGCGGCGATCGAGGCGCCGGTGGAGCGTGGCGAGCCGATCCTCCAGGTCCGCAATCTGGTCAAGCACTTCCCTCTCACCCAGGGCATCCTGATCAAGAAGCAGATCGGCGCGGTCAAGGCGGTCGACGGGATCTCCTTCGACCTGTACCAGGGCGAGACGCTGGGCATCGTGGGCGAGTCCGGCTGTGGCAAGTCCACGGTCGCCAAGCTCCTGATGACCCTCGAACGCGCCACGGCGGGCGAGGTCTTCTACAAGGGCCAGGACATCACCAAGCTGTCCGGGCGCGCGCTGAAGGCGGTCCGCCGCAACATCCAGATGGTGTTCCAGGACCCCTACACGTCCCTGAACCCCCGTATGACGGTGGGCGACATCATCGGGGAGCCCTTCGAGATCCACCCCGAGGTGGCCCCGAAGGGTTCGCGCCGCCAGAAGGTCCAGGAACTCCTGGACGTGGTGGGCCTCAACCCCGAGTACATCAACCGCTACCCGCACCAGTTCTCGGGCGGTCAGCGCCAGCGCATCGGCATCGCGCGCGGTCTGGCCCTCAACCCCGAGATCATCATCTGCGACGAGCCGGTCTCGGCCCTGGACGTCTCCGTCCAGGCCCAGGTCATCAACCTGATGGAGAAGCTCCAGGACGAGTTCAACCTGTCCTACCTCTTCATCGCGCACGACCTGTCGATCGTCCGGCACATCTCGGACCGCGTGGGTGTGATGTACCTCGGGAAGATGGCGGAGATCGGCTCGGACGAGCAGATCTACGAGCACCCGACGCACCCCTACACGCAGGCGCTGCTCTCCGCGGTCCCCGTCCCGGACCCGGAGGCCCGCGAGGGCCGTGAGCGGATCATCCTCTCCGGCGACGTGCCGTCCCCGGCGAACCCGCCCTCGGGCTGCCGCTTCCGCACTCGCTGCTGGAAGGCGGAGGCGAAGTGTGCGGAGGAGACCCCGCTGCTCGCGATCCCGCAGCAGTTCGCGGGCCAGGACACGCCGGCGGCACATGAGTCGGCCTGTCACTTCGCGGAGGAGAAGAACGTCGTCACGGCTGCGTAACTTCCTTCGCTTATGACTTCACCCCGCCGAACGAAGGGTTCGGCGGGGTGAAGTCATAAGTATGCGTTGGGTATTACCGGTTGGGCTTGAGGTAGAAGTAGAGCTCAGACTTAGGGTGACACCACGCAGGCTCGTTGGCGCTCGCGATTTGGACCCAGAGTTTGAAATCGAGCGGCTTGTTCTTGGAGAACTTGACGGTCTTGTTGATCTTGTAAGTCCGCCAGTGAGAACCCTTCGGGATGAACCACCCATTTGCCTTCAGCCAACGCTGGCGGTGGTTGCCGTCGTGCACATAGGCCGAACCGACGTGGAGTTCGCGCTCGTTGTAGTAGCGCACCTTGATGGTCTTGACCCGCGCGGAGCTGCGAGTCACCTTCCCGAGGTTCCAAATCACCTTCTCCATGGTGGAGGCGTGAGGCTTGCACTCGGGGTAGCTGTTCTTGTTGTAGCCGATGTTGGCTGAGTAGACCTTTTGGCCGCGGCTCTGGACCTTGGCCTTGCTCACAGTCCCTGAGGGTATCTCCTCCTGGGCGGACACGCCGTTACCAGAGATGGCCGCGCGATTCTCCGTGCCGGACGCGGGGCTGGCAGCGGCCAGCATTCCGGCGGCGATTGCCATGGCACTCGTGAGGGACGCGATGGTCAATGCGCGCATTACTCTCCCCGATTCGTTACTCGACGTTCAGTGTTCCTTACGGTGTGCATTCACACTATGGGGTGAACTTCTTGTGCCGCTAGTGACTTGAGGGAGAGTTGAGGTTTTTGTGCGCCTCTAGAGGAATGGTCCGGAAAGCCGGCCGTAACGTCGGCCACAGCCCGAGCGTGTTCAAGGTGGGAGCGGTGAGCAAGACGGGCGAACCGCAGGAATGACGGATGAGACGGGGGGACGATGGCGACGCGGCCCGATGAGACGGACCAGGATCACAGCGCCGGCTTCGACGCGTTCTATGCCGCCACGGCCAAACGTCTGGTCGCCACGGTCTATGCGATGACCGGCGACCTGGCGGAGGCGGAGGACGCGGTGCAGGAGGCGTACGTACGGGCGTGGCAGCGCTGGGACCGGCTCGTGGGCGAGGGGGATCCGCTGCCCTGGGTGCGGACCGTGGCATCGCGGCTCGCCATCAGTACGTGGCGCCGGACACGCAACCGCGTGCGCGCCCATTTCAGACACGGGCCCGGCGCGGATCTGCCGGAACTCTCCGCGGACCGGGTGGCGTTGATGGAGGCGCTGCGCGAACTACCGCCCCAGCAGCGGCAGGTGGTGGTCCTGTACCACCTCCTCGACCTGCCGGTGGAGCAGGTGGCAATGGAGACGGGTGCCACCAACGGAGCCGTACGCACCCGGCTCAGCCGGGCCCGCAAGGTATTGGGCGAACGCCTCGCCGATTCGGCGGCGTTCCGCACGGAGGGGGCAGCGAGCCATGGCTGAGCTCAAGGGGCGGGTCGAGGTCGAGTCCTTGCTGGACGACGTCCAGCTCCACCTGCCCGACGGCGCGGAGCTGCGGGCCAGGGGCGGACGGCGGCAGGCGAGGCGCCGGATCGCACTGTCCACGGCGGCGGTCGCGGCCGTGGCGGGGGCGGTGCTCTGGGCGGTCGTGCCGGGGGGCGGGGACGGCGGCAGGGACGTACGTCCCGCGGAGCGGTCGGAGCAGTCGCGCGAGTTCGGGCAGGACGAGACCCCGTACAAGAAGGACGGCGTCGTCCGCCTGCTGCCTCCGGAGGAGATGCCGTTGGACGAGAAGTGGCACTGGCGGGAAGGCGGCCTCGGCGACGACATGAACCGGAGCATCATGAGGATCGGGCTCAAGGACGTCGGCTGCGCGCCGATCGGCGCGGGAAACGTGCCCGGTCACGGTCGGCACACTCGGGGCTACCGAGGCGACAGCAACGCCGCCGCCCGTCACCGCTACGCCGAGTTCCGCACCGCGGCCGACACCGACACGGTGGTCGCGCACCTGCGCAACGTGCTCGACAACTGCGGTATGGAGAAGCGCGGCAAGGGCCCTGACGCGTACTACACGGGGGAGGGCACGGGGCCGAGGAGCCACCTGCGCGTTTATCTGACCCACGGTGAGAAGTGGCTCTCGGTGGTGGAGACGCTGGACGACTTCAACCGGTCGTCCTGATGCACCCCGGGCTTCACCCCGTGCCCGGCCTCCCGTAACGCCGGAAGGCGGCCGTCTCGACGGTCCAGGGCCCGAACGGCACGGCATCCCCGAAGATGTACGGCTCCCTGGACCGGTAGCGGTCCCCGCACGGTTGGGAGTGCACTTCGATCGTTCCGGTCCTGGGGTCGACGATCAGGTAGTGGCCGATGCCCATGGCCGGGTATTCGGAGAGTTCCTCGCCGTACTCGTTGTTCGGGTTGGGCGGAGAAACGATGTCGATGACGGCCAGCACCTGCGTGGCGTCGACGGCGAAACCTTCTTCGTCCAGCGCGGCCACGGGGATCACGAGGGCGTCCGGGCGGCGCATTCGGCCCAGCGACGGGGACTCGATGACGGGGCCGTTCGCGCAGGTGTGGGCCGGGTGGGTCCCGGCGAGTTGCTTGTTCAGCTGGTCCCGGATGCGGCGGACCGCGCCCCCGTGCCGCGTCGAGGGGGACGTCATCGCCAGTACGGGCCCGGAAGGCCCGACCTCGACCTTCCAGGCCCCCTCGACGCGCTCGGCGAAAGCCTCGAGTTCCTCGGCGATCGCGCGTATCTGCGCGTAGTCCATTCCGCCAGAGTAGAGCCGTCACATCGGCAGTGACCGAAGCCGCACCGCCCCCTCCGGCCACCGCGCCCCCTCGTGCAGCGGCGTCACCATCGTGCGCAGGGGCATGGTGATCACCCGGTCTTCGGGCTGGTCGACCCGTACCGGGGTTTCCGGGGGTATCGCTCGCCAGCCCAGGCGTTCGTACAGGGGGACCAGGGGCGGGCGGCAGAAGAGGAGGGCGTGGGGTGGGCCCAGGGTGGTGGCGTGGGCCAGCGCCGTCGCGATGACGCGGCGGGCCAGGCCGCGGCCTCGGACGTCGGGGGCGACGGCCACGCCGCCCACGCCGATGACCTCCGTGAGGTCGGAGCCGTCGACCGTGACGGGGAGGCGGCGGAGTCCGGCGTGGGCGACCAGGCGGCCCTCGTGGCGTATGCCGAAGTGGTCTTCCTTGGGGAGCCAGGCAAGGCCTGTCTCCGCGACGCCGAACGGGTCCTCGCCGGTGCCGAGGATCTCTTGCTGGTCGGCCTTCGTGTACCGGGCCAGGCGGAAGCCGGCCGTGTCGGGTGTGTTCATCCCCGCATGATGCGTCAAGAGGCGGCCGCGCCGTGCGGCGGGCCCGGGACCGGCTGCGCCCCGCTCGGGTCAAGGGGGTGGGGCGCAGCCGGGCCGGGCGGTTCCGGCGGGCGGGCTACAGGGACTTGCGGGTCGCGGGAATCGCCAACTGGGCCGGGGTTTCCGGGTAATGGCACGCCGTCAGGTGGCCCGTCTCGTTGCCGTCGATGCGGACCAGCGGTGGGTCGTCCGACGCGCACTTGTCCGTCGCCTTCCAGCAGCGCGTGCGGAAGCGGCAGCCCGAGGGCGGGTTGACGGGGGAGGGGACGTCGCCCTTCAGGAGGATGCGTTCCCGGCGGGGGACGTCGTCCGGAGTCGCCTCCGGGACCGCCGACAGGAGCGCCCTCGTGTAGGGGTGGCGCGGGTTCCCGTACAGGCTCTCGCGGTCCGCGATCTCCACGATGCGGCCCAGGTACATGACGGCGACCCGCTGCGAGAAGTGGCGTACCACCGCCAGGTCGTGGGCGATGAAGAGGAACGCGATGCCCAGGTCCTGCTGGAGCTTCTGGAGCAGGTTCACCACCTGCGCCTGGATCGAGACGTCCAGCGCGGAGACGGGCTCGTCGGCCACGATCAGCTTCGGCTCGAGGGCCAGGGCGCGTGCCACCCCGATGCGCTGGCGCTGGCCGCCCGAGAACTCGTGCGGGAAGCGGTTGAAGTGCTCGGGGTTGAGGCCGACCGTTTCGAGGAGCTCGCGGACGCGGGCCTCCCGGCCGCCCGCCGGGTTGATGCCGTTGACCTCCATCGGACCCGAGATGATCTTCCCGACCGTCTGGCGGGGGTTCAGCGACGCGTACGGGTCCTGGAAGATCATCTGGATCTCCGAGCGGACCGGCGCGAGCTCCTTGCGCGAGGCGTGCGTGATGTCCTGGCCGCGGTAGGAGATCTTGCCGCCGGTCGGCTCGAGGAGGCGCGTGATCAGGCGGCCCGTCGTCGACTTGCCGCAGCCGGACTCGCCGACCAGGCCCAGGCTCTCGCCCCCGCCGACGGTGAAGTCCAGGCCGTCCACGGCCTGGACGGCGCCGATCTTCCGCTTGAACGGGAATCCGCCCATCACGGGGAAGTGCTTGGTCAGCCCGCTGACGGCCAGGAGAGGCGCGGGAGGGGTGCTGCTCATCTTCGTGGAATCCCGTCTCTTGTACGTCAGTCGGTGCGCGTGCCCGCGAAGTCCGCGAAGAACTCCGCGCGCTGCTCGTCCGTGAGGTGGCAGGCCGCGCCCCGGCCCCCGGACAGTTCGAGGAGCGGCAGCTCGCCCGAGCAGCGGCCGTCCGCGACCTGCTCGGTGAACGCGCACCGGGGGTGGAAGCGGCACCCGGAGGGCGGGTTGAGGAGGCTCGGCGGCGTGCCGGGGATGGGGGAGAGCGGGACGTCCACCGGGCCCTCCAGGGACGGCATCGAGCCGAGCAGACCCCAGGTGTAGGGGTGCTGGGGGGCGCGCAGGACTTCCTTCTTCGTGCCCCGCTCCACGCACCGCCCGCCGTACATCACCAGGACGTCGTCCGCGATGTCGGCGATCACGCCCAGGTCGTGCGTGATGAAGATGATCGCCGTGCCGAACTCCTGCTGCAGGTCCTTCAGGAGGTCCATGATCTGGGCCTGGACCGTCACGTCGAGGGCCGTCGTCGGCTCGTCGGCGATCAGCAGCGTCGGGTTGCAGACCAGCGACATCGCGATCATCGCGCGCTGGCGCATACCGCCCGAGAACTGGTGCGGATAGTCGTCCACGCGCAGGTCGGGCTGTGGGATGCCGACCTTCGTCAACATCTCGATCGAGCGGTCCCGCGCCTCCTTCTTCGAGGCGCCCGTGTGCTTGCGGAACGTCTCGCCGATCTGCCGGCCGATGGTGTGGTACGGCGAGAGCGACGCCAGCGCGTCCTGGAAGATCATCGCCATCTTGTTGCCGCGCAGCTGCTCGAGCTCCCGCTCGGTGGCGGTGAGCAGCTCCTTGCCGTCGAGGAGGATCTCCCCGTCGATGGCGGTGCTGTCCTTGTGGTGCAGGCCGAGGATGGCGAGGTTCGTGACCGACTTGCCGGAGCCGGACTCTCCTACGATGCCGAGCGTCTTGCCCTTCTCCAGCTCGAAGTCGAGTCCGTCGACGGCCTTGACCGTGCCGTCCTCGGTGGCGAAGTGGACGCGCAGGTCGCGTACGGACAGGAAGGGGGTGGTGCTCATCAGATCTCTCCCTGAGCCCTAGGACAGCCGCACGCGCGGGTCGATCAGCGCGTAGAGGGCGTCGACGACGATGTTGAAGATGACGATCGCGGTGGCCGCCACCAGGACCACTCCGAGCAGGAGCGGCAGGTCGCTCGTGTCGACCGCCTTCACCGACAGCTCGCCGATGCCGTGCAGGGCGAAGGTCTTCTCGGTGATGATCGCGCCGCCGAGCAGAACGCCGATGTCCAGACCGAAGATGGTGACGATCGGGCCCATCGCGCCGCGCCAGGCGAAGCGGAAGAAGACCGTGCGGCGCGAGAGGCCCTTGGCCCTCGCCGTGCGGACGTAGTCCTCGTTCATCGTCTCGACCAGCTGGGAGCGGGCCATGCGGGTGTAGTTCGCGGTGAAGATGAGCGCGAGCACGAGCCACGGGATCAGCAGCCCGGAGAACCACTCCGCGGGGTTCTCGGTGAACGGCGTGTACGCGGGCCGGTCCAGGAGGTGCAGCTGGTCGGTGAGGAGGTAGACGGCGAAGACGCCGACGACGTAGATCTGCATCGAGGAGGCGACGAGCGACGCCGACGAAGCGATCTTGTCGACGGCCTTGCCCTGCTTGACGGCGGCCAGCATGCCGGTGCCCACACCGAGGACGACGAACACGACCGCGGCGCCCATGGAGAGCGAGACGGTGGTGGGGAAGCGGTCGAGGATGGTGGCGAGAACCGGCTCCCGGTTGCGGAACGAGTAGCCGAGGCAGGGCGCGTCGCAGAAGCCGTACGTGTCGTAGTCACGCCCGACGAAGATGCCCTCGAACCAGTGCCAGAACTGCACCGGCAGCGGGTCGGCGATCCCCAGGTTGTGCTTCACCAGTGCCAGCGTGTCCGGCGGGCAGACCTTGCCGCAGGCCAGGCGCGCGGGGTCGCGCGGGGCGGCGTAGAAGAGGAGGAAGACGATCGCGCTGATGATCAGCAGGATCACCGCGCCGCCGATCACGCGGCGAATGAGGAAGCGGAGCATGGCAGTTGGGATTCCTGACGGATGCCGTGAGGGAGGTGAAGGGTCGGGACGGGCCCCTCGGAGCAGCCAGGGGGCCCGTCCCGGGGGCGGTCGTCAGCCCTTGACGTACGTCTTGTGGAGCAGCGTCGCCGCGAACTGCGGGTCGTGGATGGCGCCGCCGACCTTGGAGCCGTGCAGGTACCAGCGGCGCTGGTAGGTCTCCGGGATGATCGGCACGACCTCCTTCATGATCCGCTTGTCGAGCGCGGCCCAGGCCTTGCCGGCCTCCTTCGGGTCCGAGATGACGGCGTTCTTCTTGATCGCCTCGTTGATCCAGGGAACGTCGCACTGCGAGACGTTGTTCTGGCCGTCACCGATGGCCGTGCCGTCGAGCATCGGCTGGATCATGGTGTACGCGGTCGGCCAGTCCGGGGACCAGCCGAACCACATGACGTCGAACTTGTTGTCCAGGCGCTGCGCCTGGTCGTAGAAGTCCGTCGAGTTGAGCGGCTTGATGACCGGCTCGAAGCCCGCGGCCTTCAGGTTCTTCTCGATGACGATCTTGGTCTTGTCGTAGGTGGGGCGCCGCGGGAAGGCGTACACGATCTTCGTGCCGAGCTTGCCGGCCTTCTTCAGGATCTCGTGGGCCCGCTCGACGTCGCCCTGCGGCTTGTCGAGCTTGTCGTAGAGGTCGAACTTCTCGCGGCCGACGATGTCGGGGCTGAGGATCGTCGTCGCGTAGTCGCCCGCGGTGGTGCCGCCGTAGATCTTGCGGCTCTGCTCCAGCGGCCAGGCGATGAGGAGGGCCTTGCGGACCTCGACGTCGGTGACGCGCTTCATGTTGATGGCGAAGTAGTAGGTGCCCGACGACAGGCCGTTGAAGCTGCGCTTCTTGATGTCGGGGGTGGTGAGCACCTTCTGCATGCGCTCGGCCGGGATCGGCTCGTAGATGGCGACCATCTGCTGGTCCTTGCCCTGGTCCGCGATGAAGCGGTCGCAGGACTCGGGTCCCGTCGGCCCGAACTCGAACTCGAAGCTGTCCGGGTAGGCGTTGCGGATGGAGTCGGTCTTCGGGTCCCAGTGCTTGTTGCGCGTCAGCGTCATCGACTTGTCGATGGAGCGGTGCTTGACGATGTACGGCCCGCAGGAGAAGGGCGCCTTGTCGTACTTCTCCTTGGTGTCGTGCTTCACGGGCGCGGCCGCGTACGAGTGCATGGCCAGCGTGAAGTTGAACTCCGGGCGGGCCTCCTTCAGGTGGAAGGTGATCGTCTTCTTCGCCTTGTCGGTGACGATCGAGTCCAGGTGCTTGCCCTTGTACGGGCCGTCGTACCCGTCACGCCACTTGGCGCCCTTGCCGGTCAGCGCCTGCTGGACGTAGATGGCGCCCTCGGTGACGAAGGGGGCCCAGCCGCGTTCGAAGCCGTGCCGGACGTCGTCGACGGTGAGCTCGCTGCCGTCCTGCCACTTCAGACCGTCCTTCAGCGTGAAGGTCCAGGTCTTGTTGCCGTCCGAGGCCTTGCCGGTGTCGGTGGCGAGGTCGCCGACGAGGATCTGGTGGCCCTCCATGTCGGTCTGGTAGCCGGTGAGGCAGCGCGCGTAGAGGTTGGCGATGGAGGAGTTGTACGCGAAGTAGATGCGCTGCGGGTCCATGTGCGACACGTCGTCCTCGGCGACGCCGTAGATCGTGCCGCCCTTCTTGCCGCCGGGGACGCCGGGCGCGGGCCCGGTCGAGTCCTTCTCGGTGCCCACCTTCACGCTCGCGTTGGTGTACTCCGTGGCGCCGCCGTGCGATCCGCCGTCGCCTCCGCCCGAGTCGCCGCTGCTGCACGCGGACAGCACGAGCGAGCCGCCCGCCGCGACCGAGGTCGAGATGAGGAGGTTTCTGCGTGAGATTGCCATGTGGCTACCAACCCTGTGTGAAGGAGAGAGAGCGGAGAGCGGGCGGCACGGCCCCGTCGCGCGTGCCTGCCCCGGGGAAGCGTTCAGCGGGGAGTGTCAGCGTCTGGTCTTCGGGTCGAGCGCGTCACGCACCGAGTCGCCGAGGAGGTTGAAGGCCACTACGAAGATCACCATGGCGAGGCCGGGAAAGACCATGAAGGTGATGTCGTCCTGGTAGTACTTCGAGCCGTTCTGGATCATCACGCCCCAGTCCGGCGTGGGCTCCTCGAGGCCGACGCCCAGGAAGGCGAGGCCCGCCTCGGCGGTGACGAAGAGCGGGAGCAGGAGCGTCGCCTGGATCAGGATCGGCGTCCACAGGTTGGGGAGCAGCTCCTTGAAGATGATGCGCGCCGGCGAGGCGCCGGTGACCTTGGCCGCCTCCACGAACTCCCGCTCGCGCAGGGCGAGTACCTCGCCGCGGAGCAGACGTGCCAGCGGGGCCCAGCCGAAGGCGGTCATCACCGTGATGAGGCTGGTGACGGTGAGCCACTGCGGGATCTTCTCCTCGGGGCTCACCAGGATCGAGATCATCACCGGGAAGAACGCGATGTAGAAGAGCGTCGAGGGGAAGGCGAGCAGGATGTCGATGATCCGGCCGATGAAGTAGTCCGTCTTCCCGCCGATGTATCCGGCGGTGAGCCCGATGGTGATGCCGAGCAGGGTGACGAGCAGTGTCGTCGCGGTCGCGATCAGCAGGGAGTTGCGGATTCCGTAGAGCAGGAAGGTGAAGACGTCCCTGCCGAGGACCGGTTCGATGCCGAACCAGAAGTCCCCGTCGATGCCGCCGTTCGGCTTGATCGGGTAGTTGAAGTCGTTGAGCAGGCCCGGCTGGTCGAGTCCGTAGGTGTCGTACGGATTCTTCCCGTACACCTTCGCGATCAGCGGCGCGCACAGCGCGACGACGAAGAAGAAGATCACGACACACGCGGCGATCACGCCGGACTTGTCCCGCTTGAAGCGGGTCCAGGCGAGCCGTCCCGGCGAACGGCCCTTGCTGCCCTGGTCCTTGGGCGGCAAAGGCGTGCCGTCTGTCTTCTCCGTCACTTCAAGCGTGGCGGCAGCGGCGGGAGTTGGGGAGGTCATGGCGCTCCAGGCCCGGAGAGGGACAGCAGGAATCCGCAGGACAACCAGCACCCACGGGCTAGGCGCGACTTTCGCAAGGCGTTTCCCGCGCGGTCAATGAATGGTGGGCCGCTTTGGGGTGCTCTTGAGTTCCTTTAGGCAGGCTTTACTTGATCATGGGCATGCCATTGCGTTGGCGTAATCATGCGTGATGGACAAGGTGCGCCAGGGCGGGGCAAGCGCGGCATTGGGTCGGATATGAGTCCGATATGCGGGCGGAGGCGTCTCGCAATGCGTACATCCGGAGGGGCTCCGACTCGTACGGGTGGGATAAATGTGCGGTTCATTCCTCTTGCGGCGATATTTGGCGGTAAGTAATCGCGGTAGCTGAGGACAGGAGGACTCCATGCGTGGAGCCACGCACGCCAAGTGGGCCGCATGTGCGGTGACCGTCGCACTCGCTGCGACGGCCTGCGGTGGCGGGGGAAGCGGCGGCGGTGGTGGCGACGGCTCCGGCATCGTGAGCTCCTCCTGGGGCGACCCCCAGAACCCGCTGGAGCCGGCGAACACCAACGAGGTGCAGGGCGGCAAGATCCTCGACATGGTCTTCCGCGGCCTCAAGCGGTACGACCCGAAGACCGGCGAGGCCAAGGACATGATCGCCGAGTCGATCGACACCAAGGACGCCCAGAACTTCACGGTCAAGATCAAGGACAACTGGAAGTTCAGCAACGGCGAGAAGATCACCGCCAAGTCGTTCGTGGACGCCTGGAACTACGGCGCGAACCTCAAGAACAACCAGAAGAACGCGTACTTCTTCGGCTACATCGAGGGCTACGACAAGGTCCACCCCGAGAAGGGCGACCCCGGCGCCCAGACCCTCTCCGGACTCAAGGTCGTCGACGACAGGACCTTCACGGTCAAGCTCAGCCAGAAGTTCTCCACCTGGCCCGACACCCTCGGCTACCCCGCGTTCGCGCCGCTGCCCAAGGCGTTCTACGACGACCACCAGGGCTGGCTGTCCAAGCCCGTCGGCAACGGCCCGTACACCGTGGACTCGTACACCAAGGGTTCCAAGATGTCCCTGCGCAAGTGGGACGGCTACCCCGGTGACGACAAGGCGCAGAACGGCGGTGTGGACATGAAGGTCTACACCGACAACAACACCGCCTACACCGACCTGATGGCCGGCAACCTCGACCTCGTCGACGACGTCCCCGCCTCGCAGCTCAAGAACGCCAAGAACGACCTCGGCGACCGCTACATCAACACCCCCGCCGGCATCATCCAGACCCTCGCCTTCCCGTTCTACGACAGCAAGTGGAACAAGCCGGGCATGGAGAAGGTCCGCCAAGGCCTGTCCATGGCGATCAACCGCGAGCAGATCACCGAGACGATCTTCCAGAAGACACGCACGCCCGCATCCGACTGGACCTCACCGGTCCTCGGCGAGAAGGGCGGCTACAAGGAAGGGCTCTGCGGCGACGCCTGCACCTACGACGCCGCCAAGGCCAAGAAGCTCGTCGAGGACGGCGGCGGCATCCCCGGCGGCACCCTCAAGGTCACCTACAACGCCGACACCGGCTCCCACAAGGAGTGGGTCGACGCCGTCTGCAACTCCATCAACAAGGCGCTCGGCAAGGACAAGGCCTGCGTCGCCAACCCGGTCGGCACCTTCGCGGACTTCCGCAGCAAGGCCTCCAAGCAGGAACTCGACGGCGCCTGGCGTGCGGGCTGGCAGATGGACTACCCACTGATCCAGAACTTCCTGGAGCCGGTCTACTTCACCGACGCCCCGTCCAACGACGGCAAGTACACCGACAAGGAGTTCGACAAGCTCGTCAACGAGGCCAACGGCGAGACGGACACCAACAAGGCCATCGGCAAGTTCCAGGACGCCGAGAAGATCCTCGCCAAGGACATGCCCGCCATCCCGCTCTGGTACCAGAACGGCAGCGCCGGCTACTCGGACAAGGTCTCCGACGTCTCCCTCAACCAGTTCAGCGTGCCGGTCTACAACCAGATCAAGGTCAACTGAGACGCCGGGAGCGGGGGGCGGGCGTCAAAAGAAAGGAAAAGGACGAGAGAGCCTCACCGAAACAAAACACCCCAACGAGAAGAGATGTGAGGCCGGGTTTTGTGGACGGGGTC
>NZ_JBWKJS010000006.1:273470-667277 GCF_056432085.1 Streptomyces sp. NPDC045678
TGCTCTGGTTTCCCCTGAGGCGGTTGTGGTGGGGGGGGAAAAAACGAGGGAGGGGGAGGGGGAGGGGGGGGGGGGGGCTTTTTAGCCCAGGAAAGGGGGAGCCGGACGCCCGCTCCCCCTGAAACCGGAGCCCCCCCATGGGACGTTATGTGATCCGGCGTCTGCTGCAGATGATCCCGGTCTTCATCGGCGCCACGCTGCTGATCTTCCTGATGGTGAACGTGATGGGCGACCCCGTCGCGGGCCTGTGCGGCGACCGCAAGTGCGACCCCGCCACCGCCACCCAGCTCAAGAAGGAGTTCGGCCTCGATAAGCCGGTGTGGCAGCAGTACCTGACGTACATGGGCAACGTCTTCACCGGCGACTTCGGCACCGCGTTCAACGGCCAGAAGGTCACCGAGCTGATGTCGGCCGCCTTCCCCGTCACCATCCGCCTCACCGTCGTGGCGATCGTCTTCGAGATCGTCATCGGCATCTCGCTGGGCGTCCTGACGGGCCTGCGGCGCGGGCGCCCCATCGACACCGTGGTGCTGCTGCTGACCCTCGTCGTCATCTCCATCCCCACCTTCGTCACCGGGCTCGTCCTGCAACTCCTGCTCGGCGTGCAGTGGGGCGTCATCAAACCCTCCGTGTCGAGCGAGGCGCCCTTCAACGAACTGCTGATCCCGGGACTCGTGCTGGCCTCGGTCTCGCTGGCGTACGTCACCCGCCTGACCCGCACCTCCATCGCGGAGAACCGACGCGCCGACTACGTCCGCACCGCGGTCGCCAAGGGCCTCCCGCGCCGCCGCGTCATCACCCGGCACCTGCTGCGCAACTCCCTGATCCCCGTGGTCACCTTCATCGGCACCGACGTGGGCGCGCTGATGGGCGGCGCGATCGTCACCGAGCGGATCTTCAACATCCACGGCGTCGGCTTCCAGCTCTACCAGGGGATCCTCCGCCAGAGCACCCAGACCGTCGTCGGCTTCGTGACCGTCCTCGTCCTGGTCTTCCTGGTGGCCAACCTCATCGTCGACCTCCTGTACGCCGTACTCGACCCGAGGATCCGCTATGCCTGAACCGCAGGAGCCAGGAGCCCTTCGGGGGTCTGGGGGTCGCTCCCCAGAAGATGGCAGCATCGCCGCCACCGGCATGGGCGGGGCGATGGACCTCGCCACCAGCGAGGCGACCTCCCTGGAGAAGACACCGGGCGGCCCCGAGGGCGGCCCCTCGGCCCCCGCCCGCAGCCTCTGGTCCGACGCCTGGCGGGACCTGCGGCGCAACCCGGTCTTCATCATCTCGGGCCTGGTCATCCTCTTCCTCGTCGTCATCTCCCTCTGGCCGTCCCTCATCGCCTCCGGCAACCCGCTCGACTGCGACCTCTCCAACGCGCAGAAGGGCTCGGCCCCGGGGCACCCCTTCGGCTTCAACGAGCAGGGCTGCGACGTCTACACCCGGGTCGTCTACGGCACCCGCGTCTCCGTCACCGTCGGCGTGTGCGCCACCCTCGGCGTCGCACTCATCGGCAGCGTCCTCGGCGGGCTCGCCGGGTTCTTCGGCGGGGCCTGGGACGCGGTCCTCTCCCGTATCACCGACATCTTCTTCGCCATCCCCGTCGTCCTCGGCGGCCTGGTCCTCCTGTCGGTGGTCACCAGCTCCACGGTCTGGCCGGTGATCGGCTTCATGGTGCTGCTCGGCTGGCCGCAGATCTCCCGCATCGCCCGCGGCTCCGTCATCACCGCCAAACAGAACGACTACGTGCAGGCGGCGCGCGCCCTCGGCGCCTCCAACTCCCGGATGCTGCTCCGCCACATCACCCCGAACGCCGTCGCCCCCGTGATCGTCGTGGCGACCATCGCCCTCGGCACGTACATCGCCCTGGAGGCCACGCTCTCCTACCTCGGCGTCGGCCTGAAGCCGCCGACGGTGAGCTGGGGCATCGACATCTCGGCCGCCTCCCAGTACATCCGCAACGCCCCGCACATGCTGCTCTGGCCCGCCGGAGCCCTCGCGATCACCGTCCTCGCGTTCATCATGCTCGGCGACGCGGTGCGCGACGCCCTCGACCCGAAGCTGAGGTAGGCGCCCATGGCAACCGTGGCATCCGAGGCAGCCGCGTCCGGCACGCCCGCGGCGTCCAGACTGCTCGAAGTACGGGACCTGCACGTCGAGTTCCGCACCAGGGACGGCATCGCCAGAGCCGTCAACGGGGTGGACTACAGCGTCGACGCGGGCGAGACCCTCGCCGTCCTCGGCGAGTCCGGGTCCGGCAAGTCCGTCACCGCCCAGGCCGTCATGGGCATCCTCGACACCCCGCCCGGAAAGATCACCTCCGGGGAGATCCTCTTCCGGGGGCGGGACCTGCTGGAGCTCAAGGAGGACGAGCGGCGCAAGGTCCGCGGCGCCGGGATGGCGATGATCTTCCAGGACGCGCTGTCGTCCCTGAACCCGGTGCTCAGCGTCGGCGAACAGCTCGGCGAGATGTACGTCGTCCACAAGGGCATGTCCAGGAAGGACGCCAAGGCCAAAGCCGTCGAGCTGATGGACCGGGTCCGCATCCCGGCCGCCAGGGAACGCGTCGGGCAGTACCCGCACCAGTTCAGCGGCGGCATGCGCCAGCGCATCATGATCGCCATGGCGATGGCCCTCGAACCCTCGCTGATCATCGCCGACGAACCCACCACCGCCCTCGACGTCACCGTCCAGGCCCAGGTCATGGACCTCCTCGCCGAGCTCCAGCGCGAGATGAACATGGGCCTGATCCTCATCACCCACGACCTCGGCGTCGTGGCGGACGTCGCCGACACCATCGCCGTCATGTACGCGGGCCGCATCGTCGAACGCGCCCCCGTCCACGAGATCTACAAGGCACCCGCTCATCCCTACACCCGCGGCCTCCTCGAATCCATCCCGCGCCTGGACCAGAAGGGCCAGGAGCTGTACGCGATCAAGGGGCTGCCCCCGAACCTCATGAACATCCCGCCCGGCTGCGCCTTCCACCCCCGCTGCCCCATGGCGCGGGACATCTGCCGCACCGACGAGCCGCCGCTCGCGAAGGTGACGTACGAGGGACTGACCGCCGACCGCAGGAGCGCCTGCCACTTCTGGAAGGAGACGCTCGATGCGACACGTTGACCTCGCCGGTGTCGGCACGCCCGCCGGACGCGAGCCGATCCTCCAGGTCCGCGGGCTCGTCAAGCACTACCCCCTCACCCAGGGCATCGTCTTCCGCAAGCAGGTCGGCGCGGTCAAGGCCGTCGACGGCGTCGACTTCGACCTCGGGCACGGCGAGACGCTCGGCATCGTCGGTGAGTCCGGCTGCGGCAAGTCGACGGTCGCGAAGATGCTGGTCAACCTGGAGCGGCCGACGGCGGGCGAGATCCGCTACAAGGGCGAGGACATCACCAGGCTCTCCGGCCGCGCACTCAAGGCGGTGCGCCGCAACATCCAGATGGTGTTCCAGGACCCGTACACCTCGCTGAACCCCCGCATGACGGTCGGCGACATCATCGGCGAACCGTACGAGATCCACCCCGAGGTCGCCCCGAAGGGCTCGCGCCGGCGGAAGGTGCAGGAGCTGCTCGACGTGGTCGGGCTCAACCCCGAGTACATCAACCGCTATCCGCACCAGTTCTCCGGCGGCCAGCGCCAGCGCATCGGCATCGCGCGCGGCCTGGCGCTGCGGCCCGAGGTGATCGTCGCCGACGAACCGGTCTCCGCCCTCGACGTCTCCGTCCAGGCGCAGGTCATCAACCTCCTGGAGAAGCTCCAGAACGAGTTCGACCTCAGTTACGTCTTCATCGCCCACGACCTGTCGATCGTGCGGCACATCTCCGACCGGGTCGGCGTGATGTACCTCGGCCGGATCGTCGAGATCGGCTCGGACGCCGAGATCTACGACCACCCCACGCACCCCTACACCCAGGCGCTGCTCTCCGCCGTGCCCGTCCCCGACCCCGAGGCGCGCGAGCACCGCGAGCGGATCATCCTCTCCGGAGACGTGCCCTCACCCGCCAACCCGCCCTCCGGATGCCGCTTCCGCACCCGCTGCTGGAAGGCGCGGGAGCGGTGCGCGCTGGAGGTCCCGCTGCTCGCCGTGCCGGCGGAGTTCCGGCTCGACGACAGCCCCGCCGCGCACGACTCGGCCTGCCACTTCGCCGAGGAGAAGCAGGTCGTGCCGTAACGGGCGGGGCCCGACGGGCCTACTCCCTCGGCAGGCCCAGCGAGCGCTTCAGGAAGTCCACCTGGAAGAGGAGCAGGTTCTCCGCGACCTGCTCCTGCGGGGTCATGTGGGTGACCCCGGACAGCGGCAGGACCTCGTGCGGGCGGCCCGCGGCGAGCAGCGCGGAGGACAGCCGCAGGGAGTGCGCCACCACTACGTTGTCGTCGGCCAGGCCGTGCACGATGAGCATCGGGCGGTGCGGCTCGGCCGCCTCCACGAGACCGTCGTCCCAGATCAGGGAGTTGTGCCGGTACGTCTCCGGGGTCCGGTTCGGATCGCCCAGGTACCGCTCCTCGTAGTGCGTGTCGTAGAGCCGCAGGTCCGTGACCGGGGCGCCGACCACCGCCGCGTGGAACACGTCGGGGCGGCGCAGCGCGGCCATGCCGGCGAGGTAGCCGCCGTAGGACCAGCCGCGGATCGCCACCCGGCCCAGGTCGAACGGGAACCGCTCGGCGAGCGCGTGCAGGGCGTCGACCTGGTCCTCGAGAGTGAGGGTCTTGTCGTTCTTGATCGACTTTTCCCAGCCGGGGGAGCGGCCCGGGGTGCCGCGGCCGTCCGCGACGAGCACCGCGAAACCCTGATCGGCGAACCACTGCGAGGTCAGGAAGATGTTGTGCGCACGCTGCACGCGCTGGCCGTGCGGACCGCCGTACGGATCGAGCAGTACCGGAAGAGGGCCGTCCGTCTCCTTGTAATCCGTGGGGAGCAGGACGGCGCACGGGATGTTCCGCGTGCCCCCCTCGGTGAGCGTCACGCGCGGAGTGAGCCCCGGGCGCTGGGCGTGTGAGGCGATGGTCGCCACTTGCTTGCCCTCGCGCAACACCTGCACCTGGGCGCCGGGGCGGTCGAGCGTCGCGGACACCAGGACGGTGAGGCCGCCCGCACGGACGGACGAGTGGACGCCCGGCTCCTGCGAGACGCGCTCCACGCCCAGTTCGTTGACGCGGTACACATGGATTTCCCCGGTCTCCGGGTCGGCCGCCGCCGCACCCGCGGACGCCGACACGAGGATGTCCTCCTCGGTGACGTCGAGCACCGCACGCACGTGCAACTGGGGTCCTGTCAGGGGACGTTCCCCCCACGCGAGGACGCGCGCGCCGCCCTCGTCCGCGATCCGCACGAGCTTCCCGCTGGGCGACCAGCACGGCACGCCAGGGAAAAGTTCAAGCCATTCTGGATCTTCTTCCGCGTGCACCATCCGCGTGGCACCGCTGTCCGGGTCCACCGCCAGATACAGCTGGCTGCCCTGGTCGCGGGATTGCACGAGCAGCAGCGGCGCACCATCCGCCGACCAGTGCACACGCGCGAGGTACGGGAAGCGGGCGCGGTCCCAGACCACCTCGGTCCGCGATCCGTCGAGGCCGAGGACCCACAGGCCGACCTCCGCGTTGGGCGTGCCCGCGGCCGGGTACGCGATCTGCTCCGGCGCCCGGTCCGGGTGCGCGGGATCCGCGATCCACCACCGCCGCACGGGGGCGTCGTCCACCCGCGCGACGAGCAGCCGACGCGAGTCCGGCGACCACCAGAAGCCCCGTGAACGGGCCATCTCCTCCGCCGCGATGAACTCGGCCAACCCGTACGTGACGGTCGCCTCCTGGCCCGTCTCGGGCTCCGCGAGGGCCCGGTCGCCCTCCCCGTCGGCGCCCGTCACGCGCAGGGCGCCCCGCGCCACGTAGGCCACCTGACGCCCGTCCGGCGAGGGGCGCGGGTCGATCACCGGTCCCGGCACGGGCAGTTCGCGCGCCGTGCCCGCGCGCAGCTCCGCGGTGAACAGGCGGCCCGACAGGGCGAACGCGGCCAGCTCCACGGCGGCGTCCGTCGCGTAGCCCACGATGCCCGCACCGCCCTCACGGCTCCGCTCGCGCCGTGCGCGCTCCGCCGCGGACAACTTCTCGACGGCGCCGCCGAGCAGCACGTGCGGATCGGCGGCGACCCGCTCGGCACTGCCGTCCGACACGTCAAGGACCCACAGCCGGTTCGCCCGGTCGGTGCCGTCGGAGGAGCGCAGGAAAACAACGCGTGAACCGTCCGGCGCCACGGTGAACGCACGGGGTGCGCCGAGGGTGAAGCGCTGGGTGCGGGCGTGCTGACGCGGGAAGGAGAGCCGCTGTGCCTGGCTCTCGTCGGGCCTGGGAATTCCGGGGTTCTCGGTGGTCATCCCCCGAGCCTATGGCTCATGCGCCCCCTTGTGCTGCCGTGCTCCGACTCATGCGTCCGCACGGATAGTTATGATCCGTAGCGCTTGGTGGGTATGAACCTGCTGACGTCCGCACTGGGGTACGACAACGAGTTGGAGGTGACCGCCGTGGCACTCTCGATTTCGGCGGTGGTGCTGCTGGCAGTCATCGTCTTCCTGTTGGTCAAGAAGTCAGGACTGAAGGCGGGGCACGCGGTCGTGTGTACGCTGCTCGGCTTCTACCTGGCGAGCTCGTCCGTCGCACCGACCATCAACGAGCTGACGACGAACGTGGCGGGGATGATCGGGGACATCAAGTTCTGACGCGGGCTCGTAGGGTGGTCCCATGACGGAACTGCCCGCCCGGCGCCTGCTGCTCGTGCACGCGCATCCCGACGACGAGTCGATCACCACCGGCGCGACCATGGCCAAGTACGCGGCCGAGGGTGCCCACGTCACCTTGGTGACCTGCACCCTGGGCGAGGAGGGCGAGGTCATCCCGGCCGAGCTCGCCCACCTCGCCGCCGACCGGGACGACTCCCTCGGTGCCCACCGCGTCGGGGAGCTGGCGGCCGCCATGAAGGAAGTGGGCGTCACCGACCACCGCTTCCTCGGCGGCCCCGGGCGCTACCGCGACTCCGGGATGATGGGCGTCGAGCAGAACGGCCGCCCGGGTGCCTTCTGGTCGGCGGACCTCGACGAGGCCGCCGCCCACCTCGTCGAGGTGATCCGCGAAGTGCGCCCCCAGGTCCTCGTGACGTACGACCCCGACGGGGGTTACGGCCACCCCGACCACATCAAGGCGCACCGCGTCGCCATGCGCGCGGCCGACCTCGCCGCCGACCCGGCCTTCCACGCCGACCCCGGCGCGCCGCACACGATCGACAAGATCTACTGGAACCGCGCCCCGCGGTCCGTGGTCGAGGAGCGCTTCACCTGGATGTCCGGCGCGCTGCGGCACTCGCCGTTCCGCGCGTCCGCCGCCGTCGCGGACGTGCCCGGCGTCACGGACGACGAGCGGATCACCACGGAGATCGACGGCCGCCCCTACAAGGCCGCCAAGGCCGCGGCGATGGCGGCGCACGTCACCCAGATCACGGTGAGCGGTCCGCTCTTCGTCCTCTCCAACCAGCTCGCGCAGCCGATCTTCGATGTGGAGTACTACGAGCTGGTGCGGGGAGAAGCGTCGGCAGAGGAACCGTCGGCAGAGGGACCGTCCCGCGAGACGGATCTGTTCGCGGGACTCGAAAGGGTGACGGATATGGCTGAGGTGACCGCGCTGTGAGTACGCGTTCCCGTGCGTCGTCGGGGGCCGGTTCCGGGGCCTCCAAGCCCCCCACCCCTCCGGGGGCGGGGTCAGGTCCGACCTCCGGCGCGGCGGCCGCCGGTGCCGGAGGCAGCTTCCTCGCGCAGCCTCTGAGAGCGGGACGGCTCGCCGTCTACGCGCTCCTCTTCGTCCTCGGCGCTGTCGTCGGCGTCGCCGGGTCGCTCGTCCAAGGCGGCTTCTTCCCCGCGGGGTTGCTGCTCGCGCTCCTCGGCGCCGCCGGTCTCTTCTACGGCGGATCGCGGGCGATCGGCACCAGGGCGGGGGCCGTTGCGCCCGCGGCCGGCTGGCTGGTCGCGGTCATGCTGCTCACCGCCACCAGACCCGAGGGCGACTTCCTCTTCGGCGCGGGGATCGGCTCGTACGGCTACCTGCTCGGCGGAATGGCCGTCGCTGTGATGTGCGCCACGCTCGGGCAGGGATCGCAACCGGCCGCGCCCGCCGCCCGACTTGGCAAGTGACGTACCACTTCGCCCCGTGTCGCGCCCGGGTTTGACGCCGGTCACGGGATGAGTGCCGACGGCGGCCAGTATGGTGGTGCGGCCGCCGAGCCTCCCCCAACCTCCGGCCGGGGGGACCCCGGATGAGGTCGAGACGGGCGGCGGAGTCAACCAGGAGAACCTGCCTTGAGTCGTGAAACTGACAGTTCGTCCTCCGGGCCCCAGGGGCGCGGTGGAGCCGCCTACCCCTCGGGGACGCCGCCGTACGGCTCCCCGGCACAAGGTGCTGCCGCCGACGGCGGCAGGGACGGAGCGCGGCGGCAGGCCGCCGAGGAGCGGCCCGACGAGCCCGAGACCCAGACCACGCTGACCACCCGCATCCGGATCAACATCCCCGGCTCGCGGCCCATCCCGCCGGTCGTCATGCGCACGCCCGTCGGTGACGAGGGTCCGCGCGGGGAATCCGTGCCTCTGAACGGCGGACGCGGCGACGGCCGTGGCGACGGCGGTCGCGGCGATGACGGACGTGGTGGCGGCGGACGTGGTGACGGCGGCTTCGGCGACGGTGCCGAGCCCGGTCCGCCCGGCGCCCCGGCCGCCTCCGGGTCCACCGGTCCTGGCGAGAGCGGCGCCGGAGCCGCCGCTCCCTCCTCCCCGGCAGAGGAGAAGACGAGCGACTGGTTCGCGCCGCGCAAGCCGCCGCGGAGCGACGGCGGAAGCGGTACGGGCACTTCCGGCACCGGCACCGGCTCCTTCGACGTGTCCGGCGCCGTGGCGTCGGGCCCCCTCGGCACGGGCGCCCCGCAGGGCGACCCGCACCGCGGCGACCTGCCCTACTTCAACGACGGTCCCGGGGACTCCCGGCCCCCGTCCGGGCCGACCGGCGGTCCCGTCACGGGTGACAGCCCGCTGGCGCCCCCGGCACCGGCACAGGGCCGTCCCTCGGGCCCGGGCGCGCCCGGTGCCCCTGGCGGCCCCGGCACCCCCGGTGGACCCGCGAACTCCGGCCCCCGGCCGCCCCGTTCCGGTGCGATGAGCGACGACACCGCGATCCTCACGCCGCAGAAGTCCGGCCCGGTCTCCCCGCCCCGCGGTCCCGGTGGCCCCGGCGGACCGGGTGCGCCCGGCGGTCCCGGAGCCCCCGCGCCGGGCTCCAACGTCTCCGGTGAGACCCTCACCAGCGGCATCCCCGTCGTACCGCCCGCGCAGGACAACCCGCCGTTCGCGCCGGGACCGCAGGGTGAAGGACCCGTGCCGCACACCCCGCCGAAGCTGCCCGAGCCGGTCCGCTCGGACGTGCCGCCCGCCGCGCCCGCCCCGAAGGCGAAAAAGAAGAAGGGCCGCAACAAGCTGGTCCTCCTCGTGGCCGCCGTCGTGGTCGTGGGCTGCGGCGCGTACGGCGCGGGCCTGCTGATGAACCACGCCGACGTCCCCAAGGGCACCACCGTGCTCGGCGTCGACATCGGCGGCGGCACCCGCGACGAGGCCGTCCAGAAGCTCGACGCGGCGCTCGACGAGCGCGTCACCAAGCCGCTGAAGCTGTCGGTCGACGGCGACACCGTCAGCCTCAAGCCGGACCAGGCGGGCCTGACCCTGGACAGCCAGGCCACCGTCCGCGAGGCCGCGGGCAGCGACTACAACCCCGTCTCGGTGATCGGCTCGCTCTTCGGCGGCCAGCGGGTCGTCGAGCCCGACATGCCCGTGGACGAGGAGAAGCTGGCGGCCGCCCTGGAGCGCGCAGCGGGCGGCTCGGGTACGGCGCAGGAGGGCACGGTCAAGTTCGTGCCCGGCAAGGCCGTTCCGGTCTACGGCAAGGTCGGCAAGGGCATCGACCCGCAGGCGTCGACCAAGGCGGTCGCCGAGGCGTACGAGAAGCAGGTCGAGACGGGCAGCGCGGGCACGGTCCAGGTGCCGGTCACCACGCGCAAGCCGACGATCTCCAAGGCCGAGGTCGACAAGTTCATGACCCGGTTCGCCAAGCCGGCGATGTCCGCCAACGTCACCATCAAGGCGGGCGCCAAGTCGATCCCCTTCGGCCCGGAGAGGTCGCTGCCGAAGATCCTTCGGACGACGCCACTCAAGGACGGCACCCTTCAGGTCCACTACGACCTCGAAGAGCTCAAGAAGCTGTACGGCAACGTCTTCGACGGCGTCATGATCCAGCGCGGCAACGGCTCCAAGACGCCGGTCCAGCCGACCGACGTGGCCCAGGCGATGGGCAAGGCGCTGACCGGCAAGACGCCCGCGGAGCGCATCGGGGTCATCGAGACGAACGCGAGCTGATCCCTCCCGCGTAACCCGCGTAACCCGCGTAACCCGCGTAACCCGCGTCACCGGCATCACGCACGGCACCCGCGTCACCGACTCCGGCATGACATCTGTCATGCCGGAGTCGCTACATCCGACACTGCCGCTGTGACCTGCGCTTTTGTGACGATGGTCGGCATGACGACGACCACAGCACCGCCCACCGCCGACGTGGTGAGCTTTGAGCGGGTGACCAAGAGCTTCGGCGACGTCCGCGCCGTCGACGGCCTGACCCTCGCCCTCCGCCCCGGCGAGACGGTGGCGCTCCTCGGGCCGAACGGCGCGGGCAAGTCCTCCACCCTCGACCTGCTGCTCGGCCTGCGCCGGCCGGACAGCGGCACGGTACGGGTCCTCGGCACCGAGCCGCGCGAGGCGATCACCGCGGGCCGGGTGGGCGCGATGCTGCAGAGCGGCGGCCTGATGGGCGAGGTGACCGTGCGCGAACTGGTCACGCTCGCCTGCGATCTGCACCCCAGGCCGTACCGCGTGAACGACGTACTCGCCCACGCGGACATCACGAAGATCGCGGACCGCAAGGTCGACAAGCTCTCCGGCGGCCAGGAACAGCGCGTCCGCTTCGCGCTCGCCACGGCGGGCGCCCACGACCTGATCGTGCTCGACGAGCCCACCACCGGGATGGACGTCACCGCCCGCCAGGCGTTCTGGGCCACCATGCGGGAGCAGGCGGACCAGGGCCGCGCGGTCCTCTTCGCCACGCACTACCTGGAGGAGGCCGACGCGATCGCGGACCGCGTCCTCGTCCTGCATCGCGGCCGCCTCCTCGCGGACGGCACCGCCGCCGAGATCAAGGCGAAGGCGGGCGCCCGCAAGGTCGCCTTCGACCTGGAGCGGATCGACGCGGCGCTCGCGGAGCGGCTCCGCGCGCTGCCCTTCCTGACCACGCTCGACATCGCGGGCCACACCGTCCGCGCCCAGTCGACGGACGCCGACGCCACGGTCCACGCGCTGTATGGCCTCGGCGTCTACCCCCGCAACCTCGAAGTCGCCGGGCTCGGCCTGGAGCAGGCCTTCGTGGCGATCACCGAGGCCGAGGAGGCCAGGACCCGATGAACAGCCTGATCAAGCTTGAGATCACCCGCGCCCTGCGCAACCGCAAGTTCCTCTTCTTCTCCGTGATCTACCCGTCGGTGCTCTTCGTGATCATCGCGGGCAACCAGAACGGCGCCGATAAGGTTCCCGAGACCGGTCTGTCCGTTTCCGCGTTCATGATGGTCTCGATGGCCTCCTTCGGCGCCCTGACCGCCGTACTCATGGGCAACAGCGAGCGCATCGCCAAGGAGCGCGAGAGCGGCTGGGTGCGGCAGCTGCGCCTGACGTCCCTGCCCGGCCGCGGCTACGTCCTCGCGAAGACCGCGAGCGCCGCCGTGGTCAGCCTGCCGTCCATCGTCGTGGTCTTCGCCGTCGCGGCGGCCTTCAAGGACGTGCGCTTCGACGCCTGGCAGTGGGCGGCGCTGACCGGCGCGATCTGGGCGGGCAGCCTCTGCTTCGCCGCGCTCGGCGTGGCCATCGGCTACCTCGCGACCGGCGACGCCGTACGCCCCATCACGATGATCATCTACTTCGGGCTCTCCATCCTCGGCGGCCTGTGGATGCCCGTCACGACGTTCCCGCACTGGCTGCGGGAGACCGCGTCCTGGCTGCCCACCCACGCGTACGCTGCCCTCGGGCAGGCCATCGAACTGGGCGAGGCACCGCACGCGAAGGACATCACGCTCCTGGTCGCCTACTTCCTCCTCTTCGCGGGCGGCGCGGCATGGCTGTACCGGAAGGACACACTGAAGGCGTGAACACGACAGACGCTGAGGGCAGCGAACTCCACCCGGTCTACACGTTCGGACGCCCGCCGCAGGGCCGCCGCCAGCTCCTGACGAAGTCCGCCTGGATCGGTGTCTGGCTGGTGTTCCTGAGCTCTCCGGTCAAGGACCTGGCCGAAGGGCACCACACGCCCCTCGCCACCGTCCTCGGCTCGGTCGGCCTCGCGCTCTTCGTGGCCTGCTATCTGACCCTCGTCTTCCGCTACACCACCAGGATCCTCAGGTGGCGCGCCGTCATCGCCTGCTTCGCGCTGCTCGTGGGCCTCGCCGTGGTCCTCGCGTTCGGCTTCGGCGACCACTGGCTCGGACTCTTCGTGTACGTGTCGGTCTCCGCGGGCGCCGTCCTGCCGGTGCGGTACGCGCTCGGGGTCATCCCCGCGGTCACGCTCCTGATGATCCTGGTCGGCCTGCGCGACGACGGCCTCGGCGACCTGATCACCAACCTCGGGGTGATCACGCTCCTGGTGGGGTTCGCGATGTCCGGCGTACGGGAGTTGATCCGTACGACGGTCCAGCTCCGCCAGGCCCGCGCGACCGTCGCGCAGCTCGCCGCCAACGAGGAGCGGCTGCGGCTCGCCAGGGACCTGCACGATCTGCTCGGCCACTCGCTGTCCCTGATCACGCTCAAGAGCGAGCTCGCGGGGCGGATGCTCCCGACCGACCCCGACAAGGCCGCCCAGCAGGTCGCCGACATCGAACAGGTCAGCCGGCAGGCGCTGGTGGACGTGCGCGAGGCGGTCTCCGGCTACCGGCGGCGCACCGTCGCGGGCGAACTCGCCGGCGCGCGCACGGCGCTCACCGCCGCGGGTGTCGACGCCGTGGTGCCGGTGGAGCCGCCCGCCGAACTGCCCGGCGAGGAGGCGGAGGCGGCGCTCGCCTGGGCGCTGCGTGAGGCCGTCACGAACGTCGTGCGGCACAGCGGGGCCCGACGCTGCACGGTGGCGTTCACGGCGCGGCAGACGCTCGCGGGACGCCTCCTGGAGCTCTCCGTGGAGGACGACGGAGTGGGCGCCTCCGGCGCGGGTGCGGGCAACGGTCTGACGGGGCTCGCCGAGCGCATGGAAGCGGTCGGCGGGGCTCTGGAGACGGGCCCCGCGGACCGCCGCGGGTTCCGCCTGGCGGTCCGCGTACCCCTGGCGAAGGCCACCGTAGGATCGCCCTCATGATCAGAATCCTCCTCGCCGAGGACCAGGCCATGGTCCGCGAGGCCCTCGCGGCGCTGCTCGGCCTCGAACCGGACATCGAGGTCGTCGCCCAGGTGTCGCGCGGCGACGAGGTGCTCGCGGCGGCCCGTGAGCACGCCGTGGACGTGGCACTGCTCGACATCGAGATGCCCGGCCGCACCGGTATCGAGGCGGCCGCCGAACTCCACGCGGCGCTGCCCGCGCTGAAGGTGGTCGTGCTGACCACCTTCGGCCGCCCCGGCTATCTGCGCAGCGCCATGGAGGCCGGCGCCGACGCCTTCCTGGTCAAGGACGCGCCCGCGGCGCAGCTCGCCGCGGCGGTGCGCAAGGTGCTCGCGGGGGAGCGGGTCATCGACCCCACGCTGGCGGCGGCCGCCCTCGCGGGAGGCGCGAACCCGCTGACCGACCGCGAGCGCGAGGTGCTGCGCGCGGCCGCCGACGGCGCCACCAACGCCGAACTCGCCACCGCCCTGCACCTCTCCCGGGGCACGGTCCGCAACTACCTCTCGACGGCGATCCAGAAACTGGCCGTCCGCAACCGCGCGGAGGCGGTCAGGGCCGCCAGGGACAAGGGCTGGCTCTGACGGCCCAGGGGCCGGCCGGGGGCCGTCAGTTCAGCATCGCCCGCGCCCCCTGCGCCTGCCGCCGCACCCGGCCCGCCGTCACCGGGTCCAGGGCGGCGACCTCGTCGGCGTAGGTGTCGAGCTCCCGCGCGCCCGCCTGGTACTCCCCCTTCTGTACGAGGAGTTGGGCCCGTTCGTAGTGCAGACGCGGCGACGGCGAGGGCAGCAGCAGGCAGAGGTCGACCGCCCAGAGCGATACGTCGGAGCGCTCGGGGCGGGACGCGGCCCAGGCGCGGATGTTGTTCAGGATGCGCGCCACGATGTCCAGCGGCTCCGCGGCGCGCAGCATCGACGGCGCGAGCGGCGTCCCCGTGGCGGCCGCGACGAGGAGCTCCACGTCCATCTCGGTCAGCAGCCGCCCGCCGCCGAACGGATCGGCGAGCACACGCTCCTCCGGAGGGCCGAAGCCGACGACGAAGTGCCCGGGCAGCGCCACGCCGTGCACCGGGGCGCCGGCACGCCGCGCCACTTCCATCCACACGACGGAGAGCAGGATCGGCAGCCCTCTGCGGCGCCGCAGGACCTGGTGCAGGAGGGAGGAGTCCAGACGCTGGTAGTCGCCGGGTCTGCCCTTGAACCCGAAGCCCTCGCCGAGGAGTTCGGAGAGGGCGACGGCCCAGTCCAGTGGGTCGGGGGAGCGGCCGGGGCGGCGGCCGGACGCGACCTGTTCCGCCAGCCGGTCGAGCATGCGCCGCGCGGCGTCGATGTCCGCCTCGTCGAGGGAAGGGTCCGCCTCGGCGCCGATCAGCAGGCACAGCAGCGACAGGTCGGGCCGGGGCGACCCGGCCTCGGCCGCGAACAGCCGCCGCCACTCGGTGGTTCCGGGGGGTCGGGGGTGCATACGTCCCTCGTGCCCGGTCGCCTCGATCGATACGTACCTCCGGGCGGGGCCGCGCGGGCCCGCCCGGAGGTCAGTTGAGCATCGCCCGTGCGGCCCGCGCCTGCTGGCGGACCCGCTCCGCCGTGGTCGGCTCCACCGTCGTCACCACATCCGCGTAGGCGTCGAGCTCCGCCGCGCCCCCGAGGAAGTCACCCCGCTGCACGAGGAGTTGTGCCCTCTCGTAGCGCAGCCGTGCCGGATGGGCGGGCAGCAGGAGCGACAGTTCCAGGGCCCACAGCGCGACGTCGGAGCGCTCGGGCCTGGCGGCCGCCCAGGCGCGGATGTTGTTGAGGATGCGCTGCACGATGTTCAGCGGATCGGCGGGCGTCAGCATCGACGGCTGGATGCCCGTGCCCGCCGTCCCCGCCACCAGGAGCTCCGCGTCGGCCCCGGTCAGCAGCCGCCCGCCGTCGAACGGGTCGGCGAGTATCTGGTCGTCCTTGGGCCCGAAGCCGACGACGAAGTGCCCCGGCAGCGCCACCCCGTACACCGGGGCGCCCGCCCGCCGCGCCACCTCCATCCACACGACGGAGAGCAGGATCGGCAGCCCCCTGCGGCGCTTCAGGACCTGGTGCAGCAGGGAGGAGTCAAGACGCTGGTAATCGCCCGGAGTCCCCTCGAACCCGCACTGTTCACCGAGGAGTTCGGCCATCGCGACGGCCCACGCGCGGGGCCCGCCGGGGCGGAACGGCAGCAGGCCCGCGAGACGGTCGAGCTCGATCTCCGCGGCGTCGATCCCCGCCTCGTCGAGCGAAGGGTCCGCCTCGGTGCCGATCAGCAGGCACAGCGGCGCGAGACCGGGCCGCCCCGACCGTGCTTCCTCGGTGAACCGCCGCCGCCATTCGCCGGACTCCGCGTGCATACGTGCCTCGTGTCTGCCCTCGCCGGGCGCTGTTTCCGTGCCGTTCTTGCTCTGCCGTTGTGCCGCCCGCTCAGGCGGGGCCGTGCCGGTAGTGGTGATAGGCGTGATGCGCGGCGAAACCCATCCCGTCGTACAGCGCCCGCGCGCCGTCGTTGTCGTCCTCGACCTGCAGCCAGGCCGCCGAAGCGCCCTCGGACAGGGCCTGCCGGGACAGCGCGGTCATCACCGCGGTGGCGAGCCCCTCGCGCCGGTGCTCCGGAGCCACCTCGACCGCCATGAAGCCCGCCCAGCGCCCGTCCACGACGCACCGTCCGATGGCGGCCGGAGCGTCACCGCTCCCGGGCACGGAAGCGAACCATACCGAGGGCCCGCCCGCCAGCACCTCGAGCACATGCGGGCCGGGAACCCCGAACCGCTTGTACCGCCGCAGCCACGGCTCGTCGAAGGTCCGGGACAGCGTCACGCGGTCCGTGTCCGCGTCGAGGTCGGCGACCGGGGCGAGGCCGCCGATGTGCAGCTGCGCGCTGACCTCGCGCTTCCAGCCGTGTTCCGCCAGGGCGGCGCAGAGCAGTTCCTGGGTGCCTTCGGCGCCGGTCGCGGTCTGGACGTAGGGCGGCAGGCCGCGGGCCGCGTACCACTCGCGGACGTAGGCGAGCGCCTCGTCCAGCGGCCGGCCGGGATCGCCCAGCGGCAGGACCGAGTTGGCGCGCCGGGTGAACCCCGCCGCCGACCGCAACTCCCATTCACCGAGGCGCTCGCTCTCGACCGGCTGCCAGGCGCGGGCGGAGACGCGCGCCAGCTCCTCGTACGAGGCGGCGGGACCCCTTCTGCGCGCGGGCGCGGCCGGCACGACCTTGCCGGCGACCAGGGATCCTTCCGGTATGCGGACGGTTTCGCCGGTCCGGCGTGTGATGAGCACCACACCGTCGTTCCACGATGCGAGAACACCCACCGTGTCAGTGAACTTCCCGCCCGAGATCGATGTGTCGGTCAAGCGTCGTACCGAAACGCGTTTGCCCACGTCAGCAGGGGTGATGCGGACCTCGAGTCGTCCACCGGCAGCGAATTCCACAGCTCTGTCAGCCCCTCCTGTTCGGATCATGCCCGGGAACGGAGATACTAGGGGTGGGCATCGACGACGCCGCGCTCCCGCGCGCCAGGCGAGCGGAGCCTGAGGACGGCCCGCCAACGCCCGTATCGAGGAGGAACGACAGCGTGACCTACGTCATCGCGCAGCCTTGTGTCGACGTCAAGGACAAGGCGTGCATCGAGGAGTGCCCGGTCGACTGCATTTACGAGGGCTCCCGGTCCTTGTACATCCACCCGGACGAATGCGTCGACTGTGGAGCCTGTGAACCGGTCTGCCCGGTCGAGGCGATCTTCTACGAGGACGACACTCCTGAGGAGTGGAAGGACTACTACAAGGCGAACGTCGAGTTCTTCGACGAGCTCGGTTCGCCCGGTGGCGCGAGCAAGCTCGGCCTGATCGAGCGTGACCACGCCTTCATCGCCGCCCTGCCGCCGCAGAACCAGTAACAGCGGCAGCCCGAGCGTCGCCCCGGTCCCGTACGGCATCTCCGCCGCACGGGACCGAGGCGTTTGCAACGACCAGTACCAGCACGGGAGTCACCACGTGTCCGCAGTCTCCGACCGGCTTCCCACCTTCCCCTGGGACAAGCTCGAGCCGTACAAGGCCACGGCGGCCGCCCACCCCGGCGGCATCGTCGACCTGTCGGTGGGCACTCCCGTGGACCCGGTCCCCGAGCTGATCCAGAAAGCGCTGATCGCGGCTGCGGACTCGCCGGGCTATCCGACGGTCTGGGGCACGCCGGAGCTGCGCGACGCGCTCACCGGCTGGTGCGAGCGGCGGCTCGGCGCCCGCGGCCTCACGCACCGCAACGTCCTGCCGGTCGTCGGCTCCAAGGAACTGGTGGCCTGGCTCCCGACGCAGCTGGGCCTCGGCCCGGGCGACGTGGTGGCCTACCCGCGGCTCGCCTACCCGACGTACGAGGTGGGCGCGCGCCTGGCCCGTGCGGAGTACGTCGCGTACGACGACCCGACGTCGCTCGACCCGGCGAACCTCAAGCTGCTCTGGCTCAACTCGCCGTCCAACCCGACCGGTCGCGTCCTGTCGAAGGACGAGCTCACCCGGACCGTCGCGTGGGCGCGCGAGCACGGCGTGCTGCTCGTCAGCGACGAGTGCTACCTGGAGCTCGGCTGGGAGGCCGAGCCGGTGTCGGTGCTGCACCCTGACGTCTGCGGCGGTTCGTACGACGGGATCGTCGCCGTCCACTCGCTCTCCAAGCGGTCCAACCTGGCGGGCTACCGCGCGGCGTTCGTCGCCGGTGACGCGGCCGTCCTCGGGGACCTGCTGCAGATCCGCAAGCACGGCGGCATGATGACCTCCGCGCCGACCCAGGCGGCCGTCGTGGCGGCGCTCGGTGACGACGAGCACGTGCGCGTGCAGCGTGAGCGGTACGTCGCCCGGCGCACCGCGCTGCGCGACGCCCTGGTGAAGCACGGCTTCCGTATCGAGCACAGCGAGGCGAGCCTGTACCTGTGGGCCACCCGCGACGAGTCCTGCTGGGACACCGTGGGCCACCTCGCGGAGCTGGGCATCCTGGTGGCGCCCGGCGACTTCTACGGCCCGGCGGGCGACCGCTTCGTGCGCGTCGCCCTGACGGCGACGGACGAGCGCGTCGCCGCGGCGGTGGAGCGCCTGGGCTGAGCCCGGTGCCGTGAACACGGCGGAGGGCCCGGAGCCAGTGGCTCCGGGCCCTCTGTGCGTGCCGGGTGATCAGCCGAGGGGGAGGGTGCCGACCGGCAGCTGGTCGGTGGGGAGACCGCCCTTGGTCAGCGAGTCGGTGGGCAGGCCGCCGCCGGTGGCCGAGTCGGCGGTCTCGCCGACCGCCTTGCCCGCGCCGCCCGCGACGTCACCGGCGGCCTGCTGGGCGGCGGGGGTGGCCGTCTTGCCGACGCGGCCCACGGCCTTGCCCGCGGCGGGGACGGACTTCTTCACGGCCTTGCTGCCGGTGTCACCGGCGAGGTTGCTGACGTTCTGAGCCGCATCGTCGACGGTGTTGCCGAGGCCCTCGCCGTCCAGCGTGGACACGCTGCCCAGGTCGGGGGAGGCCGGGAGGTCAACGGCGCTCGCGGAGCCGGCCGCACCGACCACGGAAGCTGCACCCGCGGCGCTGAGCAGCGCGGCACGGGCGATCCGGCGGGTCAGGGGGAGGGACATGATGCTCCTTCAGACGGGAGAGAACGTTGGGGTGTCCGGCCGGTTCGGACCCGGCGTCCCACCGGACGGCTTCCGGCGTTCGGACGCAGTGACTACCGCTCGAAGTCCGCGAAGGTTTCGGTGCGCCAACGTAAAGAGTTGGCAATGCGTCGCATTATCGGCTGCGGATAAAAACGGGCAAAGAGAGTCCGGGCCGTTTCGCTGCAGAATCCTTAATGCCTAGTGATCTCAAGGGTTTTTGGGTTTCGGCGCGGTGTGCGCGGGAAAGTCGGACAGGGTGTCGGTCCGTAGCACTCGGCATGCCCCCATTGAGGGACCTGTCGCACTACTGCCCGGTCACGATCCGGACCTCGTCGGCGGCCCTCGCCCCCGCGGTCCCGCCCTCCTGCGCCGCGCGGCCGACCGCGCGCCACTTCCCGGCGCCTCCGGCGTGCCACTCCCGCCCCCCGTACGCCACCCGCTCGACGTGCAGCGCCGAGGAGTGCGCCACGGCCCAGTGCGCCAGCTCCCAGCCGCGCCGCGGGGCCCGGTCGGTGGCCACGGCGGCGGGCACGGGAACCGTCACCGTGCGCCCCCGGACCGCGCCGGGGCGCACCTCGCGGCCGAAGTCGCGGGCCAGGGCGGCCCGCACCCGCGCGGGGCCGCCGGGGTCCGTGTCCGGGCGCCCCTCGCAGCTGAACGCGGCGGGCGCGCGGCCCGTGAGCGCGGCGGCGAGCAGCGCGGCGTCCGGCTCGTGTTTGGCGTACGCCTGCGGAAAGCCGCTGCGCTGCACCCGCTGCGCGGCGACCGTGAGGGGCAGCCGCGAATAGCCCGGCACCTCGGCCAGGTGCTCGTAGAAACGGCCCGCCGAATACGCCGGGTCCATGATCTGCCGCTCGTTGCCCCAGCCCTGCGAGGGGCGCTGCTGGAAGAGGCCGAGCGAGTCCCGGTCCCCGTGCGTGATGTTGCGCAGCCCGGACTCCTGCAGCGCGGTGGCGAGTGCGATGGTCACCGCGCGCTCCGGCATCCCGCGCGAGGTGCCGGCCGCGGCGACCGTCGCGGCGTTCCCCGCCTGCTCGGCCGTGAACGTGTACGAAGCGCCGTCGCCCTTCCCCGACACCACCGTGCACCGCGGCTCGGGCTTGCCCCCGTACACGTACTGCAGCGCCACATAGCCGACGACGGCGAGCAGCACGGCGGCCGCGGCCCCGATACGGAGGAGACGGCCGCGCCGGACGAGGGTGGGGGGCTCAGGCACGCGTCCAAGGTACTGGAGTCCACCGACCGCCCGGCGCGCCCGCTGGCTTAGGGTCGTCGGCATGCCTCACACACCGCTTGACCTCACGCTCGACGCCGCGGAGCTCACCGCGCGACTGGTCGATTTCCCGTCCCCGAGCGGCGAGGAGAAGGCGCTCGCCGACGCCATCGAGACGGCCCTGCGCGCCCTGCCGCACCTCACGGTCGACCGGCACGGCAACAACGTGGTGGCCCGCACGAACCTCGGCCGCGCGGAGCGGGTCATCCTCGCCGGGCACATCGACACCGTGCCGATCGCGGACAACGTGCCCTCCCGCCTCGACGAGGACGGCGTCCTGTGGGGCTGCGGCACCTGCGACATGAAGTCGGGCGTCGCCGTCCAGCTGCGCATCGCGCAGACGGTGACCGAGCCCAACCGCGACCTGACCTTCGTCTTCTACGACAACGAAGAGGTGGCCGCCCACCTCAACGGCCTCGGGCACGTCGCCGAGGCCCACCCCGACTGGCTGGCCGGTGACTTCGCCGTCCTCCTCGAACCCACCGACGGACAGGTCGAGGGCGGCTGCCAGGGCACCCTGCGGGTCCTCCTGAAGACCAGGGGCGTACGGGCGCACTCCGCACGCGCGTGGATGGGCTCCAACGCGATCCACGCGGCCACCCCGATCCTCGAGAAGCTCGCCGCGTACGAGCCGCGCAAGCCGGTGGTGGAGGGCCTGGAGTTCCACGAGGGCCTCAACGCCGTCCGCATCGAGGGCGGCGTCGCCACCAACGTCATCCCCGACGAGTGCACCGTCACCGTCAACTTCCGCTACGCCCCCGACCGCAGCGAGGAAGAGGCCCTCTCCTTCGTCCGCGACTACTTCGCGGACTGCGGCGTCGACGAGTTCATCGTCGACGACCACACGGGCGCGGCCCGCCCCGGCCTCACCCACCCGGCCGCCGCGGCGTTCATGGCGGCCGTCGGCGGCGAGGCACGCCCCAAGTTCGGCTGGACGGACGTCTCCCGCTTCAGCGCGCTCGGCGTGCCCGCGGTGAACTACAGCCCCGGCAACCCGCTGCTCGCGCACAAGATCGACGAGCGCGTCGAGGCGTCGCTGATTCCGGTGGCGGAGGAGAGGCTGCGGTCCTGGCTGACGTCGTGACGGGCGAGGCACCCGGTGCCGGACATCCCGACGTCCCTCGGACGTAACCCGCGTAGATCTACGCTGTGAGTCACGTACGCAGTCACGTACGCATGGAGGGAGCAGACGATGGGCCATCCGGAGAAAAGCGCCGAGAGCGCTGCCCGCGACACCGGTGCCAGGAAGCGTCCTGAGGAGCAGCGGCTCGGTCCGGTGCTGCGCCGGCGGGACAAGGTGCAGGCCGGCACCACCGATCAGCGTCTCCTCGACTCCGACGGACCCTCCGAATGGGTCCACACGGACCCCTGGAGAGTCCTGCGCATCCAGTCCGAGTTCATCGAGGGTTTCGGTACCCTCGCCGAACTCCCGCCCGCGATCAGCGTGTTCGGCTCGGCGCGCACGGGGGAGGGTTCTCCGGAGTACGCGGCCGGGGTCGAGATCGGCAAGGCGCTCGTGGAGGCGGGCTTCGCGGTGATCACGGGCGGCGGGCCCGGCGCGATGCAGGCCGCCAACCAAGGGGCCGTCGAGGCGAAGGGCACGTCGGTCGGTCTCGGCATCGAGCTGCCCTTCGAGCAGGGCCTCAACCCGTATGTCGACATCGGCGTCAACTTCCGCTACTTCTTCGTCCGCAAGACGATGTTCGTGAAGTACGCGCAGGGCTTCGTGGTCCTGCCCGGCGGCCTCGGCACCCTGGACGAGCTCTTCGAAGCGCTCACGCTCGTCCAGACCCGCAAGGTCACGCGGTTCCCGATCGTCCTCTTCGGCTCGCAGTACTGGGGCGGCCTCGTCGACTGGCTGAAGAACACGGTCATCGCCCAGGGCAAGGCCTCGGAGGCCGACCTGCTCCTCTTCCACGTCACGGACGACGTGGAAGAGGCCATCTCCCTGGTGACGAAAGAAGTGGGCAAGTAAAGGCGGAACTCCCCGAAGGGGAGTTCACGCAAGCCCCCGGCGGGCGACCGCCGGGGGCCTGTGCCCCGCGTTCGTCGCCACCATGACCTCTTCTTCGTGCCACGCTCGCGCCGTTCGGCGCCGGGGCGCCTTCCGGGCTTCGCGTGGCTGTGCCGGACTCCGTCCGGCTGCGGCCGGGGCTCAGGCCAGTCCGCGCCGTGCGACGGCCGGCGCCCGATGCCCCGCGATCGTCGCCACCATGTCGAGCACCTGCTTCGTCTCCGCCACCTCGTGCACGCGGTACACCTGCGCGCCCAGCCAGGCCGAGACCGCCGTCGTCGCGAGGGTGCCGAGGACGCGCTCCTTGACCGGCTTGTCGAGGGTCTCGCCCACGAAGTCCTTGTTGGAGAGGGAGACCAGGACGGGCCAGCCCGTCTCCGTCATCTCGCCGAGGCGGCGGGTCGCCTCCAGGCTGTGCCGGGTGTTCTTGCCGAAGTCGTGCCCCGGGTCGATCATCACGGACTCGCGCGGCACACCCAGCTCCACCGCGCGCTCGGCCAGGCCGACCGTCACCCGCAGGATGTCCGCCATCACGTCGTCGTACGTGACGCGGTGCGGCCTCGTGCGCGGCTCGGCGCCGCCCGCGTGCGTGCAGACAAGGCCCGCCCCGTACCGCGCGGCGACCTCCGCGAGCTTCGGGTCGACGCCGCCCCACGCGTCGTTGAGCACATCGGCGCCCGCCTCGCAGACCGCCTCGCCGACGTCGTGCCGCCAGGTGTCGACGCTGATCACCACATCGGGGAACCGCCTGCGCACCTCGGCGACGAAACCGACCGTGCGGCGCGCCTCCTCCTCGGCGCTCACCTCGTCGCCAGGACCCGCCTTGACCCCGCCGATGTCGATGATCGCGGCACCCTCGGCCACGGCCTGCTCCACGCGCGCGAGCGCCGGTTCGTCGCGGAACGTGGCCCCCTGGTCGTAGAAGGAGTCCGGGGTCCGGTTCACGATCGCCATGATCACCGGCTCGTGCGCGTCGAACTCGCGCCTGCCAAGCCTGAGCATCCCCTGTGGCCCTCCTGGGTCCTAGTCGCGGTTCGGCCGCCTGTGACCTTAACTGTCGGAACCACGTGGCACGATCGGACCCTGACAGTTTGAGCACGGGCAGTCGAGCGTGAGGGCCTGAAGAGATGGTCTTGTTCTTGTTCCTGGTCATCGCCCTCCTCGTGGTGGTCGGCGCGGTGACCCTGGCCGTGATCGGCGGCGGGGAGAGCGGCGCGCTGCCCGACGCCGCGCCCGAGCGGTTCACCGACCCGCTGCCCCCCGACCGCCCGCTGCGCCGCGCCGACGTCGACCTGGTGCGCTTCCCGATGACCCTGCGCGGCTACCACATGGGCGAGGTGGACGACGTGCTCGGCCGGCTGGGTGCCGAGCTCGCCGAGCGGGACGCCCGCATCGCCGAGCTGGAGGCCGCCCTGGCCGGCGCGCAGGCCACCGCGGTCGCGGGCCCCGCCCTCTTCGAGGGGTACGAGGGGTACGAACCGGGCGCGGTCGAGGACAAGTCCGTCGAGGACAGGTCCGTCCGGGGCAAGTCCGTCCAGGACAAGGTGCGGGACGAGAAGGGCGACGACCAGTGAGCGACGGGAGCGGCGCGGTCGCGGGTCCGGACGGCGGGCTCCGCTGCCCCTGGGGCCTGTCCACCGAGGACTACGTGACGTACCACGACGAGGAGTGGGGCCGCCCGGTCCGCGGTGACGACGCGCTGTACGAGAGGCTCTGCCTGGAGGCGTTCCAGTCGGGCCTCTCCTGGATCACGATCCTGCGCCGCCGCGAGGGCTTCCGCGCCGCCTTCGCCGACTTCAGGATCGCCTCGGTGGCGGAGTTCACCGACGAGGACCGCGAGCGGCTCCTCGCCGACCCGGGGATCATCCGCAACCGCGCCAAGATCGACGCGACCCTCGCCAACGCGCGCGTGCTCGCTGACTGGTCCGAGGGCGAACTGGACTCCCTGATCTGGTCCTTCGCGCCGGACCCCGCGACCCGCGAGGTCCCGCGGACCCTCGCCGACGTGCCCGCGATCACCGACGAGTCCACGGCCCTGTCCAAGGCACTCAAGAAGCGCGGCATCCGCTTCGTCGGCCCCACCACGGCGTACGCGCTGATGCAGGCCTGCGGCCTGGTCGACGACCACCTCGCGGACTGCGTGGCCCGCGAGGCGTCGTGACGGGTCCGTGGCTCAGCGCCCCAGGTACTTGGGCTTCTCCTTGGCGATGAAGGCCTGGACGGCGATCGCGTGGTCCTCGGACGCCCCGGCCCTGCCCTGGAGCTCGTCCTCCTTGTCGAGCGCCTCGTCCAGGGAGTGGCCCGCCGCGTAGGCGAGGGACTCCTTGAGCGCTGCGTAGGCCAGCGTCGGGCCTTCGGCCAGGGCGCGGGCCACCTGCGCCGCCTCGGCGGCGAGGTCGGCGGCGGGGACGATCTTGTTGGCGATCCCCAGGTCGTACGCCTCCCGTGCGTCGATGTTGCGCGGGAACAGCAGCAGGTCCGCGGCGCGGCCGGGGCCGATCACGCGCGGCAGCGTCCAGGAGACGCCCGAGTCGGCGGTCAGCGCGACGCCGGCGAAGGAGGTGTTGAACTTGGCGGTGTCGGCGACCACGCGGTAGTCGGCGGCGAGCGCGAAGCCGAGGCCCGCTCCCGCGGCGACGCCGTTGACGCCCGCCACGACCGGCTTCCGCATGCCGGTCAGCGCCCGGACGATGGGGTTGTAGTGCTCCCGGACGGTGCTCATCGTCTGCCCGGTGCCCGCCTCGCGGTCCGCGGCCAGGCTGCCGATGTGCTCCTTGAGGTCCTGGCCCACACAGAAGGCGCGGCCCGTCGCGGTGAGCAGGACCGCGCGGACGGCGTCGTCGGCGGCGGCCGCGAGCGCGGCCTCCCGCAGGGCGACCTTGGCCTCCGTGTTCATGGCGTTCATCGCCTCGGGACGGTTGATCGTGATCGTCGCGAGTCCGTCGTGCACCTCGTAGAGCACGCTGTCGGCCATCGTGGCCCCCTCCGCTGGTCCAGTACGTAGGAGCTCAGCATGACGGAGATCATCGAGGTCCGGCATGAGGCCATCTATGTGACCTGCGTCAAAGAAATCCGGGACCCTGAGGCGTATGGGGCGGCGAAGTATCGCAGCCACATCGCCGAATTGAGTGGTTTTGCGGGCGCGCGTTGCCCAAGCGATGCCGACCGATGTTGGTCATCGGGTCCTGCCATGCGGGATAATGGCCTGGAAGCAATGTGTTCGATGCCGGTGACACCTGGGTTGTCGGCTGCGATGAGCTGGTTTCAGGAAGGGGAACGAGCATGGCGGCCATGAAGCCGCGGACGGGCGACGGCCCGCTCGAGGTGACCAAGGAGGGGCGGGGCATCGTCATGCGCGTTCCGCTCGAAGGCGGCGGACGACTTGTCGTCGAACTGACTCCGGACGAGGCCGACGCGCTCGGCGACGCCCTGAAGAAGGTCGTCGGCTGACGCGGAAGCGCGCGCATACTTTTTCCACTGCCCCGGCATCGTACGACGATGCCGGGGCAGTGGTGTTTTCCGGGTCCGGGGCCCCAGGGGCCTTGGTGGCGGGGCCCCGCGCTAGCGCTTGACGGCGCAGAGCAGCCCGTCGCCGACGGGCAGCAGCGACGGCACCAGATCAGGGCTCTCGCGCACGGTCCGCAGCAGATCGCGCAGGTGCAGGACCTCCACCGGCTGGGGTCCGGAGTCGACGGTCCTGCCGTCCGCGAGGACGCCCTCGAAGCAGACGAGACCGCCGGGCCGCAGCAGGCGCAACGATTCAGCGAGGTATTCGAGGGACTCCAGGCGGTCGCCGTCGCAGAAGACGAGGTCGTACCCGCCGTCCGCGAGACGCGGCAGTACGTCGAGGGCGCGGCCCGGGATGAACCGCGCGCGGTTGCCCGCGAAGCCGGCCGCCCGGAAGGCCTGACGGGCGAACTGCTGGTGGTCGGGTTCGGGATCGACGGTGGTCAGCACGCCGTCGGGCCGCATGCCGTGCAGCAGGTGGATGCCCGACACTCCCGTGCCCGTACCGATTTCGGCCACCGCTTTCGCGTCAGCCGTGGCGGCGAGCATGCGCAGCGCGGCGCCGGTGCCGGGGGACACCGAGGGCAGGCCTGCCTCCCGGGCCCGGTCCCGGGCCCAGCGCAGCGCCTCGTCCTCGGCGACAAAGGCGTCGGCGAACGCCCATCCCGTCTGCCGGTTGCCGGTAATGGCCCTCTCCTGTCCCCGTGGTTGCCTGGCCGTGACTGTATCCGTTGGGCGCGGGAACCCGCAGATGGGACCGCGCGTTTATAGGGGGTGGGAGCACAGCGGGGGTAACGGATGGATCAAGACTTGAAGTGGGCGGCTCGCAGGGGCAGGACACCTGCAGCGAAGCCCGTACCAAATTCACGTAAAAACGCTTATCCGGAGCTAACGGGCGAGGTGGTTATGGTAGGGGCTCCACTGGACACCACCAGAGCCGACAGGGGAGGTGCGGCTGCGTCCGCGGATCGGGGAGGAGTGCTTCGGCGCTTTCTCGGGTTGGCGGGTGAGCCGAAATCCGTGACCGACACCGCTGACCGCATCCGTGCCAACGATTCCGCTCAGACCGCGACCTTTGCCGCTGACGCGGAATCGCAGGCGTGGACTCCGCCCACCTGGGAGGAGATCGTCAGCACGCACAGCGGCCGCGTATACCGCCTGGCGTACCGCCTGACCGGCAATCAGCACGACGCCGAGGACCTCACGCAAGAGGTCTTCGTCCGTGTCTTCCGGTCCCTCTCGACCTACACGCCCGGCACGTTCGAGGGCTGGCTGCACCGCATCACCACGAACCTCTTCCTGGACATGGTGCGCCGCAAGCAGCGCATCCGGTTCGACGCGCTCGGGGACGACGCGGCGGAGCGGCTGCCGAGCCGTGAGCCGTCGCCCCAGCAGGTGTTCAACGACACGCACTTCGACGCGGACGTCCAGCAGGCGCTGGACACCCTCGCGCCCGAGTTCCGTGCGGCCGTCGTCCTCTGCGACATCGAAGGCCTCTCGTACGAGGAGATCGCCGCAACCCTCGGCGTCAAGCTCGGTACGGTCCGCAGCCGTATCCACCGGGGCCGGTCGCAGCTGCGCAAAGCCCTCCAGCACCGGTCTCCCGAGGCCCGCGCCGAGCGCCGTTCGCTCGCGGTCACGGGTGCCGTGGCGCTGGGAGGAGGGGGCGCGACCGCGTGAGTGGATCACGGTCGAATCCTGCCGAACGGCACGTAGCCGAGGCCGAGCAGCATCTGGGGGACCGGCTCGCCGCCCTTGTGGACGGCGAGTTGGGTCATGACGCGCGCGAGCGCGTCCTCGCACATCTGGCGACCTGCCCGATGTGCAAGACGGAGGCGGACGCGCAGCGTCGCCTGAAGAACGTCTTCGCGCAGGCGGCCCCGCCACCGCCCACCGAGAGTTTCCTCGCCCGCCTCCAAGGTCTTCCAGGAGGCGGTTCCGGGCCGTCCGGAGGACCCGGCGCCGAAGACGGGTTCGCCACCGGAGTGACCGGCTCCGCCGGGCTCCCGCGGAACGGGATCTTCGGCGTGAGCACGGAGCCCTTCGTGGAGTACGTGCCCGCGGGCGCCCATGCCGCGGTGCTGCCCAGCGAGCAGCGCGGCTTCCGCATCCACGAGGTCGCCCGCCGGTCCGAGGCGGAGCGTCCGGCCTGGCGCGGGCGACGGTTCGCGTTCGCGGCGGCCGGCGCGGTGTCGATGGCCGCGATCGCGCTCGGTGGTGTCACGGTCGGCGTTCCCACGGACTCCGGGGGCGACACCCGCGCGGGCGGCTCCGGGAGCAATGTGACCCCGCAGCGCAGTCAGGGTTCCGGCACCGCCGCCACCCCCGACTCCGTGCGCCGTCGCGGCGGAGGCAATCCGCTGTCGGTGCAGGGGCAGCGTCCCGGTGCGCTTTCGGCGCCGGTCGCGCCGACGGAGGTCACGGGTCCGCTACTGCCCGGTGCGCCCGCGCAGCCGCTCCGCTCCCGCGATTCCGTGTACGAGCTGACGGCCCCGATGCTCGCGGGCGCCGCCGCCATCTCGCCCCTCATACGCCCGGGGACGCCCGGCCGGCACACCGCCGCCCTGCCCGGCATCAAGCTGCCGCAGGCGTCGGATGCCGTGGTGCCGGGGGACGCGGATCCGATGCGCGCCGACGCGACGGCTCCGGGCGCCGGACCGCTGAAGGGCACGTCGCAGGTCCGCTGACGTGACGGCTGACGCGACGGCGCCCTGCGCTTCCGCGCGGGAACCTGGTTGAATCCTCGGTGGGCCGTGCCCGCCGGGGATTCGGCGGTCACGGGGTTGAGCAAGCAAACGGCGTCCGCCGCGGGCCAGTTGTGGGGAGAACATGGACGAGGGGAAGCCCACGAAGGCGAACTGGTGGAGCCGCCCACGGCCGGGCGAGCGGGCTACGTCAGACGAGCCCTCGCCACAGCCCCCGCACCCCACAGACGCCCCGCCCCCCGCTTCGGAGGCCCCGGCCCAGCCGGATGCGACGTGGACCGAGCCGTCGTACCCGGCCGACGTTGCGCCGGGGCAGTCGCTGGGCGGCTCCGCCGAGGCCCCGGCCCAGCCGGATGCGACGTGGACCGAGCCGTCGCACCCGGCCGACGTTGCGCCGGGGCGGTCGTTGGGCGGCTCCGCCGAGGTCCCGGGGCAGCCGGGCGGGGTGTGGGCCGAGCCGTCGCACCCGGCCGACGTTGCGTCGGGGCGGTCGTTGGGCGGCTCCGCCGAGGTCCCGGGGCAGCCGGGCGGGGTGTGGGCCGAGCCGTCGCTCGCGGCCGACGTTGCGCCGGGCCAGGCGCCGGACGCTTCGGCGGTGCCCGGCCGTTCCGCGCAGGCCCCGGGCCAGTCGGACGCGACGTGGAGCGAGCCGTTGCCTCCTGCCGACGTACCGCAGGGCCAAACGCAGGCGCAGCCGCATGTGGCGTGGGCCGAGCCTGGCGCGCAGCCGCAGCCGCAGCCGCAGTCTCGGGGTGGTTCGGCGCAGTCCGGTGAGTACCCGGCCGCGCCCGGCGGGTCGGGCGCGCAGGAGCCCGGGGGTGGGGAGCGGCCGCGGCCCCTGCACGACCCGGATCCGTACAGCACTCCGCCCTACGGGGAGCCGGGGCCCTGGGCGCCCGCGCCTCCCGTGCAGCACCCCGCGGCGACCCCGGCGCACGGCACCCAGCTCCCGCCGCCCCCGCACGGCGGCACGCCCCCGCACGGCACGCCCGGGCCCGCCCCGCACGTGCCTCAACAGCAGCCCCAGCCTCCGCAGGGCATGGCGGGGCCCGTGCAGCCCGGGGGCGCTCAGGGTGCGCCCAGGCAGCCGTACGACCCCTGGAACGCGCCCCTCCAGCAGATCGGCTCGCTGCCCCCGGAGACCCGGGAGAAGCGGGACAGGCGGGGGCGTCGGGTGCTGTTCATCGGGGTCGCCGTCATCGCCCTGCTCTCGGGGCTCATCGGTGGCGCCACCGGCGCGTACCTGGAGCGCAACGGGACCGGTGACATCGAGCTGCGGCAGGCCGACGCCGAGTCCGCCGACCGGCCCAAGGGCAGCGTCGCCGGCATCGCGTCGGCCAGCCTGCCCGGCGTCGTGACGCTGCACGTCAGCGGCGACTCCGCGCAGGGCACCGGCACCGGCTTCGTCCTCGACGGCAAGGGCCACATCCTCACCAACAATCACGTCGTGGAGCCCGCGGGCACCGGCGGCGAGGTCTCCGTGACCTTCAGCGGCGGCGAGACCGCCAAGGCCGAGGTCGTCGGCCGCGACTCCGGCTACGACCTCGCGGTCGTCAAGGTGAGCGGAGTCCGCGGCCTCAAGCCCCTGCCCCTCGGCAACTCCGAGAACGTCCAGGTGGGCGACGCCGTCGTGGCCATCGGCGCCCCCTTCGACCTGGAGAACACGGTCACCTCCGGGATCATCAGCGCCAAGGAGCGGCCCATCACCGCGGGCGGCGAGAAGGGCGACGGCAGCGACATCTCGTACGTGGACGCCCTGCAGACCGACGCACCGATCAACCCGGGCAACTCCGGCGGCCCCCTCGTCGACTCGAAGGCCCGCGTCATCGGCATCAACAGCGCCATACGCTCCGCGGACGAAGGCTCCGAGCCGGGCGGCGGCCAGGCCGGGTCCATCGGACTCGGCTTCGCCATCCCGATCAACCAGGGCAAGCGCGTCGCCGAAGAACTGATCAACTTCGGCAGGGCGACGCACCCCGTGATCGGCGTCACTCTCGACACGGAGTTCAACGGCGACGGGGCCCGCATAGCGGACAAGGGCAAGAACGGCGGCCCGTCGGTCAACGAGAACGGCCCCGGCGACAAGGCGGGCCTGAAGCCGGGCGACGTCATCACCGAGGTCGACGGCCGCGCCGTGCACTCCAGCGACGAACTGATCGTCAAGGTCCGCGCCCACCGTCCGAAGGACCGTCTGCGGCTGACCGTCGAGCGTGACGGCGGCGACCGCGAGGTGACCCTGGTGCTGGGATCGGCCGGCAGTGGCTGAGTAAAGGACTGGCCACGTCTGCTCCGGGTTGTCGTGCAGCGGCTACCGGACAGACATCAGCGACGGGTACCGTGGTCACGGTCCGACCCGGACGACGACCTGTTGCCGACGACCTGCTGCGGGCTGAGGACATCGCGGACATCGCAAGGAGCTCTAGGTGTTCAATGACATTGGCGCACTCGAGATAGTGACGCTGGTCGTCCTCGCCGTGCTCATCTTCGGTCCGGACAAGCTGCCGAAGGTCATTCAGGACATCTCCCGCACGATCCGCAAGATCCGCGAGTTCTCCGACAGCGCGAAAGCGGACATCCGCGATGAGCTGGGCCCCGAGTTCAAGGACTTCGAGTTCGAGGACCTGAACCCCAAGAAGTTCATCCGCAAGCAGCTCGACAACGACGATCTCGGGCTCAAGGAGATCCGCAACGGCTTCGACCTGAAGAAGGAGATGAACGAGGTCGCGGACGCCGTGCACGGCCGCGACAGCGACTCCTCCGACACCGGCGCGGGAGCCTCCGCTGCCTCGTCCGGCGGAGCCCGCGTCGACATGCGGAAGAACTCCGCGGAGCCCCGGAAGCCGGTCGCCGACGACCGTCCGCCGTTCGACGCGGACGCCACCTGAGCCCTCTCCTGACCTGCCCCCGCCAACAGGTGTGGCTATCCTGCCTTGTTGTCCGGGGTGAGGACGCCCGAGGGGGGCGGGCCGCTCCGGACCGACGAGAGCGAGGAGGCGGCCGGGTACATGGAGACGACAAGTCGGGTGGGCGCGCAGACGCCGACCGCGGAAGGCACCGCACCAGCGGTGTCGACCGCCCGGCGCACGGTCGACGGCTACCTGCTGGCGCCCTTCCCCTGGTACGGCCTCGACGAGGCCTTCACGGGGCAGCGCTGGCTGATGCAGGTCGGCGCGACATCGGACGGTGCCGTGGAGCACGGTTCCATCGGACACGGTGACGAGCCGTCGGTCCTGGCCGAGGGCACCCTCGGCACCAGCGACAAGGAGCGCTTCGCGGTCGTGGTGACCGTCGCCGCCAACCCGGTGCGGCGCACCGCGGACGGCACGGGCGTCCTGGAGGCCACGTCGGTCTCCTCGGCGGCCTGGCTCGCCGGGGTCGGCCTGCTGAACTTCACCTGGCCCGGCCAGATGGACCACACCCTGCGCGACGACTGGCTGGACCAGCAGACGGAGACCGCCTGGGTCCTCGCCGACGACCTCGAGGGCTCCGACTGGTCCTCGCTGTCGCTGCCGGTCGACGGGGTGCCGACGCCCTTCCACTACCGCGAGTCCGAGTACGGCTGGATCCTCGCGGGCTCCACGAAGGAGGGCGTGCACCTGGGCGCGTACGGGCGCGGCATGAGCGCGTACGGGCTGGGCTTCTCCGTCGTCCAGGACATCGGCGCGTACGCCTAGGGCGGCGGGCCGAACGGAGACGGGGGGCGCCGTCGGAGTGACGGCGCCCCCCCTTCCAAGAGATCTGCTCGTACGTCGTCCGCGGGACCGCTGTGGCTGGTCGCGCAGCTCCCCACGTCCCTTACGGGGCGCTCCCGGAGTCTTCTAGAACTTGTTGCGCGGTGTGATGCCCAGGGACATGCCCGACAGGCCGCGCTGGCGGCCGCCCAGCTTGCCCGCGATGGCGCGCAGCGCCGAACCCGCGGGGGAGTCCGGGTCGGACAGGACGACCGGCTTGCCCTCGTCGCCGCCCTCACGCAGCCGTACGTCGATCGGGATGGAGCCGAGGACCGGCACCGCCGTGCCCGTCGTCTTCGTGAGGCCCTCGGCGACCTTCTGGCCGCCGCCCGTGCCGAACACGTCGACCATCTCGTCGCAGTGCGGGCAGGGCAGGCCCGACATGTTCTCGACGACGCCGACGATCTTCTGGTGGGTCTGGACGGCGATGGAGCCGGCCCGCTCGGCGACCTCGGCGGCCGCCTGCTGAGGCGTCGTCACGACCAGGATCTCGGCGTTCGGGACGAGCTGTGCGACCGAGATCGCGATGTCGCCGGTGCCCGGCGGCAGGTCGAGGAGCAGCACGTCCAGGTCGCCCCAGAAGACGTCCGCGAGGAACTGCTGGAGCGCGCGGTGCAGCATCGGGCCGCGCCACACGACCGGCGCGTTGCCCGGGGTGAACATGCCGATGGAGATGACCTTCACGCCGTGCGCCGACGGCGGCATGATCATGTTCTCGACCTGGGTGGGCTTGCCGTCGGCGCCCAGCATGCGGGGCACCGAGTGGCCGTAGATGTCCGCGTCCACGACGCCGACCTTCAGGCCGTCGGCGGCCAGCGCGGCGGCGAGGTTCACCGTCACCGAGGACTTGCCGACGCCGCCCTTGCCGGACGCGACCGCGTAGACGCGGGTCAGCGAGCCGGGCTTGGCGAAGGGGACCTCACGCTCGGCGGTCCCGCCGCGCAGCGCGGCCGCCAGTTCCTTGCGCTGTTCGTCGCCCATCACGTCCAGGGTCACCGTGACGTCCGTGACGCCCTCGACCGCCGCGACCGCGTCGGTCACGTTCTTGGTGATGGTCTCGCGCATCGGGCAGCCGGAGACCGTCAGGTACACGGTGACCGCTACTGCCCCCTCGGCGGAGATGTCCACCGATTTGACCATCCCCAGTTCGGTGATGGGTCGTTGGATCTCGGGGTCGTTCACCGTCGCCAGTGCTTCACGCACCGCGTCTTCCGTAGCCATGGGACCGATAGTACGGCGCGGTAACCCTGCCCTGGAAAGGTATGTCAGCGGTCGCCTACATCACTCCCGCGCGAACGCTCCGACGGGAATACGGCGCGCTGCTCCTCCAGCTCCTTGACCAGGTCCTGGAGCTCGGAGCGGATCCAGTCGCGGGTGGCCACCTCGCCGAGGCCCATGCGCAGCGAGGCGATCTCGCGGGTGAGGTACTCGGTGTCCGCGATGGACCGCTCGTTCTGCTTGCGGTCCTGCTCGAGGTTGACGCGGTCGCGGTCGTCCTGGCGGTTCTGCGCGAGGAGGATCAGCGGGGCGGCGTACGACGCCTGCAGCGACAGCATCAGCGTCAGGAAGATGAACGGGTACTGGTCGAAGCGCAGGTGGTCGGGGGCGGCGATGTTCCACACCACCCACATGATGATGACGACCGTCATCCAGACGATGAACCTGCCGGTCCCCAGGAACCGTGCGATCCGCTCCGAGAGCCGCCCGAAGGCCTCCGGGTCGTAGTCGGGCAGGAGCCTGTTGCGCGGGGGCCTCGGCTGGTCCAGGCGGAAGCGCGGGGTCCGCTGCTCGGGACGGTTCTCGCGGTCGCGGTCAGCCGCCATGGCCCGCCCCTTCCTCCTCCAGGTGGAACTCCGTCTCGCGCCAGTCGTCCGGCAGCATGTGGTCGAGCACGTCGTCGACGGTGATCGCGCCGAGCAGCGAGCCGCTCTCGTCGACGACGGGGGCCGCCACCATGTCATACGTCGCGAAGTACCCCGCGACGGCGGGCAGCGTCGTGCCGGGCGCGAGCGGCAGCAGATCGTCGTCCAGGATCGAGCCGACCAGCGTGTACGGGGGATCGCGCAGCAGCCGCTGGAAGTGCACGGTGCCGAGGTACTTGCCCGTCGGCGTCTCGTCCGGCGGGCGGCACACGTACACCTGTGCGGCGAGCGCGGGGGAGAGGTCCTGCTGCCGCACCCGGGCGAGCGCGTCGGCGACCGTCGCGTCGGGCCGCAGCACGATCGGCTCGGTGGTCATCATGCCGCCGGCGGTCCGCTCCTCGTACGCCATCAGGCGCCGCACGTCCGCCGCGTCGTCGGGCTGCATCAGCGTCAGCAGCCGTTCCTTGTCCTCCTCGGGCAGCTCGGCCAGGAGGTCGGCCGCGTCGTCCGGGTCCATGGCCTCCAGGACGTCGGCGGCGCGCTCCTCCTTGAGCTTCCCGAGGATCTCGATCTGATCGTCCTCGGGGAGCTCCTCCAGGACGTCGGCGAGCCGGTCGTCGTCGAGGGCGGCGGCCACCTCCGTCCGCCGCTTCGGGGAGAGGTGGTGCAGGACGTTCGCGAGGTCGGCGGGGCGCAGCTGCTCGAAGGTGGCCAGGAGGCTCTCCGCGCCCTGCCCGTGCTCCTCCAGGGAGAAGCCGTCCACGGCGGACCAGTCGACGGTGAGCGTCTCGCCCTTGCGCCGGAACGTGCCGGCCTTGCCCTTCCGTACGAAGACGCGGTCGATCTCCCAGTCGCGGCGCGCGGGCAGCTGCTGAATCGATACGTCGAGGACGGTGACCTCGTCGCCCGTCTCGACGAGCCGCACCCGCCGGTCGAGCATCTCGCCGAGCACGAGCCGCTCCGTGGGCCGCTGTTCGAAGCGCCGCACGTTCAGGACGCCGGTGGTGATGACCTGGCCCGACTCGATGCCCGTGACGCGGGTCATCGGCAGGAAGATGCGGCGCCTCGTCGCGAGCTCGACGACGAGCCCGAGGAGCCGGGGCGGCCGTCTGCTGACCCGCAGCATCGCCACCAGATCGCGCACCCGGCCCACCTGGTCGCCGTTCGGGTCGAAGACGGGGGTGCCGGAGAGGTGTGAGACGAAGACCCTGGGGGCACCTGCCGCCATACGTGCTCCTCCTTCAGGCCGGGAGTTTCATGCCGTTTGGTCCGTCAATACGGGCTTCAGGCTAGCCCGTCCCGGTCGGGCGCGCCCCGGCGGAGGGTCCGTAAGGACTGCCGCCGGTCGACTCGGCCGACACAGGTACGCTGCCGTACTGCCGAAGCCGTAGAGGTCGTCCGTACGAGAGGCAGCGCCACCTGTGACCGCTCTTCCCCTGGTCAGCCGCGCCCGCAGGGCAGCGTTCGTGAGCGCGATGTGCGCGGGCCTGGTCGCGGCGGCGACGAGTCTGACGGGCTGCAGCAGCGGCGAGGACCCGGACGCCGGCACCAACGGCGTCGGGAAACTCTCCGCGCCGAAGATCCAGGGCAAGGCGGACAAGGCGGCCGAGTCGGCGTCGGCGGTCCGGCTCTCCGGCACGGTGGTCAGCAAGAGCCACACGTACAGCCTCGACATGCGCCTCAAGGGCGAGGGCGGCACCGGCTCGGTCACCTCCAAGGGGAGGACGTTCCAGCTGCTGCGGATCGGCGAGCAGCTGTACCTGAAGGCCGACACGGAGTTCTGGACGGGCGGGGGCCAGGCCGACGGGAAGTCCGGGAAGGCCGACGCGACGGCCGCCGCCAAGCTGGACGGCAAGTACGTGAAGGTGCCGCAGGGCGACCCCGCCTACCAGCAGCTGAGCGGCTTCACGGACAAGGACAGGCTCCTGAGCGGCATGCTCACGCTGCACGGCAAGCTCACCGTGGGCGACCGCGGCAAGACGGGCGCACTGCGCAGCATCAAGATCGCCGGCGACGAGGGCGCGGGGGGCACGCTCTCCGTCTCGCTGGACGGCAAGCCGTACCCGCTGCGCCTGGACCGCGGCGGCCACGCGGGCACCCTGAAACTCACGGACTGGAACACGGACTTCCCGCTGGAGGAGCCGACCAAGGACGAGATGGTCGACTACGGAAAACAACTCCCGACGTCCTGACGGGGGCCGGGATCGCGGGCCGGATGAGGCAAGCCCCGCAGGGGCGAGCCTCAGGGGCGCGGGGAACTGCGCGAGCAACCACGACGCACCCGCAGGGCAAAGCAGCGAACCCCTCAACGGCGCTTGCGGCGGAACAACAGCCGAGGAAGCCCCGCAGGCAACGCCTCGCGCGTAGTGGCCCCGGTCGGCAGCGGCGCAGCCGCAAGAGACGCGGACGGCAGCTCCGTCGTCACGTCGCGCGGCGTGAGCCGGACGACCCGGCACTGCTCAGCCCACCGCACGGTGACCCGCTCGGCGTCCGGCGCGTTCAACCGCTTCCCCTTGAGCTCGGCGACAGCCGCCTCCCACTCCGGGGAGCCGGGCGCCGGCTCACTCACGTCCGCCGTCCAGGCGACAAGGCGCCCGCCCTTGTCCTTGCTGCGCACGGTCACCTCGGCGGTGCCCCCGTCGACGAGCCCCGGCAGCGGCTGCTCGCCGGGACCGTCGCCGACGAGGTGCACGGCGCCCTCGTGCCAGATGTGCCAGAGCGCCCGGGCGGGCGAGCCCTCGCCCTGAACCCAGATGAGGCCGGACTTCTTGGTGGCCTCCTCGACGAGGGCGCGGTCGAGCAGCGGGTCAGCAGTCATGGACGGCAGCCTACCGAGTGGGGGTCACAGCCAGCCGTTGCGCTTCAGGGTCCGGTGGATCGCGAAGCAGACGCCGCCGATGAGGGCGAGCACCATCGGGTAGCCGTACCGCCAGCGCAGCTCGGGCATGTGGTCGAAGTTCATGCCGTAGACCCCGCAGACGGCCGTGGGCACGGCGATGATCGCCGCCCACGAGGTGATCTTGCGCATGTCCTCGTTCTGCGCGACGGCGGCCTGTGCGAGGTTGGCCTGGAGGATCGAGTTGAGCAGCTCGTCGAAGCCGATGACCTGTTCCTGGACGCGCGTGAGGTGGTCGGCGACGTCACGGAAGTACTTCTGGATGTCGGGGTCGACGAGCCGCATCGGCCGCTCACTGAGCAGCAGCATCGGCCGAAGGAGCGGGGACACGGCCCGCTTGAACTCGAGGACCTCGCGCTTGAGCTGGTAAATCCGCCCGGCGTCGACGCCGCGCGAGGTGCCCTTGCCCTTGCTCGGCGCGGAGAACACCTCGCTCTCCACGTCGTCGATGTCGTCCTGCATGGCGTCGGCGACCGCGATGTACCCGTCGACGACGTGGTCGGCGATGGTGTGCAGAACGGCGGAGGGGCCCTTGGCGAGCAGCTCGGGGTCCTCCTGGAGGCGGCGGCGCAGGGCGCGCAGCGAGCCGTGGCCGCCGTGCCGGACGGTGATGAAGAAGTCCCGGCCGGTGAAGCACATCACCTCGCCGGTCTCCACGACCTCGCTGGTGGCGGTGAGTTCGGTGTGCTCGACGTAGTGGATGGTCTTGAAGACGGTGAACAGCGTGTCGTCGTACCGCTCCAGCTTGGGCCGCTGGTGGGCGTGGACGGCGTCCTCGACGGCGAGCGGGTGCAGCCCGAACTCGGCCGCGATACCGGCGAATTCGGCCTCGGTCGGCTCGTGCAGGCCGATCCAGGCGAAGCCGCCCCGCCGGCGCACCTCGAGCATCGCCTCGTGGGGGGTGAGGGTGTCGGCGCACTCCAGGCGGCTTCCGTCGCGGTAGACGGCGCAGTCGACGACGGCGGAGGCGGCGTCACGGGTGGCGTCGTAGGTGTCGTACGACGCGGGGGAGGAGGGGTAGGCGGTGCCTTCCTTGCGCAGCGAGGGGCGGACGGCGGCACGAAGGTCGCGGATCATCGACATGGGCAGGCTCCTTCGAAGGAGGCCGCCGGCGACGGTTGGAACTGCCCGGAATGGGGACGTCCTACTGCGGGATGTTTGGCACGTCCGCAAAGCGGGAAGCACCGCACCGTCGCGGTGGCAGCTTCGCTACTGACACAGATCAGGAAACTCAGACAGATCAGGTGGGAACGAAGTGCTCTTCCGACGCACACGGCACGAACAGTGCTCGCGGTGCGTGCGTGTGCTCGCGCAGCTACGGGGCTGCGGGAATCACCGGGCGGAAGAGCGGGTGGTACTGCACGGTCGACTTCGGTCCATTGCAGCCCCACCTCCTCCGGCCGGTCCCCCGTAAGGGAAGTCCCATGCGCCCTTCACGCCCGTGGCGCGAAGTCAGTGTCTGTCTGCAGGGCTTGAAAGCGACGCTTCTGCGTGCTGCCCTGAGCCAGCGGCCAACACTATCAGCCGACAGAAGGTCAAGCCCCCGTTTTGCCCTTACCTGACGAGTTCTATGCTCGCGTCATGGCTGATGTTCTTGCGCTGGTCGAGGCCCGTCTCCTTACCGGCCTGGGGGAACCCGACGCGCGCGCCGCGGTGACCTTCCTCGGTACCGACCGCGTGGAAGTGCTGCGTTTCACGGACGGCGACGTGGTGCGCTATGCCACGCTCGGGATGTCGGCCCAGCCGATGGCCGACCCCACCGCCGCGCTCGCCGACCCGGTCAAGGGGCCGCGCGCCGAGCTGGTGCTCTCGGTACGAGCCGGGCTCGCCGACACGGACAAGGTGCTGCGGCCGCTCGCCGTCCTCGCCGCCTCGCCCCAGGTCGAGGGGTTGATCGTGGCGCCCGGCGCGTCGCTGGACGTGGGCGAACCGCTCTGGCCGGGCGCGCCGTTCACCTCGGTGCTGGTGGCGGAGTCCGGCGGTCTGGTCGAGGACCTCGCGCTGGACGAGCCCATGGATCCCGTACGGTTCCTGCCGCTGCTTCCCATGACGCCGAACGAGGCGGCGTGGAAGCGGGTGCACGGCGCGGCGGCCTTGCAGGAGCGCTGGCTGAACAGCGGAACGGACCTGCGCGATCCGCTGCGCAAGTCCGTGTCCCTGGACTGAAGTCCCGCCGCTGACGACTCAGTTGGCGAAGACCGTGACGCTGTCCTCGGCGGCGTGCTGGGGTTCCAGTTCCTCGGCCTCGTGCGTGAGGGCGTTCCTGCGTACCCACACCACGACCGCGCCGAGCACCGCTGTGACGGCCGCGACCACGAACGGGATGTGGATGTTGCTCCACTCCTCGATCTTCGGCGCGAAGAACGGCGCGGCGGCGGCCGCGAACCAGCGGACGAAGTTGTAGCCGGCGCTGGCCACCGGGCGCGGCGCGTCGGAGACCCCGAGGGCGAGCTCGGTGTAGACGGTGTTGTTCACGCCGATGAAGGCGCCGGACAGGATGGTGCAGACGACGGCGACCGTGTGGTTGCCGTAGCCGAGCACCAGGACGTCGGCGGCGAGCAGCACCAGTGAGCTGCCGAGCACCTTCAGCGAGCCGAACCGCGCCTGCAGTCGCGGCGCCACCAGTACGGAGAACACCGCGAGGAGCACGCCCCAGGCGAAGAAGACCGCGCCCGATTTGTACGGGGACATGTTCAGTACGAACGGCGTGAAGGCCAGCACGGTGAAGAACGTGTAGTTGTAGAAGAAGGCGGAGGCGGCCGCGGAGGCGAGTCCGCCGTGGCCGAGCGCCTTGACCGGGTCGAGCAGGGACGTCTTCCGCACGGGTTTCGGCTGTTCCTTGAGGAACGCGGTGATGCAGAGGAAGCCGATCGCCATCAGGGCCGCGGTGCCGAAGAACGGGTAGCGCCAGCTGGCGTCGCCGAGCAGCGCGCCGACGAGCGGGCCGCAGGCCATGCCGAGGCCGAGCGCCGACTCGTACAGCAGGATCGCGGCCGCGCTGCCGCCGGCCGCGGCGCCGACGATGACGGCGAGGGCGGTCGAGACGAAGAGCGCGTTGCCGAGCCCCCAGCCGGCCCGGAAGCCGACGAGTTCGCCGACCGATCCCGACGTGCCGGACAGGGCCGCGAAGACCACGACGAGCGCGAGGCCGAGCAGCAGGGTCTTCTTGCCGCCGATGCGGCTGGAGACGAAGCCGGTGACCAGCATCGCGACCGCGGTGATCAGGAAGTACGAGGTGAAGAGGAGGGACACCTGACTCGCGCTCGCGTCCAGGCCCTTGGCGATGGAGGGCAGGATCGGGTCGACGAGTCCGATGCCCATGAAGGCGACGACGGAGGCGCCCGCCGTCGCCCAGACGGCCTTCGGCTGCCGCAGCAGGCTGCCCGCCCCGGCGTCGAACGGGTCCCCTTCGGCGGGACCCCCTGTGCTGCTGTTCATACAGCCGCTCCTTCGCTGCTTCCGCTGCCTCCACGGAAGTCGTTGACGTATGCACATATTAAGTTAGCAAGGCTAATTGATGCAAGCTACACTTAATTTCGCCTGGTGACAGCGCCACCGGACGGGTGATCGTCCTTGACGGGGCGGCAACCGGGGAGGACCGTTGAGCGCTATGAGGGGCGAACCCAGTTGCCCGAAGTGTGGTGGCCGGGTCAGGGCTCCCGGTCTCTTTGCCGACTCCTGGCAGTGCGACGTGCACGGCACGGTGCACCCGTTGCAGCCCGTGATCCCACCCAGCGTCGAGGCCGTCCAGGTCGTGGTGCACCGCACACAGGTCCCGGTGTGGATGCCGTGGCCGCTGCCGGTCGGCTGGCTGTTCACGGGCGTGGCCTGCGCGGGCGACGACAGGAGCGGTGGCCGTGCGACGGCCGTGGCCTGCTCGGGCCCCGCGCCGCTCGGCGGCGTCGGTGAGCTGGTGCTCGTCGCCGAGGAGCTCGGCGTCGGGCTCGGCGCGCGGTACGCCGGCATCGACGGACCCGACCCGGGCCCCCACATGAGCGTCGAGAAGCCGCCGCAGACCAAGGTCCTCGCCGCCGGGCGGCCGACGCCGATGTGGCACGTCTCCGGGACGCCGGACGACCGCGCCGTCTTCGCGGGGGAGGCACGCGGCCTGTGGCTGTGGGCCATCGCGTGGCCGGAGCAGTCGGGCCTGCTCATGTACGACGAGCTGGTCCTCACGGATCTGCGGGACGCGGGCGCGGAGGTGGACCTGCTGCCGTGCGGGGCGCTGTCGCCTCGGCTGCTCACACCGTAGGGGAGCGGCTGGCGGGCGGCGGGTGAGTGGTGCTCTTCCGGGGTGGCCTGCGGGGTGGGGGTGAGTGGTGTCTCCTCGCGGGCGGCGCGTGCGGCGGGGTGAGCGATGCCTCTCGCGGGGCGGGCCGTGCGGCGTCCGATCCCCGTTATCCTTGAGCGTCCGCCCTCACCTTGCCGTCCGCCCCGTCAGAACACTGGAGTCAGCGTCGTGCGCATCGATCTGCACACCCACTCCACCGCGTCCGACGGCACGGACACCCCGGCCGAGCTGGTCCGCAACGCGGCGGCCGCCGGCCTCGACGTCGTCGCGCTGACCGACCACGACACCACCCGGGGATACGCCGAGGCGAAGAAGGCCCTGAGCGAGCTGTCGACGGGCCTGACCCTGGTGACCGGCGCCGAACTCTCCTTCAACCTCGACGGCATGGGCCTGCACATGCTGGCCTACCTCTTCGACCCCGAGGAGCCGGAGCTCGCCCGCGAGTGCGAGCTGGTCCGCGACGACCGGGTGCCGCGCGCGAAGGCGATGATCGAGAAGCTGCGGGGGCTCGGCGTGCCGGTGACCTGGGAGCAGGTCGCGCGCATCGCGGGCGACGGCTCGGTGGGCCGCCCGCACATCGCCGAGGCGCTCGTCGAGCTCGGCGTCGTGCCCACCGTCTCCGACGCCTTCACCGCCGAGTGGCTCGCCGACGGCGGCCGCGCGTTCGCCGAGAAGCACGAACTCGACCCCTTCGACGCGATCCGCCTGGTCAAGGCGGCCGGCGGCGTCACCGTCCTCGCGCACCCCGGGGCCGCCAAGCGCGGCAAGGTCGTGCCGGAGAGCGTGATAGCCGACTTCGCGGCAGCGGGCCTCGACGGCGTCGAGGTCGACCACATGGACCACACGCCCGAGACCCGCGCCCGGCTGCGCGCCCTCGCCGGGGACCTCGGCCTGCTGGTCACCGGCTCCAGCGACTACCACGGCAGCCGCAAGACCTGCGTACTCGGCGAGTTCACCACGGACCCCGAGATCTACGGCGAGATCACGCGCCGGGCCACGGGAGCGTTCCCGGTGCCCGGAGCGGGCGGACGCCCCGCCGCCTAGCGGCCGGTCCCCGCACGGGGACCGCCCTTCCCCTCACTCTCACTTCACCGCACTCCACGGTTCCGTGGCCGCGGCCGCCCTGCCCCGCGCTCGGTGCCGCACGCCGCGGCACCTTCGTACGACTCTCTGCAAGGCCATCACTGTGTTCGACGTCGCCGTTTTTGGATCCCTCTTTCTCACGCTTTTCGTGATTATGGACCCCCCGGGGATCACCCCGATCTTCCTCGGTCTCACCGCGGGCCGCCCCGCCAAGGTGCAGCAGCGCATGGCCTTCCAGGCCGTGTGCGTCGCCTTCGGCGTCATCTCGGTCTTCGGCCTCGTGGGCCACCAGATCCTCGACTACCTGCATGTCTCCGTCCCCGCGCTGATGATCGCGGGCGGCCTGCTGCTGCTCCTCATCGCGCTCGACCTGCTCACCGGCAAGACCGACGAGCCGAAGCAGACCAAGGACGTCAACGTCGCGCTGGTCCCGCTCGGCATGCCGCTGCTCGCGGGCCCCGGCGCGATCGTCTCCGTCATCCTGGCCGTCCAGGACGCCGACAGCGTCGGCACGCAGATCTCCGTCTGGGCGGCGATCGTGGCCATGCACGTGGTGCTGTGGCTGGTGATGCGGTACTCGCTGCTGATCATCCGCGTCATCAAGGACGGCGGCGTGGTGCTCGTGACGCGCCTCGCGGGCATGATGCTGTCCGCCATCGCCGTGCAGCAGATCATCAACGGCGTGACGCAGGTGATCAACGGCGGTTAGCGCCGGGACGGAACCATCGGGAGCGGTCCCGCGCTGAGGCTCATGTGCGGTCGCGGCCTGACCGTCGTGTTCGGCACGGGCCGCAGCCGCCAGCGCGAGGCGATGGTCGCCAGGGCGATCGTCGCCTCCGTCATGCCGAACACGTCCCCGATGCACTTGCGGCTGCCGGCGCCGAACGGCAGATAGCTGCCGCGCGACACGTCCTTCGCCCGCTCCGGGAGCCACCGGTCGGGATCGAAGGACTCGGGGTCCTTGAACAGCGCCGCGCTGTGGTGCAGGACGTAGGGGCTGATCATGATGTCGGAGTTCGGCGGGAGCTGCCGTCCCGCGAGCTCCGTGGCCTCCGTGGTGGTCCGTGTGTAGAGCCAGGCGGGCGGGTAGAGCCGCAGGCTCTCGGTGAACACCCTGCGGCTGTAGTCGAGGCGCGGGATGTCGGCGTAGCAGGCCACCCGGCCGTCGAGCACCTCGTCGAGCTCGGCGTGCAGGGCCGCCTCGACCCGCGGATTCTGCCCGAGGAGGTGGAAGGTCCACGCGAGGGCGCTGGCCGTCGTCTCGATCCCGGCCAGCAGCAGCGTCATGACCTGGTCGTGGACCTCCTGGTCGTCCAGGCGACCGCCGGTCTCCGGGTCCTCGGCGGTGAGCAGCGCCGACAGCAGGTCGCCGCGGTCGTCCTCGGTGCGCCGGTAGTCCTCGACGATCTGGTTGATCAGCCGGTGCATCCGGGTCAGCGCCTCGTCGAAGCGGCGGTTGGCCGCGATGGGGAGCTTCGCGAACAGCCCGGTGGGGTCCATCGCCTGCCGGTACGCGCCGTGCACGATGACCGGCAGGCAGTGCTGGATCTCGGCGACCGCCTTGCCCGCGATGTCGGTGGAGAACAGCGCGCGGGCGGTGACCCGGGCGGTCAGCGCCTGCATGGTGTTGCTGATGTCGATGGCCCGCCCCGCCTCCCACGCCCGGGCTTCGACCTCGCTCTCGTACTGCATCACCTCGGCGTACGCGGGGAGCCTCGCGGTGTGGAAGGCCGGCTGCACCAGGCGCCGCTGCCTGCGGTGGTCCGCCCAGTCGGACGTGATCAGGCCGTTGCCGAGGATCGGGCGGGCCTTCTCCTTCACCGGTCCGCCCGTGTCGTAGACGCGCGCGTTGAGCAGGATCTGCTGGACCAGGTCGGGGTGGCAGGGCAGATAGGCGCGGTTGGGGCCGAGGCGGAGTTCGACCAGGTCGCCGTGGGCCGGCAGCGAGGACAGGAACTCCATCGGCCTGCGGGCCATCTGTACGGCGTGCCCGATCAGCGGCAGACGTCCTGGCGCGGCAGCGAACCGCCAGTCGTGTGTCGCGGGTTGCTGGTGCGCGGTTCTCGTACCCATGTCTCCTTCATCTCTTCGCCTACGTCTGGTGCGCCGGCCCGGGGCGCGGGCAGCCGGGCCGTCGGGGGACCGGCTGCCTCAGGACGGCCGGCGCTGTTCGCAGCGCATGGGCAGCGTGCCGGCTTCCAAGGTGGCCTTGGGCTCCGGTTTCAGCGTGCTGCCGGGCACGGGACGGAGCCGCCACCGGCTGGCGATGGTGGCCACGATGAGGGCGGTCTCGGTGAGCGCGAGCACATCACCGATGCACTTGTGGCTGCCCGCCCCGAACGGCAGCAGGGCGCCGCGCGGCACGTCCTTGGCGCGCTCGTCCAGCCAGCGCTCGGGGGCGAACTTCTCCGGTTCGGGGAAGAGTTCCGGGTTGTGGTGCATGGCCCAGGCGCTGTACACCACCATGGCGCCGGACGGAATGGGGTGGCCCCCGAGCTCGGTGTCGGCCGACGCCACCCGCATGGACATCCAGGACGGCGGGTACAGGCGCAGCGCCTCGGTGATGACCGCGCGGGTGTACTCCAGCTTCGGGAGGTCGTCGAAGACCGGTGAGCGGTCCCCGACGGCGGCGTCGATCTCGGCGTGCACCCGCCGCTCGACCTCGGGGTGCGCGCCCATCAGGTGGAAGACGAAGGCGAGCGTCGACGCGGTCGTCTCGCTGCCCGCCACCAGGAAGGTGACGACCTGGTCGAGGACCTCCTCGTCGGTCAGCCGCTGCCCGGTCTCCGGGTGTTCGGCCCGCAGGAGGGTGGAGAGGAGGTCGCCGTGGTCCTCGTCGGACCGGCGGCGCTCACTGATCATTGTGTCGACGATCTCCCGCAGCCGGGTGTTCGACCATGCGTAGCGCCGGTTCTCGGGGGTGGGCAGCTTCTCCATCAGGCCGAGCGGTGCGACGGTGCGTTTGTAGATGCCCTGCGAGACGGTGCGCAGACACTGCCGCGCCTCCTCGATGGTCGCCGTGTCGACACCGGTGGAGAACAGCGTCCTGGCGGCGACCCGCATGAGGAGGGCGTGCATGGCCTCGCCGATGTCCTGCGTCTGCCCGGGCCGCCACGCGTCGATCGCGGCGCGGGTGTCGTCGCCGACCGCGGCGGTGTAGTCGGCGATGCGGGTCGAGTGGAACGCGGGCTGGATGACGCGTCGTTGGAAACGGTGGTCGTCGCCGCGGGAGACGGACAGGCTGTTGCCGAGCAGCTGGCGGGCCTTGTCGAAGACGCCGCCCTTGTCGAACACGCGGGGGTTCACCAGGACGTGGTGGACGAGCTCGGGGTGGCAGGCCAGATAGGCGCGGCTCGGGCCGAGCCGGATCTCGACCAGATCCCCGTGGGCGGGCAGGGAGGCCAGGAAGTCCAGCGGCCGGCGCCAGAGCGCGAGCGTGTGTCCCAGGAGGGGGACCGCTCCCGGTGCGGTCCCGAACGACCAGGAGCGTTCCTGTTTGACGGATTCCTTCGCCGTGGTCACGTTTCTCGCTTCCCTACTGAATACGCGAGTTGACGTTGTTCACAGCTGCTTTGTACCGCTTGTTGCTGGTGGTCCAGACAAAGTTGCCGTAAATGAGGTCGAACAGGACATCTCGCGTTGTGTCGTCGAAGGCGGCTATGCAGCGCAGGTCTTCGACGATGTCGTCGAGGCGGTCCTGGAAGAACCGCTCGAAGTCGCTCTGGTCCGAGACGTCGCACAGCCGGAAGCAGTTGGTTATCTGCCCCAGCGACACCTCGCGGTCATAGGAATAGAAGTCGTTGACGATCGCGAGGCCGCGCGTCGTCATACGGGCGGCCAGGCCCGTCTTCGCATGCTCGGTGAATTCCGCGTGGCGGTAGATCGGGTACGACATCTTCATCCAGAAGTCGACGCCGACATCCGTGACCCGGAACCTGAAGTACTGCTCCGGGGAAGTGGTGCAGAGCACTTCCTTGATGGGCGAGCCGCGGAACATGTGATCGCTGGTGATGAACGCCCGTGCCCCTTCGAGGGCGAATCGGGCGTCTTCCTCGCTGTAGTACTTCTCACAGATCTTCCGCAGTTCGGGGAAGAAGGCGTCGTAGTCGTGCAGCGCCGGATCCATGTCGTCCCACACGAAGGTGACGCAGTTCAGGATGCAGACGGCCTTGAAGGCCTCCATGTCCTTGATGTGGCGGGCGCTCTGCGACCACCGGACGACATCCATGTACGAGATCCAGCGCTCGTCCGAGACCGACTTCCCGAAAGGCGCCACCGCCGTATTGCAGGCGTCGATGATCTCCCGCAGTTCGGCATCGGTGAGTGGGCACATCTCCGGGCCCCTGCCGATGTGCTGCTCGAATGCCTCGGCGAATCTGCTGGTGCTTTTCTCCCAGTGCCGCATCATTCCGGAGAGTTCGGTCTGCCCGGGTACGGAAATGTCAGTGGTCATGAGTCCCTCACGATGGCCTTGCGGGTGATCTGCTCAAGGGCGACGGTCGCGTCCGTGGTGAACGGAGCCCGGTCCAGGGCGCGCAGCGCCTGCCGCCGGCGGTCGTCGATCATGCGCTCGACGCCGGCCCGGGCGCGGGTCGCCTCGAAGATGCCGCGCACGACGTCGGCGCCCTCCTCGTCGAGCAGCGGGTCGCCGAGCAGCCGGCGCAGCTGGGCCGTCTGCCGGCTGTCGGCGCGGCTGAGCGCGAGCGCGGTCAAAGCGGTGTTCTTGCCCGCCCGCAGGTCGTCGAGCCGGGACTTCCCGGTGACCAACGGGTCGCCGTACACCCCGAGCAGGTCGTCGCGGAGCTGGAACGCCTCGCCGAGGGGGAGGGCGTAGTCGCTGATGGCGGCCAGGACCGCGGGTCCCGCACCCGCGATGGCGGCGCCGATGTGCAAGGGGCGCTCGATGGTGTATTTGGCCGTCTTGTACCGGTAGATGTTCAGGGTGGCCTCGACGTCGTCCGTCAGCGCCCCGGTGGCGTGCAGGTCGAGGTACTGACCCAGCATCAACTCGGTGCGCATTTCGCCGAGAAGGGGAAGCGCCGCGTCGAGTTGCGTGCGGGTGAGTCCGGCCTTGTGCAGGAGTTCGTCGGACCAGGTGAGCGTGAGATCGCCGAGCAGGACCGCGGCGCTCACGCCGAACCATTCGGCATCGTCCGGGCCCCGGGACACGGCGCGGTGCGCCGCCATCGTGCGGTGAATGGTGGGGCGGCCGCGGCGGGTGTCGCTGTTGTCCATGACATCGTCATGGATGAGCGCGAAGGCGTGGAACAACTCCAGGCAGGCGGCGACCCGAATGATCGGTTCGACGTCGTCACCGCACCCGATCGCGTGCCAGCCCGTCACGCAGAGAAGGGGGCGAATGCGTTTGCCCCCCGACAGGAAGTCCCGTACCAGCTGCGAGAGATAGGGCAGGTGCGGTTGTGCCGTGGCGTCGTTCTTCGATTCCAGGAAGTCCGTGAGCGTGTCGTCCACGGACGCGAGAATCTTTTCCGCGTCTAAGGCGTCCAGAGCGGTTATGGGTACTGTCATTGAGCCAACTTCCCCCGTTCGGCATATTGGAAGGGTTCTCGTTGGAGGGGTGAGGGTGCTGGCGCAGAAGCTCTCCGGCCCACGGGCAAAGGCCCACCGTAAAATCTCACGGCAAGGTCCACAACAAAGTCCCATGAAAAAGGGAAGAGCAGGGGCACTACCGGTAAAGGGCATGCCTCATGGACCCACGGCGTGGGAACGCTCTCAATGCTGTGTTGGGTTGCCGATCGTCGGCTACCGCGCGGCCACCTTGCGGTGACTCATGCGCGGCACGCCCGTACGTGTGCGTGGAAGAGTCTTCTGCTTGCCACTCGACATTTCCCCCGTCGGAGTCCGGCCAACTCTCTGATGCGTCGCCAGTCTAGGCACAAGATCCGTGGATTCGGAAGGGATCACTTGCGGCGGCCCGGGGATGGGTGGCGGCCCCACGCAGTCCCTTCCCCGTCCCTTACCCGCAGCTCCGGGCCGTCAGGAACATGGTTGCGTGGGGCTGCGGGCTGGGGTACGTTCGGATCACCGTAGTTGATCAATATATGTTGGCAATGTGGCCTCAAATGGCTTGAGTTGCCGAATGGCGTGTCCTCTGTCGACACATCTGCGTGTGCTTTTTGAGTCGGTGTTGAGTAGGGCCGGCTTATTCAAGTGCGCTTACGGTCCCTCTTCGTATAGAGGGGCAGGTAAGCGTTTTTCAGGCGTCGGGGGAAGGTGCCTAAATGTCCGTAGTTCCTGCTGCGCTGTCGGACCGTGAGGCCGAGAGCGCGATCGCGGTCGTCGGCATCGCCTGCCGGCTGCCCGGGGCGAGCAGTCCGGCCGAGTTCTGGCGGCTGCTCAGTTCCGGTGAGCACGCGGTCACTTCGGTGCCGCCGGGCCGGTGGGCGCGGGGCGCGGGCAGGGGTGCGGGCGGCGACGCGGGCACGGGCAGCGGAGGGGGCGCGGCCGGCACCGCCAACGCCGCCATGGAGCACGGGGCCTTCATCGACGGGCCGGACCTGTTCGACGCCGAGTTCTTCGGGATCTCGCCGCGCGAGGCGGCCGCGATGGATCCGCAGCAGCGCCTCATGCTCGAAATCGGCTGGGAGGCACTCGAAGACGCGGGCCTGCGCACGTCCGACCTCGCAGGACGACGTACGGGAGTCTTCGTCGGCGCCATCGGCGACGACTACGCCACCCTGCTCCGCCGCCGCGGCGCCGCGGCGGTGACGCACCACACGCTGACCGGCCTGAACCGGGGCATGATCGCCAACCGGCTCTCCTATCTGCTGGGGGCCCGCGGCCCGAGCATGGTGATCGACACGGGCCAGTCCTCCTCCCTCGTCGCGGTGCACACCGCCTGCCAGAGCCTGCGCGCCGGCGAGTGCGAGACGGCTCTCGCGGGCGGCCTGCACCTCAACCTCGCCTTCGACAGCACCCTGAGCGTCGCGCGCTTCGGCGGACTGTCCCCCGACGGCCGGTGCTTCGTCCTCGACTCCCGCGCCAACGGGTTCGTCAGGGGCGAGGGCGGCGGCCTGGTCCTGCTCAAACCGCTCACCCGGGCACTCGCCGACGGCGACCGGATCCACGGTGTGCTGCGCGGCAGTGCCGTGAACAACGACGGTGGCGGGGACACCCTCACCACACCGAGCCGGTCCGCCCAGGAGGACGTCCTGCGCCGGGCCTGCGCCGCCGGGGGTGTCGCCCCCGACGAGGTGCAGTACGTGGAACTCCACGGCACCGGCACCGCGGTCGGCGACCCCATCGAGGCGGCGGCACTGGCGGAGACCGTGGCTTCCGCGCATCCCCGGCACCGGCCGCTGCTCGTCGGCTCCGCCAAGACGAACGTGGGACACCTCGAAGGTGCGGCGGGCATCACCGGACTGATCAAGGTGCTGCTCTCCCTCAGGGCCCGGCAGCTGCCGCCCAGCCTGAACTTCCGGACCGCCAACCCGGCCGTACCGCTGGACGACTGGAACCTGCGGGTGCAGACGGAACTGTCGCCCTGGCCGTGCCCCGACGTGCCGCTGGTCGCGGGGGTGTCGGCGTTCGGGGTGGGCGGGACGAACGCGCATGTGATCGTTTCCGAGGCGCCGGTTCCATCGCCGGTTCCGTCGCCGGTTCCGTCGTCGGTGTCGGCGTCCGGTGGTCACGAAGCTGCTTCTGTCCCCGGCGGAGACCGTGCTCCCGGCGTGCTGCCGTGGGTGGTCTCCGCGCGGACTCCGGAAGGGTTGCGGGGCCAGGCGGCACGGCTGCGCGACTCCGTGGCGGCCGGTGACGCCTCCCGCGAGGACATCGGGTGGTCGCTCGCCGGGCACCGAACCGCCCTGGAGCACCGCGCGGCGATCGTGGCCGACGGCCGTGCGGAGTTCCTGGCCGGACTGGACGCCCTCGCGTCCGGGGAGCCGGCCGGACATGTGATCACCGGCACGGCTCCCCGGGGCACCGGAGTGGCTTCTGGCGCCACCGGCACGGCCCCCCGCGACACCGGCGTGGTGTTCGTGTTTCCCGGTCAGGGCGCGCAGTGGGTCGGCATGGCCGCCGAACTCCTGCGTACCTCACCGGTGTTCGCCGAGTCCGTGGAGGAGTGCGCCCGGGCGCTCGCCCCGCACGTCGACTGGGATCTCCGCGACGTACTGAAGGACACCTCGGACGGCAGCGCGCTGCAGAGGGTGGACGTCCTGCAGCCCACCCTGTGGGCCGTGATGGTCTCGCTGGCACGGGTGTGGCGTTCCCTCGGAGTGGTCCCTTCCGCGGTCATCGGCCATTCGCAGGGTGAGATCGCCGCGGCGTGCGTCGCCGGTGCGCTGTCCGTGGAGGACGCGGCGCTCCTGATCGCTTTACGGAGCCGGATCGCCGGGCGGCTGACCGACAAGGGCGCGATGGCGTCCATGGACGCGCCGGCGGAGCGGGCCGCCGAGTTCCTCGCGGGCCGGGACGACGCCTGGATCGCCGCGGTCAACAGCCCCTCCGCGACCGTGGTGGCGGGCAGCCCGGAGGCGGTGGCCGAGGTCGTGGCGCGGGCGGAGGACGCCGGTCACCGCACCCGTACCGTCGAGAACGCCTATGCCTCGCACACGCCCCATGTGGAAGAGATACGGGACGAGCTCCTGCGGCGGGTGGCGTCGATCGCGCCGCGGGCCGCCGACGTACCGATGTACTCGACGGCCGCTGCGGGGCCCGTCGCGGGCGAGTCGCTGGACGCCTACTACTGGTACCGCAACCTGCGTGAGACGGTGCGTTTCAAGGACACCGTGCAGAGCATCGTCGAGGCGGGTTACACCCTCTTCCTGGAGGTCAGCCCGCACCCCGTCCTCACCAACGCCGTCCAGGAGACCGGCCGGGCCGCCGGCGCGGCCGTCGCCACGACGGGAACACTGCGCAGGGACAAGGGCGGCAGAAGGCAGCTCCTGACCTCGCTGACCCAGCTCTGGGCCAACGGCGCGGCCGTCGACTGGGCCGCGGTCTTCGACGGCACGGGTGCGCGCCGGACCGACCTGCCTACGTACGCCTTCCAGCGCCGCCGGTACTGGTTCGAGACCGCGGGCCTCGACGGGGCGGGTCTCGATGAGGTGGATCTCGGCGAGGCGGATCTCGGAGATGTGGTTCTCGGCGAGGTGGGTCTCGACGGGGCTGGTGCCGACGAGTCGGGTTCCGGCGAGGCGGGTTCCAGCGAGGCGGGTTTCGGCGTCACGGGTAGCGCGCCGGTATCCGCGGCCGCCGGGCGGCCCGTCGACGCCGCCCGTCAGGTAAGGGCCCACGTCGCAGCGGTCCTCGGACATGCCACGCCCGACGGACTCGACACGGGACGGACGTTCAAGGACCTCGGGTTCGACTCGATCATGCTCGGCGAGCTGAGCAACCGGATCAACGCCGCGCTGGGCCTCGGCCTGACCACGGCCACGCTCTTCGACCACCCCACCCCGGCCGAACTCGCCGCCCACGTCACCGCTACGGCCACCCCCACCGCCACTGTCCATGCGTCCGCCACCGTCCGCGCGCCCGCCACCGTCCACGCGCCCGCCCCCGCCCGGCGGTCCGGGGCCGCGGACCCGGCCGGTGACGACGACCCCATCGCCATCATCGCGATGAGCTGCCGCCTTCCCGGCGGAGCCCACTCCCCGGAAGACCTGTGGCAGCTGGTGGCCTCGGAGCGGGACGCGATCTCCGCGTTCCCCGAGGACCGCGGCTGGGACCTGGAGCGTCTGCACGACACCGAGGGCCCCGGCAGCAGCTTCGCCCTGGGCGGCGGGTTCCTGGACGAGGCGGGCGAGTTCGACGCCAGGTTCTTCGGGATATCGCCGCGTGAGGCCCTCGCCATGGACCCGCAGCAACGCCTGCTCCTCGAGACCTCCTGGGAGCTGCTGGAACGGGCCGGCATCGACTCGGCGTCACTGCGCGACAGCCGGACCGGCGTCTTCATCGGCACCATGGACCAGGAGTACGGGCCCCGGCTGCACGAAGCGCCCGCATCGCTCGACGGGTACCTGCTCACCGGAAAGACCTCGAGTGTCGCCTCCGGCCGCATCGCGTACTCGCTCGGTCTGACGGGCCCGGCCCTCACGGTGGACACGGCGTGCTCGTCGTCCCTGGTCGCACTGCACCTGGCGGTGCAGTCGCTGCGCCGCGGAGAGTCCTCGCTCGCCCTCGCCGGCGGCGTGACCGTTCTCAACACCCCGGGCATCTTCACGGAGTTCAGCAGGCAGCGCGGCCTGTCCCGTGACGGCCGGTGCAAGGCGTTCGCCGCTGCCGCGGACGGTACGGGGATGGGCGAAGGCGCCGGAATGCTGCTGGTGGAGCGCCTGTCGGATGCCGAGCGGAACGGCCATCGGGTGCTCGCGGTGATCCGCGGTTCCGCGGTCAATCAGGACGGCGCGTCGAACGGACTGACAGCACCCAGCGGCCGCTCCCAACAGCGGGTGATCCGTGAGGCGTTGGCGGACGCGGGTGTCGTGTCGTCGGACGTGGATGTGGTCGAGGCGCACGGGACGGGTACGGCGCTGGGCGATCCCATCGAGGCGCAGGCGTTGTTGGCGACGTACGGGCAGGGCCGGGACGCGGACCGCCCGTTGTTGCTCGGGTCGGTGAAGTCGAACATCGGGCACACGCAGGCCGCTGCGGGTGTGGCCGGGGTCATCAAGATGGTGATGGCCATGCGGGCGGGCGTTGTGCCGCGAACTCTGCATGTCGACGAGCCGAGTCCGCAGGTGGACTGGGCGTCAGGCGCGGTGGAGCTGGTGACGCGGACCGCGGAGTGGCCGGAGTCGGGCCGGGTGCGGCGGGCGGCTGTCTCGTCGTTCGGCATCAGCGGTACGAACGCGCACGTGATCGTCGAGGCTCCGCCGGTCGCGGACGAGGCTCCGGTGTCTGCCGATCCTCCGGTCGTACGGGCCGGTGTGGTGCCGTGGCTGGTGTCGGGGCGGTCGGCGGAGGGCCTTCGGGGGCAGGCGGCGCGGCTCGGTGAGTTCGCGGCGTCCGCTGACGCTTCTGTGGCGGATGTGGGCTGGTCGCTGGCCACGCGCCGGGCGGCACTGGAACACCGTGCGGTGGTGGTGGCCGAGGGTCGGGAGGAGTTCCTGGCGGGGCTGGAGGCGATCGCTTCGGGCGAGCCTTCCGGTGCTGTGGTGAGCGGTACGGCTCCGGGCGGCGCCGATACACGCGTCGTCTTCGTCTTCCCTGGTCAGGGGTCGCAGTGGGCCGGTATGGCCGCGGATCTGCTGGATACGTCCCCGGTGTTCGCGGACTCCGTCGACCGGTGTGCGCAGGCCCTCGCGCTCCACACCGACTGGTCGTTGCTCGACGTGCTGCGTTCGCGGCCGGGGGCGCCGTCCCTGGGCCGGGTCGATGTCGTGCAGCCCGTGCTGTGGGCTGTGATGGTGTCGCTGGGGGAGTTGTGGCGCTCGCGGGGTGTGGAGCCCGCCGCTGTGGTCGGTCATTCGCAGGGTGAGATCGCTGCCGCGTGTGTGGCGGGGGTGCTGTCGCTCGAGGACGGTGCTCGGATCGTGGCCCTGCGCAGTGCGGTCATCGCGGGTGAACTGGCGGGCCACGGCGGGATGCTGTCGGTGGCGGCGTCGGCCGCGCGGGTGGAAGAGCTCCTGGGTGACCGGGAGGGCGTGTGGGTGGCCACCGTGAACGGGCCCGCCGCGACGGTGGTGGCGGGCGGTCTTGAGGGGCTGGACCGGGTGGCCGCGGACGCGGAGGCGGCCGGTGTCCGGACGCGTCGCGTCCCGGTGGACTACGCCTCGCACACGCCGCACGTGGAGGCGGTCCGCGAGCAGCTGATGGAGCTGGCAGCCCCCGTCACGCCCCGTGCGGGACACATTCCGATGTACTCGACGGTGACCGGCGAAGGACCGGTCGCCGGTGAGGGCCTGGATGCCGCGTACTGGTACCGGAACCTGCGGGAGCGGGTCCGTTTCGCCGAGACGATCGACGCCCTGATCAGTGAGGGTCACACGACCTTCGTGGAGGTCAGTGCGCATCCGGTGCTGACGGCGGCGATCGAGGAGGCCGGGCACGCGGCGGACAAGCCGCTGACCGTGACCGGCACCCTGCGCCGGGAGCAGGGCGGTGAACGGCAGTTCCTCACGTCCCTCGCCGCCCTGTGGGTGCACGGGGTGACGCCGGACTGGGCGGCGATCCTGCCCGCCCCCGACGGCGACCCCGTCGACCTGCCGACTTACGCCTTTCAGCGCCACCGCTACTGGCTCGCCCCCACCGGCTCCGCGCCCGATGTCCGGGTCGACCTGCCGGCCGAGCCCGGCCCCGAGGACGGGTCCGAGGGCGGGTCCGGGTCGCTCGAGGGGTTCCCGCGACGGGTGGCGGAAGCGGCCACCCCCGCGCAGCGGAAGCAGGTCGTGCTGCGGGAGGTGTGCCGCCAGGCGGCGGCCGTCCTCGGCTGGTCATCGGCGGACGAGGTGGAGGTCGGACGGGCCTTCCGCGACCTCGGTTTCGACTCGCTGACCGGCGTCGAACTGCGTAACCGCCTGGTCGCGGCGACGGGCCTCGCCCTCTCGCCCACGGCGGTGTTCGACCACCCGACTCCGGTGGCGCTCGCCGAGTACCTGCGGGACGGAATCCTCGGGGTGGACACCACGGCTCCGGGATCCGGCACGTCCGTCGCGACGCTCGGCGGCTCCGACGAGCCGATCGCGATCGTGTCGACCAGTTGCCGTTTCCCCGGTGGCGTACGGTCCCCGGAGGACCTGTGGGACGTACTGCTGTCGGACCACGACGTGATCTCCGGGTTCCCGACGGACCGCGGCTGGAACTTCGACGAGCTGTACCACCCCGACACCACACGGCCCGGCAGCTGCTACGTCCACCAGGGCGGGTTCCTGCACGACGCGGGGGAGTTCGACGCGGGCTTCTTCGGGATATCGCCGCGTGAGGCCGTCGCCATGGACCCGCAGCAGCGGCTGCTCCTGGAGACCTCGTGGGAGGCCCTCGAACGGGCCGGCATCGACCCGTTGTCGTTGCGCGGCAGCAGGACCGGTGTCTTCGTCGGTGCCGTCCCGCAGGGGTACGGCAGTGGCGCGGCCGACGCCGCGAACTCCCTGGGGTACCTCTTCACCGGGTCGGCGGGCAGCGTGACGTCGGGTCGCATCGCCTACTCGCTCGGCCTGACCGGTCCTGCCATCACCGTGGACACGGCGTGCTCGTCGTCCCTGGTCGCACTGCACCTCGCCGTACGCGCCCTGCGCAACGGCGAGTGCGGGATGGCGCTCGTGGGCGGGGCCAGCGTGATGTCCACGCCCGGGATCTTCACGGAGTTCAGCCACCAGCGCGGACTCGCGCCCGACGGCCGCTGCAAGCCCTTCGCGGCGTCGGCGGACGGCACCGCATGGGCGGAGGGCGCCGGAGTGCTGCTGGTGGAGCGCCTGTCGGATGCCGAGCGGAACGGGCACCGGGTGCTCGCGGTGATCCGCGGCTCGGCGGTGAACCAGGACGGCGCGTCGAACGGTCTGACGGCACCGAACGGCCCGTCCCAGGAGCGGGTGATCCGTGAGGCGTTGGCGGACGCGGGTGTCGTGTCGTCGGATGTGGATGTGGTCGAGGCGCACGGGACGGGTACGGCGCTGGGTGATCCGATCGAGGCGCAGGCGTTGTTGGCGACGTACGGGCAGGATCGTCCGGTCGGGCGGCCGTTGTTGCTGGGTTCGGTGAAGTCGAACATCGGGCACACGCAGGCCGCTGCGGGTGTGGCCGGCGTCATCAAGATGGTGCTCGCCATGCGGGCGGGCGTCGTTCCCCGGATGCTGCACGTCGACGAGCCGACTCCGCATGTGGACTGGTCATCGGGTGCCGTGGAGCTGGTGACGCGGAACGAGACGTGGCCGGAGACGGAGTCGGGGTCGGGTCGGGTGCGGCGGGCTGCTGTGTCGTCGTTCGGCGTGAGCGGTACGAACGCGCACGTGATCGTCGAGGCTCCGGCGGCCGTGGATTCCGTTCCGGCGTCTGCCGATCCTCCGGTCGTACGTACCGGTGTGGTGCCCTGGCTGGTGTCGGGACGGTCGGCGGAGGGGCTTCGGGGGCAGGCGGCGCGGCTCGGTGAGTTCGCGGCGTCCGCTGACGCTTCTGTGGCGGATGTGGGTTGGTCGCTGGTTACGCGCCGGGCCGCGTTGGAGCACCGTGCGGTTGTGGTGGCCGAGGGTCGGGAGGAGTTCCTGGCGGGGCTGGAGGCGATCGCTTCGGGCGAGCCTTCCGGTGACGTGGTGAGCGGTGTGGCCCAGGGTGGGTCGGACGCCGGTGTGGTGTTCGTCTTCCCTGGTCAGGGGTCGCAGTGGGCTGGCATGGCCGTGGATCTTCTGGATGCGTCCCCGGTGTTCGCGGACTCGGTCGACGGGTGTGCGCGGGCCCTCGCGCCGCACACCGACTGGTCGTTGCTGGATGTGTTGCGTTCGCGGCCGGGGGCGCCGTCTCTGGAGCGGGTCGATGTGGTGCAGCCGGTGTTGTGGGCCGTGATGGTGTCGTTGGGGGAGTTGTGGCGCTCGCGGGGTGTGGAGCCTGCGGCCGTGGTGGGTCATTCGCAGGGTGAGATCGCTGCCGCGTGTGTGGCGGGGGTGCTGTCGCTCGAGGACGGTGCTCGGATCGTGGCTCTGCGGAGCAAGGTGATCGGTGAGGAGTTGGCGGGGCAGGGCGGTATGGTGTCGCTGGCCAGGCCGGTCGAGCAGACCACGTCACTCCTGGCCCGGTGGGACGGCCGGATCTGTGTGGCCGCCGTGAACGGTCCGGAGGCCACCGTGGTCGCCGGTGACGCGGCGGCGCTCGACGAGCTGATGGACGTATGCGAGCGCGAGGGCGTGCGAGCCCGTCGTGTACCGGTGGACTACGCCTCGCACTCACCGCACGTGGAGGCGGTGCGTGAGCGGCTGATGGAGGTTGCCGCGCCCGTGGCGGCCGGTGCGGGGCGGATTCCGATGTACTCGACGGTGACCGGTGAAGGACCGGTCGCGGGTGAGGGGTTGGATGCCGCGTACTGGTACCGGAATCTGCGGGAGCAGGTGCGGTTCCACGAGACGATTGACACGCTGATCAGTGAGGGGCATACGACCTTCGTGGAGGTCAGTGCGCATCCGGTGCTGACGGCGGCGATCGAGGAGGCCGGGCACGCGGCGGACAAGCCGTTGACCGTGACCGGCACCCTGCGCCGGGAGCAGGGCGGTGAACGGCAGTTCCTCACGTCCCTCGCCGCCCTGTGGGTGCACGGGGTGACGCCGGACTGGGCGGCGATCCTGCCCGCTCCCGACGGCGACCCCGTCGACCTGCCCACCTACGCCTTCCAGCACGACCACTACTGGCTCGCCCCCGCCGCACCGAAGCACACCACGGCACCGGACACACCGGACACACCGGACACGCACGCCGAGTTCTGGGCCGCCGTGGAGCGCGAGGACCTGGACGAACTGGGGCGGACCCTGGAGTGGGACGGCGACCGGACCGAGCTGACGGCGGTGCTGCCCGCGCTGTCGGCCTGGCATCGGCGGCACAGCGCCGCGTCCGCGCTGGACTCCTGGCGCTACCGGGAGGACTGGACGCCGCTGCCCGATCGTGCCGGTGCCAAGCTGACCGGCACCGGCACCGGCACCGGCACCGGCACGGGCACCGGCACTTGGCTCGTGGCCGTCGCCCCCGACCAGGTCGGAAGCGCGGTGCACGAGGCGGTCGTCGAAGGGCTCCGCGAACACGGAGCCGTGGTCGAGACGCTCGTGGCGCCCGACGATCCACAGCAGTGGGCCGACACGCTCGCGGCACAGATGCGGCCCTCGGCAGCCGGCGTGGTCTCGCTGCTCGCTCTCGACGAGCCGTCCGTCACGGACGCGGCCGCGTTCCCGAGCGAATTCAGCGGATTCCGGCGGACGCTCCTGCTGATCCAGGCGCTGGCGGCGACCCAGTTCGCCGCGCCCCTGTGGTGCGTCACCCGGGGCGCCGCGTCCGTAACCGCCGATGACCCGCTGACCAGCCCGGCACAGGCGCTCGTGTGGGGCCTCGGGCGAGCCGCGGCACAGGAACTCCCCACCCTGTGGGGTGGCTTGATCGATCTGCCGGAGGACACGGACCGGCGGACCGTGGACAGGCTGTGCGCGGTCCTGGCGGCCGAGGGCCACGAGGACCAGGTCGCACTGCGCCCCGCAGGGACGTTCGGGCGCAGGCTCGTCCGGGCCCCGCTCGGCGACATCGCGGGCACCGACTGGAAGCCGGGCAGCGGAACGGTACTGATCACCGGAGGCACCGGGGCGCTCGGGAGCCAGGTCGCCCGCAGGCTGGCCGACCGGGGCGCCGAACACCTGCTGCTCGTCAGCCGCCGCGGAAGCGACGCGCCGGGCGCGGCCGACCTGGAGGCGGAGCTCGTCCGGGCGGGCGCCGGGGTGACGGTGGCGGCATGCGACATCTCCGACGACGACGCCCTCCGCGAGCTCCTGGCGTCGATACCGGCCGACTGCCCCCTCACCTCGGTGTTCCACACGGCAGCGGTACTCGACGACGCGGCCGTCGAGGCCCTGACGCCCGAGCAGGCCGTCGGCGTACTGAGGGTCAAGGCGGGGGCCGCGTGGCGGCTGCACGAACTCACCCTCGACCGGGAGCTGTCCGCCTTCGTCCTGTTCTCCTCCGTGGCCGGCAGCGTCGGCATGGCGGGCCAGGGCAACTACGCGCCGGCGAACGCCTACGTGGACGCGCTGGCCCGCTACCGTCGCGCGCAAGGGCTGACGGCCACCTCCGTGGCGTGGGGTCCGTGGGCGGAGGGCGGCATGGCCGACGCCGACGCGGTGGCCGGGCTGCGGCTCCGGCACGGTCTGCCGCTGCTGCCTCCGGAGACGGCGGTGCTCGGTCTGGAAGCGGCCCTGGACCACGGCGAGACGGCGGTCGTCGTCGCCGACATCGACTGGGACCGGTTCATCCACGCGTACACCGCCGTCAGGCCCAGCGGCCTGTTCGACGGGGTCCCCGAGGCCCGGCGGGCGCTCGGCGCGGCCGGCGACGGAGCCGATGGCACGTCCGCGTCCGCCGGGGGAGCCGACCGGGGAACTGGTGGGAGTGCCACCGGGGGTACGAACACCTCCCTGCGCGACCAGCTCGCCGATGCCGAGCCCAGGGAACGCAAGCGGCGCCTGCTCGACGCCGTACGCGCCCAGGTGGCCGCCGTCCTCGGACACGACTCGGCCGAATCCGTGGGCGCCGGGCGGCAGTTCCTGGACCTCGGCCTCGACTCGGTCACCGCCGTGGAACTCCGCAACAGGCTGAACGGCATCACCGGGATCCGGCTGCCGGTCACCGTGATCTTCGACCATCCGACGGTGAACGAACTCGTCGCTCACCTCGGTGCCCAGCTGTTCGACACGGGCACCGGCATCACAGGCACCACCAGCACCGCCGGCACAGCCGACACTGCCGCCACCGCCGGTGCCGCCGACCTCGACCGGCTGGACGGCCTGCTGGCGACGATGGCGGACGACGACCCCGCAAGGGACACGATCGCCGAACGGCTCCGCGGTCTCCTCCGTGCGGCCGAGGGCACCGGCCGGGCCGCGGACAACCCCGCGGAGAACCCCACGGACGGCGAGAGCCATCTCGCCGCCGCCACCAATGACGAACTCTTCACCTTCATCGAGAAGGAATTCGGGATCTCCTGACCCGCCGAAGTCCGCGCCGGCCGCACCGCCACGGCACCTCTCCCGACCTACCTGCTGACTCACCGCATGGAGCACAAGTAATGGACGACGTCGAGAAGCTCCGCCATTTCCTGACGCGGGTCACCGCCGAACTCCAGGAGACGCGAGCACGACTCAGGGCGGCGGAAGCGGCCGACGGAGAGCCGGTGGCGATCGTCGGGATGAGCTGCCGTTACCCCGGCGGTGTGTCCTCCCCCGAGGCACTGTGGGACCTGGTGTCGGAGGGCGGCGACGGCATTTCCGGATTCCCCGTCGACCGTGGCTGGGACCTGGACTCGCTCGTCGACCCCGACGGCGGACGTCCTGGCACCTCGTACACCGACCGGGGCGGATTCCTGCACGAAGCGGGCGAGTTCGACGCGGACTTCTTTGGCATCTCGCCGCGTGAGGCCCTCGCCATGGACCCGCAGCAGCGGCTCCTCCTGGAGACCTCGTGGGAGACGCTCGAGCGCGCCGGCATCGACCCGACGTCGCTGCGCGGCAGCCGGACCGGCGTCTTCGTCGGCGCCAGCTTCCGCGACTACGGGAGCAGGCTGGCCGCGATCCCCGAGGAGGTCGAAGGCCACGCCATGACCGGTGTCGCCGGAAGCGTCGCCTCCGGCCGCATCGCGTACTCGCTCGGTCTGACGGGCCCGGCCCTCACGGTGGACACGGCGTGCTCGTCGTCCCTGGTCGCACTGCACTTGGCGGTGCAGTCGCTGCGCCGCGGCGAGTCCTCGCTCGCCCTCGCCGGCGGTGTCGCGGTGATGTCGACGCCCGACCTCTTCACCGAGTTCAGCAGGCAGCGGGGGCTGGCCCGCGACGGCCGGTGCAAGGCGTTCTCCGCCGACGCCGACGGCATGGGCGCGTCCGAGGGCGTGGGCATGCTCCTGGTGGAGCGCCTGTCCGACGCCGAGCGCAACGGCCACCGGGTGCTCGCGGTGATCCGCGGCTCGGCGGTGAACCAGGACGGCGCGTCCAACGGCCTGACCGCGCCCAGTGGTCCGGCCCAGCAGAGGGTGATCACGCAGGCGCTGACGAACGCGGGCGTCTCCGCGTCCGACGTGGACGTGGTCGAGGCGCACGGGACGGGTACGGCGCTCGGTGACCCGATCGAGGCGCAGGCTCTGCAGGCGACGTACGGGAAGGACCGCCCCGCCGACCGTCCGGTGCTGCTGGGTTCGGTGAAGTCCAACATCGGTCACACCCAGGCGGCGGCGGGCGTGGCCGGGGTCATCAAGATGGTGATGGCCATCCGAGCAGGGGTGGTTCCCCGGACGCTGCACGCCGATGAGCCCAGTCCCCACGTGGACTGGGCGTCGGCCGCGGTGGAGTTGGTGACGCGGAACACCGAGTGGCCCGAGTCGGCTTCGGCTTCGGCTGCGGAGTCGGGGTCGGGTCGGGTGCGGCGGGCTGCTGTGTCGTCGTTCGGCGTGAGCGGTACGAACGCGCACGTGATCGTCGAGGCTCCGCCGGTCGCGGATTCTGTTCCGGTGTCTGCCGATCCTCCGGTCGTACGTACCGGTGTGGTGCCCTGGCTGGTGTCGGGGCGGTCGGCGGAGGGCCTTCGGGGTCAGGCGGCGCGGCTCGGCGAGTTCGCCGCGGCCGAGGACGCATCCCTCGCGGACGTGGGATGGTCGCTGGCCACGCGCCGGGCGGCACTGGAACACCGTGCGGTCGTGGTGGCCGAGAGCAGGGACGAGTTCCTGGCGGGGCTGGAGGCCATCGCTTCGGGCGAGCCCTCCGGTGACGTGGTCACCGGCACCGCACCCGACGGGGAGAGCGACGAGGGCGTCGTCTTCGTCTTCCCTGGTCAGGGGTCGCAGTGGGCCGGTATGGCCGCGGATCTGCTGGACACGTCCCCGGTGTTCGCGGACTCCGTCGACCGGTGTGCGCAGGCCCTCGCGCTCCACACCGACTGGTCGTTGCTCGACGTGCTGCGTTCGCGGCCGGGGGCGCCGTCCCTGGGCCGGGTCGATGTCGTGCAGCCCGTGCTGTGGGCTGTGATGGTGTCGCTGGGCGAGCTGTGGCGCTCGCGGGGTGTGGAGCCCGCCGCTGTGGTCGGTCATTCGCAGGGTGAGATCGCTGCCGCGTGTGTGGCGGGGGTGCTGTCGCTCGAGGACGGTGCTCGGATCGTGGCTCTGCGGAGCAAGGTGATCGGTGAGGAGTTGGCGGGGCAGGGCGGCATGGTGTCGCTGGCCAGGCCGGTCGATCAGGTGATTGAGCTGCTGGCCCGGTGGGACGGCCGGATCTGTGTGGCCGCCGTGAACGGTCCGGAGGCCACCGTGGTCGCCGGTGACGCGGCGGCGCTCGACGAGCTGGTGGACGTATGTGAGCGCGAGGGCGTGCAGGCGCGCCGTATCCCGGTGGACTACGCCTCGCACACGCCGCACGTGGAGGCGGTCCGCGAGCGGTTGATGGAGCTCGCCGCCCCCGTCACGCCCCGTGCGGGACACATCCCGATGTACTCGACCGTGACCGGCGGCCCGGTCGCCGGTGAGGACCTCGACGCCGCGCACTGGTACCGCAACCTCCGCGAGCAGGTCCGTTTCCACGAGACGATCGACGCCCTGATCAGTGACGGCCACACGACCTTCGTGGAGGTCAGTGCGCATCCGGTGCTGACGGCGGCGATCGAGGAGACCGGGCACGCGGCGGACAAGCCGCTGACCGTCACCGGCACCCTGCGCCGCGACCACGGCGGCGACCGCCAGTTCCTCACCTCCCTCGCCGCACTCTGGGCGAACGGCGTGGCCCCGGACTGGGCGGCGATCCTGCCCGCTCCCGACGGCGACCCCGTCGACCTGCCCACCTACGCCTTCCAGCGCCACCACTACTGGCTCACGTCCGTCGGCACCGGAGACGTGCGGGGCGCCGGCATGTCGGGCACGGGGCACCCGCTGCTGGCGGCCGGAGTGAGCGTGGCGGAAGGCGGCGGGTTCCTGTTCACCGGCCGTCTCTCCACCGGCTCGCAGCCCTGGCTGGCCGATCACGCGGTCCTCGACCGGATCGTGGTGCCGGGGGCCGCCGTCGCGGAACTGCTGCTCCAGGCCGGTCAGTACGCGGGTGCGGACCGGCTGGACGAGCTGGTCCTGCGGTCCCCGCTGGTCGTACCGGCCGACGGTGCCGCCGTCGACATCCAGGTGGGCGTCGACGCCGCCGACGACCACGGCGTGCGGGCCGTACGCCTGCACGCCCGGCCCCACCTGTCGGAGCTCGGCGACGACGCTGCCGCCTGGGAGTGTCACGCCACGGGGAACCTGGCCGGGACACCGCGCCAGGACGAGACCACGGCCGACGGGCCCACGGCCGACGGGCCCGCCGCCGCGGAGTTCGCGACGCAGTGGCCGCCCCCGGGCGCGGAGCCGGTCGGCATCGACGGGTTCTACGAGCGCCTTGCCGGGCACGGCTACGCCTACGGGCCGGTGTTCCAGGGCCTGCGTGCCGTCTGGCGGCGCGGCGCCGACGAGATGTTCGCCGAGGTCGCGCTGCCGGAGTCCGGTGGTGACGCCGGCCGGTTCGGCGTGCACCCGGCGCTCCTCGACGCGGCCCTGCAGACCCGGCTCGTCGAGCTGCTCGACGGGACGGCGGAGCGAATGCTGCCGTTCTCGTTCTCCGGCGCCCGGATCCACGCCACCGGTGCGACCGCCGCGCGGGTACGGGTGACCAGGACGGGGCCGGACGCCTTCTCGCTGGTGATGGCCGACCTCGCGGGCCTGCCGGTCGTCACGATCGACGAGATCGTCGTCCGCGCGCCGGCCGCCGTCACGCCGTCGGCCGCCGCCCTGCCGCCGGACTCGCTGTTCGAGCTCAACTGGGCGCCCTTGCCCAGTGGTTCACCCGCAGCCCCCGGGGAGGCGGACGCCCGGATCGCCGTGGTCGGTGACGGCCTCGACGGTGACCTCCAAGGGATCGACGCCCCCGTGTACGCGGACGTCGCATCGCTCGCCGACGCCGTCCGCGCGGGCGGCGCGGCGCCGCATGCGGTGCTGCTGCCGTGCCCGCCCGCCGGTGACGTGCCCGATGTCCCGGCGGCCGCCCGGGAGCGGCTCGCCGCGGCGCTGGCGGCCGCGCAGGAGTGGCTCGGCCGTGCCGAACTGGAGTCCGCGAAGCTCGTGTTGGTGACCCGGGGCGCGGCCGCCGTCAGCCCCGGTGAGCGGGGCGACGTGGTGGTGTCCGGGGTGCGCGGACTGTGGCGTTCGGTGTGTTCCGAACACCCGGAGCGGTTCGCGCAGGTCGACGTGGACGCCACCGGCCCCGCACCGGCGGTGCGGACCGCGGCGCTCGTCGTCGGAGAACCCGAGATCGCCGTACGCGCCGGAACTCTGTCGGTGCCGCGGCTGGCCCGGGTCTCGCCGTCGGACCCGAAGGTGCTGGCCGTCCCCGACGGGGGCGGGGCCTGGGGCCTGGACCTCGGTGCCGGTGACACACCGGACGACCTGCGGCTGACCCCGCGCCCGCGGGCCGAGGAGCCCCTCGGTGCGGGCGAGGTACGGGTCGCGGTGCGCGCGACCGGGGTCAACTTCCGCGACGTGCTGGTGTCGTTGGGCGTCGTCCCGGACGGGGAAGGGCTGTTCGCCAGTGAGGGCGCGGGCGTCGTGCTGGAGGTCGGCGACGGGGTCACCGGCCTCGCGGCGGGCGACCGGGTCATGGGACTGCTGTCCGGGGCGTACGGCGGACCCGTCGCCGTCGCCGACAGCCGTCTCGTCGTACCGATGCCCCGCGGCTGGTCCTTCGCCCAGGCGGCCGCCGTGCCCGCGGTCTTCCTGACCGCCTCCTACGCGCTGACGGACCTCGCCCGGATCAGGGTGGGCGAGTCGCTGCTGGTCCACGCCGCCGCCGGCGGGGTCGGCATGGCGGCGGTGCAGCTGGCGCGCCACCTCGGCGCCGAGGTGTACGCCACCGCGAGCGAGCCCAAGTGGCCCGTGGTGCACGGCACCGGCGTCCCCGCCGCACGGACGGCGTCGTCGCGCACCCGCGAGTTCGCCGACCGGTTCCTGGCGGAGAGCGGAGGCCGCGGCGTCGACGTCGTACTGAACTGCCTGGCCGGTGAATTCGTGGACGCCTCACTGCGGCTGCTGCCGCGGGGCGGCCGGTTCGTCGAGATGGGCAAGACGGACATCCGTGACGCCGACGACGTGGCCGCGCGGTGGCCCGGCGTGCGGTACCAGGCGTTCGACCTGGGGGAGGCCGGGGCCGAGCGCCTCGGGACCATGCTCACCGAGCTGGCCGGACTCTTCGACCGGGGCGTGCTGACCCCGCTGCCGGTCACCGCATGGGACACCCGGGAGGCCCCCGAGGCGTTCCGGCAGCTGAGCCAGGCCCGGCTCACGGGCAAGGCCGTGCTGACCACTCCCGCGGCCGCCGTCGACGGCACGGTGCTGATCACCGGCGGTACGGGCGTCGTCGGATCGGCGGTCGCCCGGCACCTGGCCACCACCGGCACCGCCACCGACCTCGTCCTCGCGGGCCGCCGGGGCGCCGAAGCCCCGGGAGCCGCCGAACTCGTCGCGGAGCTCACCGCGTCGGGCGCCTCGGTGCGGGTCGTGGCGTGCGACGTGTCCGACCGGAGCGCGCTCGGCGCACTCCTCGACGGGCTGCCCGGCCTGCGGGGCGTGGTGCACGCGGCGGGCACGGTGGACGACGGCGTGGTCTCCGCACTGACCCCGGAGCGCCTGGACGCCGTGCTGCGCGCCAAGGCGGACGCGGCCTGGCACCTGCACGAGCTGACCCGGGACCACGACCTGTCGCTCTTCGTCCTGTTCTCCTCGGCCGCCGGGGTGCTCGGAGCGGCAGGACAGGGCAACTACGCCGCCGCCAACGCGTTCCTGGACGCGCTCGCCCGGCACCGCCGCACCCAGGGCCTGCCCGCCCACTCGCTCGCATGGGGCCTGTGGGCCGAACGCAGCGCGCTCACCGGCGACTTGACGGACACCGACCTCGACCGGATGCGCCGCACCGGGATACGGCCGCTCACCGCCGACCAGGGCCTGGCGCTCTTCGACGCGGCCGTACGCGCGCCGCGCGCCCTGAGCGTGCCCGCCGCGCTCGACGTGGCGGCCCTGCGGCGGCAGGACGACCCGGGACCGCTCCTGCGCGGCCTCGTCCGTACGCCGGTCAGGCGCTCGGCGGTGAACACGACCGGCGGAGGCGGCGGAGGCGGACTGCGGGAGCGGCTCGCCGGACTCGCCCCGGCGGACCGCGGCCGGACGCTCACCGCACTCGTGCGCGCCCAGGCCGCCGCGGTCCTCGGCCACGGGCACGCGGACACCGTCGCCGAGGACCGGGCCTTCAAGGACATGGGGTTCGACTCGCTGACAGCGGTCGAGCTCCGCAACCGCCTCGGCACCGCGACGGGCCTGCGGCTCCCCGTGACCACCGTGTTCGACCATCCGACACCGGCCGCCCTGGCGGCGGCCCTGCTCATCCGGCTCATGCCGGACAGCACGGACGACACGGTCGGCACGGACAGTACGGACGGCACGGACAGCACGGTCGGCACGGACGGAGACGCGGCCGCCCGGGCCACCGCTCCGGACAGCACGAACGCCGACGAACCCATCGCCATCGTCGGCATGAGCTGCCGGTTCCCCGGCGGGGTGCGCTCGCCCGAGGATCTCTGGCAGCTGCTCACCGACGGCCGGGACGCCATGGGCGCGTACCCCGACGACCGAGGCTGGCACGTCGAACTCGGCGACGCCGCGTCGCCCGAAGACCGCTTCGACCGGGTCGGCGGATTCCTCCACGACATGGCCGAGTTCGACCCCGAGTTCTTCGGCATGTCGTCGCGCGAGGCGCTCGCCACCGACCCGCAGCAGCGGCTGCTCCTCGAAGCCACGTGGGAGGCGTTCGAACGCGCCGGAATCGACCCCACGACGCTGCGCTCCACGGCGACGGGCGTGTTCGCCGGGCTCATCTACCACGACTACGCCGCACGCTTCCCCGAGCCGCTCGGCGGATTCGAGGGATACCTCGGCAACGGCAGCGCGGGCAGCGTCGCGTCGGGCCGCATCGCGTACACCCTCGGTCTGGAGGGGCCCGCGATCACGGTCGACACCGCCTGTTCGTCGTCGCTCGTCGCGCTGCACCTGGCCGCGCAGGCCCTGCGGCGGGGCGAGTGCACGCTCGCGGTCGCCGGCGGCGCGACGGTGATGTCGACGCCGCGGCCGATGATCGAGTTCAGCCGCGTCGGCGGGCTGGCCCCCGACGGCCGGTCCAAGGCGTTCTCCGCCGACGCCGACGGCATGGGCTTCGCCGAGGGCGTCGGCATGCTGGTGGTGGAGCGGCTGTCCGACGCCCGGCGCAACGGGCACCAGGTCCTCGCGGTGCTCCGCGGCTCCGCGCTCAACCAGGACGGCGCGTCCAACGGCCTGACCGCCCCCAGCGGACCGGCCCAGCAGCGCGTGATCAGGCAGGCGCTGGCCGCCGCGGGTGTGACGGCCGCCGAGGTCGACGTGGTCGAGGCGCACGGTACGGGCACCCCGCTGGGCGACCCGATCGAGGCGCAGGCCCTCCAGGCGACGTACGGGCAGGACCGCCCCGCCGACCGTCCGGTGCTGCTGGGCTCCGTGAAGTCCAACATCGGCCACACCCAGGCGGCGGCAGGCGTCGCCGGAGTCATCAAGATGGTCCTTGCGCTGCGCCACGGCGTCGTACCGCGCACCCTGCACGTCGAGCGGCCCGCCGAGCACATCGACTGGACGGCGGGCGCGGTGCGCCTGGCGGAGAATGACGAGCCGTGGACCCGGGACGGCAGGCCGCGGCGCGGCGCGGTCTCGTCGTTCGGCATCAGCGGCACGAACGCACACGTGGTCGTGGAGGAGGCCCCGGCCGAGCGCACGGAACGCACCCAGCCCACCGAGATCACTGACCCCGCCGGACCCACCGACCCCGCCCTCGGCCACCCCGTGCCGTGGGTGATCTCGGCGAAGAACGCCGACAGCCTCCGTGAGCAGGCCCGTCGGCTGTACGAGCGGGTGGACGGTGACCCCGTCGCCGAGCCCGCCGACATCGCCCGGTCGCTGCTCTCCACCCGCTCGCTCTTCGACCACCGTGCCGTGGTCGTCGGGCGGACCCGCGAGGAACTCCTCGACAGGCTGGCGGCGGTGGGCCGGGGCGAACCGGCCGCGGGCGCGGTCCGAGGCGTCGCCGCCGGACGGCCCGGGACCGTGTTCGTCTTCCCTGGTCAGGGGTCGCAGTGGGCCGGCATGGCCGCGGATCTCCTGGACGCCTCCCCGGTGTTCGCGGACTCCGTCGACCGGTGTGCCAAGGCACTGTCGGCGCACACCGACTGGTCGGTGCTCGACGTGTTGCGCTCGCGGCCGGGCGCGCCGTCGCTGGACCGGGTCGACGTCGTGCAGCCGGTGCTGTGGGCCGTGATGGTGTCGCTGGGCGAGCTGTGGCGCTCGTACGGCGTGGAGCCCGCCGCCGTGGTGGGGCACTCGCAGGGCGAGCTGGCCGCGGCGTGCGTGGCGGGCGTGCTGTCCGTCGACGACGCCGCCCGGATCGTGGCCCTGCGCAGCAGGCTGATCGGCGGCGAACTGTCCGGCCAGGGCGGCATGGTGTCACTCGCCCGCCCGGTCGACCGCGTGCCGGAGCTCATCGCGCCGTGGGGCGAGCGGATCTGCGTGGCCACGGTCAACGGACCCGGCGCCACCGTGGTCGCCGGTGACGCGGCGGCCCTGGACGAGCTGATGGAGGCGTGCGAGCGCGAGGGCGTGCGGGCCCGCCGCATCCCCGTGGACTACGCCTCGCACACCCCGCAGGTCGAGCGTCTGCGCACCGCGCTCCTCGACCTGGCGGCGCCGGTCGTGCCCGCCCCCGGCGACGTACCGATGTACTCCGCCGTCACCGGAGAACCACTGGACGGCGACGCGGCCGGAGCCGAGTACTGGTACCGCAATCTCCGCGAGACCGTACGGTTTGACTCCGCGACGCGCGCCATCGCCGCCGCGGGACACCGCGTGTTCGTGGAGGTCAGCCCGCACCCGGTCCTGACCAACGCGATCGAGCACACGCTGGAGGAGCGCCCGGGCAGCACGGACGGCGCGGGCGGCACGGACGTCCGTGCCGTGGTCACCGGCACGCTGCGGCGCGACGAGGACGGCGGGGAGCAGCTGCTCACGGCCCTCGCCGAGGTGTTCGTGAACGGCGGCACCGTGGACTGGGCGCAGACCTTCGAGGGCGGCAGGACCGTCGACCTGCCGACCTACGCCTTCCGCAGGCAGCGGTACTGGCTGGACGCCCCCGAACGCACCGGCGACGCGAGCGGCGTCGGCCTGACGGGGACGGACCACCCGCTGCTGGCGGGCGCCGTCGCCCCGGTCGGGAGCGACACCCTCGTGTACACCGGCAGGCTGTCCCGTACGACCCACCCCTGGCTCGCCGACCACTCCGTGCTCGGCGCGGTGATCCTGCCCGGCAGCGTCTTCGTCGACTGGGCGCTGTACGCGGGCACCGAATCGGGCTGCCCCCGCATCGGCGAACTCGCCGTCGAGGAACCCCTGTTCCTGGACGCGTCCACCGCCGTGCACGTCCAGGTGGAGGTGGGCACGCCCGACGAGAGCGGGCAGCGCGTCCTGACCGTCCACTCCCGCGCCGAGACCACCGGCGCCGACACGGCGTCCGGCTGGACGCGCCACGTCACGGCCCTCGCCGGCCCGACGGGACCCACAGACGGGAGTCCCGGCACCGACACCTCCGCCTTCGCGGAGCTCTCCGGCGCCTGGCCCCCGCCGGACGCCACGGCCGTTCCGTTGGACGGCTTCTACGACGGCCTCGCCGACCGCGGATTCACGTACGGGCCCGCCTTCCGCGGCCTGCACGCCGCCTGGCGGCGCGGTACGGAGATCTTCGCCGAGGTGTCCCTGGGCGACGGAGCGGCCGGCACCGCGGACGGCTTCGCCCTGCACCCCGCGCTCCTCGACGCCTCCCTGCACGCGGCGGGAGCGGCCGACGGCGCCGTCGAAGGGCCGGACGGCGGGGGCGCGGCGCAGGTCCGCATCCCGTTCTCCTGGTCCGGGATCCACCTGCACTCGGCGCCCACCACCACGCTCCGCGTGCGCCTCTCGGCCACGGGCCCGGACACCATCGCCGTCCACCTCGCGGGCAGCATCGGCCAACCGGTCGTATCCATCGACAAGTTGAGCCTGCGGGCCGTCGACCGCGCACGGTTCCAGGAGGCGACGGAGAACACCGCGGCCGCTGGGCCCGAACCGCGTGAGCGTCCGCGGCGGACGGCCGCGGACAGCGCCGCCGCCCGCCTGGTGCGGGACGCCGCCCCGGAGGACCGCCCCGAACTCCTCGCCCGCCTCGTCCGCGATCAACTCACCGCCGTCCTGCGCCACGACGCCACCGACGTCGGAGGGGATGTCACGTTCCTGGACCTCGGAATCGACTCGATCGGGGGCATCACCCTGCGGGACAGGCTCGGCACCCTGCTGGACCTGCGGCTCCCCGCGACGACGACGTTCGAGTACTCCACCACCACCCTGCTCGCGGGCCGTCTCGCCGAGCTGCTGGCCGCCCGGACGGAAGCACAGGCCGAGGCCGGGGCAACCGAGCCGGCGACCGGGGCCGGGCAGGACGCCACGGCCGGGCCCGAGGCGGAGCCGACGCCCGAGCCGGCCGCCCTCCCCGCGGCCGAACCCCTGGACAGCATCACCGCCCTCTACCACCAGGCGTACGCCGTCGGCAGGACCGGTTCGACGGGCATGGACCTGATCCAGGCGGCGGGCTGGCTCCGGCCGTCCTTCACCGTCGAGGAGGCCGCCGACCACGTACTGCCCCCGGTCCGGATGGCCACCGGTGACGGCAGCAGGACCAAGCTGGTGTGCCTGCCCGCCATCACCGCCACCGCGGGACCGATCCAGTACGCCATGATGGCGCAGCACTTCGAGGGCAAGCGGGACGTCCTGTCCCTGGTCAACCCCGGTTACGCCGAGGGCGAGCTGGTGGCGGACACCTTCGACGCCCTGATCGAGACGCACCTCGTGCAGCTGCGCGAGACCGTGGGAAGCGAGCCGTTCGTCCTGCTCGGGCACTCCATGGGCGGCCTCATCGCCCACACCCTGGCCATGCGGGCCGAGGAGGCGGGCCTGCTGCCCGACGCGGTGGTCCTCCTCGACACGTTCCAGGCGACCCACCAGTTCGCGGAGAAGACCACCCTCGCCATGAACGAGGGCCTGGACTCCCGCGAACGGCTCCTCGGCCCGTTCGCCCTGAACGGCGTGAAGCTGACGGCCATGGGCCGCTACAACGCCCTGTTCATGCAGCAGTGCGTGCTGCGCCCGATCAAGGCCCCGACGCTCTTCCTCAGCGCCGCCGACCCCATGCCGTACCAGGACGAGGGCTACGAGGACGAGGGCTGGCGGGCCTACTGGCCGCTGCCCCACACGGCTCAGGAAACCCCCGGAGACCACTTCACGATCATGGAACACAACCTGCCGCTGACCACCGGCGCCATCGAGAGCTGGCTCGCCGAACGCGGTCTGTGATCCCTTCCCGGGCTTCGACGCCCTCAGCGACCAGATGACAGGAAACGTCCTCATGACCATGCCCGCCTTCGAAAAGGTGGCCCCGCCCGGCGCGGACTTCGCGTCGGACCCCTACGCGATCTACACCCACCTGCGCGAGCAGGGACCGGTGCACCGCGTGCCCACGTACGACGCCGGCGACATCTGGCTGATCGTCGGGCACGCGGAGGCCCGCGCCGCCCTGACCGACCCCCGCCTGCGCAACGACATCCGCCACTCGTCCTCCTGGCAGGACGACGGCGGCAACGCCATCGGCCTGAACATGCTCCAGACCGACCCGCCGCACCACACCCGGCTGCGACGGCTCGTGGCCAGGGAGTTCACCGCCCGCCGCATCGAGGCGCTGCGCCCGCGCATCCAGCAGATCGCCGACGAACTGCTCGACGCCATGCTGCCGCTGGGCAGGACCGACCTCGTCGAGGCGTTCGCGATGCCGCTGCCGATGGCCGTCATCTGCGAACTCCTCGGCGTGCCCGCCGCGGACCGGGAGCAGTTCCAGCGCTGGTCGGGGGAGCTCGTCTTCCCCAGCAGCCCCGAAGCCGCCGGTGCCGCGGTCCAGGAGATGACCGCCTACCTGGCCGCGCTCATCGAGGGCAAGCGCCGCTCGTCCGGCGACGACCTGCTCTGCGCGCTGGTGCGCACCATGGACGAGGACGGCGACAGCCTCTCGGCGGACGAGATGCTCGGCATGGCGTTCCTGCTGCTCGTCGCCGGGCACGAGACCACCGTCAACCTCATCGCGAACGGCACGTGCGCGCTGCTGCGCGATCCGGAGCAGCTCGCCGCACTGAGATCCGACCCCGCGCTGATCGACGGCGCCGTCGAGGAGATGCTCCGCTACGACGGCCCCTCGCACTCCACGGCGCACCGCTTCGCCGCCGAGGACGTGGACATCGCGGGCTCGGTGATCCCGGCCGGGGACCCCGTCCTCGTCCTCCTCGCGGCGGCCAACCGGGACCCCGAACGCTTCCCCGAGCCCGACCGCTTCGACATCCGGCGCGACGCGCGCGGCCACCTCGGCTTCAGCCACGGAGTCCACCACTGCCTCGGAGCGCCGCTCGCCCGCCTGGAGGCCACCGTCGCGCTGCGCGCCCTGCTCGAGCGCTGCCCCGACCTGGCCCTGGACACGGACCCCGACACGCTGGCCTGGCGCCCCAGCCTCATGCGCGGACTCCTCCACCTGCCGGTGCGCTACGGAAGGAACGCCAGTGACTGACACCGACCCGGCCAAGCTGTTCGACCTCATGGACCCCGCCTACATGGCGAGCCCGTACGAGGCCTACCGCGTCGCCCGGGAGAGCGCCCCCGTCTGCCCCATGTCGGCGGAAGGGCCGTGGATCGTCACGGGGCGCGACGAGGTGGCCGCCGTCCTGACGGACACCGCGCGGTTCACCAGCCGCACCAACACCCATGGCGCGTACGGGTTCACCGACGCGTGCGGCGAGCTGCTCGCCGACTCGGTCTTCTACCGGGTCCCGTCGTTCAACACCGACCCCGCCGAGCACGGCAGGTTCCGCGCGCTCGTCGACGGGCAGTTCTCGCCGGACGCCCTGCGCCGCCACGAGCCCGCCGTACGGGCCACGGCCCGCGCGCTGGTGGACGGCTTCAAGGACGCGGGCGGCGTCGACCTGCTCGCCGGGTTCGCGCACCCGCTGCCGCTGACCGTGCTCTGCGACATCATCGGCATCCCGTCCGGGGACCGGGCCACCGTCAAGGGATGGCTGGGCGACTGGCTGCTCATGCAGGTGCTCCCGCTGCCACCGGAGGACCAACTGCGGTGCGCGAAGAGCCTGCTGGAGTACGAGGCGTACGTCCGGGCCCTGCTGGCGGACCGGCGGCGGCAGCCGGCCGACGACCTGCTCTCCGTGTTCGCCGACGCGGCCGCGCAGAGCGACCCGGTGTGCACCGTCGACGACGCCGTCCTCGCGGTCCTCGTCCTGCTGGCCTCCGGTCACGAGACGACGACCCACCTCGTCGCGAACACCGTCCACCAGCTGCTGCGGGACCGCAGGCGGTGGGAGACGCTCGTCGCCGACCGGGAGTTGATCTCCGCTGCCGTGGAGGAGGGTCTCCGGTTCACCACCTCGGTGCAGAGCGCGTCCCGCACGGTCACCGAGGACGTGACGCTGGCCGGGGTGGCCGTCCCGGCCGGCGCGAAGGTGCACGCGATGGTCGCGGCGGTGGGCCGCGCTCCGGAGTCGGCCGAGGACCCGGAGACCTTCCGCCTCGACCGTACGGGCCCGCCGCGGCACTTCGCGTTCGGCCACGGCCCCCACTCCTGCCTCGGGGCGGGCCTGGCGCGTCTCGAGGGCCGGGTGGCGTTGGAGACGCTGGCCGACGCCCTGCCGGACCTGGAACTCGCGCCCGGCTTCGCGCCGCAGCACCTTCCGGGCGGCCTTGTCATCAACGGGCTGCTGGCCCTCCCGGTCACCTGGACCACGGGCTGACCCCGCCCCTTCCGGCCCGTCCCGTACTCATGTGAGGAAACACCGTGGCAGTGACAGACTTCGAGGATCTGACCGGTCTCGGCCAGGACTTCGTCGACAATCCGTACCCGGTCTACGAGCGGATGCGCGCCCAGGGCCCCGTGCACCGGGTGCGGACCGCCGCGTCGGGTGAGTTCTGGCTCGTCGTGGGCCACGAGGCGGCGCGCCTCACCCTGGCCGACCCGCGCCTGTCCAACGACATCCGGCACTCGGCCGGATGGCAGGACGACGGAGGCAACTCCATCGGCCTGAACATGGTCCAGACGGACCCGCCGCAGCACACCCGGCTGCGCAAGCTCGTCGCCAAGGACTTCACGCCCCGGCGGATAGCGGAGCTGCGGCCCCGGATCCAGCAGATCGCCGACGAGCTGGTGGACGCCATGCTGCCGCTCGGCAGGGCGGACCTGCTGGAGGCGTTCGCGCTGCCGCTGCCCCTCGCGGTGATCTGCGAACTGCTCGGGGTGCCGGCGGGGGACCGCAAGATGTTCCACGACTGGTATCTGGCGAGCACCGACTTCACCCGGCCCGAGGAGGCCGGCGCCGCCGCGCAGGCGATGACCGGCTACCTCGCAGAACTCGTCGCCGCCAAGCGGCAGGATCCGGGAGCGGACCTGCTGAGCGCGCTGGCCGGCGGCCTGAGCACGGACGACGACCGGCTCTCCCCGGAGGAGATGCTCGGCATGGCCTTCCTGCTCCTGGTCGCCGGTTACGAGACGGCGGCCAACCTGCTCTCCAGCGGCACGCTCGCCCTGCTGCGCCACCCCGACCAGCTGGCGGCCCTGCGCGCCGACTGGTCGCTCCTGGAGAACGCGGTCGAGGAGATGCTCCGCTACGAGGGAGCGGTGGAGACCACCGCGTTCCGCTACACCAAGGAGCCGGTGGAGATCGGCGGGGTGCGCGTCGACAGCGGCGAGTCGGTGGCCGTGGTGCTGGCCGCCGCCTCCCGTGACCCCAGGAAGTTCGCCGAGCCCGACCGCTTCGACATCCGCAGGGACGCCCGCGGCCACATGGCGTTCGGCTACGGCATCCACCACTGCCTGGGCGCGCCGCTGGCCCGTATGCAGGGCGCGATCGCGTTCCGTACGCTCCTGGAGCGCTGCCCCGGCCTCGCGCTCGACACCGATCCCGAGACCCTCAGCTGGCGCCCCAGCCTGATGCTGCGCGGACTGCACCAGCTGCCGGTCACCTTCGGCTGACCGCACCGCACCGCGCGACACGGTCGCGAACGCCCGCACATACGAAGGGCCCCCGGCACGGGATCCGTGCCGGGGGCCCTTCGACGTCTGCGTTACGAGGCCGTGGTGTCGGCCGGGCGGATGTAGATGCGCTGGCCGATCGCTGCGGCCTGCTGCACGATCCGATTGACGGAGGCGGCGTCCACGACGGTGCTGTCCACGGCCGAGCCGTCGACATCGTCGAGTCGCATGATTTCGAAGCGCATAGGGCTTCTCCCTTCGTCTGGTCATCCTCCTGCAAGGAGAACTGCTGTGGTGTGTCTGATGGTGTCAACGAGTTGCCCCCTGCAAACATTCCCTACGCTAAAGAAATTTTTCGGTAACCTAATTACCTGCGAGTAGCGAGAGCAGTTGTGTTCGCTGCGTGACCAGCGGGAGACTGGGACCGATATGAACGACGCCGACCCCAGTGCAGTCGACATCAGCGCCCAGCTGGAGCGCGCCAACAGCCTGCTGGAGCGTGTCCTCGCCGAGGTGGCGAGGACACCGTCCACGCACGCGATCTTCGTGGACGCCGGGTACCTGTACGCCGCCGCGGGCCGCCTCGCCGCCGGGACCGAGGACCGGCGCGCCTTCGACCTCGACGCGGAGGGCCTCATCGAGGCGCTCATCGACAAGGCGCGCACGATCTTCGCGGACAGCCGGCTGCTGCGCGTCTACTGGTACGACGGTGCCAGGCGCCGCATCCACACCACCGAGCAGCAGTCGATCGCCGAGCTCCCCGACGTCAAGGTCAGACTCGGCAACCTCAACGCCAACAACCAGCAGAAGGGCGTCGACTCCCTGATCCGCAGCGACCTGGAGTCACTCGCCAGGCACCGCGCCATCAGCGACGCGGCGCTCATCGGCGGCGACGAGGACCTCGTCTCGGCCGTCGAGGCGGCGCAGGGGTACGGCGCGCGGGTGCACCTGTGGGGCATCGAGGCCGCCGACGGACGCAACCAGGCGGAGGCACTGCTCTGGGAGGTCGACAGCCAGCGCACGTTCGACCTGGACTTCTTCAAGCCGTACGTGGCGCGGCGCGCCGTCACGACGTACGAGACGGCCGCGGCGGCCCACCGCCCCTCCCGCGACGACGTCCGCTTCGTCGGCGCGCAGATCGCCGCGAAGTGGCTCGGGGCGCGGGGCCGCGAAGCCCTGGTGGGGCTCCTGCCGGGACATCCCTATCTGCCCGGGTCCGTGGACCAGGACCTCCTGGTCGAGGCGGAGCGGCTGCTCCAGTACTCGTTGCGCGGCCAGTCGGACCTGCGCAGGGCGCTGCGGGACGGGTTCTGGGAGCACTTGCAGGCGCAGTACTGACCCTCCGGGATCATCCGGCCCCGTTCTCGACGCTCAGTTCTCGTCGCTCAGTTCTTGTCGCTCAGTTCTCGCCCCAGAAGCCGACCAGGGCCGCGGCCGTCTCCGCGGGGCGGTCGGTGTTGGGGGAGTGCTCGGCGCCGTGGATCACCGTGCGGTGGGCGTCCAGACGGCGGGCCATGTCGTCCAGGAGCGGCACGGGCCAGGTGTCGTCGCGCTCGCCCGAGATCACGTGCTTGGGCAGCGGCAGCGCGGCGAGCTCGGCCACGCGGTCCGGCTCCGTGGAGAGCTGCCTGCCGGTGGCGATGAGCTGGGCCGGGCTGTGCCGCAGCCACCGTGCGCGCAGGGTCTCGCTGTCGTCCGCCGCCCCGTCGACCTCCGCGCCCGTCTCCGCCTCCTGCGGGGGCGGCGGCTCCATGGCCCGCATCGCCTGCCACACCTCGTCCATGGACAGTGTCGCGAGGGCGTCCGCCAGCATCTTGGCGCGCGTCCGCTGGAGGGGGTCGATCGCGGCGGGGCCCGACGACATCAGGGTGAGGGTGGCGAAGGGGCCGGGGTCGAGCAGGACGGCGGCGCGGGCGATCTGGCCGCCGAGGGAGTGACCGAGGAGATGAAGTCGGCCGAGGGCGCCCTCGTGCCCGCCCCCGCCCCCATCCCCGCGCCCGTCCCCGTCCCCGGTCAGGGCGGCGGCCTGCGCCAGCACGTCGCGGGCCAGCTCCTCCTGGGCGTACGCCGCCACGTCGTCCGAACCCGGCGTCTCGTACTGTCCGCGCCCGTCCACGGTCACCGCGCGGTAGCCCGCGGCGGTCAGCGGCTCCAGGAGGGCGATGAAGTCCTCCTTGCTGCCGGTGAACCCGGGAAGCAGGAGCACGGTCCCCCGGCGCCGGACACGTTCCGCCGGAACGGCGTCGAGAACGGCGAAGTCACCCCGCGTGGTGCGGAGGGTCCGCGCGCTCGCGCAGGGGGGCGGTACGAAGGTGGGCGGCCTGCTCATGGCCCCGAGGCTAACGCGTGCCGTGCACAGCTGTGTGCCGTGCCCGACGCGAGAAGGCCCGCCCCGGGTGGGGGCGGGCCTTCTGCGAGGCGGGCGGCCGGTGGAGGACCGGACCGGAGGGGACCGGAAGGTCAGCCCTCCGACGTCTCCACGGCTTCCGCCTTCTTGCGCGTGCGACGGCGCGGCGCCGGGGCGGTCGCCTCGGCCTCGACCGTCTCCGCCGGGGCGGCAGCGGCCTTGCGCGTACGACGACGGGGCTTGGGCTCCTCCGTCGCCTGGGCGGGGATCCCGGCCTCGGGGGCGGCTGCCTCCGTGGCCTTGGCGGCGGTCTTGCGGGTGCGGCGCTTCGGCTTCTCGGCTTCGGCGTCGGTCGCGGTGACCTCGGGGGCGGCAGCCTCCGGTGCCTTCTCCGCGGTCTTGCGGGTGCGGCGCTTGGGCTTGTCCTCGGCCGGGGCTTCCGTGGTGGCCTCGGGTGCGGCTGCCTCGACGACCTTCTCCGCGGTCTTGCGGGTGCGGCGCTTCGGCTTGTCCTCGGCCGTGGCCTCGGGGGCGGCAGCCTCGGGTGCCTTGGCCGTGGTCTTGCGGGTGCGGCGCTTGGGCTTTTCGGCTTCGGCGTCGGTCGCGGTGGCCTCGGGGGCGGCAGCCTCGGGTGCCTTGGCCGTGGTCTTGCGGGTGCGGCGCTTGGGCTTTTCGGCTTCGGCGTCGGTCGCGGTGACCTCGGGGGCGACAGCCTCCGGTGCCTTCTCCGCGGCCTTGCGGGTGCGACGCTTGGGCTTGTCCTCGGCCGGGGCCTCCGTGGTGGCCTCGGGCGCGGCTGTCTCGGCGGGCTTCTCCGCGGTCTTGCGGGTGCGGCGCTTCGGCTTGTCCTCGGCCGTGGCCTCGGGGGCGGCAGCTTCCGGTGCCTTCTCCGCGGCCTTGCGGGTGCGGCGCTTGGGCTTGTCCTCGGCCGGGGCCTCCGTGGTGGACTCGGGCGCGGCTGCCTCGACGACCTTCTCCGCCGCCTTGCGGGTCCGGCGGCGCGGCTTCGTAACCGGAGCCTCCGCCTCGGCGGCGGCGGGGACGGTGGCGACCTCGGCGGCGGCAGGCGCGGGCGCCTCCGTCACGACGGCGGTCGCGGTCCCGGCCGGAGCCACCTCGGACGCCGCACCGGAACGCGTGCGCCGACGACGACGCGGTGTACGCGGCTCGGTCGCCTCGGCCACCGGGGAGCTCACCTCGGCGACCGGAGCGCTCGCCTCGGCCGCCGGAGCGGCCTGAGCCGACGCGGTGGCCTCTAGCGGGCTGCCGCCACGGGTACGGCGACGACGCCGCGGCGTACGCGCGGGACGCTCGCCCTCGGCGGCCGCCGGGCCCGAACGGTCCCGGTCCCTGTCACGGTCCCGGTCACGGTCCCGGTCCCTGTCACGGCCGCGGTCCCGACCGCGGTCACGGTCCCGGTCGCGGTCCTGCGTACGACCGCCGGAGCGGCCACCGCGGCCGCGGCCACCGGTCTCGCCGAGGTCCTCGACCTCTTCCGCGCCCAGACCCGCACGGGTCCGCTCGCCGCGCGGCAGAACACCCTTCGTGCCTGCCGGGATGCTCAGCTCCTCGTACAGGTGCGGGGAGCTGGAGTACGTCTCGACCGGGTCGTTGAAGCCCAGGTCCAGCGCCTTGTTGATCAGCTGCCAGCGCGGGATGTCGTCCCAGTCGACCAGCGTGATCGCGATGCCCTTGGCGCCCGCGCGGCCGGTGCGGCCGATGCGGTGCAGGTACGTCTTCTCGTCCTCGGGGGACTGGTAGTTGATGACGTGCGTGACGCCACCGACGTCGATGCCGCGCGCGGCGACGTCCGTGCAGACGAGCACGTCCACCTTGCCGTTGCGGAACGCGCGCAGGGCCTGCTCGCGCGCGCCCTGCCCGAGGTCACCGTGCACGGCGCCCGAGGCGAAGCCCCTGCGCTCCAGCTGCTCGGCGATGTCGGCGGCCGTCCGCTTCGTACGGCAGAAGATCATCGCGAGTCCGCGGCCCTCGGCCTGCAGGATGCGCGAGACCATCTCGGGCTTGTCCATGTTGTGCGCGCGGTACACGTACTGCTTCGTGTTCGCGACGGTCTGGCCCTCGTCGTCCGGCGCGGTGGCGCGGATGTGCGTGGGCTGCGACATGTACCGACGGGCCAGGCCGATGACCGCGCCCGGCATGGTCGCCGAGAACAGCATCGTCTGGCGCTTCGCGGGAAGCATGTTGATGATCTTCTCGACGTCGGGCAGGAAGCCCAGGTCGAGCATCTCGTCGGCCTCGTCGAGGACCAGGCACTTGACGTGCTTGAGATCGACCTTGCGCTGACCGGCGAGGTCCAGCAGGCGGCCCGGGGTGCCGACGATCACGTCGACGCCCTTCTTGAGGGCCTCGACCTGCGGCTCGTAGGCCCGGCCGCCGTATATGGCGAGGACACGGACGTTGCGTGCCTTGCCGGCGGTCAGGAGGTCGTTCGTCACCTGCTGGCACAGCTCGCGGGTGGGAACCACCACGAGGGCCTGCGGGGCCTCGGTCAGCTGCTCGGGCTCGGCGCGGCCCGCCTCGACGTCGGCGGGGACGGTCACGCGCTCCAGGATCGGGAGGCCAAAGCCGAGCGTCTTGCCGGTGCCGGTCTTCGCCTGGCCGATGACGTCCGTACCCGAGAGGGCGACGGGGAGCGTCAGCTCCTGGATGGGAAAGGGATTGATGATGCCGACGGCTTCGAGGGCCTCGGCCGTCTCGGGAAGGATCCCGAGCTCTCGGAAAGTCGTAGTCAGGGCTATGCCTCTTCTGTGAGACGCGGCGTGAGGCGAACGCTGGGGGTCGTGACCGTGCCACTACCGCCGGCCGCTTGGTGGGCGGGCCGGGGGCGCGGGACCACTGCCGGCGCTCGAGCGCTCTTACCGCTGAGGTTCCCTCCTCGTGCCGCACGCACCTGTGCGTACCGCCCGGAGGGCTGTCGGGTCGGAGCCGATCGGGCCACCGACCGGGCATCCTCATTCATACGGCCCGTCGAATATTCGGCAGGCGCATTACCACTGTACCGCGTAATCTCGCATGTGTGTCCGGCGAATTCGTCACATGGTCGTCGTCACAGTCACTGACCAGGGCCTTACGCCGTCCGGCAAGCGGGCTATTGTGCGCTTCATGGAGACCCCCGACACCCCTGCAGAATCCGCCCCCGAGCTCACCGGAATCGCCGCCCAGGACTGGGCGAAAGCCGCCACCGAGCCGCAGTACCGCGCCGCTGTCGTGGACCTCCTCGGCGCGCTCGCCTACGGGGAGCTCGCCGCGTTCGAGCGGCTCGCGGAGGACGCGAAGCTCGCGCCGACGCTCGGCGACAAGGCGGAGCTGGCGAAGATGGCGTCGGCCGAGTTTCACCACTTCGAGCAGCTCAGGGACCGGCTCTCGGCGATCGGCGTGGAGCCGACGGAGGCGATGGAGCCGTTCGTCGCCGCGCTCGACGGCTTCCACCGGCAGACCGCTCCCTCCGACTGGCTGGAGGGCCTGGTCAAGGCGTACGTCGGCGATTCGATCGCCAGTGACTTCTACCGCGAGGTCGCGGCGCGTCTCGACGGCGACACGCGTGCGCTGGTGCTCGGCGTCCTCGACGACACGGGGCACGCGAGCTTCGCCGTGGAGAAGGTGCGCGCCGCGATCGAGGCGGACCCCCGGGTCGGCGGGCGGCTCGCGCTGTGGGCGCGGCGCCTGATGGGTGAGGCGCTGTCGCAGTCGCAGCGGGTGGTCGCCGACCGTGACGCGCTGTCGACCATGCTGGTCGGGGGTGTCGCCGACGGGTTCGACCTCGCGGAGGTCGGACGCATGTTCTCCCGGATCACCGAGGCCCACACGAAGCGGATGGCCGCGCTGGGCCTGGCGGCGTAGGTCGTCTCTCGGGTGCGGGCGCGTGGGGGCTGGTCGCGCAGTTCCCCGCGCCCCTGAAAGATCCCGCCGGGGTCGGCGGCAGGCTGCGGGCCGCCTGTGGCTGGTCGCGCAGTTCCCCGCGCCCCTGAAAAGTCCCGCCGGGGCTCGTCCCGCAGTTTCCCGCGCTCCTGAGTGGTTGCCCCTGAGGGGGCGTCGGGGTGGTGCGGGGATTTTGGGGGCGCGGGGAACTGCGCGACCAGCCACAGCGGACCCGCGGATAAATCCCGCCCCCCCCGGTTGAGGGAGCTACGCCGTCGCCGAGCGGTGCAGTCTGGTGCGGGTGGGGCGGAGCAGGAGGGACAGCAGGGCCACGGAGACGGCCACCGCTCCCACGAGCGTCGCGGGGGCGTGGCCGGGGCCGAGTGCCATGTGTGTGATGAAGGCGCCGATGAGGGCGCCCGCGGGGCCCGTCGACAGGACCAGAGCGCGCGCGGGCAGCCGGTGCCCGTAGCGGTGCGCGGCGGCCCAGGCCAGGGCCAGGCCGAGCAGCATGGAGCCGAGTGCTTCCAGAATCACGGTGTGTGCCCTCCCTTGCGGCCGGTGCAAATCGGTCGTAGCCGGTCTACCCCCGGCGGCCGGAACGCAACCCTCCAAGATCGGGTCGCGTCGCCACACCCTCGTACAACGCACAAGAACGGCCCGGTGGTTGAGCCAACCACCGGGCCGTTCCATCAAGATCCACCAAGAGCGTCCTACAGGGCGCTGAAGCCCACCTTGCGCGTGGTGGGCTCGCCGAGCTCCACGTACGCGAGGCGGTCGGCCGGAACCAGGACCTTGCGGCCGTGGTCGTCCACGAGGCTCAGCAGCGGCGACTTGCCGGTCAGCGCCTCGGACACCGCGTGCTCGACTTCCTCGGCGCTCTGGCCGCTCTCCAGCACGATCTCGCGGGGCGCGTACTGCACGCCGATCTTGACCTCCACGGCTATGTCCCTCCGACGGTCAGTCTGTGCGCGGCCGTCCGCGCCGTACCCAGCACACATTAGCCCGGTGAGGGGACGGGGACGGCCGCGGCCGTGCACGCCGGTAGCGAACACGGAACGGGAACAGAAGCGCGAAGGGGTCAGTGGCCCTCGGCGCCGTGCAGCGGGAAGCCCGCGATGCCGCGCCAGGCGAGCGACGTGATCAGCTGGACCGCCTTCTCGCGCGGGACCGTGCTGGAGCTCGCCAGCCAGTACCGGGCGACGACCTGCGAGTACCCGCCGAGGCCGACGGCGAGGAGCATCGCCTCGTCGCGGGGCAGGCCGGTGTCCTCGGCGATGACCTCGCAGATCGCCTCGGCGCACTGCAGAGTGACGCGGTCCACGCGCTCCCGCACGGCCGCCTCGTTGGTCAGGTCCGACTCGAAGACCAGACGGAACGCGCCGCCCTCGTCCTCCACGTACGCGAAGTAGGCGTCCATCGTCGCGGCGACGCGGAGCTTGTTGTCCGTGGTGGACGCCAGCGCCGTGCGCACCGACTGCAGCAGCGACTCGCAGTGCTGGTCGAGCAGGGCGAGGTAGAGGTCGAGCTTGCCCGGGAAGTGCTGGTAGAGCACGGGCTTGCTGACGCCCGCGCGCTCGGCGATGTCGTCCATCGCCGCCGCGTGGTACCCCTGCGCGACGAAAACTTCCTGCGCGGCCCCGAGGAGCTGGTTGCGTCGGGCACGGCGCGGCAGGCGTGTGCCCCGCGGGCGTGCCGCCTCTGTCTGCTCGATGGCTGTCACGCCGCCTCCCAAATCGTCCGATGTGCGGTGAGCGCCGCGCCGCCATCGTACTTTTCGGTAACAGCGATGTGTGCGGTACGAGCGCAGAATTTCATGGACTGGACCACCGTCGACGGGCTGTTCAACGGTGCGTAGCAGGGCAAACACGGGCAGCCCGCGACGAGGCCTCAGCGGTAGTCGTCCTCGTCCAGGCTGATGACGCGGGCCTGCTCGGCCAGGTCGGCCTCGTTCGCCGCGCTCGGGTCGGCCTCCTGGAGGGAGTCGTCCCGGCTGGGGGTGAGGTCCGTGTGCTGTTCCGCCGCGTCCGCCTCCGGGGCCTCGACATCGGCCTCGCCTGCGGTGTTCTCCGTCTCGAAGGTGTCGGGATCGGTCGGGTCGACACTCATGTGTGGCTCGCTTCCCTCGCGGTACTCGGTGGCCCCCTGACGGTGGCCTCGTACTCAGTGTGGTGCGAGTGCCCCGTAGTCCCTCAATTCATCGCCCTTCATGACGATCTCCACAAGTCTCCACAAGCTGCTTCGAGCGTAGAAGAGACACGCATGGGGCGCTACGCGATTCGTGCACAACCTGTGACGGCGAACACGTGAACTACCGCGTGATCGTCTCGTAACATTGCCGCATGTCTTCGACCGAGCTGCCCGGCCTGCTGGCCTCCACCGTCGCTCCCAAGCCGGGTGTCGTGGCGGTCGCGGACGGCGAGCGGCTCGACTCCGTGGCACTGCCAGGACTGTCGTTGACCGTGCGTTCACGGCCGTCGACCGGCCCCGGACTGCCGCCCGCGCTCTTCGTGCACGGGCTCGGCGGCTCCTCGCAGAACTGGTCGGCCCTGATGCCGCGCCTCGAGGACGTCGTCGACTGCGAGGCGCTCGACCTGCCGGGATTCGGGGACTCCCCGCCACCGGACGACGGGGACTACTCCGTCACGGGGCACGCCCGCGCCGTCATCCGCTACCTCGACGCGCGTGACCGCGGCCCCGTCCACCTCTTCGGGAACTCGCTCGGCGGCGCCATCGCGACGCGCGTCGCCGCGGTCCGCCCGGACCTGGTCCGGACGCTCACCCTGGTCTCGCCCGCCCTGCCCGAGCTGCGCGTGCAGCGCACGGCGGTGCCGACCGGACTCCTCGCGGTGCCGGGCGTCGCCACCCTCTTCACGCGGCTCACCAGGGAGTGGACGGCCGAGCAGCGGGTGCGCGGCGTCATGGGGCTCTGTTACGGCGACCCGGGCAAGGTCACGCCGGAAGGATTCACCGCGGCGGTCCACGAGATGGAGCGCAGGCTCCAGCTCCCCTACTTCTGGGACGCGATGGCCCGCTCGGCGCGCGGCATCGTGAACGCGTACACGCTGGGCGGCCAGCACGGACTGTGGCGGCAGGCCGAGCGGGTGCTCGCGCCGACGCTCCTCGTCTACGGCGGGCGCGATCTGCTCGTCTCCTTCCGCATGGCGCGCAGGGCGGCCGCCGCGTTCCGCGACTCGCGGCTGCTCACGCTGCCCGACGCGGGACACGTCGCGATGATGGAGTACCCCGAGACGGTGGCCACCGGATTCCGTGAACTGCTCGTCGACACAGGTGAGTCGGATGCCGTGGGCCAGGGTGCCGCACGCGTGGGTTCGGGGAGCTGAGGCGGCGCGTGGGACGTCACAGCCGCCGGAGCCCGGCAGACACGACCGACAACACCGGCACCTCGGGCACACCGCTGTCGCGGAGCGTGGGCCGGCAGCCGGAGCCCGGCACGGGGCGGCGCAGGCGGGGCAGCGCGGCGGACGGCACGTCGGCGGAGGGCACGTCGGCGGAGGGCACACCGGCGGACGGGACGCCCGCCCACGGCGTGCCCCGGCCCACCCCGCCCCACGGCGTCCCGCACGTCCGCGGCGGGCACCCCGAGCAGCGGGAGCCCGGCGGCGCCTGGGGAGACACCAGGGGTGACGCCACAGGAACCGGCCCCGGCCCCCGCGCCACGGGCCCCGGCCCCCGCATCGTGACCGGCTCCGGGTCCGGCACCGTCCCCGGCCCCCGCCAGGATTACGTCGCCGCCTTCCCCGAGGGCCGGAGGCCGGGCGTGCGGCCGCAGGCCCCCCGCGACCCGTACGCCTCCGTCACCCAATGGGACACGGAGCCCGACGGAGACGGTGACCTCGCGGACGGTGAGGACGGCGGCGGCAGGAAGCGCGGCCGCAACTGCACCATGACCGTCGTCGTGGCCGCCGCCGTGACCACTGTGATCGCCGTGGTCGTCGCGGGCCAGATGGCCGGCGGGGCCGAGGGCTCGGACCCGCGGCCCCGCGCGGCCCCGGGCGGCGCGCGCGACACGGAGGACCCCGCGTCCCGTTCCGACCGCCGCCCCACCCCCGCCGAGGTGCGGAAGGAGACCCCGGCGACGTACGACGAGAAGATGAAGAAGACGTACCCGCTGGACGCGAAGCTCAAGGCGTCCGGCGACTTCGACGCGATAGCCGGCTTCGACAGGGCGCCCGGCAGGGGACAGAAGTTCCGCTACCGCGTCGACGTGGAGAAGGGACTCGGTCTGGACGGGAAACTCTTCGCGCAGGCCGTGCAGAAGACCCTGAACGACGACCGCAGTTGGGCCCACAAGGGCGCCCGCACCTTCGAGCGCATATCGTCGGGCAAGCCCGATTTCGTCATTACGCTCGCCAGCCCGGGAACGACCGGCGACTGGTGCGCGAAATCCGGTCTCGACACGACCCAGGACAACGTGTCGTGCGATTCCGCCGCGACGGACCGCGTAATGATCAACGCTTATCGATGGGCCCAGGGCGCGCCCACCTACGGCGACGAGGTCAAGAAGAAGTTCGGCAATGCCATCCACCCCTACCGGCAGATGCTGATCAACCACGAGGTCGGCCACCGGCTCGGCTTCAACCACACGGACTGCTCGAAGAGCGGGGACCTCGCGCCCGTCATGCAGCAGCAGACGAAGTTCCTGGAACACGACGGAATCAAGTGCAAGGCCAACCCCTGGGCCTTTCCGAAGAGTTGAGTCGGGGAGTCACCCCTGCCGCCCCGCGCCGTCCGTTCCGCTTTGACATTTGTCGGAAGTTCGTTCATATTTCTCCGCATGTCGAACCGTCACGCCCCTACGAGCGCCGCCATTGAGCTGGCGCTGTTCGGCGTGACCGCGCTCTGCGTGGCCGACATCCACTGTTGCTGACGCCCGCCCCGGCGAGTGCGTCGCTTTCTCCGGCTCCTGCGCTTTTCCGCGCCCGTGTGCCGTTTTCTCCCGCACCTTTCCCGGGGTGAGCTCTGTCGCTCCCTTTTCTCACTCATCCCCGAGAGGTCTCTTTCCGATGCGTCAAACGTCCGTCATAGCCCGCCGCGTGGCAGCGGCATCCGTCAGCCTGGTCCTGGCCTCGGGCGCCGTCGCCTGCGCGGGCCCGAAGGACAGCGGCGCCGGGAGCGGCGACGGCAAGCCCGCCGAGGGCGGCACGCTCACCGTCCTCAACCGCGATCCGCAGACCGACTTCGACCCCGCGCGCCTGTACACCTCCGGCGGCGGCAACGTGCCGAGCCTCGTCTTCCGCACGCTGACCACCCGCAACCGCGAGGACGGCGCCAAGGGCGCGGAGGTCGTCCCCGACCTCGCGACGGACCTCGGCAAGCCGAGCAAGAACGCCACCGTGTGGACGTACACCCTGAAGAAGGGCCTCAAGTACGAGGACGGCTCGGCGATCACGTCGGCGGACGTGAAGTACGGCATCGAGCGGTCCTTCGCCGCCGAACTCAGCGGTGGCGCGCCCTACTTGCGGGACTGGCTCATCGGCGGGGACAAATACCAGGGGCCCTACAAGGACAAGAGCGGCAAGGGGCTCGCGTCCATCGAGACGCCCGACGAGCGGACCATCGTCTTCCATCTGAACAAGCCCGAGGGCGAGTTCCCCTTCCTGGCGACGCAGACGCAGTTCACGCCGGTGCCGAAGGCCAAGGACAAGGGCACGAAGTACGAGGAGCACCCGGTCTCGTCCGGGCCCTACAAGGTCGTCAAGAACGAGAACGACGGCGAGCGGCTGCGTCTGGAGCGCAACCCGCACTGGTCCGCGAAGAACGACCCCGAGCGCAAGGCCTACCCGGACGTCATCGACGTACGGTCCGGGCTCGACCAGTCCGTCATCAACCAGCGGCTCTCCGCGAGCCAGGGCGCCGACGCCGCCGCCGTCACCACCGACACCAACCTCGGCCCCGCCGAGCTCGCCAAGGTCGCCGGTGACAAGGAGCTCTCCTCGCACGTCGGCACCGGCCACTTCGGCTACACGAACTACCTCGCCTTCAACCCGAAGGTGAAGCCGTTCGACGACCCGAAGGTCCGCCAGGCCATCTCGTACGCCGTGGACCGCTCCTCGGTCGTCAACGCGGCAGGCGGCTCCTCGCTCGCCGAGCCCGCCACCACGTACCTGCCGAACCAGAAGTCGTTCGGATACACGAAGTACGACCACTTCCCGGCGGGCCCCTCCGGCAACCCGAAGAAGGCCAGGGAGCTCCTGAAGGAGGCCGGGCACAAGGACGGGCTCACCATCACGCTCACGCACTCCAACGCCAAGGACTTCGAGACCAGCCCCGAGATCGCCACCGCCGTCCAGGACGCGCTGAAGAAGGCCGGGATCACCGTCAAACTCCAGGGCCTCGAGGACAACGACTACAAGGACAAGACGCACAGCGCCAAGGACGAGCCCGGCCTCTTCCTCGCCCACTGGGGTGCCGACTGGCCCTCCGGCGGCCCCTTCCTCGCCCCGATCTTCGACGGACGGCAGATCGTGAAGGACGGCGCCAACTTCAACACCGGCTTCCTCGACGACAAGTCCGTCAACGACGAGATCGACGAGATCAACAAGCTGACCGACCTGAAGGCCGCCGCGAAGCGGTGGGGCGCCCTCGACAAGAAGATCGGCGAGGAGGCGCTGACCGTGCCGCTCTTCCACCCGGTCTACAAGCGCCTGTACGGCAAGGACGTCAAGAACGTCGTCATCAGCGACTGGACCGGCGTCCTCGATGTCTCCCAGGTCGCGGTGGAGTCGTCGTGACCGTCCGCTCCGTCTTCTGGGGGCGGCTGCGCGCACAGCGCGCCGCCCTCGTGGCGGCGGGCGTCGTCGCGCTGCTCGTCGTCGTGGCGCTCGCCGCGCCGCTGCTCACCGCCCTGGAGGGGCAGGACCCCACCACGTACCACCCGGACCTCATCGACTCGGCGCGCGGCGGCGTGCCGGTCGGCCCGCTCGGCGGGATCAGCGGCGAGCACTGGCTCGGCGTCGAGCCGCAGACCGGGCGCGACCTCTTCGCCCGCCTCGTGTACGGGGCGCGGGTCTCGCTCGGCGTCGCGCTCGCCGCGACCGTCGTGCAGGTCACCGTCGGTGTGGCGGTCGGGATGGCCGCCGGGTTCGGCAATCGCTGGGTCGACCAGGTGCTCAGCAGGGCCACCGACGTCATCGTGGCCCTGCCGCTCATGGTCTTCGCCCTCGCGCTGATGGCGGTCGTGCCCAGCGGATTCCCGCGGCCCGTGCTCGTCGCCCTCGTCATCGGGCTCGTCGCCTGGGGCGGCATCGCCAAGATCGTGCGCGCGCAGACCATCACGCTCAAGGAGCTCGACCACGTGGCCGCCGCGCGGCTCAGCGGCTGGGGCTCCGTGCGGATCGCCCGCCGCGAACTGCTGCCCGCCCTCGCCGCGCCCGTCATCACCTACGCCGCACTGCTCGTCCCCACCAACATCACCGTCGAGGCCGCGCTGTCCTTCCTCGGCGTGGGCGTGAAACCGCCCACCGCGTCATGGGGACAGATGCTCACGTCCGCCGACGTCTGGTACCAGGCGGCGCCGCAGTACCTGCTGTATCCGGCGGGCGCGCTGTTCGTGACCGTGTTCGCCCTCACCGTTCTCGGTGACGGTGTGCGCACGGCGCTCGACCCGCGGGCCGCGTCGCGGCTGCGGATCGGCGCCGGCCGGAAGCAGGAGGCCCGCGCATGACCGGCTTCCCCGGGTTCCTGCTGCGGCGCCTCATCGGCGCCGTCGTCACGCTCCTCGCGCTCTCCGTCATCATCTACGCGGTCTTCTACACCGCTCCGGGCGACGTCGCCCAGATCACCTGCGGCCCGCGCTGCTCACCCGCCCAGGTCCAGCAGGTCGCCGAGCAACTGCGGCTCGACGACCCGCTGTACGTCCGCTACTGGGACTTCCTGCGGGGCATCGTCGTGGGCCAGGACTACTCGACGGGCACCGGCACCGAACACTGCGCCGCGCCCTGCCTCGGGATCTCCTACCAGAGCGACCAGCAGGTCACCGCGCTGATCACGACGAAGCTGCCGGTCACCGGGTCGCTCGCGCTGGGCGCGATGGTGCTGTGGCTCGTCCTGGGGGTGGGCGCGGGCGTGCTCTCCGCCTGGCGGCGCGGCCGGATCAGCGAGCGCGTGCTGACCGCCGTCACGCTCGCGGGCACCGCCACGCCCGTCTTCGTGATCGGCCTGCTCCTGATGATCGTGGTCTGCGGTCAGCTCCAGTGGCTGCCCTTCCCGCAGTACGTGCCCTTCGCGGACGACCCGACGCAGTGGGCGTGGAACCTGCTCCTGCCCTGGCTCTCGCTGGCCCTCATCGAGGCCGCCAAGTACGCGCGCCTGACCCGTTCCTCGATGCTGGAGACCCTCGCCGACGACCACGTGCGGACCTTTCGCGCGTACGGCGTGGGGGAGCGGACGATCATCGGGAAGCACGCGCTGCGCGGCGCCGTCGCGCCCGTCATCGCGCTGACCGCCAACGACTTCGGGTCGATGTTCGGCGGCGCGGTGCTCAGCGAGACGCTGTTCGGACTGCCGGGACTCGGGCGCGAACTCGTGCACGCGGTCAAGGTCGTCGACCTGCCGGTGGTGGTCGGGATGGTCATGGTCACCGGCTTCTTCGTGGTGCTCGCCAATGCCGTCGCGGACGTGCTGTACGCGGTGGCCGACCGACGGGTGGTGCTGTCATGAGTCTCGTACGGGTCGAGGACCTGAGCGTCGAGTTCGGGGCCGGATCCGGTGCCGGGGGCGCCGGTGTCGTACGCGCCGTCGACGGCGTCTCCTTCACGCTGGAGAAGGGCGGCGCGCTCGCCCTCGTCGGCGAGTCGGGATCCGGCAAGTCGACCGTGGCGTCCGCGCTCCTCGGCCTCCACCGGGGCACGGGCGCGCGCGTCGACGGGAAGGTGCTGGTCGACGGCGTCGACGTACAGGCGGCGTCCGAGGCCGAACTGCGCGGGCTGCGCGGCGGAAAGGCCGCGATGGTCTTCCAGGACCCGCTCTCCTCGCTCGACCCGTACTACGCGGTCGGCGACCAGATCGCCGAGGTGTACCGCGTGCACACCGGAGCGTCCCGGCGGGCGGCACGCGCGCGTGCCGTGGAAGTGCTCGACCGGGTCGGCATTCCCGACGCGGCCCGCCGCTCCCGCTCACGGCCGCACGAGTTCAGCGGCGGCATGCGCCAACGCACGCTGATCGCCATGGCGTTGGCGTGCGAGCCCGCGCTGCTGGTTGCCGACGAGCCGACCACCGCGCTCGACGTCACCGTCCAGGCCCAGATCCTCGACCTGCTGCACACGCTGCGGACCGAGACCGGCATGGGACTGCTCCTCGTCACCCACGACGTGGGCGTCGCGGCGGAGAGCGTCGACGAGGTCCTCGTCATGCGGGGCGGGCGCGCGGTGGAGCGCGGCGAGGTGCGGGACATCCTCGGCGCGCCCCGGGAGGCGTACACACAGGAACTCCTCAAGGCGGTGCCCCGGGTGGACGCACCGCTCGTGCCGGCCGCCGGGGAGCCGGGCGAGGTCGTGCTCGAAGCCGTCGGGCTCCGGCGCGAGTTCGGACGCGGGAAGCGCGCGGTCACCGCGGTCGACGACGTCTCCCTCACCGTCCGCCGGGGCGAGACCCTCGGTGTGGTCGGCGAGAGCGGCAGCGGCAAGACCACGCTCGGACGCATGCTGGTCGGCCTTCTGGCCCCCACCGCCGGGCAGCTCCTCCACGGGGGTGCGGAGAAGCCCGGCGGGCAGGTGGTGCCGGGCGTGCAGATGGTGTTCCAGGACCCCGTCTCCTCGCTCAACCCGCGGCGCTCCGTCGGCGAGTCGATCGCCGACCCGCTGCGCGCACGGGGTGAGAGCGACACCCTTGTACGGGGGCGTGCGCGGGAGCTCCTGGAGCGCGTCGGCCTCGATCCGGCGCACTACGACCGCTACCCGCACGAGTTCAGCGGCGGACAGCGCCAGCGCGTGGGCATCGCGCGGGCGCTCGCGGGCGAGCCGCGCCTCATCGTGTGCGACGAGCCGGTGTCGGCGCTCGACGTGACGACCCAGGCACAGGTCATGGACCTGCTCGCCGAGCTGCAACGCGAACTGGGCCTCGCCCTGGTCTTCGTCGCGCACGACCTCGCCGTGGTGCGCCAGGTCAGCGACCGGGTCGCCGTGATGCGGCAGGGGCGGATCGTGGAGCAGGGCCCGGTGGCGGAGGTGTACGGGGCGCCCCGGGACCCTTACACGAAACGGTTGCTCGCGGCCGTGCCCGCGCTCGACCCGGAGGCCGCGGCCCGGCGGCGGGCGGCCCGCGAGGAGCTGGCCGCAGCCTGACCGACGGTGACGAAAAGCAGCCTCTGAACCGCTATAGCGCGACAGAACGCTACCGGCGCGGGAAAGTTACTGCCGTTCACCCCTTCTGGTGGCGCGATGGACAACCGTCCGTCGCGCCACCCGCATGACCGCTTACGTTCGTCCCGCTGCGAGCCGCCGGCCAACGGCGGCTCACCGAACGGGAGATCGGGGGTGCGCTCGTGCGCGTCGGACTGCTTACGGAGGGTGGCTATCCGTATGTGAGCGGTGAGGCGAGGCTCTGGTGCGACCGGCTCGTACGGGGGCTCGGGCAGCACGAGTTCGACATCTACGCGCTCAGCCGCAGTGCGCGGCAGGAGGCGCAAGGCCGGGTCGAGCTGCCGCCCCAGGTCGGCAGGGTGTGCACGGCGCCGCTGTGGACCGTCGACGACGGGACGCTCCGCGCCGCCGGGCCCCGCGGGGGGCGCGGACGGCGGGCGCGGCGGCGGTTCGAAGAGCACTTCGGCGAACTCGCGGAAGCCGTCTGCGGGGGCGATCGCGACGCGGTGGCGGACCGTTTCGGCAACGCTCTGTACGGACTCGCCGAACTCGCCCGCGACGAAGGCGGTCTGGTCGGCGCGCTGCGCTCGGAGTCCGCCGTCCGCGCCCTGGAACGGGTCTGCCGCGCGCCCGGCGCGCTGCGGGCCGCCCACACCGCACGCGTCCCCGACCTGCTCGCCGCCGCCGGCCTGATGGAGCGGGCCCTGCGGCCGCTCTCCCTCGACTGGTACGGGCCCGACGCACTCGGCGCCGTCGACCTCTGCCATGCCACCTCCGGCGGTCCCGCGGCGCTCCCCGGACTCCTGGCGAAGCACTTCGCGGGGGTGCCGCTGCTCGTCACCGAGTACGGCGTGCAGCTGCGCGCGCACTACCTCGCGGCGGGCGGCACGGACCTGAGCACGCCGACGCGGGCCCTGCTCGCCTCCTTCCACGGCCTCCTCGCCGCGGAGGTCTACCGCGCGGCCACACTCGTCACCCCCGGCAACACCCACGCCCGGCGCTGGCAGGAACGCTGCGGCGCCGACCGCGCCAAGCTGCGCACGGTCCACCCCGGCATGGAGGCGGGCCGCTTCACGGAGATCGGCGAGGCGGGGTACGACGACTTCGGCGCCGCCCCCGACACCCTCCTGTGGGTCGGCCGCGTCGAGCCCGCCAAGGACCTGATCTCCCTGCTCCACGCCTTCGCGGAGATCCGCGCGCAGGTACCGGGGGCGCGTCTGCGCATCGTCGGGGCGCCCGCGGAAGGACCCGAGGCGCAGGCCTACCTCGCGCACTGCCGGGTCCTCGCCGCGCAGCTCTTCCCCGACGAGGCGGCCGGCGCGCACGCCATCGGCGACAACCCCGTCTCCTTCGAGGAGATCGGCGGACCCGACGTGCCCGGCCTCGCCGACGCGTACGCCTCCGCGGGCGTCGTCGTCCTCTCCAGCGTCGTCGAGGGCTTCCCGATCAGCCTCGTCGAGGCCATGTTCTGCGGACGCGCGACCGTCTCGACGGATGTCGGGGCGGTGGTCGAGGTCATCGGCGGCACGGGACTCGTCGTACCGCCGCGCAACCCGCGGGCGCTCGCGGAGGCGTGCGTGGCGCTCCTGCGCGACCCCGAGCGGTGCGCGCGCCTCGGCGCTGCGGCGCGGGCGCGAGCTCTCGAACTCTTCACCGTCGAGCAGAACATCGCGGCATTTCGGAGCATCTACCTGGAAATCGTCTCGCACTGTCCCGTCCGCAGGGACGCGGTGGACGAGGCGGGCGAACCGGTGCCGTTCGCGCACCCGGCGGAGGCGTACGTCCCGGGGCGCTGGGCGGCCGCGGTGGGTGCCACGACCGGGGCGGACCACCGGGACGCCGAGGACGGGGTGCCGGTGGCGGTGCCGGTGCCGGTGCCGAGTTGGGCCGTGACGGAAGAGGTTCCTGTGGGGGATCGGTTGAAGGGGGCTGCCGTATGAAGGGGCACAAGGGGGCCGGTGCGACCGGTGCCGTGGACGCGCCGCGCGCCCCGGAAGGCGCGAGCGGCTGGGACTCCCGGTCGGAGGAGCTGCTGCACGCCGGGGCGGCTCTGCCCGGCGGCGGGGTGTCCGTTCCCGCCCCCGTGTCCGTGCCCGCGTTCGGTGAAGGTGGGCAGGGCGGCTTCGCCGGGCTCGTGGACGGCGACGACGGCGACAGTGGCTGGGACGCGCGCGGCAAGGGCAGGCGCGAGGGCGCCGCGAGCCGGTCGCCGCTCGCCCGCGCCACCGCCCGAGCCAGGACGCCCCGGCGCGGCGCCGCCGACCCCGTGAAAGCCCTCATGCACCGGCACCGCGAGCTGTGCGAGCGTGCCATCGACCCCTTGGAGATCGCGGCGGGCCTCGAGGCGCACGGCGTCACCGACCGGGCGGCCGCACGCTTCCGGCACCGGGACGTGTTCGCGCTGGCCGAGGAGATGTACGCGCGCGTGCCGACCCTCCCGGACGGACGCACCCCGTCGACGGCGGAGGTACGCCCCGCGCCGTCCCCGCAACGAGAAGTCCCCCGCGGCTGGGCCCTGTTCGCCCTCCTGCCCGGCGCCGTCTGCGCGGCCGTCGTCGCGGGGGTCGCGTTCAGTGCGGGGCACGCACGGCTCGTGATCGCGTCCGTCGGCGCACTCGCCGTCGCCCTCGCCCTGCGCGTCGCCCTGCACAACGGCCCCCTGCGCATCGCCCGACGGAGCGGCACCCGGCGCGCCGTCACCCGCCCCGTACCCGCCACACGCGCGTGGGTGTGCTGGCTCCTCGCGTACGCCCTGCTCGGTGACGGCCTCCTGAACGGTGCCGTCACGGGCGGCCCCGGCGACCTCTGGGACCCGGCGGTCGCCGCGCTCCTCGGACTCGCGCTCGCCGTCGCGCCCGCGATCTGGTGCGCCCGCCTCTTCGCGGTACGGGCCGGGATGCGGCTCGCCGCCAGTCGCGGGCTCGACGAATTCGCCGCCGCCGTACGGCCGTTGCTCCTCGGCGTCCTCGCGCTGTTCCTGTGTGCGCTCGGCGCGCTGCTCGCGGGGGCGTACGCGCTGCTCGGCGACGCGGGCACCGGCCCGGGGGCCGGAGCCCCCGCCCTGACCGGCGCGTTCGCACTCGGCGCCCTGCTCCTGCTCGCCCGGCTCCTCGCCGTCCACGGCTTCACCCGCGCCCCCGGCCTGCTCATCGGCGTCGCGGGCTCCTGCGAAGCGGCCGCACTGGCCCTGGTGTTCGCCGGTCGGCTCCCCGGGCTCGACGCGCTCGACGCCCCCGCCACCGCCGTCATCGAGGCGTGGGGCCCCGGCGTCGTGCCGGCCGCCGCGTGCGGCGCCGCCGCCCTCGTCCTCCTCGTCCACGCGGCCAGGACCCTCACCCTGGCCTCGGCCCACGCCGGTTCCGGTGCGGACCACTCCTCCGACCACTCTCCCGCGGGGCCGACACCGCGGGCCCACCCCGTGCACCACGGCAACTTCCCGAAGGAGAAACACAGATGACCACCCGCAGCCGTCTCCGCCGCCGAGCGGCCACCCCGGGAGGCGCCCGATGAGGGTGCTGCTGATCGGAGCCAACGGATACCTCGGCCGGTTCGTCGCCGACCGGCTGCTCGCCGACCCGGCCGTGCAGCTCACCGCGCTCGGCCGCGGCGACGACTCGGACGTACGGTTCGACCTCGCCAGCGGGAGCCCCGGCGCGCTCACCCGCTTCCTGGACGCGGTCCACCCGGGCGTCGTCATCAACTGCGCCGGTGCCACCCGGGGCGGCGCCCGCGACCTGACCCGGCACAACACCGTCGCCGTCGCCACCATCTGCGAGGCCCTGCGGCGCAGCGGCTGCGGGGCGCGCCTCGTGCAGCTCGGCTGCGGCGCGGAGTACGGGCCGAGCCAGCCGGGATCCTCCACGGCCGAGGACGCGGTGCCGCGGCCCGGCGGCCCCTACGGCGTCAGCAAGCTGGCCGCCACGGAACTGGTGCTCGGCTCCGGGCTCGACGCCGTGGTCCTGCGCGTCTTCTCGCCCGCCGGGCCCGGCACGCCCGCCGGTTCGCCGCTCGGGCGGCTCGCGGAGGCCATGCGGCGCGCGATGCAGGCGGGGGACGGCGAGCTGAAGCTCGGAGGGCTCGGAGTGCAGCGCGACTTCGTCGACGTGCGCGACGTGGCGCGCGCCGTGCACGCCGCCTCGCTCTCCGCGGCCCAGGGAATCGTGAACATCGGCGCCGGACGCGCCGTACGACTGCGTGACGCGGCCGCCGTCCTGGCCCGCGTCGCGGGGTACGGCGGCGCGCTGCACGAACTCGACCAGGTGCCCGTGCGGACATCCATCGGCCACCCCCGCGGCGAATCCGAGCACGGGGGGCCGGCCGCGGCCGCGTACCCCTACCCGGACGGCTGCGGGAGCTGGCAGCAGGCCGACGTCCGCACCGCGCGGGACCGGCTCGGCTGGCGGCCCCGCATCAACCTCGAAGAGTCACTCGCCGACATCTGGATGGAGGCCGCATGCCGCATCTGACCAGGACCACGAGGGGTACCGCGAGCACCGAGGTACGCATAGGCTTCGGCGTCCCGGGCTTCGCCCACCCGCTGATCGCCCCCGTCGAATGGTCCGAACTCACCCGGCCCGGCACCCCCTTGAAGTGGGTTGTCCTGAATGTCGCCAACGGCCCGGGGGAGCGGCCGGACCCGCACTGTCTGGAGGCGGCGGGCCGGCTGCGGAACGCGGGCGTCCGCGTCCTCGGCCACCTGGACACGACGTATGGAGCGCGCGCCTTCGGCGAGTTGATCTCCGACGCGCACCGCTACCTCGACTGGTACCAGGTCGACGGCTTCTCGCTGGACCGCTGTCCGACCGAGCGGGCCGCGCTCCCCGAGGTGCGCAGGACGGTGACGACCCTGCGGGCCATGATCCGGGACGCGCACATCGTCCTCGGGCACGGGACGCACCCGTACCCCGGGTACGCCGAGACGGGCGACCAGCTGGTGACCTTCGCCGGCCCGTGGAGCGACTACCGCTGGTCGCAGGTCGCCGAGTGGACCGCGGAGTACCCGCCCGAGCGCTTCTGCCACTTCGTGCACGGCATGCCGCGCGGTCACCTGGAGGAGGCGCTGCGCATCGCCCGCTGGCAGGGCGCCTCGACGATCTACTTCACGGACCGCGTGGACGGGGGTGGCTCGGGCGACCCCTGGGAATCCATGCCCGGTTACTGGGACGAAATCGTCTCGCGTATCGGAACAGGTGTCTCGGAATGAAGAAGGGCGTGGCAGTGTTACGTGCAGAACAACCGTTCCGCATAACCGACCAACGGAGTCCCCGTGTCGCTGCCACCCCTGGTCGAGCCCGCATCCGAGCTCACCGTCGATGAGGTTCGCAGGTACTCCCGCCACCTGATCATCCCCGACGTCGGGATGGACGGGCAGAAGCGGCTGAAGAACGCCAAGGTGCTGTGTGTCGGCGCCGGTGGCCTCGGGTCGCCGGCGCTGATGTACCTGGCCGCGGCGGGTGTCGGCACGCTCGGCATCGTCGAGTTCGACGAGGTCGACGAGTCCAACCTGCAGCGGCAGATCATCCACAGCCAGGCGGACATCGGCCGTTCCAAGGCGGATTCCGCGAAGGACTCGGTCCTCGGCATCAACCCGTACGTGAACGTGATCCTTCACAAGGAGCGGCTCGAGGCCGACAACGTGATGGACATCTTCAGCCAGTACGACCTGATCGTCGACGGCACCGACAACTTCGCGACCCGTTACCTGGTCAACGACGCGTGCGTGCTGCTCAACAAGCCGTACGTATGGGGTTCCATCTACCGCTTCGACGGCCAGGCGTCCGTCTTCTGGAGCGAGCACGGCCCCTGCTACCGCTGCCTCTACCCGGAGCCCCCGCCGCCCGGTATGGTCCCCTCCTGCGCCGAGGGCGGCGTGCTCGGCGTGCTGTGCGCGTCGATCGGCTCCATCCAGGTCACCGAGGCGATCAAGGTCCTCACGGGCACGGGTGACCCGCTGGTCGGCCGCCTGATGATCTACGACGCCCTGGAGATGCAGTACCGCCAGGTCAAGGTCCGCAAGGACCCCGACTGCGCCGTCTGCGGCGAGAACCCCACCGTCACCGAGCTCATCGACTATGAAGCCTTCTGCGGCGTCGTGTCCGAGGAGGCCCAGGAGGCGGCGGCCGGTTCGACGATCACTCCCAAGCAGCTCAAGGAGTGGATCGACGACGGCGAGAGCATCGAGATCATCGACGTCCGCGAGATCAACGAGTACGAGATCGTCTCGATCCCCGGCGCCAAGCTGATCCCGAAGAACGAGTTCCTCATGGGCAACGCGCTCCAGGACCTCCCGCAGGACAAGAAGATCGTCTTGCATTGCAAGACGGGTGTCCGCAGTGCGGAAGTCCTCGCCGTGCTGAAGTCCGCGGGCTTCTCGGACGCCGTGCACGTGGGCGGCGGCGTGATCGGCTGGGTCAACCAGATCGAGCCGGACAAGCCGGTCTACTGACCTGTTGGAAAGCCCCGCTCACCCAAGGTGAGCGGGGCTTTTCTCATGAGCAGACCTTGCCGTCCTCCGGCGCCTCGCCGTCGAGGAGGTACGTGTCGATCGCGTCGTCCACGCAGTCGCTGCCCTTGCCGTACGCCCCGTGGCCCTCGCCCTTCCACGTCAGGTGGACGCCGACGTCCTTGCCGAGCTCGTCCGCCATCTTGCGGGCTCCCGCGTAGGGGGTGGCCGGGTCGCCCGTGTTGCCGACGACGAGGATCGGGTCGGCGCCGGGTGCGCTGACCTCGGGGGAGTCGTGCAGACCGGCCACCGGCCACTCGTGGCACCAGCCCGCCGTGTCCCAGCCGAGGAACTCCCCGAAGACCGGCGATATCCCGCGGAACCGGTCCAGGCGCTTCTTCGCCTCCGCGGGAGTGGTCCGCGCCTTGGCGTCCAGGCAGGCGATGGCCCGCTGGGAGTGGCTCTGCGTGCTGTAGCGACCCGAGGCGTCGCGTTCGTTGTAGGCGTCGGCGAGCTGGAGCAGCGCCGAACCGTCGCCCTTCTCGGCGTCCTCCAGGCCGCGGGTCAGCGCGGGCCAGGTCTGCTTGCTGTAGAGGGTCACCAGGACGCCGGTGTAGGCGAGGGACTCGGTCAGCTTCCGGTCGCCCGAGGCGCGCATCGGCTCGGCGTCCAGGCGCTCGAACAGCTTCCGTATCTTCGCGGAGCCCGCCTCGGGGTCCTGGCCGCGGGAGGTGAAGTAGTTGTCCAGGGCGCGCTGGAAGCCCCGCGCCTGGTTCTCCGCGTGGCCGATCGAGTCGGCGCTCGGGTCGACGACCGCGTCGAACACGAGGCGGCCGACGCGCCGGGGGAACAGGTGGGCGTACGTGCCGCCGAGTTCGGTGCCGTACGAGACGCCGAAGTAGTGCAGCTTGTCGTCGCCGAGGACCTGGCGCAGGACGTCCATGTCGCGGGCCGCGTCGTCCGTCGAGACGTGCCCGACGAGCTTCTTCGAGTTCCGGGCGCAGCCCGCGCCGAAGTCCTTCGCGTCCTTGAAGTACGCCTTCTCCTCGGCCGCGGTGTCCGGCGAGAGGTCGACCTTCTCCTCCGCGGCCCGGGTCGCCGCGTCGTCCCGGCAGCGCACGCCCTTGCTTGCCGCGACGCCGCGCGGGTCGAAGCTCACCAGGTCGTACCGCTCGCGCAGCGAGCCGTACGAGTCGGCGAAGGACGGGAGGCCGGAGACGCCCGAGCCGCCGGGACCGCCGAAGTTGAAGAGGAGGGAACCGATGCGGTCGCCCTTGCCCGTGCTCTTGGCACGGATCAGGGCGATGCCTATCGTCCCGCCGTCCGGCTTGCCGTAGTCCAGCGGGACCTTCAGCGTCGAGCACTGCCATTCGTTGCCCGGCGCGCTGCCGCCCTCCGGGGCCTTGCAGCGGCCCCAGTCCAGCTTCTGGGCGGTCAGCGAGGCAGGCAGGGTGGAGGAGGGGTCCGGCTTCGGCTTCGGCTCGGGGGCGGTCGCCGAGGGGTTCTTGCCGTCGCCCCCTTCCCCGTCGTCGGACGAGCCGCAACCGGCGGCCAGACCCGCCACGAGCACGCCTGCTGCGGCCAGGGCCGCGGACCGTACGAAACGCTGCATGAAGGCGCTTCCCCCCTCGGAAGACAGTTCAGGCCATCGTAGGCGGGGCCACTGACAGGGCAGGGGCGGGGGAGGCGGCTCTCAGGAACAGACCGTCCCTTCCTCCGGGACCTTCCCGTCCAGCAGATAGCTGTTCACGGCGTCCCGCACGCACTTGTTCTTGCTGTCGTACGCCCCGTGCCCCTGGCCCTTGTACGTCAGCTCGACGCCGACCCCCTTGCCGAGCGCCCGCGCCATCTTGCGGGCCCCTTCGTACGGCGTGGCCGGGTCGCCCGTGTTGCCGATGACGACGATGGGCGGCGCGCCCTCCGCGCTCACGTCGGGGTGGTCGGCCTGGCCCTCGACCGCCCAGTCGGTGCAGCCGACCATGCCCCACGCGAGGTAGTCGCCGAACAGGGGCGACGCCTTGCGGAACTCGGGCAGCCTCTTCTCGACGTACTCCGTGTCGTAACGCGCCTTGTCGTCCGCGCAGTTGATCGAGATGTTGGCGGACTGGATGTTGCTGTACTCGCCGTCCTCGTTGCGTCCGTTCATCGAGTCGGAGAGCGCCATCAGGATCTTGCCGTCGCCTTCGTAGGCCTCTTCGAGGCCCTGGGTCAGATACGGCCAGAAGTCCTTGGAGTACAGGGACTGCGCGATGCCGCCGGTGGCGGCCGTCTGCGTCAGCTCGCGCGGCGGAATGCCGCGGATCGGCTTGCTGTCCAGGTCCTTCAGGAGCTTCGCGATCCGGTCCTTGACGTCCTGCTCGGTGTCGCCGACCGGGCAGTCCGCCGCCTGTGACGTGCAGTCCTTCGCGAAGTTGTCGAGCGCGAGCTGGAAGCCCTCCGCCTGGCCGAGGGAGCCCTGTTCGGCGGTCTCCGTGGGGTCGACGACGGCGTCGAAGACGGCCCGCCCCACCTTCTTGGGGAACAAGTGTGCGTAGACCCCGCCGAGTTCGGTGCCGTACGAGATGCCGAAGTAGTGCAGCTTGTCGTCGCCGAGGACCTGGCGCATCAGGTCCATGTCGCGGGCGGCGTCGGTGGTGCGCACGTGCGGGAGGGTCTTTCCGGCGTTCTCCTCGCACCCGTTGTTGAACGTGCGGACGTTGTCGAGGTGCTTCTCGCGTTCGGCCTCGTCGTCGGGCGTGGCGTCCTGCTGGAAGTACGTGTCCAGGGCGGAGTCGTCCTCGCACCGGATGCCGGCGCTGCGGCCGACGCCGCGCGGGTCGAAGCTGACCAGGTCGTAGCGGGTGCGCAGCTTGGCGTAGTCCTCTCCGAAGGCGGGCAGCGTGGTGATGCCCGAGCCGCCGGGGCCGCCGAAGTTGAAGACGAGCGAGCCGATGCGGTCGCTCTTGTCGCCGCTCGTGGCCGCCTTGATCAGGGCGATGTCGACCGTTTCGCCCTTGGGCTTCGACCAGTCGAGGGGGGCCTTCATGGTGGCGCACTGCCATTCGGCGCCGCCGGGCAGCGGGGACGGGGCCTCGCCGCCGCCCTCCGCCGCGTCGGGCGCGGGGCAGTCCTTCCAGCTCAGCTTCTGAGCTGACAGATCCTCGTCCTTGGAGTCGTCGCTGCCGCCGCACCCCGCGAGGGCGGCGGACAGGAGCAGGGTGGCGGCGGCCAGTGCGGTGGCGCGCGGCGTGGACTGTGTGGGCATGTGCTCATCCTGTGGTGGGTCCAGACGGTGCGCTCGGGGCGCGGGCCGTGTGGGTGAGGAATCGGCTACTTGGTGAGGGTGGCGGACGACCACCCGACTCCGTGTCAGCCTTCGGCGATCTGCCGGGCCGCGGCCGTCCCCGTCGCCACGCACGCGGCGACGCCCACACCGTCGTACGCGGCACCGCACAGGGCGAGCCCCGGCAGCTTGCCGACGGCCTCACGGACGCGGGCGACGCGCTCGATGTGCCCGACGCCGTACTGCGGCAGACCGCGCTCCCAGCGGGTGACGCGGGCCGCGACGGGCTCGCCGATGGAGCCCAGGGCCTGGTGCAGCTCGATGACGGAGCCGCGGATCAGATGGCGGTCGGGGACGGCGAGGCGGTGCTCCTCGGCGACGCGGCCGATGGAGGTGCGCAGCAGGAAGACGTCGGGTGCCTCCTCGCGCTGCCACCGCCACTTGTTGCTGAGGAACGTGGCCGCCTTGAGGGTGCGTCCGTCGACGGCCGGCACCAGGAAGCCGTTGCCCTCGGGAAACGCCTCTCCGGGGCCGTGGCCGGGCCCGCTCCCGTGCGCCCGGACGAGGGCCTTCGCGCGGGGGAACGCCAAGGTCACCACGGCGGTGCTGGCGTGCTGGATCGCGCCGAGGTCGGCGTCGGCGAGCGGCGCGTGCGGCCGGAGCAGCTCCGCGGCCTCGTACGCGGGTACGGCGAGGATCACCGCGTCCGCCTCCAGGAGGAGAGGGCCGTCGCCTGTGACGGCGAGGACCCGCCACCGTCCTCCCTGTGTGCGCTGCAGCTCACGCGCGCGTGTGCCGGTGAGCACCCGGGCGCCGCTCGCCGCCGCCACGGCGAGGGGCAGGCGCCCGGTGCCGCCGCGCAGTCCCTGGACGGGGACGGTGCGGGGGGCTGCCGCGCGCGGGAAGGCGCCGCCACCGGGCGTACGCATCCGGCGCAGCGCCCCGAGCAGTGGCTCCCCGCGCTCGGCGACCGCCGCCACGCGCGGCAGCACGGCCCGCAGCGAGAGCCGGTCGGGACGGCCCGCGTAGACACCGCCGAGCAGCGGTTCCACGAGCCGGTCCACGGTCTCCTGGCCGAGCCGGCCGCCGAGGTACTCGGCCACCGACGCGTCCTCGGTCATCGGCTCGGCGGGCAGCGTCTCCTCGTGCCGCAGCCTGGCCACGCCGTCGTCGGACAGCAGTCCCGTGCCCGCCAGCGTGTCCGGGGCGGTGGGGATGCCCATGACGTGGCCGGGCGGCAGCGGGCGCAGCGCGCCGTTCGACCACAGGGTGGTGGGCGCCGGGGCCGGGTCGCACAGCGCGTCGCCGAGGCCGACCTCCTGCGCGAGGCGCACGGCCTCCGGACGCAGCGCCATCAGGGACTCGGCGCCCTCGTCGACGGGGACGCCCGCGAGGGTGCCGGTGCGCAGCTTGCCGCCGATGCGAGGGGCACCCTCCAGGACGGTCACTTCCGCGTCGGCACGCAGCCGCCAGGCGGCCGTCAGTCCGCTGATGCCGCCGCCGACGACGATCACTGAACGCTTCATGCCGCGCTCCCTTCCGTACGGGACCGGGTGTCTCCGGAGAGCAGCTCTCGCAGCTCGTCCTGGTAGGGGAAGCTCCCCGGTTCGTACGCGCACCAGGGGTCGGCGGCGAGCACCCGCCCCGTCGCCCCGTACGCGCGCGAACGGGAGCCCCCGCACACGGTGTTGAACTCGCAGCGCCCGCAGGCGCCGCCGAGCAGTGAGGGCTGGCGCAACGTCGTGAACAGCGCGGAGCCGCGGTAGATGTCGACCAGCGGATGGTGCTTCACGTTGCCGGCCGACAGCGGCAGGAAGCCGCTGGGGTGGACCTCTCCGGTGTGCGAGACGAAGACGAAGCCGCGCCCCGAGCCGACGTCCATGGGCGGCCTGCGCACCGCGCGCCGCTCCCCGTCGTGCAGACCGACGGCACGCGCGCGTGCCGTCAGACGGGCGTACAGGGGTCCCAAATCGGGTTCCTCGCCGTGCCGTTCCAGGACGGTGCGCTGGAGGACCACGCGGCGGAAGTGGTGGCCCTCTGTGGTCTTGGTGGCCATCACCGCGCCCGTGTCGTACAGGAAGTGCAGGACGTCCTCGACCTCGTCGGGGGTGAGCGAGGAGAGCTGTTCGCCGCGTCCTGTCGGCACGAGCACGAAGCCGCTCCACAGCATCGCGCCCTCCCTGCGCACCAGGGCCGCGATGTCCGCGAGGTCCTCCAGGCTGTCGCGGGTGACGGTGGTGTTGACCTGTACCTTCAGGCCGAGTTCGCGGGCCGTGCGCCAGCCGTCGAGGGTCCATTCGAAGACGCCGTCCACGCCGCGGAACGCGTCGTGCCGCGCGGCCGTGGACCCGTCGACGCTCAGGGACAGGGCGACGGCGCCCGCGTCGCGCACGGCGGTCAGGTTCGCCCGGTCCAAGGTCGGCGTCCCCGAGGGGGAGACGGCGACGCGCAGTCCGAGCGCTGTTCCGTACGCGACGAGGTCGGTGAGGTCGGGCCGCTGGAACGGGTCCCCGCCGGTGATCACGAAGAGCGGGCTCGGCTTCCCGAAGTCGGCGACCCGGTCCATGAGGCGGCGGGCGTCCGCACCGTCCAGCTCGCGCGGGTCCCGTGCGGGCCGCGCCTCGGCCCTGCAGTGCAGACAGGCCAGCGGGCACGCGCGCGTGGCCTCCCAGATGACGATGAAGGGGCGCTCGGCGACATCGTGCCGCGGACGCCGTACGACGCGGCTCACGAGGCCCGCTCCCAGCCGCGCTTCGGGCGCCGGTTCGCGAGCTCCCGCGGATCCCGGCCGCGGTAGACGACGTACGGCCTGAACAGGTACTTGAAGGGCGCGCTGACGACGTGGGCGAGCCGCGAGAACGGGATCAGCGCGAACAGCGCGAAGCCGAAGACGACGTGCAGCTTGAAGGCGAGCGGCGCGGCGCCCATCAGGTGGTGGTCGGGCTGGAGCGTGAACAGGCTCCGGAACCAGACGGAGATGCCTTCGCGGTAGTTGTAGTCGACCGCTCCGGAGGAGTTGAGGACGGTCGCGACGAGCCCGAGCAGCATCGCCCCGAGCAGCACCGTGTACATCAGGTGGTCACTACGGAGGGTGGCTTTGCGGACGGCCGGCACCGTGAGGCGCCGGTACACGAGGATGCCGATGCCGGCGGCCGCCGCGACGCCCGCGACCGCCCCGGTGGAGACCGCCACCAAGTGGTACGTGTGGTCGCTGACGCCCACCGCGTCGGTCCAGCTGTCCGGGATGACGAGGCCCACGACGTGGCCGAGCACGACGAAGACCATCCCGAAGTGGAAGAGCGGCGAGCCGATGCGCAGCAGCCGCGACTCCTGCAACTGCGAGGAGTGCGTGGTCAGGCCGAACCGGTCGTAGCGGGCCCGCCAGACCAGGCCCGCGATGAGCAGGGTGACGGCGACGTAGGGCATGACGCCCCACAGGAGGAGGTCCATCACGCCGGGGTCCTTTCCTGGGCGGCGGGTGCCTGGGCGGCGGAATCCGGCGCGGCGGGAACGGTGGGCCAGGGGAGGTCCACACCGGGGCCGAAGGGTTCGAGTCCGACCGTCTCGCGGGGTGGTCCGCCGCGGGCCAGCGCCTTCGCCTCGGCGCGTGTCTTCGGAGAGGGGCCGGGAAGCGTCCCGCAGACCGCTTCGAGTACGCGCGCGTAGGGCGTGTCCGCGTCGGTCACGGCGAGCCGCAGCAGTTCGAGTCCGGCCCGGTGCTCCTCCAGGAGGGCCGTGCCGGCCTCCTCCTCGCGGGCGGCGAACTCCAGCAGCACCGGAAGGAAGTCCGGCAGCTCCTGGGAGGCGAACTCCAGGCCGTGCTCGCGGTACACCCGCTTGACGCGCACCAGGGAGAGGCCTCGGTTGCGGGTGTCGCCGTCCGACCACCAGGTGAGGTACAGGCAGCGGCGGTTACGGGTGTCGAAGACGTCCGTGTAGTGCGCGGCGAGGTCCAGGGGGCGCCGCACGCGCGCGTGGGAGATGAATTCCCGCAGCAGCGGGTGGCCGGTCGCTTCGTGGAGGCGGTCCAGATCCGCGTACAGCCGCTCGTCCGGGTACTGGAGGAGCCTTCCGGCGACGAGCCGGACGACGGCGTCGGGGGTCATACGGCCCTCCGGGCGGGGCTGAGGTTCAGCATGACGCGGTCCTTGGAGGCGGTGCCCGGGGCGTCGGCCACCGGGCAGCCGTCGGCCACGTCGTCCAGGGGATGCGCCTCCGCGAGGGCGTCCGCGTCGGCGCGGGCGGCGGTCGGGACGACGTAGCGGTCCTCGTACTTGGCGATCGCGAGGAGCCGGAACATGTCCTCCATCTCCTGGGCGGTGAGGCCGACCGCCGCGGCGATGGACGCGTCGCGCTCCTCACCGAGGTTGATGCGGCGCATGTATGCGCGCATGGCGGCCATCCGGCGCAGCACCGCCTCCACGGCGTAGGTGTCGCCCGCGGTGAGCAGCGCGGCGAGGTACTCCACCGGGATCCGCAGCGCGTCGATCGCTCCGAAGAGGTTGCCCGCGTCCTCCCCGTCGTGGCCCGCGGCGGCCACCGCCTCGACCACGGGGGAGAGCGGCGGCACGTACCAGACCATCGGCATGGTGCGGTACTCCGGGTGCAGCGGCAGCGCGACCTGGTACGTCCTGATCAGGTCGTACACGGGGGAGCGGCGGGCCGCGTCGAGCCACTCGTCGGTGATGCCCGAGGCGCGCGCGGCGGCCACGACCGCAGGGTCGTCCGGGTCGAGGAAGCACTCCAACTGTGCCGGGTAGAGGTCCTGTTCGTCCTCCACGGCGGCGGCCTCGGCGACCTTGTCGGCGTCGTACAGCATGACGCCCAGGTAGCGCATGCGCCCGACGCAGGTCTCCGAGCAGATGGTCGGCATCCCGGCCTCCACGCGCGGGAAGCAGAAGGTGCACTTCTCCGCCTTGCCGGTGGCGTGGTTGAAGTAGACCTTCTTGTATGGGCAGCCCGTCACGCACATCCGCCAGCCGCGGCACTGGTCCTGGTCGACGAGGACGATGCCGTCCTCCACGCGCTTGTACATCGCTCCGGAGGGGCACGACGAGACGCACGCGGGGTTGAGGCAGTGTTCGCAGATCCGCGGCAGGTAGAACATGAAGCTCTGCTCGAATTCGAAGCGGATCCTTTCCCCCACCTCGTCGCGGACCTTCTCGACCAGCGGATCCTTCGGGCCGTGCTCCGGGGCGCCGCCGAGGTTGTCGTCCCAGTTGGGGCCCCACTCGATGGTGCCGATGGGCTCGCCCGTCACCTGCGAGACCGGCTTGGCGACGGGCATGTCGTCACCGGCCGGGGCGTCGGTGAGGTTCTTGTACTCGTACGTCCACGGCTGGTAGTAGTCCGTGAGCTCCGGCAGCTCGGGGTTGGCGAAGAGCCGGCCGAGCCGCTTGAGGCGCCCTCCCGCCCTCAGCCGCAGCCGGCCGGACCTGGTCCGCTCCCAGCCGCCCTTCCACCGCTCCTGGTCCTCCCAGCGGCGCGGATAGCCCTGTCCTGGGAGCGTCTCGACGTTGTTGAACCAGACGTACTCGGTGCCCTTGCGGTTCGTCCACGCCTGCTTGCAGGTGACCGAACACGTGTGGCAGCCGATGCACTTGTCGAGGTTCATGACCATGGCCACTTGGGTCATGACGCGTCCGATGGTGACTCCGTCACGGGGCATCAGTAGGAGACCTCCTGGTCGCGGCGGCGGATGACCGTCACCTCGTCACGCTGGTTGCCCGTCGGGCCCAGGTAGTTGAACGCCCACGTCAACTGGGCGTAGCCGCCCACCAGGTGGGTGGGCTTGAGCATGATCCGGGTGAGGGAGTTGTGGATGCCGCCGCGGCGGCCCGTCTTCTCCGTCTTCGGGACGCCGACGGTCCGCTCCTGGGCGTGGTTCATGTAGACCGTCCCCGGCGGCATCTTGTGGGACACGATCGCGCGGGCCGTGACGACGCCGTTGCGGTTGACGGCCTCGATCCACTCGTTGTCGCGCACGCCGATGGCGTCCGCGTCCTGAGGGGACATCCACACCGTCTGTCCGCCGCGGCCGAGCGTCATCATGTAGAGGTTGTCCTGGTACTGGGAGTGGATCGCCCACTTGTTGTGCGGGGTCAGGAACCGCACGGCGACCTCGCGGCCGTCCGTCCGGGAACCCAACTCGGGCTCTCCGTAGAGGCGGTGCATGTTCAGCGGCGGCTTGTAGACGGGCAGCGCCTCGCCGACCTCGTGGATCCAGTCGTGGTCGAGGAAGAAGTGCTGGCGCCCGGTGAGGGTGTGCCACGGCTTCAGGTGCTCGGTGTTGACGGTGAACGCGGTGTAGCGGCGCCCTCCGGACTCGCTGCCCGACCACTCGGGCGACGTGATGACCGGCACCGGGCGGGCCTGGGTGTCCGCGAAGGTGATCCGCTTGCCCTCCGCCTCGGCGGCCAGGTGCGCCATCTCCGTACCGACGCGCTTCTCCAGCGTCTTGAAGCCCTGGGTGGCCAGGCGGCCGTTGGAGGTCCCGGAGAGCGACAGGATGGCCTCACAGGCCCGCTGGGCGGTGTCCAGGCGGGGCCTGCCGTCCGCGGTGCCGCCGCGCACGGTGCCGTTCTTCTCCTTCAGGTACGCGACTTCCTCGGCGACGTCGAACGTGACCGCCTTCGTGGTGACGCCGAGCTCGTCGACGAGCGGGCCGAGCGCCGCGAACTTCTCGCCCACCGCTCCGTAGTCCCGCTCCACGACGGCCAGGTTGTACATCGTGCGTCCCGGGACGGGCTCGCACTCGCCCTTCGACCAGTCGAGCGCCACCCCGCCGGGCTGCGCCATCTCGCCGCCCGGGGTGTCGTGCTGCAGCGCCGTGGCGACGAGGTCGCGGCGCACGCCCAGGTGCTCGCCCGCCAGCTCGCCGAACCGGCGCGCGACGGCGAGGAACGCGTCGTAGTCGGTGCGCGCCTGCCAGGGCGGGTCCACGGCCGGTGTGAAGGCGTGCAGGAAGGGATGCATGTCCGTGGAGGACAGATCGTGCTTCTCGTACCAGGTGGCGGCCGGCAGGACGACGTCGGAGAGCAGCGTCGTGGACGTCATCCGGAAGTCGAGGCAGAGCAGCAGATCGAGCTTCCCCTCGACGTCCTCGGGGTGCCACTTCACGTCGCGGGGCGCGCACCGCGGCCCGTCAGCGGGGAGGTTGGAGTGCGTGCCGAGCAGATGCTTCAGGAAGTACTCGTTGCCCTTGGAGGACGAGCCGAGCAGGTTCGCCCGCCATACGTTGAGCACGCGCGGCCAGTTGCCGGGCGCGTCGGGGTCCTCGCCCGCGAAGCCCAGCGTGCCCTCCTTCAGCTCCCGCACGGTGTCGGCCACGGGGTCCTCGGTGGCGCCCAGGTCCAGCGGGTTGCGGTCGAAGGTCGGGTACGACGGCATCCAGCCCATGCGCGCGGACGCGGCGAGACAGTCGGCGCCCGTCATCCCGTCGAAACGGCCCTCTCCCAGAGGGGACGCGAGGGACTCGGCGGGGAGGGTGTCGTAGCGCCACTGGTCGGTGTGCAGGTAGAACCAGCCCGCGCCGATCATGTGCCGGGGCGGCCGCCCCCAGTCGGAGGCGCTCGCGAGCGTCGCCCAGCCGGTCACCGGGCGGCACTTCTCCTGCCCCACGTAGTGCCCCCATCCGCCGCCGTTGCGCCCCTGACAGCCGGTGAGCGTGAGCAGCGCGAGGAACGCGCGGTACGTCGTCTCCGCGTGGAACCAGTGGTTGGTCCCCGCGCCCATGAGGATCATGCAGCGCCCTTGTGACGCCTCGGCCGTGTCGGCGAACTCGCGCGCCACGCGCGTGGCCTGCGCGGCCGGCACGGACGTGAGGGTCTCCTGCCAGGCGGGTGTGCCGGGCTGGGAGGCGTCTTCGTAGGAGGCGGGCCACTCACCGGGCAGCCCCGCGCGCGGGACCCCGTACTGGGCGAGCATCAGGTCGTGGACGGTGGTGACGAGCCGGCCGCCGACGCGGCGTACGGGAACGCCGCGGCGTACGACACCGCCCTCGCCGTGGGCACCCTCTTCGAAGCGGGGCAGCACGATCTCCGCGGCGCCCTCGCCGTACAGGGTGAGCCGGGGCACGGTGTCGCCGAGGTCGAGGTTCCAGTCGGGGGTCCCGGACGTACCCCAGCGGTGGCCGAGCGTGCCGTTGGGCACGGTGAGGTCGCCGCTCGCGTCGTCGATCAGGACGGTCTTCCACCGCGCGTTCTCGGTCTCCTCGCCGATGTCGGCGGCGGTGAGGAACTTGTGCGGCACGAGACCCTTCTCGGTCTCGGCGAGCGTGACCAGGAAAGGCAGGTCCGTGTAGCGGCGCACGTAATCCTGGAAGAACGGGGTCTGCCGTTCGACGAAGAATTCCTTGAGGATCACGTGCCCCATCGCGAGGGCCAGCGCGCCGTCCGTTCCGGGGTGCGGGTGCATCCATTCGTCGGCGAACTTCGTGTTGTCCGCGAAATCCGGCGACACGGTGACGACTTTCTGCCCGCGGTAGCGCGCCTCCGCCATCCAGTGCGCGTCCGGAGTCCGCGTCACCGGCACATTGGAACCCCACATCATCAGATACGCGGCGTCCCACCAGTCACCCGACTCCGGTACGTCGGTCTGGTCGCCGAACACCTGCGGAGAGGCGACGGGGAGATCCGCGTACCAGTCGTAGAAGGACAGCATCGGGGCGCCGATCAGGGAATGGAAACGGGCCCCCGCGGCGTGCGACGCCATCGACATCGCGGGAATGGGGGAGAACCCCGCGACACGGTCCGGGCCGTGCTCCTTGATGGTATGCACGTGGGCCGCCGCCACGATCTCGACGGCCTCGTCCCAACTCGCCCGCACCAGGCCGCCCTTGCCGCGCGCCCGCTGGTAGCGCCGGCGGCGCTCGGGGTCGCCCTGGATGTCGGCCCAGGCGAGCACGGGGTCCTTCAGTCGCGCCTTGGCCTCTCGGTACATTTCGAGAAGGGTTCCGCGCACATGGGGATAACGCACGCGCGTGGGCGAGTACGTGTACCAGGAGAACGAGGCTCCGCGCGGACATCCGCGGGGTTCGTATTCGGGACGGTCGGGTCCCACGGAGGGATAGTCCGTGGCCTGCGTCTCCCAGGTGATGATGCCGTCCTTGACGTACACCTTCCAGCGGCACGATCCCGTGCAGTTCACGCCGTGCGTGGAATGCACGACCTTGTCGTGGCTCCAACGGTCACGGTAGAAGGATTCCCCGTCCCGGCCTCCCGTGTGCTGCACCCGGTGCAGATCCTCGGAGGTCTCCGCGGTCCGGGTGAAGAAACTCCCGGCCTTCACGAGCGACTCGGCGATGTCTTTCCTCTGCTGCAACGTCACATCTCCCGGCCGTCCCGAAGAAAAGGCCGCACGGCACGTGCCACCTGCAACGACCCTAAGCCTGGCGGGGGTTGACATACCGGGGACTTAGGTCCCGTGCAGGGGTGACCTCTTTCCGGAATTGTTCGGGCCCTGTGCTGGGATGCTGGAACGCATGGGTAGGAAGAAGCGGGGCGCGCTCCGTTCGTGGCTGCCGAACCAGCACGGCGCGTGGGCGATGCTCGCGGTGCCGTTCGCGGCGGGCGCGTTCCTCGGCGACGGGCCGGGCGAAGGCCCCCGGTGGGCCCACCTGCCGCTGTTCGTCGCCTGGTTGGCGGGGTACGTCACCGCATTCCACGTCCAGCAGTGGCTCCGCCTTCGCTGCCTCTCCCGCAACCCGAGGGCCCCGCGCCGCCACGTGCGTCCCGCCCTCGGCGCGGCGGCGGTCTCCGCAGTCTTCGGAGTGCCGCTCCTGTTCGCGTACCCCTGGCTGCTGCTCGCGGCCGCCTGTGCCGCGCCCTTCGTGGCCGTCAACACCTGGTACGCGTGGCGCAACGAGGAGCGGGCCCTCCTGAACGGCCTGGCCGCGGTGGTCCCCGCCTGCGGCATGCTCCTCGTCACCCTGCGGATGGGCGGCGGCGAGCTCTCCGAAGGCTGGCGCCCCGCACTCGCCTGCCTGCTGTTCTTCGCGGGAACGGTGCCCTACGTGAAGACGATGATCCGGGAGCGCGACTCACGCGCGTACTACCGGGCGTCGGTGACGTACCACGTCCTCGCCGTGCCCGTCGCGTACATGCTCGGTCCCTGGCTCGCGGTCCTGTTCGCGGCCTACCTGGCGCGCGCGGCGGTGCTCCCCGGGAAGGGCCTCAAGGTGCCGGTGGTCGGGGCGGTGGAGGTCATGGGCGCGGTGCTGCTGGCGGCCGCGCTCCTGCTGGTGTTCTGAGGGCCCGCTGACCGTGCCGGACGGTCAGAGCAGGCCCTTCCTTGTGAGGTGGTTGAAGAACAGCCACCCGGGGAGCACCGGAAGCCACAGCGTGAGAAGGCGGTACAGCAGCACCGCGGGCGCCGCCACGTCCTTGGGCACGCCCACCGCGATCAGGCCGAGGGTCAGCGTCGCCTCGACCGCGCCGACACCGCCGGGTGTCGGCGCCGCCGACCCCAGGGCGTTGCCCGCGAGGAAGACGACCGCGACGCTCGCGAGGCTCAGCGACGTCATCTGTTCGTTGCCGAAGGCCCGCACCGAGGCGTCCAGACAGAGCACGAACATCAGGGTGAGCAGCAGCATCCCGCCGATGCCGGTGAGCAGCTTCTGCGGCCGCTGGAGCACGTCCAGCATGCGCGGCACGACACCGGCGAAAAGCGACCGCACGCGCGTGACGACGAATTTGCGCAGGAACGGGATGGCGGTCACCACGAGGACCAGCACCGCGACCGACAGCAGACCGGCGATGACGGTCCGGGACGGCGTGAACGACGGCGTCTTCTCCGTACCCGTCAGATACCCGAAGATCAGCAGCAGCAGGATGTGCGAACCGAGCCCGAAGAGCTGCGAGGCGCCGACGCTCGCCACCGCGAGGCCCGAGCGCACCCCGGACCGCTGGAGGAACCGCGTGTTCAGCGCGACACCGCCGACCGCGGCGGGCGCCACGATCTTCACGAACGACCCGGCGACCTGCGCCGCCACCGCCCGCAGGAACGGCACCCGCTCCGGCACGAACCCCAGCAGGCTCATCGCGGCCGCGAAGTAGCTCAGCGCGGAGAAGCCGACCGCGGCGGCCACCCAGCCCCACTCCGCCTCCTGGAAGAGGGTGCCGAATTCGACGTGCGTCAGCTGCGAGAGCAGGAAGTAGGCACCGATGGCGCCGGCGATGAAGCTGATCAGCGTGCGCGGCCTGATCCGCTCCAGCTGCGCGGGCTCGACCGGCGCCGTCGGGCGGATGAGCAGCACCTGGTGGCGGATCTGGGTGAGCAGATCCTCCTCGCGCGCCTGCTCCAGGGCATCGTCTATGGCCTGCTTCTCGGCCTGCCGCTCCTGCTTGGCCGCCTGCTTCTCCTGCTTCGAGGACGGCTTGTCCGGCTGCCCGTCCTCGGCGACCTCCACACGCACGCTCTGCCGGGACTTGCGGGAGGCCTCCAGGACGGCCTCCCGCTCGCGCTGGGACCGTTCACGGGCCAGCTTGCTCAGCGTGGAGCGGGTGGAGCGGGTGAGGGCGATGGGCTGCAGCAGCGGCAGGCAGTCGGCCACCGCGTCGGGACCGAGGATCTCGACGGCGGTGGCGACCGCGCGCTCGGCACCCACCCGCAGGCCGAGGGCCGCCAGGAGCTGGGCGATGTCGATGCGCAGGACCAGGTCGCCCGCGGCGATCTCGCCGCCCCGCAGATCCGTGAGGATCACCGTGCCGGAACGATCCACCAGAATCGCGTCGCCCGCGAGCCTGCGGTGCGCGATCCGCCGGGACTGCAGGGCCTGCACCTGACGCCAGGTGTCGCACAGCAGCTCGTCGGTGATGGCTTCGTCCGGCAGGGAGTCCAGGGAGTGGCCGCCCGTGTGCTCGTAGACGAGCATCACGGCGTCGGGGCCGAGCTCGGAGGTGGCGATCAGCTTGGGCGCGTTCGCCCCGGCCGCGATGGCCGCGTACGCGAGGAGGGCCTCCTGCTCCAGCGCCTGACGCAGGGACTGCAGGCTGCGCCGCTGGGTGATGCCCCGGAGGGTGAGCCTGCGCCAGACGCGGTAGAAGAAGCCCTGCGCCTGCTGTTCGCGGTCGATGACCGTGACGTCGAGCGGAGGGCCGTCTTCCAGAGTGACGAAATAGCGGCGCCCGCGGTCGCCGTGCTCGCTGTCGGGGGACTCCTCGCGGGAGGCGCTCACGGGGTGGAAGCCGACGTGCCGCAGGCCGGCGAGCAGCGTCTGCCCGGTGGGCCGCACGTTGGGCGAGCCGACCGCGTAGAGCGTTCCGTAGGCCACGGCCCAGCCGATGAGCACCGTCAGGATGATCGAGAAGGGCGTCGTGTAGCCGGTGACCAGCATCGTGAACGCGTCGAGCAGCAGCACCACGAACAGCACCAGGCGCCAGCGCGGTCTGCGGGACATGCCGACGGCCGTCATGTACGCGATCACGGGCGCGAGATAGCCGTGCACCGGATCGGTGAACGCGTGGAGGTCGGCGGGGGACGGTTTGGTCAGCGCGTCCTGGATCGAGTCCGGGGCGGCCTTCGCGACCCAGAGGTCGGTGGCGAGCGTCACGCCGTGCGCCAGCACGGCGGCCAGGACGCCGTCGGCGATGCGCAGCCCGTCCCGTTTGATCAGCCGCTCGATCGCGAACGCGACGGGGACGAGCAGCACACCGATGCTGGCGACGAGTCCCGCGACCTTGATCAGCAGGTCGGGCGCCTGTTCGGTGCCCTTGTCGATGTCCTGCTCGAGCCCGGACGTCGTGCCGTGCGCGAACGCGGCGATGGAGAGGAGCACGGCGATGGCGAGGACGCCGACGAGGAGCCGCATGAGGTCGGACGGGCGGTGCACGCGGGCGGCGAGCAACGGTTCGTCGCGCTCGACACGCTCGGCGTGGGCCCCGTCGTCGGCGCAGCCGGGGCCGTGGTCGAGGTCGGTCCCGGGGCCGTCGCCGACGTCGGTCCTCCCGTTGCCGTTCTCGTTCTTCTCGCTCTTCAGGGCGCGCTCACCGGTGTCCAGGTGTGACTCGGACGCAGAGGTGCCCGCCTTCTCATCGGGATGCACGCCCTGCCGCTCCGTGGTCTCTTCTTGATCTCGTATCACCAGTCACCGCCCGCACGATGGTGGCATGTCCAGCCCGTGGAGGGGGGCAGCAGGGGGCAACGCAAGGCTGCGAAGTGGTCACGAAACGACACTTTGCGCCCTGTCGGACGGGTAGCGGCACGCTGTGTGGCGGGCCTGTCACCGTGTCGGTGGCGTACGGCAGGATGGTCCGGATGAGCGAGTTGCCGGAGTACGCGGAACGGGTCCTGGAGGTCGCGGAACTGATCCCTCCGGGTCGGGTGATGACCTACGGGGACGTTGCCGAGTGGCTGGAGGAGGGTGGTCCCCGACAGGTCGGACGCGTGATGGCCCTCTACGGAGGGGGCGTTCCGTGGTGGCGTGTCGTCCGCTCCGACGGCGTGCTCCTGCCCGGCCACGAACTCCGGGCCCTGGAGAGGTACCGGGAGGAGGGCACCCCTCTGCGGCAGGCCTCGCGCGCCGCCCAGGGACACGTCCCGAAGCTCGACATGCGGCGGGCGCGGTGGGACGGCGCGACGTCGGGGGGCCCGACTGCGGACGGCGAGGCTCCGGCGGGCCCGGCAGGGGAGGGCCCTGCTCCGGTCGGCGTCGTTCCGGACGGCCCGGCGTCGGAGGGCGCGGCCCCGGTCGGCGCGGCTCCAAAGGATCACACCTGACAGCTTCCGGCATCCGGCGGCCCGACGGGGGACCGGTGGCCCGTACGGGGGAAGGCACGCGTCCTTCACGCCCACTGGCGTAGCGTCGACAGCACGCATCCCCCTCACCCCGCGGCCACCGTGCGGCCGCTCACAGACCAGCACACCCACCAGGACCGGCGACCCACGTGAGCTCCCCTTCTTCCACTCGGCACATCCGGCACCCGTCGCACCAGCAGGTACGACAGGGGACCCGAGATGGCTACCGACTGGTGCGTACGCCGCCGGACCAGATGGATCCCCCTCGCATGGACGCAGGTCAGCGCCGTGTGGTTGACCACAAGGGCGGCCCGCTGCTGGTCCTCGCGGGACCCGGCACGGGCAAGACCACCACGCTTGTGGAGAGTGTCGCCGCGCGTGTCGCCCAGGGCGTGGACCCCGCACGGATCCTGGTGCTCACCTTCAGCCGCAAGGCGGCGGTCGAGCTCCGGGACCGCATGGCGCTGCGCGTGGGTGCGGCGCGCGCCCCGCAGGCCACGACGTTCCACTCCTTCTGCTACGCCCTGGTCCGCGCCCACCAGGACACCGAACTGTTCGTGGAGCCGCTGCGGCTCCTGTCCGGTCCCGAGCAGGACGTGGCGGTACGTGAACTGCTCGCGGGACAGATCGACCTCGCGCGGGAGGGACACGGCCACATCCGCTGGCCGGACGAGCTCCGCGCCTGCCTCACCACCCGCGGCTTCGCCGACGAGGTCCGCGCGGTGCTCGCCCGCAGCCGTGAGCTCGGCCTCGGCCCGGACGCCCTGGACGCCTTCGCGCGCCGCAGCGGCCGGCCCGACTGGGGCGCGGCGGCGGCCTTCCTCGCCGAGTACCTGGACGTGCTCGACCTCCAAGGGGTGCTCGACTACGCGGAACTGGTGCACCGCGCGGTGCTGCTCGCGCGCCGCCCCGAGGTGGCGCGGGCGCTCGGCGCGCAGTACGACGCGGTCTTCGTGGACGAGTACCAGGACACCGACCCGGCGCAGGTGCGGCTGCTGCACGCGCTCGCCGGGGGCGGCCGCACGCTCGTCGCGTTCGGCGATCCCGACCAGTCGATCTACACCTTCCGTGGCGCCGACGTGAACGGCATCCTGGAATTCCCCGACGCCTTCACGCGCGTGGACGGGTCCCCCGCGCCGGTCGAGGTCCTCACGACCTCCCGCCGGTCGGGCGCGCAGCTCCTCGCGGCCACGCGACTCCTCACCCGGCGCATGCCGCTGACCCGGCTCCCCGCGGAGAAGGTGCGGGTGCACCGGGAGCCGGCGCCGGTCAGGGACGGCGGCCGCGTCGAGGTGTACACGTATCCGACGGCGGGCACGGAACTCGACAACATCGCGGACATCCTGCGCCGCGCACACCTGGAGGACGGCGTCCCCTGGGGCGAGATGGCGGTCCTGGTCCGAGCGGGCGCCCGCACGATCCCCGCGGTCCGCCGCAGCCTCAGCGCGGCGGGCGTCCCCCTGGAGATCGACGGCGACGACATCGCCCTGCGCCACGAACCGGCGGTGACGCCGTTGCTGACGGCGTTGCGGGTGGTGGCGATGGCGGTGGACGCGGAGGGCTCCACTTCGGAGGCGACCTCTCCGGAGGGGGGCTCTTCGCAGGGGGCCTCTCCGGAGGCCGCACCTCGGTCCGTGTCCGAGGCCGGGGTCGAGGCCGGGGCCGAGTCGGCGTCCCAGGACGGGACGGGCTCTGAGGCCGGGACCGAAACCGGGACCGAGGCCGAAACCGAGGCTGGGGCCGAGGCCAGGAGCGAAACCGAGGCCGGGGCCGGGGCCGGGGCCGAAACCGAGGCCAGGACCGGGACCGGGACCGAAACCGAGACCGGGACCGAGACCGAGACCGCAACCGAGACCGGGGCCGAGGCCAGGACCGGGACCGGGGCCGAAACCGAGACCGCAACCGAGACCGGGGCCGAGGCCAGGACCGGGACCGGGGCCGAAACCGAGGCCGGGACCGAAACCGGGACCGAAACCGAGACCGGGACCGAGACCGAGACCGCAACCGAGACCGGGGCCGAGGCCAGGACCGGGACCGGGGCCGAAACCGAGGCCGGGACCGAAACCGAGACCGAAACCGAGGCCGTGTCCGAGGCCGAGCTCGGCGCAGCGGGTGGGGCACGGAGCGGCAGAGGCATCGTTCCCGAATGGCTCGACACCGAGACCGCCCTCACCCTCCTGACGTCCCCCCTCGCCGGCATGGACGCCGCCGACCTGCGCCGGTTGGGCCGCGCCCTGCGCGAGGAGGAGCGCGCGGCGGGCAACCACGTGCCGCCGCCCTCCGACGAACTGCTGGCCCGCGCCCTCGCCGAGCCGGAGCGGCTCGTCGCGCACGATCCGACGTACGCCCGTGGCGCCCAGCGGCTCGGCGCGCTGCTCCGCAAGGCCCGTGAGCGCCTCGCGGGCGGCGGAACGGCCGAGGAGGCGCTGTGGGAGCTGTGGGACGGCACGCCCTGGCCCAGGCGCCTGGAACGCACCGCGCGGCGTGGCGGCGCGGCCGGCCGCAACGCCGACCGTGACCTCGACGCCGTGTGCGCCCTGTTCGCGGCGGCGGCCCGCGCGGAGGAGCGCACGGGCGGTCGCGGCGCCCTCAACTTCCTGGAGGAGACCGAGGCGCAGGACATCGCCGCGGACACCCTCACGCGCCGGGCGGCCCGCTCCGATGCCGTACGCCTGATGACGGCGCACCGCTCCAAGGGGCTCGAGTGGCGCCTCGTCGTGGTCGCGGGCGTTCAGGAGGGGCTCTGGCCCGACCTGCGCCGCCGCGGTTCCCTCCTGGAGGCCGACCGCATCGGGCGCGACGGCCTCGCCGAACCCCTCACCCCCGGGGCGCTCCTCTCCGAAGAGCGCCGGCTGTTCTACGTCGCCGCCACGCGCGCGCGGGAACGCCTCGTCGTGACCGCGGTGAAGGCACCCGCGGAGGACGGCGACCAGCCGTCCCGCTTCCTGACGGAACTCGGCGTCGAACCCAAGGACATAACGGGCCGCCCGCGCCGCCCCCTGTCCGTCGCCGCGCTCGTCGCCGAGCTGCGCGCGACCACCGTCGACCCGCGCGTCTCGGAGTCCCTGCGCGAGGCCGCGGCCCAGCGCCTGGCCCGCCTCGCCGCGCTCGCCGACACGGACGGCCGCCCCCTCGTGCCGGCCGCGCACCCCTACCGCTGGTGGGGCATGTACGAACCGACGGTGAGCGAGGTGCCGCTGCGGGACCGCGACAAGCCCGTCGTGCTGTCCGGAAGCGCGCTCGACCAGCTCGCCAACACCTGTGCCCTGCAGTGGTTCCTCGGCCGCGAGGTGAAGGCGGACGCGCCCGCGACCGCGGCCCAGGGCTTCGGGAACGTCGTGCACGTCCTCGCCGACGAGGTGGCCTCGGGGCGCACCCCCGCCGACCTCGCCGTCCTCATGGAGCGCCTCGACTCCGTATGGGACGCGCTCGCTTTCGACGCGCCCTGGAAGTCGGCGCAGGAGAAGGAGCACGCGCGCGTGGCGCTGGAGCGCTTCCTCCAGTGGCATGTGATGGACCGCGCGAGCCGCACCCCCGTCGCCAGTGAGCACGGCTTCGACGTGACCCTGGAAGCGGGCCCCTACGAAGTGCGGGTACGCGGCTCCATGGACCGGGTCGAACAGGACGCCGAAGGCCGTGCCTACGTAGTCGACTTCAAGACCGGCAAGCAGGCGCCGAGCGCCGCCGAGGTCGCCCGCCACCCGCAGCTCGCGGTCTACCAGCTGGCGGTCCGCGAGGGCGCCGCCGACGACCTCTTCGAAGGCGCACGTCCCGAGCCGGGCGGCGCCGAACTGGTGCAGCTGCGCCAGGGCGCCGCCAAGAAGAACGGCGGAGAAGCACTCCCGAAGGTGCAGGCCCAGGAGGCCCTCTCCGGGGAGTGGATCGGCGACCTGCTCGCGACGGCCGCGGGCAAGGTCCTCGACGAACGCTTCGCACCCACCACCGGCCAGCACTGCACGCACTGCGCCTTCCGCGCCTCGTGCAGCGCGCGTCCGGAGGGCCGCCATGTGGTGGAGTGACGCGGGAGCGAGGGGTGGCGTGACACGGGGGCGCCTCGCCCGTGGCGATTGTCACGTCGCGTCACCCGGGGGCACAGCACTCCCTGAAGCAATCTAAAGTCTCCGTAAAGACACCCTGTGCACTGGCTGAAAGTGCACCTTTTCGAGGAGATGCGCGTATATGGCAGCCAACCGGAAGCTCCTGGCAGTGGCCGTCGCCTGTGCCGCCGCCGTCATCGGCGTGACGGGCTGCAGCAGCGACGGGGACAAGGACCCCTTCGACGGCATGAGCGCCGACAAGATCGCCGACAAGGCCTCCAAGGCTTCCAAGGACGCCGGTTCCTTCACGATGAAGGGCAAGATGGAGCAGAAGGGCGAGGAGAGCAACATCGAGTTCTCCGTCGCCGAGTCCGGCGACTGCAAGGGCACGATGGGCTCGCCCAAGACCGGCACCGCCGAGTTCCTCTCCATCGGCAAGACCACGTACGTCAAGGCCGACGACAAGTTCTGGGACGCCAAGGGCGGCGGCAGCACGGCCGAGCTCCTCAAGGGCCGCTGGGTGAAGTCGAACGACAGCGGTCAGAGCGCGTGCAACCCGGACGACATGTTCAAGTCCGACAAGCTCAAGAACCTGAAGCGTGAGGACGACGCCGACGTCGACGGCAAGAAGGCCGCCGTCCTCACCAAGAAGAAGGGCTCCGAGACCACGACGTTCTACGTGGCGATGGAGGGCAAGCCCTACTTCCTGAAGGTCGTGAACAAGGACAGCGACGAGCCCGGCTCGGTGACCTTCAGCGACTACGGCAAGGACGTCGATGTGAAGGCGCCGCCGGCCGGCGAGGTCGTCGACCCGGCCAAGCTCGCCGCCGGTTCCTGACCCACGCGTCCCACGAGCGGGCGGTGGCCGCCCGAGTCCGGGCCCGCCCCGGATGTCAGTGGCCACCGCTAGCCTCTCTGATGTGTCACCTCGCATCACCGATCCCGAGCAGCTCAAGGAGCTCCTCGGGATCCCGTTCACCCCGGAGCAGACGGCCTGCATCACCGCGCCGCCCGCTCCGCAGGTGATCGTGGCCGGAGCCGGCTCGGGCAAGACGACGGTGATGGCCGCACGCGTGGTGTGGCTCGTCGGCACCGGCCAGGTCGCCCCCGAGCAGGTCCTCGGCCTGACGTTCACGAACAAGGCGGCGGGCGAGCTCGCCGAGCGCGTGCGCCAGGCGCTGATCAAGGCGGGCGTCACCGACCCCGACGCGGTCGACCCCGACAACCCGCCGGGCGAGCCCGTCATCTCCACGTACCACGCCTTCGCGGGCCGCCTCCTGACCGATCACGGTCTGCGGATCGGCCTGGAGCCCACCTCCCGCCTCCTCGCCGACGCCACCCGCTTCCAGCTCGCCGCGCGCGTGCTCCGCGAGGCCCCCGGGCCCTATCCCGCGCTCACCCGCTCCTTCCCCGACCTCGTCAGCGACCTCCTCGCCCTCGACAGCGAGCTCGCCGAGCACCTGGTGCGGCCCGAGAGGCTCCGCGCGTACGACACCGAGCTCCTGCGAGCCCTCGACGGCGTGAAGCTCTCCAACGCCGACCTGCGCAAGGTCCCCGAGACGGCGGCGGCCCGCCTCGAACTGGCCGAGCTCGTCGGTCGCTACCGCGCGGCGAAGCGCTCGCGCGACCTCCTCGACTTCGGCGACCAGATCGCCCTCTCCGCGACGCTGGCCGACACCCGCGCGGAGGTCGGCGAAATCCTCCGTGAGGAGTTCCGCGTCGTCCTCCTCGACGAGTACCAGGACACGTCGGTCGCCCAGCGCATCCTCCTCTCCGGGCTCTTCGGCGGAGGCACCGGACACCCGGTGACCGCGGTCGGCGACCCCTGCCAGGCCATCTACGGCTGGCGCGGTGCCTCCGTCGCGAACCTCGACGACTTCCCCGACCACTTCGCGCACGCCGACGGCCGCCCCGCCGCCCGCCACGCGCTCAGCGAGAACCGCCGCAGCGGAGGCCGCCTCCTGGACCTCGCCAACAGCCTCGCGGAGCCCCTGCGCGCCATGCACGCGGGCGTGGAGGCGCTCCGCCCCGCCCCGGGCGCCGAGCGGGACGGCGTCGTGCGCTGCGCCCTGCTGCGCACGCACGCCGAGGAGATCGACTGGCTCGGCGACTCGATCGCCCACCTCGTCCGCACCGGCAAGGCGCCCGGCGAGATCGCGGTCCTGTGCCGCACCGCCACGGACTTCGCCGAGATCCAGGCCGCTCTCGTCGCCCGCGACATCCCCGTGGAGGTCGTCGGCCTCTCCGGACTGCTGCACCTCCCGGAGGTCGCCGACCTCGTCGCCGTCTGCGAGGTCCTCCAGGACCCGGGAGCCAACGCCTCCCTGGTGCGGCTCCTCACCGGCCCCCGCTGGCGGATCGGCGCCCGCGACCTCGCCCTCCTGGGGCGCCGCGCCCGCCTCCTCGTACGCCCCGGGCACGCCGCCCCCGACGACCCGGACCGCCGTCTCGCCGAAGCCGTCGAGGGGGTCGACCCGGCCGAGGTGATATCGCTCGCGGACGCCCTGGACACCTTCCTGGAGTCACCGCTCGACCCGGACGACGCCTCCGGAGCGGACGACGGGCTGCCCTTCTCGGCGGACGCCCGGGTGCGCTTCGCCAGGCTCGCCGCCGAACTGCGCGAGCTGCGCCGATCGCTGGCCGACCCGCTGATGGACGTGCTGCACCGCGTGCTCGCCGTCACCGGCCTCGAGGTCGAGCTCTCCGCGTCCCCGGGCGCCCTCGCGGCCCGCCGCCGCGAGACGCTCTCCAACTTCCTGGACGTCGCCGCCTCCTTCGCCGCGAACGACAGCGGCGCGACGCTCCTCGCCTTCCTCGGCTTCCTGCGTACCGCCGCCCAGTACGAGAAGGGGCTCGACAACGCCCTGCCGGGCGGCGAGAACACCGTCAAGGTGCTCACCGCCCACCGGTCCAAGGGCCTGGAGTGGGACGTCGTCGCGGTGCCCGGCCTCGTCAACGGCACCTTCCCGAGCGCTCAGGGGCGCGAGAAGTGGACCGCACAGGCCAAGGTCGTCCCGCACGAGCTGCGTGGCGACAGGGCCACGCTGCCCGATGTCGACGCGTGGGACGCCAAGGGCATGAAGGCCTTCCACGAAGCGATGAAGGACCACCAGCGCACCGAGGAACTCCGCCTCGGGTACGTGACGTTCACCCGCCCCCGCTCCCTCCTCCTCGGCTCCGGCCACTGGTGGGGCCCCTCCCAGAAGAAGCCGCGCGGCCCCTCCGACTTCCTCCAGGCCCTGTACGACCACTGCGCGGCCGGCCACGGCGAGATCGAGGCCTGGGCCGACGCACCGGCCGAGGACGAGGAGAACCCCGCCCTTGAGGAGTCGACCGCCGACCAGGCGTGGCCGCTCCCGCTGGACCCCACCTCCCTGGCCCGGCGCCGGGCCGCCGCACAGACGGTCCTCGCCCACCTGGACCGGCTGACGGGGGAGAGCACCCCCGAGCCCGCCCGCTCCCACGAAGAGGCCCACCCGTCGGCACACGACGACGTGCCCCCGGCCGACGACCCCGAATGGCCACCCCCTCCCGAGGACGAAGAGCCCCTCTACGAAGACGAAGAGGGGCTCTACGAAGAGGACTGGGACTCCATGGCGACGGAGCGCCCCGCGGTCCCGCACCCCGCAGATGCCCCGGGCCCCGCACCCGTGCACGCCCCGGGCCCCGCACCCGCGCACGTAAAGCTCCCCGCGCCCCGCCCGGACGTCCGCCCCCACCCCGCCCCGGAGGAGTCCTCGGAGGAGCCCCCGAAGGAGCCCGCCACCCCCCTCACCCCGGAGGAAGTCCGCACCCTCGCCTCCTGGGACCGCGACCTCGACGCCCTGACCGGCGAGCTCCTGCGCGCCCGCGAAGCCGTCAGGGACGTCCCCGTGCCCGCCTCGCTCACCGCGTCCGAACTGATGCGCCTGGCCGCCGACCCCGACGGCTTCGCACGCGACCTCGCCCGGCCCATGCCGCGCCCGCCGCAGCCCGCGGCCCGCCGCGGCACCCGCTTCCACGCCTGGATCGAGTCCCGCTTCGAAGAGCTCCCGCTGCCGATGCTCTCCCCGGAGGACCTGCCGGGCGGCGCCCCCGACGAGGCCGAGATCGCCGACGAGCGCGACCTCGAAGCCCTCAAGGAAGCCTTCGAACGCACCGAGTACGCCCACCGCGCGCCCCACCGCGTCGAAGTCCCCTTCCAGTTCGTGATCGCGGGCCGCGTCATCAGGGGCCGCATCGACGCCGTCTACAAGGACGGTGACGGCCCCGGAGCGACGTACGAGATCGTCGACTGGAAGACCAGCCGCACCCGCACCGCCGACCCCCTCCAGCTCGCCGTCTACCGGCTCGCCTGGGCCGAGCAGCAGGGCGTCCCCCTGGAGTCGGTCAAGGCCGCCTTCCTCTACGTACGCAGCGGCGAGACCGCACGCCCCAGGAACCTGCCGGGCCGCGCCGAGCTCGAACGCCTCCTTCTGGAGGAACCGGCCGAGGCCCTGGTCGACGAGCCGCGGGACGAGCCCGCCCCGGATGGCGGATAGGCTCGTGACCATGAGCGAGACACCGGACAGCGCCGTTCGCACGTACATCGAGAACCACCGCGCCGCCTTCCTCGACCACCTCTCCGAGTGGCTGCGCATCCCGTCCGTGTCGGCGCAGCCCGACCACGCCGGGGACGTGCGCCGCAGCGCCGACTGGCTCGCCGCGGCCCTCAAGGAGACCGGCTTCCCGACCACGGAGGTCTGGGAGACGCCCGGAGCGCCCGCCGTCTTCGCCGAGTGGCCCTCCGACGACCCGGACGCCCCCACCGTCCTCGTCTACGGCCACCACGACGTCCAGCCCGCCGCCCGCGAGGACGGCTGGGACACCGGCCCCTTCGAGCCCGTCGTCCGGGGAAACCGCCTCCACGCGCGCGGAGCGGCCGACGACAAGGGACAGGTGTTCTTCCACACCCTCGGCGTCCGCGCCCACCTCGCCGCCACCGGCCGCACGGCGCCCGCGGTCCACCTCAAGCTGCTCGTCGAGGGCGAGGAGGAGTCCGGCTCCCCGAACTTCCGCGCGCTCGTCGAAGCCCACAAGGACCGCATCGCCGCCGACGCGGTGATCGTCTCCGACACCGGCATGTGGTCGGAGGACACCCCGACCGTCTGCACGGGCATGCGGGGCCTCGCCGAGTGCGAGATCGCCCTGCACGGCCCCGACCAGGACATCCACTCCGGCTCCTTCGGCGGCGCCGTGCCGAACCCCGCCACCGAGGTCGCCCGTCTTGTCGCCGCCCTCCACGACGAACACGGACGCGTGGCGATCCCCGGCTTCTACGAAGGCATCACGGAACTCACCGACCGCGAGCGCGAACTCTTCGCCGAGCTGCCCTTCGACGAGGGCCGCTGGCTGCACACGGCCAAGTCGCACGCCACCCACGGTGAGGCAGGACACACCACTCTGGAGCGGATATGGGCCCGCCCCACCGCCGAGGTCAACGGCATCGGCGGTGGCTACCAGGGCGTGGGCAGCAAGACGATCATCCCGTCGTCCGCCCTGGTGAAGCTCTCCTTCCGACTGGTCGCGGGACAGGACCCGGCCCACGTCGAGCAGGCCGTCCGCGCCTGGGCCGCCGACCGCATCCCCGCCGGAATCCGCCACACGGTCACCTTCGGCGGCGCCACGCGCCCGTGCCTGACCCCGCTCGACCACCCCGCCCTGCAGTCCGTCGTCCGCGCGATGGGCCGCGCCTTCGAGCAGAAGATCCGCTTCACGCGCGAGGGCGGCTCGGGACCCGCGGCCGACCTCCAGGACGTCCTCGGGGCGCCCGTGCTCTTCCTCGGCATCTCCGTCCCCTCGGACGGCTGGCACGCGCCGAACGAGAAGGTCGAGATCGATCTGCTGCTCAAGGGCGTCGAGACCACCGCGCACCTCTGGGGCGACCTCGCGGAGAACTGGCGCGATGGCCGCTGAGATCCGCCGGACCGCCGAGCACGCCACGCCCCACACCCCACCCCGGACATCGCCGCACGTCCTGCCGCACGCCCTGCTGAACCACCCATTCCATCGGGGGAGTTGGAAGCACCTGTGACCACCTGGACCGACAGCACCGCAGACCGGCCCGTCTCGCTGACCGCGCCGAGCGGCATCGACCGCGCCGCGCACCACCGCATGGACGAGGCGTGGCTGGCCGCCGCCTGGAGCCATCCCACCACCCGGGTCTTCGTGGTCTCCGGCGGTCAGGTGCTCATCGACGAGACGCCCGAGGGACACACCGAACTGGTGATGACGCCCTCCTTCGAAGCGCCGCTCACCGAGGAGCACCGCTACTTCCTCGGCACGGACGACGACGGCGTCAGCTACTTCGCGCTCCAGAAGGACACCCTGCCGGGCCGCATGGACCAGTCGGCGCGCCCCGCGGGACTGCGCGAGGCCGGACTGCTCCTGTCGCCCCGCGACGCGGGCCTGATGGTGCACGCAGTGGCTCTGGAGAACTGGCAGCGCCTGCACCGCTTCTGCTCGCGATGCGGCGAGCGCACCGTCATCGCGGCGGCCGGCCACATCCGCCGCTGCCAGGCCTGCGGCGCCGAGCACTACCCCCGCACGGACCCCGCCGTGATCATGGCAGTCAGGGACACCGAGGACCGCATCCTCCTCGGCCGCCAGGTGCACTGGCCCGAGGGCCGCTTCTCGACCCTCGCGGGCTTCGTCGAGCCGGGGGAGTCCATCGAGCAGTCGGTGCGGCGCGAGGTCTTCGAGGAGGCGGGCGTCACGGTCGGCGACGTCGAGTACGTCGCGAGCCAGCCCTGGCCCTTCCCCTCCAGCCTCATGCTGGGCTTCATGGCCGACGCGACCTCCTCGGAGATCAACGTGGACGGCGAGGAGATCGAGGAGGCCCGCTGGTTCTCCCGGGAAGACCTGCGGGCCGCATTCGAGTCCGGGGAGGTCCTGCCTCCCTACGGCATCTCGATTGCGGCCCGGCTGATCGAGCTCTGGTACGGGAAGCCCCTGCCGAAGCCGGGGACCGTGGGCTGAGCCCCGCCCGCACCGTGTGCGCCGTGCCTCAGGCCAGCTTCTGCTTGACCTGGGCCAGCGAGGGGTTCGTGAGGGTCGAGCCGTCCGGGAAGAGAACGGTGGGGACCGTCTGGTTTCCGCCGTTCGCCTTCTCGACGAAGGCCGCCGAGTCCGGGTCCTGCTCGATGTTGATCTCGGTGTAGGCGATGCCCTCACGGTCCATCTGGCCCTTGAGGCGGCGGCAGTAGCCGCACCACGTGGTGCTGTACATCGTCACAGTGCCCGGCATGTCTCTTGTGCTCCTTCGTTGCTCGGGGTGCGTCATCGCAATGGGTCGAACGTACGCGACCCGGCCACCATTCCCGCATTAGTACGATCGGCTCCGCCTCCCTGTGGACAACCGGCTCACCCGCCCCCGGAGACCTGGCAAGCTGGCTGGGTGACATCAGCAACGCACTCCACCCTCTTCCCGCAGGTCCCGGACTCTCCCGACGCGGTGCTCGACGGGCTCGACCCGGAGCAGCGCGAGGTCGCCACCGCCCTGTACGGGCCGGTGTGCGTCCTCGCCGGTGCCGGCACCGGCAAGACTCGGGCGATCACCCACCGGATCGCCTATGGGGTGCGGGCCGGGATGCTGCAGCCCGCCAGTGTGCTTGCCGTCACCTTCACCAACCGCGCCGCCGGAGAGATGCGCGGCCGCCTCCGCCAGCTCGGTGCCTCCGGTGTCCAGGCCCGCACCTTCCACTCCGCGGCCCTGCGCCAGCTCCAGTTCTTCTGGCCGAAAGCAGTCGGCGGCCCGCTGCCCCGGATCGTCGACCGCAAGATCAAACTCGTCGCGGACGCGGCCGCGGCCTGCCGCATCCGCCTGGACCGGAACGAGCTGCGCGACCTCACCAGCGAGATCGAATGGTCCAAGGTCACCCAGACCGTCCCCGCGGACTATGCGGCCGCCGCCGCGAAGGCGGGCCGCGACGTGCCCCGCGACCCCGCCGAGATCGCCCAGCTCTACGCGGCGTACGAAGACCTGAAGCGCGATCGCGCCGTCATCGACTTCGAGGACGTGCTGCTGCTCGCCGTCGGCATCCTCCAGGACCGTCACGACATCGCCGAACAGATCCGCGCCCAGTACCAGCACTTCGTGGTGGACGAGTACCAGGACGTGAGCCCCCTGCAGCAGCGCCTCCTGGAGCTCTGGCTCGGCGACCGGGACAGCCTCTGCGTCGTCGGCGACGCCAGCCAGACGATCTACTCGTTCACCGGCGCGACCCCCGACCACCTCCTGAACTTCCGCACCCGCCACCCGGGGGCCACGGTGGTCAAGCTGGTCCGTGACTACCGCTCCACCCCCCAGGTCGTCCACCTCGCCAACGGCCTGCTCTCCCAGGCCCGCGGCCGCGCCGCCGACCACCGCCTGGAACTCGTCTCGCAGCGCGACGCCGGACCCGAACCGGTCTATACGGAGTACGTGGACGAGCCGGCCGAGGCCGAAGGCGCCGCCCGCCGCATCCGCGCGCTCCTCGCCGACGGCGTCCCCGCCAGCGAGATCGCGGTCCTGTTCCGGACGAACTCGCAGTCGGAGATCTACGAACAGGCGCTCGCCGACGCGAACATCCCCTACCAGCTGCGGGGCGCCGAGCGGTTCTTCGAGCGCACGGAGGTGCGCGAGGCGGGGGCGGCCCTGCGCGGCGCCGCCCGCTTCGGGGGCAACGACGCGCTCCTCGACGACGTGGTCGACCTGCCCTCCCAGGTACGGGCCGTGCTCTCCACCAAGGGGTGGACGACCGAGCCCCCCGCGGGGTCCGGGGCGGTGCGCGACCGCTGGGAGTCCCTGGCGGCACTGGTGCGGCTCGCCGAGGACTTCGCGCGGGCCAGACCGGAGGCGACCCTCGCCGACCTCGTGACGGAGCTCGACGAGCGGGCGAACGCCCAGCACGCCCCCACCGTCGAGGGCGTCACGCTGGCCTCGCTGCACGCGGCCAAGGGCCTGGAGTGGGACGCCGTGTTCCTCGTGGGCCTCGCCGAAGGCATGATGCCGATCACCTACGCCAAGACGGACGAGCAGATCGAGGAGGAGCGCCGTCTCCTCTACGTGGGAGTGACCCGCGCCCGCGTCCACCTCTCCCTCTCCTGGGCCCTCTCCCGCTCTCCGGGCGGCCGCCCCGGCCGTCGCCCCAGCCGCTTCCTCGACGGACAGCGGCCGGGCTCCGGAGCGGGCACCGCGGCCCGGGCCGCGGGCGGCGGCCCCGGGGGCATCGAGCGCGGCAGCGGCGGGACCGCGGCCCCGGCGGCGGGCCGACGGCAGCGCAAGAGCCGCACGCCCGCCCGCTGCCGGGTCTGCGGACGGACCCTGACCGAGGCGGGCGAGATGAAGCTCATGCGGTGCGAGGACTGCCCGTCCGACATGGACGAAGGGCTCTACGAGCGGTTGCGGGAGTGGCGATCCGGCCAGGCGAGGGAGCTGGGACAGCCCGCCTACTGCGTCTTCACGGACAAAACCTTGATCGCCATCGCCGAGGCGGTGCCCGAGGACGAGGGCGAGCTGGCACGCATCCCCGGCGTCGGCGTCCGCAAGTTTCACCGCTTCGGCGCCGAGGTACTCGCCATCTGCGCAGGTCAGGACTATGTAAGGGGCGCCGACGACGAGTGATTCAAACTCGTCGAAAAAATAGTTTGCGCATGCGCAAGGAAGACCCATAGGTTCTTAACACGGAAACAGCGGCTTCTCCGAAGCCGAGGTTCCGTGCTGTACTTGATAGCCCGCAGGATCGGTTCCGGCCGATCCCCTAGACGCCGAGAGGAGGCGAATTCCAGTGATCAGCATCAACGAGAGCTTCATCAGCACCGCGAAAATGACCGATCGCTCGGTCGTCGCTTCCTGCCTGCTCGGCTTCTCGAACCAGGGCACCGGTCTGTCCGGCGGCATCCCCGCCGTCCGTCCGATGTCTCCCTCCCTGCCTCTCGCCGGTCTTCCCGTCCGCGAGGCCAATGAGGGCAATGAGCGACCGACCAAGGCACCGGAAGCAGCAGTAGCGGAGGCCCAGGCCCAGGCCTATGCCTTTGCGGCAGCCGGTGCCGGATTCCGGAAGCAGACGACGCAGCACCACACGATGTGGGCCTTCCGTGGGCTCGAACCCTGGAGTGATCCAGTCTGATCCTCGATCAGACCGGCGCCTTCAGGGCCGCGGAACCCCACCCGGGATCCGCGGCCCTTCTGTTTTCCCCAAAACAGGGAGAACAGAGCGAAGGGGCCGACAGCAAGACCCGGTACCAGCCGCCAACCGGCCGACCCAGGCCGGCACGACCAGACGAGGAAAACACCACCGTGCAACTCGAAGCGCACGCCCCGTCCGTACCGCCTTCACAGACGCTCCCCCCCGCACCCACGGAGGACCCGACCTTGACTCCCCTCACCGCGCTCACCGCGCTCACCGCGCTCGACGACGCCATCGAGAACCTCGGCGTACCCGTCCCCTGCCGTGCCTACGACCCGGAGGTCTTCTTCGCGGAGTCGCCGGCCGACGTCGAGTACGCCAAGTCCCTCTGCCGCACCTGCCCGCTGATGGAGGCCTGCCTCGCGGGTGCCAAGGAGCGGCGTGAGCCGTGGGGCGTCTGGGGCGGCGAGCTGTTCGTCCAGGGCGTCGTCGTTGCCCGCAAGCGGCCCCGTGGTCGCCCGCGCAAGAACCCGGTCGTCGCATGAACACCGCCGGAACCATCGACCGTCCCCTCACGCACGACCCCAAGAAGCAGGCCCCGATGAAGGCAGCCACCAGCGAGTCGGCAGGCACCGCCACCCCAGACTTCACCACCGGCGCGTACGTTCCGCGTCAGAACAGGATCCGAGAAATGCAACTCAGCCCCGAAGCCATGGCTCGTGCGCATATGCACGAACGCCTGCGCGAAGCCGAGGCTCAACGCCCGGCCGAGCGCCTGATGGCGGCCCGCCGCATGCAGCGCCGCGCGGAGCGCGCCTCGCTGCGTGCCCGGCGCGCGCTCGCCATCGCGGTCATGCAGTAAGAGCCGCGCAGGCGCTGCGGTACGACGACAGACGAGTGCGGGGGACGGTCCGAACGGACCGTCCCCCGCAGTGCGTTGTACTCACCGACCCCTCCCGTACGGCGATATGGTCGCCCGGTGGAACAGCAGACCCCCCAGTCCCCGGAGCCGGAGCAGCTCGTGTGTTCCCGCTGCGGCACGGTCGCCGAGGGCACGCCGCCGACCTGGACCTGCTCCGTGGAGAACGGCGTCCGGCACTACTTCTGCGACGCTTGCGCCCGGGCCAACCTCAGAGCCATCGAAGGACGCCTCGACTCCGACTGGTGGTGAGCTGCTCCGCGGTCAGGCCTTCGCCGCCGCGCTGCCCTCCGCGACCGCCTCGACTGCCTCGTCTTCCTCCGGTTCCTCGGTCTCCTCCGGCTCCGCAACGAAGCCGGGCAGCCACTCCTCCAGCTCGTCCCGCATCCGAACCGTCGCACCCAGCTGGCACAGCACCCCGATCGTGCTCACCGTCACGCGGTGTATCAGCAGATAGGCGGGCGGCAGGTTCAGATACCGGCCCAACTGGTAGGCGGGGGAGCGCACGTCGGCCAGCCGGGCCGCCTGCTTGCGCATCCACGCGCGGGTGAAGGTGTACTCCTCGACTGCCGTGGGCTCGATGATCGGCAGCAGATAGTCGAGCACCGCCTGCGGTGCCAGATCGACGGACTCCTTGACGAAGCCCTCCTCGCACAACATGTCGTAGACCGCGTCGGCCTCGCCCTCCAGCGTCATCCGCAGGGACGCTCCGATGGTCGGCGGCAGCCCGTCGGGCAGCCGGTCGACCGTGCCGAAGTCCAGCACCCCCAGGCGGTACCCCGCCTTCTCGTCGAAGAGCAGCCGGAAGTTGCCGGGGTGCGGGTCGGCGTGCAGCAGACCCGTGCGCGCGGGACCGGAGAAGAGGAAGCGGGCCAGGAGCTGACCGGCCTGGTCGCGCTGCTCCTCCGTGCCCTCCGCGATCACCTCGGAGAGAGGCGTCCCGTCCATCCACTCGGTCACCAGGACCTGATCGCTCTGGTGCACCACCTGCGGCACCAGCACGTCGGGGTCGTCCGCGAACTCGTCGGCGTGCGCCTGCTGGGCCTGGGCCTCCAAGCTGTAGTCCAGCTCTTCCGACACGCGGTCGCGCAGCTCCGTGATGAGGGGCTTGATGTCCATCCCCGGGACCAGCGGTCCCAGCAGACGGGCGAACCGGCTGAGCTGGGTGAGGTCGGACAGCAGCGCCTCGCCCGCTCCCGGGTACTGCACCTTGACCGCGACCTCCCGTCCGTCCGTCCAGACGGCCCGGTGCACCTGTCCGATCGACGCGGCGGCGGCGGGCTTGTCATCGAACTCGAGGAACAGCTCGCGCCAGTCCTTGCCGAGCCGCTCCTCCAGGACGGAGTGCACGGTCCGGCTGGGCATCGGCGGTGCCGCTTCCTGCAGCTTCGTCAGCGCCGTGCGATACGGTCCCGCGACCTCTTCGGGCAGTGCGGACTCGAAGACGGACAGCGCCTGCCCGAATTTCATGGCACCGCCCTTCAGCTCCCCGAGGACCTTGAACAACTGCTCGGCCGTGCGCTGCTGGAGCTCGCGCCCCACGATCTCCGCCGACTTGCCCCCGATCCGCTTGCCCAGCCCCCAGGTCGCGCGCCCCGCAAAGCCGAGTGGCAGCGCGGCCAGTTTGGCGGTACGGGTGACCGCCTTCCGGGGAAGATCAGACATGCGCCCCTCCAATTCCCAGACAGCCGCGCCTTGTCAGGCGGTTACCCGGCCATTGTTGCGTGTGGCTTCTCAGCAGCGGTGAGCCGATCCCCCTTAACGGACACGCCCGCCCCACAAGAGCATGATGGATGGGGCCAAATCGGGCTCGAGAGCCACTCGAGTCCTGGAATGGAGGCCGTCTGGCGAACCCCCGCACAGGCCGAAGGACCGCCGTCCAAGAAGGCCAAGGCATGCCCCGCCGCAAGACCGGCGACCGAGGCCGACAGCGCCAGGTCGCACGCGGGCACGTGGCGCGAGGAACCTGAGCGCCACTGGGCGAGCATCCGCGGCCAGGTGGGGTCGCGGTCCGCGCGGTGCCGGAACAGACACTCCGCGCACGCCGTCGTCCCCGGCAGGACCAGAGGGCCGACCACACCCGTCCCCTCGATCACGCCGGCGTAGAGGTGAGGGGTGCCGGAGGCGAGCAGCTCCTCGGTCGCCGCGGGGGACGGCGCGTACGCATCCAGGCCGTCCCTCGGAGCGATGATCACGAGGGACAGATCCGCTCCGTCCCCCTCGGATCCGGACCGCCGGGGCTGTCGGGGCGGACGACCGGGGGCCGCCTGCCGGACCATGCGGCGTGCTGCCGTCTCCCTGCGCTCGCCGACGGACTCGGCAGGCAGCCCGCCCGGCGCGACATCCCACGGCCGCACCTGCCCACCGTCCCGCACATCGACACGCCCGACCCCCGCGCCCGCCAGCAACGAGGCCACCACGGCACCCACCCGACCGGCGCCCTGGACCCGCACCCGCACGGTCCCGCGCGCCGCCGTCTTCGCAATCGCATCGCCCGGCCCGGGCGACAGAAGAGACAGTGAGGCCACGTCCCCCCGCAGCCGGTCGAGGGTCTCCGCGCGTTCGCGCAGCGCATCGGCAGCCGGGCCACCCCCGGTCGAGTCGTCGAGCAGACCGGCCCGCGACAGCTCGCCCAGCAGCCTGTCCACGTGCCCGTCCGGCAGCCCCATCCGCCGGCCCTCCTCCCGCAGCAGAGGAACCCCGCGGGTGCCGTCCAGCAAGGTCAGAAAGCTGCCCGTCGCCGTGTCCATCGGTCCGAGCACCAAGGCGTGCGCGGGCGCCACCCCGAACTGCACGGTGCTCAGGTCCCGCCAGCCGCGCCGCAGCGCGGGCTTGAGGATCGGATGCATGGTCGTCCCCCGTCGGCCGCTCGGCGCGGATCCGTCCTCCGCGCTCGATCGAATGCCAGAATGCCCGCCTCACTGGACCCCCGCGTCGCGTTGTCCACAGGCGGTGGGCATTAGTCGTACCAATCAAACGGACGGGGAGCGGAACATCGCCGAACCGTCCCGGAGGCGGGACTTCCCCTATGCCCAGCGGGTAACGTCGGGGCGTGCCCGCCGACCCGTCCCCTCGCGTCGCTGGGGAGACCTCAGCGCGTCGCGCCGGAGCTCCGCAGCGCAGCACGACCAGCCCGCCGCCGCCCGGGAGGGGGACCAGCGCGGTCGAGGTCAGACGGAGCGCCCGCCGCCGCAGAACGGTCTCCGCGTACCGGGAGGGGGACCGCACCGTCGTCCTCATCCCCGCCCGCATGTCCGAGGCGGAGGAGCAGCGCTGGGTCAACGTGATGCTCGACAAGCTCGCGGCCCAGGAGAGCAAGCGGCTCCTCGGTGACGCGGAGCTCGCCGAGCGCGCGGGACAGCTCTCCGACCAGTACTTCGCTGGTCGCGCCAGGCCCGAGTCGGTCCGCTGGGTCACGAACCAGAACACCCGGTGGGGTTCCTGCACCCCGGCCGAGGGCAGCATCCGCCTCTCGCACCGGTTGCAGGGCATGCCCGAGTACGTCGTGGACTACGTCCTCGTCCACGAACTCGCCCACCTCCTCGTCCCCGGCCACGGCCCCCGTTTCTGGCGTCTTCTGGAGGCCTACCCCCGCACCGAGCGCGCCAGGGGGTACCTCGAAGGGGTCGTCGCGGCCGGTCGCCTGCCGCATCTGCCCGCCGCCCGCGAGGAGTGAACGTCCGCCGGATCCCGCAGTTGTGTAGCGGGTCTGTACCGGCTTGGCCCGCCGTCGGACTTTGCGGTTAGCCTGACGCGACGTATTCACATTCGGGATGGGGGACGGTCGTTACGTATGGCCAGGGAATTCCAACGCGGCCACAAGGCCAAGGTCAGTGACCTCACCGCCGGAACCGATCTGTACGTCGGCGTACAGATCTCGGCGCCGGGACTGACGTTCGACATCAGTTGCTTCGGCCTGGACGCGAGCGAGCGGCTCTCGGACGACCGTTACTTCATCTTCTTCAACCAGCCGAAGTCGCCCGAGGAGTCGATCCAGCTCCTGGGCGCCCAGGCGGGCGACTCCGAATCCTTCCGGGTCACGCTCGACCGCGTCCCGCAGCAGATCCAGCGCCTCTCGTTCACGGCGACGATCGACGGCGCCGGGCAGATGTCGCAGGTCGCCTCCGGGTACATCCGCATCGTCGCGGGTGGCGAGGAAGTCGTGCGCTACGCCTTCACCGGCGCGGAGTTCTCCACCGAGCGCGCCGTCATGCTGGGCGACTTCTACCTGAAGGACGTCTGGCGCTTCGCCGCCATCGGACAGGGCTTCGACGGCGGTCTCGAGGCGCTCCTGCGGAACTTCGGCGGCGAGGTCGCCGAGGAGGAGCCCGCCGCCCCGCAGCAGCAGGCAGGCGCGCCCTCCTTCGCGCCGCCCGCCCAGGCCGCCGCGCCGCCCGCGTTCGGCGCCCCGGCCGCCCCCGCGCCGCCCCAGGCCCCTGCCCCCGCGCCCGTCCCCGCGCAGCACTTCGCGCCGCCGCAGGGCGCCACTCCGCCCCCGGCGCCCGCCCCCGTGGACCCGTCGGTGCACGCGGCGCAGACCGTCGTGGCCCCGCTGAACCAGCCGCCGGGAGGGTCCGTGCCGCCCCCGCCGGCCCCCTCGCCGTACGGCCAGCCGGGACAGCAGCCCCCGCAGCAGCCCCAGTTCGGCCAGATCCCCGGCCAGCAGCAGACACCGCCGCCTCCTCCGGGGTACGGCCAGCAGCCCACCGCCCCACCGCCTCCCGGCTACGGCCAGCAGCCCCCGGGTGGTCAGTTCCCCGGCCAGCCCGCAGCCCCGCAGGGCGCGGCACCCCAGGGCGCCGGCGTGTCCGCGGCCCTCCAGAAGTACCGCGAGGCCCCCACCGGCCAGCGCTGGACGCAGCAGAACGAGAAGCTGATCCGCGTGGACCTGGGCGTCGCCGACCAGCCGATCCTGGCCCGTCAGGGCAGCATGGTGCTCTACCAGGGCAAGGTCGAGTTCAGCTACAAGGGCGCGGGCTTCGCGGGCCGCATCGTGGGCAACGCCACCGGCCAGGAGATGCAGCTGATGCGCTGCTCCGGCCGCGGCCAGGTCTTCCTCGCCGAGGAAGCCACCCACCTGCACCCCATCGAACTCCAGGGTGACGCGATCTGCGTCTCCGCGGAGAACGTCCTCGCCTTTGACGAGACCCTCCAGCACGAGGTGCGCAGGATCGAGGGGCACGGAATCCCCGGCGGCGCACTGTTCGTCATGCAGTTCCAGGGCACCGGCACGGTCATCGTGAAGACCCACGGCGTGCCCGTCGTGCTGCCCGTCACGCCGACGACGTTCGCGGACTGCCACGCCGTCGTCGCCTGGTCGGCCGCCGCTCAGGCGATCGTCTCCAGCCAGGTCAGGCTGCGCAGCAACGCGTACGCGGGCTCCACGGGGGAGAGCGTGAACCTTCAGTTCCGTGGCGCGCCCGGCAATTTCATCGTCGTCCAGCCGTACGAGGTCTGAGGGAGCCCGTCATGAACCAGCAACTCGCGGGCTTCGCTCCCGCACCCGTCGCCGCCCGCATGGAGAACCACGGCCACCACATGGTCAAGGTGGCCATGCAGACCGGCAACGACCTCTTCGCGCGCGTGGGCTCGATGGTCGCCTACGAAGGATTCGTGCAGTACGAGCCGAATCCGCCCGCCGTCCGTCAGGTCGCGCGCGAGTGGATGACCGGCGAGGGCGCGCCCCTGATGAAGTGCTCCGGAGACGGCCTGCTCTACCTCGCCGACTACGGAGCGGACGTCGTCCTCATCAACCTGGCGGGCGACTCCCTCTCGGTGAACGGCACCAACCTGCTCGCCTTCGACACATCCCTCCAGTGGGGCGTCGAGCGGGTCAAGGGCATGGCCAAGTTCGCCGGACAGGGCCTGTGGAACATCAAGATCTCCGGCCAGGGCTGGGTCGCGCTGACCTCCCGCGGCACGCCGATCGTCGTCGACTGCGGCCGCGGCGAGGACGAGACGTACGTCGACCCGGACGCCCTGATCGCCTGGTCCCCGAACCTCAAGGTGAAGGGCAAGCGCAGCTTCAAGGCCGGCTCCCTCATCGGGCGCGGCAGCGGCGAGGCCTACCAGATGGGCTTCTCCGGAGAGGGCATCGTCGTCGTACAGCCCAGCGAGGACAGCACCGACCGCCTCCGAGCACGGGGCTGAGGGGGAGCAACACACCATGCAGAGCCCACTTTTCGCGCACGCCGAACAGCAGACCCAGGAGCGTTACTCCGTCCAGAACCCGCAGCTGCTGCGGGTCGCCCTGGAAGGGCACGACGACGTCCTGGCCCGCAAGGGCGCGATGGTCGCCTACCAAGGGCTGCTCGAGTTCGACGCCGAGTACCAGAGCCAGGGCAACCAGCGTGCCCGCGCGCACACCGGCGAGGGCCTCGACCTGATGCGCTGCCACGGCCAGGGCACGGTCTACTTCGCCAACCTCGCCCAGTACATCCACGTAGTGGATGTCGACCAGGACGGGCTGACCGTCGACAGCAGCTACGTCCTCGCGATGGACTCGTCGCTGACCCACCAGGTCATCGCCGTCGACAGCCAGTACGGCATCTCCGGTTCCGGCAAGTACCAGCTCAACATCACCGGCCGCGGCAAGGTCGCCCTGATGACGTCGGGCCAGCCGCTGATGCTCCAGGTCACGCCGGACCGGTACGTCAACGCGGACGCCGACGCGATCGTCGCGTGGTCCAACGGCCTCCGTGTCCAGATGCAGGCCCAGACCCATTCCTCGGGCGTCTGGCGGCGCCGCGGCAACACCGGCGAGGGCTGGGAGCTCAGCTTCATGGGGCAGGGCTACGCGCTCGTCCAGCCGAGCGAGATGCTGCCGCCGCAGAACGCGGTCATCGGGCAGGGCGCCCGGGCGCAGTTCGGGGTGGGCCAGCAGGGGGCCCGGGGGCAGAACCAGGGCGACGTCTGGAGCTGAGCGCTCCGCTTCGGTGCCGCAGGGAACAGGTCGCGGGGAACTGCGGGCCGGCTGTGGGTCGCGCAGTTCCCCGCGCCCCTGTCAGGGGCGCTCCCCGGCTACAGACGTGCCCTTGTCGCCTCGACCAGTCGTACCACCGACTCGTCCGCCACCCCCGCCACCTCGTCGTACGCGAACCAGCGCAGGTCCAGCGACTCGTCGCTGATCGCCTCGATCGCGTCGGCCGGGGCGAGCGCGGCGTACTGCACGTCCAGATGCTGTGTGCACGGCCCCGGGATCGGGTGCCGGTCCAGGCGGACGGGACCGCCCGCGAGCAGCGTCAGGCCGGGCACACCGGACTCCTCCGTGGCCTCACGCAGCGCCGCCGCGGCGAGCGTCGGGTCGCCCGGCTCGCAGTGGCCGCCCATCTGAAGCCACATCCGCAGCTTCTTGTGCAGGGTCAGCAGGACGCGCCCGCGGGACGGGTCCACCACCAGGGCGCTCGCCGTCACGTGGCCGTCCGTGCAGGACTTCCACATGCCGGCGTCGCCGTGCGCCGCCAAGTGATCCAGATAAGCCTGGCGCAGCTCGGGCTGGTCCCCGTACTCCTTGAGCGCGAGGACCGTGTCGTCGTACAGACTCACTTGTCGCCGTCGTCCTTGCCGTCGCCCTCGGTGTCGTCCCCGGTGTCCTTGTTGAGGTCGGGCTTGGCGGTGCTGCCGCCCGCCGCCTCGCCGAGCATCTTGTCCAGCTCGGAGAAGTCCAGCTGCTCGCGGTGCACGAAACCGTCCGGATCGTCCAGGTCGGAGGCGGTCGGCAGCATGTCCGGGTGCTCCCACAGGCCGTCGCGGCCGTCGACACCGCGCGCGTCCGTGAGCGAGGCCCACAGGCGCGAGGCGTCCCGCAGGCGGCGCGGGCGCAGCTCGAGGCCGATCAGCGTGGCGAACGTCTGCTCCGCGGGGCCGCCCGTCGCACGGCGGCGGCGCAGCGTCTCCCGAAGGGCGTCGGCGGACGCCAGACGCGGCTTCGCGGCGGCGTGGACCACCGCGTCCACCCAGCCCTCCACGAGCGCCAGAGCGGTCTCCAGACGCGCCAGAGCGGCCTTCTGGGCCGGAGTGTCCTCCGGCTGGAACATGCCCTGCTGGAGCGCCTCCTGCAGCTGCTCCGGGTTCTGCGGGTCGAGCTGGCCGACGACGTCCTCCAGCTTGGCCGTGTCGACCTTGATCCCGCGCGCGTACCCCTCGACCGCGCCGAACAGGTGCGAGCGCAGCCACGGGACGTGGGCGAAGAGCCGCTGGTGGGCGGCCTCGCGCAGCGCCAGGTACAGCCGGACCTCGTTCTTGTCGACGCCGAGGTCCTTGCCGAACGTCTCGATGTTCACCGGCAGCAGCGCTGCCTTGCCCGAGGGACCGAGCGGCAGACCGATGTCGGTGGAGCCCACGACCTCGCCCGCGAGCACGCCCACGGCCTGGCCGATCTGCTGGCCGAACATGGCGCCGCCCATGGAGCGCATCATGCCGATCAGCGGGCCCGCCATGGCCTGCATCTCCTCGGGCAGCACATCGCCCATGGCCAGGCCGACGCGCTCGGCGACCGGGTCGACGAGCTCCTTCCAGACCGGCAGGGTCGCCTCGACCCACTCGGCCCTGCTCCAGGCCACGGCCGTGCCGGACCCGGACGGCAGCGACGTCGCGTCATCCAGCCACAGGTCGGCCAGGCGCACCGCCTCCTCGACGGCGGAGCGCTCGGCGGGACCGACGCTGGCGTCCTTGGTGCCGTCCGCCGTGCCCTGGGACACGGTCTGGCGGGCGATGTCCTTGGCCATGTCCCAGTTCACCGGGCCGCCCTCGTACGAGAGCATCTGGCCGAGCTGCTGGAACGCGGCACCCAGGTCGTTCGGGTTCATGGAACCGAACATCGCGGCGAACGGATTGTCACCGCCTCCGGGGCCGCCGGCTCCGGCTCCGGGGAAGCCCCCGAAACCGAACGGGTTCGCGGGTCCACCTGCGCCCTGTCCCCCGCGCTGTCCCTCTCCAGGGGATTCCTTCTTCTTGCCCTCGTCGCCGTCTTCCGGCTCCTCCGGCGGAAGGCCGAATCCGAATGGGGTGTCACTCACGGGATTCCTCGGCTCGTCAGGCCGCCGGTTTCGTTCCGGCGGCGGCTGCCCTACAACACCACCCAGCGTAGACACCGTGACGGGATCGGGCCTCGGTGCTTCGCCGACTCATGGCCTGCGGCAGGATGGATGCCACCTGGTACGTACGCGTCATTCGCGTACGTACTGAAGACAACCGCTGGAGACGCCCGGTGAGTTCCCCAGATCCACAGGTTCGCGCAGCGCGAAACCCGTCAACCCCGGCGCCCGTCCGGGGGCCCGTAGTCGCCGTCACCGGCGCCGCCTCCGGTGTGGGCGCGCTCCTGACCGAGCGCCTTGCCACGTCGGAGGCGATCAAGCAGGTCATCGCGATCGACGAGCGCAGGGGCGACTGCACGCAGGCCCAGTGGCACATCCTGGACGTGCGCGATCCGGCCATCGCGGAGAAGCTGCGCGGCGCGGACGTCGTCGTGCACCTGGCGCTCGATCTCGACCTGGAGACCGACGGCGCGGCCCGCACCGCGTACAACGTGCGCGGCACCCAGACCGTCCTGACCGCCGCGGCGGCCGCGGGCGTCCACCGTGTCGTCCTGTGCACCTCGGCGATGGTCTACGGAGCGCTGCCCGACAACGAACTGCCCCTCTCCGAAGACGCCGAACTGCGCGCCACGGCCGAGGCCACCGGTGTCGGCGACCTACTGGAGGTGGAGCGCCTCGCCCGCCGCGCGCCCCGCGCGCACCCCGGCCTCAACGTCACCGTCGTACGCCCCGCGACGCTGGTCGGCGGCACGGACACGGCCCTCACGCGCTACTTCGAGTCGCCCCGCCTCCTGGTCGTCGCCGGTTCGCGGCCTGCCTGGCAGTTCTGCCACGTCGAGGACCTGTGCAGCGCTCTGGAGTACGCCGTCCTGGAGAAGGTCGACGGCGAGCTGGCCGTCGGCTGCGAGGGCTGGCTCGAGCAGGAGGAGGTCGAGGAGCTCAGCGGGATCCGGCGCATGGAGCTGCCCTCGACGGTCGCGCTGGGCGCCGCCGCCCGGCTGCACCGCATCGGCCTCACCCCGTCACCGGCCGGTGACCTGGCGTACACGATGTACCCCTGGGTGGTCAGCGTCAGCAGGCTGCACGACGCAGGGTGGCGCCCCCAGTGGACCAACGAGGAAGTCCTCACGGAACTCCTCGACGAGGTCTCCGGGCGGCGCACCGTGGCCGGGCGGCGGCTCGGCCGCAAGGACGCCACGGCCGCGGGCGCGGCGGGCGCGACGGTCGCCCTGCTGGGCGCGGCGGCGGTGGTGCGCAGGGCGCGGAAGGCCCGCAGGAGGATCTGAGGCGGCACGGGGCCCGCTCCGCGCCGGGCAGCCCCGTCGCCCTCTGCGGGGAGCTCCAGCAGCCCCCTGTAGGGAGCTCCAAGGCGGGACACGCGCGCGCCGGGCGAAAGGTCTATTCCGTGATGCGCGTGCCGTGCGGCACCATGGCCGCATGGCACGCACCACGATGGACAACCCCGGCGAGCAGGCCGCGCAGGACCCGATCCGCCTCCTCGCGATCCGCGACACCCCGCTCTCCCTGGACGAGGTCTTCCGGGCCGTCGGCGACGACGCGGCGGGCGGCACCGCGCTCTTCGTGGGGACCGTGCGCAACCACGACGGCGGCGCCGACGTCGACGAGCTGGGGTACTCGACCCACCCCACCGCCGAGGCCGAGATGCGCCGGGTGGCCGAGAAGGTCGTCGCCGAGTACCCGGTGCGCGCCCTGGCCGCCGTGCACCGTGTCGGGGACCTCGCCGTCGGGGACCTCGCGGTGGTCGTCGCCGTCTCCTGCCCGCACCGCGCGGAGGCCTTCGACGCCTGCCGCAAGCTGATCGACGACCTCAAGCACGAGGTGCCGATCTGGAAGCACCAGCGCTTCTCCGACGGCAAGGAGGAGTGGGTCGGGGCCTGTTGAGGCGAGGCCGGTCCCCTGGGGTGTGATGGGGCCGTGCGGCTCCGGTTGCGTAACCCGACCCCTGCCGTGAGCGTTGACCATGCGGATGGTTAATCTGCTGATCAGTCAGTTGAGATGGCTCATGGGGTCGGGAGGTCGACATGGCATCACTCGCGTGGTTGCTGATTCCGCTCCTGGCAGCCGTCGGTGCGGGTCTGTGGGCGAGCTGGGCGGCACGCAACCGCAAGTCCGGCCGGACGGGCGACGTCACCGAACTCAACGGCTACGCCGCGTTCCGCGAGGCGATGGAGAAGTCCCACACAGGGACGTGACCTCCCCGTACGGCCCGGCCCCGGGGGTGCTCTCACAGGCAGGTCCCGTACTGTCGTTCCATGCCACGCCGCACCGCGACGATGCTCGCCTCCACCTTGATGCTGATCGCGCTGCTCTGCGCCGGAGTGCTCATCAAAGTGCCGTACTCGGAGATGTCCCCCGGCCCCACGGTGAACACCCTCGGAGACCACGACGGTGAGCCGGTGCTGCAGATCTCCGGACGCAAGACCTACCCGACGACCGGTCACCTCAACATGACGACGGTCAGGGTCACCAGCGCCGACTACAACATGAACCTCGCGGAGGCCGTCTACGGCTGGCTGGCCCACGACAACATCGTGGTGCCGCACGACACGCTCTACCCGAACGGCAAGACCGAACAGCAGTCCTCCCAGGAGAACGCCGAGGAATTCAGCGAGTCCCAGGAGAGTGCCAAGGTCGCGGCGCTCAGGCAGCTGAACATCCCGGTGAAGTCCCAGGTCATCGTCTCCACCGTCTTCAAGGGCGACCCGGCGGAGGGCAAGCTGCACGCGGGCGATGTCATCAAGAAGGTGGACGGCAAGCCCGTCAAGGAGATGACGGACGTCGCGAAGCTCGTCACCGAGCGCAAGCCCGGCGAGCCCGTCACCTTCACGGTCGTGCCGGTCAAGGTCGCGGCGGCCGCCGAGAAGGCCGGCAAGGAGCCGACCGAGACCGAGGAAATCAAGATCACGACGAAGGCGGCGGAGGGCGACCCCGACCACGCCGTCGTCGGCATCAAGGCGGGCACCGACCACACGTACCCGTTCACGATCGACATCAAGCTGGCCGACGTGGGCGGCCCGAGCGCCGGCCTCATGTTCGCCCTCGGCATCGTCGACAAGCTCACCCCGGACGACCTCACCGGCGGCAACTTCGTGGCCGGCACCGGCACCATCGAGGTCAACGGCAAGGTCGGCCCGATCGGCGGCATCGAGATGAAGACCGTCGGCGCGCGCGAGAAGGGCGCCGAGTACTTCCTCACGCCCAAGGGCAACTGCGCGGCCGCCGCGAGCGACGTCCCCGACGGCCTCACGCTCGTCAAGGTGGACACCATCGCCGACGCCGTGAAGTCCCTGGAGAAGATCCGCAAGGGTGACACCGACAGCCTGCCGCAGTGCACCGCGAGCTGACCCCGACCCAGCCCTGAGACAGCGGTACGCGGGTGGGGGAGCCCCACCCGCGTACGGAACGGAAGAAGACCTACCGCTAGGCGAACGTCGCCGCGAGCGCCTCGGCCAGGCCGGGCACCAGGTCCGAGCCGGTGAGGACCTCGGTCGGCGAGTCCTTCTCGCGCAGCCGCAGCGCGGACTCGCGCGCACCGTCACGGAGCACCGCGACCGTCATGCGGACCTCCTGACGGTCCGGGTGCTCGGCCACCCACTTCGCGAGCTGCGCCTCACCGAGACCGTCGGGGACGGACGCCTCGGCGGACGGCGGCAGCATCAGGCGCTCCACCGTGAGGGCGCAGCCCGCCACCGCGTCCGGCCAGGCGATGGTGCCGAGGAATTCGTCCAGCGGCTTGTCCGCGGGAATCTCCTCCTGCTCGATGGGGGTGTAGCCGGCGTGTTCCACGCCGTCGTCGAGGCCGAGCTGGGAGGCGAGGCCGGGTTCCTGGGTGCGCAGTCGCGCCGTGTCGACCAGCGCGAAGAGGCGGGCGGGCCGGTCCCAGCCGAGGCCGGATACGTACTCGTCGATCTCGAGGACCGCCCGAGTGAGGGGGCTCGCTGCCATGGGAGTGTTGGACATGGTCACAATCCTGCCTCGTTAGTCCCGAGAAACGGGAACCGAGTAAAGCGTAGGTAAGTTGCATAGGTGTGGGTCCGCGATCTCGGGGGCCTGACGGACCAACAGCGAATCAACAGCGAACTTCGAGGTGCGCACCTTGGCTTTCCAGATGCCGGACCGCGGCGGAGGCCCGACGGGGCCACGGATCAGAGTGGGCCGACCCTCCCGGCGCGTCCGGACCCTGCTCATGACACTGGGGGTCCTTGCCGTCCTGGCCATGGCCTTCGTCATGTTCTCCGGGTTCTGGACGGACTGGCTGTGGTATCGATCGGTCAACTATTCGTCGGTCTTCACGACGACCCTGCGGACCAAGATCGGCCTGTTCTTCGTCTTCGGCCTGCTCATGGCGGCCGCAGTCGGCGTGAACATCTGGCTGGCGCACCGGCTGCGTCCGCCGCTGAGCGCCATGTCGATGGAGCAGCAGAGCCTCGACCGCTACCGCATGGGAATCGCCCCCTACAAGAAGTGGCTCCTCATCGGGGTCACCGCTCTGGTGGGGCTGATCGCGGGCGCGTCCGCCGCGGGACAGTGGCGCACCTGGCTCCTGTGGGTCAACGGCGTGTCCTTCGGCCAGAAGGACCCCCAGTTCCACATGGACGTGGCGTTCTTCGCGTTCGACCTGCCCTGGTACCGCTTCCTGCTCGGCTTCGGCTTCGCGGCGACGGTGCTCTCCCTGGTCGCCGCCGCCCTGACGCACTACCTGTACGGCGGGCTGCGGATCACCAGCCCGGGCGCGCGCGCGACCGGCGCGGCCACCGGCCACCTCTCGGTGCTGCTCGGCGTCTTCGTGTCGCTGAAGGCCATCGCGTACTGGCTCGACCGGTACGGCCTCGCGGTGAAGTCCAGCGACTTCAAGGCGACCGGTAACTGGACGGGCCTGCGGTACGTCGACGCGAACGCGTACCTGCCGGCGAAGACGATCCTGTTCTGCATCGCCGTCATCTGCGCGGTCCTCTTCTTCGCGACGCTCTGGCGGCGCACCTGGCAGCTGCCCGTGATCGGCTTCGGCCTCATGGTGCTCTCGGCGATCCTCATCGGCGGGCTCTACCCCGCGATCGTCCAGAAGTTCCAGGTCCAGCCGAACGAGCAGGCCAAGGAAGCCCCGTACATCGAGAAGAACATCGAGGCCACCCGCGACGCCTACGGCATCAACGGTGTGAAGCCCGAGGAGTACAAGGGCGGGGGCAAGGTCGACGAGGATCCGAAGAAGAAGCGTGAGAACGCGGACACGGCGGCCAACTACCGCCTGAACGACCCGAACATCGTCTCGCCGACCTTCCAGCAGCTGGAGCAGGAGCGCAGCTACTACCAGTTCCCGAAGACGCTGGACGTGGACCGCTACAACGGCCAGGACACCATCGTCGGCCTGCGCGAGATCGACGTGAACAAGCTCGACAAGCGCAACTGGATCAACGACCACTTCGCCTACACGCACGGCTACGGCATGGTCGCGGCCAAGGGCACGGAGACGAAGAAGGGCTCCAAGGGCGCCCCGGCGTTCACCGAGTCCGGTCTGCCGACCAACGGCGATCTCGGTGAGTACGAGCAGCGGATCTACTACGGCGAGAAGACCACCCAGTACTCGATCGTGGGCGGGCCCCAGAAGGAGCTCGACTACGAAGAGAACGGCGGCGGTCAGAAGACGTACAGCTACAAGGGCGACAGCGGCGTCAACCTCTCCAACCCGATCAACCGCGCGGCGTACGCGGTGTCGTTCGGAGAGCCGCAGATCCTCTACTCCGGAGCCATCGGCGACGGTTCGCGGATCCTGTACAACCGCACCCCCAAGGAGCGCGTCGAGGCGGTCGCTCCCTGGCTGACCATCGACGGCGATGTCTACCCGACGGTGGTCGACGGCCGCATCCAGTGGGTGGTCGACGCCTACACCACGAGCAACGGCTACCCGTACGCCTCGCGGACGACGCTCGGCGACACCACCGCGGACTCCCTGTCGCAGGCCGACAGCCAGCGCACGGTGATCGCCCAGCAGAACCAGGTCAACTACATCCGGAACTCGGTGAAGGCGACCGTCGACGCGTACACCGGTGACGTCAAGCTCTACACCTGGGACGACAAGGACCCGGTCCTGAAGACCTGGAAGAAGGCGTTCCCGGGGACCGTCAAGGACAAGAGCGACATCCCGCCGAAGCTCATGGACCACCTGCGCTATCCGCAGGACATGTTCAAGGTGCAGCGCGAACTGCTGACGAAGTACCACGTCACGGACCCCGGCCAGTTCTACAACGCGAGTGACGCCTGGCAGGTGCCGAACGACCCGACGAAGAAGGACGACAGTGCGGTCCCGCCGTACTACCTGTCCATGAAGTCGCCGGGACAGACGCAGCAGCAGTTCTCCCTGACGACGACGTTCACCCCGAGCGAGCGGCCCAACCTACGGGCGTTCATGACGGTCGACGCCGATGCCAGAAGCAAGAACTACGGCAAGATGCAGCTGCTCAGAGTCCAGGGCGACGTCGACGGCCCGGAGCAGGTGCAGAACAAGCTGAACTCCATGACGGAGGTCGGCAACTTCGTCCGGGACATGAAGGGCGCCGACTCCGATGTCCTCTACGGCAATCTGCTGACCGTGCCACTGGACGACGGCTTCCTGTACGTCGAACCCGTCTACGTACAGGGACGCAAGTCGGCGTATCCCCTTCTGAAGAAGGTCGCTGTGTCGTACGGCACGGAGACCGCCTTCGCGGACACCCTCGGTGAGGGCCTGAACCAGGTCTTCAGTACGGAGGGGGCCACCAAGCCACCGGCCGACCAGGACGGCGACGAGCCGACCAAGCCACCGAAGACGAACGATCCGACGGTGCAGGCCGCGCTCGACGACGCCCAGACGGCGTTCGAGGACGGTGAGAAGGCCATGAAGGACGGCGACTGGAAGAAGTACGGCGAGGCGCAGGACCGCCTTCAGGAGGCCCTTGAGCGGGCTGAGGAGGCCTCGCAGAAGGCCACCGAGAAGAGCGACAAGAGCGCGGACAAGAACGCCGACAAGGACGCCGACAAGAAGGACGCGGACAACGGAGCAGGTCAGGAGGGGGATCAGACCGGCTAGCGAGTGGCAAAGCACCCCCCTCGCGCCGTGGTACGGTTGCAACACAACGGCGCGGGGTGGAGCAGCTCGGTAGCTCGCTGGGCTCATAACCCAGAGGTCGCAGGTTCAAATCCTGTCCCCGCTACTGCAAGGTGAAGGCCCGGATCCTTACGGATCCGGGCCTTCGTCGTGTGTACCGGTGCCTGTCGTGTGCGGGTGTCTTGTGCGCGTGCGGGTGTCCTATGCCAAGAAATGTGAACGGTGCTCGGTCGGGGGAGAGTTGGGGGATCTGTGTTTGACTTATCTCTCTGTGGGCATGTCGACAAAACGCTGAAGTGACCTCACTGGCTGCGGTATACCAGATGTACCCAGGTTGCAGGTGGTGCGACGATGGACGTTATGGGGGACAAGGCAACTCTGTTGGAGACAGGGCGGTTTGTGCAGCCGGCCGACCGGGAGGATCCCGGGGCGGCCGCCGAGGAGATGCGCCACCGGCTGGCCGCCGAGGCCGGCGACGTGGCCGCGATGAGCGTCCTCGGAAGCCTTCTGCTGCGCCGCGGTGATCTCGACGGTGCCGAATCTCTGCTGCGCGCGGCGACCGCCGAGGGCGACCGCGCCGCCGCCAACAACCTCGGAGTCCTCCTGCACCAGCGCGGGTACGCCGACGAGGCCGCCGGCTGGTGGCGGGTCGCCGCCGTCGCCGGGTCCGCCGCGGCCGCGCACGCGCTCGGCAGGCACCACCGCGAGCGCGGCGACGAACCCGCCGCCGAGTACTGGCTGCGCCAGTCCGCCGAGCAGGGCCACACCCTCGGGGCGTACGCGCTCGCCGACCTCCTGGAGCACCGCGGCGACGTCGGGGCCGAGCGCTGGCTGCGCGCCGCCGCCGAGCGCGGTCACCGCGAAGCCGCCTACCGCCTCGCCCGCGCGCTCGACCGGCGCGCCGCCGCGGAGCGCCCGGACCGCGCCGAGCGCCCCACGACCGCGCCCCGACGCCGCACGGACCGCGCGGACGACGCGGCGCGCACGCCCGCCGACGAGGCCGAGCAGTGGTACCGCCAGGCGGCCGCCCGCGGCCACCGCAGGGCCGCGCTGCACCTCGGCGCGATCCTGGAGCGGCGCGGCGAGCTGAAGGAGGCAGGACGCTGGTACCTCAACTCGGCCAAGGACGGCGAGTCCCGTGCGGCCTGCGCCCTCGGATTCCTGCTCCGGGACGCGGGCGACGAGGAGAGCGCCGCCGTGTGGTGGCTCAAGGCCGCCCAGGACGGCGACGGCAACGCAGCGAACGCGCTGGGCGCCCTGCACGCCGAGCGGGGCGAGACGCAGACCGCCGAGCGCTGGTACCGCGCCGCCATGGACGCGGGCGACGTGAACGGCGCGTACAACCTCGGGCTGCTCTGCGCCGAGCAGGGGCGGACCGCGCACGCCGACCAGTGGTACCGCCGCGCCGCGTACGCGGGACACCGCGAGGCGGCCAACGCGCTGGCCGTGCTGCTGCTCCAGGGCGGCGACGCGGCAGGCGCCGAGCCGTGGTTCTCCAAGGCCGCGGAGGCGGGCAGCGTCGACGCCGCGTTCAACCTCGGGATCCTCTACGCCAGCCGTGACGACGAGGCCGCCGCCCTGCGGTGGTACGAGCGGGCGGCGGCCGCCGGGCACACCGACGCCGCCCTCCAGGTCGGCACCGCGCGGCTGCGCGAGGGCGACGAGCAGGAGGCCGAGCGGCACCTGCGGTGCGCGGCGGGTGGCGGCAGCGCCGAAGCGGCGTACCGCCTCGGGACGCTGCTCGACGCGCGGCGCCGCCCTGCCGAGGCGCCGGTCCTCGGTGAGCCCGCGGCGGAGAAGACCGAGTGCGAGGAGTGGTACGAGCGGGCGGCCGAGATGGGCCACCGCCGCGCCCAGGTCCGGGTCGGCATGCTCGCATCGGCCCGCGGCGACGTGGTCGAGGCCGCGCGGTGGTACCGCAAGGCGGCCGAGGCCGGCAGCCGCAACGGCGCGTTCAACCTCGGACTGCTCCTCGCCCGCGAGGGCAGCGAGCCGGAGGCCGCACTGTGGTGGACCAGGGCCGCCGACGCGGGGCACGGGCGGGCGGCGCTCCGGCTCGCCCTGCTCTACGCCCGGCGCGGGCAGCTGGCGCAGGGGCAGCGGTGGGCATCGCGCGCGGTCGATCTCGGTCCCGCCGAGGTCGCCGAGCGTGCGGGACGCCTGCGCGAGGCGCTGCGGCAGGAGCTGACGGCGTAGCCCCCGCACGCAGGGACGCCCGCGGGGGGAACGGATTTGCGCTGGTCGTAGCGCTGACGTAGAGTTGTGTTCACCGACGCGGGGTGGAGCAGCTCGGTAGCTCGCTGGGCTCATAACCCAGAGGTCGCAGGTTCAAATCCTGTCCCCGCTACTGACGGTCGAGGGCCGGAAGCCAATTGGCTTCCGGCCCTCGATTCATGTGTGGCCCCGGTCGTCCTCCGTCGGCGAACCACTCGCGTGCCTCGGCTGCTCACTCACTTGTGGCCCACCGCCTCCTCGTAGAGCTCGCGGTCCACCGCCTTCTTCTCGGGCACCTTGTCGCCCTTCGAGACACCCGCCGCGCGGTACGCGTCCTGCAGACGGTCCGTCGTCCCCGCGCGGATCTCCCAGTCCATGCGGAGCGACGGCGTGGCCAGCAGGACCTCCTTGTCCGTGCTGAGCACCTTGGCGAGCTCCGTGGCGAAGGCCCTGTCGGCCTTGTAGTCGCCCGCGAAGTAGGTGTTCACCGTCCGGATGTACGCGCGCAGCAGCGCGACCCCCGCGTCCGGATCCTTCCTCAGGAGGTTCGGTCCGAAGAGGAGGCCGCCGAGCGGTTCGGCCTGCGGCTGGCCGCCGAGGAACGCGAACCGCTTGTCGCCGTCGACCTTGCGCCACACGGGATCGAGCAGCCACGCCGCGTCGGTGCCGCCGTTCTGGAGCGCGGTGAGGACGTCCGCCGAGCCGAGCTGCTGGAACTGGATCTCGTCGAGCCCGCCGCCGTGTTTGTGGAGCGCCTTGCCCATGGGGTACGCGATGACGGACCCCTTGCCGATCATCGTGCCGAGGGTGCGGCCCGCCATGGGGACGTGGTCCGCCGTCTCGTCCTCCTTGAGGCGTACCCACAGGCCGCTCTTGGAGCGGGGGTCGGGGGAGAAGTTGCCGGCCGTCCACTTGATGTCGAACCCGCTGGTGATGCCGTTCATCACGGCGGCCTCCGGGGCGGCCCACTGGGCGTCGACGTCGCCCTTCGCGAGGAGGGGGAGCGCGTCAGGCGTGGGCAGGACCTTCAGGGCGACGTTCAGGCCCTCCTTCTTGAACTCGCCCTTCGCGACGGCCATCTGGAGGGGTGCCACGTACTCGGCGCTCAGGGTGCCGGTGGCGATCGTGAGGTCCCGTTTCTCGGCGAGCGGTCGGGGAGCGGGGGTGCCCGAGTCGCAGCGGGCCGGTTTCCGGTCGGGGGTCAGATCGGCGGGGTCGGTCCAGCTGCCCTTGCCGCAGCCCGCCACCGGACTGACGGCGCGGGGCTTCGCGGGCTCGGCGGGCGGTGGCGCATCGTCCTCCTTCGCACAGCCCGCCGCCGCGAGCAGTGAGCCCGCCACGAACAGCGCCAGAGCGGTGGTACGGGTGCGCATGGAGCCTCCCGGGGACAGGTTGGTCACGAATGGCTCCGGCCCCGGTCCCGCGGGGCCCACGGCGTGAGCAGCCGGCCCGCGATCCGCACCAGCTCGGAGAAGACGACGCCGAGCACGGCGACACAGACGATGCCGACGAACATCACGTCGTTCTGGAAGAGGGCCCGCGAGTCGAAGATGAGGTGCCCGAGACCGTCGGCCGCCGCGATCTGCTCCGAGGCGACGATCACCAGGACCGCGACCCCCGCGGCGATCCGCGCACCGACCAGCACCGCGGGCAGGGACGCGGGCAGCAGGACGTGGCGGAACATCTGCCAGGGCGAGGCGCCGAAGACCTGCCCGGCGTCGCGGTGCCCGGACGGGACGGCGAGGACCGCCGCCATCGTCGAGATCCAGACGAAGAAGAAGACCGTGGCGGCGACGAGCGCGATCTGCGGGCCCTCGCCGAGGCCGAACATGTTGAGGAAGACGGGCAGCAGCGCCAGCTTGGGCACGACGTACAGCGCGTCGAGGGTGGGTTCCAGGGCGGCCCGTACGACGGAGAGGGAGCCCATCAGGAGGCCGAGCGCGTATCCGGCGACCGTCCCGATCACGTACCCGGCGAGCACGCGCTTCAGCGTGGCCCGGACGTCGGGCCACAGCTCACCGTCGGCGGCCCGGTGCCAGCCGTCCTCCAGGATCGTCTGCGGCGCGGGGTAGACGCGGTCGTCGATCCAGCCCCCGACGGCGGCCAGCTGCCACAGCAGGATCAGGGCGGCGGGCACGCCCACGGCGAGCGACAGCTCCAGTGCGCGGCGGCGGCGATGCGTGCGGACGGGGTGCAGTTCCTGCGGGCCCGGCCTTCTGACCAGGAGGTCTTCCCGGGCTGTGGCTCCAGGGGCGTCCCGCGGGGCCGGGCTCTTGCCGGTGGCGGTGGTCATGCGGCGGCCTCCGTGCCGACCTCGGCCCGCAGCAGGTCCCACAGCTCGCTCCTGAGCGCGGTGAACTCCGGTGCCGTCCGTACGTCGCCGCTGCGGGGGCGCGGGAACGGCGGGCGGCGTGCGGCGATGACGCGTCCCGGCCGGGCCGACATCACCAGGACGCGGTCGCCGAGAACGATCGCCTCTTCAAGGCTGTGGGTGATGAAAAGGGTGGTGGTTTCCGTGGTCTGTGTGAGGGCCAGCAGCTCCTCCTGAAGGATGGTGCGGAGCTGGGCGTCGAGGGCCGCGAAGGGCTCATCCATCAGGAGGATCTCGGGCTCCACCGCCAGGGCGCGGGCGATGGCGACGCGCTGGCGCATGCCGCCGGAGAGGGTGGCGGGATAGGCCCCCGCGAACTCCGCGAGGCCCATGCGGGCCAGCCACTCCTCGGCGCGCGCGTTGGCCTCTCCGCGGGGGACGCGCTGGATGTCCAGGCCGAAACGTACGTTGGCCAGGACCGTCTTCCAGTCGTAGATGCCGTAGTCCTGGAAGATCATGGCGACCGGCCGGCGGGCGGACGTGCGGATGCTCAGCTCGCCGGAGCTGGGCCGCAGAAGGCCGGCGGCGATGCGCAGAAGGGTCGACTTGCCGCACCCCGAGGGGCCGACGACGCAGGTGAACTCGCCGGGGGCGATGTCGAGGTCGACGGGGCCGAGCGCGTGCACCGCTCCGGCGCCCCGGCCGAAGGTCCTGGTCACCGCGCGGGCGCGGAGTTTGGGTGGTGAGGGATGTGACTGGTGCGGATCTTCCACGGCTTCTCCTTGCGGAGGGCAGGCGGATGTCGGGCGCCGCAGAGAATATGACGGTCCGTCAGATCTTGGAAGGGGTGCGCCGCGGCCGGGACGGCACGAAGGGCCCGGCACCGATTTTGGTGCCGGGCCCTTCGTGCCGTACGGAAGAGTGCTTACGCGCCCGCGCAGTTCGGGCAGACGCCCCGGTAGGTGACCTCGACGTCCTCGACCGTGAAGCCGAAGCGCTCCGAGTCGGGGAGGTCGGTCAGGGGGTTGCCCGTGGGGTGAACGTCCCTGATCGCCCCGCACCGGGCGCAGACGAGGTGGTGGTGGGGGCGGTGCGCGTTCGGGTCGTACCGCTTGGCGCGGCGGTCCGTGGAGACCTCCAGGATCTCGCCGAGGGACACCAGCTCGCCCAGGGTGTTGTACACGGTGGCCCGGGAGATCTCCGGCAGCTTGCCGACGGCACGCGCGTGCACCTCGTCCGCCGTGAGGTGGACGTGGTCACCGTCGAGGACCTCGGCCACGACGCGTCGCTGCGCCGTCATGCGCCAACCGCGTCCACGCAGTCGTTCCAACAGGTCACTCATGAAAACCAGCCTAACAGGCGAGGGAACAAGTCCCGAACAGGTGTGACTTTGGATGCTTACTTGACTTAGACATTGTCCATTGTAGGATTGGGTCATCGCAAGCCAAGGGACAGGACCCGCAGGTATGACGCAGGAGGCGCACGTGACGCAGGGACCGCTCACCACGGAGGCCGGCGCGCCGGTCGCCGACAACCAGAACAGTGAGACCGCGGGTCTCGGCGGGCCGGTCCTCGTGCAGGACCAGCTGCTGCTCGAGAAGCTCGCCCACTTCAACCGCGAGCGGATCCCGGAGCGTGTGGTGCACGCCCGGGGTGCGGGTGCCTACGGCACGTTCACGCTCACCCGTGACGTCTCGCAGTGGACGCGCGCCAAGTTCCTCTCCGAGGTCGGCAAGCAGACCGAGACGTTCCTGCGCTTCTCCACCGTGGCCGGCAACCTCGGCGCGGCCGACGCGGTGCGCGACCCGCGCGGCTGGGCGCTGAAGTTCTACACCGAAGAGGGCAACTACGACCTCGTCGGCAACAACACCCCGGTCTTCTTCATCCGGGACGCCATCAAGTTCCCCGACTTCATCCACACCCAGAAGCGGGACCCCTACACGGGCTCGCAGGAGGCGGACAACGTCTGGGACTTCTGGGGCCTCAGCCCGGAGAGCACCCACCAGGTGACCTGGCTCTTCGGCGACCGCGGCATCCCCGCCTCGTACCGCCACATGGACGGCTTCGGCTCGCACACGTTCCAGTGGAACAACGAAGCGGGCGAGGTCTTCTGGGTCAAGTACCACTTCAAGACCGACCAGGGCATCAAGAACCTCACCCAGGACGAGGCCAACAAGCTCGCCGGTGAGGACCCGGACTCCCACCAGCGCGACCTGCGCGAGGCCATCGAGCGCGGCGAGTTCCCGAGCTGGTCCGTGCAGGTGCAGATCATGCCGGCGGCGGACGCGGCCACGTACCGCTTCAACCCGTTCGACCTCACCAAGGTGTGGCCGCACGCGGACTACCCGCCGATCGAGATCGGCAAGCTGGAGCTCAACCGCAACCCGGAGAACGTCTTCGCCGAGGTCGAGCAGTCCATCTTCAGCCCCGCCCACTTCGTGCCCGGCATCGGCCCGTCCCCGGACAAGATGCTCCAGGGCCGTCTCTTCGCGTACGGCGACGCCCACCGCTACCGCGTCGGCATCAACGCCGACCACCTGCCGGTGAACCGCCCGCACGCCACGGAGGCGCGGACCAACTCCCGTGACGGCTTCCTGTACGACGGCCGCCACAAGGGCGCGAAGAACTACGAGCCCAACAGCTTCGGCGGCCCCTTCCAGACGGACCGGGCGCTGTGGCAGCCCACGCCCGTCACCGGCGCCACCGGCAACCACGAGACGCCCCGGCACGCCGAGGACAACGACTTCGTGCAGGCGGGCAACCTCTACCGCCTGATGTCCGAGGACGAGAAGGGCCGCCTGATCGACAACCTGTCGGGCTTCCTCGCCAAGGTCTCGCGCGAGGACATCGTCGACCGCGCGGTCGACAACTTCCGTCAGGCCGACGGAGACTTCGGCAAGCGGCTGGAGGCCGCGGTCCAGGCCCTGCGCGGCTGACCAGTACCCCTTGTCGTAGAGAGACGGCGGGCCGGTTTCCCTTCGGGGGACCGGCCCGCCGCCGTGCTCTCACCCCGTCAGCTGAGCCGTCGCGCGCCGGTCGGGCGCCCAGGAGCGGATGATGTCGCGCACCGAGACGATGCCCGTGGGCTCGTTCTCCTCCATGACGATCAGATGCCGGAAGCCGCCGTGCGACATGGCGTCCGCCGCTTCCTCCAGGGTCCACGCCGGGGTGGCGAAGACGACCTCGGTCGTGGTGTGGGTGCCGGCGATCTCGGTGTCCGGACTCTGGCCGAGGGCGAGCGAGTTGAGGACGTCGCGCTCGGTCAGGATGCCGAGCCCATAGGTGTCGGGGTCGAGGACGACAGCCGCTCCGACGTGGCGCGCTGACATCAGCCTGGCCGCCTGGCGCAGGGTGTGGGTGGGGCCGATGGTCAGGACCACCGTGCTCATGGCGTCGCGGACGAGCATGGGCGTGAGCCACCTCCTTGGTGAAACCGCGGCCTCCCGGTGGGCGAAGGATTGCCTCCGCTACCTGCTGGAGAACGGATTCACAAGTTCACAAGTGGGGGGACTCATAGAGTCGCAGCCCCGCGGAGGGGCAGCAAGGGGCCGGGCGGGTTCAGTTAGTACCGCTGGTTGAGATAGCCGAGCAGTTCGTCGTGGAGCAGGCCGTTCGACGCCGCCGCGTTGCCGCTGTGGGGGCCGGGCCTGCCGTCGAGGCCGGTGAAGGTGCCGCCCGCCTCCGTCACCACGATCGCGGTCGCCGCCATGTCCCAGAGCGAGAGCTCCGGCTCCGCGCAGAGGTCGACCGAACCCTCGGCGACCATCATGTACGGCCAGAAGTCGCCGTATCCGCGCGTGCGCCAGACCGACCGCGTGAGGTCGAGGAAGCCGTCGAGGCGGCCCTGCTCCTCCCAGCCGGAGAGCGAGGAGTACGCCAGCGAGGCGTCCGCGATCCGAGAGACCTTGGAGACCTGCAGGCGCGTCGCCGAGGTGAGGGAACGGCCCGTGTACGCGCCGCCGCCCTTCGCCGCCCACCAACGGCGGCCGAGCGCGGGCGCCGAGACGACCCCGACCACCGGCTGGTAGCCGCCCTCGCCCGCTTCGGTCAGGGCGATCAGGGTGGCCCACACCGGGACGCCTCGTACGTAGTTCTTGGTGCCGTCGATCGGGTCGACCACCCAGCGGCGCGGCCCCGTGCCCTCGACGCCGTACTCCTCGCCGAGGATCGCGTCGCGCGGCCTGGCCCGCTGGAGGTGGCCACGGATCAGCTCCTCGGCGGCCTTGTCGGCCTCGCTCACCGGCGTCATGTCCGGCTTGGTCTCGACCTTCAGGTCGAGGGCCTTGAACCGGTCCATGGTCGCGGCGTCGGCGGCGTCCGCGAGGACGTGGGCGAGACGCAGATCATCGTGGTAGTCGGGCATGGGTGAACAGTATCGATCTCGATCGACGCGATCCACAGGGCCGTGGCGCGGACGTCACGCACATTGCTGCCGGAGCTATTGACAGTGCCGCCGAGCGCGTCAACTCTGGCACGGGAGCCGCTCTGACCCGGAGGCGACGATGCCTGCAGCACGGGAATCCTTACTGGACGCGGCGTACACAGCGCTCGCGCGACGGCCGTGGCCCGGTGTCCGCATGGTCGATGTGGCGGCGACCGCCGGGGTCTCCCGGCAGACCCTCTACAACGAGTTCGGCAGCAAGGACGGCCTCGCCCGTGCCCTGCTGCGGCGCGAGACGGACGGCTATCTGCACGGCGTCGAACGCGCACTCGCCGAGGAGCGCGACCCCGCCGACCGGCTCGCCGCCGTCGCCGCGTGGACCGTGGGCGCCGCCCGCACCAACGTGCTGGTCCGGGCCGCGCTCACCGGCTGCTGGAGCGAGCGGCTGCCCGCGCCGAGCCGCGCCGCGGGATCGACCTCCTCGGTGCCGGCGCAGCGCCGCGCGGACGCGGGAGTGCCCTCGGCAGGAGAGCTGCTCGCCCTCGTACGGGACCGCACGGTCCTCGCGCTCGGCGGCCGCGGCCGCGTCAGGGACCCCGACCTCGCCCGCGCCTGCGAGAGCGCCGTCCGCCTCGCCCTGTCCTACGTCGTCGCGCCCGCCGGGAACGACGACGACCCCGCGGAAGTGGTCCGCGGGGCCATCGGGCGCTGGGTGGCAGCCAAGTAGGCGCGAGGCGTACGCCGTCAGTGGGCCGAGCCCGACAGCTGAAGGCCGATCACGCCGATGATGACGAAGGAGATCGAGACGATCTTCAGCGTGGAGACCAGGTCACCGAGGAACACCATCCCGTAGATGGCCGTGCCCGCGGCACCGATGCCCGTCCAGACCGCGTACGCGGGACCCACGTCCAGCTTGCGCAGCGCGAGCGTCAGCAGACCGAAGCTGCCGAGGGCGAAGCAGGCGAACGCGATCGTGGGCCAGAGCCTGGTGAAACCGTGCGACAGCTTGAGACAGACCGCGAAGCCGGTCTCGAGGATCCCCGCGACGATGACCAGCAGCCACGCCATGTCCTTGCCTCCCGTAGTCGCCCGCGTCCCGAGGCCGCTTCGTCTGGCTTGAATCCGGCTTGGTGCGATTATGCATTTACCTTTGCCGTCCGCGGCGCAAACTCGTCGCGAAGCGTCCCGCAAACTCGTCGCGACGCATCCACCGAAGAGGTCAGTCGCCCTCGCGTCGCTCCCGAGCGGCGAGCAGCCTGCGCAGGGAGTAGAGGCGCGACGGATCCGCGTGCCCGTCGGCCACCCACGCGTCCAGGGCGCAGTCCTTCTCGTCGTGGCTGCAGCCGCGCGGGCACTCCACCGTCCCCGGCTCCAGATCGGGGAAGGCGAGGATGACGCGCGACGGGTCGACGTGGTTGAGGCCGAACGACCGCACGCCGGGAGTGTCGATCACCCAGCCGCCGGAGCCCTCCAGAGGGAGCGCGAGGGCGGAGGTGGTGGTGTGCCTGCCGCGGCCCGTGACCGCGTTGACGTGCCCCGTCGTCCGCCGCCGCGCCTCCGGGACCAGCGCGTTGACGAGTGTCGTCTTGCCGACCCCGGAGTGCCCCACGAAGGCGGTGACCTTGCCGTCGAGCAGCTCGTGGACGCGCGCGAGCTCCGCGCCGTCGGTGAACTCCTCACGGCTGGTGACGACATAGGGGATGTCGAGGGAGGCGTACGTCTCCAGGAGCTTGTCCGCGGACGCCAGGTCCGACTTGGTCAGCACGAGGATCGGCTCGAGACCCCCGTCGTACGCCGCCACGACGCACCGGTCGATCAGGCGCGGCCGCGGCTCGGGGTCGGCGAGGGCCGTGACGATGGCCAGCTGGTCGGCGTTGGCGACGACCACCCGCTCGTACGGGTCGTCGTCGTCGGCGGTGCGCCGCAGGACGGAGGTGCGCTCCGCGATCCGCACGATCCGCGCGAGCGTGTCCTTCTTGCCGGAGAGATCCCCGACGACCGCGACCCTGTCACCCACCACGGCGGCCTTGCGGCCCAGCTCGCGGGCCTTCATCGCCATCACGATCCGGTCGTCGACCAGGACGGTGAGCCGGCCGCGGTCGACGGTGAGGACCATGCCCTCGGCCGCGTCCTCGTGCTTGGGCCTGATGTGGGTGCGGGGGCGGTTGCCCTTGCGGTTGGGGCGGACGCGGATGTCGTCCTCGTCGGGGTTCTTGCCGTAGCGGCGCATGGTTCTCGATCCGCCCGTCAGTTCCCCAGCATCCCGGTCCAGAGGTCGGGGAAGTCCGGGAGCGTCTTCGCCGTCGTCGCGACGTTCTCGATCTGTACGCCGTCCACGGCGAGGCCGATGATCGCGCCCGCGGTCGCCATGCGGTGGTCGTCGTACGTGTGGAAGATGCCGCCGTGCAGCCTGCGCGGCTTGATGTGCAGGCCGTCGGCGGTCTCCGTGACCTCACCGCCGAGCTCGTTGATCTCCTTGGTGAGCGCGGCCAGGCGGTCCGTCTCGTGCAGACGCAGGTGGGCGACGCCACGCAGCGTCGAGGGGGAGTCCGCGAGGGCCGCGACCGCCGCGATGCCGGGGGTCAGCTCGCCGACCTCGCTGAGGTCCACGTCGATGCCGTGGACCGACCCGGAGCCGGTGAAGACCAGGCCCTGCTCGGTCAGCTCGCAGGAACCGCCCATCTCGGTGAAGATCTCGCGCAGCGCGTCACCGGGCTGCGTGGTGTGCGCGGGCCAGTCGGGGATCGTGACCGTGCCGCCGGTGATCAGGGCGGCGGCGAGGAACGGCTGCGCGTTCGACAGGTCGGGCTCGACGGTCAGGTCGCGGCCGAGCAGGGCGCCGGGGGTGACCCGCCACACGTTCGGCTCGCCGCCCGCCTCGGGGGTGTCGACCTGGGCGCCGACCGAGCGCAGCATGTCGACGGTCATCCGGATGTGCGGCATCGACGGCAGCGCGCCGCCCACATGCCGGACCTCCACACCCTGGTTGAAGCCCGGACCCGAGAGCAGCAGGGCGCTCACGAACTGCGAGGACGACGACGCGTCGATCTCGACCCGGCCGCCCTCGAGGGCGCCACAGCCGTGCACGGTCAGCGGCAGCGCGCCGGGCGTGCCCCGCGTGTCGTCGATGCGGGCACCGAGCACGCGCAGCGCGTCGATGACGCCGTGCAGGGGGCGCTCGTACGAACGGGGGTCGCCGTCGAAGTGGATGGGGCCGTCGGCGAGGGCGGCGACCGGCGGCAGGAAACGCATGACCGTGCCGGCGTTGCCGACGTCGACCGTGGCCGGGCCGTGCAGGCCCGAGGGGATCACGCGCCACGCCTCGCCGGTGCCGTCCTGACCTCCCGCGACGGCGGAGCTCGACGACACGGTCTCCTCGATGCCGACGCCCATCGCGCGCAGCGCGCCCGCCATCAGCAGGGTGTCCCTGGAGCGCAGCGGGCGGCGCAGCCAGCCCGGCTCGGCGGCCAGCGCGGCCAGGACCAACGCGCGGTTGGTGACCGATTTCGAACCGGGGACGTGGACCGTCGCGGTGACGGCTCCGCTTGCGTGCGGGGCGGGCCAGAGGGCGGTGTGCGCCGGGGTTTCGGTCATGCCCTCACTTTAGTGGCTGGCAGGGACACCGCTCAGACGTCAAGGAGCCAGCGGGCCCCGCCCATCAGGGAACAGAGCGACACGGCGTGGAAGAAGAAGAGCCACATGCCCGCCGGGACGTGCGTCAGCCGCGAGAGCTGGTCCGCGTCCGAGTCGCCCGCGCCCCCGCGCCTGCGCATGGACTGCAGCTCGAAGGCGGGACGTACGCCTCCCAGGAGCAGGAACCACACCACCGCGTACGCGAAGGCCGCCTGCACGTCTGTGTTCGCCAGCCAGGAGACGACCAGGAACGTGCCGCCGGTGAGGATCACCGTCAGGGCGCCGTACGCGTTGCGGATCATCACCAACATCACGACGAGCAGGGCCGTCGCGATCCACAGGAACGCCGTGATGCGTCCCGAGTCGAGCAGCGCCGCGCCGCCCAGGCCGAGCAGCGGGGGAGCGGTATAGCCGGCGGCCGCGGTGAGGATCATGCCGAGGCCGGTGGGCTCTCCGTGCGAGACGGTCAGGCCCGAGGTGTCCGAGTGCAGCCGGATGCCGTCGAGGCGGCGCCCGGTGAGCAGGGCGACCAGGCCGTGGCCGCCCTCGTGCGCGATGGTGATGGCGTTGCGGGCAACGCGCCATACGGTGCGCTGGACCACGACCGCCAGGGCGACGACTCCTGCCGCGATCACCAGCCACTGCTCGGGCGCGGCCTGTGTGCCGAAGACGCGGTCCCAGAGGTCGGTCAGACTGGCGTTGGCGGTGCTTTCCATTACTGGGACGGCTCCCTCAGGTCGTACGCGGTCTGGCAGTCTGGCACGTATGTGCGGACGGTTTGCATCCAGTCGTAGGCCCGAGGATCTCGCGGCGACCTTCGAGGTGGAGAAGTGGGAGGAGCCCCAGGAGGAGTTCGCCCCCGACTTCAACGTGGCGCCCACGAAGGAGGTCTACGCGGTCCTCGACCGCCCCCTGAAAGACGCCGACGACCCGCGTCCGGTTCGCCAGCTCCGCACATTGAAGTGGGGCCTCGTCCCCTCCTGGTCCAAGACGCCCGAGGGCGGCGCGCGGATGATCAACGCCCGCGCGGAGACCGTCCACGAGAAGCCCTCCTACAGGCGTGCCTTCACCTCCCGCCGCTGCGTCATCCCGGCCGACGGCTATTACGAGTGGGTGACCGCGCCCGAGGAGCGGCAGCTGGAGGTCGAGGGCAAGAAGAAGCGGCCGCGCAAGCAGCCCTACTTCGTGACGCCCGCCGACGGCTCGGTCTTCGCCATGGCGGGGCTCTACGAATTCTGGCGGGACAAGACCCTGCCCGACGAGCACCCCCTCGCCTGGTGGGTGACGTGCACGGTGATCACCACGGAGGCGGAGACCGCGCCCCTCGCCGCCGGCCCCGACGAGGGCCCGCGCTCGCTCGCGGACATCCACCCGCGCATGCCGCTCATGCTGACGCCGGACCGCTGGGACGCGTGGCTCGACCCGTCCCGCACGGACGTCGAGGACCTGCGCACCCTCCTGGAGCCGCCGCCGCACGGACTGATGCGGGCCTTCCCGGTGTCCACCGCCGTCAGCAACGTGCGCAACAACGGCCCGGAGCTGCTGAAGGAGCTGGACGGCCCCGAAGAGGGCACACTCTTCTGACGTGACCAAGGACGCACCGAAGAGCGAGCTCATCCCGACCGACGCCGGTGAGGCGCGCATCACCTGGCACCCGGCCCCCGCCGGGAGCGCCCGCCTGCTGCTGGCCGTCAGCCACGGCGCGGGCGGCGGCATCGAGGCCCGCGACCTCCAGGCCCTCGCCGCCGCACTGCCCGCGCACGGCGTGAGCGTCGCCCTCGTCGAGCAGCCCTGGCGCGTCGCGGGCAAGAAGCTCGCCCCCGCGCCGAAGACGCTGGACACGGGGTGGCGCGGCATCTGGCCCGCGCTGGAGAAGAAGGGGCTGCCGGTGATCTCGGGCGGCCGCAGCGCCGGTGCCCGCGTCGCCTGCCGCACCGCCACCGAACTGGGAGCCGCCGCCGTGCTCGCCCTCAGCTTCCCGCTGCACCCCCCGGGCAGGCCCGAGAAGTCCCGCGCCGGCGAACTGCTCGGCGCCGGTGTGCCCACCCTCGTCGTGCAGGGCGGCAACGACCCCTTCGGGAAGCCCGCCGAGTTCCCCGAAGGCACGTACGAACTGGTGGAGATCCCGTTCGGCGACCACGGATTCACCGTGCCCAAGCACGCCGACATCGGGCAGGACGAGGCAGTGAAGCGCATCACGGACGGAGTCACCCGCTGGGCGGGAATGCTGGAGGTGTGACCTCTGTTGTGGCGGACAGACGGCAAACGCCGTCGACAGCTGTTCGTACGAGAGGGAGTCCGCCGCATGGGTTCGACCATCTGCCCGAACCGCTCCAGCGCCGCTGACCTGGAGTGGACGGTGCTGAGCGCACCCAAAACCGCATCTATTCGGGCGGCGCGGGGTGCGGGTCGTCGTCTATCCTCCGATTCGAGTGGGGCTGCTTTCGGCCTCGCCACGTCGTTGGAGGAGGTGGGTCCGGTCACTGGGACCGACGCAGGGACCGAGCACGGCCAGGCGGAGCAGCCCCGAGAGAGTTCGGAGAAGTCCGAGACGGCCGCTGAGCGCACGGCCCGCTTCGAGCGGGACGCGCTGACGTTCCTCGACCAGATGTACTCGGCGGCGCTGCGCATGACGCGCAACCCGGCGGACGCGGAGGACCTGGTGCAGGAGACGTACGCGAAGGCGTACGCGTCGTTCCACCAGTTCCGCGAGGGCACGAACCTCAAGGCGTGGCTCTACCGCATCCTCACCAACACGTTCATCAACTCGTACCGCAAGAAGCAGCGCGAGCCCCAGCGCAGTGCCGCCGAGGAGATCGAGGACTGGCAGCTGGCACGCGCCGAGTCGCACATGTCCACCGGTCTGCGCTCGGCCGAGTCGCAGGCGCTGGACCACCTGCCCGACACGGACGTGAAGCGGGCGCTGCAGGCGATCCCCGAGGAATTCCGCATCGCCGTCTATCTGGCCGACGTAGAGGGCTTTGCGTACAAGGAGATCGCGGACATTATGGGGACACCCATCGGTACGGTGATGTCCCGACTGCACCGGGGCCGCCGCCAGCTGCGCGGCATGCTGGAGGACTACGCCCGTGAGCGCGGGCTCGTCCCGGCGGGTGCAGGGGAGTCGAACGGAACGAAAGGCTCGGGCTCATGAGCTGCGGAGAGCCGCACGAGACTGACTGCAGTGAAGTCCTGGACCATCTCTACGAGTTCCTCGACCACGAGATGCCGGACAGCGACTGCACCAAGTTCGAGACGCACTTCGAGGAGTGCTCTCCGTGCCTGGAGAAGTACGGCCTCGAGCAGGCGGTCAAGAAGCTGGTGAAGCGCTGCTGCGGTCAGGACGACGTCCCCGTCGACCTGCGGGCCAAGGTCATGGGCCGCATCGACCTCATCCGCTCCGGGCAGGCCGTGCCCGAGCAGGACATCACGCAGGACACCACGGCCCCGTCCGAGGCCTGAGCACTCGGAACCCCGCGCGGCCCGCTCTCCCCTCCCGTCACCCGAACCCTCCGTCACTCGAACGTGCTAATTAACGGCGGGCGGGTGCTGGCAGGGGGAGCGCCGTTCTAGTCTCCGGACCGGAACGGGGAGGAGAACTCCATGCGGTCGGTGCCGGTACGGGCCCGCGTCTACATCCTGTGCGTCGCCCTGGCCGGCGTGGCCTGCGCCGCGCCCGCCCCCGGCGCGCGCCCCTCCTGGCCCGCCGTCGCTCTCCTCGCCATCCTCTACGCAGGGTGCGAGCAGATCACCCGGTGCCGCGTCGTCGGCGGCCGCGTCCCGCGCGGGCTCGGCACCTTCTTCCCCGTACTGCTCGCCGGAGTGTTCCTGCTGCCGCCGTCCGCGGCCGCGCTCGTCGCCGTGCCCGGCGCGCTGTTCGCCCGGGTCGACCAGGAGCCCCGCTGGGTGCGCCGTCTCTGGCGCGCCTCTCAACTCGCCCTCGCCGCCTGGGTATCGGCGCGTGTGTACGCGGCGCTCGGCGGGCCCGCGGCCGGTGCCGGCCCCGACTTCCCGCATGTCCTCGGGCCCGCGGGCGCGGCCGTGCTGGCCTTCTCCGCCGTGCTCACCGTGCTGGACGGCGGCGTCCTCGTGACCGCCGAACGCGTCCCCGCGCGGACCGCCTGGCGGGGCCTCTTCCTGCGCTCGCTCGCGCCCGTCACCGTGCACGGGCTCGCCGGCCTGATGATGGCGGTGCTCTGGACCAGTCCGTACGGCCCCGCGGCCGCACTCCTCGTGCTCCTGCCGATGGGCGTCTCCTGCTGGGCCTTCGCGCAGTACCACCGCGAGCGCGCCGCCCACCAGGCCACCATCCGGGCGCTCGTGCAGGCCGTCGACCTCAAGGACAAGTACACCCGCGGGCACAGCGAGCGCGTCGGCCGCGCCTCCGTGCTGATCGCGCGCGAACTGGGCATGGACGACGACCGCGTCGAGGTCCTCCGGTTCGCCGGGATCCTGCACGACGTCGGCAAACTCGGCGTCCCCACCCGGCTGTTGCGCAAGGACGGACCGCTGACGCCCGAGGAGCGGCGCATCATCGAGCTCCATCCCGAGTACGGCCACGAGATGGTGCGCGGCATCGGGTTCCTGGGCGAGGCGCGCGCCGCGATCCTCCACCACCACGAGCGCATGGACGGTGGCGGCTATCCCTACGGCCTCACCGGGCCGCAGATCCCCGAGTGCGCGCGGGTGGTCGCGGTCGCCGACGCCTTCGACGCCATGACGTCCACCCGCTCCTACCGGCGGGCCAGGCCCGTCGAGGCGGCCGTGGCCGAGCTCAACCGGTGCGCGGGCGCGCACTTCGACCCCGTGATGGTCGGGGCGCTCACGCGCGCCCTCGACCGGTACGGATGGCACCCCGAGGTCACGGCCGACGTGCCGGAGCAGGGCGGGCCGGAGCAGGGCACACCGGGGCAGGGCGCGCCCGTGCCGCCTCACGTCCGGCCCGCTCCCGCGCCCGCCGCCGTGTGGCCGGGGGCCCGGTGAGGCCGCCCTCGCGGCTGCCGGGCGCGGTCGCCTGCCTGGCCGGCCTGCTCGCCTGCGCCTCCCTCGTCTGGACCCTCTGGCACGGCATCGCCGAAGGCCGGGCCGCCCTCGCCTTCGGCGTCCTGATAGCCCTCGGCGAGCTGACCCGGTGGGGGAGCGGAGGGGACAGGGAGCCCGCCCCGCTCGGCGCCGCGGGGGCCCTCGCGTACGCCCTGCTCGGCGAGAACGCCGGACACGCCACGCACCACGGAGTGCTGCAGGTGCTCGCCGTGGTCGTCGCGGCCGCCCTCGTGGGCGCGGTGCCGAACGTGGCGCTCGGCCGCGGCCCCACGCTCGACCGGATGGCGCGCCGCGTGCTGACCGTCGGGTTCGCCGCCGCGTGCTTCCAACCCCTGTACAACGCGGGCAAGTTCGGTGAGTGGGTGGGGCACGGGCCGTACTTCGCGTTCGTCATCGTCGCCCTGCTCGTCCTCACCGCGCTCTGCGACGCCGTCCTCGGCGCCGTGACGGCGCACGCCCGCACCCGGTGGCCGTTCGGGCCGCTGCTGCGGGAGGAGCTGCGGGCGATGCTCGGCATCGGCTCCGCCGTCTGCGCGAGCGGCGCCGTGATGGCGCTCGCGGTGGCCGTGGCGGGGCTGTGGGCGCTGCCCGTCTTCAGCCTCCCCCTGCTGCTCACCCAGCTCTCCTTCCGGCGGTACGCGGCGGTGCGTGCGACCTACCGGCAGACCATCGCCTCCCTCGCCAGGGCCACCGAGATCGCCGGGTACACCCCGCAGGGCCACGCGCACCGCGTGGCCGGGCTCAGCCGGGCCGTCGGGCGTGACCTCGGTCTCTGCGAGTCGGACCTCACCGTCCTGGAGCACGCTGCACTCATGCACGACATCGGCCAGCTCTCCCTGGTCGACCCCGTCCCCGAGGGGGCCACCGCCGCCCTCCCGGAGGCGGAACAGCGCCGAATAGCCCTGCTCGGCGGCGCCGTCGTCCGGCAGACCGGGGTGGACGCCGCCGTCGCCGTCGTCGTGGAGCGGCAGGCCGACCCGTACCGCGAACAGCCGCTCACCGCGCGTATTGTGCGGACGGCGAACGCGTACGACGAGATGGCGCGGGGAGAAGGACCCTCAGGGGCGCTGGACGGCCCGCTCAAGGCCCTGGAGCGGCTCCGCCTGGCAACGGGCCACGACTACCAGCCGGAGGTCGTGGAGTCCCTGGCGCGCGTCCTGTCGAGGGACGGCCTCACCCATGGCCTTACCTCGCGCCGAGCTGGGTAACCCATGGGTAATGAGCGGCCGTCCGACCGTCCGTGGTTGGATGCGAAGACGACAGGAAATGGGGCGCACGGGGGTACGGCCCCCGACGCCGCGCCCCCACGACGAGCGACCTACGGAATACGTGGCAGGCGGGAATCAGGCGGGAATCGTGAGGATCTTCGGCAAGGGACGGCACCGGCCCTCCGCCTCATGGCGGCAGGCGACCGACCGCGCGTTCACGCTGATCGGCGACGGCCGGTACGAGGACGCGGGGGCACTGCTCACGCGTGCGGCGGATCTCGAACCCTGGCTGTCCGAGTCCTGGTTCAACCTGGCGCTGCTGCACAAGTTCCGGCACGACTGGGAGCAGGCGCGGGCCGCCGGGCTGCGCGCCGTCGCGCTCCTGGACCGTTCCGCGGGCGCCCCCGACTGGTGGAACGTCGGCATCGCGGCGACCGCGCTCCAGGACTGGCCCCTGGCCCGCCGCGCCTGGCAGGCGTACGGCCTGCGGGTGCCCGGCGGCGTGGCCGCCTCCGGCGAGCCGACGGGCATGGAGCTCGGCAGCGCGGCCGTGCGGCTCTCCCCGGAAGGGGAGGCCGAGGTCGTGTGGGGCCGCCGTCTCGACCCGGCCCGCATGGAGGTCCTGTCCATTCCGCTGCCGTCCTCCGGGCGCCGCTGGGGCGAGGTCGTGCTGCACGACGGCGTCCCGCACGGCGAGCGGACGACGGGCGACGGGCACTCGTACCCCGTCTTCGACGAGATCGAGCTGTGGGCGCCCTCACCGGTGCCGACCTGGGTGGTCCTCCTGGAGGCCGCCACCGAGGACGACAGGGACGCTTTGGAGCGGCTCGCGGCCGACGCCGGCTTCGCCGCGGAGGACTGGTCGTCGTCCGTGCGGCTGCTCTGCCGGATGTGCTCCGAGTCCCGCATGCCGAGCGACGAGGGCGACGGCGAGCACCTGGACCCGCACGACCACAGCGAGCCGGGCCACCCTGGCCCGCTCGGCCACCGCAGCCCTGGCGCGCTCTGGGTGCCGGAGCGCGAGTGCGGCCTGGCGGCGCCCGCGGGCCTGGTGCGCGGTCTCCTGGACGGCTGGGTGGCGGACAGTCCGGATTCCCGTGACTGGCGGGATCTCGAAGAGGTCTGCTGACACTTCGCCGTAGGCTGTACCGGCACAAACTCTTGAGGGTTTCAAGGAAGGCGTACGGCGGACATGGCGCAGGACACTGAGCAGCAGGCCATCGACGGGGACGGGGTGCTCCCCGTCGACGACGAGGGCTTCGTCATCGACACCGAGGACTGCGAGGAGCGGGAGACGGCCTACCGCGAGCGCGGCACGTCCCGGCCGATCACGGTCGTCGGCAACCCGGTGCTGCACAAGGAGTGCAAGGACGTCACGGCCTTCGACGACGAGCTGGCCAAGCTGATCGACGACATGTTCGCGACCCAGCGCGTCGCGCAGGGCGTGGGCGTGGCCGCCAACCAGGTCGGCGTCGACCTGAAGGTCTTCGTCTACGACTGCATGGATGACGAAGGCGTGCGCCACGTCGGTGTGATCTGCAACCCGGTGCTCCAGGACCTGCCCGCCGAGAAGCGCCGCCTCGACGACTCGGGCGAGGGCTGCCTCTCGGTCCCGACCGCGTACGCCCCGCTGGCCCGCCCGGACTACGCCGAGGTGACCGGCCAGGACGCGAAGGGCAACCCCATCAAGGTGCGCGGCACCGGCTACTTCGCGCGCTGCCTGCAGCACGAGACGGACCACCTGTACGGGTACCTGTACATCGACCGCCTCTCCAAGCGGGAGCGCAAGGACGCGCTTCGCCAGATGGAAGAAGGCACCCCGCGCTACCCCGTGGTGGACAACGGCTGACTCCCGCGGCGCCCGAGAGGCGCGGGAACCGCGTGACGCGAGCGGCCCCTGGTGCAGGAACTCCTTCCTGACCAGGGGCCGTTGGCGTACCCGCTCGCGTGTGCGAGCAAATCAAGCTGCCGGTGATCCATATTCAGTCACGTAAGGGGAGGTTCTCGGCACCCGGGGGTAGTGAATGGCGCAAATCTGTTCCCTGAACGGTCAGTTGTGGTGCTGAATGGAAAGCGCGGGGATACGCAACGGCGCGCGCCCGGTACGGCGGGAGGGGCGCGTGTCCTCAGGGCGGCTGAAAGGGGTTTGTTCGTGCGTGCATATTCCGGGAGCACTTCACCGACACATCCGCACACACGGCCACGTTCACCCGTGGTATCGGTACCGCGGGCACTGGCTGTTCCGATGATCGAAGCAGCGTTCCCTCGCCGTCTGCATCCGTATTGGCCAAAGCTTCAGGAGAAGTCCAGGACCTGGCTGCGCGAAATGCGGCTCATGCCCCCCGACAAGGTCGAGCGGTACGCGGACAGTCTCTGCTACACGGATCTGGTGGCGGGGTACTACATTGGGGCACCCGACGAGTTGCTGACCGCGATAGCGGACCTCAGCAGCTGGTTCTTCGCGTGGGACGACCGGCACGACAGAGACTCCGTGCACGGCAGGACGGTCCAGTGGCGGCAGCTCTGCCGGGGCCTGCACGGCACGCTCAACGAGCCCCGGCAGTACCGGCACCACAAGGATCCACTGGTCGCCGGCTTCGCGGACTGCGTGCTGCGTCTGTACGCGTTCCTCGGCCCCAGCTGGAACGCCAGGTTCGCCCGGCACTTCCACCCCGTGATCGACGCGTACGACCAGGAGTTCAGGAACCGGCGCTGCGGCACCGTGCCGACGGTTGAGACGTACATAGAGCTGCGCCGGCTCACGTTCGCGCACTGGGCGTGGATCGACCTCCTGGAACCCACGGCGCGGTACGAGCTGCCGGACCCGGTGCGCAAGCACCCCGCCTACCGGCGTGCGGCACGGGCGACCCAGGATTTCTCGGCCTGGTACAACGACCTGTGCTCCCTCCCGAAAGAACTCGCGGGGGACGAACTGCACAATCTCGGGATCAGCCTCATCCAGCACGAAGGAATGACGCTAGAAGAAGCGGTGCGGGAAGTGCACAGACGCGTCACTGAATGCGTCAAGGAATTCGTGGAAGCGGAGCGGGAAGTGCTGAAGTTCGCCGATGAATTGGCGGACGGCGATGACGGCGGCAGGGAACTCGCGGACGCGGTGAAATCATGCGTCTTCAACATGCGGAACTGGTTCTCGTCCGTCTACTGGTTCCATCACGAATCCGGTCGCTATCGGGTGGACAGCTGGGACGACAGGTCCATGCCCCCGTATGTGACGGAAGAAGCCATGGCGGAAAACGAACTGGTAGGTGAGTAATGAGCGTCGAATCCGCAATACCCGCTCCCCCCGCTTCGGGCCCCGGCCCGCTCCGCACCCCGCCCCTCGTTCGCGGCGGTGCCCCGCTCCTCGGTCACGCGTGGAACCTCGTGCGCGACCCGCTCGGCTTCCTCTCCGCACTGCGCGACCATGGCGATCTCGTCAGGATCAGGCTGGGACCCAGGACGGCGTACGTGGTGTGCGACCCGGAACTGGTCGGCGCCATGCTCAAGAACCCCGAGTACATCGTCGGCGGACCGCTCTGGGACACCCTGGAAGTGCTCCTCGGCAAGGGCGTGGCGACCAGCAACGGCAAGCTGCACCGACGCCAGCGCCGCATGATGCAACCGGCGTTCCGGCCCGAGCGGATCGCCGACTACGCCAAGGTGATGGAGGAGGAGGCCCGGGCCACGGCGGCCCGCTGGCAGCCGGGCGCCACCGTCGACGTGAGCGCCGAGATGTTCCGCACGGCCGTGCGCATCGTCTCGCGCTCGCTCCTGGAGGTCGACTCGATACGGGACAAGGCGGACCGGATCGCCGACTCGCTGCACACCGTCTTCGACGGGCTCTACCGCAGGATGGTGCTCTCGGTCGGCCCGCTCCACCGCGTGCCGACCCCCGCCAACCGGCGGTTCGAGAGCGCGCTCGCCGACCTGCACACGCTCGTCGACGAGATCATCGCGGAGCGCCGCGCCGCCGGCCCCGGCGCGCCGGACGACCTCCTCGCCGAATTGCTGCGGGCCACGGACGAAACCGGGAGGCCCATCGCCGACCAGGAGATCCACGACAACGTGGTTTCGCTCGTCGTGGCGGGTGCGGAGAATGTGGCGTCGACGCTGGCGTGGGCGTTCCATCTCCTGACCGAACACCCTGAGCAGGAAAGGCGGTTGGTTGAAGAGGTAAATGTCGTGGCGCCGGATCGCGCGATCACATTCGCCGATCTCAAGGACCTGCCGCACCTCCGCAATGTCGTCACCGAGGCGATGCGCATACGGCCGGCCGCCTGGATATTCACGCGCCGGTCCGTGGCCGAAACCGAACTGGGCGGCTTTTCGATTCCGGCGGACGCCGACATCGTCTACAGCGTGTACGCGATGCAGCGCGACCCGCGTTCCTTCGAGCGGAACCTCGACTTCGACCCCGACAGGTGGAATCCGGAACGGGCGGCCGACGTACCGGAGTTCGCGATGATGCCGTTCAGCGTCGGCAACAGGAAGTGCCCCGGCGACCACTTCAGCCTGGCAGAACTCGCCCTGATCCTCGGGACGGTGGCCCCCAAGTGGCGGCTCCGGCCCGTCGAGGAGACCGACGCCCGCACCCAGGTCGGCATCACGCTGCACCCCAAGCGGCTCGTCCTGCGGGCCACCCCGCGCTGACACACCAGGGCCACGCCAGGGGCACACCGAGGTGCCCGCCCCCGTCCGGCAGAACGGGAGCGGGCACCTCGGGCGCGTCTAGAACTCGTCGTCGAACGAGACCGAGCCCTCCACGGCGACCTGGTAGGCCGAGGGCCGCCGCTCGAAGAAGTTGGTCAGCTCCTGGACGCCCTGCAGCTCCATGAAGGAGAAGGGGTTCTCGGAGCCGTAGACCGGCGCGAAGCCGAGGCGCTGAAGACGCTGGTCGGCGACGCACTGCAGGTACTCGCGCATCGAGTCGGTGTTCATGCCGGGCAGGCCGTCGCCGCACAGGTCGCGGGCGAACTGCAGCTCGGCTTCCACGGCCTCCTTCAGCATGTCCGTGACCTGCTGCTGAAGCGCGTCGTCGAAGAGCTCGGGCTCCTCCTTGCGGACGGTGTCGACGACGTCGAAGGCGAAGCTCATGTGCATCGTCTCGTCGCGGAACACCCAGTTGGTGCCGGTGGCCAGGCCGTGCAGCAGGCCGCGGCTGCGGAACCAGTAGACATACGCGAAGGCACCGTAGAAGAAGAGCCCCTCGATGCACGCGGCGAAGCAGATGAGGTTGAGCAGGAAGCGGCGGCGGTCGGCCTGCGTCTCGAGACGCTCCAGCTTCTCGACCGAGTCCATCCACTTGAAGCAGAACTCGGCCTTCTCACGGATCGAGGGGATCTCCTCGACCGCGTCGAAGGCCGCCGCGCGGTCCTCCGGGTCGGGCAGATAGGTGTCGAGCAGCGTCAGATAGAACTGGACGTGCACGGCCTCCTCGAACAGCTGTCGGCTCAGGTACAGCCGCGCCTCGGGGGAGTTGATGTGCTTGTAGAGCGTCAGCACCAGGTTGTTGGAGACGATCGAGTCGCCGGTCGCGAAGAACGCGACGAGACGGCCGATCATGTGCTGCTCACCGGGGCTGAGCTTGGCGAGGTCCGCGACGTCGGAGTGGAGGTCGACCTCCTCGACGGTCCAGGTGTTCTTGATCGCGTCCCGGTAGCGCTCGTAGAAGTCGGGGTAGCGCATGGGGCGCAGGGTCAGCTCGAAGCCCGGGTCGAGGAGGTTCTTCTCGCTGTGGGTGGTGGAGCTCATTACTGGCAGGCCTCGCAGGACTCGGGGTTTTCCAGGGAGCAGGCGACGGCGTCTTCGGCCGTGGCCTGTGCGGGGACGGGAGTGGTGGCCGCGGCGTTAGAGCCGCCGGCGGCGCGGGCGATGCGCGTCGCGGGGCGCGAGCGCAGGTAGTACGTGGTCTTCAGGCCGCGCTGCCAGGCGTACGCGTACATCGAGGAGAGCTTGCCGATGGTCGGCGTCTCCAGGAAGAGATTGAGCGACTGTGCCTGGTCGAGGAACGGGGTGCGGTCGGCGGCCATGTCGATCAGACCGCGCTGCGGGAGCTCCCACGCCGTGCGGTACAGCGCGCGGACCTCCGCGGGGATCCAGTCGAATCCCTGCACCGAGCCGCTCGCCTCGCGCAGCGCCTCGCGGGTCTGCGCGTCCCACATCCCGAGCCGCTTCAGCTCCTCCACCAGATAGGCGTTGACCTGGAGGAACTCGCCGGACAGCGTCTCGCGCTTGAAGAGGTTGGAGACCTGCGGCTCGATGCACTCGTAGACGCCCGCGATGGACGCGATGGTGGCGGTCGGGGCGATGGCGAGCAGCAGCGAGTTGCGCATGCCGGTCGCGGCGATGCGCTCCCGCAGCGCCGCCCAGCGCTCGGGCCACGTCAGCTCGACGCCGTAGTGGTCGGGGTGCAGCACACCGCGCGCGGTGCGGGTCTTCTCCCAGGCGGGCAGCGGGCCACTGCGTTCGGCGAGGTCGGCGGAGGTCTCGTAGGCGGCGAGCATGATGCGCTCGGCGATGCGGGTGGAGAGCGCCCGCGCCTCGGGGGAGTCGAAGGGGAGCCTCAGCTGGAAGAAGACGTCCTGCAGGCCCATCGCGCCGAGGCCCACCGGGCGCCACCTGGCGTTGGAGCGGCCCGCCTGCTCGGTCGGGTAGAAGTTGATGTCGACGACGCGGTCGAGGAAGGTCACCGCGGTGCGGACGGTGGCGTCGAGGCGCTCCCAGTCGATGTCCTGCGCGGCCGGGTCGACGAACGCGCCGAGGTTGACCGAGCCGAGGTTGCAGACGGCCGTCTCCCCGTCGTCCGTCACCTCCAGGATCTCCGTGCACAGGTTGGAGGAGTGCACGGTGTGGCCGGGCTCCGCCGTCTGGTTGGCGGTGCGGTTGGCGGCGTCCTTGAAGGTCATCCAGCCGTTGCCGGTCTGCGCGAGGGTGCGCATCATGCGGCCGTACAGGTCCCGGGCCGACATCGTCTTCTTCGCGAGCCCGGCGGCCTCCGCCGTGCGGTACGCGGCGTCGAACGCGTCGCCCCACAGGTCGACGAGCTCGGGCACGTCGGAGGGCGAGAACAGCGACCACTGCTGGTCGGCGGCGACCCGGCGCATGAACTCGTCGGGGATCCAGTGCGCCAGGTTGAGGTTGTGCGTGCGGCGCGCGTCCTCACCGGTGTTGTCGCGCAGCTCCAGGAACTCCTCGATGTCGGAGTGCCAGGTCTCCAGGTAGACCGCGGCCGCGCCCTTGCGCCGCCCGCCCTGGTTCACGGCGGCGACCGAGGCATCCAGCGTCTTCAGGAACGGCACGATGCCGTTGGAGTGCCCGTTCGTGCCGCGGATCAGCGAACCGCGGGAGCGGATGCGGGAGTACGAGAGTCCGATGCCGCCGGCGTGCTTGGAGAGCCGCGCGACCTGGTGGTAGCGGTCGTAGATGGAGTCGAGCTCGTCCTGCGGGGAGTCGAGGAGGTAGCAGGACGACATCTGCGGGTGGCGGGTGCCGGAGTTGAAGAGCGTCGGCGAGGACGGCAGGTAGTCCAGGCGGCTCATCAGGCCGTACAGCGCGGCGACCTCGTCGACGGCGCGGGTGCTGCCCGTCTTCGTATCGGATGCGGTCTCCGCCAGGCCGCTCGCGACGCGCAGCATGAAGTGCTGCGGGGTCTCGATGACCTGGCGGGTGATGGGGTGGCGCAGCAGGTAGCGGCTGTGCAGGGTGCGCAGGCCGAAGTAGCCGAAGCGGAAGTCGGCGCCGTCGGCGAGCGCGGTCTCCACGAGCGCGTCGAGGCGAGCCGCGTGGGCGCCCACGAAGTCGGCGGTGCGGTCGGCGATCAGGCCCTCGCGGTGGCCGACGGCGATCGACTCGGTGAAGGAGCGCACGCCCTGGGAGGCGGCCTCGGCGGCGATGGAGAGCGTGAGCAGCCTGGCGGCGAGCTTCGAGTACGCCGGGTCCTCGGAGATGAGTCCCGCGGCCGCCTCGGTGGCGAGGGTCCGCAGCTCCGCCTCGTCGGCCCGGGCCGAACGGCCGCGCAGCGCGGCGGCGGCGACCCGGCCGGGGTCGGCGTCGGGGAGGTCGGCGGTGAGGTCGGTCAGGGTGCGCAGCAGCGCGGTCCCCGGCGCGTCGGTACCCTCGGCAGTCGGCGGTGACGGCGCTGACGCAGGTTCGGCAGGCGCGATGGTCACGTGGAGCTCTCCCTCGCTCGGCTCTGGGCCTGGGGGAGGGGATGGCACACACGGGCGCACCCGGGCAGGGCGGCGTACCGCGTCCACCGGCCCATTCCACGAGGCCCGGACGGTCGGCACCCGGGCCGGACGGCACGGGTGCACTGCCGGCAGGTCTTCGGACTCCGCGCACGTCAAATGCGTACACGTCTACCGTTGCGGGACAGTTCCGGACTTGCACCGGATTCCCCTGCGGCGACAGCGAGCACGAGCATACATCTTGTGCTGGGTCTGGGTGACAGCCCCATATCTTGTGTCGGAGTGCACGAGAACGGGCCGCCGGATTTCTCCGGCGGCCCGCATGACGTACGCAGGGAAGGGTCAGTGCCCGCCCGGTGCCCCCACCGTGGCCGGCGGCAGTTCCTCGATGACGCCGGGGTCGCCCGCGTCCGCCGTGTAGTCCTCGGGAGACGTCTCGTCGATGCCCTCGGGCGCCTTCAGCGCCTTCAGGACGAAGGTCAGGACCACGGTCACGACGACGTTCAGGACGAACGCGGTGAGGCCGATGTAACCGATCTCGCCGATGCCCGGGATCTCGTCGGACGAGCCGCCGAAGTGCTTCTGCGTCGGCGACGCGACGCCGTACGCGGCGACCGTTCCGTAGACCATGCCGACCGCCCAGCCCGCGAGAAGCGCCCAGCGGTGGAACCAGCGCGTGAACAGGCCGCCGACCAGCGCGGGCATCGTCTGCAGGATCCAGATGCCGCCGAGCAGTTGGAAGTTGATCGCGACCGTCTTGTCCATGGTGAGGACGAAGACGAGCGCGCCCACCTTCACCAGGAGCGAGACCAGCTTGGAGATCCTGGTCTCCTGCGCGGGTGTCGCCTCCGGCTTGATGAAGTCCTTGTAGATGTTCCTGGTGAAGAGGTTCGCGGCCGCGATCGACATGATCGCCGCGGGCACGAGCGCGCCGATGCCGATGGCGGCGAAGGCGACACCGGTGAACCAGTCGGGGAACATGTCCTCGAACAGCTGGGGGATGGCCAGCTGGCCGTTCTCGACCTTGACCCCGGCCGCGATCGCCATGAAGCCGAGCAGCGCGAGCAGGCCCAGCATCAGCGAGTAGAGCGGCAGGATCGTGGTGTTGCGGCGGATCACGTCGCGGCTCTTGGAGGAGAGCGTCGCCGTGATCGAGTGCGGGTACATGAACAGCGCGAGCGCGGAGCCGAGTGCGAGCGTGGCGTAGGTCCACTGCCCGGCCTCGCCCGGCGCGAGCCCCGCGACGGGCTTGCCCGCCGCGTCGTTCGCCGCCGAGAACTTCTCGTTCGCCGCCTGGAAGATCTCGTCGAAGCCACCGAGCTTGATCGGGATGTAGATGATCGCGACGGCGATGACGAGATAGATCAGACCGTCCTTCACGAACGCGATCAGCGCGGGCGCGCGCAGCCCCGACGAGTAGGTGTACGCGGCGAGCACCGCGAACGCGATCAGCAGCGGCAGGTCCTTGATGAACCAGTTGGTGTCGGGGCCGCCGCCGATCCCCATGACGTCCAGGACGGCCTGGATGCCGACCAGTTGGAGCGCGATGTACGGCATCGTGGCGAGGATGCCGGTGACGGCGACCGCCAGCGAGAGGCCCTTGGAGCCGAAGCGCCCGCGCACGAAGTCCGACGTGGTCACGTAGCCGTGTTTGTGCGAGACCGACCACAGGCGCGGCAGGAAGGTGAAGATCAGCGGGTAGACAAGGATCGTGTACGGCACGGCGAAGAAGCCGGCCGCGCCCGCCGCGTAGATCGCCGCGGGGACGGCCACGAACGTGTAGGCGGTGTACAGGTCGCCGCCGAGCAGGAACCAGGTGACCCAGGTGCCGAACGAGCGGCCGCCGAGGCCCCATTCGTCGAGGCTCTGCTCGTTCTCGGCCTTGCGCCAGCGGGCGGCCAGGAAGCCCATGACGGTGACGGCGAGGAAGAAGAAGACGAAGACGCCGAGCGCGACGCCGTTGACGCCGCCCGATGCGAGTGTGGTCACTTTCCGGCACCCCCATGAGCCTGCGCGGCCTTGCGGGCGCGCTGGTCACGCTGCCACAGCTTGTACGCGATCATCGTGAGCGCCGTGGAGACGAGCACCCAGAGCATTTGGTACCAGTAGAAGAACGGGATGCCGATGAAGGTCGGGTCGATCTTCGCGTACGACCCCACCCAGAGCATTGCCACGAAGGGCGCGACAAGGCAGGCTGCGATGACCACGCGGACCGGTGTGACCACCGGTCTGTTCACTTCAGGCGCATCTGACATATCGCGGCTCCGTTCCCTCACTTATCCCATGCTTAACGTGCGGGAAATCTAAGCCACAGTCTCGCTGTATGGAACCCCTGTCCGGATAACGGACGGGTCGCGTTGTCGTGAGTTGCCTGCTCAGTTGCCTGCTCAGTCGCCTGTTCAGCAGCAGCGGAAGCCCCGGCGCGGGTCCGACTCCTCCCGCTCCGTCCGCATGCGCTCAAATGCGCGGCGGCTGGGGACGGTTGCCGCCGGATGCTCCTTCCGTACGTGCGCCACGTACCGCTCGTACGCCGACTCGTCGGTCATTTCCCGTACGTACCAGCGCATCCAGCGCATGCCGCGCAGCAGCCACGTCACGGCGCCACCTCCCGCTTCTCCTCCCGCTTCTCCTCCCGTTTCTCCTCCTGCTTCTCCTCCCGGGTCGCGAAGAGCTCCGCCGGAGCCGTCAACTTCGACTCCACGTACGGCGCTTCGCTCAGCCGTGACGCCGCGGGGTCGCGGACGTGCTTGATGCATATCCGTGCCGCGTCCACGATGACGACGACGATGAGCAGGGCGAGCGCCGCCGAAAGAACGCCGTCCACCGTGGAGTTGGTGACGACGGTGTGCATGTCGTCCATGGTCTTGGCGGGCGGCAGGATCTTGCCGTCGTCGATGGCGTCCTGGTAGTTGGCGCGCTGCTGGAAGAAGCCGACGCGCGGGTCGCTGGAGAACACCTTCTGCCAGCTCGCGGTGAGCGTCACCGTCGCGTCCCAGACGAGTGGAATGCCGGTGATCCAGGCCCACTTGAGCCGCCCGGACTTCACGAGCAGCGTGGTGCAGACGGCGAGGGCGACGGCGGCGAGGAGCTGGTTGGCGATGCCGAAGATCGGGAAGAGCTGGTTGATCCCGCCGAGCGGCTCGTGCACGCCGACCCACAGGAAGTAACCCCAGAGGGCCGTGACGACGGCGCTGGTGAACACGAGCCCGGGCTTCCAGCTCATCCTCCGGAAGGGCTTGTAGACGTTCCCGAGCATGTCCTGCAGCATGAAGCGGCCCACGCGCGTGCCCGCGTCGAGCGCGGTCAGGATGAACAGCGCCTCGAACATGATCGCGAAGTGGTACCAGAAGGCCCGCATCGAGCCGCCGGTGACCTTCGAGAAGATCTCCGAGACGCCGACCGCGAGCGTGGGCGCGCCGCCGGTGCGCGAGAGCAGCGAGGACTCCTCGACGTTCTTCGCGGCCTGCGCCAGGTCGGCCGGCGAGATGGCGTACCCGAAGCCGGCGACGGCCTTCGACGCCTCCTGGACGGTGTCGCCGACGACTCCCGCCGGCGCGTTCATCGCGAAGTACAGGCCGGGGTCGATGATCGACGCCGCGACGAGCGCCATCACCGCGACCGACGACTCCATCAGCATGGAGCCGTAGCCGATCATGCGGACCTGCGTCTCCTTCTGGATCATCTTCGGCGTCGTGCCCGAGGAGATCAGCGCGTGGAAGCCGGACAGGGCGCCGCAGGCGATGGTGATGAAGACGAAGGGGAAGAGCGAGCCCGCGAAGACCGGCCCGTCGCCGCGCGAGGCGAAGTCGGTCACCGGGTCCATCTTCAGCGTCGGCAGGGTGACGACGACGCCGAGCGCGAGCAGCACGATCGTGCCGATCTTCATGAAGGTGGAGAGGTAGTCGCGGGGCGCGAGCAGCATCCACACCGGCAGGATCGAGGCGATGAACCCGTACGCCACCAGCCAGACGACCAGTGTCGACGGCGCCAGCGTGAAGGTGTCCGCGAGGGACGACTCGGCGACCCAGCGCCCGCCGACGAGAGCGAGCAGCAGCAGCGCGATGCCGATCAGCGAGACCTCGCTGACCCGTCCCGGCCGCAGCACCCGCAGGTAGAAGCCCATCAGCAGGGCGATCGGGACGGTCATCGCGATGGAGAAGGTGCCCCACGGAGACGCGGCGAGCGCGTTGACGACGACGAGCGCGAGCACCCCGAGCAGGATGATCATGATGGCGAAGGTGGCGAGCAGCGCGGCGGCCCCGCCGACCGGGCCGATCTCCTCGCGCGCCATCTGCCCGAGCGACTTGCCGTCGCGCCGCGTCGAGAAGAACAGCACGACCATGTCCTGCACGGCGCCCGCGAAGATCACGCCGGCGATGATCCAGATGGTGCCGGGCAGGTACCCCATCTGGGCCGCGAGCACCGGCCCCACCAGCGGTCCCGCGCCCGCGATCGCCGCGAAGTGGTGGCCGAGCAGCACCCGGCGGTCGGTCGGGTGGAAGTCGATGCCGTTGTCGAGCCGCTCGGCCGGGGTGGCCCGCTTCTTGTCGACCTTCAGGACCTTGTACGCGATGAACCTGGAGTAGAAGCGGTACGCGACGGCGTACGAGCCGAGGGCCGCCGCCACCATCCAGGCGGCCGACACCTCCTCGTCGCGCGCGAGGGCCAGGACGGTCCAGCCCGCGGCGCCGACCAGCGCGACGAGGGACCAGATGACGATGGATCGGGGTTTCGCTCTGCGCACCGGGTCGTCCTCCCGTTCATCAGGCGATGACGGGAGGACCGTAGAGCAGCACGGGGACCCGCGCCAGACCTCGGACGGGTGTCAGTCCGTGGGCCGCTTGAGGCGGGCGACGAACTTGTAGCGGTCGCCGCGGTAGACGGAGCGCACCCACTCCACCGGCTGGCCGTTGCCGTCCAGCGAGTGGCGGGACAGGAGCAGCATCGGCAGGCCCACGTCCGTGCCGAGCAGGCCGGCCTCGCGCGGGGTCGCCAGGGAGGTCTCGATGGTCTCCTCGGCCTCCGCGAGGTGCACGTCGTACACCTCGGCGAGTGCCGTGTAGAGCGAGGTGTACTTGACCAGGGAGCGGCGCAGGGCGGGGAAGCGCTTCGCCGACAGGTGCGTGGTCTCGATGGCCATCGCCTCGCCGTTGGCGAGCCGGAGCCGCTCGATGCGGAGCACCCGGCCGCCCGCGGTGATGTCGAGCAGGTCGGCGAGGCGGTCGTCGGCGGTGATGTAGCCGATGTCCAGGAGCTGCGAGGTGGGCTCCAGGCCCTGGGCCCGCATGTCCTCCGTGTACGAGGTGAGTTGCAGCGCCTGCGACACCTTGGGCTTCGCGACGAACGTGCCCTTGCCCTGGATGCGCTCCAGGCGGCCCTCGACGACCAGTTCCTGGAGGGCCTGGCGCACCGTCGTGCGGGAGGTGTCGAACTCGGCGGCGAGGGTGCGCTCCGGGGGGACCGGGGTGCCCGGCGGCAGAGTTTCGGTGATGTCCAGCAAGTGCCGCTTCAGGCGGTAATACTTGGGCACGCGCGCGGTGCGGCCGACGCTCGGACCCTCCGGGGCCACGTCGATCTCGCCCGCGGTGCTGCCTGCCTCGCTGCCCATGATCGACCTTCCCGGCTCCTGTGCTGCTGCCGTCACCGGCTCCTCCGTCTGTCGCGGCTCACATCGTGGCACGTACCGGGCCATGGGGGTGCCCTCTGGTCGAGCGAAGTCGAGAGCTTGAGGGAAGACTCCGCCCGCTCAGGTGTCGGTCCGATAACGGAGGCGACAGCCCTTCTTATACACCCTTGACACCCCTAAAGGTCTAGGCCAAGCTCCCCGTACTGGTCTACACCATTAAAGACCAGGTTCCAGTCCCACGGGCAGATCTCGGTCCATTTGGTCGCTGCGGGTGGGGGGTTGACTGGCATCCCTTGAGGAGGGTGACGTGAAGCGCAAGCTCATAGCGGCCATCGGTGTCGCGGGCATGTTGGTCTCGGTCGCGGCCTGCGGCAGTGACGACGACGACAAGAAGGCCGGGGGAGCCGACAGCTTCAAGGGCGAGACCCTGACGCTCTGGGCGATGGACGGTTCGACGCCGGACCAGTGGCAGAAGGACGTCACGGCGGCCTTCGAGAAGAAGACCGGCGCGAAGCTGAAGTTCGAAGTCCAGCAGTGGAACGGTATCCAGCAGAAGCTGACCACCGCCCTCTCCGAGGAGAACCCGCCGGACGTCTTCGAGATCGGCAACACCCAGACCGCCGCGTACGCCAAGACCGGCGGCCTCGCCGAGCTCGGCGACCTCAAGGAGTCCATCGGCGCGGACTGGACCGAGTCGATGAACAAGGCCTCGGTCATCGACGGCAAGCAGTACGCCGCCCCGTGGTTCGTCCTCAACCGCGTCGTGATCTACAACAAGAAGATCTGGGCCGAGGCCGGCATCAAGGACACCCCCAAGACCCGCGACGAGTTCCTCAAGGACCTCAAGCAGATCGGCGCGAAGACCGACGCCGAGCCGCTCTACATGCCCGGCCAGTTCTGGTACCACTTCGTCGGCCTCACCATCGGTGAGGGCGCCGAGCTGGTCAAGAAGGACGGCGACAAGTACGTCTCCAACCTGGGCGACCCGAAGGTCGCCAAGGCCATGAAGACGTACCAGGAGTTCCAGAAGCTCTCCAAGGCCCCCAAGAACAAGGACGAGGCCACGCCGCAGCAGGGCGAGGTCTTCGGCAAGGGCAAGACCGGCACGATGATCGCCATGCCGTGGGAGGCCGCCCTGGCCATCAAGGCCGACAAGAAGATCGAGAAGGACATCGGCTACTTCACGATCCCGGGTGCCACCGCGGACAAGCCGGAGGGTGTCTTCCTCGGCGGCTCCAACCTCGCCATCGCCGCGACCAGCAAGAAGCAGGAGCTCGCCAAGGAGTTCCTGAAGATCGCGCTGAGCGACAAGTTCGAGGGTCAGTTCGCCAAGGAAGGCGGCGTCATCCCGAACAAGAAGTCGCTGGAGCCGTCCCTCGCGGGCAACCCGGCCGCCAAGGCCATGTCGCCCGCCACTCCCGGCGGCGGCATCACCCCGCTGATCCCGGAGTGGGGCGCGGTGGAGAACCCGCCGAACCCGATCAAGAACTACATGACCGCCGTGCTCAACGGTAAGTCCCCTGAGGCCGCGGCCAAGCAGGTCGAGGGCGAGCTCAACAAGCGCCTGGCGCAGAAGCAGTAAGAACGCCCCTCTTGCCGGGGCGGCGGGTGAACCGTCCCCGCCGCCCCGGCATACCTCTGCGTACCGCGATGCCCACGAAAGAGATGGCGAGCATGACCGTGCAGAAGACCGAACGGCCGCCCTCCGGCCCGACGGAGGTGCAGACATCGGACGGCGGGCCACGACCAGGGGGCCCGCGCAGATCCCCCGGGCGTCTCACCGGCGTCACGCCCTATCTGCTTCTTGCCCCCGCGATCATCGTCACCCTGCTGCTGTTGGGCTGGCCGCTGGTCAACAACGGGATCCTGTCGTTCCAGAACCTCAACATGCGGCAGTTCATTCTGCACTTGACCGAGTGGAACGGATTCGACAACTACAAGGAGGTCCTCACCGGCGAGGACTTCTGGCGGGTCACAGGACGCTCGGTCGCCTTCACCGCCGTCAACGTCGTGCTGATCATGGTCCTCGGCACGCTGGTGGGACTCCTCCTCGCCCGTCTCGGCCGGAAGATGCGCACCTTCCTCCTGGTCGGCCTGGTGCTCGCCTGGGCGATGCCCGTCGTCGCGGCGAGCACGGTCTACCAGTGGCTGTTCGCCCAGCGCTTCGGCGTCGTCAACTGGGTGCTCGCCAAGATCGGCTTCGAGTCGATGGCCGACCACGACTGGCTGGCCACGCAGTACTCGACGTTCTTCGTCGTGCTGCTGCTCATCGTCTGGATGTCCATCCCCTTCGTGGCGATCAACCTGTACGCCGCCACGACCACCATTCCCAAGGAGCTGTACGAGGCCGCGTCGCTCGACGGCGCCGGTGCCTGGAAGCAGTTCACCCAGGTCACGATGCCGTACCTGCGGCCCTTCCTCTACGCCACGACGTTCCTTGAGATCATCTGGGTCTTCAAGGCGTTCGTGCAGGTCTTCACGATCAACGAGGGCGGACCCGACCGGCTCACCGAGATCCTGCCCGTCTACGCCTACATCGAGGGCATGGGCAACCAGCACTTCGGCATGGGCGCCGCGATCGCGCTGCTCACCATCATCATCCTGCTGGCCATCACCTCGTTCTACCTGCGGATCGTGCTCAAGCAAGAGGAGGACGAGCTGTGAAGCGCTCGCTGATGGGCCGGCTCTGGCCCAACCTGGTCGCGGTCGTCATCTTCGTCTTCTGCGTCTTCCCCGTGTACTGGATGTTCGCGACGGCCTTCAAGCCGACCGGCGACATCATCGCCGAGGACCCGGTCTGGTTCCCGACCGACGCCACCTTCGAACACTTCAAGACGGCGGTGGACGCCGACCACTTCTGGACGATGGCGGGCAACTCCCTCATCGTCACGCTCCTCGCGGTGACCTTCTCGCTCATCATCGGCGTGACCGCGGCCTTCGCCCTCGCCCGCATGCGCTTCAAGGGCCGGCGCGGCTTCATCATCGGCTTCATGCTGGCGCAGATGGCGCCGTGGGAAGTCATGGTCATCGCGATCTACATCATCGTGCGCGACGCGGACATGCTGAACAGCCTGATCCCGCTGACCCTCTTCTACATGGTGATGATCCTGCCCTTCACCCTCCTCACACTGCGCGGCTTCGTCGCGGCGGTGCCCAAGGAGCTGGAGGAGTCGGCCATGGTCGACGGCTGCACCCGCATGCAGGCCTTCCGCCGGGTGATCCTGCCGCTGCTCGCACCCGGCCTGATGTCGACCTCGCTCTTCGGCTTCATCACCGCCTGGAACGAGTTCCCGCTGGTCCTCGTGCTGAACAAGGAAGCCGAGTCCAAGACCCTGCCGGTGTGGCTCACCAGCTTCCAGACCACCTTCGGCGACGACTGGGGCGCCACCATGGCCGCCGCCTCCCTCTTCGCCATCCCGATCCTCATCCTCTTCGTCTTCCTGCAGCGCAGGGCCGTCAGCGGCCTGACCGACGGCGCAGTGAAGGGATAACGCCTCATGACGACACTCACGCCGCACGCCGGTGACACCCTCACCCGCAACGCCCTCGCCGTCCTCCAGCCCGGCTTCGACGGCACCACCGCGGCCCCGGACTGGCTGCGCCGCCGGATCGGCGAAGGCCTCGCCTCCGTCAGCCTCTTCGGCCGCAACGTGCGGACCGCCGAGCAGGTGGCCGCCCTCACCGCGCAGCTGCGCGCCGAACGCGACGACCTCCTGATCGCCATCGACGAGGAGAGCGGCGACGTCACCCGCCTGGAGGTGCGCACCGGCTCCTCCTACCCGGGCAACCACGCGCTCGGCGCCGTCGACGACACCACGCTGACCCGTGAGGTCGCCGCCGACCTCGGCCGGCGCCTCGCCGCCTGCGGCATCAACTTCAACTGGGCGCCGTCGGCCGACGTCAACGCCAACCCCGACAACCCCGTCATCGGCGTACGCTCCTTCGGCTCGGACCCCGACCTGGTGGCCCGGCACACCGCCGCCTACGTCGAGGGCATGCAGTCGTCGGGCGTCGCCACCTCCGCCAAGCACTTCCCGGGGCACGGCGACACGGCGATCGACTCGCACCACTCCGTGCCGGTCATCGACGTCGACAGGGACGTCCTGAACTCCCGTGACCTCGCGCCGTTCCGCGCGGCCCTCGCCGCCGGCACCCGGGCCGTGATGAGCGCCCACGTCCTCGCCCCGGCCCTGGACCCGGACAACCCCGGCACGCTCTCCCGCCGCATCCTGACCGGACTGCTCCGCGAGGAGTTCGGCTACGAGGGCCTCATCGTCACCGACGGCATGGACATGAAGGCCATCGCCGGCACGTACGGCTTCGAGCGCGGCTGTGTCCTCGCCATCGCCGCGGGCGCCGACGCGATCTGCACGGGCGGCGGCCCCTCCGACGAGGGGACCGTGCTGCGACTGCGCGACGCCTTCGTCGCGGCCGTGCGCTCGGGCGAGCTGCCCGAGGAGCGGCTCGCCGACGCGGCCGACCGCGTCCGGGCCCTCGCGGGCTGGGCCGCGTCGTCGCAGGTGTCGGGCGCGGCCGAGCGTTCGGGGGGCGCGCCCGACACCGGCATCGGTCTGATCGGGGCCCGCCGTGCGCTGACGGTCACCCGCGGCGAGACGTACGCGGCCCCGGTCACCGAGGCACCCTTCGTCGCCACGTTCTCCCCGCTCCCCAACATCGCCGTCGGCGACGAGACCCCCTGGGGCGTCACCGCCGAGCTGGAGCGCCGTCTCCCCGGCACCGAGTCCGCCACCTACTCCGGCGAAGGCTCGGGCAGCCGGGCCCTCGCGGCGGCGGGCACGCGCCGCATCGTGGCCGTCGTCCGCGACGCACACCGCCACGCCTGGATGGCCGACGCCCTCCGGACCCTCGTCACGGCCCGGCCCGACACGGTCGTCGTCGAGATGGGCGTCCCCCAGTCCGCCCCGACCGGCGCCCTCCACATCGCGACGCGCGGCGCGGCCCGCGTGTGCGGCGAGGCAGCGGCTGAGGTCATCGTCGCGGGCTGACCCGCCCGCCGCACGAAGACGCCACATAGGAAAGGGGCGCCCCCGCCGGGGGCGCCCCTTTCCTATGTCCGTTGCTCCTACAGCCCCTGCCACTCAGGCTTGTTCGCGTACGTGTGCCGGAAGTAGTCCGCCAGCTTCAGCTTCGACGCGGCGGCCTCGTCCACGACGACCGTGGCGTGCGGGTGCAGCTGCAGCGCGGAGGCGGGCACGATCGAGGCGACCGGCCCCTCCACCGTCGCGGCCACCGCGTCCGCCTTGCCCTCACCCGTGGCGAGCAGCACCAGATGCCGCGCCTCCAGGATCGTCCCGATCCCCTGGGTGATGACGTGGTGCGGGACCTGCTCGATGTCGCCGTCGAAGAAGCGCGCGTTGTCCACCCGCGTCTGCTCCGTCAGCGTCTTGATGCGCGTACGGGACGCGAGGGACGAGCACGGCTCGTTGAACCCGATGTGCCCGTCCGTGCCGATGCCGAGCAGCTGCAGGTCGACACCCCCGGCCTCGGCGAGCGCCTTGTCGTACGCCACGCACGCCGCCTGCACGTCCTCGGCGCTGCCGTCGGGCCCCATGAAGGAGGTCTCGCTCAGCCCGAGCGGTTCGACGACCTCCCGCAGGACCACGGAACGGTACGACTCGGGGTGCCCGGCGGGCAGCCCCACGTACTCGTCGAGCTGGCAGATGCGGGCCCGCGAGGCATTCACGGAACCGGCCGCGACCTTGGCCGCCAGGGCTTCGTAGATGGGCAGGGGAGTGGAGCCGGTGGCGACACCGAGCAGGGCGTCAGGCTTGCGACGCACCAGGGCGGCCATGGCCTCCGCGATGAGCTCGCCGCCTGCCGTGGCGTCCGGGACGATGACAACTTCCACGCTGGGCCTGCCGATCTGGAGAGGGCTCGAAAAGTACTGGTGGTATAGACCAATCTAGCAGAGCTGCGCCGCTGAAACAGCAGTGCTGCACCGCCAGAACAGCCGATTCCGCCGCTCTTCGAACCATGCTCGACTCTCCGCCCCGGCTCCGCCCGTCGAACCGCGCGCGGGCACTGTGCGCGCGAACCGCGCGGGGACCGTGCCGGGGGCGTGCCCGGGGCGTGCCGGGGACCGCGCGCGGGGGCCGGAAGGTGTCCGCTCACACGCCCAGCACCGAACCTCCCGTCGCGTCGATGTACTGACCGGTGATCCACCGTGCGTCCTCCGAGGCCACGAAGGAGACGATGTCCGCCACGTCGGCGGGCTGGCCTATCCGGTCGAAGGCCGAGTACCCCGCCATGTCCGCGCGCTGGGCCTCGGGGATCCCGTCCATCATCTCGGTCTGGATGATGCCGGGCGCGACCGCGTTCACCGTGATCCCGCGGGGGCCGATCTCCTGCGCCAGTGTGTGCGTCAGCACGTTCACGGCGCCCTTCGTCATCGAGTACGCCACGGTGATCGGGAACGCGATGCGCGTGACGCCCGACGAGATGTTGATGATGCGGCCGCCGTCGCGCAACCGGTCGAGTCCCTTCTGGATCACGAAGAACAGCGCCTTCGTATTGACCGCGAACACGCGGTCGTACTCCTCTTCCCGCACCTCTCCCACGTGGCTGTACAACCCGATGCCGGCGTTGTTCACCAGGATGTCCAGGCCGTCCGCGTGCCGATCGAACTCGGCCCAGAGCGCCTCCGCGTCGCCGGGCACCCCCAGCTCGGCGCCGAACGCGAAGGCGGAGCCGCCCGCCGCCTCGATCGCCGCCACCGTCTCCTTCGCCGCCACCTCGTTGCTGCCGTAGTGCACGGCGACCCGCGCGCCGTCCCGGCCGAGACGCTCGGCGATGCCCCGCCCGATGCCCCGGCTGCCGCCCGTGACCAGCGCGGTCTTCCCCGCGAGCTTGCCCGTCCCCGTGTGTGCACCCATGACGGACGCCCCCTCTTTCTCTAGTGGTCGCTACAGAAAGAACGCTACCCCACGCCCGTCCCCTTTTGCTAGTGCCCGCTATACAATTCACTCCATGGCGACGAAACAGCGTGGGCGCCCCCGCTCCTTCGACCGCGAGACGGCCCTGGAGCAGGCGATCCGCACGTTCTGGGAGAACGGGTACGAGGGGACGTCCGTCTCCGACCTCACGCGGGTCATGGGCATCGGCGCCCCGAGCCTCTATGCCGCCTTCGGTGACAAGCGCACCCTCTTCGACGAGGTCGTGGTGCGGTACGGGGCGACGCACGGAGCCTTCGGCGTGCGCGCCTTCGAGGAGGAGCCCACCGCCCGCGCCGCGGTGTCGCGGCTGCTGCACGAGGCCGCGGCCGAGTTCACCGACCCCGGCCACCCCCGCGGCTGCCTCGTCATCACCGCGGCCACCAACTGCACGACGCCGGAGGTGGAGGAGGCCCTGCGGCAGCGCCGGAACGCGAACGTGGCGGACATCGAGGCCCGCGTCCGCGCGTCCGTCGCGGCCGGGGAGCTGCCCGACCGCACCGACCCCGCGGCCCTCGCCCGTTTCACGGCGGCAGTCTTCCAGGGGATGTCGCAACAGGCCAGGGACGGCGCCACCAGGGAGGATCTGGAGGCGGTGGCCGATCTCGCCATGACGGCGTGGCCGTAGGCCCGGCCGGGCGCGGCCGAAGCCCGGGCACCGGCTCCGCCGATGTGGGAAAGTCGGCTTCGATTGCCGGAGAAAGAGACAACAACAAACATCTGCCGACGCATAGACATAGGAGAATGGTCTAGTCCACAATGCGTGGGTAAAGCCTCCGCCCTCCCCGCACAGGAGAGCGGACCGAGGAACCGGCGCTCTCTGCCCTGACCGCGTCGGATCCTCAAGATCGGCTGTTCAGTACCGCACATTCTGGCGGCCGATGCACCTGAAGGGCTGCGGTGCCGTGGGCGGGCTGAGGGTCCCGCCCTGGCGCCGCGGCTCGACGGGAGCCGCCGGACGCGAAAGGTACGCTCCACACGTGCCCTCCATGAACGACCTCGTACGCCAGCACACCGCTCTCGGTGACTCCGATCTCGAGTGGCTGCATCTGCTGGTCTCGGAGTGGCAGCTGCTCTCCGACCTCTCCTTCGCCGATCTGGTCCTCTGGGTCCCCACGCTCGACGGCACCCGCTATGTCTCCGTGGCGCAGATGCGGCCCAACACCGGGCCCACCTCCTACCAGGACGACATGGTCGGCCACCTCGTCCCGCGCGGTCGCCGGCCCCTCCTGGACGCCGCCCTGGACGAGGGGCGCATCGTGCGCGAGGGCGACCCGGAGTGGCGCGAAGAGGTTCCGGTGCGCGTCGAGTCCATCCCCGTGCGCAGGGAGGGGCGCGTCCTCGGCGTCATCGCCCGCAACACCAATCTCCTGACGGTCCGCACGCCGTCCCGGCTCGAGCTGACCTACCTCCAGTCGGCGTCCGACCTCGCGCAGATGATCGCGGCGGGCTCGTTCCCGTTCCCGGGGCAGCAGGTCGACATGGACGCCTCCCCGCGCGTGGGGGACGGTCTGCTGCGGCTCGACGCCGACGGCGTGGTGCAGTACGCGTCGCCGAACGCCCTCTCCGCGTACCACCGCCTCGGGCTCGCCTCCGACCTCGTCGGCCACCACCTCGGCACGGCGACCGCCGAACTCGCCCCGTCCCGCGGCCCGGTGGACGAGGCGCTCGCCAAGGTCGCGAGCGGCTGGGCGCCGCGCGAGTTCGAGATCGAGGGCGGCGACGGTGTGATCCAGCTCCGCGCGATCCCGCTCAAGCCCAAGGGCCCGCGCATCGGTTCGCTGGTCCTCCTCCGTGACGTGACCGAACTCCGTCGCCGCGAGCGGGAGTTGATCACCAAGGACGCGACCATCCGGGAGATCCACCACCGGGTGAAGAACAACCTCCAGACGGTCGCCGCGCTGCTGCGGCTGCAGGCCCGCCGCATCGACTCCGCCGAGGGCCGCGAGGCGCTCGAAGAGGCCGTACGGCGCGTGGGTTCCATCGCCATCGTCCACGAGACGCTCTCCCAGAACCTCGACGAGCGCGTGGAGTTCGACGAGATCGCCGACCGGGTGCTCGCGATGGTCGCCGAGATCTCACCCGGCAAGGTCACGGGCCGGCGCTCCGGCCGCTTCGGGATTCTCGACGCGGAGGTCGCGACGCCGCTGTCCATGGTGCTCACGGAGATCCTGCAGAACGCGCTGGAGCACGGTTTCCGCGAGGGGGACACCGGCATGGTCGAGGTGTCGGCGGTACGCGGCGGCACCACCAAGGACGCGCGACTGCTGATCACCGTCCATGACGACGGGGTCGGCCTCCCCGAGGGCTTCGACCCGCACCGTTCCGGGAACCTCGGTCTGCAGATCGTCCGCACCCTGGTCGAGGGGGAGCTGGGCGGTACCTTCGACATGGTCCGGGCACCGGAGCGCGGTACGCAGGTGCTCCTGGACATCCCGGTCCGCGCCGACAAGTAGCGGACGGAAGACGCGTACGAGTAGACGCGTACAAGTAGCGGACGGAAAGTACGTACCAGCAGCGCATGAAAGCAGTGAGCCCCGGACCGATGGGTCCGGGGCTCACTGCTCACGTTGCGTTGCGCATCGGGGGGTACTGCGCGGCTGCGGCTCGGGGGCGGGAGTTGCGTACGCGCTGTACGCGCCGCCAAGCTCAGGCTCGTGGGGGGTGTGGGCGTCAGGCGCTGGCCTGGCGTGCACGGTTGCGAGCGGCGCGGCGCTTCATTGCGCGGCGCTCGTCCTCGCTGAGGCCACCCCAGACGCCGGAGTCCTGGCCGGACTCGAGCGCCCACTGCAGGCACTGCTCCATGACGGGGCAGCGGCGGCAGACGGCCTTGGCTTCCTCGATCTGCAGCAGCGCAGGACCGGTGTTGCCGATGGGGAAGAAGAGCTCGGGGTCTTCCTCGCGGCAAACGGCGTTGTGACGCCAGTCCATGGCTGCTACCTCTCCTTGGTATTACATGCAGGTTGCTTGTGAATGTGAACGCTTTCACGAATCCCCCCGCACGGGAAGGGCCGACGCCCAGTTGCCTGGTGTGGACCTGTGGTGGAGGAGGGGTTCTGGCTTTCTGTGGGGCCGATGTTGCGGGCCGTCCCGATCGCCATGTAGAGATTCGCAAACCTCGGCTGCGGATACAACCCCTTCAGGAAAGTTTTTTTTGATTCCTCAGTGTCGGCTGGGTCACAGCCGTACTTCCATGGGGTGGACCCTGGTTTAAACGTTCGAGTGAAAGGACTTTAAGCCCTTCCGCTCACACAATCACACGCAGTGCACGGCGTACGCCTGTGAACGTCACGCTCGTCCGCAGCCCCAAGTGGTCACCGTCCATCTGAAGGGGCAGAGGAACCTTTGAATGCAAGGTGAAGTCTGTGAGGTCGTGGAGCGTAACCGCGTGCTTACCGTGCGGTCCCCGCTCCGGCGTCGACGTCAGGAGCTGGGTGCCGTACCGGGCCACCGCGGCCGTGGAGAGCTTCTTCAGACCCAGCACGTCAAGAGCCGTGTCGAAGGACGCCCGCGGTGACGCGTACAGCGGGCGATTGCCCAGGTAGGAGTACGGAGAGGTGTTGCAGACTATCGACATCACCAGATCCGTCACCGGGTCCTCGCCGGGGCGCTCCAGGGTGATCATTCCGCGCCTGCGGTGGGGCTCGTCGATGAACTGGCGCAGCACCTGACGCACGTAGAGCGCGTGAGTCGAGCGCCGGCCGAGCTCGCGCTGCTGTTCGACCCTGCCCACCACGCCGCCGTCGAAGCCCAGCCCCGCGCAGAACGTGAACCAGCGCGAGGGCACCGCCTCGTCCTCGGTGCCCGGTGTGCCGCCCGCGATCCCCAGACCCACCGTGCGCTCGCTGCCCTCGCGCAAGGCGTCCAGAAGGGCGCCGGTGGCCTCCACGGCGTCATTGGGCAGCCCGAGGGCGCGTGCGAAGACATTGGTGGAGCCGCCGGGCACGACGGCGAGGCGCGGGAGGCGGTCCGGATCGGGGCCGTGGTGCAGCAGTCCGTTGACGACCTCGTTGACGGTGCCGTCGCCGCCGAGGGCGACGACCAGCTCGATGTCCTTGCTCTCCGCGGCCTGCCGGCCGAGGTCCCTGGCGTGCCCGCGGTACTCGGTGGTGACCGCGTCGAGCTTCATCTCGCTCGCCAGTGCGTGGACCAGCACATCACGCGTACGCGCACTGGTGGTGGTTGCCGCCGGGTTGACCACGAGAAGTGCACGCATGCGAAGCAGACTACCTAGCGCTCTTTACACGGCCTAGACCGAGGTGCCGGGGCCGACGCACCCGGAGCTACCCTGCAGGGGTGAGTAATCAGCGGAAAACCACCCCCGAAGCCCCGGAGTCGCCCGAGCCGGGTCGGCGGCCCGCGCGGGTGACCGCCGCCGCGGCCCTGGTCGCGCTGGAGGGCCTCGCCCTCCTCGCCGGGGGCGTGTACATGCTCGGGCTGGGCGTCACCGGATCGTCCGACGACTCGCAGCAGGCCTGGACGGGCGGCATCACGCTGATCGTCCTCGCGCTGCTTCCGCTGCTCGCCGCGCGGGGCCTCCTGAAGCTGCGCCGGTGGAGCCGCGGGCCCGCGATCATCACGCAGATCATGGCGCTTCCGGTGGCCTGGCAGATGCTGCAGGCCGACAGCCTGGCGATCCCGGCCGGCATCGTGCTCGCGCTCTGCGCCGTCGCCTCGCTGGTCTTCCTGGTCAATCCGGCGACGACCGAGGCCCTCGGCATCCAGGGCCCCGGCAGCGTCCAGGATCAGAAGTAGCCACTACGGAGAGTGATTACTCCTCGACGAGGAGCTTCTCCCGCAACTGCGCCAGCGTGCGCGCCAGCAGGCGGGAGACGTGCATCTGGGAGATGCCGACCTCCTGAGCGATCTGCGACTGGGTCATGTTGCCGAAGAAGCGCAGCAACAGGATGCGCTTCTCGCGCGGGGGCAGGTCTTCCAGAAGCGGCTTGAGGGACTCGCGGTACTCGACGCCCTCCAGAGCCTCGTCCTCGGCGCCCAGGGTGTCCGCGACGGCCGGGGACTCGTCGTCCGTGTCGGGGACGTCCAGGGACAGCGTCGAGTACGCGTTCGCGGACTCCAGACCCTCCAGGACCTCCTCTTCGGAGATAGCCAGCTTCTCGGCAAGCTCGTGCACCGTGGGGGAGCGGCCGTGCAGCTGGGACAGCTCCGCCGTCGCCGTCGTCAGCGCGAGACGCAGCTCCTGAAGGCGCCGCGGGACACGGACCGCCCACCCCTTGTCGCGGAAGTGCCGCTTGATCTCGCCGACGACCGTCGGGGTCGCGTACGTGGAAAACTCCACGCCGCGCTCCGGGTCGAAGCGGTCCACGGACTTGATCAGGCCGATCGTGGCGACCTGGGTCAGGTCGTCCAGCGGCTCGCCGCGGTTGCGGAAGCGGCGGGCCAGGTGCTCGACGAGCGGCAGATGCATGCGGACCAGCTGGTTGCGCAGCTCCGCGTACTCCCGACTGCCGCCGTCCAGGGTGCGCAGCTCGATGAACATCGCGCGTGCGCCGCTGCGGTCCTGCGGATCGTGCCGAACGTGCTCGCTCATGTTTCCCGCCCGTCGCCCGCCGCCCCGGCCGGAGAGCTGCTCGAGCTCGTTCCTGGCGGTCGGCTCTGCCTGCTCCGACACATCGGCCACCCTCGGCGGACTCGACTGGTCCGGCTCCTCCGGGTGCGGTTTGGCCTGCTGTTCGGGGATTCCGGTGGTCATACGGCGCAACCCCTCCCTGCCGCCGGCGGGCCTGCCTCGTGTGCCGCGCTCTTCGTCCTGCACCGGCCCGTCCCCGTCCCTCACGCCGGCCCGGGTCCCGCGCCGCGCTTCTTGTAGAGGCTGATCGAGACGGTGTTGTCCTCGGCGACGGTCGAGTCCACCTGGCCTGCGAGGGCCGACAGCACCGTCCAGGCGAAGGTGTCCCGCTCCGGGGCCCGGCCGTCGGTCGTGGGCGCTGAAACCGTCACCTCCAACGAGTCGTCGACGAGCCGGAAGACGCAGCTGAGCACCGAGCCGGGCACGGCCTGCTGGAGCAGGATCGCGCAGGCCTCGTCGACCGCGATGCGGAGGTCCTCGATCTCGTCGAGTGTGAAGTCCAAGCGCGCTGCCAGACCGGCCGTGGCCGTCCGCAACACCGACAGGTAGGCACCCGCAGCCGGAAGGCGGACCTCCACGAAGTCCTGATTCCCGGGCTCGCCTGCGATCTGGGACACCCTCACCTCCAAGGTGGTACAAGCACTTTCGGGGTTCCGGGACCGCCGTCGAGCGGTGGTCCGGACTGCGTCACACGGGTAACGCCCCACGTCGTTCTGCGGTGACGCTACCGCGCTCCCCAGCTCCGTGTCCCGGGGACCCCGGCCTGATGCTGTCACTCATAGTAAGACTATGAGTACGGACAGTGGCTAGGGGTCGCGCAGGCCCAATTGGAAAGAACGGGCGCCGGGTTGACGTACCCAAACGTCAGACGATCGAACCGTCCACGAAGCACCAGCGCCAGCTCTCGCCCGGTTCGAAGGTCCTCATCACAGGGTGTGAGGACTCCTTGAAGTGCGCCGTCGCGTGCTGGAAGGGCGAGGAGTCGCAACAGCCCACGTGCCCGCACTCCAGACACAGCCGCAACTGGACGGGGTGGCTGCCGGCCGCCTGGCACTCGAGACACGTTTCGCTCAGCGGGGCGGGCTCGGGGTGCGGCAGCGCTGCGACGTGCGGGCACTCGTTCATGATTGCCAGGTTACGACGGGAACACGGAGGGCGGAGGGGTCTGCCGATGGACGCATTGCCACTGGTGGCGCTGATCGCGGCGAGCGCCGTGGTCGCAGGAGCGGCGCGCAGGACACCGGTGCCCGCGCCGCTGCTCCTGGTCGCCGTGGGGCTCGCCGCCTCGTACGTGCCGGGCGTGCCCGACTACCACCTCGACCCGCACATCGTGCTGCCACTGATCCTGCCCCCGCTGCTGCACACCGCCGCCCTGGAGAGCTCCTACTTGGACCTGCGGGCCAACATCAGGCCTGTCGCGCTCCTGTCGGTCGGTTACGTTCTGTTCGCCACGGTCGCCGTCGGATGGCTCGCGTTTCTGCTCATCCCCGACCTGCCGCTGACCGCCGCGCTCGTCCTCGGCGCCGTGATCGCGCCACCCGACGCGGTCGCCGCGACCGCCATCGCGCGCAGGGTGGGCCTCCCATCGCGGATCACCACGATCCTCCAGGGCGAGTCCCTGGTGAACGACGCGACCGCGATCACCGCCTACAAGGTGGCCATCGCGGCGGCGGTCGGCGAGGGCATGAGCTGGTCGGGCGGTGTCCGGGAGTTCCTGGTGGCCGCGGTCGGCGGCGTCGGCGTCGGGCTGCTCCTGATGGTGCCGATCCACTGGCTGCGCACCCACCTGAAGGAGGCGATGCTGCAGAACACGCTGTCGCTGCTCATCCCCTTCGTGGCGTACGCCGCCGCGGAGCAGGTCGGCGCCTCCGGAGTGCTCGCCGTGGTCGTCGTCGCGCTCTACCTGGGGCACCGCTCCTGGCAGGTCGACTTCGAGACGCGGCTGCAGGAGGCCGCGGTGTGGAAGGTCGTCGCGTTCATCCTGGAGTCGGCGGTCTTCGCGCTGATCGGGCTGCAGCTGCCCGTCGTGCTGAAGGGGCTCGGCGAGTACAGCGTGGGGCAGGCCGTCTGGTACGCGTTCGGGGTCTTCGTCTTCGTCGTGGTGGCGCGGTTCGTGTGGTCGTATCCGGCGACGTACCTGCCGCGCGGGCTCTCGGCGCGGATCAAGGAGCGCGAGGACGACATGGACTGGCGCAGGCCGCTGATCGTCAGCTGGGCCGGCATGCGGGGTGTGGTCTCGCTCGCCATCGCGTTCTCGATCCCGCTCGTCACGGACGACGGCGAGCCGTTCCCCGCGCGCAATCTTGTCCTGTTTCTGACGTTCACCACGGTGATCGGCACGCTCGTCGTGCAGGGCCTCTCGCTGCCGTGGCTGATCCGCGTCCTGAAACTGCCGGGCCGGGACGCGCAGGCGCAGACGCTCGCGGAGGCGCAGGCGCAGAACGCCGCCTCGCAGGCCGCGGAGGCCCGGGTGGAGGAACTCGTGCGGGACGAGCGCAACAGCCTTCCACAGCCCCTCCAGGACCGTCTGCGCACCGTTCTGGAACGCCGCCGCAACTCCGTGTGGGAGCGGCTGGGACAGGCGAACCCGGTGACGGGGGAGTCGGCGGACGGCACCTACCGGCGTCTCGCGCGCGAGGCGATCGCCGCGGAGCGCGAGGTGTTCGTGAGGATGCGGGACGAGCGCCGCATCGACGACGAGATGATGCGGACGCTGCTGCGCAAGCTCGACCTCGAAGAGGCGGCCGCCCACCGCGAGATCGAGGACTGAGGCGCCGACGCGCCTATGCGGGCGCCTCGCGCGTGCCGGTGATGACCGCGGTGAGACGGGTGCCGGGCGGGAAAGCGCCCTCTCCGGAGAGGACGGTCAGGGCGTACAGCAGCTTGGCGACGTAGAGACGCTCCACGGAGAGGCCGGTCGAGCCCCCGTGCCGGTGCTCGAAGTCCTCGGCGAAGGCGAGGAGTTCCGGCGGGGTGCGGGCGTAACCGCCCCAGTGGAAGCGCTCGTCCAGGTGCCAGTTGGCGGTCGGTTCGCCGAACGTCCGCCGTTGCAGGGCGGCTATGTCCTCGCCCAGAAAGCCGCCTTTGAGGACCGGTACGCCAAGGGCCCGCCGGTCGGGGCCGAGCCCCGCGGCGAGACCCGCCAGGGTGCCGCCGGTGCCGCACGCCACGGCCGCCACATCGGTGTGCTCGCGCAGCTCCTCGCCGAGGGCCGTGCAGCCCCGCACGGCGAGGGGGTTGCTGCCGCCCTCCGGGATCACGTACGCGTCCTGGCAGCCCGTCTCGCGCAGGAGTGCGGCCAGCGTCCCGGGCTCCGCCTTCTTCCGGTACGTCGAGCGGTCCACGAAGTGCAGCCGCATGCCGTCGGCCGCGCAGCGGGCCAGGGACGGGTTCAGCGGGCGCCCGGCGAGCTCGTCGCCGCGCACGACGCCGACCGTGGCGAGGCCGAGGATGCGGCCCGCCGCGGCGGTGGCGCGCAGGTGGTTGGAGTAGGCGCCGCCGAACGTGAGCAGGGTGTCGTGGCCCGCGTCGGCGGCCGACCGCAGGTTCAGGAGGAGCTTGCGGTACTTGTTGCCCGGCAGGTCCGGGTGGATCAGGTCGTCCCGCTTGAGCGAGAGCTCCACGCCGTGGCGCCCGAAGCGGTCGTCCGCTATGCGCTGCAGCGGCGACGGCAGCCGCGGGCGCGGGCCGAGCGGGGCGGGCGGGGTGTGGTGCACCCCGCCATTGTCACTTGAGGCGTTCCTCGATGCGTTCCCGCATCGAGTCCATCGTGAAGCCGCGCGGGTCGATCTTGCCCGGCTGCCACTCCAGGTGGCCGATGACCGAACGCTCCGTCCAGCCGTGGTGGCGGCAGATCGCCGCCGAGACCTTCTCGATGGCCTCCAGCTGCTCGTCGGGCCACGGGTCCTCGCCGTCGCCCATGTTCTCGCACTCGAAGCCGTAGAAGTGGCGGTTGCCGTCGGTGTTCGCCTCGTTGTCCGGGGGCAGGCGCTTCTCGGCGATGACCGCGCGGAGCACGTCGTCGTCGCCCAGGCCCGCATGGTTGGCGCGGCCGTACCCGACGAGGTGGACGCGGCCGTCCTTGGTGATGACGCCGTGGCAGAGCGGCCCGGGGAGGGAGGCGGAGCCGTCGCGGCAGATCTCCACCGTGTGCTCGCTGCCCCGCGTCACGGTGTGGTGGATCACCACACCGTGAACGGGCCCCCAGGGGCCTTTGTGGTTGCGGTTGTGATGCTTCCAGTCGCCGACCTCGACGACGGTCACGCCTTCGTCCTGCAGGGCCTCGAGGAACGTGCCCGCGGACATGGGTGGGGCCATGACCGCCTCCTTTGCAAGGCGCGACGGCCGCCTGTCGCGGCCGCCTCGTACGCCCTGCTTGTACCGGAGTTCCGGTGCCCGGACCAGCTGTTCGGAAGCGATCCGAGGCCTGTTCGGACACCGTGCGAGCCGATCCGGTCAGTTGGCGTGCAGGAAACCGTCTCCGTGGGTCGCGATGTGGGACTCCAGGGCGTGCAGCGCCTGCTGGGTGTCCTGCGAGGAGCCGGTGCCCCGGCGCTCCGCGTAGTACGCCGCGCCGAGCTTCTTCAGGAGTGCGTCGCCCGCGCGCTTCTCCTGGACCTCGTCGATCTTCTGCTTGCCCTGTGTCAGGCCCCGCTGGGCCTGCTCTTTGGCGCGATCCAGGAAGCCTGCCATCGCTCTCTCCTGCCGGTCGGTGCGGGTGGTGCGGTATCGGGTCCAACGGTTCCGCGGATCTTGTGGTTCCCGGTCTCCGGGGCCGGCGGAGGCCGCGGAGGTGGTCATTTCCCGAGCCCACCAGGGAGCGGAGTCCGACACCTCCCTAATTGGGCTGAATGAGTGGAAAGCCCCACGTGCCCCGCCGGAGGGTGATCCATTCCCCCTCTTTTGTGTAATGGCGCGAGCACATTCCGTGCTGGAAGGGTGGGGCGCACAGATGACCGCAGGTATCCGGGAGGGCATAGCCAATGTCGGTAGGCGAAGAGATCCGTTCCGAGTCGGAGCAGCCGCAGAAGAGTCTCGGCACGTCCGCGGCACGGAATCTGGCCACCACCACCAAGTCCGCGCCACAGATGCAGGAGATCAGCTCGCGCTGGTTGCTGCGCATGCTGCCCTGGGTCCAGGTGCAGGGTGGTACGTACCGGGTGAACCGAAGGCTGAGCTACTCGGTCGGTGACGGGCGGGTGACCTTCGTGAAGACGGGCGACCGCGTGCAGGTCATCCCCGCGGAGCTCGGCGAGCTGCCCGTGCTGCGGGACTTCGACGACCAGGACGTCCTCGGCGAGCTCGCCCAGCGCTGCCAGCAGCGGGAGTTCGCCGCGGGAGAGGTCCTGACCTCCTTCGGCAGCCCGGCGAACGAGGTGTTCCTGATCGCGCACGGCCGTGTCGAGAAGATCGGCACGGGGCCGTACGGGGACGACACCGTCCTCGAGACCCTCGCCGACGGCGCCCACTTCGGCGACCAGGCACTCATCGACTCCGAGACGATCTGGGAGTACACCGCGCGTGCGGTGACGGCGTGCACCGTCCTCGCCCTGCCCCGCCAGGACGTCGAGCAGGTCGCGGAGCGCAGCGAATCCCTCCGGGGTCACCTCGAGCGCCTGCGCGCACTGCCGGCGCAGCGCACCAACACGTTCGGCGAGTCACCCATCGACCTGTCGGCGGGCCACGTCGGCGAGGCCGTGCTCCCCGGCACCTTCGTGGACTACGAATCGGCGCCGCGCGAGTACGAACTGAGCGTCGCCCAGACCGTCCTGCGCGTCCACACGCGCGTGGCCGACCTCTACAACCAGCCGATGAACCAGACCGAGCAGCAGCTGCGTCTGACGGTCGAGGCGCTGAAGGAGCGCCAGGAGCACGAGCTCATCAACAACCGCGAGTTCGGCCTCCTCAACAACTGCGAGTACGACCAGCGGCTCCAGCCGCACGCGGGCGTTCCCAGCCCGGACGACCTGGACGAACTGCTCAGTCGCAGGCGCGGATCCAAGCTCTTCCTCGCGCACCCGCGCGCGATCGCCGCGTTCGGCCGCGAGCTCAACAAGCGCGGACTCGTCCCGGAGACCATCGACGTGAGCGGCACCAGGATCCCCACCTGGCGCGGTGTGCCGATCTTCCCGTGCAACAAGATCCCGGTCACCGACGCCAGCACGACATCCATCATCTGCATGCGTACGGGCGAGGAGGAACAGGGCGTCGTCGGCCTGCACCAGACCGGCATCCCGGACGAGATCGAGCCGAGCCTGTCCGTCCGGTTCATGGGCATCAGCGAGCAGGCGATCATCTCGTACCTGGTGTCGACCTACTACTCGGCCGCGGTGCTCGTGCCCGACGCGCTCGGTGTCCTGGAGAACGTGGAGATCGGCCGCTGGAGTTGACCCAGGGGCCGTGTCTCCGGCCGCGGCACGGGGTACACCCCCTCCGTACGCGCCCGCACGCCGAGGAACAGCCACCGTCCGCATCCTTTCCGGGGTGAGTCCATGACGGACGCGACGACGGACACGGCAGGCACGGTGCACGTGGAGGGGCACATCCCGGAACCCGGTGGGCCGGGTGAGCCCGGTGTGCCTGGCGACCACGGTGAGCTCGATGTGCACGGTGAGCAGATGGAGGCCGCGGACATCCTGGCGTCGGCCAGGAAGCTCGTCGACCCGGAGCTGCGCGGGGCGGTCGAGACGCTGCCCGGATCCCTGCGCAGGGTCGCGCTCTACCACTTCGGGTGGGAGCACGCGGACGGCACACCGGCCGCGGGGAGCGCGGGCAAGGCCATCAGGCCCGCGCTCGTGCTCACCGCGGCGCGGGCCCTCGGCGGTGACCCCGCAGAGGCGGTGCGGGCGGCCGCCGCCGTGGAGCTGGTCCACAACTTCACGCTCCTGCACGACGACGTGATGGACCGCGACACCACGCGCAGGCACCGCCCCACCGCCTGGACCGTGTTCGGCGACGCCGACGCGATCCTCACCGGTGACGCCCTGCAGGCGCTGGCGCAGCGGATGCTCGCCGAGGACCCCCACCCGGGGGCCCCGGCCGCCGCCGCCCGTCTCGCCACCTGCGTGATGGAGCTCTGCGCGGGCCAGCACGCGGACTGCGCGCTGGAACACCGCGGCCCGGACGAGGTCACGCTCGGCGAGTGCCTCGCCATGGCCGAGGCCAAGACGGGGGCATTGCTCGGCTGCGCCTGCGCGCTCGGGGCGGTGTACGCGGGCGCGGACCTCGACGAGGTCGACTCGCTCGACGGCTTCGGCCGGGAGGCGGGCCTCGCCTTCCAGCTCATCGACGACGTCATCGGCATCTGGGGCGACCCCCACCGCACCGGCAAACCGGCGGGCGCCGACCTCGCCGCCCGCAAGAAGTCCCTGCCCGTCGTAGCCGCCCTGGCGTCGGGCACACCGGCCGCTGCCGAACTCGCCGAGCTGTACGACAGGCCGCCCGGCGGCACGGAGAGCACGCCCGAGCACGCGGCGCGCGCGGCCCGTGCCGTGGAGCGGGCGGGCGGCCGCGACTGGGCGCAGGCGCACGCCGCCGACCGGATGTCCCGCGCGATCGGCCGGCTCGCCGCGGCGGTGCCTGATCCGGAGGCGGCAGGCGGTCTGCTGGCGCTCGCGGAGTTCGTGACGCGACGTACGCACTGAACGGGTCACCACGTACGCTGCGACCCGCGCGCAGACCCGCAGGCGCGGAGTCGGCGGGCGCGCGGTCGTGAGCGGACCAACGGACAGGGGCGGGCTGTGGGTGTGGCGATCCGGAGAGCCGGGGTGGACGACCGGGAGGACGTGATCCGGCTGCTCGACGCGGCGTTGGTGCACGACCCGGTGAGCAGTTGGGTCTTCCCCGAGGAGGAGCACCGTGTGCGCACGCACCGGGCCCTGATGGGCGCCTTCCTCGACATCGCGCTCGACGAGGGGTACGTCGACATCACAGAGGACGGTGCGGCCGTGGCCCTGTGGTGGTCCGTGCCGGCGGGCCCGCACGGGGACGGCGCGGGTACGGAGGACGGGCCCGCGCTGCTGCGCCGGGCCGTCGACCCGGACAACGAACGGGTCGAGGTGATCGGCCGGCTGACCGAGGCGATCCACCCGACCGACCGCGCGCACGAATACCTGCACCTCATAGCCGTGCACCCCGACCGTCAGGGCGAAGGACTCGGCACGGAACTCGTCACGGCCGTGCTCGACCGGTGCGACCGCGACGGCCTGCACGCCTACTTGGAGGCCAGCAACGCGCGCAGCCGCGACCTGTACGCGCGCCTCGGCTTCACCTTCATGGGAACGACGCTCGACCTGCCGGACGGGCCGCCCATGTGGCCGATGTGGCGCGCGCCGCGGGCCTGAGAAGTGCTGGTCGCAGGGCTGCCGAGGCCGGCCCGACCGGAATAGCCTGGACTCATGGGCAGCGAAGGGCCACGGCCCGGCCCGGTCCCGCAGCACGAGCCGGTCTGCGGGGCCTGCGGAGGGCCGGTGGGTACGGCGATCCGGCGGCGGAAGGTGCTCGGGGTGTTCGTCCCCGTGTGGGGACCCGGGCCGTGCCGCAACGCCGAGTGCGAGGCGTGTGTCGTCGAGACGGACGAGAAGTCGGGTGCGGGCGCCAGACGGTCCCGCTCGCGGCACGGCAGAAGGCATGCGCCGCCCGGTGACGGGAGCACGTCCGGTGATCGGGGCACGTCCGGTGACGGGAGCGAGCCCGATGGCCGGGGCGGGACCGATGGCCGGGGCGGATCCGACGACCGGGGCGAGTGACGCGAGCGAGTAGGGTCCCTCGGTGCGGTGATGCGGCCGTCCGGGAGGGGACCCGATGAAGGTGCGGTGGGGCGTACTCGCCCTGGTGGGCGCGGCGTTGGCGGGGTGCGGAGCCGGGACCGGACCGGACTCGGACGACATCTCGCCGCCCGGTTACGCGCGGAAGCCCGGCGTACCGCGCGTGAAGAGCGCGGCCGACATCCCTGAACTCCCGCTGAGGCGGTACGAGTTCAGCGTCGGGGACGACAAGCGCCTGGCCGAGGCGCGCGATCGGATGCAGCGGCAGTGCATGCGGGGCTTCGGGTTCGAGGACTTCCCGCTCGATCCCGACACGTGGCGCGGGGTCCGGATGGCGTCCCACTTCGAGTCGACAGTGATCGCCGTGGACCCGTACGGAACGCTCGACCTCGACGAGGCCCGCCGATGGGGCTACGGCTTCGACCCCGCCAAGGGCGGGAGGGCGGAGTACCTGCCGAAGGGGCGCAAGGTGACGCGGCGGGAGTACCAGGTGCTGTTCGGACCCGAGGCGGGGGAGGGCGGCCGCTCGGTGGTGAACGGCCGGAAGGTCCCGAAGGGCGGCTGCTCCGCGGAGGCGACGCGGCGCACGGAGTCGGCGGTGGGCGACCCGACGCGCATGTGGGGCTACGTCCCCGGGCGGACGGAGAAGATCGCCGGGGCCGTAGCCAAGGACGAGCGGGTCCGCAGGGCGTTCCGTGACTGGTCGCGCTGTGTCGAGGACAGAGGCTTCAAGCGGTACGCGAGCCCCGCGGAGGCGTTCACCGACAAGGCGTGGCGGAAAGGGCGCGACGACGGGAACACCCGGCGCACCCGGCGGGAGGTGGGCACGGCCGTCGCCGACGTCGAGTGCAACCGGGGGCTGAACGTCACGGGGGTGTGGTGGGCGGTCACCGCCGAGAAGCAGCGTGCCGACCTGCGCCGCAACAAGTTCCGCTACGAAGCGGTGCGCAGGGACCAGGACCGGTTGCGGACAGCGGTCCGTGAGGCGCTCGGCGAAGCAGGATGATGGGTGCATGAGTGAACTCAAGGGGACCCGGAAGTCGGAGCCGGTCGGGGCTTCGGCCGCCGCGCCGGGCGCAGTTACGGGTGCGGGTGCGGGTGTAGGCGCGGTTTCGGGCGCGGTCCCGGGGGACGCTGCGGCTTCCCTGCCCGGCGCCGTCGACGTCCGTGCTCTGACCGCCCTCGCCGAGACGCACCATGACCGTGCCGTACGGCCGTTGGGTACGCGCGAGATCGCCGGGCACCTCGTGAAGGTGTACGCGGTCGAGGCGCCGGGACGGGTCGTGACGGAACGGGAGGAGGCGTCGGCGCTCCGCGTCGCCGGACCTCACCTCGAGCTCGGCCGCGCCCGTGGCTCGCTCGGGCTCGGTGTGCTGATCGTGCACGCGGGCGGCGACGGGGACTACGTCCTCGTCCACACCTGGATCGAGGCCTCCATGTCGGACCTCGCCGTGTTCATCGGTCCCGCGGGCAAGCCGGACGGGCTGCGGCCCGGGAGGGTCGGCCTGGCGCCGTGCGTCTGGGAGGCGGCGGTGATCGCGCACGAGCGGGACGCCTACGTACGGCATGTGCTGGACGGAACGGGGCCGGTGGCGGAGCGGCTGGCGGCGTGGGGCGCGGACGTCACGGAGGGGCACACTCGGTGACGGTGACCGAGGCGGCGGGTGGTTCGCGGGTGCGTGATAGACACGGGGCATGACGAGCCGCGGCCGGGCGTTCGACGCCGTACTGACTGACCTCGACGGCGTGATCCGCTTCTACGAGATGGCGGAGCTGGAGCAGTTGGAGCGTTCGGCGGGCCTGCCGACGGGCAGCACCGCCGAGATCGCCTTCCGGCCCGAGACCGACATGCCGCTGATGCGCGGCGAGATCACCAAGGAGCGGTGGATCGAGTCGATCGCCGAGGGGCTCGCCGACCGGGTTCCGTGGGAGCGCGGGTACGAGCTCGGGACGACGCTCGCCGAGACCAAGTTCCGGGCCGACGACGCCGTGGTGGGGCTGCTGCGGCAGGCGCGTGCGGCCGGGCTGCCCGTCCTGCTCGTCACGAACGCGACGCCGTGGCTCGCCGACGATCTCGCCCTGCTCGGCCTCACCGGGCCGGGCGGCTGCCTCGACGACGTGATCAGCAGCGCCGACCTCGGCATGACCAAGCCGGACCGGCGCATCTACGAGACGGCCGCCGAGCGTGCCGGTGTCACCGCCGCACGCTGCCTCTTCGTGGACGACCGGCAGGAGAACGTGGACGCCGCCGTCGCCCTCGGCATGACGGGCCTGCTCTACCGCGAACCGTCGGACCTGCGCGCGGCGTTGGCCCCGCTGGTCTGACCGCGGCGGCGCCCGCGGGCGCGAGCTCGTCCGCCGAGTACCGCTTGTCCGCCGAGTACCGGTCGGGAGTGCACGCCTTCGGGAGGCACGCCTTCGGGAGTGCACGTCTTCCGTGTCATTGAGGTTCCCTTGAGGCACTCTAAGAACATGTTGACACTCAGTGCCAAGTGCGCCAGTTTGTGTCGCATGACAAATCAGCGTGGGTGGACCGCCGAACGGATCCCTGACCAGAGCAACCGGGTCGTCGTCGTCACCGGTGCCAACAGCGGCCTGGGCCTCGCGACCACCCGGGCCTTGGCGCGCAAGGGTGCGCACGTGATTCTCGCCGTGCGCGACGAGGCGAAGGGCCGCGCCGCGGCCGAGCGGCTCACCGCCGAGATCCCGGGGGCGGCCCTCGAGGTGCGGCGGGTGGACCTGGCGGACCTGGACTCCGTCCGCGCCTTCTGCGGCACGCTGCACGCGGACCACGCGCGCTTGGACGTGCTCGTCAACAACGCGGGCCTGATGGCGCCGCCGAAGCGCCTCCTCAGCCCCCAGGGCCACGAGATGCAGTTCGCCGTCAACCACCTCGGCCACTTCGCGCTCACCGGGCTGCTGCTGGACCTCCTGGAGGCCGGGGACGACCCGCGCGTGGTGACCGTGAGCTCGCCCAACCACCGTCAGGCGGGCCTCTTCTTCGACGACATCAACGGCGAGCGCACGTACGCGCCGATGCGCTACTACAACCAGTCGAAGCTCGCGAACGCCGTCTTCGGCCGGCAGCTCCATCAGCGGCTGACCGCGGCGGGAAGCCCGGTGCGCAGCCTGCTCGCCCACCCCGGCTACACCTCGACCAACCTCCAGACGGCGTCACCCGCGGGCCTGGTGAAGTTCCTGTTCGGTGGGATGCTGCTGCCGCTCGCCCAGACCCCGGACCGCGGCGCGCTGCCGACGCTGTTCGCGGCGACCGACCAGGGCGTGACGGGGGGCCAGTTCATCGGCCCCGACGGGATGGCCGAACTGCGTGGTGCGCCGAAGACGGTGGAGCTCGCGCCCCGGGCCGCGGACCCGGAGACCGGCCGCAGGCTGTGGGACCTGTCGGAGGAACTCACCTCCGTGCGCTTCGCGTTCCGCGCCACCGCCTGACGCCTTCCGCCCGGTCTCCTGTTCAATTGCGGGATGATCGAGAATGGTTCGGCTGAAGTCGCCCTCGCGGCGCGGTTCGAGGAGCACAGGCCCCGCCTGAACGCGGTGGCGTACCGCATGCTCGGCTCGCTGAGCGAGTCCGAGGACGCGGTGCAGGAGGCATGGTTCCGGCTGAGCCGCACCGAGGCGGCGCCCGCGGCGGAGGAGGTGCGGAACCTGGGCGGCTGGCTGACCACCGTCGTCGGCCGCATCTGCCTCGACCTGCTGCGCACCCGGCAGTCCCGGCGCGAGGACTCCCTCGACGCGTCCGTGCAGGCCTACGGCGAGACCCACGTCCCGGACCCGGTCGTGTCCCGGGCCGACGTCGCCGACCCCGAACAGGAGGTGCTGCTCGCCGACTCGGTGGGCCTCGCGCTCCTCGTCGTCCTGGAGACGCTGGCACCCGCCGAGCGCCTCGCGTTCGTGCTGCACGACATGTTCGCCGTGCCCTTCGACGACATCGCGCCCATCGTGGAGCGCACGGCGGCCGCGACCCGGCAACTGGCCAGCCGGGCCCGCCGCCGCGTGCAGGGTTCGACGCCCGCGGCGGAGACCGACGTCGCCAAGCAGCGCGAGGTCGTCGAGGCGTGGATGGCCGCCACCCGCGCCGGTGACTTCGACGCGCTCCTCGAACTCCTCGACCCGGACGTCGTGTTGCGCGCCGACACCGGCGAACTGTCGTCCGGTCTCTCCAAGGTGGTGCGCGGCGCCGCGGCGGTGGCCGGACAGGCCGCGATGTTCGCGCAGGTCGCCGCGGACCAGCACGTGGTGTTCATCAACGGCATGCCGGGCCTGGTCGCGCTCCCCGGCGGCGAGCCGGTCGCGCTCGGCGCCCTCACGGTCGTGGACGGCCGGATCGTGGAGATCAACATCATCGCGGACCTCGAACGGCTCGAGGTCCTGACGCGCGCGCTGAGGACCGGCTGAGACCCTCAGTCACCGGGAGGCGGTGGTGGTGGCGGAGCCCTCCCCTCCGCTGCCGCCCGTCCGGCGCACCACGCGCAGCAGGTAGTCCTTGCGGTGGAGCGGATCGTGGTCGGTCCGCCGACGTGTCGGGACCGTGTCGCCGCGCACGGGCCGGTAGTGGTCGAACGCGGACTCCAACTCGCCCTCACCACGCGTGAGTCCGGGCAGGAGCTGTTCCAGCGCGTGCACCTGCTGCGCGGGGACATCTCCTTCCAGCCAGTACGACGCCCCGCTCGTCGTCGGCGTGTGCGGGACGGCACGCAGCCGGGCGAGTACGGGCAGGACCGCCCCGACCGTGTCGGCCGGCACGTCGAGCCGGAAGCGGTGCATCGGCTCGTGCACCGCCGTGCCCGCCGCCCGCAGCGCGTCCATCAGGACCAGCGGCGTCAGGTGCCGGAAGTCCCCGGCGGTGCTCGACATGCTCTTGTCGAACGTGCCGTGGGCGTGGCTCTGTCGCGGCCAGTAGCCGGAGTGCGTCATCGTGACCGTGCAGTCGGGGACGCGCCAGCCGTGCAGGCCCTGGTGGAGCGTCTCCCTGACCGTTTCCTCGACGGCACGGAAGAACGCGTACGGCATGGACCCGAGCTCGACCCCCAGCCGGAACGCCACCCCCGCCCCGACCGGCGCGGGCTCCACCCGCAGCCCGACCGTGGCCAGGAACGGATTGGGGTCGGTGTCGATGATCTCGTACGCCGCGCCGGTGCCGACGACCCGCTCCACGCAGATCGTCGTGGTCTCGCGGAACGCCACGTCGAGCCCGTACTCCTCGGCGAGCGTCGCCTGGATGACCTCCTTCTGCACCTCTCCGTAGAGCGAGACGGAGACCTCCTGACGGATGTCGTCCTGCCGCAGGTCGATCAGCGGGTCCTGCTCGGCGAGCTGGCTGAGCGCCAGGTGCAGGGCGCCGCGGTCCGAGCTGCGCAGGGGGCTCACGACGGTTTCCAGGGTGGGCGGCGCGAAATGCCGCGCACCGGCGCGGACGCCCTCTCGCGGTACGCCGATCACGTCCCCGATCCGTACGTCCACGAGCCCTCGCAACGTGCCGATCTGCCCCGCGCGGACCTCCGACCGCCGCACGTCGGCGCCCTGCTCGAAGACGCTGACGCCGGTGACCTTGCCTTCACGGGCGGCCTCGCTCCCGTCCCCCTCCCCGCCACCGTGGATGTCGAGACGGTCGCGTGTGCGGACGGTGCCCGAGAACATGCGCACGTAGGCGATCTTCTCCCCGGCGGCACCGCGCTCGACCTTGAACACACTGCCGGACACGGGAGCGTCGGCGTCCCCGCGACGCGCGGGCAGCAGGTCCCGTACACCACGCATCAGTTCGGGAACGCCCGCGCCGGTCGCCGCGGACCCGAAGAACACCGGGTGCACGAGGGCACGCCGGGTCTGCCGGGCGAGTTCGGTGCGGAGCCGGTCGTACGAGAGGGACGCCGGATCGTCGACGTACGCGGCGAGGAGCACGTCGTCGTGCTCGGCGAGGAGCTCGGTGAGCCGTGCGCCGAAGGCCTCGTCCCCTTCGGTGAACGGGACGAAGCGTGCGCCCCGCGTGCCGATGCCGGGGACGGCTCCCATCGGGACGACATCGGGGGTCAGACGCTCGGCGATGTGCCGCAGTGCGCCCTCGTACCGGGCGCCGCCGCGGTCGGTCTTGTTCACGAAGACCAGCGTGGGGATCCGGAGCCGGCGCAGCGTCCGCAGCAGGACACGGGTCTGCGCCTGGACGCCCTCCACGGCGGAGACCACGAGCACGGCCCCGTCGAGCACGCTGAGCACGCGCTCCACCTCGGCGATGAAGTCCGGATGGCCGGGGGTGTCGATCAGATTGACGGCCGTACCGTCGATGGCGAAGGAGACGACGGCGGACTTGATGGTGATGCCGCGCCGCCGCTCCAGGGCGAGCGAATCGGTCTGCGTGTTCCCGTCGTCGACGCGGCCGACCTCGTCGATGACGCCGGCGGCATGCAGGAGCCGCTCGGTCAGGCTGGTCTTACCGGCGTCGATGTGGGCGAGAATGCCCAGGTTCAGGGTGTGCGGAAGGGTTGATTGCACGTACGGTCATGTCCTTCGGGGGAGTGGGGATTCCATGCGTGTGGGACATGCACGAACGCCGCATTTCCTTCTCCTCCGCAGACACCGCCGGACTTCCGCCGACGAGCCCCAGTCCAGCAACTCCCGTCCCCTCCGGCAACCGATTAACCCCGCGGCGGTTCGCCAGGCGCAGTACGAGGGCCGCGTACACGCAGAGCATCACCACGTCGACGCCCACCGCCATCCGGTCCATGTCCGCCGCCGTCTCGTCGGAGGCCAGCGCACCGGCGATCGCCGCCGAGACACCCATCGCCAGCAGGTTGTTGACCACGTGCAGGCCGATCGCCGCCTCCAGGCCACCCGTACGGACCGTCAGCACCCCCGCCACAAGGCCGAACACCACGAGGTCCGCGAAGCCCCACGGCGTGCCCCAGCCGTGCGCCGCCGCGAACAGCAGCGCCTGCGGCACGAGCGCCACCCACGGCGTACGGCACCACGCCCCGACCGCCTGGACGAGCCAGCCCCGGAACACGTACTCCTCCGCCGACGCCTGGAACGGCACCAGCACGCACACCATCGCGAGACCCAGCAGGAAGTCCGGCCACCCCGCCCACTCCGTGCCGCCACCGGCACCGTCCACGCCGCCGCCCGCCGAATCCGGCAGCAGCAGCATGACCCCCGACGACGCGACGATCAGCGGCACCGCGACCGCGAGACACCGCCCCAGCCAGTGCCACCGGAGCCTGCCCGTCACCGACGACAGCGTGCCCGCAGGACGTCGCTGCGCCCAGCGCGCGGCGAGGAACACCACCGGCGTGAGCAGGGCGAGCGAGAGCAGCGCGCTGCCCGTCTCGCCGATGCCGCCCCAGACGTGGAAGCCGTCCTTGTCGACGGGCCGGTTCAGGACCGCTCCCGCGATCTCGCAGGCCAGCAGCACCGCGATCGCCGCGACGAGCCCACCGCCGAGCACCAGGGCGGTCCCCGCCAGGGGGCGCCACCAGCGGTGCCGACCGGTGGCGTGGGCGAGGCGGTGGTAGGGAAGCGGCGGGGGGAGCGGAGCATCGGGGAGTGGCGTCGCGGTCATGGACACCAGCATTCCGGTGGCGCCGGGCCGACGCGTCCGCCGCCCGCACGATCACGCTCTCCAACCAGAGATAGAGAGGTGCGGCCTCCGTATCATCGAGTCCGATATGGAGCGAATACGTAATTGGCTGCTGCCCGTCCTGCTGACGGCCCTGCAGCTTGCCGACTGGCCGGGCCGCGCCCTGCGCGAGGACGATCCGGCGGTGGGTGCGGTCCAGTTGGTGGGCGCGTTCGCCGCCGCGGCCGTGCTCACCGCGGCGCTCGCCGCCCGTCGCCGGCGTCCCGTCGCCGCGGCGCTCACCGTCGAAGCCGCCCTGATCGCCTGCCTGCCGCTCCCCGAGGACGCGACGCTCGTGCACGCGCTGGGTGTGCCGATCGCCCTGTACTCGGTCGTCGTGCGGTGCTCCGGGCGGACGGCGGCCGTCGTCGGTCCCGTCCTCGCGCTCTGCGAAGCGGCCCGCTCGGTGGTGGTGTTCGACTCGGCGGGCGAGGCGGCCGGAGAGGCCGCGGCCAACTGCGTGCTCTTCCTGATCGTCGCGGGCCTCGGCCGCAGCCGCCGCCGCTGGCTCGCCGGCCGGCGCACCGCGGCGCGGGACCTCGCGCGGGCCGAGTCCGAACGGGCCCGTGCCGCGCTCACCGAACGGGAGCGTCTCGCCCGCGAACTGCACGACGTGAGCGCCCACCACCTCACGTCAGTGGTCGTCACCGCGGACGCCGCGCTGCGACTCGGCGACCGCAAGCCCGAACTGACGGCCCAGGCGCTGGAGTTCGCGGCGGACACCGGTCGCGAGACGGCGGCGGCGCTGCACCGCCTGGTGGCGCTGATGCGGACGTCGGCGGCGGACGAGGAGAGCCCCCTCGGCGAACGCGTCACCGAACTCTCCGCGGGCTTCGCCCGGCTGGGCCTGCGCTCCGCCGTGCACGTCGCGCCGGAGGCGGCTCCCCTGACCGGCCCGACGGTGGAGGCGGCCTTCGCCATCGTCCGCGAGGCCCTCACGAACGCCCTGCGCTACGCCCCGGGCTCGACGGTACGCATCGACGTCCTGTCCAAGACCGCCGACGGCACCGTGGACGTCACCGTGGAGGACGACGGGGCGGCGGGTGGGGCGCCGGGCGTTCCCGCCGCGCGGCAGCGGCTCGGGGGCGGACGGGGGACCGTCGGGATGCGGGAGCGGGCCACCGCGCTCGGTGGCACGCTCGCGGCCGGACCGCGTCCGGACGGTGCGGGGTGGGCGGTCCGCGCCCACCTGCCGGGCGCGCCGAGCGCCCCGCACCAACGGGCCGCGGGCCACCGCGCCCTGCGCGGCCTCGACCTGTCCGACGGGGCCGTCGCGCTCGCCGTCGCCACGCTCCCCGTCTTCCTGGTCGTCGTCGAGGACCCCATCGCCGTCGCCAAGGCCTGCGTTCCCGCCGTCGCGCACGCGCTCCCGCTGCTGTGGCGGCGCCGCGCACCCTGGGCGGTGCTCTGCGCCGTCCTCGCCACGGCCTGGCTCGCGCCGGTCGGCCTCGCGTTCGGGCTGCTCTCGTCGGACGTGGCGCTCTGCCTGGTGATGGCGGGCGCCGTCGCGGAGTGCGTCGCCGTGTACGCCGTGGGGGCGTTCGCGGGCCCGGCACGGGTCACCTGGCCCGTCATGGTCGCGGCGGCCGCGGGGCTGTGCCTGGCCTGCCTCGCCCTCGCCTCCGCCCACGGCATGACGGAGCTCCAGAAGGACGGCGACCCAGGGCTCCTGCTGTTCCTGGGCGCCATCCTCGGCGCGGCGTTCCTGCCGCCGATGGCGGCGTTCTGGGGCCTCGGCGCCGCCGTACGGTCCCGGCGCGAACGCGTCAGGGCCTGGGAGGACCACGCGCTCACGGCAACGGTGTGGTCGGCGGTCGCCGAGGCGCACGAGGAACGGCGCCGCATCGCCGTGGAACTGCGCGGCCGAGTCCTGCGGCACGCCGACGCGGTGGTCGCGAGGGCCGAGGCGGGCGACCTGAGCGGCGTCGCCGCGGAGGCGCGGGCGGGCCTGTCCGCGATGCGTGAGCTGCTGGCCGCGCTGCGAGAGGTGACGGCCCCCGGCGACGTACCCGAGCGGCGGCCGGGCCCACAGCCGGTGCAGGTGTCGTCGTGACCCGCCCCGACCACCCGCTGCCCGAGGAGGCACCCATCGCCACCGAGTACCCGACGGCCGGCACCTCCATCCGGGTGATGGTCGTCGACGACCAGGCTGTCGTCCGTGCCGGATTCGCCGCGATCGTCGACGCGGAACCGGACCTCGAGGTGGTGGCCGAGGCGGCCGACGGCGCCCGTGCCGTGCAGCTCGCGTCCGAGCTCGCCCCGGACGTCGTCCTCATGGACATCCGCATGCCCGGCATGGACGGCCTGACGGCGACCCGGCTGCTCACGGCGGCCTCCGGGACGGGAAGCCCGCGCGTGCTCGTCCTGACCACCTTCGACCAGGACGCCTACGTCCACGACGCGCTGCGCGCCGGGGCCTCCGGGTTCCTCCTGAAGGACGCACTGCCCGACGAACTCCTCGCGGGCATCCGCATCGTGGCGTCCGGCGAGGCGATGCTCGCCCCCACCGTCACGCGCCGCCTCATCGACGCCTTCGCCGGCACGGCCCCGGACCGGGTCCCCGCCCCGGACCCCGAACTCCTGGAGTCCCTCACGCCCCGCGAGCGCGAGGTCCTGACCCTGGTGGCCGGGGGCCACACGAACGCGGAGATCGCCGACGCGCTGGGCGTCACGACCGGCACGGTGAAGTCCCACGTCAACGCGGTGCTGGGCAAACTGGGCCTGCGTGACCGCGTGCAGGCCACGATCCTCGCGTACGACCTGGGCCTGGCCAGACCCAGGAGCGCACCGCGGCGCTGAACGCCGACAGCACCCGGCTCCGCGCGGATGCCGGGTGCTGTCGGTGAACGCGAAAAGAACCGACGCGGTGCGTCAGGCCTTCTTCGTCTCCCAGAAGATCTTGTCGATCTGGGCGATGTAGTCGAGCGCCTTCTGGCCCGTGGCCGGGTCGGTCGAACCCTTGGCGGCCGAGAGGGCCTTCAGGGTGTCGTTGACCAGCTGGTGCAGCTCCGGGTACTTCTCGAAGTGCGGGGGCTTGAAGTAGTCGCTCCACAGCACCGAGACGTGGTGCTTGGCGAGCTCGGCACGCTGCTCCTTGATGACCACGGCGCGCGCCTGGAAGTGCGCGTCGTCGTTGGCGGCCATCTTCTCCTGCACGGCCTTGACCGACTCCGCCTCGATGCGGGCCTGGGCCGGGTCGTACACGCCGCAGGGCAGGTCGCAGTGCGCGCTGACCTTCACCTTGGGGGCAAACAGGCGGGTGAGCATGTTGCTGTCCTCCTCGTGATCGTCTTCTCAGGTGGGACATTACTCCGTGAGAGACGGGTTTTCGCGAGTGCCCCCATGGGCTTAGGACAAAAGTCCAGGGTCAGACTGGGACTGGTGGAGGATAGGACCGGGGAGGTGCCGGTGATGCCGGAGCTGTCGCAGGAGAGCGAGCGCGGGAGGGCCCTCGTGCCGTGGGGGGCCGCGGAGGTGACGGGCCCTTCGATGGTGCCGACGCTGCACCACGGGGACCGGCTGCTCGTGCAGTGGGGGGCGCGGGTGCGTCCGGGTGACGTGGTGGTCCTGTGCCACCCCTTCCAGCAGGACCTCCTGGTGGTCAAGCGGGCCAAGGAGCGGCGCGCGGGCGGCTGGTGGGTGCTCGGCGACAATCCGTTCGCGGGCGGGGACAGCACGGACTACGGAGTCGTTCCCGAGGAACTCGTCCTCGGGAAGGTCCGGTTCCGCTACCGTCCGCCGGCGCCGGGCCGCCGTTCGCCGTTCGCGCTGGCGCGCTGGGCGCTGGGCGCGGTGCGGCCGGTGCTCGCGGAACGTTCCGTCTCCAGGCGCTTGCGGGCGCGGTAGGCGGCGACGTTGGCGCGGGTCGCGCACCGGTCCGAGCAGTACCGCCGGGAGCGGTTCGTCGACGTGTCGAGGTAGGCGTTGCGGCACGGCGCCGCCTCGCACAGGCCGAGGCGGTCCACGCCGTGCTCGGTGAGGTGGAAGCCGAGGCCCATCGCGGCGATCGCGGCGTACCCGGCCGTGGCGTTGGAGGGGTGGTCCGCCAGGTGCAGGTGCCACAGCGGACGGCCGTCGTCGTCGCGGTGGTCGTGGCCCGAGATCTGCGGGCTGACGGGGAACTCCAGGAGCAGTGAGTTCAGCAGGTCGACCGCGAGGGTCTCGTCACCGCCGTCGGCCGCCTCGAAGACGGCCCGGAGCCTGGCCCGCACGGACCGGAAACGCGTCACGTCGGAGTCCGTGGCGCGGCGGGCCATCTGCGTGCTCGGCCCGAAGAGCTCCCTGATCGCCTCGACGGACGTCAGCGTGTCCTTGTTGCGGCCCGGCTCCTCGCTGTTGACCAGGCGTACGGCGTAGTCCGAGTAATAGGCCAGTTCCACTTGTAGTCCTTACGAGGGCGGGCTAGGGTCATCTCGTCGGCCGGTAATGGCCGATTGCGGTACCAGGGTATTACGGAGTGGAGGGGTTCTGATGACGGAAACGGGGACCGGGACCGAGGCCGGCGCCGCGCTCGGCACCGACTGGCGCGCCTGGCAGGACAGCTGGGACCGGCAGCAGCAGTGGTACCTGCCCGACCGCGAGGAGCGGTTCCGCATCATGCTCGACATGGTCGAGGCCGTGGTCGGGACCGCGCCGCGCATCCTCGATCTGGCGTGCGGTACGGGAAGTATTACGGACCGGCTGCTCAAGAGGTTCCCGGACGCGACGAGCGTCGGCGTCGACCTCGACCCCGCGCTGCTCACCATCGCCGAGGGCACCTTCGCCGGGGACGACCGGGTCACCTTCGTCACCGCCGACCTGAAGGACCCGGACTGGACCGCGGCGCTGCCGCACGACTCGTACGACGCCGTGCTGACCGCCACCGCCCTGCACTGGCTCTTCAGCGAGCCCCTGGCCGCGCTCTACGGCCAGGTCGCCGGGCTCGTCCGGGACGGCGGCGTCTTCATGAACGCCGACCACATGCCCGACCCCGCGACGCCCCGCATCAACGCCGCGGAGAGCGCCCACCGGCACCGGCAGATGGACCGCGCCAAGGCGGAGGGCGTCCTTGACTGGAAGGAGTGGTGGCAGCTCGCCGCCCAGGACCCGGTCCTCGCCGGGCCCACCGCCAAGCGGTTCGAGATCTACGGCGAGCACGCGGACGGGGACATGCCCTCCGCGGAGTGGCACGCGCGGACGCTGCGCGAGGCGGGCTTCGCGGAGGCCCGCCCGGTGTGGGCCTCGCCGTCGGACGCGGTGGTGCTCGGTCTGAAGTAGCCGCGAGGCCCCGCTGGGGCGCCCCCGCGTCGTACGTCGTACGTCGTACGGGGGAGGGTCACACGGGCACGGGTGCGGGGCCGCGGCGCTGACGGTGTGCCGCCGCGATCGCGGGATCGCGGGACAGCACGGCCTGGTGCAGCTGCCGCAGCTCGCCCGTGGGCGCCACCCCGAGTTCGGCGTCGAGCAGCGCGTGCAGCGCGCGGTAGACGTCCAGGGCTTCCTTGGTCCGGCCCGACCGGTACAGGGCCAGCATCAGGCTGCCCCAGCGGTGTTCGCGGAAGGGCTGCTCCTTCACCCGCTCCCGGAACTCGCCGACGACCCGGGCGTGGGTCCCTGCGGCGAGATGGACGTCCATGGCCTCGTCCTGCGCCGTGAGCCGCAGCTCCTCCAGCCGGTCCGTCTCGGCCCGCAGCAGTCGGGAGGGCGCCATGCCGGCGAACGCGTCGCCGCGCCACAGACCGAGCGCCTCCGTGTACAGCTCCGCGGCCTGCCCGGGACGGCCCTGGCACGCGGCCTCCCTGGCCCGTGCGGTGAGCTGTTCAAAATCCGCCACGTCGAGTTCGCTGCCGCACAGTTCGATGCGGTAGCCGTCGGGGCCCGAACGGAGGCGGGCGGCACCGGGGTCCGCGAGGAGGGTGCGCAGACCGGACAGGTACGAGTGCAGATTGGCGCGCGCCGACCGCGGCGGGGCGTCCCCCCAGAGCTCCCGGACGAGTTCGTGGGCGGAGACGGCACGCTCGCGGCGCATCAACAGGACCGCCAGCAGCAGTTGAGGCTTTCGGCGCCGGAATGCCGCGGGCCTGCCCGCCTCGACCTCCACGCGAGCAGGCCCCAGGTACAAGAACCTCATATGGCGTCCCCCATGATCAGTGTCCAGTTCCCACTGAAGAGGGGGGAGGCCGGTGAACGGTTGCCTTTTCACGGACGGCTTTACGCGTCGGTGACCGCCCCGGCAGCCGTTTGCTGGACGAAAGGGGCTAACGGAACGCCGCGACGCAGAGATTGTCGTGCCGGGTGAACGAGTCCGACTCGTTGCTCCGGTAGGCGACGACGAGCGCGTCGGCCCGCACGCAGACGTTCTTGTGCCCGGCGTACGGCTTGGCGCTCAGCCCGTCCGGCTTGAAGGTGACCGGCCGGCCGCTGTTGTTCTGCCAGTAGTCGCTGCTGTTGGCGCCGTACGTCGACGAGCGCTTCGCGACCCGGAACCTGCCGCACTTCTTCGTGGACGAGATGCCCACGGCGAAGGGGGCACTGACCGCGACGGCGGTGCTCCGCTCGCACTTGGAGTCGTAGAACCGCTGCGACAGCGTCGCCTTGGTCAGCTTCGCCGGACGGCCGTCACGGTGACAGTTGGTGCGGGCGATGATGCCCATGCGCGGCTTTGACAGGCGCACCCGGTCGATCCAGATGTCCTTGCGGTCGGAGTGGGGCACCTTCCGCCACCAGCGGTACTCCATCTTGCCGGTGAGGTGGACGGTGATGCACCGCTTCAGGGCCTGCGAGTAGTGCGAGGTGGTCGAGTAGTAGTTCTTGCTCGTCCAGTGCCTGGTGACCGCGCCGGCATCGACGGTCGAAGCGAACTGGAGCGCCAGCGCGAGGGGCAGGACGACCAGCGCCTTCCGCACGGCTTTCATACGTGGACCTCCGTGGGGGGAGTGGGGGTGGGGGGGAAACAACAGGGCGGCCCGATCACCGCCGCAACGATGATCGGGCCGCCCTGCATACACGGCGCCATACACGGCCGGATGTCAGAGAACCTTGGACAGGAATCCCTTGGTGCGCTCGTGCTGGGGGTTCGTGAGTACGTCCCTGGGGTGACCGGACTCGACGACCACACCGTCGTCCATGAAGACGAGGTTGTCGCCCACCTCCCGGGCGAAGCCCATCTCGTGCGTGACGACGATCATCGTCATGCCGGACTCCGCCAGGTCGCCCATCACCTCGAGGACCTCACCGACCAGCTCCGGGTCGAGCGCCGACGTCGGCTCGTCGAAGAGCATCAGCTTCGGCTCCATGGCCAGGGCGCGGGCGATCGCCACCCGCTGCTGCTGGCCGCCGGAGAGCTGGGACGGGTAGTTGCCCGCCTTGTCGCTGAGGCCGACCCGGTCGAGGAGCCGCTCGGCGCGGGCTCGCGCGGTCGCCTTGGCCTCCTTCTTCACCTGGATCGGCGCCTCCATGACGTTCTCCAGGGCCGTCATGTGCGGGAACAGGTTGAAGCGCTGGAAAACCATGCCGATGTCCCGGCGCTGCAGCGCGACCTCGCTGTCCTTCAGCTCGTAGAGCTTGTCGCCCTTCTGCCGGTAGCCGACCAGCCGGCCGTCGACGTAGAGCCGCCCGGCGTTGATCTGCTCCAGGTGGTTGATGCAGCGCAGGAAGGTCGACTTCCCGGAGCCGGAGGGTCCGATGAGGCAGAACACCTCACGGGGGGCGACCTCCAGGTCGATGCCCTTGAGGACGTCGACGTGACCGAACGACTTGTGGACGGCCTCGGCCTTCACCATGGCGTTCATGCCGCGCCTCCCTTCGGGCGGCCGAGAGACAGCATGTTCGCCTTCACCTTCTGCCAGGGAGTGTCAGGGAGCTGACGCAACGACCCCTTCGCGTAACGACGTTCGAGGTAGAACTGGCCGACGCTGAACACGCTCGTCAGCGCGAGGTACCAGACTGATGCTACGAAGAGCATCTCCATGACCGCGAACGACGTGGAGCCGATCACCGTCGCCGACCGCAGCAGATCCACGTAGGTGACCACCGTGACCAGCGAGGACGTCTTCAGCAGGTTGATGAACTCGTTGCCGGTCGGCGGGATGATCACGCGCATGGCCTGCGGCAGCACGATCCTGCGGGTGGTCTTCGTGCTGGTCATGCCCAGCGCGTGGGCCGCCTCGGTCTGCCCGTGGTCGACCGACTGGATGCCGGCCCGGACGATCTCCGCCATGTACGCGCCCTCGTTGAGGCCGAGTCCCAGCAGGGCGACCATGAACGGCGTCATGACGTCCGTCATCTCGTCCTTGTAGATGAACGGGATGTTGAAGACGGGGAAGATCAGCGCCAGGTTGAACCACAGCAGCAGCTGCACGTAGACCGGCGTGCCGCGGAAGAACCAGATGTAGAGCCAGGCGACGCCGCTCGTCACCGGGTTCTTCGACATCCGCATGACGGCGAAGACGAGGCCGAGAACCAGACCGATGATCATCGAAAGGACGCTGATCAGCAGCGTGCGGCCCGCGCCCTTCACGATGCGGTCGTCGAAGATCATGCTTCCGACGGTGTCCCACTTCACGTCGCCCTGCGAGAACGCGTAGATCAGCAGGGCGAGGAGAGCGACCACGATGACGCCGCTGACCCAGCGGCCGTAGTGGCGGACGGGGATGGCGCGAATGGCCTCGGGCCGGGGTGCTTTGTCGACGACCGTGGTGGCCGGTGCCGCCTTCGGCGGAGTGTCTTCCACCGTCTTGTCGTCGGCCGTCTTGCCGACGGTGTCGTCGGCCGCCTTGTCGAACTTGTCAGTCACGGTGACTGCCCTTCAACGGTGCTCGACGCTCACTTGCCGGCATTGATGGTGGCCTTCTTGACGGCACTGTCCTTGACCTGCCACTTGGCCAGGACCTTCTCGTACTCGCCGTTCTTGAGGATCGCGTCGAGGGCCGCCTTGAGGGCGTCACGCAGCTCCGGGTTCTTCTTGCTGACGGCGATGCCGAACGGGCCCGCGTCGGTGATGCCGCCCGTGACCTCGAACTCCTTGCCGCCGCCTGCCGTCTTGGCGATGTGCTGGGAGACCGGGGAGTCGTTCAGGTCGGCGACCGCGCCGCCGGACTTGACGCGCGTCTGGGCCTCGGCGTCGTTCTCGAACGCGCCGATGTCGATGGCCTTCTTGCCGTCCTTCTTGCACTTCGCGGACTGCGCCTTGAAGGTGTCCTCGTAGATCGTGCCCCGCTGCACGGCGACCTTCTCGCCGCACAGGTCGTCCATGGACTCGATCTTCTCGGGGTTGCCCTTCTTCACGAGGAGCGAGACGCCCGACATGAAGTAGTCGACGAAGTCGACGCCCGTGCCGACCTTCTTGCCCTTGTCGTCCAGGCCCTGCTGACGCTTCTTGGTGTCCGACATGGCGGACATGACGACGTCCTGGCGGCCCGAGTTCAGCGAGGTGATCAGTCCGTCGAAGGTGCCGGAGGTGAACTTGAACTCGACGCCGAGCTGCTTGCCGAGAGCGGTGGCGAGATCGGGGTCGATACCGACGATCTTGCCGCCCTCCTCGAACTCCATGGGCGCGTACTGGGCGTCCGTGCCGACGTTGATGACGCCCTTGTCCTGGATGTTCTTCGGCAGCTTGTCGAAGAGCGGGGCGCTGTTCTCCTTGCCGCCGCCCTCCTTCGCGGAGTCGGTCTGGTCACCGCAGCCGGTCAGCAGCAGCGCACCGGCGACCGCGATCGCGCCGACCGTGGCCATCCGGGACTTCGCGGACTTACCGGCGGTGGTACGACAGATGGAGCGTGCGGTCATGAGGGTCCTCCGGCGGATGAGGGAGTTGCCGAGCGGTCGGGCACACACCTTCGGGTGTCGCGACCTCGTGTGATGACCGCATCTTGCCATTCGGACCGTCCGATTCTGGGTGCCGGAGATATCAAAATCGGATAACGGGCGGGCCTCGAAACACAACATCCCGGTATGGCAGGGGCGTAACGGGGTCGGAGCGAATCGTCGTTAACCAATCGGTATCCGGCGTATCTCGCGATGTGGACCATTGGCGCTTGAGTGGGCCACGAAATGCCCTATTCGGAGAATCTGGAGGAATCGGGCATTCCCCAGTGCCCCTCGTCCCGGCCTCCAGGGACTTCTGCTGAGCATGCTGCAACCAATGTCACTCGCCCGTGCCCACCGCCTTCAGGTACAAAGGTTGGCTACACCCCTCATCCGGGGCCCAGGGCGCGTGTGCGGCGCGCTCGCGTGTCCGTACCTCCCTCCGCCGACAGGCGGGGAACGGACGCGGTGCCCGCCCACTTCCCAACCGGGAGTGGACACCCTCAACTGATGAATAAGACTTAAGGGGTCAGACAAGTGGCAGCGGAGATCGTCAATCCTCGCAGCGACAGCAGTACGGGTCACGAGGGCGCAGACGAGCCCTTCGATCCGGCGTTTGCGCTGCACCGCGGCGGCAAGATGGCCGTGCAGGCCACCGTGCCGGTCCGCGACAAGGACGACCTGTCCCTGGCGTACACGCCCGGCGTCGCGAAAGTGTGCAGCGCGATCGCCGAGCGTCCGGAACTCGTCCACGACTACACGTGGAAATCCAATGTCGTCGCCGTGGTGACCGACGGGACCGCCGTGCTCGGTCTCGGCGACATCGGCGCCGAGGCCTCCCTCCCCGTGATGGAGGGCAAGGCCATCCTGTTCAAGCAGTTCGGCGGCGTGGACGCGGTGCCGATCGCGCTCGCGACGACGGACGCCGACGAGATCGTCGAGACGGTGGTGCGCCTCGCCCCGTCCTTCGGCGGCGTCAACCTGGAGGACATCTCGGCGCCGCGGTGCTTCGAGATCGAGCGCAAGCTCCAGGAGCGGCTCGACATTCCCGTCTTCCACGACGACCAGCACGGCACGGCCGTCGTGACGCTGGCGGCGCTGCGGAACGCGGCGAAGCTGACCGGGCGCACCCTCGGTGACCTGCGGGCCGTCATCTCCGGCGCCGGCGCGGCCGGTGTCGCCATCGCCAAGTTCCTCCTGGAGGCGGGGCTCGGCGACGTGGCGGTCGCGGACCGCAAGGGCATCGTGAGCCGCGGCCGGGACGACCTCACCCCGGTCAAGCGCGAGCTCGCCGAGCTGACGAACAAGGCCGGGATCAGCGGCTCGCTCGAGGCGGCCCTGAAGGGCGCCGACGTGTTCATCGGCGTCTCCGGCGGCACCGTCCCGGAACCGGCCGTCGCGTCGATGGCGCCGAACGCGTTCGTGTTCGCCATGGCCAACCCGAACCCCGAGGTCCACCCGGACGTCGCGCACAAGTACGCGGCTGTGGTGGCGACCGGCCGCTCGGACTACCCGAACCAGATCAACAACGTGCTGGCCTTCCCCGGCATCTTCGCGGGCGCGCTCCAGGTGCGGGCCTCCCGCATCACCGAGGGCATGAAGATCGCCGCGGCCGACGCCCTCGCCGACGTCGTCGGCGACGAGCTCTCCGCGGACTACGTGATTCCGTCGCCGTTCGACGAGCGCGTCGCTCCGGCCGTGACCGCGGCGGTCGCCGCCGCGGCCCGCGCCGAGGGTGTCGCCCGCGCCTGACCCGGGCCCACGCGAACGGACGCGCCCCCTGCCGTGCCACTCAGTGCGGCAGGGGGCGCGGTGCGTGTCACAGCCGTACGTGGTTCCGCCGGAGCGTCCCGCACGCCTAGGGTCTCCTCATGTTCGCTGCCTACGCTGCCCGTATCGACCGTGACCAGCCGCTCGACGGCCTCGAGTTGGGGGAGCGGCCCGCCCCCGAGGCGCGCCCCGGCTGGTCGACCGTGAACGTCAAGGCCGCCTCCCTCAACCACCACGACCTGTGGTCGCTGCGCGGCGTCGGCCTGGGCGAGGACAAGCTGCCCATGATCCTCGGCTGCGACGCCGCGGGGATCGACGAGGACGGGAACGAGGTGGTGCTCCACTCCGTCATCGGGCAGTCGGGGCACGGCGTCGGGCCGCACGAGGGCCGCTCCATCCTCACCGAGAAGTACCAGGGCACCTTCGCCGAGCGCGTGGCCGTCCCCACCTGGAACGTGCTGCCCAAGCCGAAGGAACTCTCCTTCGCCGAGGCGGCCTGCCTGCCCACCGCCTGGCTGACCGCCTACCGCATGCTCTTCACCAACGCCGGTGTACGGCCCGGCGACTCGGTCCTCGTGCAGGGCGCGGGCGGCGGTGTCGCCACGGCGGCGATCGTGCTCGGCAAGGCGGCGGGCCTGCGGGTCTTCGCGACCAGCCGCGACGAGGCCAAGCGGAAGCGGGCCCTCGAGCTGGGCGCGGTGGAGGCGGTCGAGGCGGGTGCGCGCCTTCCGCAGCGGGTGGACGCGGTCATCGAGACCGTGGGCGCGGCGACCTGGTCCCACTCGGTCAAGTCGCTGAAGCCGGGCGGCTCGCTGGTCATCTCCGGAGCAACCAGCGGCGACCGCCCCTCGCACGCCGAGCTCACCCGCATCTTCTTCCTCGAACTCAAGGTCGTCGGCTCGACCATGGGCACCAAGGACGAGCTGGAGGACCTGCTGTCCTTCTGCGCGACCACGGGCGTGCGGCCCGTGGTCGACGAGATCCTGCCCCTGGACCGGGCCAGGGAGGGCTTCCAGCGCCTGGAGTCGGGCGAGCAGTTCGGGAAGATCGTGCTGGAGGTCTGACCTTCGCGGGGCTCCCTCGGCTCCCCGCTGCCTCAGCTCTCCGTGGCCGGGGCCCGGAGTGCCGCGCCGATGTGTGCCGCCGCCTGCGACAGGTGGCGGCGCGCCTCCCTGAGCTGGGACTCCGTCACGCCGTGGTCGCGGGCCGCGTCGCGGATGTCGTCGCGGAAGCGGTCGAGGAGACGGTCGAGGTCACGGCCGGGGTCGCCGGTGGTGTCCTCGCGGGCCCAGTCGGGCGCGTACTCCACGGGGAGGTCCTCGCGGGCGACGCTGAACGTGGGCTCGTTGCCCGCGGTGGCGGTACCTGGGTCGGTGCGGGTGCCGAAGCCCTTGCCGAAGTCCTTGCCGAGCCGCGTCCCGAAGTCGCCGAACTCCTTGGCCAGTTCGGTCAGCCCCTCCCGTACGCCCGTCGGCCAGTCGCCGCGCGTGAAGTGGTCCTGCACCTGCTCCTGTACGTGCCGGACGATGCGCTGTGCCTCCGCCTGGGCCTGCCGCGCCTGGGCGTGGGCCTGGTCCTGGGCGTCCTTCGCCTGACGGCGGGCGCGCTGCGCCTCCTCGCGGGCGCGGCGGCTCTCGTCCTTCGCGCGCCGGGCCTGTTCCTTCCACCCCTGCTTGGCGCGCTTGAACTCCTCCTTGGTCTGGTGCCAGCTCTCCGAACCGTCCGGGCCGAGCGCCTCCTTGGCAGCGGCCCGCATCTCACGGCGCAGGTCGCCCGCGGCGCCCTGCACCCCGTCGCGGATCTCGGCGGCGAGTTCGGCGACCGATTCGCGGATCTCCAGCTCCAGGTCGGCCAGCTCACCGCTGCGGCCGGCCAGCTCGGCGCGGCCCGCGTCCGTGATGGCGTAGACCTTCCGGCCGCCCTCGGTGGTGTGCGTGACGAGACCCTCGGCCTCCAGCTTCGCGAGGCGGGGGTACACGGTGCCCGCGGAGGGTGCGTACAGCCCGTGGAAGCGCTCCTCCAGGAGCCTGATCACCTCGTAGCCGTGGCGGGGGGCCTCGTCGAGCAGCTTGAGCAGGTACAGGCGCAGGCGGCCGTGGGCGAACACGGGGGGCATTTCAGAGCACCTTCTTGTGGATCGGGCCATCGGTCGGGCCATCGGTCGGGCCATCGGTCGGGCCATCGGTCGGGCCGTCGGTCGGGCCGTGGGTCGGGCCGTGGGTCGGGCCGTCGTTCTCGTCGTCGTACGGATCTTCCTCCATCTGGGGCCTGCGCAGGAGCGCGATGGATCCGGAGACCGTCGTCGCCCTGAGCCGCCCGCGTCCCGCGCCGAGGCGCCCCGTGATCCGCTTGGCGCCCCACTGGCCCCCGACCCGCAGGTCCTCGAAGGCGTTCGACACGGATCCGCTCGCCGTGTCCACCTCGACCTCCGCGTCCGCGGGGTGGGGGAGCCGGATCGCGATCTCGCCGGAGACGCTCGTCAGGGCGACGTCGGTCGGGGTGCCCGCCGGGTCGAGGTCCACGATCATCGAGCCGCTCACGGAGTCGGCCCGGACGGAGGGGCCCGCCGCCTCGACGACCGTGAGGCCGCCGGACACGGAGTTGAAGCGGAGGTCGCCGGTGACGCCCTGCGCCTCCACGTCGCCGGAGACGGTGTCCGCGCGGACCGCGCCCGCGAGGCCGAGCAGGGTCGTGTCGCCGGTGACCCCCTTCACCTCGGCGCGGCCCTCGATGCCGGAGACCACGGCGCCCGCGCCGACCACGCCCACCTCGACGCGCGTGGCCGCGGGCACGGCCAGGGAGACGACCGCGCTGCGGCGCCAGCCCTTGCGGTCGAGCCACTTGAGGAAGCCCTTCCAGGGCAGGTCTTCGTACGCCACCGTCAGCGTGCCGTCCTCGTGGGTCACCCGGAGCGGTGGCCCCTCTATCTCGCTGACCTCCAGGCGGGCGGAGGCCTCGTCCGTGCCCACCACGTTCACCGTCCCGTTGACGACACGGACGTGGAGTGCGGTCACGGGGGCGTCGAACGTGAGCTTCACGGGCTCGGCGACGGACCACTCCGACATGAGCTGACCTCCTGGGCGGCGGGCCGGATACGACGCGCCATATCGCGTCTTCTGCTATTCACGATATATCGCGGGACGGGGAAGTCAAGAACTCGTACGGGTGAGCGCATGCAGAGCTCTTTGAGCCGACTGGACCGATGGTGCGCTGATTGCGCTGATTGCAGCGATCTGTCCTAGCGTGGGGCCATGTCGTCCGATGTTTCCTCCCCAGGTGCGCTGCTGCTCTGCCGGGCCGAGCCCGACGTCGTGGAGATCGCGGCCCAGCTGCTCCGTGAGCGGATGCTGCTCGCGGAGGCCGGCCGCGACTGGAGCGTGCTCGTGCCCGAGGGCAAGCCGTGGCTGCACGGCGAAGAGCCCGTCGACCGTGTCCTGACGGGATGGGCCACCGCGCTCGCCGTCGGCTCGGCGTGGCCCGTGCTCGCCCTGTGGTGGGACGGCGACCGCTCCGGCTACACCCTCGCCTCGGGGTTCCGGCGGACGGTCGGGTACGAATGGCTGGCCAACGGGACGCCCGTCGGGGAGGACGAGGCGATGCGCACGTTCGCGGCGCGGCTCGGCCTCGACCCCGTCCTGGACATGCAGTCCCTGGAGGCGCTGACCCGCCCCGACACGGAGGCGGACGCGCGGGCCAGGATGCTCGGCCTCCTCGCCGTCCTCACCCGCGCGGGCCTCACCCTCCCGCCGGGCCTCGGCCCCGGCGAACCGGCGGACCGCCTGCGCGCGGTGGCCCGCGTCCAGGAGGGTGTGCGCCAGGTCGAGTGGCCCGGATGGCGGGACGCGGTCAGAGCGGAGTTCGGAGCGGTCGAGAAGGGCCCTCTGGGCCCCTGGGTGCGCGGCCCCCGCGCCAGGGCCCTGGCGGCCGCCCAGCTCGCCGCGGGCGTCCCGCTGGCGGTGTGGGCCGTACGGCGCCGCAGCGGAGGCTGGGGCGCGGCGGCGGCGCTCCTGATGGCCCAGGGCGCGGCGGGACTCGCGTACGACCGCGTACGGAGCTCCTGAGGCCCCGGCGCCCCGCCCTCACGACGACGACGTGACGGTTACTCGTCCTCGTCCTCGTCGTCCAGCCGCGCGAGCCACGTCGCCAGGCGCTCGACCGGGACCTCGAAGTCCGGGTTCAGGTCCACGAACGTGCGGAGCTGCTCGGCGAGCCACTCGAAGGTGACCTCCTCCTCGCCGCGCCGCTTCTCAAGCTCCTCGATGCCACGGTCGGTGAAGTACAACTCAAGCTCCTGATGCGGACGGATCGTTCCACCTCAGGATAGGCGCCGGTCGCGGCCCGGAACGCCGGAGGGCCCGTCCCCCGAGTCATGGAACTCGGGGGACGGGCCCACCTGCGTACGACCGTCGGGGACTACGCCTCGAAGACCTCGCCGATCAGCTGCTCCTGCTCGGCCTGGTGACGCTTGGCCGAACCGACCGCCGGGGACGAGCCGTGCGGCCGCGAGATGCGGCGCAGGCGCTCGCCGTGCGGGATGTCCGCGCCGACCGCCAGGTCCAGGTGGTCGATGAGGTTGAGGGCGATGAAGGGCCACGCGCCCTGGTTCGCCGGCTCCTCCTGCGCCCACAGGTATTTCTCGGCGTTCGGGTACTTGGCGATCTCCGCCTGGAGCTCCGCACCCGGCAGCGGGTACAGGCGCTCGATGCGGATGAGGGCCGTGTCGTCGGCGCCGCGCTTCTGCCGCTCGGCCTCCAGATCGTAGTACAGCTTGCCCGCGCAGAAGACGACCTTGCGGACCGCCGACGGGTCGACGTGGCTGTCGCCGATGACCGGACGGAAGCCGCCCGTCGTGAACTCCTCCGTCTTCGAGGCCGCCGCCTTGAGGCGCAGCATCGACTTCGGGGTGAAGACCACCAGCGGCTTGTGGTGCGGGTTGTGCACCTGCCACCGCAGGAGGTGGAAGTAGTTCGACGGAAGGGTCGGCATCGCGACCGTCATGTTGTTCTGCGCGCACAGCTGGAGGAAGCGCTCGATACGGGCGGACGAGTGGTCCGGACCCTGGCCCTCGTAGCCGTGCGGCAGGAGCAGCGTGACACCGGAGTGCTGGTTCCACTTCTGCTCGGCGGCGGAGATGTACTCGTCCACCACCGTCTGCGCGCCGTTGACGAAGTCACCGAACTGCGCTTCCCACATGACGAGCGACTCCGGGCGGGCCAGCGAGTAGCCGTACTCGAAGCCCATCACCGCGTACTCGGAGAGCAGCGAGTCGTAGACGTTGTAGCGCGCCTGGTCCTCGGAGAGGTACATCAGCGGCGTGTAGTCCTCGCCCGTCGCGCGGTCGATGAGGACCGCGTGGCGCTGGCCGAACGTGCCGCGGCGGGAGTCCTGGCCCGACAGACGGACCGGGGTGCCTTCCAGGAGCAGCGAGCCGATGGCGAGGGTCTCGCCCATGCCCCAGTCGATCGTGCCCTCTTCGACCATCGTCGCGCGGCGCTGCAGCTGCGGCAGCAGACGCGGGTGGACGGTGACCCGGTCGGGGATGTTGACCTGGGACTCGGCGATCCGCTTGACGACCTCCTGGGAGATCGCGGTCTCGACGTGCACAGGGAACTCGGCCTGCGGCGCGGGCACGTCGGCCTGCGCGGGCTGCGAGACGGCCTCGCGGACCTCGGTGAAGACCTTCTCCAGCTGGCCCTGGAAGTCCTGGAGCGCCTGCTCGGCCTCTTCCAGGGTGATGTCGCCGCGACCGATGAGGGACTCGGTGTAGAGCTTGCGCACCGAGCGCTTCTTGTCGATCAGGTCGTACATCAGCGGCTGCGTGAACGCCGGGTTGTCCGACTCGTTGTGCCCGCGGCGGCGGTAGCAGATGAGGTCGATGACCACGTCCTTGTTGAACGCCTGGCGGAACTCGAAGGCGAGGCGGGCGACGCGGACGACGGCCTCGGGGTCGTCGCCGTTCACGTGGAAGATCGGCGCCTCGATCATGCGGGCCACGTCGGTGGCGTACATGGAGGAGCGCGACGACTCCGGGGCGGCGGTGAAGCCGACCTGGTTGTTGATGACGATGTGGACCGTGCCGCCCGTGCGGTAGCCGCGCAGCTGCGACATGTTGAGCGTCTCGGCGACCACACCCTGGCCCGCGAAGGCCGCGTCACCGTGCAGGGCGACGGGCAGGACCGTGAAGTCCGTGCCGCCCTTGTTGATGATGTCCTGCTTGGCGCGGACGATGCCCTCGATGACCGGGTCGACCGTCTCCAGGTGGGACGGGTTGGCGGCCAGCGACACCTTGATCTGCTCGCCGTCCAGACCGGTGAAGGTGCCCTCGGCGCCCAGGTGGTACTTCACGTCGCCGGAGCCGTGCATGGACTTGGGGTCCATGTTGCCCTCGAACTCGCGGAAGATCTGGGCGTACGACTTGCCGACGATGTTGGCGAGGACGTTCAGGCGGCCGCGGTGGGCCATGCCGATGACGACCTCGTCCAGGCGCGACTCGGCGGCGCTGTCGAGCACGGCGTCGAGCAGCGGGATGACGGACTCGCCGCCCTCCAGGGAGAACCGCTTCTGGCCGACGTACTTCGTCTGCAGGAAGGTCTCGAAGGCCTCCGCGGAGTTCAGCCGGCGCAGGATGCGCAGCTGCTCCTCGCGCTCGGGCTTGGTGGCGTGGGTCCGCTCGATGCGGTCCTGCAGCCACTTGCGCTGCTTCGGGTCCTGGATGTGCATGAACTCGACGCCGGTGGTGCGGCAGTACGAGTCGCGCAGCACGCCGAGGACGTCGCGCAGCTTCATCATCGACTTGCCGGCGAAGCCGCCGACCGCGAACTCCCGCTCCAGGTCCCACAGGGTGAGGCCGTGCTCGGTGATGTCCAGGTCGGGGTGCTTGCGCTGCTTGTACTCCAGCGGGTCCGTGTCGGCCATGACGTGGCCGCGGACGCGGTAGGAGTGGATCAGCTCGAAGACGCGGGCGGCCTTCGTGACGTCGTCGTCGTGCGAGGCGTCGATGTCCTTGAGCCAGCGGACCGGCTCGTAGGGGATCCGGAGCGCCTTGAAGATCTCGTCGTAGAACTCGTTCTCACCGAGGAGGAGGTTCGCGACGATGCGCAGGAACTCGCCGGAGGCGGCGCCCTGGATGACCCGGTGGTCGTAGGTCGACGTGAGCGTCATGACCTTCGAGATGCCGAGCTTGTTCAGGGTGTCCTGGGAGGTGCCCTGGAACTCCGCGGGGTAGTCCATCGAGCCGACGCCCATGATGACCGACTGTCCGGGCATCAGGCGGGGGACCGAGTGGACGGTGCCGAGGCCGCCGGGGTTGGTCAGCGACACCGTGACGCCGGTGAAGTCGTCCATGCCGAGCTTGCCGTCGCGGGCGCGCCGGACGATGTCCTCGTAGGCCTGCCAGAACTCGAAGAAGTTCAGCGTCTCGGCCTTCTTGATGCCCGCGACGACCAGCTGGCGGTCGCCGTTGGGCTTCACCAGGTCGATGGCGAGGCCGAAGTTGATGTGCTCCGGCTTGACCAGGGTGGGCTTGCCGTCCTTCTCCTGGAAGGAGTAGTTCATCGACGGCATGGCCTTGATGGCCTGCACCATCGCGTACCCGATGAGGTGCGTGAAGGAGATCTTCCCGCCGCGGGCGCGCTTGAGGTGGTTGTTGATGACGATGCGGTTGTCGAAGAGCAGCTTCACCGGGACCGCGCGGACCGACGTCGCCGTCGGGACCTCGATCGAGGCGTTCATGTTCTTCGCGACCGCGGCGGCGGGGCCGCGCAGCGTCACGAACTCGGGACCGGCCGGGGCTCCCTCGGCAGGGGACGCCGGCTCCGCCTTGGCGGCGGGCTTGGCGGCCGCGGGCTTGGCGGCGGCGGGCTTCGCGGCGGGCGCCGGAGCGGCGGCCGCGGGCTTCGCGGGAGCGGCCGGTGCCTGCGCCTGGGGAGCGGCGGGGGCGGCCTGGGCCGCGGGCTTCGCCGGAGCGGCGGGCGCGGCAGGGGCGGGAGCAGTGGTGGACGCGGCCCCCGCGGCCGTGTCACCCGCCGGCTTCGCCGGGGCGGCGGCCGCAGAGGCTGCCGTTCCTGGCTTGTAGTCGGCGAAGAAGTCCCACCAGGCTCGGTCGACCGAGTTCGGGTCCTGGAGGTACTGCTGGTAGATCTCGTCGACGAGCCACTCGTTGGGACCGAAGGCAGCAGCAGGGTCCTTGCCCTGACCGTCTTGGTCGGTCGAGATGCTCGAGCTACTGGGGGACTGTGACGACACGGCGGTAACCGCCCTCTTCCGCTTCACAAGGTGATGGACAGCGGAAATAAAGGCTACGCCTCCCGGACCGTGAGGTGCAGACCGGGCCCGGCATCCGTCGCGTAAGTCACACTGGATCCGTGGTTTCGGCGCTGTAAATGGCGGGAAACAAGCGAGGTTCTGCAACGCCAGATGGCCGCGCGGGTACGTCGGGTACGACGTCTACGCGCGGCGGCGCCCACCGGGTGCCCCGAAGTGGCACCCGCGAATCGCTTCCACTCGAACCCTACGTCAACTTCACGCCTCGGGCAGGCCCGGAAGAGTGACCTGGATCCGGCAGCCACGAGGGGATTCGGCCACTCCGATGTGACCTCCGTGGAGATCGACCGCCCAGCGCGCGATGGCCAGGCCGAGGCCCGTCCCGCCGTCGTTGCCCGAGCCCTTCACGGGGGCTCCCGCGTGACTGCCGCGGTTGAAGCGCTCGAAGACGCGGTGCCACTCCGACTCCGGGATGCCGGGGCCCTCGTCGAGCACCTCCAGGTCCAGGGACTCGGGGTAGGGGCCGCGCCGGGCCCGCACCGTCACGCGCCCGTGCGGCGGGCTGTGCTTGACCGCGTTGTCGATGAGGTTCGCCACGACCTGGTGGAGCCGCTCCGCGTCCGCGTGGGCCGTCAGTTCCGGGGGTGACACGTCGAGGTGGAGGTGGACGTCCGTACGCGTGTGGCTGCCGGAGCCCGACGCGATGCCCGCGCGCGCGGAGGCCACCATGTTGGCCTCCTTCAGGACGCCCGACAGGTAGGGCCACACCTCGAAGCGGCGGGCCTTCAGCGGTACGACGCCGTTGTCCAGGCGGGAGAGGTCCAGGAGCGTCTCGACGAGCCGCCCCAGGCGCTCGGTCTGCTTCAGGGCCGTGCGCATCGTCTCGGGATCCGCGGCGGAGACGCCGTCGACGACGTTCTCCAGGACGGCGCGGAGTGCCGCGATGGGGGTGCGCAGCTCGTGCGAGACGTTGGCGACGAGCTCCTTGCGCTGGGTGTCCTGGGCCTCCAGGTCGTCCGCCATGGCGTTGATCGTGGCGGCCACGTCGCCCAGCTCGTCGCGCCGGTCGGCGCCGCGCGCCCGGCGCGTGTAGTCGCCGTGCGAGACGGCGCGGGCCACCGCGTTCATCTCGTCCAGCGGGGCGGTGAGGCTGTGCGCCACGAACTGCGTGATGAGGAGCGTGGCGATCACCGAGAAGACGGTGATGAAGCGCAGCTCGGTCTGGGTCTTCATGGCCACGAGGAGCAGGCCCGTGGTGATGAACACCGAGACGACGACCAGGGCGCCGAGCTTGGTCTTGATGGAGAACGGCCGCAGTCCTCCGAAGGGCCCGTGCATCACGTCACGCGCCTCCGCCTCACGGGGTCCTCCGCCTCACGGGGTGGGGGTCTCCAGCGCGTATCCCACGCCGTGCACCGTGCGGATCCGCTCGGCCCCGATCTTCCGGCGCAGCGCCTTGATGTGGCTGTCGACGGTGCGGGTGCCGGACGCGTCGGCCCAGTCCCACACCTCGGCCAGCAGCTGCTCGCGCGACAGGACGGCACGCGGGGTGTTGGCCAGGCAGACCAGCAGGTCGAACTCGGTGGGCGTCAGGTGGACGTCCTCGCTGCGCACCCGCACCCGCCGCTGCGCGTGGTCGATCTCCAGCTCGCCCAGGCGCAGGATGCCGCTGCGCGGCGTCGTCGCGGCGAGGGCGGCCCGCTCGACCCGGCGCAGCAGGACGTGCACCCGGGCCGCGAGCTCGCGCATCGAGAACGGCTTGGTCATGTAGTCGTCCGCGCCGACGCCGAGCCCGACCAGCATGTCCGTCTCGTCGTCACGCGCGGTGAGCATGAGGACCGGGACGGGCCGCTGGGCCTGTACCCGGCGGCACACCTCGAGGCCGTCGAAGCCCGGCAGCATGATGTCGAGAATCAGCAGGTCGGGCTGCCACGCCTGGGCGGTGTCGACCGCCGAGGGGCCGTCTCCGGCCGTTTGCACGACGAAACCCTCGGCGCGCAGCCGGGCCGCGATGGCGTCGACGATCGTCGGGTCGTCCTCGACCACCAGCACCCGGCGCTGGGCGCCCGGCATCGCCGTGGCGCCGTTGTGGGAGGTGTGTGTCTGCTCCATCGCCCGCCCCTGACACTGATCGCTTGTGTTCGGTCAGCAGAGTACGGGTCGTGAAGGCACCTCGGCTACGCAGCCCGGACGCCGAGGTGGACCACGTCCGGGACGCCTCGGGCAACGGGGATCTCTTCGGTTCGTACCCCCTGGAATCCGGCATTCCGTAGAGCTTCGTCGAAAGCGGACGAGGGCTGCGCGGACCACACGGCGAGCACTCCGCCGGGGTTCAGACGGGCTTTGCAGGCGGCCAGACCGGCAGGCGAGTAAAGGGAGTTGTTGCCCTCCGTCACCGTCCAGCCGGGGCCGTTGTCGATGTCGAGACAGAGCGCGTCGTAGGACTCCGTGGCTCCGGTTACGTAGGAGACGAGGTCGGTGTGAAGAATCTGCGCACGTATGTCGCGGAGCGCCGGTCCGGAGAGCTCGGCGAGGGGTCCGTCGTGGTGCCAGTCGATGATCGCCTGCTCGCGCTCGACGACGGCGATGCGTCCCCAGCGGGGGTCCGCGGCGGCGTGCGCGAGGGAGAAGCCGACGCCGAGGCCGCCGATGAGGAGGGCGGGAGCGGGGCGGTCGTCGAGGGCGTCGCGGGCCGCGTCGACGAGCAGGCGCTCGGAGCGGCCGTCTGAGGTGTCCATCAGGAAACAGCCGTTGGCGATGATCTGCAGCAGCTCACCGTGGCGCCGCAGGACGACCTCGCCGTAAGGACCCTCGCGCCGGTCGAGGACGACGGGGGCGGTGGTGTGGGTGTGCATGGCGCACAGGGTATTTCCGGGGGGTGCCCCCGCGTGGGTGGTTTTCGGGGCGTCCGTGGGCGGACGTGCGACGCAGCAGTCACCCGCCGGGTTGACGTGTGAGACGCACCTCACGTGGCGCCCGTCATAGACAGCGCCGGAAAAAGGGGCAAAGGGTGGACTGGGACGGAAGGAGCGCCACCCCCGTGAACCAGAGCGTGCGGCCCGCCGGGGCCGCGTCCGACGCCGAGACCCCGGCCGTGTCCGACGCCGAAACGTCGACCGTGTCCGCCACCAGGACTCCGGGCACCCTGAACGGAATACCGCGGCAGCCGACGCCCCGGCCACCCCGAACGGGGGAGCGCCCCGAGCCGGACGCGGCGGACCGTGCCGCCGGCGCGTCCACGCGGCGGCCGCGCCCCTGGCGGATCCTGCCCACGCCCACCGGCACGCCCTTCACCTTCGGGTACGCCCTGGTGCTCGCCGCCACCTCGCTCCTGACCCGGTACGCCGACCCGGAGCTCGTCGACTCGCTGCTGCACGGGTCGAGCACCGACGTCGCGCACCTCGCGCAGAGCCCCGTCCTCGTCCTGGTCGCCAGCGCCCTGTGGATCGCGGGCGGCATCACGTCCCCGTACGCGATCGTCTTCCTGCTGGTGCTCACCGCGCTGGAGCGCCGCATCGGAGGGCTGCGCGCCGCCGGTGTCTTCCTCCTCGGGCACGTCGTCGCCACGCTCGCGACGGAGGTCCCGGTCGGCTTCTCGGTCCTCGCGGGCCATCTGCCCGACAGCTCGCTGCACCGGCTCGACTACGGCATCAGCTTCGGCGTCGCCGCGAGCGCCGGCGCGCTCGCGGGACTCCTCACGCCGTGGCTCCGGTGGACCGTGCTCGTCTGCTTCGGCGGGATGCTGGTCGACGACCTCATCGCGTTCAGCGACCCGATGACGAACTGGGGACACCTGCTCGCGCTGGCGATCGGTGTCCTCACCTGGCCGCTGCTCAGGCGCCGGCCCGCGGCCGCGGAGCGCGCCGCATCGGCCACAGAGCCGGCCCGCCGCCCGGCAGCCGGACCTCGCCGAGCACCGTGAAGCCGAAGTGCTCGTACACCGGCAGGTTGGCCGGCTTGGACGACTCCAGGTAGACGGGCAGCCCGGCCTCGTCGGCCCGCGCGAGCCCTGAACGCAGGAGAGCGGCGCCGTGGCCCTGCCCCTGGACGGCGGGGGCGGCACCGAGCACGGCCAGGTACCAGTGCGGCTCCTGGGGCCCGTGCGCGGCGGCGGCCGCGGCGGCCTCCCGGAACAGCGGGGCGCGGTCGCCCAGGATCTCCGAGAGCTCCGCGACGGTCTCCGCGTCGGGCACGGCCTTGTCCTGCGCGCCCGGCGGCACCCAGAAGGAGGCCGCCGCCGAGGTGTGCTCGCAGCGGCCGTGGCGGACGTACTGCCGGGCGAAGAGCGTGGCGAAGTACCGCTCGAGCCCCGCCTCGCGCGTGGCCTCGTCCGGGAAGAACCAGCGCATCATCGGATCGTCGTCGAAGGCCAGGGCCAGCGTCCGGCCGATCGCCGCGGCGTCGTCGACCGCCGCGGTCGCCGGGGTGGGCCGTGCCGTTTCCTGCGGGTGGGGTATCGACATGCGGCTCATTCTGCACGCGATGATCTTGGCCGACGGGGCCGGGGGCCCTGATCGCTCACAGCGAACACGCCCCGGGGAACATCTCGGCACTCACAAGCATTGAGTCGGTACAGCTCAACTTGAATGCCGAAAGGGAGATCATGGCTACTGAGTCCGCCTCGTACACTTCGCTCACTCTGCCTGTGCTGCCGCTCGACGACGAGGTGGTCCTGCCCGGCATGGTGGTTCCGTTCGACCTGTCCGACGCCGACGTGCGGGCCGCGGTGGAGGCCGCACAGGCCGCCGCTCGTTCCAGTGGCGACAGCAAGCCGAAGGTGCTGCTTGTTCCGCGCATCGACGGGACGTACGCCGCGACCGGCGTCCTCGGCACCGTCGAGCAGGTCGGCCGGCTCTCCGACGGCGACCCCGGCGCCCTCATCCGCGGCCGGAGCCGCGTGCGCATCGGCGCGGGCACGACCGGACCCGGCGCGGCCCTCTGGGTCGAGGGCCAGAAGATCGACGACTCCGTGCCCGAGCCCCTGCCGGGCAGCGTCACCGAGCTCGTCAAGGAGTACAAGGCGCTCGCCACCAGCTGGCTGAAGAAGCGCGGCGCCTGGCAGGTCGTGGACCGCGTCACGCAGATCGACGACGTCGCCGCGCTCGCCGACAACTCCGGTTACTCCCCGTTCCTGACCACCCAGCAGAAGATCCAGCTCCTGGAGACCGAGGACGCGGTCGCCCGCCTCAAGCTCGCCACCGAGCAGCTGCGCGAGCACCTCGCCGAGCAGGACGTCGCCGAGGCCATCGCCAAGGACGTGCAGGAAGGCGTGGACAAGCAGCAGCGCGAGTTCCTGCTGCGGCGCCAGCTCGACGCCGTCCGCAAGGAGCTGCGCGAGATCAACGGTGACAGCAAGGACGCGGCTGAGGAGTCCGACGACTACCGCGCCCGGGTCGAGGCCGCCGACCTCCCCGAGAAGGTCCGCGAGGCCGCCCTCAAGGAGGTCGACAAGCTGGAGCGCGCGAGCGACCAGTCGCCGGAGGGCTCCTGGATCAGGACCTGGCTGGACACCGTCCTGGAGCTGCCCTGGAACGAGCACACCGAGGATCAGTACGACATCAAGGGCGCCCAGGAGATCCTCGACGCCGAGCACTCCGGACTCCAGGACGTGAAGGAGCGCATCACCGAGTACCTCGCGGTGCGCAAGCGCCGCGCGGACCGCGGCCTCGGTGTCGTCGGCGGCCGCCGCGGCGGCGCCGTGCTCGCCCTCGTCGGCCCGCCCGGCGTCGGCAAGACGTCGCTCGGCGAGTCCGTCGCGCACGCCATGGGCCGCAAGTTCGTGCGGGTCGCGCTCGGCGGCGTACGCGACGAGGCGGAGATCCGCGGCCACCGCCGTACGTACGTGGGGGCGCTGCCCGGACGCATCGTGCGGGCCATCAAGGAGGCCGGGTCCATGAACCCGGTGGTGCTCCTCGACGAGATCGACAAGGTCGGCTCGGACTTCCGGGGCGACCCGGCCGCCGCCCTCCTCGAGGTCCTCGACCCGGCTCAGAACCACACCTTCCGTGACCACTACCTGGAAGTGGAACTCGACCTCAGCGACGTCGTCTTCCTCGCCACCGCCAACGTCCTCGAAGCCATCCCCGAGGCTCTCCTCGACCGCATGGAGCTCGTCAGGCTCGACGGGTACACCGAGGACGAGAAGGTCGTCATCGCCCGCGACCACCTGCTCCCGCGCCAGCTGGAGCGCGCGGGCCTCGACAAGGACGAGGTGGTCCTCGACGAGAGCGCCCTGCGCAAGCTCGCCGGCGAGTACACGCGTGAGGCGGGCGTGCGCAACCTGGAGCGGTCCGTCGCGCGGCTGCTCCGCAAGGTCGCGGCCCAGCACGAAATGGGCGACCGGGAGCTGCCCTTCACGGTCACGGACGCCGACCTGCGGGGTCTGATCGGGCGTCCGCGCCACGTGCCCGAGTCCGCACAGGACCCGGCGGAGCGGCGTACGTCGGTGCCGGGCGTGGCGACCGGGCTCGCGGTCACCGGGGCGGGCGGAGACGTGCTGTTCGTGGAGGCGTCGCTCGCGGACCCGGAGACGGGAGCGTCGGGGCTCACGCTCACCGGCCAGCTCGGCGACGTCATGAAGGAGTCGGCGCAGATCGCGCTGAGCTTCCTGCGCTCGCACGGCGCCGAACTGGAGCTGCCCGTCGGCGACCTGAAGGATCGGGGCGTGCACATCCACTTCCCCGCGGGAGCCGTGCCGAAGGACGGCCCGAGTGCGGGCGTCACGCTGACGACCGCCCTCGCGTCGCTGCTCAGCGGCCGACTGGTCCGCACGGACGTGGCGATGACCGGTGAGATCTCGCTGACCGGCCGTGTCCTGCCGATCGGCGGGGTGAAGCAGAAGCTGCTCGCCGCGCACCGCGCCGGCATCACCACGGTGATCATCCCGAAGCGGAACGAGCCGGACCTCGACGACGTCCCGGCCGAGGTCCTGGAGAAGCTCGACGTGCACGCGGTCACGGATGTGCGCCAGGTGCTCGAACTGGCCCTCACGGCGGCCGAGGTGAGGATCCCGGCCGCGGCGTAGCTCCGCGCGGAAAGGGCACGGCGGCCACCCCCGACCGGGGTGGCCGCCGCCCGTGCGCTCAGCCGTTGGCGAGCGCCACCACCCGGTCGAGGGCGCCGTTGAACTTGTTGTGGTCGCCGACCGTCGGGCCCGACGAGGTGTACTGCCACATGGTGTGGAAGCCCCAGCCGGCCGGGAGTTCGCCCGGGCTCGTGTTGTAGCGGGGGATCCAGAGCGGGTTGGTCGCGCCGAAGCCGCTGTAGTTGCCGGTGCACTGCTTCCACCAGCTGGTCGCGGTGTAGATGACGGCGTCGCGTCCGGTGCGGGCCTTGTAGGTGTTCAGGAAGTCACGGATCCAGCCGACCATCTCGGACGGGGACTTGCCGAAGCAGGCCGCGCCGTACGGGTTCCACTCGATGTCCAGCGCGCCCGGCAGCGTCCTGCCGTCGCGCGACCAGCCGCCGCCGTTGCTCGCGAAGTAGTTGGCCTGGGTGGCGCCGCTGGAGGTGTCGGGCGTCGCGAAGTGGTACGCGCCGCGGATCATGCCCACGTTGTACGAGCCGTTGTACTGCTGGGTGAAGTAGGGGTTCTTGTACGAGGCGCTCTCCGTGGCCTTGACGTAGGCCCACTTCACCCCGCTGTTCCAGAGCGTCTGCCAGGCGACGTTGCCCTGGTGGCTGCTGACGTCGACGCCCTCGGTCTGGGTGGCGTCGCCACCGGTGGGGCGGCCGCCCTGGCCGTCGTGTTCGATGACGCCCTGACCGAGACGGGCGGTGCCGCGCTCGGGGACGTCGTCCGCCCGGGCCGCCGTGGGGAGCGTCAGGAGGAGGGAGAGGGCGGACAGTGCTGCGAGGAGGACCCCCGCCGGCGACAAGCGCGAGCGGCGGGCCGTTCCGGGTCTGTGCACGGGCATGTGCGTGCCTCCGAAGGCCTCGGTGGTGCTCGGTGGGGACCTGTCGACATGCAGTGGTGTGAACATGTCATGCAAAACGCTACGCACGTAGACCGCCGCTGGGGAAGGGGTCCGGTGTTCTGCCGTTGGTCCACTCCTGTGGCGGCGGCATCGGGGCGGCACGGCCCGGACCTTGCGAAATACTGGTCAGACCGCTGCCGCCCGGCCGCGGCGCGAGGGCCTTCCGGCGATAACTTTCAGAATCGGGAAAGCGGGACATGGGTGCTGCAGAAGAGGGTGTGAAGCCCGGCGCGCAGGACGAGGGCGGGCACGGAGCCCAGGGGGCGCGAGGAGAGGACCGCGAGTTCCTCTCCCTGGAGAGGGAGTTGTCGCTCCTGCTGCGCCGCGCGCGGGCCTCGTCGGGCGAGATGGCGCGGCAGGTCCACCCCGACCTGGAGCCCGCCGCGTACGGGCTGCTCGTCTGCCTGGACGACTCGGGTCCGCAGCGGGCCACCGACCTCGCCGCCTTCATCGGCGTCGGCAAGGCCACGATGAGCCGCCAGCTGCGGGCCCTGGAGGAGCTCGGCCTCGTCGCGCGCGAGCCCGACCCGGCCGACGGCCGCGCCTGGCTCATCCGGCTCACGCCCGACGGCCGCACCCGCTTCCGCACGGTGCGCGCCGCCCGCCGCGCCCGGTACGTGCGGCGGCTCGCGAGCTGGGACCGGGCGGAGGTCGCCGAACTCGCCCGGCTGCTCGGCCGGCTGAACGCGAGCGCGGAGCACTAGGGACGCGCCTCCCTGGCGGACGTCCCTGGAGGACCTCCCTTGCGTACGTCCTTCGCGTACGTTCTTCGCGTACGTCCCTCGCGTACGTTCCCTTCGGCGCGTCCTCGGGTGCGTCCCTCACCACTCCGCGTAGACGACCGCCGCATCGTCGTGGCGCTTCCCGCGGGGAAAGGCCAGGCGGTCCGGGTCGGCGCGCTCCAACTCCCGCACCCGGTCCAGCAGATGCTGCGGCCCCTGCTTGCGCAGCAGCGCGAGGCAGTCGGTCCAGTCGCCCTCGCGGAACGTCTCGACCCACCGCCCTGCCCCGTCGGTGAGCGCCGCCACCGCGGTGACCTCCGCCCGCGGCAGCTCACCGATGACCGCGCGCTCGGCGGCCGAGGGATCGGACGCGGCCGTGAAGAAACCGTCCTCCGCGTTGCGCAGCGCCTCGACCGCCGTTCCGTAGGCGCGGGCCGCGACGTCCCGCTCCGCGGAGCCGCGCGGCAGGGCGCGCACCTGGTCGCGCAGGGCCTGCACGGCGGGCGGCAGTTCGGCGAGGCGCCGGTCGAGGATGGCCGTCACCTCGTGGTCGTGGCCCGCTATGAGGAGCGCCGAGTCGGACAGGACCAGGTGCTCGACGCGCTCCTCGTCCCACCGCACGAGCACCACGGTTGCCTGAGGGGTGCGCGGGTGAGAAAGGTCACAGGTTGAACCATGTGCCTCAGCGGTACGCGTGATGCCGGCCGCCAGGATCTCAGGGAGCGTCATATCCCGGCGTGAAACGGACAGTTCCCCCAGTGCGCCGCCCAGACGCGCCGTGAACCAAGGGACGGAATGCGGACAGCCCACCGACCCCTCGGGCGGGGTCACACCGTCCAGGAGGACGAGCGATCCACCCTGTCCGGACGCGGGAAGCGCGACCGACGCGTAGTCCTCGTTGGGGCGTGCGGGGTCACCGGGCTCGGTGGCGAGTTCGATACGCATCCGGCCAGTCTGCACGAGGCCTTCACGGCGCCACCAGAAGCCGCAGAGGCACCGCGGAGAGGCGCGTACGGGCGGCACGGACGCCGGAATTCGACCGGAATGATCACCTCCGGCAGGGGTGTGGCGGCGCATCCTGCCAAAGCCGGTCGGAGACGTCCAACCGGCGCACCGCGACGGCTCTCCGGCGGCCGCGTCGGGACTTGCCCACCAACTCCCCGCCGATGTTCACTCCTTCGGGTGGCCAGGCAGGCGATGCGCGACCGCCACCAACCGGCACTGGAAAGGTCAGGAGCCGTACCGGGGGAGCGCTCGTGTTGACAGGTCGTCACCCGGGCCAAGGGCAGACGAAAACAAGAATGCGAGCACCGGTGCAGAAGATGCGGCCTCGGCGCAAAGGCAAGCAGACGGCCCCGGAAGGGGCCACGCCGGGCGCGACGACTCCAACCGAGCATGTGCCGGAGCGCACGGCCACGGACGCCTCCGTGCCCGACGCCGCGGCGCCGCCGGTCAACAAGGCGCCCACCGCACGCGTGCGCAATCGGCTGATCGTCGCCGTCGCGGTCGTGGCCGCCGCGATCGCGGGCGCGGGCGCGCCCGCCGTCCTCGCCGCGTCCAGCGACCTGAACGACACGCAGAACCTGGTCACCCTCGCCGAACAGACCCAGCAGGCGGTCTCCCTCGGCCACTCGCTCGCCGACGAGCGGGACGAGGTCACCACCTTCATCGCCGCCGGGCGACCGCAGGACAAGGGCCTCTCCCAGAGCCGCAGCGCCCGCGTGGACCGGCAGATCGACGAGCTCCGCGGCGCCGACGCGCCCGCCGGACTGCGCGGCGACCTCGCCGACATCGCCGCCGTGCGCAGAGCGGCGCTCACCGGCAAGAGCACTGCTCTCGAAGCGCACGAGGCGTACACGAAGGTCATCGCCGAACTGCACGGCCTCACCCGTGACCTGGCCGAGAAGCTGCCCCCCGGGGCGAACCAGGGCGCCCTCGCCCTCGCCGACCTCGACCACGCCGTGGAGCAGGCCGCCGCCGCCCGCGGTCTCCTCCTCGCCGCGCTCGCCCTGCCCCGCCCCACCGACACCTCCGCCGTCGACCCGGTCACCGGCCTGCCGACCACCGTGACCGAGGAGTCACCGGCCGACGCCAAGCGGCGCGACGAGCTCAGCTCCGCCGCCCAGCAGGCCCGGGTCCGTGAACTGGCCGCCCTCGCCGACTTCCGCGACGCGGCGAGCGACCCGGCCCGCGCCACGTACGAATCGACCGTCACCGGCTCCGAGGTCGGCGCCGCGGAGAAGTACCTGGAGCGCCTCACCGACCAGCCCGAGCTCTCCGCGGCCGAGCGGCGCTACGACCGCAAGAAGGTCGACGCCGCGCTCTCCGCCCGCATCGAGACGATGCGCGGCGCCGAGTCCGCGCTCGGCGTCGAGCGCACCAAGCACCTCGCCCAGCTGCGCGACGACGACGTCACGGCGCTGGAGATCCGGATCGCCCTCGTCGGCGTCTGCCTCCTCGTCGCCGTCGGCGTCGCCATGGGCGCGGCCCGCTCGCTGACCCGCCCGCTCGCCGTCCTGCGCCTCGGCTCGGCCCGCCTCGCGACCGAACCCGCGCCCCAGGAGCCGATCCGCTTCACCGGCCGCGACGACGAATTCGCCCAGGTCGTACGCTCCGTGAACGCCCTGCACGGCCACGCGGCCGCCGTCACCGAGCGCCTCGCCACCCTCGAATCGGACCGCAAGCACCTCATCGGGCAGCGGCAGTCCATGGCCGACGAGCGCGCGGCGCTGCGCGAGGAGCTCGCCGAGGCCTCCGCGCACCTGGAGCGGGTGCGCCAGTCCATCCACGGCACCTTCGTCAACCTCGCCCTGCGCACGCTCGGCCTGGTGGAGCGCCAGCTCGCCGTCATCGAGCACCTGGAGGACCGCGAGCAGGACCCGGACCGCCTCGCCACGCTCTTCAAGCTCGACCACCTCGCCACCGTCATGCGGCGGCACAGCGAGAACCTCCTGGTCCTCGCCGGCGCGGAACACGGCCATCAGCACCCCGGCGCCGTCCCGCTCGTCGACGTGGTGCGCGCGGCCGTCTCCGAGATCGAGCGGTACGAACGCGTGCGCATCGCCACGCTGCCGCCGCACACGCACGTGGCGGGCTTCGCCGCGGACGACATCAGCCACCTCACCGCCGAACTCCTGGAGAACGCCACGTCGTTCTCGCCGCCGGACTCCTCCGTCGAGGTCTCCGGCTGGCTCCTGGAGAACGGCGAGGTCATGCTCTCCGTCCAGGACGAGGGCATCGGCGTCACCCAGGACCGGATGCGGGAGCTCAACGCCCGCCTCGCGGACTTCGACCCCGACGACGCGTACGACCAGGAGAGCGGGGACGGCCTCGGGCTCGGCCTGTACGTCGTCGCGCGGCTCGCCGCCCGGCACGGGGCGCGGGTGCGGCTGCGGGACCAGAAGCAGGGCGGGGTCGCGGCGGTCGTGGTGCTGCCCGAGGGCATCCTCGCGGAGGCGCCCTCGCAGGCCGCGGTGGTCACGCCGCCGCGCGGGGGCGAGCCGCTGACCCATCTGCCGGGGTCGGAGGCCGAGGCCAACTCCAACGTGCTTCCGGGGCGGCTGACCGGCGCGCCCGGCGAGGACCCGCTGATCGCGGCGGCCGAGCGGACCCTGGAGACGGCGCTGCCTTCGCCGTCCCCGGAACCGTCGGCGGAGCCGTCCCGGGAACCGTCGGCGGAGCCGTCAGCCGAGCAGCCCGCCGAACCGTCTCCCGAGCAGCCCGCCGAGCCGGCAGCCGAGCAGCCCGCCGAGCCGTCCCCGTCGCCGGAGACGACCATGGAGCTCGCGGTGCCCCCGGCACCGGAGCCCGAGACGGAGCCGGCACCCGAGCCCGAGCCCGCGGAGTCCGAGTCCGCGCCCGACTCCGACCGGCCCACGCCCCCCAAGTGGGAGCGCGTCACCGACAAGGGCCTGCCCAAGCGCACCCCGAAGATCACCGCACCCGCGGCCGCCGCGCCCAAGCCGCGCACCGGTTCCGTGGACGCGGAGGCGCTCCGGCGCCGCCTCGGCGGCTTCCACCAGGGCGCGATCAGCGGCCGACGGGACGTGGAGGCCGAGATCGCCGGGGACGAACTGACGGCCGAGCCGTCGGAGCAGAACGAACGAGCCGCAGACGTAATGGGGGACCCAGTCGAGGAGGCAAGCAGTTGACTGCGCCCATGCGCACGCCCAGTTCTTCCGCCGAACCCGCCACGTACGGCCTGAGCAGGGAAGCACGCAACCTGCACTGGCTCCTGACGAACCTGGTGGAGGAGGTGCCCGGGCTCCTCTCCGTCGCGGTCGTCTCGTCCGACGGGCTGCTCCTGCTCTCCTCCGACCCCGGGCGGAACGCGGAGAGCCCCGCGGAGAAGCCCACCGGGCCCAAGGGGTCCAGCGCCGACCTCGCGACCATCGTGTCCGGGCTCGGCTCCCTCACCATCGGCGCCGCGAAGCTCATGGACGGCGGCGCCGTCAAGCAGACCGTCGTCGCGATGGAGGAGGGCAGCCTCTTCGTCACGGTGATCAGCGACGGCTCGCTGCTCGGCGTGCACGCCACCCCGGACTGCGACATGAGCGTCGTCGCGTACCACATGGCCCTCTTCGTCGGCCGCGCCGGGCACGTCCTCACCCCCGAACTCCGCAGCGAACTGCGCCAGTCGATGGAGAGTGCCCGATGAGCAGCAGCAGCCGCAGCAAGACGCCGAAGCTGCCGCAGCGGGGCGGCGACCGAAAACCCGCCCGCGTCCGCCCCTACTCGCTGACCGGCGGCCGGACCAGGTTCGGACACGTCCTGCTCGTCGAGACGTTCGTGGCGAGCAACGCCGCGATCGAGGCGCCCGACGAGCGCCTCGAACTGCCCAAGGGCACGCTGTCGAAGGTCATGCCGGAGATGCGGGCGATCGTCGAGATCTGCCGCCGCATGCGCACGGTGGCGGAGATCTCCGCGCTCCTCAAGATGCCGCTCGGTGTGGTCCGGGTCCTGCTCAGCGACCTCGCCGACCAGGGAAAGATCCGCGTGTACGGAACGGGCCACGGCCCGGGACAGCCCGACCGCGCACTGCTGGAAAGGGTGCTGAGTGGACTCCGCCGTCTCTGAACTCCTCGAGAACGAGGGTCAGTTGCAGGCCTGGCAGACGGACAGGTCACGCGCCCCGATCGCCACGAAGATAGTGGTGGCGGGTGGTTTCGGCGTCGGCAAGACGACGCTGGTGACCGCCGTCTCCGAGATCACGCCCCTCCAGACGGAGGCGCTGATGACGCAGGCGAGCGCCGACACCGACGATCTGACCGCCACCCCGGAGAAGACGACCACGACGGTCGCCATGGACTTCGGCCGCATCACGCTCGACGACGACCTGGTGCTCTACCTCTTCGGTACGCCGGGCCAGCAGCGGTTCTGGTTCATGTGGGACGACCTGGTGCGCGGCGCGATCGGTGCCGTCGTGCTCGCCGACACCCGCCGCCTGTCCGACTGCTTCCCGGCCCTCGACTACTTCGAGAGCTGCGGCCTGCCGTACATCGTCGCCGTCAACCACTTCGACGGCAGCGAGAAGTTCGAGGTGGCGGACGTGCGCGAGGCCCTGACGGTGCCGCCGCACATACCGGTACTGATCATGGACGCCAGGCAGCGGATCTCGGTCGTCGAGTCGCTCCTCGCCCTGGTCGGCCACGCGCTCGACGCGACCCCCGAGTAAGAGCCCTGAGGAAGTAAGAAGGACCCGCATGCGGAAGATACTTGTCGTCGGAGCCGGCCAGTCCGGGCTCCAGATCGCCCTCGGACTCCAGGCACAGGGGTACGAGGTCACCCTGATGTCCAACCGCACCGCGGACGAGATCCGGTCCGGCCGGGTCATGTCCACGCAGTGCATGTTCCACACGGCGCTCCAGCACGAGCGCGACATCCAGGTGAACTTCTGGGAGTCGCAGGCCCCGCGGATCGAGGGCGTCGGCGTCTCCGTCGCCGGTCCCGACGGCTCACGGGTCATCGACTGGGTCGGCAAGCTCGACGGGTACGCGCAATCCGTCGACCAGCGCGTGAAGATGGCGGGCTGGATGGACACGTTCGCGCAGCGCGGCGGCCAGCTCGTCATCCACGGCGCGGCCGTCGGCGACCTGGACTACTTCTCGCGCACCTACGACCTGGTGCTCGTCTCCGCGGGCAAGGGCGAGCTGGTCTCCATGTTCGAGCGCGACGCGGCCCGCTCGCCGTTCGACGCCCCGCAGCGCGCGCTCGCGGTGGCGTACGTGCACGGCCTCGGCCCGCGCCCGGAGCACCCCGAGTTCGACGCGGTGCGCTGCAACATGGTGCCCGGCGTGGGCGAGCTCTTCGTCATGCCGACACTCACCACGTCCGGCCGCGCGGACATCCTCTTCTGGGAGGGCATCCCCGGCGGCCCGCTCGACGTCTTCCAGGGCGTCAAGGACCCCAGCGAGCACCTGGCGCTCACCCTCGAACTCCTGGAGAAGTTCCTGCCCTGGGAGTACGCGCGCGCCACGAAGGTCGAGCTGACCGACGCGGGCGGCACGCTGGCCGGGCGGTACGCCCCCACCGTGCGCAAGCCGATCGGGCGGCTGCCCAGCGGGGGCCTCGTCCTCGGGGTCGCCGACGTCGTCGTCGCCAACGACCCGATCACCGGCCAGGGCTCCAACTCGGCGTCCAAGTGCGCCGCCTCGTACCTCTCCTCCATCGTCGAGCACGGCGACAAGCCCTTCGACGCCGAGTGGATGCAGTCGGCCTTCGACCGCTACTGGGAGACGGCGCAGCACGTCACCAAGTGGACGAACGCGATGCTGGGCGCCCCGCCGGAGCACGTCCTGAACCTCCTCGGCGCGGCCGGTGAGCTCCAGCCGGTCGCCGACCGGTTCGTCAACGGCTTCAACGACCCGGCCGACTTCGAGAACTTCTTCTTCGACCCGGAGAAGGCGGCCGCCTACCTGGAGTCGGTCGCGTCCGGCGCCTGACTCCTGCCGAACCCGAGGTCGCTGCCCGAGGTGGCGCCCGCGGGCAGCTTCGGCGGCGTGTAGCCGCGCATGGCCCGGCCCCCGGGGTCGGGCCGCACGGCCCCGAGGACCGGGTTCGCCGCGATGGGGGAGACCTTGACGCGGGCGCCGGGGCGCGGTGCCTGGACGACCTTGCCGTTGCCCAGGTACAGCGCCACGTGCGTGGCCTTCGGGAAGTAGACGACCAGGTCCCCCGGGCGGAGCTTGGACAGGGGGATGCGGCGCAGCTCCGCCCACTGCTCCTGGCTGGTCCGCGGGATCTTGCGGCCCGCGTGCGCCCAGGCCCGCTGGGTCAGGCCCGAGCAGTCGAACGCCTTCGGTCCTTCGGCGCCCCACTTGTAGGGCCGGCCGATCTGCCGTACGGCGTAGTCGACGGCCGTGTCGCCCTGCCGTGACGGAGCACGGTGCGCCGGGCTGCCGCCGAGGGCGCCGGACGCCATGAACTTCCTCTGGGCCTCCGCCGTGTCGGACTCCTCCGCCTGCCGCAGCGCGGCCAGCTCCTCGGCGGTCAGCGAGGAGAGCAGCTGCTCGACGTCCCGCAGCTGCCCGTCGGCCCGGTCCCGCTGCTTCTTCTGCCGGGCGGCCAGGGCGCTCTGGGCGACGAGGGCCCGCTTCGCGGCGCCCGCGAGGTCGCCCGCCTTCTTCTCGCCGCTGGTCAGCCGCTGCACGGTGGCGGCGCGGCCCGCGGCCGCCCGCTGGAGCACGTGGCCCTGGTCGAGGGCGCGCTGCGGGTCACGGGCGAGCAGCAGGCGCATGTACGGGGAGAGGTTGCCGGTGCCCTGGTACTGCTGGCGTGCGAAGCGTCCCGCGTCGCTCCGGCTGTCGCGCACGGAGGCGCGCGCCTTCGCCAGCTTCCGGTCCAGGGCGGCGGCTCTGGCCCGCTGCTCCTTCAGCTTCTCCTCGGTGGCGTTGTACGTCTCCGCGGTCTCCTCCGCCGTCCGGTACAGCCGCTGAAGGTCCGTCAGGAGCTGGGAAACGGGGCGTTCTCCCGGGCTCGGGTCCGCGTGGGCGGGGGGAGCGGTTGTGCACAGGGCGCCGAGGGCGGCCCCTGTGCAGACCCACCGCAGCAGTGTGGCTGACACGTCATCACCTCCGGTGCGCGGAGGACCCTCCTGCGCGCAGGGTGAGCTTCCGACCCGTCCGCGGGGTTCGCCTCCCGGCGGGGGCGGTCGGCGCAACCTGGGTCACCCTTGCAGGGGATGTCGGCGTGGTGGGTTGCGTCCCGTTCCTCACGCCTGCGGGCGGGTGGGGGCTGATCGCGCAGTTCCCCGCGCCCCTAAAAGCGCCCCTCCGGGGCGCCCCCGGAGGGGCGCTTCAGGGGTGCGGGGAACTGCGCGGCCGGCCACGACGCACCCGCAGGGACACACCGTCAGCGGGGCCCCGGCTTGGACCACGGCCACTTCAGGCCGGACCCCTTGTCGCCCCCGGCGTCGTACTCGTACTGCCACCGCGCGCCCAGCGAGATCCGGCTGCCGCCCGCCGCGGGGACCCGGCGGTAGACGAGGACCGTCGGGGGGCCGCCCGCGTCGTCCGGGACGGGGACGCGGTAGACCTTCGGCGGGTGTCCGGTCGGCCCGAGCAGGACCGGGAGGACCCGGCCGTCCAGCGGCCCGTCCACGAACGGGGTGTCTTCGCTCTTCACGCCCCCAGTGTCACACCCGCGCCGCCACGGTCAGAGCAGGTGCGCCGCGTCGGCCACCACGGGCAGGACGCGGCGGGCGAGGGCGCCCACGGGGCCCTCCGGCGTCTCCAGGGTCAGCGCCCACCGGACGACCTCCGCGGTCTGCGGGTCCCGTCCCGCCGTCGCCACGAGCACCGCCATGAACTGTTCCACGAGCGTGTCCCGCAGCTCGTCGAGCGGCGGCTGCTTCTCCTCGTCCAGCCAGATCAGGGAGGCCGCCTCGACCGCCGTGATCCACATGCGTACGGTCATCCGCAGCCGGGGCCCCGGCTCCGGCACGTCCAGGTGGCTGAGGATGTGCTCCGCGGCGGCCCTGCGGACGCCGTCCACGATCGCGGAGGTCCGTGACGTCTCCACCACGCTGCCGCCCTGCAGCAGCGCGCTGAACCCCGCGTCGTGCTGGTCGACGAAGGCCAGGTAGCGGTCGAGGGCGCGGGAGAGCCGCCGGGAGAGGGGGCCCTCCGGCGGCTCGGCGAAGCACTGCTCCAGGTCGTCGGCGGCGGACCGCAGCGCGGCCTCGTACAACTGCTGCTTGCCGCCGGGGAAGTAGCGGTACACGAGCGGCCGCGAGACGCCGGCCGCCTCCGCGACGTCGTCGAGGTTGACCTCCTCGGGCGCGCGGTGCGCGAAGAGGGTGAGGGCGGAGTCGAGGAGCTGCCGCCGCCGCGCCTCGACGCTCAGGCGGCGGTACGCGGGCGTGGTGGCGGCGGGCGAGGTCATGCTCCGCAGCGTAACCCGGGGGATGCGCCCCGTCAGAGGCGCGGGACTGTGACATCCGCGGCTCCGCGGCGCGGGCGCGACCGGCCACAGCGCGCCCGCGGCGGAAGAACCTAGGCCAGCAACCCCGAACTCCGCCAGAGCCGTCGGCCGACCCCCCGCATCACACCGATGTCGTCCAGGAAGTCCGTCAGCCGCTTCGCCCCCGTCTGCATGACCTCCCTGCGGTGCCCGCTGGCCCGCACCTGCGCGACGGCCTCCCTGCGGTCCAGGCCCACGTTCGTGTAGACCTCGGGGTTCACGAAGGCGAGGGAGAAGACGCGGGCGGCCTCGCCGCAGCTGAGGCGGGTCAGCCGGCGCTCCCACGCGGGGGCGGTCACCATCTGGCGCCGCAACTCCTCACGCGCGTACCGGACGTGGCGGGCCTCCTCGACGACGTGGATGCGGGTCACCCCGCGCACCAGCGTCTGGACGCGCTCGTCGGGGAACGTCAGCCGCTGCATCCAGTCGAGGATCTCCTCGCCGAGCAGCGTGCAGGCGAACGAGCCGGGGGTGGTGGAGACCGTCTTCAGGATGCGCGCGAGGTTGTGGTTGAGGCGCGTGACGGGGTACGTCGGGGCGCCGCCCTTCTGGATCATCCGGGCGAACATCATGGAGTGCCGGCACTCGTCGGCGATCTCCGTGAGCGCGTACCGCACGTGGGCGCTGGTCACCGACTTGTCGTAGATGTGCCGCACGAGCAGCTGCATGAGGATGATCTCGAACCAGATGCCGAGCGAGGCGAGGGACGCCGCCTCGTGCCGGGCCAGGTCGAACCGCTGCTCCTCGGACATCCGCTTCCACATCGGGGTGCCGTAGAGGGAGACGAGCTCCGGCGGCCAGAACCACTTGCCCTCTTCGAGCGGCGCGTCCCAGTCGAGCTCCTTGTCGGGGTCGAAGGAGTGCTTGGCGGACGACTCCAGGAGTCGCAGGGCCACCTGCTCGCGGTCCTTGAGCAGTCCGAGCGCGTCCCGCAGGCCCTCGAGCGAAACGTCTTCCGTCACGGTCGTCATGACTGTTCCTGCCTTGTCGCGGGTTACCGGCGGTCAACTCTTATGAGACTGCCTGTCAGCAAGGCCGTCAATCCCTTGCGCACGACTTGTTGACCCCTTGTCCAGGAGCGTGTGAGCCTGCCGTCATGGCGACGCACGAGCTTTACACCAGTCCACCGGACGGGCTCAACTGGCGCGTACCGTCCGCCAGTTCGGCCCGCTTCAGCTGGGAGTACGACGAAGGGCGCGACCGCCTCCTCGCTCTCTACCAGAAGGGCAAGGACAAGCAGTGGGACGGCGCCAAGCGCATCGCGTGGGACCTGGAGGTCGACCCGCTCGACCCCCTCGGCACCCCCGACGAGTCGATGACGCTGTACGGCACGCCGCACTGGGCGAAGATGACCGACCGCGACAAGGGCGAGCTGCGCAAGCACTACGCCTCCTGGCAGTTCAGCCAGTTCCTCCACGGCGAGCAGGGCGCGATGGTGTGCGCGGCCCGCATCGTCGAGTCGGTCCCCGACCTGGACGCGAAGTTCTACTCCGCGACCCAGACCATGGACGAGGCACGGCACGCGGAGATCTACAGCCGCTTCCTGCACGACAAGATCGGCATGCTCTATCCGATCAACGACAACCTCCAGGCGCTGCTCGGCGACACGCTCCGCGACTCCCGCTGGGACATGCCCTACCTCGGCATGCAGGTCCTCATCGAGGGCCTCGCGCTCGCCGCGTTCGGCATGATCCGCGACACCACGGACAAGCCGCTGCCCAAGCAGATCCTCGCGTACGTGATGCAGGACGAGGCCCGGCACGTGGCCTTCGGCAGGATGGCGCTGCGCGACTACTACCAGCAGCTCACCGACGCCGAACTGCGCGAGCGCGAGGAGTTCGTCATCGAGGGCTGCTACCTGATGCGCGACCGGCTGCGCGGCGACGAGGTCCTGGAGAACTTCGGCATTCCCAAGGCGCAGGCCCAGGAGTACAGCGAGCAGTCCGAATTCCTCGCGCTCTTCCGCCAGTTGCTCTTCTCCCGCATCGTGCCCTGCGTCAAGGACATCGGCCTGTGGGGCAAGCGCCTCCAGGAGGCCTACGTCGACATGGGCGTCTTCGAGATGGGCAACGCCAACCTCGACCTGCTCATGGCCGAGGACGAGGAGATCGCCGAGAAGCTGGACGCGGAGCGCTTCGCGGCCGAGGAGCACGAGCGGGTGGCCGAGGTGCGGGACGCGATCGCGTCGGGTGAAGCGGGGTAGGGCCCGGAAGGAGACCTCGCTCAGTGGGCGCCGACCGCCGCCTCCATCACCGCCTTCGCGATCGGTGCCGCGCTGCCGCCGCCGCTGATGTCCCCGCGGTCCGCCGCCGCGTCCTCCACGACGACGGCGACCGCGACCGACGGCTCCGGGTCGTCGGCCGCCTGGGCCCAGGAGATGAACCAGGCGTACGGCGTACCGGAGTTGTCGATGCCGTGCTGAGCGGTACCCGTCTTGCCGCCGACCGTCACGCCGGGGATCGCGGCGTTCGTGCCCGTGCCCTCGTCGACGACCTGCGTCATCATCTCGCGCAGCTGTGCCGCCGTGCCCGGATTCATCGCCTGTCGCAGGGTCTTGGTGCCCGTGGCGTCGACCACGTCCCCGTCCTCGGTCGTCGTGCGGTCCACCAGGTGCGGCGCCTTCACCGATCCGCCGTTGGCCACCGCCGCCGAGACCATCGCCATCTGCAGCGGCGTCGCCCGGGTGTCGTACTGCCCGATGGCGGAGAGCCCGAGCTGCGCCCGGTCCATCGACGTGTCGAAGTTGCTGGCCGCGACGGACGAGGGGATCCTCAGTCCGCCGTCGTTGAAGCCGAAGTCGCGGGCCGTGCCGGCCATCGGGGCGAGGCCCGTGTCGACGCCGAGCTTCGCGAAGACCGTGTTGCAGGACCACTGGAAGGCGTAGCGCAGGCTGGCGTTCGTGCAGCCGTCGACCTCGTTGGTCAGCTGGGTGCTGGTGCCGGGCAGCGTGTACGGGTTCGGGGACTTGGTCGGTGCGTCCGGGTCCGTCACCGCGCCCGAGTCGAGCGCCGCCGCGGCCGTCACCACCTTGAACGTCGAACCGGGCGGATAGGTCTGCCGGATCGCCCGGTTCAGCATCGGCTTCGTCGCGCCGCCGTTCAGTTCCGCCCAGGTGTCGGCCACCGCCCGGTCGGTCCCGGAGAGCCTCTCGGGATCGTACGAAGGTGTGCTGACCAGCGCGAGGATCTTCCCGGTCGACGGTTCGAGCGCGGCGACCGCACCCCGCTTGCCGCCCAGGCCCGCGTAGGCCGCCTGCTGCACCGCGGCCTTGATGGTGGTCTCGACCCTGCCGCCGGGGTTCTGCGCGCGCGTGATGTCGTTCCACAGGGGGAGCGGGGCGAGCATCGGATCGGTGCCGGAGAGGATGTCGTCCTCCGCGTCCTCCAGGAAGGTCGTGCCGTACACCTGTGAGGCGAAGCCGGTCACGGGCGCGTACAACGGCCCGTTCCGGTACGTGCGTTCGTAGCGGAGCTGCTCGCCGGTGTCACGGGAGCCGGTCACGGGCCGCCCGTCGACGAGGATGTCGCCGCGCGGCTGCTCGAAGCGGACGATGGCGTTGCGGCGGTTGGCCTCGTTGGCGTCGAGGGAGTCGGCCTGGAAGACCTGGACGCGGGTGGCGTTGACGAGCAGGGCGATGAGCAGCAGCGCGCAGAACGCGGCGGCGTGCCGGATGTACCGTTTCATGTCACGCGGCCTCCGCGGGGACGGGCTGGCCGCGGGCCGAGTCGCTGACCCGGATCAGCAGCGCCACCATGATCCAGTTGGTGACGACGGACGAGCCGCCCTGTGCGAGGAACGGCATCGCCATGCCGGTCAGCGGGATCAGCCCCATGACGCCGCCCGCGATCACGAACACCTGGAGCGCGAGGATCGAGGCGAGCCCGATCGCGAGCAGCCGCCCGAAGGCGTCGCGCAGGGCGAGCCCGGCGCGGAAGCCGCGCTCCACGAGCAGGGCGTAGAGCAGGAAGATCGCGCAGAGCCCCGAGAGGCCGAGCTCCTCGCCCGCCGTCGCCAGGATGAAGTCGGACTTCGCGGCGAAGCCGATCAGGATGGAGTGCCCGAGCCCGAGCCCGGTGCCGAGCATCCCGCCGGCGGCGAACGCGAAGAGCGACTGGGCGAGTTGGTTCGGACCCCGGCCCGCGTCGATGGAGGCGAAGGGGTGCAGCCAGTCCTCCACACGGCTGTGGACGTGCGGCTCCAGCGAGCCGACCGCGAACGCGCCGAGCGCGGCGAGGAGCAGGCCGACCGCGATCCAGCCGATGCGGCCCGTGGCGACGTACAGCAGGATCACGAAGAGCCCGAAGAAGAGCAGCGAGGTGCCGAGGTCGCGCTCCAGGACGAGGACGCCGACGCTGAGCAGCCAGATCGCCACGATGGGGCCGAGCACGCGCCCGGTGGGCAGCTGGAGGCGCTTGAACCGCCACAGGGTGCGGCCGGTGTAGGCGAGGGCGTTGCGGTTGGCCGCGAGGTAGCTGGCGAAGAAGACGGCGAGCAGGATCTTCGCGAACTCGCCGGGCTGGATGGAGAAGCCGCCGATCCTGATCCAGATCCGGGCGCCGTTCACGGCGGGGAAGAAGATCGGCACGATCATCAGGACCAGCGCGGTGACGACGGAGAGGTAGGCGTAGCGCTGCAGCACGCGGTGGTCGCGCAGGAAGAGGACGGCGGCGATGAACAGGCCCACGCCGGCCGTCGACCAGATCAGCTGCGCGGGCGCCGCCTCGTCGTGCGGGGTCTCCAGGTCGAGCCGGTAGATGAGGACCAGGCCCAGGCCGTTGAGGAGCACCGCGATGGGCAGCAGCAGAGGATCGGCGTACGGGGCGCGGAGCCGGACGGCGAGGTGCGCCACGAGCGCGAGCACGCCGAGCCCGGCGCCGTAGCCGGCGGCGCCGGGCGGGACGGTGTTGTTCTTGGCGAGGCCGACGGCGCAGTAGCCGTACACGGAGAGCAGGACGGCCACGACGAGCAGGGTGAGTTCGGTGCCGCGGCGCCGGGGGACACGGACAGCCGGGACCGCTGGGGGTGCGGTGCCCGCGCTGGTTCCGGCCATGCCGGGAACGTAGCAAGCAATCCACCCTGAAGTCCGCTTATGTCGATTATGTCGGCCGGGTGGGGCGGGGCGGCGTCAGCACCAGCGCGGGACCTTGCCGATGTTGGCGATGTAGTGCGCGGAGCCCCAGGCCCAGCTTCCGTCGGTGAGCAGGTACCAGAGGTTGTTGTTGGCGACGCGGTCGCCCCTGGTCTTGCAGAAGATGGTGACCACCTTGCCGCGCGGCACCGTGCGGATCACCTTGCTGCCGCGGGTCGGGGAGGTGTGGAGCAGCAGTCCGGACTTGGCGGTGACGCGGCCCTTGTAGACGGGCGGGTTGTTGCCGGCGTCGCCTGCGCCGTCCAGGGCGACGGCCGGTCCTGCGGCGGCGAGCGCCGCGAGGGCGCCGTCGGCGGCGAGTATGCCGAGCCGGACAGTCGTGGTCCGCGGGGACATGGGGCCTCCTCGGGGGAAGGGGAGCGGGGCGGCCGAGGCGAATGCCCACGAGCCGCAATTCACACTAAAAGCGGCACTTCGGGCACGCGCAAGCTCACGTGCCGCCGTGCGGACTGCCCGTCTCCTCGCCGTCCCCGGCCGTCTCGTACGGCAGCCGCAGCGTCGCCACCGCCCCGCCGTCCGCCGCGTTCGAGAAGGTCAGCCGCGCACCCAGCACCGCGGCCTGGCCCAGCGCGATGGTCAGCCCGAGGCCGTGGCCCTTGCTCGTCCCCTTGCTGGTGCCCTCGGTGCGGAAGCGCTGCGGCCCGTGCTCCACGAGGTACTCCGGATAGCCCTCGCCGTGGTCCCGCACCGAGACGACGGGACCGTCCACGGTCACGAGGACCGGCGACCGCCCGTGCTTGTGCGCGTTGGCCACGAGATTGCCGAGCACCCGCTCCAGGCGCCGCCGGTCGGTGTCCACACAGACATCGCGTACGACGACGAGCTCCGTGCCCTCCCCGGAAGAACGCACCACCCGCTCCGCCAGTGGAGCGAGTTGATGGGCGTCCAGATCCACCGCCTCGCTCTTCGCGTCGAGCCGGGAGATCTCCAGCAGGTCCTCGGTCAGCGTGCGCAGCGCGGCGACCCGGTCCCGCACCAGTTCGGTCGGCCGCCCCGGCGGCAGCAGCTCGGCCGCCGCGTGCAGCCCGGTCAACGGGGTGCGCAGCTCGTGCGCCACGTCCGCGGTGAACCGCTGCTCGCTCAGCAGCTTGCCCTGCAACGTGGACGCCATCGTGTCCAGGGCCCCGGCGACCGCGGCCACCTCGTCCTGGTGCCGCGGGAAACCGGTGTCGTCGGGCCGCGCGTGCGGATCCTCGACGCGCGCGTCCAGGTCGCCCGCGCTGATCCGCCGGGCCACCTGCGCGGTCTGGTGCAGCCGCCGCGTCACCCGTGTCACCGCGAACGCGCCGACCAGCAGCGTCGCCCCGATCGCGAGGACCGATGAGCCGAGGATCGCCCGGTCCAGCCCGTCGATGGTGCGGGCGCCCTGCGCGTAGTCGACCTGGACGGCGATGGCGCGGCCCCCGTCGGCGGGCCCCGCCGCCCACATCGTCGGCCGTGAGTCGTGGGCGGCGACCATCGTGCCGCGCTGCCCGCTCACCGCGAGGTCGCGCAGGCGCGAGGGCAGGCCCACGGGGTCCACGCCCGCGCCGGGGCCGAGCCGGTCGCCCGCCTCGTACCGCTCGGTGACCTCGTCGAGGCGGGAGAGGGCGCGGTCGCGGGCCTGGCCCACGGTCTGGTTGGTCACCGAGACGTGCACGAGCGCGCCGAGCAGCGCGGCGAGCGCACAGCACATGACGGTGATGAAGACGGCGGCCTTCCAGGTGAGGGTCGCCGTCCAGGCGGGGAGCCGCGGCCCGCGCGGCTGACGGTGACTCATCACCCGCCGCTCCCCGAGGGCGAGGGACGGGTGGAGGGCCGGGGCGTCGAGGACTTGGGCGCCTTCGTCCTGGGGCCCTTCGCGGAGCGGACGATCTCGTCGCTGGTCGGCAGCATCGCCTTCTGGTGCGAGTCCCAGGACCACACGGTGTGGTACTCGTACCCCGCGAGGCTGGAGATCGCGCGGATGATCAGGTCCCGCCCGGCGAGCTCGACGCCGAGCACGGCGTCGCTCATCTCCATGATCTGCGTCAGCTGCCGCTTCTCCTCGGCGTAGACGCGGATGTCGAGGTTGTCGTCGGGCGTGGAGACGCCGACGATCAGGTCGTCCCTGCCGTCGCCGGTCAGGTCGCGGTAGTACGCCTTGAGGACCGGGCACCGCCCCTGCTCGCCGGAGCCGTCCTCGGCGCAGTCCTTCAGCCGTTCGAGGGTCTCCTTGTACGCCCGGTCGGTGGGCTCGTACGTTCCCGGGTTCTCGGTGAAGTCCGCGCGCACGACGTCGACCGGGTCCACCTTGCGCAGATCGCCCTTCGGCACCTCGACGCCCTTGACCTTGACGGCCTCTATGGCGCCGTAGTCCTCGGCGGGCACCGAAGGGGACGGCAGGTCCGGCCAGAGGTGCGTGGGCCCCTCGGCGGTCGGCGTCGGTCCCGCGCCCCGCAGCCCGCCGGGATCGCCGCAGCCGCCGGCCAGCAGGACGGCGAGGACGGCGAAGGCGGCGGGCGCGAGCCGGCTGCGTTGCACTGCACTCCTGCCTGCCGCGGGACGCGGCCTGTCGTGGCACCAGGCCTGTCGTTACGTCACCATTGTTACGTCACCAGGTCGGCGTAGAGAATGATGTTGTCCGAGCGGTGACCGCCCACGATGGGCCCACCGCAGGTCAGCAGGCGCAACTCGGGTCGACCGGTCGCCCCGTACACCTTATGGGTGGGGAAGTCTTTCTTGCCGACCTGCTGGATCTCCCGCACCTTGAACGTCGCCGTGCTGCCGTCCGCACGGGGCACCTCGACAGTGTCGCCGACCTTGACCTTCGCGACGTTCTTCAGCAGCGCCGGACCGTTCACCGTGTCGTAGTGCGCGACGATCACGGCGGGCCCCTTCTCGCCGGGCGTGACCCCACCGGTCCACCAGCCGGGCTCGTCCGCCTTGTCCACGGGCGGCACGTCGAGCTCGTGGTCCGCGCCCACGCCGAGGTCGAGCATCGACTTGGCGTCGACCCCCGCGGACGGGATCCGCAGCCCGGTCGGCCTGGACGCCTCCAGCGGGGCGACGGCCTGCTCGGCCCGCGCGGTCGCGGCGTTGTGGACCTTCACATCGGGGGCCGGGTCGCCCTTGCCGCCGCCGCCCTGTCCACAGGCGATCAGGCCGATGCCGAGGGCGCCGGTGAGGGCTGCCGCGGCGGCGATGCGAGCGGTACGGGCGTTGTGCTGCCGGGCTCGCACGGACGCGTGAGGTGTGGGCGGGGTGTCGGGTCCGAAATCGGTGGGGGTGCGACGGGCCATGTGGGGGCTCCTGTGGGTGGCGGAGGGCGGCGGGAAAGTGCCGGCCGACGGTTCGGCCCGGGGTCAGCCGTCCGAGCGGCCGCGGCGCAGCATCGCGAACCCGAGACCGGCGGCACCGGCCGCCGCCATGCCGCCGCCGGCCACGAGGAACGCGGGGTCCCCGGCGTCGCGCACGCCCTCGGCGCCGGCCTTGACCCCGCCCTCGGGGGCGACGGTCTTGTCGCCGGTGCGCGGGGCGGGCCGCTGCTTCTGGTCGTTCTTCGGCCCGTTCTTCGGCCGCGGGGCGACCTTCTGGTCGTTCTTGCCGCCGTCCGTCCGGTCCTTGCCGTCGAGGTAGGCGATGCCGATGTGCCCGTTGGAGGGCCGCAGCTCGTACTTCACGCCGCCCTGGGTGACCGTCCGACGCGTGGCGGAGAGGGTCGCGATCTCCTTGCCCTCGAGGGAGATCGTCGCCACGTACGCACCGCCGCGATTACGGACCTTCGCCGTCGCGCCGTTGCCGAGGGTGACTTCGTGGACCTCGCCCTTCGCGTGCGGCTCGAACGCCGTCGGCGCGGGCGCGGGCGAGTCGGCGAAGGCTCCCGCGGCCGGCAGGAGCAGGGCCCCGCCGACGAGGGTGGAGACGGCGGCGGTGCGGAGGAGGGGGTGGCGGCGGTTGAGGCTCATGGGACGTTCCTTACGGTCGGTCGGCTGATCGCTCCGGCGTGATCGGGGGGACTCGTAAGAAGCTAGATGTCCGCCATTGCGGCAATTCGGCGGCTATGTAACAGCGGTCCGTCGCTGTGTGGGCAGTGCCGTTACGGGGTGGGTGGGACGTCACGCCCGGACCGGGCGCACTCGGCGCAAAGACGCCCCAACTTCTCCCGGCCTCGACCCGGTTCTTGCCGGGGAGCGTGTGGGCTGTTCCCATGGTCGAGGGGGTGAGGGTTCATGACCGGACTGCGTGTCGTACCGGCCTGGAGGCACGGGCAGGAGCGGTTGTACGTCTACCTCGCGGACGGCAGGAACGTGGCCTGGTACGACCGCGAGACGTCCCGCGTCAACCTGCTCAGCGAGGAGCGCGAGGAGGACGTCCTCGATGTTCTCGCCCCCTTCCTGGCAGGCCAGGTCACCGTGGGTCCGCCGCCCGTACCGACCCCCGCCGAACTGGCCCGCCTCGCCCTCCATCCGGACGACGACCTCGCCCCCAACCGCCCCGGCGAGGCCCTGCGGATCTCCCTCGACCGCGACCCGGCGCCCGCCCGCAGGCTGCGCGCCGACGCCCGGCACCGCGCGCTCGCCGCCGAACAGTCGGTGGGCGAGGCGCTGGACGCGCTCGAAGGCGCGGGCTGGCGGGTCCTGCACTCCCTGCCGCTGCCCGGCGACGCCCGCATCCACCATCTGCTGATAGGTCCCGGTGGCCTGTTCTGCGTGGCGACCCTCGCCGTCCGCAAGCAGCGGGTGCGCATCGCCGACCCGATGGTGACGGTCGGCCGGGCCGAGCCGTTCCCCCTGCTGCGCTCGCTCCGCTCGGACGCGGGCAGGGCGTCCTTCGCGCTGACGGCGGAGGTCCGCCCCGTCCTGGTCCTTGCCGGGTCCGGCGCCGCCGACCTGGACGTGGCGGCGCCGCCACGCGACGTGCGGGTGCTGCGCGAGGCGGATCTGCCGGCGCTGGCCCGCTTCGGAGGGGTGCTGAAACCGGCCGATGTGGAGGCGCTGCACGCGCTGGCCAGGGACCGTCGGACGTGGGAGCGGGTCTGACGGCGCCGACCGGGTTCCCTCGGCCGTTGCCGGCCGGGTCCCCTTTGGCCGCCCCCGGTCGCTACAGGTTGTCCCCCCAGCCGCCCTGGATCATGGTCTGGAAGGCCCACGAGCCGCCGCGCCTGATCAGGATGTCGGCGTAGCGCAGCTGCTGCGTCTCGCCGTTCGCCGTCATCACCGAGTCGGTGAAGACGACGGCCATCGCGGGGGAGAGGAAGACCGGCGTGCGCGTGGACTCGAACGTGATGTCCTCGCCGCCGTCCCCCATGACGTGCGTCATGGTCCCCACGAACTGCTCCCGGTCCCACTGCGCCGCCCGCCCGTCGCCCGCGGAGTCGTCGCTGACCAGGTTGAGCGGGAAGACGGCCAGGTCGGCCATCCGCTCGACATCGCGCTTCGCGCTGTGCGCGTCGTACTCGGCGAACCAGGCGTCCAGGCTCGCGCGGTCCTCGTCGGTCGGGACGTATCCGGTGTCGGGAAGAAAGGTCACGCGGTCTCCTCTAATCAACTTTGACTACGGCGTACGGAGGAAGGTATGCCACGGTGGATATGTAGTCAAACTTGATTAGCTGTGACACCGGTCACGACTCGGCGTGCCCATGAGCCCGAAAACCTGTTGGAGGGCGACGGCGGCCACTGCTACGTTTCCCGCGGCCGTGCGAGAGACCGAGGAGGTGGTACCCGTGAACGTATCGACGTGGGTGCTCTCCTCAGGGGTCACGGTCGGGCGACAGATCGTCCGGGAGCGCCGTTCCGCGCATCCCGAAAGGCACGACCATGCATTCCACGACCATGCGTTTCACCTCCGAAAGGCACCTCGACGGCGGCGTCCTCGAGCGTGAGTTCACCCTCGGTGAGGTTCCGGGCATCCTGTGGACGCCTGTTTCCGACGACTCCGAGCCGTCCACCGCGGTGCCGCTGATCCTGCTCGGACACCCGCCGCTCGGACTGGACAAGATGTACCCCAGGCTGGCGGCCCGGGCCCGACAGGCCGTGGCGGACGGCTTCGCCGCGGCCACCATCGAGCTCCCCGGCGCCGGGGTCCGTCCCCGTGTGGCCGTCGTCGACGGGGCCCGCGCCGAGCTGCGCCGGGCCGTGGCGGCCGGCGAGCCGGTCGGCGACGACATCGTGGACCGGCTCATCCTCCCGCTGGTGGAGCAGGCGGTACCGGAATGGCGGGCCGCTTTGGACGCCCTCCTGGCGCTGCCCGGGATCGGCGGCCCGGTCGGATACTCGGGGGGAGTGATCTCCATCGGGGTCCGGCTCGCGGCGGTCGAGCCGCGCGTCTCGGCCGCTGTCCTGTTCGCCGGGAGTCTCGTGCCGCGTGCCGTGTTCGAGGAGGCCCGGCAGGTCACCGTTCCGCTGCACGTCCTGTTGCAGTGGGACGACGAGGGCAACGACCGGCAGGCTTCCCTGGACCTGTTCGACGCCTTCGGCTCCGAGGAGAAGTCCCTGCACGCGAACATGGGCGGGCATGCGGGGGTTCCGCAGTCCGCGGGGGAGGGGGCGGCGCGGTTCTTCGCGCGGCATCTGAAGTGAGGTCGGGCTGCGTCTGACGTGGGGTCGGGCCGTTTCTGACGTGAGGCCGACCGAGGTGCTGCTCCGCTGAGGTCCGGTCTGGGATCCGGGCTGGGGTCCGGGCTGAGGCCCGGCCTGAGGTCCACCCGTCAGGACGGCAGGGGGCGGGCCCGGCCGGGGTCGTCGAGGGGCCCGATCAGGTCCCCGTGCTCCGCGAGGCGTGGCGCGATGTCGTCCGCGGTGAAGACCAGCCGGCCGGGCTCGTCGCACCCCTCGACCTCGTCCCAGGTCACAGGGGTGGAGACGGTCGGCTCCCGCCGCGCCCGCAGGGTGTAGGGCGCGGCGGTGGTCTTCGCGGCCGCGTTCTGGCTGAAGTCGACGAAGACCTTGCCGGGCCGCAGGCTCCGCGTCATGCGGTGCACGACGAGCTCGGGCAGCTCGCGCTCGGCCGCGACGGCCAGCGACTTGGCGTACGCCGTGACCCGTTCGGAGGAGGTCGGCTCCAGCGGTACGAGGAGATGCAGGCCCTTGCTGCCCGACGTCTTCGCGTACACGTGGAAACCGTCGGCGGCCAGCCGCTCCCGCAGCCAGAGCGCCGCCCGGCAGCACTCCACCACGGTGGCGGGCGGCCCCGGGTCCAGATCGAAGACCATCCGGTCGGCCCGGGCCGGGGCGTCGGCCCGCCACTGCGGCACGTGGAACTCGGTGACGAGGTTGGCCGCCCACATCAGCGTGGCCAGGTCCTGGACGAGGACCTGGTGCGCGGTCCCCTCGGAGCGGGAGCGGGGCACCTCGGCGGTATGCACCCAGTCGGGGGTGCCCGGCGGCACATTCTTGGAGAAGAACTGCTGGCCGTCGGGCCCGTCCGGATAGCGAAGGAAGGAGACGGGCCGGTCGCGGAGGTGGGGGAGGAGGGCGTCGGCCGTGGAGGCGTAGTAGTGCAGGACCTCGGCCTTGGTGAAGCCGCTCGCGGGATACAGGACCTTGTCCAGGTTCCTGAGCGCGAGCCGCCGCCCCTCCACCTCTGTGATCGGCGTCATAGGATGAGAGTCCCATAAAGCGCTCATAGTGCCCATAGCGCCACAAGTCGGTCTATCCCCGCCCCCCCAGTGAGGTGTCGGACGTGCGATCCATATGGAACGGTGCGATCTCCTTCGGGCTGGTCAGCATCCCGATCAAGCTCGTGAACGCGACCGAGAGCCACTCGGTCTCCTTCCGCCAGATCCACACGGAGGACGGCGGCCGCATCCGCTACCGCAAGGTGTGCGAGCTGGAGGAGCGCGAGGTGCCGACGGCGGAGATCGGCAAGGGGTACGAGGACGCGGACGGCTCGATCATCCCCATCACGGACCAGGACCTGGCCACGCTGCCCATCCCCACCGCCAAGACGATCGAGATCGTCGCCTTTGTCCCGGCGGACCGCATCGACCCGCTCCAGATGGGCGCCGCGTACTACCTCGCGGCGAGCGGAACCCCGGCCGCCAAGCCGTACACGCTGCTGCGCGAGGCCCTCAAGCGGAGCCAGAAGGTGGCCATCGCGAAGTTCGCGCTACGGGGCCGGGAGCGGCTCGGCATGCTGCGCGTCGTCGACGACGTGATCGCCATGCACGGACTGCTCTGGCCGGACGAGATCCGCGCGCCCGAAGGGGTGGCCCCCGACACGGACGTCACCGTGCGCGACGCCGAGCTCGACCTGGCCGACGCGCTGATGGACACCCTCGGCGAGGTCGACATCAACACCCTGCACGACGACTACCGCGAAGCGGTCGAGGAACTGGTCGCGGCCAAGGTCGACGGAGTGACCCCGGCGGAGAGGGCACCGGCCGGGGACGGCGGCGGCAAGGTCATCGACCTGCTGGCCGCCCTGGAGAACAGCGTCCGCGAGGCGCGCACGGCGCGGGGCGAGCACCCGGAGGGCGTGGGCTCGGGCTCGGCGGGTGCGGACTCGGGTTCGGGGGGTGTGGACTCGGGTTCGGGGGCGGTGGCTGAAGTGACGCCGCTCGCCCGCAAGTCGTCGCGGGCGATGCCCAAGCAGGTGGGCGGGAAGAAGTCGACGTCGGCGAAGGCGAAGGCCGCGCCCGCCGCGAAGAGGGCGACGGGGGCGAAGGCCTCGGACTCGAAGACGTCGGCCAAGTCGACCGCGCGCAGGACGACGGCCAAGAAGACGACGACGGCGAAGTCGACCGGGACGAAGAAGGCGGCGGCGGCCAAGAAGTCGACGGCGAAGAAGACGGCGGGGGCGGGGGCGGCGAGGGCAGGGGCGGGGAGGCGCAGGGCTTCCGCCTGACCGCGGGACGGGAGACGTTCCCGCGCCCACGCCGTCGCGCCTACCCCCGTTACGCCCAAGCCGTCGCGCTTACACCGTCGTGCCTAGGCCGTCGTGCCCCGGCCCGCCGGTGAGGAGGCGACGACCTCCGCGACGTACGGCAGGTGGTCGTCGAGGAAGAAGTGGCCCCCGGGCAGTACGTGGCAGGAGAAGTCGCCGCGCGTCTCGCTCTCCCACGCCCGCGCTCCCTCGACCGTGACGCGGGGGTCCGCGTCTCCGGTCAGCGCGACGACCGGGCAGCCGAGCGGGGGCCCGGCGCGGTGGACGTGGGCGTCGAGGAGCCGGTAGTCGGCGCGTACCGGCGGCAGGATGAGCGGCAGCAGTTCGGGGGAGGAGAGGAGCTCGTTCGCGGTGCCGGAGAGCCTGCGCATCTCGTCCACGAGTTCGCGGTCGGACATCTCGTGCACCGGCCGCCCCGTCGTCGTGGGGCGCAAGGGCAGCGAGGGGGCCTGCCGCCCGGAGACGAACAGGGTCACGGGCGGCCGTCCCTCGGCCGTCATGCGCCGCGCGGTCTCGAAGGCGAGGATCGCGCCCATGCTGTGTCCGAACAGAGCGACGGGCGTGCCGTCACCCGGCCCGGCGAGCGCGGTGAGCGCGGCGAGCACCGCGTCGACGACGTCGTCCGCGCGCTCGGCGAACGGCTCGCCGTGCCGCTCCTGGCGCCCCGGGTACTGCACGACCATCGGGTCGACGGTGCCGGAGACGGCGGCCGACAGCGCGTGGTAGGCGCTGGCAGAGCCGCCCGCGTGCGGGAAGCAGACGAGGCGGGTCCCGGCGGCGGGCGCGGGGTGGAAGTGACGTATCCAGTCGCCCACGAGCGCGACCATCCTTTCGCTGCCGCGCGAGGCGGCGATCTCGGAGTGGGGTGTTCTGTTCCCACGTCATTGGCCTTGGCCATTGGTCATCGGCCATTGGTCAGCATGCCCGAGGGGTGCGCCGGGCCGAAGACCGGGGGAGGGGCGTGGGAGGCCGGGGGCGGAGCCCGGGGCGGGCGGAGGCCGACGGGCTCCGACCTAGACTGACGCCGAACGTTGAGGACGACGAGTACGTCGAGTACGTCGAGGACGACGAGAAGGGCGACGGTGGTGAGAGCGGGAGGCCGACGGACGGCACCGGACGGCGTGAGCGGCCCTGCTGTGAGCGGCCCTGCTGTGAGCGGCCCTGTCCCCTCTCTTGCCGGCGGCCACGACGACCCGCCCCCCGAACTGCTCACGGAAGCGGCCGCCGCCTTCGGCCTGCTCGCCTCGTCCGCGCGGCTGCACATCGTGTGGGCCCTGGCGCAGGGCGAGAGCGACGTGAGCGGTCTCGCGGAGCGGGTGGGCGGCGCGCTGCCCGCCGTGAGCCAGCACCTCACCAAGCTGAAACTGGCCGGGCTCGTCGGGTCGCGCCGCGAGGGCCGCCGCGTGGTGTACTTCGTCGCCGACCCCGACGTGGTGACGGTCGTACGTCTCATGGTCACCCAACTCGCGTCGCGCGCCGGGGCGTCCACCGCTCCGGCCCGCCGGTTCCGCGGAACCGGTGCCTGAGGGTCCGGTGTCCGGACCGACCACGCTCCAGGTCCTGCGCTCGCTGGAGACCGGACCACGCGGCCTCACGGAGGAGGAGGCCGACGCGCGCCTGGCCCGGCACGGTCCGAACGTGCCGCCGGCCCTGCGCCCACTGTCCTGGCCACGCCGTTTCGTACGAGGTCTGCGTGACCCCTTCACCGCGGTCCTGTTCTGCCTGGGCCTTGTCTCGGCCGGCACGGAGGCCTGGGGCACGGCCTCCGTGATCACCGTCCTGGTGGCGGTGAGCTGCGCGCTCCGCGCGACGGGCGAACACCGGGCCGACCGAGCGATGGCGGCTCTGCGTGACCTGGTGCCGACGACGGCGACGGTCGTGCGTCGCCCGACTTCCGACGAGCGGGCGATGTCCCGGGAACTGCCCGCCGACGACCTGGTCCCCGGCGACATCGTCCGGCTCGCTCCCGGGGACGTGATCCCGGCGGACGCGCAGGTGCTCACGGCGACGGGGCTGTCGGTCGACGAGGCACCGCTGACGGGCGAGTCGTCGCCGACGGACAAACACCCCTGGACGCCACCCGACACCGCAACTCCGACCCGCCCCCGCCCCGGACGCGAACCCGGATCCGAACCCGAACCCGAACCCGGACCCGCCCCCCACCTCTGCTTCCAGGGCAGCAGCGTCACCGCGGGCAGCGGTACGGCCGTGGTCACGGCGACGGGACGGCACACGCGCTTCGCCACGACGACGTACACGCCACGGGGAGTTCGCGGCGGCGAGAGGGCAGGGGCCCGCGCCTTCGACCGCTCCGTGCACGGCATCTCCTGGATCCTCGTCCGCTTCATGCTGCTCACGCCTCCGCTGGTGTTCGTGGCGGACGCCGCGCTGCGGGGCCGGGGCCTGGAGACCCTGCCGTTCGCCGTGGCCGTCGCGGTGGGACTCACGCCGGAGATGCTGCCGGTCGTCGTGACGACGTGCCTGGCCCGGGGCGCCGCGCACCTGGCCCGCGCCCACGGCGTGATCGTCAGACGCCTGCCCGCCCTGCACGACCTCGGCGCCATGGACGTCCTGTGCGTGGACAAGACCGGCACGCTCACGCAGGACCGCCCCGTCGTCGACCGCAGCCTCGACGCGGCGGGCCGCGACGCCCCCGAGGCGCTGCACTGGGCGGCGGTGAACGCGTGGTGGACCCTGCAACTGGCCGACCTGCCCACCCCGGACGCGCTGGACGAGGCCATCCTGAACGAGGCAGAGGCTCCCAACGGCCCCACCCCGCCCTCCTGCTCCGCCTACGAAGGCATCACGGCACGGCCCTTCGATCCCGTACGCCGCCTCGCCACCGCGGTCGTCACACGCCCCGGCGCGGGGCTCGGCGTCCACACGCTGGTGGTCAAGGGTGCCGTCGAGAACGTACTGGAGCTCTGCGCTCTGCCCGACGAGGAACGCGCACGCCTCCATGCCCTGGCGTCCCACCACGCGGCGACCGGCCTGCGCCTCCTGGCCGTAGCCACGACCGACCACACCCGCCCGCCCCACAACGCGAAGCGAGCCGCCCGCCCCTCAACCAACCGGCCCGGGGCCAACCACCCCCTGACCGACGGCACTCGCCCGGCCACCGACGCCGCGCGGGCTGACCGGTCCTCGACCGACGGCATCGCGGCCAACCGCCCCTCGACCGACCGGCCCGGGGTCAACCGCCCCGTGACCGATGGCACTCGCCCGGCCACCGACGCCGCGCGGGCTGACCGGTCCTCGACCGACCGGCCCGGGGCCAACCACCCCCTGACCGACGGCACTCGCCCGGCCACCGACGCCGCGCGGGCTGACCGGTCCTCGACCGACCGGCCCGGGGCCAACCACCCTCCGACTGACGGCACTCGCCCGGCCACCGACGCCGTGAGGGCTGACCGGTCCTCGACCGACCGGCCCGGGGCCAACCACCCTCCGACTGACGGCACTCGCCCGGCCACCGACGCCGTGAGGGCTGACCGGACCCCGACCGACGGGACCGCGGCCAACCGCCCCCCGACCGACCCGCCCCCCACGGACTGGCCCCCGACCGACCAGCCTCCGACCAACCGGACCCCAACCACCCACCCCCCAACCACCCACCCCCCAACCACCCACCCCCCGACCGACCCGCACGGACTCACCTTCGTCGGGTTCGTCACCTTCCGCGACGCCCCGGACCCGGCAGCCGGTCCCGCCCTGCGCGCGCTCGCCGACCGAGGCGTCACGGTCAAGATCCTCACCGGCGACCACCCGGGCACGGCCGCACGCGTCTGCCGAGACCTGGACCTTCCCCTCGCCCCCGACGCCATCCGTACGGCCGAGGACATAGACGCCCTCCCTCCCGCCGACGTCGCAGCCCTGGCGGAACTGGCGCACCGCACCACGGTCTTCGCCGGCTGCACGCCCGACCACAAGGCCCGCGTCGTAGCGGCCCTGCGAGCCCACGGCCACACCACGGGCTTCCTCGGCGACGGCGTCAACGACCTGCCGGCCCTGCACGCGGCCGACGTGGGCCTGGCTCCGCACGACGCGGTGCCGGTGGCGAGGGAGGCGGCGGACGTGGTGCTGCCGCAGCAAACGCCGTACGGCACTCCGCACACGCCGTACGGCACTCCACACACCACGACCCCCCACTCCGACTCCGAAGCGGAAGGTCCAACGGGCGGCCCAACGGAAGGTCCAACGGGCGGCGTGGCGGGCCCCCTGCCCAGTGGCGTGGTGGACGGCCTCGCCACGATCGAGCGCGCCGTCACCGCGGGCCGGAGCAGCGGCGCGAACATAGCCACGTACCTGCGCATCACGCTCTCCTCCAACCTCGGCAACGTCATAGCGATGCTCACCGCGGGCCTGCTCCTGCCCTTCCTGCCGATGCTCCCGGCCCAGGTACTGGTCCAGAACCTCTGTTTCGACGCGGCCCAACTCGCCTTCGCCCACGAACGCCCCGCCCCCACCGCCCTGCGCCGCCCCACCGTCCTGCGCCCCCGCGCCTTCCTCCGCCTCATCACGGGCTTCGGCGTGCTCAACGCGGCGGCGGACCTGGCGACCTTCGCGGTCCTCGCGCTCGCGGCACCGGGCCCGACGGGGACGGAGGACGAGTCGCTGTTCCACGCGGGCTGGTTCACCGAGAACCTGCTCACGCAGGCGCTGGCGATGCTGCTCCTGCGCGGCGCGACGTACGCGACGACCGCCCCGGGCAGGACGGCCACCCCGGTCACCTACGCGGCAATGGGCCTGGCAGCCGCAGGCATCCTCCTCCCGCTCTCCCCCCTGGGCCCTCCCCTGGGCATGACACCCCTGCCACCCTTCTACTACGCACTCGTGGCCCTGGTCCTGGCCCTCTACGCGACAGCGCTTCTGGCACTCCGATCCCGCGTCGGACCCCGGAGTAACGGTTGTACAGTTGCGCAATAAGGCAAGTGTCACTGACGGAAGAATGACGAGGGCCCAGATGATCCGCAACGCCCTGCAGCCCTGGCACCTACTGATCGTGCTTCTCGTGGTCGTCGTGGTGTTCGGCTCCAAGAGACTCCCGGACGTCGCCCGCTCGGTGGGCAAGTCCCTGCGCATCCTCAAGAGCGAGACGAAGGCGCTGAGGGACGAGGACGCGCAGCGGGAGCAGGAGCCGGCCGGACAGCGCACCGAGCGCCCCGAGCACACCGGGCGCACCGAGCACACCGGGCGGTCCGAACACACCGAGCGCGCCGAGCGCCCCGAGCGGACCGGCAGCGACGTCACGTCATGACGTGGCCCGGATGGCCGAGATGTCGAACTGCAGCCGCACCTTCTCGCTGACCATCGTGCCGCCCGCCGCGAGGCGCTGGTTGTAGACCAGCCCCCAGTCGGTGCGGTCGATGGTGGTGGTGCCGTCGAACCCGACCCGCTCGAAACCGAAGGGGTCCACGACCGACCCCAGGTAGTCGAGTTGCAGCTCGACGGGACGGGTGACGTCGCGGATGGTCAGGTCCCCGGCCATACGGAAACTCTCCCCGCCGTCGTGGACGGTGGACGTGCTGCGGAACACCATCTCCGGGAAGCGGCGCGCGTCGAAGAAGTCGGCGCCGACGAGGTGCGCGTCCCGCTGCTCCACGCCCGTGTCGACGCTGGCGACCCGGATGACGATCTCGGCCCGCGACGCGGAGGGCCGGTCGCCGTCGAAGTACAGCGTGCTGTCGTAGTCGGCGAAGGCGCCCCGGACGGTCGTCACCATGGCGTGCCGCACGGAGAAGCCGACGCGGCTGTGCGGACCGTCGATGGTCCACTGCCCCGTCAGGCCGCGCAGCGCGGAGTCGAGCGCGACACCGCCGGCGGAGGCGTACGTGCCGGACGAGCCGGTGCCGCCGGCCCACGTCGGCTCGATGGTGGCGGTCTGGCGACGGCTGAAGATGCCCACGGGGTCCGTACCCTCCCTCGACGATGATCGCTCCGTGCTATCACGCGCCCCGCGCCCGCCACCTCGCAAGATGGGTGGCCTCGTCCGGGTTCCATGGTGCCGACGGCAAAGATGCACAGGATCAACATGATGTGGATGCACGGTCGGACGGCCGGACGTCACACACGGTCACGGCAGGGAGCAGGGAGCAGGGAGCAGGGAGCAGGGAGCAGGGAGGGGAGGGCGCCGGCGCCCCGTCACATAGCCCCCCGGGCAGACCCGGCGCCCCGAGCGGCATGCCGGCCCCGACGCACGCACGCACCGCACGCAACACAAGCACGCACGCGACACATGCAACGCACACGACACTTGCAACGCACGCACTCGCACACGTCGTCGGCCGGCACACCGCCTCATCAGGTGTACGCGCCCCTACGCCCTCCCCCGTTCCTTCGGGCGCAGTGGCGGACACTGGCGGCGAACCCCCGTTCTCGCCGCCGCCCCAAAGTCTTCCCGACCGCTCACTCGGCGTCGTTGACCAAGGGCGCACTCTTGTTGACCGCCAGCGCACTCCCGCCGCTGAGCACCGTGCGTGCGCGGACTTCGCTGGGGGTGAGCCCGTACGCGGCACGGAACGCGCGGGTGAAGACAGCGGGCCGCGTGAACCCCCAGCGGGCGGCGATGGCGCCGACGGGCACGGTGGCGAGGGCGGGATTGGCCAGCGCCCGACGGCAGCGTTCGAGGCGCAGCTGCCGTATCCAGGAGGAGACGGTCAGCCCCTGCTCCTGGAAGAGCCGGTGCAGGTACCGCGTGGAGATGTGATGCGCGGCGGCGATGCTGTCGGGACTCAGTCCGGGATCGCGCAGATGCCTTCGGACATGGCTCTGCACCCGCAGCAACAGGGCGCGTGTACGGCTCTCGGCCGGTAACGAGCGCTCGACGTCGACATATTGGGCGGCAAGGTGCCCCACGAGGTCGACGAGCGTATGGGTGAGCCGGTCGGCGGCCGCGGGCGTGTCCCCGAACTGCCCCGGATCATCGACGACCTGACGCATGAAGACCGAGAGCAGTGAACCGAACCCCTCACGACCGGACAGGGGTCGGGAGACGAGGTCGGGGAGGCGGTCGGCCGGGAACGGCAGCAGGTGCATGGGCAACGTGGCCACGATGCTCCGAGTGGCAGCGCCGCTCTCACCACTCTCGTCCTGCCGCCGCATCCACCCCTCGAAGGGCGAAGAAGACTCGTACAGCAGGAAGTTCCCCGCCCCGAACTGCACGTTCCGCCCGGCCTGCTCGAAGCCGCTGAGCCCCTGCAGAGTCAGAGAAACCTGCAGACTCCCAGGATCCCCTCTACGAATGTGCCGAGCCGTCCGACGCACCTCGGCCGACGGATACGCCATGGTGGTCAGCGTCGCGGCCCCCAGATCCACATGATCGACGGCGACGGGGAAATCATCGGTGAAGTCACTGTGCAACGTCGTCGCGATCGGCGACGCGGACTTCAGCCCGAACCACCAGTCGAACCGCTCCTTGGGGGGCACGGCCTCACTGGACAGGCACGCTCGGATCATCCTCAACCCTTTCACTCGTACGCTCGCCCCCTCTGCCCCGCACCAAGCGTGCGCCCACCACCCCGCAGGGGGAAGGCTCCACCACCCCTTTCCGACGCGAGGGTTCCTGCACGCGGCCCCGAACGCGGATCTCACCCCTGGAACCCCTGCGGGACGAGCAGCGCAAACGAGCGCGTCGCAAACCTTCGCAACTCCGCGTACGGGTCTCCTCGAAACGGGGGCGGCCTCGACGCACGGCCGCATCAGGCCGGACATGCCCGCACACGCCCGCACATACGCGAAGACCCCGGCATCAGCGTTTCCGCTGGTGACGGGGTCTTTGGGCACCTAATCGAAGGTGCCCCCGGCAGGATTCGAACCTGCGCACACGGCTCCGGAGGCCGTTGCTCTATCCCCTGAGCTACGGGGGCGTATCAGCGCGGCTTGCGCGGTGACGGGTAGAACCCTACCAGCTCTCCGGGGCTCGCCATGAACAGGTATTTCCCTGGTTCCGGGGCGGGCCGTGGGCGGGGTCGTTCCGCGGGGGAGGGGAGCGGTGGCCGGGCGGGCCGCACGGGGCGGAAGTAGGGAAAACCGGGACGCGGTGGTGGGCGCGGACCTACTCTCGAGTTGTGCCAGGCGTGCCCGGCCGCGTGCTTGTTGTGGACGACAACAAGGTCATCCGGCAGCTGATCAGGGTCAACCTCGAGCTGGAGGGCTTCGAGGTCGTGACCGCGGCCGATGGTGTCGAATGCCTGGACGTCGTGCAGCAGGTCCAGCCCGATGTGGTCACCCTCGACGTCGTGATGCCCCGGCTCGACGGGCTGCGGACCGCGGCGCGGCTGCGGTCCGACGCACGGACCCGTGACCTCCCCATCGTCCTCATCAGCGCGTGCACGCAGTACGAGGTCGAGAGCGGCCTCGATGTCGGTGTCGACGCCTTCCTCGCCAAGCCTTTCGAACCGAACGAACTCGTCGGCATCGTCCGCCAGTTGACCTCGGCGGAGGGTGGAACGGAGGGCAAAGGGGAACGGGGCGGCATGGGGGAGGGGGAGTCGGAGGCCGAAGGAGAAGGTGACCCCGACTCCGGTGGGGAAAGAGTGCGTGAGGGCGTCACGGCTGGACGTGATCCTCGTCGCGGTGGTGCGGGGTGTGGGGCGTCGGAGCAGTAGGCACTACCCATCGGACCAGTAGCCAGTCCCCATCAGACCAGTAGGCAGTACCCAGTAGTGCGTACGGACGCGTCGACCGGTGTGGTGGCCTGGTCGGACGCAACCCCGTAGTTGTGTCGGCAGCCCCGTAGCCGCAGCCGGGTCGCCGCCCCCGTCCACATCCCGGACCATCCCCGAAACCGAGTCGCCCACCCACCCCCCTCCTCCCATACGCTGGACCCGTGACCCCCGTCGAGCTCTCCCGCACCGTGCTGCGCGCCATGCGTCATGCCGTCGATGCCGGGGAGCTCAGCGGGGACGTGATCGCGCCCGTGGAGGCGGGGAACGTGCGGGTCGAGCGGCCCCGGCCCGGGGGACGCGGAGACTTCGCCACCAACGTCGCCCTCCAGGTCGCCCGCGCCGCCGGACGCACGCCGCGTGACGTCGCCGACGTCTTGTCGTCGCGGCTCGCCGCCGAGCCCGGCATCGCCGGTGTCGACATCACCGGGCCCGGGTTCCTCAACATCACGCTCACCGATGCCCGCGCCCGCGCCGGCTCCGCCGCCCTCGTGCGCGAGATCCGCGAGCGCGGCCGCTGCTACGGCCACGTCCACCCCGACACCGGCGGCCTCGCCCAGATCCACGTGCCCCGCGAGCTCCGGGCCGCCGTCCTCGCCGACAGCGCCCGCCGCGTCCTGCGCTCGCAGGGCGTCCTCGTCCGCGTGACGTGCGACGGCGAGACCGACCCGGCGTGGACGGACGCCCTCGACGTACGCATCGACGCGTACGGCCGGCCCCCCGAGCCCCTCCCCACCCTTCGCCCCGTCCCGGCCCCCGCCCCCGCCGACGCGGTCCTCCGCCTCGGCCGCGACGCCGCCCGCTGGGCACTGCTCCACCCCGCCCCGCACGACCACCCCCGCGTCACCCCGGCGCAGGGCGGCGACGACCACCTCGTACAGCGGGAGAGCAATCCGCTCTTCCGCGTCCGGTACGCCTACGCCCGCTCCCGCGCCCTCACCCGCAACGCCGCCGAGCTGGGCTTCGACGCCCAGCCGCAGAGCGACCCGGGTGTCACCCCCTCGGCCCTCGGCGACGCCCTCCTCACCCTCCTGGGCGACTACCCCGCCACCCTCGCCTCCGCAGGGCGCCACCGCGCCCCGGACCGACTCGCCAGGCAGCTCGTCGTCATCGCCGACGCGTTCCTGGCCTTTCAGAGCGACCCGCAGGGAGCCGTCCTGCCGCGCGGTGACGAGAAACCCTCGGCCGCCCACCGTGCCCGGCTGGCCCTCGCCGAAGCCGCCGGGACGGTGCTCGCCGGTGGCCTGTCCCTGCTCGGCATCAACGCACCCGAATTCCAGTGACATCCGTGAGTGAGAACGCAAGCGAGAAGGAGCGCGCGAGCGAGACGGGGCGCGCGAGCGAGACGGCGCGCGCAGGCGAGAACGTGCGCGCACCGGGGGCCCGCCTCGGGCACCCGCAACCGGACCCGCACCCGCGTCCGCAGCCGATCCTTCCGCGATCGCGTCCCCCCACCACGGCCGTCACCTCCGCAAGAGACGAGACACCACACCCATGAGCCGTTCCGCCCACCCCGCAGGCCCCCGCCACGCCGACGTGCTCCCCGAAGGGCACTACAGCGCGCCGCCCGCCGATCTCAACGCGCTGGACCCCAAGGTCTGGTCCCGCACCGTCACCCGTGACCCCGAGGGGGGCGTGCGCATGGGCGGGATCGACGTGACGCGGCTCGCCGAGGAGTTCGGTACGCCCGCGTACTTCATCGACGAGGCCGACTTCCGCGCCCGGTGCCAGGCCTGGCGTGACGCCTTCGGCAGCGAGGCCGATGTGTTCTACGCCGGCAAGGCGTTCCTGTCCCGCGCCGTCGTGCGGTGGCTGCACGAGGAGGGGCTCAACCTCGACGTGTGCAGCGGGGGCGAGCTCGCCACCGCCATCGACGCCGGGATGCCCACCGAGCGCATCGCGTTCCACGGGAACAACAAGACCCCCGAAGAGATCGAGCGGGCCGTCGCCGTCGGCGTCGGCCGCATCGTGCTCGACTCCTTCCAGGAGATCGTCCGCGTCGCGCACATCGCCGAGCGGCTCGGCAAGCGGCAGCGCGTGCAGATCCGCGTGACCGTGGGCGTCGAGGCGCACACCCACGAGTTCATCGCCACCGCGCACGAGGACCAGAAGTTCGGCATCGCGCTCGCGGGCGGGCAGGCCGCCGAGGCCGTGCGGCGCGTGCTGAAGCTCGATTCGCTCGAACTCATCGGCATCCACTCCCACATCGGCTCGCAGATCTTCGACATGGCCGGCTTTGAGGTCTCCGCCCGCCGCGTCGTGCAGCTGCTCGCCGAGGTGCGCGACGAGCACGGCGTCGAGCTGCCCGAGATCGACCTCGGCGGCGGGCTCGGCATCGCCTACACCTCCGACGACGACCCCCGCGAGCCGCACGAGATCGCCACGGCGCTGAACGAGATCGTGACCCGGGAGTGCGCGGCGGCGAAGCTGCGGACGCCCCGGATCTCCGTCGAGCCGGGGCGCGCCATCGTCGGGCCCACCGCCTTCACGCTCTACGAGGTCGGCACCGTCAAGCCCCTCGAAGGACTCCGCACCTACGTCTCCGTGGACGGAGGCATGTCCGACAACATCCGCACCGCGCTGTACGACGCCGAATACACCGTCGCGCTCGTCTCCCGCTCCTCCGACGCCGACCCCGTCCTGGTGCGTGTCGTGGGCAAGCACTGCGAGAGTGGTGACATCGTCGTACGAGATGCTTTCCTTCCGGCGGACCTCGCGCCCGGTGATCTGATCGCCGTGCCCGCGACCGGCGCGTACTGCCGCTCCATGGCGAGCAACTACAACCACGCACTTCGCCCGCCCGTCGTCGCCGTGCGCGACGGCGGGGCGCGGGTGATCGTCCGGCGTGAGACGGAGGAAGATCTCCTGCGTCTCGACGTCGGATGACGCAAAAGATGAAATAGATGTCTCAGGATCCGGACGATGGACAGAAAGTCCGTTCCGGTGGGTGAGACTGGTCCCACCGTAGATGTATGAGAAGTGAGGTCGGATGATGCGTACGCGTCCGCTGAAGGTGGCGCTGCTGGGCTGTGGGGTTGTCGGCTCAGAGGTGGCGCGCATCATGACGACGCACGCCGACGACCTCACAGCCAGGATCGGCGCCCCGGTGGAGCTCGCCGGGGTCGCCGTCCGCCGCCCCTCCAAGGTGCGCGAGGGAATCGATCCTTCGCTCATCACCACGGATGCGACCGCCCTGGTCAAGCGCGGGGACATCGACGTGATCGTCGAGGTGATCGGCGGCATCGAGCCCGCCCGCACCCTCATCACCACCGCCTTCGAGCACGGCGCCTCCGTCGTCTCCGCGAACAAGGCGCTCATCGCCCAGGACGGCGCCGCGCTGCACGAGACCGCCGTCGAGCACGGGCGTGATCTGTACTACGAGGCCGCCGTCGCCGGTGCCATTCCGCTCATCCGGCCGCTGCGCGAGTCCCTCGCGGGCGACAAGGTCAACCGCGTCCTCGGCATCGTGAACGGGACGACGAACTTCATCCTCGACGCGATGGACACGACGGGGGCGGGCTATCAGGAAGCCCTCGACGAGGCCACCGCGCTGGGGTACGCGGAAGCCGACCCGACCGCCGATGTCGAAGGGTTCGACGCCGCCGCCAAGGCCGCGATCCTCGCCGGAATCGGCTTCCACACGCGCGTGCGCCTCGACGACGTGTACCGCGAGGGCATGACAGAGGTCACCGCCGCCGACTTCGCCTCCGCCAAACGCATGGGCTGCACCATCAAACTGCTCGCCATCTGCGAGCGGGCCGCCGACGGCGAGTCCGTCACCGCGCGCGTGCACCCCGCGATGATTCCGCTCAGCCACCCGCTGGCATCGGTGCGCGGCGCCTACAACGCCGTCTTCGTCGAGGCCGAGGCCGCCGGGCAGCTCATGTTCTACGGGCCCGGCGCGGGTGGCTCGCCCACCGCGTCCGCCGTCCTCGGCGACCTCGTCGCCGTCTGCCGCAACAAGCTCGCCGAAGCCACCGGGCCCGGCGACTCCGCGTACACCCAGCTGCCCGTGAGCTCCATGGGCGAGGTCGTCACGCGCTACCACATCAGCCTCGACGTGGCCGACAAGCCGGGCGTGCTCGCCCAGGTCGCGACGGTCTTCGCCGAACACGGCGTATCGATCGATACGGTCCGTCAGACGGGCAAGGACGGCGAGGCCTCCCTCGTCGTCGTCACCCACCGCGCGCCCGACGCCGCCCTCAGCGGTACCGTCGAGGCGCTGCGCAATCTCGACACCGTGCGTGGTGTCGCCAGCATCATGCGGGTTGAAGGGGAGTAAGCAGCAATGACCCACCAGTGGCGCGGAATCATCGAGGAGTACCGGGACCGTCTTCCGGTCTCCGACACCACGCCGGTCGTGACGCTCCGGGAGGGCGGCACGCCGCTCGTACCGGCACAGGTGCTCTCCGAGCGCACGGGCTGCGAGGTCCACCTCAAGGTCGAGGGCGCCAACCCCACGGGGTCCTTCAAGGACCGCGGCATGACCATGGCGATCACCAAGGCCAAGGAGGAGGGCGCGAAGGCCGTCATCTGCGCCTCCACCGGCAACACCTCGGCGTCCGCGGCCGCCTATGCCGTACGCGCCGGAATGGTCTGCGCGGTCCTCGTGCCGCAGGGCAAGATCGCGCTCGGCAAGATGGGCCAGGCGCTCGTCTACGGCTCGAAGATCCTCCAGGTCGACGGCAACTTCGACGACTGCTTGAACCTCGCTCGAGCTCTGTCGGAGAACTACCCGGTGGCGCTGGTCAATTCGGTGAACCCGTTCCGGATCGAGGGCCAGAAGACCGCCTCGTTCGAGATCGTCGACGCGCTCGGCGATGCCCCGGACATCCACGTCCTTCCCGTCGGCAACGCCGGCAACATCACGGCTTACTGGAAGGGCTACAAGGAGTACGCGGCCGACGCGGTGTCGACCCGTACCCCCCGGATGTGGGGCTTCCAGGCCTCCGGCTCCGCGCCCATCGTGCGCGGCGAGGTCGTCAAGGACCCCTCGACGATCGCCACCGCGATTCGCATCGGCAACCCCGCGTCGTGGCAGCACGCGCTCGCCGCGCGCGACGAGTCGGACGGCTTCATCGACGAGGTGACGGACCGTGAGATCCTGCGCGCCTACAAGCTGTTGGCGTCCCAGGAGGGTGTCTTCGTGGAGCCCGCGTCGGCCGCCTCGGTCGCCGGTCTGCTGAAGGCCGCCGAGCAGGGCAAGGTCGACAAGGGCCAGAAGATCGTCTGCACCGTCACGGGCAACGGCCTGAAGGACCCGGACTGGGCCGTCGCGGGCGCTCCGCAGCCGGTCACCGTCCCGGTCGACGCGGCCGCCGCGGCCGAGCGCCTCGGCCTCGCGTAACCACGTGGGCTGACGAAACCCGCGACCCTGTACAGGGGGTGGCACAGGGGGCTTACGACACGCATCGTGCGCCTCCTGTGCGCCCTATGTCGCCACAGAACCTTCCTTCGATAGGCTGTACCGAACCCGCCCCGCCGCATATGCCGCGGTGCCGCCGTTGTTCGCGGCCTTCGGGTGTTCCGTACACGTGGCACGTACCGAAAATACGCAGCCTCAAAAACACGCAGCTCAAGGAGAGTCATCGAGCGATGGCCGGTCCCGCGTTCCGCGCCGCCGCCGTCCGGGTGCGCACCCCCGCCACCAGCGCCAACCTCGGTCCGGGCTTCGACGCCCTGGGCCTGTCGCTGGGGCTGTACGACGACGTCGTCGTCCGGGTGGCCGACTCCGGCCTGAACATCGACATCGCCGGCGAGGGCAGCGAAACCCTCCCGCGCGACGAGTCACATCTGTTGGTACGTTCCCTGCGCACCGCCTTCGACCTGCTCGGCGGACAGCCGCGCGGCCTTGAGATCGTCTGCGCCAACCGCATTCCGCACGGCCGCGGCCTCGGCTCGTCGTCCGCCGCCATCTGCGCGGGCATCGTCGCCGCGCGCGCCGTGACGATAGGCGGCGAGGCCAGGCTCGACGACGCCGCGCTGCTGGAACTGGCCACCGAGATCGAGGGCCATCCGGACAATGTCGCCGCGTGTCTTCTCGGCGGTTTCACGCTCTCCTGGATGGACGGGGGCACCGCCCGCGCGATCAGGATGGAACCCGTCGATTCCATCGTTCCGGTGGTTTTCGTCCCCGGAAAGCCCGTCCTCACCGAGACGGCCCGCGGCCTGCTCCCGCGCACCGTCCCGCACGTCGACGCGGCCGCCAACGCGGGCCGTGCGGCCCTGCTCGTCGAGGCCCTGACCAGGCGCCCCGAGCTGCTGCTGCCCGCCACCGAGGACCGTCTGCACCAGGAGTACCGCTCTCCCGCCATGCCGGAGAGCGCCGCCCTGGTGGAACGGCTGCGCGCCGACGGCGTGCCCGCGGTGATCTCCGGCGCGGGGCCCACGGTCCTCGCGCTGGCCGAAGACAGTGCGGCCGACAAGGTCGCACGACTGGCTGGAGAGGGCTGGGCGGCCAACCGCCTGGAGCTCGACGCCTCGGGAGCGAGCGTGCTGCCGCTCGCGCCCTGACGCAGCGAACGAAGGGATTCGGGGTGTCCCGATCCTGAGAGGGGGAATGTTTGTTGGATCCGGTAGTGTTAATCTCAAGTCTGCACCCGACCTCACCATGGCGAGGTGCTTTGTGTCCCCGTCCGGGACAACCATTCTTCCGGGAGCCTCCCAAACTGCTTCGTGCCCCGCACTGAGCGGTCCTGAGCACGCTCCGGAACCGGCGTGACCGAGCCGGGTGACACCGCACTTCAGTGGCACCGCACCGGGAATCGCCATCACCAATGAATTCTTCCGCCGCGTTGGCGGACCACCGCCCCGGCACGGCCCACAGAATGCAAGGACCGACCGCCGGACAGCACAACCGGTCGCCGAGCCAGACAGGCCGACGTCCGCTCCAGGGAAGGACCCTTCGTGAGCGACACCACCGATCTGATGGGCGTGACTGCCGACACGCCCGCCACGGACGCCTCCGCGGCGCCTGCCACCGGTGCTTCGGCCGGGTCGAGGCGGCGCCGCGGCACCGGCCTCGAGGGCATGGTGCTGGCGGAACTGCAGCAGGTCGCATCGGGCCTTGGGATCAAGGGCACCGGGCGCATGCGCAAGAGCCAGCTGATCGAGGTCATCAAGGAGGCGCAGGCAGGGGGCGGAGCCCCGGCGAAGAGCGCCGCCTCCTCGGGGGACACCACCGAGACCAAGCCCAAGCGCCGTGCCACCTCGAAGGCCCGCACGGGTGACGACGCCGAGCCCGCCGCCAAGGCGAGCGCCCCGGCCAAGGCCGCGAGCGGCAAGTCCGAGGGCAAGGCCGACAAGTCCGCCGCCCAGCAGCAGATCGACATCCCCGGTCAGCCCGCCGGCGGCCCCGCCCGCGCGAGCGAGGGCGAGCGCGGCGCCGAGGACCAGCCGCCGGCCGAGCGCCGCAGGCGCCGTGCCACCGCCGACGCGGGCAGCCCGGAGACGGTCGCCGCCGAGGCGAAGGGCGAGGCCGCGGGCGACGCGTCCGACGACAAGGGCGCCAAGGGCGACAAGGGCAACGACGCCTCCGGCGACAACGGCGGCGACGGCCGTCGCGAGCGCCGCGACCGTCAGGGCCGCAGCCGTGACCGCGACCGCGACCGCCGCGGCAACAAGGGCGACGACCAGCAGGGCGGCGGCCGTCAGGACCGCCAGGACCGCCAGCAGCAGGGTGGCGGCCGTCAGGACCGGCAGGACCGCCAGGACCGTCAGCAGCGCGACAACGGTCCGCAGGACGACGACGACTTCGAGGGCGGGCGTCGCGGACGCCGCGGGCGCTACCGCGACCGCCGTGGCCGTCGCGGCCGCGACGAGCAGGGCTTCGGCAACGAGCCGCAGGTCTCCGACGACGACGTCCTGATCCCCGTCGCGGGCATCCTGGACATCCTCGACAACTACGCGTTCATCCGTACGTCGGGCTACCTCCCGGGACCCAACGACGTGTACGTGTCGCTGGCCCAGGTCCGCAAGAACGGCCTGCGCAAGGGCGACCACGTCACCGGCGCGGTCCGTCAGCCCAAGGACGGCGAGCGCCGCGAGAAGTTCAACGCGCTCGTACGCCTCGACTCGGTCAACGGCATGGCGCCCGAATCCGGGCGCGGGCGACCGGAGTTCAACAAGCTGACCCCGCTGTACCCGCAGGACCGCCTCCGCCTGGAGACGGACCCCGGCATCCTCACCACCCGCATCATCGACCTCGTCGCGCCCATCGGTAAGGGGCAGCGCGGTCTGATCGTGGCCCCGCCGAAGACCGGCAAGACCATGATCATGCAGGCGATCGCCAACGCGATCACGCACAACAACCCCGAGTGCCACCTGATGGTCGTCCTGGTCGACGAGCGTCCGGAAGAGGTCACCGACATGCAGCGGTCGGTGAAGGGCGAGGTCATCTCCTCGACCTTCGACCGCCCCGCCGAGGACCACACCACGGTCGCCGAGCTCGCCATCGAGCGCGCCAAGCGCCTGGTGGAGCTGGGCCACGACGTCGTCGTGCTGCTCGACTCGATCACGCGTCTGGGCCGTGCGTACAACCTCGCCGCCCCGGCCTCCGGCCGCATCCTGTCCGGTGGTGTCGACTCGACCGCGCTCTACCCGCCGAAGCGCTTCTTCGGTGCCGCGCGCAACATCGAGGACGGCGGCTCGCTGACCATCATGGCCACCGCGCTCGTCGACACCGGCTCGCGCATGGACGAGGTGATCTTCGAGGAGTTCAAGGGCACCGGCAACCTCGAGCTCAAGCTGGACCGCAAGCTCTCCGACAAGCGGATCTTCCCGGCGGTGGACGTCGACTCGTCCAGCACCCGCAAGGAAGAGATCCTGCTCGGCTCCGACGAGCTCGCCATCACCTGGAAGCTGCGCCGTGTGCTGCACGCGCTCGACCAGCAGCAGGCGATCGAGCTGCTCCTGGACAAGATGAAGCAGACGAAGTCGAACGCCGAGTTCCTGCTGCAGATCCAGAAGACGACCCCGACGCCGGGCAACGGCAACGACTAGTCGTCCTCAGCAGTCCACAGGGCCGCCCCGTCACAGCTGTGACGGGGCGGCCCTTTTGGTACGGAATGCGTCCGGGGAGAGACCTTGGCCACACGCATAAGAGATTCTCACGGTCACGGGCGGTAGTCCGGTGGCGTAAAAAGCCGCAGGTGAGGCCTGAATTCGTGGGGTGGCGGTACACGGTCGGTCACCAACGGTGCCGGGGGCGCGCACAACGCGCTGTGCAACCCTTCAGACGGTTTGGCCGTCTGACTAGTCACGACACGCCGATCCGACCCTGAAAACAGGGGGTAGCCGACCGACGGGACTGAGGAGCGCATGACCGACGACAGCATGGCCGCCGACGCGCCGAAGCGCGGCAAGCGGGGCCGCCGCCGCAAGCCGCGCAGTACGCGCAAGAAGGTGCTCGTCGTCACCGCCTGGACCGCCGCCGGTGTGGCCGTCCTCGGAGGCACCGGCCTCGGCTACGTGTACTTCAAGCTCAACGGCAACATCAAGGGCGTCGACATCAACGCCGCTCTCGGCACCGACCGCCCCATGGACGTCGACAACGGCTCCCAGGACATTCTCGTCCTCGGCTCGGACTCGCGCTCCGGCGACAACGCCAAGTACGGCAAGGACGAGGGCGCCGCCCGCTCGGACACGGCGATGATCGTCCACGTCTACAAGGGCCACAAGACGGCCAGCGTCGTCTCCATACCCCGCGACACCCTCATATCCAGGCCCGACTGCGCGACCGAGGACGGCAAGACCGAGGCCGGCGGGCAGCGGCAGATGTTCAACACGGCGTACGAGGTCGGAGGCCCCGCCTGCGCCGTCAAGACCGTCGAGAAGATGTCCGGCATCCGGATGGACCACTACGTAGAGGTCGATTTCACGGGCTTCAAGAAGCTCATAGACACCCTCGGCGGCGTCGACATCACCACGAAGAAGGCCATCCACGACAAGGACAGCCACCTCGACCTGGACTCAGGCACCCACACCCTCGACGGCGAGCAGGCCCTCGGCCTGGTCCGCACCCGGCACGGCGTCGGCGACGGCAGCGACCTCGGCCGCATCCAGCTCCAGCAGGCCTTCATCAAGGCCCTCCTCGACCAGGTCAAGGACGTCGGCGTCTTCAGCAACCCGAAGAAGCTGTTCGACCTCGCGGACGACGCGACCAGCGCCGTCACCACCGACTCGGACCTGAACGACGTCAAGTCCCTCGCGAGCTTCGCCAACGGCCTCAAGGGCATCGGCGCGGGCGACATGAAGATGGTCACGCTGCCCATCCAGTACGACCCGAACGACCCCAACCGCGTCCTTCCCCTGGAGAAGGCCGACCAGGAGGTCTGGGACGCGCTCAGGGCCGACAAGCCCATCCCCAAGTCCGCCACGGAGAAGTCCGCCGGTGACAAGGGCGACGCGGGCGACGTGGTTGCGAGCCACTGACCGGTGATCCGGGCCGGGACGACACCCGCCCGGAATAGATCGGCCTCCACCCCGGTTTTGGGAGATACGGCCGGTCCTGGCAGACTGGTACGTCGGCCCCGGTTCACGTACGAGCAATCCGCACGTACGACCCGGCGCCCTCCCGAAACTAGGAGACACCTTGAAGCGCGACATCCACCCCGAGTACGTCGAGACGCAGGTCAGCTGCACCTGTGGCGCGTCGTTCACCACCCGCAGCACGATCTCCAGCGGCACCGTCCGTGCCGAGGTCTGCTCCGAGTGCCACCCGTTCTACACGGGCAAGCAGAAGATCCTCGACACCGGTGGCCGTGTGGCCCGCTTCGAGGCCCGCTTCGGCAAGGCCGGCTCCGCCAAGAAGTAGCGAGCCACTGCGCCGGTCGTCGGCCGCCCTCACGAAGGGGTGGCCGGGACCGGCGCTTTTGCCGTCCCGCAGCCAATTCGCGGAGAACCACCGCGCAGAAGACCAGGAGCCCCCGATGTTCGAGGCGGTCGAGGAACTGATCGGCGAGCACGCCGATCTCGAACAGAAGCTCGCGGACCCGTCGGTCCACGCCGACCAGGCCAACGCGCGCAAGCTCAACAAGCGCTACGCCGAGCTGACCCCGATCGTCGCGACGTACCGCTCCTGGAAGCAGACCGGGGAGGACATCGAGACCGCGCGCGAGTTCGCGGCCGACGACCCGGACTTCGCCGCCGAGGTCAAGGACCTGGAGCGGCAGCGCGAGGAGATCACCGAGAAGCTGCGGCTGCTGCTCGTGCCCCGGGACCCGTCCGACGACAAGGACGTCATCCTGGAGATCAAGGCGGGCGCGGGCGGCGACGAGTCCGCCCTGTTCGCCGGCGACCTCCTGCGCATGTACCTGCGGTACGCGGAGCGCATCGGCTGGAAGACCGAGATCATCGACGCCACCGAGTCCGAGCTCGGCGGCTACAAGGACGTCCAGGTCGCCGTGAAGACCAAGGGCGGCCAGGGCGCGACCGAGCCCGGCCAGGGCGTCTGGGCGCGGCTGAAGTACGAGGGCGGCGTGCACCGCGTGCAGCGCGTGCCCTCCACCGAGTCCCAGGGGCGCATCCACACCTCCGCGGCCGGTGTCCTCGTGACGCCCGAGGCCGAGGAGATCGACGTCGAGATCCACGCCAACGACCTGCGCATCGACGTCTACCGCTCCTCGGGGCCCGGCGGCCAGTCCGTCAACACCACGGACTCCGCCGTCCGCATCACGCACGTCCCCACCGGAGTCGTCGCCTCCTGCCAGAACGAGAAGAGCCAGCTCCAGAACAAGGAGCAGGCGATGCGTATTCTGCGCTCCAGGCTCCTCGCGGCGGCCCAGGAGGAGGCGGAGAGCAAGGCCGCGGACGCCCGCCGCAGCCAGGTCCGCACCGTCGACCGCTCCGAGAAGATCCGTACGTACAACTTCCCGGAAAACCGGATCTCGGACCACCGCGTCGGCTTCAAGGCGTACAACTTGGACCAGGTGCTCGACGGCGAACTCGACCCGGTCATCCAGGCCTGCGTCGACGCCGACTCCGCCGCCAAGCTCGCCGCCGCGTAAGAACACCCGCTCGTACGACCCGCCCCGGAGGACCAGCGTGAACCTGCTGCTCGCGGAAGTGGCCCAGGCCACCCAGCGGCTGGCCGACGCCGGCGTGCCCTCGCCGCGCAACGACGCGGAGGAGCTCGCCGCCTTCGTGCACGGCGTGAAGCGGGGCGAGCTGCACTCCGTCAAGGACTCCGACTTCGACGCCCGCTACTGGGAGACCGTCGCGCGCCGCGAGGCCCGCGAACCGCTGCAGCACATCACGGGACGGGCCTTCTTCCGGTACCTGGAGCTGCAGGTCGGCCCCGGCGTCTTCGTGCCGCGTCCGGAGACCGAGTCCGTCGTCGGGTGGGCCATAGACGCCGTCCGCGCGATGGACGTCGTCGAGCCGCTCATCGTCGACCTGTGCACCGGCTCCGGCGCCATCGCCCTCGCCATGGCGCAGGAGGTGCCGCGCTCGCGGGTGCACGCCGTGGAGCTGTCCGAGGACGCCCTGAAATGGACGCGGAAGAACGTCGAGGGGTCCAGGGTCGAGCTCGTACGGGGAGACGCCAGGGAGGCCTTCCCCGAGCTCGACGGACAGGTCGACCTCGTGATCTCCAACCCCCCGTACATCCCGCTCACCGAGTGGGAGTACGTCGCCCCCGAAGCCCGTGACTACGACCCCGAGCTCGCCCTCTTCTCCGGCGAGGACGGCCTGGAACTGATCCGCGGCATCGAGCGCACCGCGCACCGGCTGCTGCGGCCCGGGGGAGTCGTCGTCATCGAGCACGCGGACACCCAGGGCGGCCAGGTCCCGTGGATCTTCACCGAGGAACGCGGCTGGGCCGACGCGGCCGACCACCCCGACCTCAACAACCGCCCGCGCTTCGCCACCGCCCGCAAGGCGATGCCGTGACGACAGCCCTGACGACCCAGATCATCAGTGTCAGCTTTTCAGTGAGGAGTCCGGACTAATGGCACGGCGATACGACACCAACGACGCGACCGACCGTACGACCGGTCTGCGCGAGGCCGCGTCCGCCGTCCGCCGCGGCGAGCTGGTCGTGCTGCCCACCGACACGGTCTACGGCATCGGCGCCGACGCCTTCTCCCCGGAGGCGTGCGCCGACCTGCTGGACGCCAAGGGCCGCGGCCGCAACATGCCCACGCCCGTCCTGATCGGCTCCCCGAACACGCTGCACGGCCTGGTCACCGACTTCTCCGAGATGGCCTGGGAGCTCGTCGACGCCTTCTGGCCGGGCGCCCTGACCCTCATCGCCAAGCAGCAGCCGTCCCTGCAGTGGGACCTCGGCGACACCCGCGGCACGGTCGCCATCCGCATGCCGCTGCACCCCGTCGCCATCGAGCTGCTCACCGAGGTCGGCCCGATGGCCGTCTCCTCGGCCAACCTCACGGGACACCCCGCCCCCGAGGACTGCGACGCCGCGCAGGAGATGCTCGGCGACTCCGTCTCCGTCTACCTGGACGGCGGCCCGACCCCCGGCATCGTCCCGTCGTCGATCGTCGACGTCACGGGCAAGGTGCCGGTGCTGCTCCGCGCGGGCGCACTCGACGCGGACGAGCTGCGCAAGGTGGTACCCGACCTCGAGGTGGCGAATTGACAGCCCCTGAGACGGGGCGTGGCATAGCGGGTTTCCCGGGCTCTGCGGACACCTTCCGCATCCTCCACGTCAGTACCGGCAACGTGTGCCGCTCGCCCATCACCGAGCGGCTGACCAGACATGCCCTGGCCGACCGCCTCGGCGACCCCCTCACCGGCGGCCTGATCGTGGAGAGCGCGGGCACCTGGGGCCACGAGGGCGCTCCCATGGAGACCAACGCCGAGACGGTCCTCGCCGACTTCGGCGCGGACCCCACCGGCTTCATGGGCCGGGAGCTCCTCGACGACCACGTCATCCGCGCCGACCTGGTGCTGACCGCCACCCGCGACCACCGGGCGCAGGTCATCTCCATGGGCCACTCGGCGGGCCTGCGCACGTTCACGCTCAAGGAGTTCACGCGGCTCGTACGGGCCATAGACATGACGACGCTGCCGGACCCGGACGGCGGAGTGGTGGAGCGGGCCCGCGCCCTGGTGCGGGCCGCCGCCGCGCTGCGCGGCTGGCTCCTCGCGCCGAACGTGGAGGCCGACGAGGTGTACGACCCGTACGGGGCGCCCCTGCCCTTCTTCCGGTCGGTGGGCGACGAGATCAACCAGGCACTCGACCCCGTGGTGACGGCGCTGACCGGGGTGCCCGCGCACATGTAGCGGCCTACATTGGATCTGAGGTCACCCCCGCAAGGCCCCGGAGCCCACGATGTCGCTCAGCACGGTCAGCACCGCACCCGCCGCGTCCACCGCACCCGCCGCCCCCGTCGCCTACACGGACCTCGAAGGGCTGCGCAGGCAGGACCCCGAGCTGGCCGAGGTCCTCGCCGCGGAGGCCGCCCGACAGGCCGACGCACTGCAGCTGATCGCCGCCGAGAACTTCACCTCGCCCGCCGTCCTCACGGCGCTCGGCTCGCCGCTCGCGAACAAGTACGCCGAGGGCTATCCCGGCGCGCGCCACCACGGCGGCTGCGAGCTCGTCGACATCGCCGAGCGGATCGCCGTCGACCGGGCCAAGGCCCTGTTCGGCGCCGAGCACGCCAACGTGCAGGCGCACTCCGGCTCCTCGGCGGTCCTCGCCGCGTACGCCGCGCTGCTGCGGCCCGGCGACACGGTCCTGGCGATGGGCCTGCCGTACGGCGGGCACCTCACGCACGGCTCGCCCGCGAACTTCTCCGGCCGGTGGTTCGACTTCGTCGGGTACGGAGTGGACCCCGAGAGCGGCCTCATCGACTACGACCAGGTGCACGCCCTCGCCCGCTCGCACCGCCCCAAGGCCATCGTGTGCGGCTCGATCTCCTACCCCCGGCACATCGACTACGCGGCCTTCCGAGAGATCGCCGACGACGTGGGCGCGTACCTCATCGCCGACGCGGCGCACCCCATGGGCCTGATCGCCGGGGGAGCGGCGCCGAGCCCCGTGCCGCACGCGGACGTCGTCTGCGCCACGACGCACAAGGTCCTGCGCGGCCCGCGGGGCGGCCTCCTGCTGTGCGGGACGGATCTTGCGGAACGTATTGATCGCGCCGTCTTCCCGTTCACGCAGGGCGGCGCACAGATGCACACGATCGCCGCCAAGGCCGTGGCGTTCGGCGAGGCGGCCACGCCGGCGTTCACGGGGTACGCCCATCAGGTGGTCCGCAACGCACGCGTCCTGGCGGAGGCGCTGACCGTGGGCGGCTTCGCCATCACCACCGGCGGCACGGACACCCACCTGATCCTGGCCGATCCGGCCCCCCTGGGAGTGGACGCCCACACGGCCCGCGGCCGTCTCGCCGCCTCCGGGATCTTCCTCGACACCTGCGCCCTGCCCCACGACGACACCCGCGGCCTGCGCCTCGGCACGGCGGCCGTCACGACCCAGGGCATGAGCGCCCCGGAACAGGCGCGCATCGCGGGCCTGCTGGTCGAAGCGGTGCGCGAGGACACGAACGTACGAGAAGAGGTACGTGAACTGGTGGGAGGATTTCCGCCGTATCCGGCCTGGCAAGGGGCAGTCGGGTCAGAGGGCGACGGAGAGTCGTGCAACCATCGTCGCTACCCGTAAGTCCTCAACCGTATGCGCGCAGAGCTAGGGTGTGGGGCTGAGATGGCCAGCGAGACCTGTGGGGAAGCCCGTGCGTGAATACCTGCTGACGCTCTGCATCACGGCCGCGGTGACCTACCTGCTGACCGGCCCGGTGCGGAAGTTCGCGATCGTGGCCGGCGCCATGCCGGAGATCCGCGCTCGTGACGTGCACCGGGAGCCCACGCCCCGGCTCGGCGGGATCGCGATGTTCTTCGGACTCTGTGCGGGGCTCCTGGTCGCCGACCACCTGCCGAACCTCAACGCGGTCTTCGAGAACTCCAACGAACCGCGCGCGCTGCTCTCCGGCGCGGCGCTGATCTGGCTGATCGGCGTCCTGGACGACAAGTTCGAGATCGACGCGCTCATCAAGCTCGGCGCGCAGATGATCGCCGCGGGCGTCATGGTGATGCAGGGTCTGACGATCCTGTGGATCCCGGTCCCCGGCGTCGGCACGGTCTCGCTCACGTCCGGTCAGGGCACGCTGCTGACGGTGGCCCTGGTCGTCATCACCATCAACGCCGTGAACTTCGTCGACGGCCTCGACGGCCTCGCCGCGGGCATGGTCTGCATCGCGTCCGCCGCGTCCTTCATGTACGCCTACCGCATCTGGTACGGCTACGGCATCGAGGCAGCGGCGCCCGCCACGCTCTTCGCCGCCATCCTCATGGGCATGTGCCTCGGCTTCCTGCCGCACAACATGCACCCCGCGCGCATCTTCATGGGCGACTCCGGCTCGATGCTCATCGGGCTCATCCTCGCGGCGGGCGCGATCTCCGTCACCGGACAGGTCGACCCCGCGACGATGAAGCTGAACTTCGGCACGGGACGCGACGCGACGCACGCGATGCTCCCCGTCTTCATCCCGCTCCTGATGCCGCTCACGATCATCGCGATCCCCTTCGCGGACCTGGTTCTCGCGATCGTGCGGCGCACCTGGAACGGCAAGTCGCCCTTCGCCGCCGACCGCGGCCACCTCCACCACCGGCTCCTGGAGATCGGCCACTCGCACAGCCGCGCGGTGCTCATCATGTACTTCTGGTCGGCGCTCATCGCCTTCGGCACCGTCGCGTACTCGGTCCACTCGACGAGCATGTGGATCCTGCTGCTGATCGTCGCCCTCAGCGCGCTGGGCCTCGTCCTGCTCCTGCTGCCGCGCTTCACCCCGCGCACCCCGCGGTGGGCCGAGGCCTTCGTGCCGCCGCGCTACCGCCGCCGCCGTGCCGCTGCCGCCGAACTGGCCGCCCAGGACGCGATGCCGACGGAAGAGGAGCCTCCGGTGCCCGCGGGCGTCAACGGAGCGCCCGCGATCGGCGCCCGTTCGCGCTTCCAGGAGCGGCGGGAAGCCGAGTCGTCACGTTGACGCCCGACCCGAAATCGCGCCATTACCAGTCAAATTGGCGCTCCGGATGCACAGACGCGCAGGTTGCTCCTCATGTGTGACAGTCGGCACACCTAACAGGTAAAGACCTCATCAAATAGTTTGTGATACCGTTCACGAGATCCCGGGATAGAGCCGAAGGACCGTAGTGCGACGGTCCATTGGCCCGAGGGCCCCTCTCGACCCGGGTCTACGCTCGTCCATGACGACACCCTGCCCCCATCAGTAAGCGGAGCTGCCGCCATGCCGTCTCAAGACGCCCGAAATCTCCTTCAGTCCGCCGTGCCCACGGCTGCCGTCGGCGCGATCGTCGCCGCGGTGAGCGGTGTCGTTGCCGGTGGCAAGGGGGCGATCGGAGCCGTCGTCGGCACCGTGGTTGTCATTGCCTTCATGGGGCTCGGTCTGTTCGTCCTGCAGAAGACGGCGAAATCGCTTCCGCAGCTGTTTCAGGCAATGGGCATGATGCTCTACGTCGCCCAACTCTTGCTGCTCCTCGTCTTCATGGGTCTGTTCAAGGACACCACGCTCTTCAATCCGAGGGCCTTCGCCGCCGCGCTCGTCGCGGCGACCATCGTGTGGATGGCCGCACAGGCGCGTGCGCACATGAAGGCGAAGATCCTTTACGTCGAACCCGACTCCGAAAGCGACTCCTCGAAGAAGGACAAGCCGGAGAAGTCGGGGTCGTCGACGTGAAGGGTAGGGGCGGGATAAATGGCCGTTCGAGATGCTGCTATCGTCCGGTGCCAACTGCGGCACTGCGGGCGCGGGCATCTGAGCTGACGCCTGCACAATCGCGAGGCTCGATGCCTGAATGCCGCTCACACTTCCGAAACACCAGTCCGGTGCCGACCCGCGGCCGCGCGCCGCGCCGACACGACAACGAGGTTGCCGTACCTATGCGTCACGCCGAAGGAGCCCGCGGTGAGTGCTGACCAAACTGAGCTCGCCTTTGACTGGAGCTGTCGGATCATGTCCGACAACGGCTGTGGCTTCCCGGCTCCGGGCCTGCACTCGTTCCTTTTCAAGCCGATGTTCACCGTCGGTGGGTTCGAGTTCAACAAGGTCATGCTGCTCGCCCTGATGACCACGCTCGTCGTCGTCACCTTCTTCTACGTGGCGTTCGGCAAGGCCAAGGTCGTCCCGGGCAAGCTGCAGATGATGGGCGAGGCCGGCTACGACTTCGTACGCCGCGGGATCGTCTACGAGACGATGGGCAAGAAGGACGGCGAGAAGTACGTCCCGCTCATGGTCTCCCTGTTCTTCTTCATCTGGATCATGAACATCTGGTCCGTGATCCCGCTGACCCAGTTCCCGGTCTCGTCGATCATCGCCTACCCGGCGGTGCTCGCGGCGGTCGTCTACCTGGTCTGGGTTCCTCTCACCTTCAAGAAGCACGGCTTCGTGGGCGGTTGGAAGAACATCACCGGGTTCGACAACTCGCTCGGCCCGATCAAGTGGCTCGTGTCGTTCATCGAGTTCTTCTCGAACCTGCTGGTGCGCCCCTTCACGCACGCCGTGCGACTCTTCGCCAACATGTTCGCCGGTCACCTGATGCTGGTGATGTTCACCGTCGCCTCCTGGTACCTGCTGAACAGCTGGATGATCCCGGCCGCCGGTGTCTCCTTCGTGATGACCATGGCGATGATCCTCTTCGAGCTTTTCGTGCAGGCCGTCCAGGCGTACGTCTTCGTGCTCCTTGCCTGCTCGTACATCCAGGGCGCTCTGGCCGAGCACCACTGATCGCCCTCACGCAACCCCCTAAGCGCCCGGTGGCCAACCCCCACCGGTCCATGAAAGAGAAGGAAGTAACGGCATGTCCGCGACTCTCGAGCTCGCCGCCCTCCAGGGTGACATCAAGGCCCTCGGCTCCATCGGCTACGGCCTCGCGGCCATCGGCCCCGGCATCGGTGTCGGCATTGTCTTCGGTAAGGGCACCGAGGCTCTCGCCCGTCAGCCCGAAGCTGCCGGCCTGATCCGTGCCAACCAGATCCTCGGTTTCGCCTTCTGTGAGGCGCTCGCCCTCATCGGCATCGTCATGCCGTTCGTCTACGGCTCCTGATCGCCCGAGACGATTAGTCCCGTTCGACGAAAGGCAATGATGTGATCGCCAACCTGGTACAGCTGGCGGCCGAGCACGCGGAGGAGCAGAACCCGCTCATTCCGCCCGGTCCCGAGCTGCTCGTCGGCGCCATCGCCTTCGCCATCGTCTTCTTCTTCTTCTGGAAGAAGCTCCTCCCGAACATCAACAAGGTTCTGGAAGAGCGCCGGGAGGCGATCGAAGGCGGTATCGAGAAGGCCGAGGCCGCTCAGACCGAGGCCCAGAGCGTTCTTGAGCAGTACAAGGCTCAGCTCGCCGAGGCCCGGCACGAGGCCGCGCGTCTGCGCCAGGAGGCGCAGGAGCAGGGCGCCACGCTCATCGCCGAGATGCGGGCCGAGGGCCAGCGTCAGCGCGAGGAGATCGTCGCCGCCGGTCACGCGCAGCTCGCCGCCGACCGCAAGGCCGCCGCGCAGTCGCTGCGTCAGGACGTGGGCCAGCTGGCCACCGACCTGGCCGGCAAGCTCGTCGGTGAGTCCCTGGAGGACCACGCCCGGCAGAGCCGCACGATCGACCGCTTCCTCGACGACCTCGAGGAGAAGGCCGAGGCCGCTCGATGACAGCGCACGGAGCTAGCCGCGAGGCCCTGGCCGCCGCGCGCGAGCGCCTCGACGCGCTGACGGACAGCACCCCGGCCGACGCGAAGCAGCTCGCGGACGAGCTCGCCGCGGTCACCGCGCTGTTCAGCCGCGAGGTCTCGTTGCGTCGGGTCCTGACCGACCCGGCGCAGTCCGGCGAGGCCAAGGCCGAGCTCGCGGGACGCCTGCTCTCCGGACAGGTGGGCGGCGAGACCGCCGACCTGGTGGCCGGCATGGTGCGCTCGCGCTGGTCGCAGTCGCGTGACCTGGTGGACGCCCTGGAGGAGCTCGCCGACCTCGCCGACCTGACCGGTGCGCAGAAGGCCGGCGCCCTGGACAACGTCGAGGACGAGCTCTTCCGGTTCAGCCGGATCGTCGCGTCCAACACCGGACTGCGTGCCGCGCTGACCGACCGCGCCGCGACCGGCACGGCCAAGAGCGAGCTGCTGCGCAGCCTGCTCGGCGGCCGCGCCGAGGACGTCACGGAGCGTCTCGTCGAGCGCCTCGTAACCGCGCCGCGTGGACGTAGCCTGGAAGAGGGCATCGAGTCCCTCTCCAAGCTGGCCGCCGACCGCCGCAACCGGATGGTCGCCATCGTCACTTCCGCTGTTCCGCTCTCGGACCGGCAGAAGGAGCGTCTCGGCGCCGCCCTGGCCAAGGTGTACGGACGCCCGATGCACCTGAACCTCGACGTGGACCCCGCGGTCCTCGGCGGGATCACGGTCCAGGTGGGCGACGAGGTCATCAACGGCTCCATCGCGGACCGCATCGAGGAAGTCGGCCGCCGCGTGGCCGGCCAGTAAAGCAACAAAGCACGACCTACGGCCCTAGTTGGGCCGTGCAGAGGATTCCTGGGGGCTGACCCCAGACCCCCCAAGAAAACTTCGGGCCCAACAAGGAGAGCAGGGAACCCAGATGGCGGAGCTCACGATCCGGCCGGAGGAGATCCGGGACGCGCTGGAGAACTTTGTCCAGGCGTACAAGCCGGACGCGGCCTCGCGCGAGGAGGTCGGTACGGTCACCCTTGCCGGCGACGGCATCGCGAAGGTCGAGGGCCTGCCCTCGGCCATGGCCAACGAGCTGCTGAAGTTCGAGGACGGGACCCTCGGTCTCGCGCTGAACCTGGAAGAGCGCGAGATCGGTTCGATCGTCCTCGGTGAGTTCAGCGGTATCGAGGAAGGCCAGTCGGTCACCCGCACCGGCGAGGTGCTGTCGGTCGCCGTGGGCGAGGGCTACCTCGGCCGCGTCGTCGACCCGCTCGGCAACCCGATCGACGGCCTCGGCGAGATCGAGACCAGCGGGCGTCGCGCCCTTGAGTTGCAGGCCCCCACGGTCATGCAGCGCAAGTCGGTGCACGAGCCGATGGAGACCGGCTACAAGGCCGTCGACGCGATGACCCCGATCGGCCGTGGCCAGCGTCAGCTGATCATCGGTGACCGCCAGACCGGCAAGACCGCCCTGGCCGTCGACACGATCATCAACCAGCGCGACAACTGGCGCACGGGCGACGTGAACAAGCAGGTGCGCTGCATCTACGTCGCCATCGGTCAGAAGGGCTCCACCATCGCCTCCGTGCGCGGTGCCCTCGAAGAGGCCGGCGCGCTGGAGTACACGACCATCGTCGCCGCCCCGGCGTCCGACCCGGCGGGCTTCAAGTACCTGGCGCCCTACACCGGTTCGGCCATCGGCCAGCAGTGGATGTACGAGGGCAAGCACGTCCTCATCATCTTCGACGACCTCTCGAAGCAGGCCGACGCCTACCGCGCCGTGTCCCTGCTGCTCCGCCGCCCGCCGGGGCGCGAGGCCTACCCGGGTGACGTCTTCTACCTGCACTCGCGTCTGCTCGAGCGCTGCGCGAAGCTCTCGGACGAGCTGGGCAAGGGCTCGATGACCGGTCTGCCGATCGTCGAGACCAAGGCGAACGACGTGTCGGCGTTCATCCCGACCAACGTCATCTCCATCACCGACGGCCAGTGCTTCCTGGAGTCGGACCTCTTCAACGCCGGTCAGCGCCCCGCGCTGAACGTCGGTATCTCCGTCTCCCGTGTCGGTGGTTCCGCGCAGCACAAGGCGATGAAGCAGGTTTCGGGTCGTCTCCGTGTGGACCTCGCCCAGTTCCGTGAGCTGGAGGCGTTCGCCGCCTTCGGTTCCGACCTGGACGCCGCGTCGAAGGCGCAGCTGGAGCGCGGTCAGCGCATGGTCGAGCTGCTCAAGCAGCCGCAGTACGAGCCGATGGCGACCGAGGACCAGGTCGTCTCCGTGTGGGCCGGTACCACCGGTCGCATGGACGACGTGCCGGTCAACGACATCCGCCGCTTCGAGCGTGAGCTCCTCGCCTACCTGCACCGGCAGGAGCAGGGCCTCATGACCTCCATCAAGGAGGGCGGCAAGATGTCGGACGACACGCTGCAGGCCGTCGGCGACGCGATCGCGGAGTTCAAGAAGCAGTTCGAGACCTCGGACGGGAAGCTTCTCGGCGAGGACGCTCCGGCCGCCGCCGGTAAGTGACGACGGAAGGGACCTGACTCATGGGAGCCCAGCTCCGGGTCTATAAGCGTCGCATCAAATCCGTCACCGCGACCAAGAAGATCACCAAGGCGATGGAGATGATCGCCGCCTCGCGCGTGGTCAAGGCCCAGCGCAAGGTGACGGCGTCCACGCCGTACGCGACCGAGCTCACCCGCGCGGTCACGGCGGTCGGCACCGGCTCGAACACGAAGCACCCGCTGACCACCGAGCCGGAGACGGCGACCCGTTCCGCGGTGCTGCTCCTCACGAGCGACCGCGGACTGGCCGGCGCCTTCAACTCGAACGCCATCAAGGCCGCGGAGCAGCTGACCGCGCGCCTGGAGGCCGAGGGCAAGGAGGTCGACACGTACATCGTCGGCCGCCGTGGTCTGGCCCACTACAACTTCCGCGAGCGCAAGGTCGTGGAGTCGTGGTCGGGATTCACCGACGAGCCCACGTACGCGGACGCCAAGAAGGTCGCGGTGCCGCTGATCGAGGCGATCGAGAAGGAGACGGCGGAGGGCGGCGTGGACGAACTCCACATCGTCTACACCGAGTTCATCTCGATGATGACGCAGACGGCCATCGACGGCCGCCTGCTGCCGCTCAGCCTCGAAGAGGTGGCGGAAGAGTCGAAGTCCGGCAAGGACGAGATCCTTCCGCTGTACGACTTCGAGCCGTCGGCGGAGGACGTCCTCGACGCCCTGCTGCCGCGGTACGTCGAGAGCCGTATCTACAACGCGATGCTCCAGTCGGCTGCCTCCAAGCACGCCGCCACGCGCCGCGCGATGAAGTCGGCCACCGACAACGCCGGGGATCTGATCAACAGCCTCTCCCGGCTTGCCAACGCGGCCCGCCAGGCCGAAATCACCCAGGAAATCAGCGAGATCGTCGGCGGCACAGCAGCGCTGGCCGACGCGACCGCGGGGAGTGACAAGTAATGACGACCACTGTTGAGACGGCCGTTGCCACGGGCCGCGTCGCCCGGGTGATCGGCCCGGTCGTCGACGTGGAGTTCCCCGTCGACGCGATGCCGGAGATCTACAACGCCCTGCACGTCCAGGTCGACGACCCGTCGACCGAGGGCGCGAAGAAGACGCTGACCCTCGAGGTCGCCCAGCACCTGGGTGACGGCGTGGTCCGCGCGATCTCGATGCAGCCCACCGACGGCCTGGTCCGCCAGGCGCCCGTCACCGACACCGGCAAGGGCATCTCGGTGCCGGTCGGCGACGTGACCAAGGGCCGTGTGTTCAACACGCTCGGCGAGGTCCTGAACGACGACCCGTCCACGGTCGCCGACGCCGAGCGCTGGACGATCCACCGCAAGGCCCCGGCCTTCGACCAGCTCGAGTCGAAGACCGAGATGTTCGAGACCGGCCTGAAGGTCGTCGACCTTCTCACCCCGTACGTCAAGGGTGGAAAGATCGGTCTGTTCGGTGGTGCCGGTGTCGGCAAGACCGTTCTGATCCAGGAAATGATCGTCCGTGTGGCCAAGCTGCACGACGGTGTCTCCGTCTTCGCCGGTGTCGGCGAGCGCACCCGTGAGGGCAACGACCTCATGGTCGAGATGGAGGAGGCCGGCGTTCTCGACAAGACCGCGCTGGTCTTCGGCCAGATGGACGAGCCGCCGGGCACGCGTCTGCGCGTCGCCCTGGCCGGTCTGACCATGGCGGAGTACTTCCGCGATGTGCAGAAGCAGGACGTGCTGTTCTTCATCGACAACATCTTCCGCTTCACGCAGGCCGGTTCCGAGGTCTCGACCCTGCTCGGCCGCATGCCGTCCGCGGTGGGTTACCAGCCGAACCTGGCCGACGAGATGGGTCTCCTCCAGGAGCGCATCACGTCGACCCGTGGTCACTCGATCACCTCGATGCAGGCGATCTACGTCCCCGCGGACGACCTGACCGACCCGGCCCCGGCCACCACGTTCGCCCACCTCGACGCGACGACGGTTCTCTCCCGTCCGATCTCCGAGAAGGGCATCTACCCGGCCGTGGACCCGCTGGACTCCACGTCCCGCATCCTGGACCCGCGCTACATCGCGCAGGACCACTACGACTGCGCCATGCGCGTCAAGGGGATCCTGCAGAAGTACAAGGACCTCCAGGACATCATCGCGATCCTCGGTATCGACGAGCTCAGCGAAGAGGACAAGCTCGTCGTCGCCCGTGCCCGTCGCGTGGAGCGCTTCCTGTCGCAGAACACCCACGCCGCCAAGCAGTTCACCGGTGTGGACGGCTCGGACGTGTCCCTCGAGGAGTCGATCGCGGCGTTCAACGCGATCTGCGACGGCGAGTACGACCACTTCCCCGAGCAGGCCTTCTTCATGTGCGGTGGTCTCGAGGACCTCAAGAAGAACGCCAAGGAGCTCGGCGTCTCCTGAGCTCGGTAGCTCGATCCGGAGAGGGGCGGGGGCACCCCGCGCAGGGGCCGTGTCCCGCCCCTCTCCGTACGCCCACTAGAATTTGACCCAACACCCGGCTGAACCGCCGGGTGGTGACCCGAGGAGCCACCCTTGGCTGCTGAGCTGCATGTCGAGCTGGTCGCAGCGGACCGCAGTGTCTGGTCCGGTGAGGCCACCCTGGTCGTCGCGCGCACCACGTCCGGCGACATCGGCGTCATGCCCGGTCACCAGCCGCTGCTCGGTGTGCTGGAATCGGGCCCGGTGACCATTCGTACGAGTGACGGCGGCACGGTCGTGGCCGCTGTCCACGGAGGATTCATCTCCTTCGCGGACGACAAGCTGTCGCTGCTGGCCGAGATCGCGGAGCTGTCCGAAGAGATCGACGTCCAGCGTGCGGAGCGGGCGCTGGAGCGCGCGAAGTCGGAGGCCGACGCCTCCGCCGAGCGTCGCGCAGACGTCCGACTGCGTGCGGTGGCGACGCGCTGACCCCAGCGCGCGGCGTAACGTGACTCAGCCGCGGCCAGGTCCGGGAACAATCCGGACCGGGTCGCGGCTGAGGCAATGCGGGTGCAATGTATCGGTCCGTTGTCGGCCCTTCGGCCGACGGTAGAGGCGAGGAGGTCGGTGCCGATGATCCTCACTCTGCTCGTGTGCGGACTTGCTTTGATCGTGCTGGTTCTGGTGGGGCTCTTCGTCTTCGGACTGCGACGCCGGCTGATCCAGCGTTCCGGGGGCACCTTCGACTGCAGCCTGCGCTGGGACGCCCCGGAGAAGGGCGACACCTCCGGCAAGGGCTGGGGGTACGGGGTCGCCCGCTACAACGGTGACCGCGTCGAGTGGTTCCGCGTCTTCTCCTACGCTCCCCGGCCGCGCCGGGTTCTCGAGCGCTCCGCCATCGAGGTCGTGGACCGTCGCGCCCCGGACGGCGAGGAGGAGCTGGCCCTGCTCTCCGACGCGATCGTCCTCGGCTGCCTGCACCGCGGCGCCCGCCTGGAGCTGGCGATGAGCGAGGACGCGCTGACGGGTTTCCTGGCCTGGCTTGAGGCGGCCCCGCCGGGCCAGAGAGTGAATGTGGCCTAGTACGGCATGAAGAAGCCGGGAAGACAAGGGGCGATCTTGTCTTCCCGGCTTCGTACTGGGGACGGTTACTTGAGACCGTCGTTGATGGCCGTCACCAACTCGCCGTTGGCCGTGTCACCGCTGAACTCCCAGAAGAACGCGCCACCGAGCTTCTGGTCCTTGGCCCACGCCATCTTGGCGCGGACCGTGGAGGGCGTGTCGTAGGACCACCAGTTCGTGCCGCAGTGGGCGTACGCCGTGCCGGCGATCGTGCCGTTGGACGGGCAGGAGTTCTTGAGGATCTTGTAGTCCTCGATGCCCGCCTCGTATGCACCGGGGGCCGCCCCCGTCGCCGTGCCGCCCGGCTCCTTCTGGGTGACGCCGGTCCAGCCGCGGCCGTAGAAGCCGATGCCGAGCAGGAGCTTGGCCGACGGCACGCCCTTCGCCTTGAGCTTGGCTATCGCCGCCGCGGAGTTGAAGCCGTCCTGCGGGATGCCCGGGTAGGACGTGAGCGGGGAGTGCGGGGCCGTCGGGCCCTTCGCCGCCCAGGCGCCGAAGAAGTCGTACGTCATCACGTTGTACCAGTCGGCGTACTGCGAGGCGCCGCCGTAGTCGGCCGCGTCGATCTTGCCGCCGCTGGAGCCGTCCGCGGTGATCGCGGCCGTGACGAGGTTCTTGGAGCCGAACTCGTTGCGGAACGCCTGCATCATGTTCTTGAAGACGGCGGGGCCGCTGGTGTCACAGGACAGACCGCAGGCGTTCGGGTACTCCCAGTCCAGGTCGACGCCGTCGAAGACGTCGGCCCAGCGCGGGTCCTCGACCAGGTCGTGACAGGACTTGGCGAAGGCCGCGGGGTTCTTCATGGCGTCGGTGAAGCCGCCGGACCAGGTCCAGCCGCCGAAGGACCAGAGGATCTTGATGTTCGGGTACTTGGCCTTGAGCTTGCGCAGCTGGTTGAAGTTGCCGCGCAGCGGCTGGTCCCAGGTGTCGGCGACGCCGTCCACCGACTGGTCGGCGGTGTACGCCTTGTCGATCGCCGCGTACGAGTCGCCCATGGTGCACTTGCCGCCCTGGACGTTGCCGAAGCTGTAGTTGATGTGCGTGATCTTGTCGGCCGAGCCGGAGGTCGCGATGTTCTTCGCGTGGTAGTTGCGCTGGTAGACGCCCCACTCCGTGAAGTAGCCGAGCTTGACCTTGTCGCCGGGCTCGGGGTCCGGGCCGCCGCCACCGGTGGTGCGGACCTTGACGGCGTCGCTGGCCGGCCCCGTCTGGTCGGCGGTGTCACGGGCCTGGACGCTGTACGAGTAGTCGGTGCCCGCGGTCAGGCCGCTGTCGCTGTACGAGGTGCCGGTGACCGTGGCGACCTTCGCGCCGTCGCGCAGGACGTCGTAGTTCTTGACGCCCTTGTCGTCGGTGGCGGCCTTCCAGTCCAGCTTCACACCGGTGTTGGTGATGCCGGACGCGGTCGGGGTGCCGGGGGCGCTCGGCGGGTTGTCGCCGGGGACGCTGCCGCCGTCGCAGCTGCCGCCGTTCAGCGTGCACTTGGAGGGGGCGCCGGGGCCCGTGCCGTTGAACCCGAAGGAGACCGAGGCGCCGGGGGCGAGCGTCCCGTTCCAGCCGAGGTTCTTGGCGGTCCAGCGGGTTCCGGAGTTGGTGACGGTGGCGTCCCAGGCCGAGGTCACCTTCGTGTCGGAGGGGAAGTCCCACTGGACGTTCCAGGAACTGAGCGTGGTGGTTCCGGTGTTCTTGATCGTCCACTTGCCCTCGAAGCCGTTGCCCCAGTCCTGGGTCTTGGCGTACGTGGCGGTGGCTTCGGGGGCGGCGTCGGGCGCCGCGTCGGCGGGCCCGCCGAGGGCGACGAGGGTGGCGAGCGGGAGCAGCAGCGTCGTCACTCCCGCCACCGCTTTGTGTCTGAATCTGAGTCTCGAGCGTGTGCTGTCGGTCTTGAAGCGCACGGAGTGCTCCTCGGGTGAGTTCCGGGGGTCTTGGGGGCCTGGACCCTGCGCCGCCCGTGAGCACGTGGACACGTGGGGGAGTGCTCACCGCAGTGCGGCGAGAATAGAAAGGTCTGGACCAGCGGTCAAGAGGTCTGAACCATTGGCCGGATCGCGACGGTCCGGCGCCCCCGGTTCCGCTTCAGACGCCCAACTCCTGCGCCAGTACGGCGGCTTGCACCCGGCTGCGCAGTTCGAGCTTGCCCAGCATCCGGCTGACGTGCGTCTTCACCGTCGCCTCCGCCATCGCGAGCCGGGCCGCGATCTCGGCGTTCGACAGGCCTTCACCGATGCAGGAGAGCACCTCGCGCTCGCGTCGGGTGAGGCTCTCCAGGATCGCGGGGTCCGGCGCGTTCTCGTCGCGTACGGCCCTCGTGGGAGCGGCGAACTCGGCGATCAGACGGCGGGTGACGGCGGGCGCGATGAGGCCCTCGCCGCGCGCGACCGTGCGGACGCCTTCGATGAGGTCCCTGGCCTCCGTGTTCTTCAGGAGGAACCCGGACGCGCCCGCCCGCAGCGCCCCGAACACGTACTCGTCGAGGTCGAAGGTGGTCAGGACGAGCACGTCCGCGAGCTGCTCGGCGACGACCTGCCGGGTCGCCGACACCCCGTCCAGGCGCGGCATCTGTACGTCCATCAGGATCAGGTCGGGGCGGAGCTCGCGGGCGAGGGCGACGGCCTCCTCGCCGTCCGCCGCCTCGCCGACGACCTCGATGTCGGACGCGCTGCGCAGGATCAGGACGAGTCCCGAGCGCACGGCTGACTGATCCTCGGCGACCAGTACCCGGATCATTCTTTGGCTCCTTCGTCCGCTGGGTCGACGGGCAGGGTCGCGAAGACGCTCCAGACCTTGCCGTCGGGGGTGCTCTCGGGGCCCGATTCGAAGGTGCCGCCGAGCAGGTCGGTGCGCTCGCGCATGCCGACGAGGCCGGCGCCGGAGCCGGGGGCGCGCGGCCCCGAGGGGCCCCCGTACGGGGAGGTCACGCGCACGGTGAGGGCGCGCGGCTCCTGTGCCAGGGTCACGGTGACGAGGCCGGGGGACGCGTGCTTGAGGGCGTTCGTCAGGGACTCCTGCACGATGCGGTACGCCGCGAGCTCCACCGGCGCGGGCAGCTTCGGCCCGTCCGCGGGGCGTGCGTCGTCGAGCGTGACGTCGAGGCCGTTGGTGCGGGCACCCGCGACGAGGGCGGCCAGGCCGTCCAGGGTGGGCGCGGCCGCGGGCTCCAGATCGCCGGTCTGGTCGCGCAGGATGCCGATGAGGCGGCGCATCTCCGCCAGGCCCTCGACGCTGTTCTCCCGGATGACGGCCAGGGCGTCCTGGCTGGTCTTCGGATCGTCGAGGGAGAGCGCGGCCGTCGAGTGGATGGCGATCGCCGAGAGGTGGTTAGCGACCATGTCGTGCAGCTCCCTGGCCATCCTGGCGCGCTCGGCGCCGACGGCCTGGACCCGGTCCATCTCGGCGAGCAGCGCGGTCTGCTCGGCCCGCAGCTTCGCCGCGGCGGTGGCCTCGCGGTGGTTGCGCACCAGGACGCCGGTGGCGGCGGGCGTGAAGGCCACGATGGCGGTCGCGACGCCCAGGAGGACGGCCTGCGGGTCCTGCCACCAGGCGAGGAAGGCCACGGTCATGGCCACCGTGATGACGCCCGACGTGATCGGGATGCGGCGGGCGGCGGCCGGTGTCCCGTACACGACGGCCGCGTACATGATGTCCGTGAACATCAGGATCGAAGCGAGGTTGCCCGCCGTGAACTGGTCGGCCACCAGCGCGAACGTGGCCATGACCAGGGCGAACTGCGGTTTGGTGCTGCGCAGGAGTTCGAGCCCCGCGAGGGCGAGGAGCGGCAGCAGCGCCCAGTGGCCGCCGAGCGGCCGGTCCGTCTGCGAGGGCAGCCCGAGCGCCCACAGCGCCAGCCCGCAGAGCAGGCTGGCCGCGGCGATCTGTACGTCGACGCGTTGCGGACGGGGCAGGGACGGGGCCATGTCCCCATCCAACACGGTGGACCGGCCGTCCTGCCTGGTCCTGGGGGAGGAACCGGGCGCTACATCGAAGGATGCAGTCCCACTTCGTCACTGACGACGACGATCCACGGCGGCCGGCGGGCGAGCCTTGAGGGGTGAACGGGGGAGCGAACGTGAGGAGAGCGCCGTGATCGTCGCGCTGATCATCATCTGCGAGGTCGGCTTCTGGGTGCTGCTGGCCGCCGGGCTCGCCACCCGCTATCTGCTGCGCATGCCGCGCCTCGGCATCGCGATCCTGCTGTGCGAGCCGCTGCTCGAACTGGTGCTCCTCGTGGTGACCGCACTCGACCTGAAGAACGGCGCCGACCCCAGCTGGAAGCACGGCCTCGCGGCGCTGTACATCGGCTACACCGTGGGGCACGGCCACCGCGCCGTGAAGTGGCTCGACGGCCACGCCGCGCACCGCTTCAAGGGCACGCCGGTGCCCCGCCCGCCGCGCTACGGCAAGGCCCGCGCCCTGCACGAGGCGAAGGTCTGGCTCGGCTCCGTCGTCGGGGCGGCCGTCGCGAGCGGGCTGCTGCTGCTCGCCATGTGGTACGTCGACGACCCCGACCGCACCACGTCGCTCCAGGGATGGATGTACACGGCGTGGCGCACGGCGGGCATCCACGGTCTGATCGCGCTCAGCTACACGCTCTTCCCGAAGAAGGCGCCGGCCTGAGGCCGTGGGCGCCGGAGCGCTAGCGCTCGCCGCCCGGCACCCACAGCACGTCCCCGACCGCCTTGTTCGCCGTACGGGCGAGGATGAAGAGGAGGTCGGAGAGGCGGTTGAGGTAGGTCGCGGTCAGCGGGTTCATCGTGTCGCCGTGGGCCTCGAAGGCCGCCCACGTCGACCGCTCGGCGCGCCGCACGACGGTGCACGCCTGGTGCAGTAGCGCGGCGCCGGGCGTACCCCCCGGGAGGATGAAGCTGCGGAGCTTCTCCAGCTCCTCCAGGAAGCGGTCGCAGTCCGCCTCCAGCTTGTCGATGTAGGACTGCTCGACGCGCAGCGGCGGGTACTTCGGGTCCTCCACGACGGGCGTGGAGAGGTCGGCGCCCACGTCGAAGAGGTCGTTCTGGACGCGTACGAGGATCTTGACCACGTCCGCCTCGAGCTGCCCGAGCGCGATCGCCGTGCCGATGACCGCGTTGGCCTCGTTGGCGTCGGCGTACGCCGAGATGCGCAGATCGGTCTTGGCGGTGCGGCTCATGTCCCCGAGGGCCGTCGTGCCCCGGTCGCCGGTCCTGGTGTAGATGCGCGTCAGATTGACCATGCGGCCAGCCTAGTTACGCTCCGGCCTTCTTGAAGACACGTGTGCCGACCGTCACGGAGAGCAGGACGAAGGCGAGCGCCATCAGGACGCCGTACAGCATTGTCGTGGACGCGTAGTCCCCCACGTATCCCGCGCGCACCGCGTCGACGAGGTAGCGGAACGGCATGAAGTGGGAGAGGACGTCGAGCCAGGCCGGTGCGAGCGCCATCGGCAGCATCAGGCCGGAGAGCAGCATCGAGGGCATGCTCACCGCGTTGACGGCGGGGCCGAACTCGTGTGCCTTGTCGACCTTCATGGCCAGCGCGTACGAGAGCGAGGCGAGCCCGGCCGTCAGGAGCCCGACGAACGCGAAGCCGATGAGGATGCCCGCGAGCGGCGCCCTGAGGCCCATCGCCAGCGAGGCGAGCACGAGCAGCACCGCCTGGAAGACGAAGAGCGCGGCGTCGCGCAGGATCCGCCCGAGGAGCAGCGCGAGACGGCTCACGGGCGTCACCCGCATCCGCTCCACCACGCCGAACTGCTTCTCGATGATGAGTGCGAAACCGCTGAACGTGGCGCCGAACAGGCCCAGTTGGAGCAGCAGTCCCGGTACGAGCACCTGCCAGGAGTCGCCCTCGGAGCCGAGCGGCAGATCGGTGAGGAGCGGGCCGAAGAAGAGGAGGTAGAGCAGCGGGGTGAGGACGCCGAACAGGATCTGGAACTTGGAGCGCAGGGTCTGCCGGGCGTACCGCCCGAAGATCAGGGCGGTGTCGGCGAGCAGTGCAGGCATGGTGGGGGTCCCGGGTGGTGAGGGTCAGACGGCGACGGGAGGCGTGGCCGCGGCGGTGTCCTGGGACGCGATGTCGCGCCCGGTGATGGCGAGGAAGGTGTCCTGGAGGGTGGCGTCGATCGAGCCGCCGTACCGCAGCTTGAGCGCGCTCGGCGTGCCTTCGGCGACGACGACGCCCTTGTCGACGACGACCAGACGGTCGGAGAGGGCGTCGGCCTCGTCGAGGTAGTGCGTGGTGAGGAAGACGGTCGTGCCGTGGTCGTCGCGCAGCTTGCGCACCAGTTGCCACAGGTCGGCCCGGCTGCCCGGGTCGAGCCCGGTGGTCGGCTCGTCGAGGAAGAGCACCTCGGGCCGGTGGGTGAGTCCCAGGGCGATGTCGAGCCGCCTGCGCTGGCCGCCGGAGAGCGCGGCGCAGGGCCGCTCCATCAGCTCGGTCAGGCCGAGGTCGTGCGCCAGTTCCTCCGCGCGGGCCGCCGCCTGAGTCTTCGTCAGGCGGTAGAGCCGGCCCTGGGTGATGAGTTCCTCGCGTACGGAGATGCTCAGGTCGACGCCGCCCGACTGGGCGACGTACCCGATCCTCTCGCGGACGCCTGCGGGGTCCTTGGCCAGGTCGCGGCCCGCGACGGTGGCGGCGCCGCCGGTGGGCGGGAGCAGCGTGGTCAGCATGCGCAGGGTCGTGGTCTTGCCCGCGCCGTTCGGCCCGAGGAAGCCGAGGATCTCGCCGGGTTCTACGCGCAGGTCGATGCCGCGCACGGCTTCGACGGTGCCGTCTTTGGTCCGGAAGGTCCGGGCGAGCCCGCAGGTACTGATGATTGCCATGACGACCACAAAAACAGAGTCGGTGAAATTTTGCAACGTCACCAAAATTCGAATCGACTCCAAGTTTGGGCGTGACATCAAAATTTCAGAGTCCCTAGGATGGGAGGCATGAGTGAAGGCCTGCGGGAGCGCAAGAAGCGGCAGACGAAGCAGCGGATCTCGGACATCGCGACCGGGCTCTTCCTGGAGCACGGGTTCGTCACCGTGACCATCGCCGAGATCGCGGACGCCGCGGACGTCTCGGTCAACACGGTCTACAACTACTTCCCGGCCAAGGAGGACCTGTTCCTCGACCGGGGCGACGACGTCGTCGACCGCCTCTCCCGCCACGTGCGCGGCCGCCGCGCCGGGGAGTCCGCCGCCGACGCCGTCCTGCGCGAGCTGCGCGCCGACGTGGAGGGCGTCTCGCCGGCCGTCGGGCTCTTCCCCGGCTGGGCCGACTTCATGAAGGTCATCACCGAGGCGCACGCCCTGCGCTCCCGGCTCTGGGCGATCCAGCAGGAGGCCCTCGACCGGCTCACGCGCACCCTCGCCGAAGAGACCGGGGCCGCCGGGGGCGACCCGCTCCCCGGCCTCGTCGCAGGACAGCTCTCCTGGGTCCACAGCACGCTCATGGCGTGGATCGGCGACGAGATGTCCAAGGGCCGGGAACCCGCCGAGGTCTCCCGCGAAGCCCTCGCGCTCCTCGACGAGATGGAGGAACTGCTGAGCGAGAAGGTCCTCAACTACGCGCCGCGCACCGCCGAATGACGCGTACCGGTGTGATGTCCGTCATCTGAGACGTGACGCGCATCTCCTTACCACCACAGGCGCGCCCACGGCCGCTAACGTGCGCCGAGAAGGCATACGTGAACAGCGTGCAAGTCAAGCGTGACAAGCGGTAGGGGAGTCGGAACAGTGGCACGGAAGCTCGCCGTCATCGGAGCCGGACTCATGGGGTCCGGAATCGCTCAGGTCTCCGCCCAGGCGGGCTGGGACGTCGTCCTGCGCGACGTCACCGACGAGGCCCTGACCCGCGGCACCGACGGGATCAAGGCGTCGTACGACAAGTTCGTGAGCAAGGGCAAGCTCGCGGCCGAGGACGCGGAGGCCGCGCTCGGACGCATCACGACCACCACCGACCTGGACGCCGTCGCCGACGCGGACATCGTCGTCGAGGCCGTCTTCGAGAAGCTCGAGGTCAAGCACGAGATCTTCCGCACGCTCGACAAGCTCGTGCGCGACGACGCCGTGCTCGCCTCCAACACCTCCGCCATCCCGATCACCAAGATCGCGGCCGTGACGGAGCGCCCGGAGCGCGTCGTCGGCGCCCACTTCTTCTCGCCCGTCCCGATGATGCAGCTCTGCGAGCTGGTGCGCGGCTACAAGACCAGCGACGAAACCCTCGCCCGCACCCGCGAGTTCGCCGAGTCCGTCGGCAAGACCTGCATCGTCGTCAACCGCGACGTCGCCGGCTTCGTGACGACCCGTCTGATCTCCGCGCTCGTCGTCGAGGCCGCCAAGCTCTACGAGTCGGGCGTCGCCACCGCCGAGGACATCGACATCGCCTGCAAGCTCGGCTTCGGCCACGCCATGGGCCCGCTCGCGACCGCCGACCTCACCGGCGTCGACATCCTGCTGCACGCCACCGGAAACATCTACACGGAGTCCCAGGACGAGAAGTTCGCGCCGCCGGAGCTGATGCGCCGGATGGTTGACGCCGGTGACATCGGGCGCAAGAGCGGGCAGGGGTTCTACAAGCACTGAACCAGCACTGACGTACGCCGTCTGACGCCCCGTCGGACGCTTCGGCGCCCCGCGGGTCACCCCTCGGAGTGAATTCGGTATCGGTTCGCTTACAGACGGCAACTTCCTCGCCCACGCGGCAGTCAGTTGCAGTGACATACGCAGACGCCCTACGTATCGGGCGTCACGGCAGACACAGCACTCACAGCACCCTCGGGGAGCGCATATGCACATCAGGGGCGACCAGGCCCAGCTGGTCGTCGGGGGACGCCTCGACGTACGCAGCGCGGCGGACGCCCGCACGGTCCTGCACTCCGCCGTCGACGATGGCGCCGGCGACCTGGTGCTCGACCTGTCCGAACTCGACTCGTGGGACGCCACGGGCCTCGGCGTCATCATGGGCGCCCACCGCCGTGCCGGCCGCTGCGGACGCAGACTCGTCCTGCGCCACGTACCGCCGCAGATGCAGCGCCTCCTCGTGGCGACCCGGCTGCACCGGATCCTCGCCATCGAGGGCGGCATCGGAGTCGAATCGCTCCCCAGAGTCTGACCGCACAATCCTCACGAACCTGTGACGTCTCGGACGGGGCGGTACCCCGCCCTCCCGGAGATACTGAGCAAAGGTCTAGGGTTCGGTGGCCACCGATATACGGACCCGCTCGGGGGCGCCGGACCAGAAGCGACAGCGCAGTGTGCACGAAGGCCGGAGGGGGCTCTGCACACCACGCATCTGGGGGGCTAGGACCATGGACCCGATGAACCGGGGACCCGAAGAGTACGGCCACGACGGCATCGACGACGACGGCTCGGCGAGCCCCGGACGGCCGCCGCGCGAACCCCTGACACCGGACTTCGGGCAGCCCGCACCCGCGCTCGCCCGCACCGTCCAGCTCGTCTCGGGCGACTTCCTGCTCACCGTCAACCCCGTCGACGGCAGCGAGATCGAACCCTGCCCGCCCGGCGAACGGCCCGCACGCCCCGGCAAGCACTCCGCCGCCGACCGCGCCGAGCTGCGCCGCGCCTCGATGCCGCCCGTGCCGCCGGGCCCCGCACTGCCCAGGCTGCCGCTCCTGGAGCGCCAGGAAGAGCGTGAGCGGCTCGTACGGCTCCTCGCGCGCGGCCGCTCCGTCCGGCTGACCGGGCCCGCGGGTTCGGGCCGCACGGCGCTCCTGAACGCCGTCGCCGACGACTGCGCGGACCTCGCCCCCGACGGCGTCGTCCGCCTCTCCGGCTACCGCAGGACACCCGGCGAGCTGCTCCACGACCTCTTCGCCGCCGTCCACGACGCGCCGCTGCACCGCCCCGACCGCGCCCAGCTCCTCGAACACGTCCACGAGATCGGCGCGGTCGTCGTCCTCGACGACCTCGAATTCGGCGGCGCCGCCCTCGACGAGCTGCTCGACGCGACACCCGAATGCGCCTTCCTCGTCGCCACCACGCCCGACGTGGCGGCGCCCTCCGCCGACTCCCACCTCGAAGAGGTCTTCCTCGGCGGACTCGGCCGCGGCGGCGGCCTCGAACTCCTGGAGCGCGCCGTCGGCCGCGTCCTCGACGACGAGGAGGCCAACTGGGCGGGCGACCTGTGGTTCGAGTCCGAGGGGCTGCCGCTGCGCTTCGTCCAGGCCGGCGCCCTGCTCCGCCAGCGTGACCAGCTCCGCGCCGACCCGCACGCCTTCGAGGAGCACGGCTACTACGTCGACACCGCCGTCACGCCCGTCGACGCGCCCTTCGACGCGGGTGCCGACGGGGACGACGTACCGCTGCCCTCCCTCGCCGACGGCGCCGCGCCCGCGGCCCTGCTCGCCTCACGGCTCAGCCCGTCCGCCCGCGCCACCCTGAAGTTCGCCGTCGCCCTCGGCGGCGAGCTCCCGCACCAGGCCCACCTGCCCGCCCTCGTGGGCGACACCCACGCCGACGCGGCCCTCGCCGAGCTCGTCGGCTGCGCCCTGGTCACCCCGGTCGGCGCGCACTACCGCCTGGCCGCCGGGGTCCGCACCCAGCTGGAGGCCGCCGGGTACGCGGACGAGGCCGCCGAGTACGCCCTGGGCGCCGCCCAGCACTACGCCTGGTGGTCCGGGCACCCCTCCGTCACCCCGGAGCGGGTCGCCGCGGAGGCGGACGCCGTACAGGCCGCGCTCGCCGCGCTGGTCGCCACGGAGAGCGGCGCGGCCGTGCTGCTCGCCCGCACCGCGGCGCCCGCCTTCGCCGGCGGGCTCGACTGGGGCGCCTGGGAACGCGCCCTGCGCTCCGGCCAGGAAGCGGCGCGCAACGCGGGCGAGGTCGCCGAAGAGGCGTACTTCCACCACGAGTTGGGCATCCTCGCGCTCTGCGGCGGACAGCTCGACCGGGCGCGCGCCGAGCTGGAGGCGTCCATAGGCCTGCGCGGCGCGCTCGCCGACAAGCGCGGCATGATCTCCGGGCGCAGGGCCCTCGCCCTGGTCGCCGACCGTTCGGGCGGCGCGCTGCCCGGCGGGCGCACGGCCGCCGGTGAAGAGGTGCCCGACGCGCGCTACGAGGAATCGGCGTCGCCGCCCGGCGGCATCCCCGCCACGTTCACCCCGTCCGCGGCCGCGTTCTCCATGCCCGCACCGCCCCCGGAGCCGGAGACCCTCGTCACCAGCAAGGCGACGCCCGCGCCAGGGGCGGGCCCCGCGCCGAGCCGCCGCTCCATCATCATGGGCACCCGCCGCAACCTCGTCGCGGCGGGTGCGGGAGCCCTGCTCGTCGTCGTCCTCGGCACCGTCGTCACCCTCGGCGCCACGTCCGACAACAACGACCCGCCGAACGACAAGGTCAAGACGGAGCAGTCGGCGAAGGAGGACCGCGACGACGGCGGCCTCACCGCCGACGAGCCGCGGAAGGACTCCACGAGCCGCTCCGGCACACCCGGCGAGGGCGGCGTCACCGGCACCTCCGACGGCCCGAAGCCGAGCGACAGCGCCAAGCCGTCCGCCGAGCCGAGCGAGAGCGACGAGCCGTCGGGCACGCCGTCGAAGCCTTCGGACAAGCCGACGAAGCCGACCGGCAAGCCGACCGAGCCCACGGGCAAGCCCACCGAGCCGACGGACAAGCCGACCCCGCCGACCACACCCCCGACGACCCCGCCGACCACCCCGCCCACGACCCCGCCGACGACGCCGCCCGATGAGGAGACGCCGCCGACCTCGCCCGACAACTCGAACTCGGCGAGCGGCCCGGGGGCCGAGGACAGGACCTGACGGGCGTCAGAACAGCCGCAGCTTGTCGTCCTCGATGCCGCGCAGCGCGTTGTAGTCCAGGACGGTGCAGCCGATGCCGCGGTCCGTGGCGAGGACGCGTGCCTGCGGCTTGATCTCCTGGGCGGCGAAGATGCCCCTGACGGGCGCCAGGTGCGGGTCGCGGTTCAACAGCTCCAGGTAGCGGGTGAGTTGCTCGACACCGTCGATCTCGCCTCGGCGCTTGATCTCGACGGCGACGGTCTGCCCGTCGGCGTCGCGGCAGAGGATGTCCACCGGGCCGATCGCCGTCATGTACTCGCGGCGGATGAGCGTATATCCGTCACCGAGCGTCTCGATCCGGTCGGCGAGCAGCTCCTGAAGGTGTGCTTCCACGCCGTCCTTGATGAGGCCGGGGTCCACACCGAGCTCGTGCGACGAGTCGTGCAGGACTTCCTCCATCGTGATGATGAGCTTCTCGCCCGCCTTGTTCACGACGGTCCACACGCCGGCGTCGTCCCCGGTCCCCTCCTTCAAGGTGCAGGGCGGAGACATCCAGTTGAGCGGTTTGTAGGCCCTGTCGTCCGCGTGGATCGAGACGCTGCCGTCCGCCTTCACAAGGATCAGACGGGGCGCCGACGGGAGATGGGCGGTGAGCCGGCCCGCGTAGTCCACGGAGCATCGGGCAATGACGAGACGCATGGGGCGCAACGCTACTCGACTCGGGGTGGTGTGCGCGATTCGCCCGCCCCGCCCCCGTCACCCCCACGCCGAAGAGGCGACTTGTCCGTCGATGGGCCCGTTCGATCCTGGCCGGTTATGCGCCCAATCTCCTGGTGCCCGCACCGCCCGGTGCCTACCGTAGAAGCTAGAGGTCGTCATCCGTGCACGCTGCGTAGGCGGACTCCATCCCTGTCCGTAAGCCCCCGCTCCCCGGGGGTGTGAGAGGAGAACCCATGTCGCTCGACGTCTCACCGGCACTGTTGGAACAGGCCGAGCGAGGCGAGGTGGACGAAGCAGAATTCGTCGACTGCGTCCGGACCTCCCTGCCTTACGCATGGGAGATGATCAGCTCCCTGGTGGCCCAGCTGAAGGTCGACGGCGGCGAGTTCGCCGACAACCAGACCCCGCCGCCGGACGAGCAGGCGCGTGGCCAGCTGCTGCGCGCGCTCGCGAGTGACGCCATTCGCGGTGCTCTGCAGAGGCATTTCGGAGTGCGCCTTGCATTCCAGAACTGCCACCGCGTCGCGGTGTTCCCGCTGGACCCGGCGGTGGACGACCGGCTCGCCCGCTTCACCTCGATCCGAGGCCAGCTGCTCAACCAGTCGCCCGAACTGCGGGACTGCTGACGCTTGTTGCTGCCGCTCCGTACGCGGGAGGTGTTTCAGTCCGGAGCGGCAGCTCCTCGGGCACTCAGCCGAGCTGGGGCAGCACTTCGGCGCCCAGCCTCCGCACGTTCTCCTCCGTGGCCGCGAGGTCGCCCGAGCCCTCCACTAGAAGCGCGAAGCGCGTGATGCCGGTGCGCTCGGCGGTGGCGGCGAGACGGTCGGCGCACACCTGTGGGGTGCCCACGGGGTGCAGCCCGCAGAGCAACTCCGTGTAGGCCACCGGGTCACGCATGGCGCGGTGCCTGCCGTCCACGGTCACATGGGCGTCGAGACCCTGCTTCAGCCACCCCGGCATCGCCTTCTGTAATGCCTCGGCCGCGTCGAGCCGGCGGTCCGCGACCTGCGCGACACCGGCGGATACGTGGGGTGCCGCGGAAACCTTCTCCGGCGGGTGCCCCGCAGCACGTGCGTGGCGATTCCACAAGGCCACCATTTCGGCCTTCTCGTCGTCGCCCACGTGCATGCCGAGCAGCATCGGCAGACAGCGCTGCGCGGCGAGCCGCACGCTGGACGGCGAGGTGCACGCGACGACCACTTCGGGACCGTCGGCGCCCTGGCCGTTCAGCGCTTCCTGAGGGCGCGGCACCACGGCGACCTCGCGGAACGCGAACCGCTCGCCGCTGCCACCGACGCGCGGCTCCCGCAGCCACCGCAGCAGCAGGTCGAGGGATTCGGGGAACCCCTTCTCGTACGCCTCCAGGCCCGCGCCGAACACTTCCAGGTCCACCCAGGGCCCGCCGCGTCCGACACCGAGCGAGAACCGGCCGCCGGTCGTCACGTGCAGCAGCGCCGCCTGTTCGCCGAGTGCCACGGGGTGCGCGGTCGGGAGCACGCTCACGGCCGTCCCGACGTGGATCCGCCGCGTCCGCCCGAGGACCAGCGCCGCGAGGGTCACCGCCGACGGACACGTGCCGTACGGCACGAAGTGGTGCTCGGCGAGCCAGACCGAGTCGAGCCCCGCCTCCTCGGCCACCTCGGCGGACCGCACCGCGCGGTGCAGCGCCTCCCCCTGCCCCTGTCCGGGGAACTGGGCGGCCAGAACAAAACTACCTACTCGCATCGAACTCCTGCCTCCTTGACGCCGACGCAGGCACTCCCCCTACGGGCAACAACGCGTGACACGTGCCAAAGGCACGGCTTGGCAAGAAGATTGTTGGATTTTCCGTGCAGCGCACGGGATCCGGGCCGTCGGTGCGGGCCGGGTACCCCGCGGCACGACGCGTAGGCTGGTCGCACCCCTGATCGCCGTACAGCCCGTGAGGTGTTTCCGTGTCCCCGCGTCGCAACCGCCCCAAGGGCGCCGGAGAGCCGAATATGTCGACGGGCGTGGAGCCCTCGGGACGGTACGGCGGCTTCCAGAGTGCCGAGAGCTGGCAGGGCGAGGAGTGGAGCGTGCGCCACGTCGCGGGCGCGAGCGCGGCGGGCAAGCGGTACCGCTGCCCGGGCTGCGACCAGGAGATCCCGTCGGGCCTCGCGCACGTGGTGGCCTGGCCCGAGCACTCCGGCGTCGATGAGCGCAGACACTGGCACAAGGCGTGCTGGAACGCGAAGGACCGCCGCACCACGCGGGTGCAGCGGTCCCGTAACGCGCCGAGGTACTAGCGCTGCGTACGCCCGGCTCGCCTCTTTCCCGTACGGCTATACGTCGCGCTTCTCCAGGAGCGCGAACGCGCCGGCGACGGCGACCAGGGTGATGACGACGAGCAGCGTCAGCTGCGAGCCGCCGCTGGCGCCCGTGTCGTCCGCGCCGAAGATCTTGGCGAGGGCCGTGATGGCGTTGTAGTCGTTCATCTTCTCGCCGAGCGGCTGGGTGCTCTCCCAGATCATCAGGAACCCGCCCAGGATCGCGGGCAGCAGCACCACGCCGAGCATCGCCGTGATGGCGCCCGCGGAGTGCCGCAGCATCGAGCCGACGGCGAGCGCGAGCACACCGAGCAGCGAGACGTACAGGCCGCCCTTGAAGACCGTCCCCGCCCAGGGGAGGTCGCCCGCCTCCGGGCCGCTGTTGGCGGCCGACGCCGCGAGGCCCACCAGAAGGATGGATCCGGCGGACACCACGAAGGCGACCACGAAGAAGATCAGGATCTTCGCGGTGAGGACGCGGTGGCGCTGCGGCGACGCGGTGAACGTCGTACGGATCATGCCCGTGCCGTACTCGGACGAGGTGACGAGCACGCCCAGCGTGATCAGGCAGATCTGGCCCAGCATCAGGCCGAAGAAGGCCGGGACCGTGAACGGCATGTCCGCGTAGTCGACCGGGTCGGTGTTGGCCACGGCGAGCAGGCCGATGCCGACGACGAGGAGCAGGAAGATGCCGAGGGTCCACATCGTGGAGCGGACCGACTTGATCTTCGTCCACTCCGAGGAGAGGGCGTTGCCGAGGTGGGTCTTCTTGACCGGGATCGGCGAGGTGTAGGCGTTCGCCATCGCCTGCTGCCAGGCGGAGGGCGGCGCGGGGGCGGCGGGCGCGGGAGCCGCGGGGGCTCCCTGCATCGGAGCTCCCTGCATCGGGGCGCCCGCCTGTGCGTACGCCTGCTGGGGCTGCGCCTGCGGCTGCTGCTGCGGAGTCGGAGGCGTGGTCATCGCTGGTCCTCGCTGTCGCGCTTGGTCATGTCGGGGGCGGGGGCAGGCGCGGGCGCGGCGGCAGGGGCCGCGGGCGCCGCTGCCGGGGCCTGCTGCTGGGGCGCGGCGGCATAGGGGTTCGGCGTCCCGGGCGCGCCCTGCGGCTGCGGCATCGCGAAGGGCTGACCGCCCGGCTGGGGCGGCGGCGGGGCGTACCAGCCGGGCTGGCCCTGGCCGGGCACCGGCGGCTGCTGGCCGGGCGGCAGGGCGCCGGGCGGCATCTCCTGCTGGAACCCGGCGCGCTGGTCGACCGTGGAGCGGTAGTCGACGGCGCCCTGCGTCATCCGCATGTACGCCTCTTCCAGCGAGGCCTGGTGCGGGGAGAGCTCCCACAGGCGGACGTCCGCGCCGTGCGCGAGGTCGCTGATGCGGGGGAGCGGCAGGCCCGTGACACGGAGCGCGCCGTCCTGCTCGGGCAGCACCTGGCCGCCCGCCTCGGTCAGCGCGGCCGTCAGCTTCTCGCGCCCCGCGGTCTCGCCGTCCGGCGTCCGCACCCGCGCGAAGTCCGCGGAGTTGTGCGAGATGAAGTCCCTGACGCTCATGTCGGCGAGCAGCTGGCCGCGGCCGATCACGATCAGGTGCTCGGCGGTGAGGGCCATCTCGCTCATCAGGTGGGACGACACGAAGACCGTGCGCCCCTCCGCCGCGAGCGACTTCATCAGGTTGCGGACCCAGAGGATGCCCTCGGGGTCGAGGCCGTTGACCGGCTCGTCGAAGAGCAGCACCTGCGGGTCGCCGAGGAGCGCCGCCGCGATGCCGAGGCGCTGGCCCATGCCGAGCGAGAAGCCCTTGGAGCGCTTCTTCGCCACGTCCTGCAGGCCCACGACGCCGAGCACCTCGTCGACCCGGCGGGCCGGGATGCCGGAGAGCTGCGCGAGGCAGAGCAGGTGGTTGCGCGCGTGCCGGCCGCCGTGGACGGCCTTGGCGTCGAGGAGCGCGCCGACCTGGCGCGGCGCGTTCGGCAGCTTGCGGTACGGATAGCCGCCGATCGTCACCTGCCCGCTGGTGGGCGCGTCGAGCCCCAGGATCATGCGCATCGTCGTCGACTTGCCGGAGCCGTTCGGCCCGAGGAAGCCGGTGACGGTTCCGGGCCGCACCTGGAAGGAAAGGTTGTACACGGCTGTCTTGGCGCCGTAGCGCTTCGTCAGGCCGACTGCCTCGATCATTCTCCGCACCCATCGAATGGTTCAGGACGTCGGGGCACACGCCCCCGTAAGGGTTAGGAGGATAACGGTGAGCTGACGGTTCCAGCCAAGAGCAAGTAAAACCGGCGCTTCACACGGACGGGTGGGGTAGCTCCGTCCAGGGCAGCACCCAGCCCTCCTCCGCGAAGAGCAGGGTGCCCCGCGCGCGCAGCTCCGGGTCGGCGGCCGCTCTGCGCACCCAGGTGGCGGCGTCCGGGCCGAGCAGCTCGCGCAGCGGCGTGGACGCGTCGAGCAGGGCGTCCAGTAGCGCCGCCTGGTCACCTCCGCCGGGTCGCGGCAGTCCGGTGAGCGGGTCGGCGAGGACGCCGCGCGCGCTGACGTAGACGGAGGCGCCGGTGAGCCGGTCGCCGGACGGCAGGGTCATTCCGTACGCGTCCCCGGACAGCCGGACGCGCCGGTAGTTGGGGAGCTCGGTGGCGTCGACCGCGGGCAGCTGCGCGGGGTCGAGCCACGAGACGACGAGCGTGCGCTGTTCTCCGGCGCGTGCGTAGGGCGCGGCCGCCACGTATCCGGCCCGGCCGATGTGTGCCGAGCAGCCCACGCCGAGGCCGCTCAGCCGCACGGGCACCATCGGTACGGTGCCGGGGATGCCGAGCCTGCCGAGCTTGTGGGCGAGCTGGCCGGGGGAGGCGTTCGAGCCGACGGCGAGCACGGGGTGACGTCCGGCGACGGGTACCTGCCCGAGGGTGTCGAGGACGTCGTCCAGGGTGCGCCGGGGCCCGCGGCCCGTCCCGTCGACGGTCCAGGTGCCGAGCCCGCCCGGGCGCGCGTGCAGCGGCAGCAGCTCGGTCCCGGTCAGCAGGGCGGGCGCGGTGACGGGCAGCCCCGGGTAGGTGAGGGGCTGCAGCGCGGGCACGCCGTCGAGTCCGAGCGCCGCGAGTCCGCGGTCCTGTGCCGTCACACGCCCCCCTGGAGTACCGCTACGCGTCCCGCTTCTTCAGCAGTACGTACCCACCGAGCAGCGCGAGCACCACCCACATCACCATGATCGCGAGACCGCCCCACGGCCCGTACGGGGTGTCGTCGTCGAACGGCGACTTGACCTGCATGATCTTGCTCCCGGCCTGGTCGGGCAGGAAGCGGCCGATCTTCTCCGTCGCCGAGACGTTGCCGAGGATGCTGGAGATCAGGAAGAAGAACGGCATCAGGATGCCGAGGGAGAGCATCGGGCTGCGCAGCATCGCCGCGACGCCCATCGAGAACATCGCGATGAGGGCCATGTAGAGCGCGCCGCCGATGATGGCGCGCAGCACGCCGGGGTCGCCGATCTGCGCCTTGTACGGGCCGAGCGCCGCCTGGCCCACGAAGAACGTGACGAAGCTGGTGGCCAGGCCCACCGCGAACGCGAGCAGCGTCGCGACGGTGATCTTGCCGAACAGGAACGTGGCGCGCTGCGGGACCGCCGCGAGCGAGGTGCGGATCATGCCGGTGCTGTACTCGTTCGCGACGACGAGCACCCCGAAGACGATCATCGCGAGCTGGCCGAGGGACATCCCGGCGAAGCTGATGTACGTCGGGTCGAAGGTCAGCCGGTCCTTGGCGTCGAGGCTGTCGTAGTCGTTCTTGGACAGGATGCTGATCAACATGCCGAGCGCGATCGTGACGACGAACGCGAGGCCGAGCGTCCAGACGGTCGAGGAGACCGAGCGGATCTTGGTCCACTCCGATTTCAGCACGTGTGCCGCGGCCATCGCTCAGGCCCCCTTCCGCTGCTGCTGCCAGCCTTGGCCCCAGCCACCGGGCGGCGGCCCTGCCGCTCCGCCGTCCGTGTGGGCGTGGTACTCGACCGACTCAGCGGTGAGCTGCATGAAGGCTTCTTCCAGGGAGGCCTGCTGGGGACTCAGTTCATGGAGGACCAGCTGACGGCTCGCGGCGAGCTCGCCGAGCTCCTCCGCCGGCGTCCCGTCCACTTCGAGGGTGCCGTTGCCCGCCTCGACCGCGGTGATGCCCGCCTCGTGCAGGACGTCGAGGAGGCGTTCGCGCTGCGGGGAGCGGAGTCTGACGAACGACCGTGAGTTCTGCCGGATGAAGTCGGACATCGACGTGTCGGCGAGGAGGCGGCCCTGCCCGATGACGACGAGGTGGTCGGCGGTGAGCGCCATCTCGCTCATGAGGTGCGAGGAGACGAAGACCGTACGCCCTTGCGCGGCGAGGGACTTCATCAGGTTCCTGATCCAGTGGATGCCCTCGGGGTCGAGGCCGTTGACGGGCTCGTCGAACATCAGGATCTCGGGGTCGCCGAGGAGCGCCCCCGCGATGCCGAGGCGCTGGCCCATGCCGAGCGAGAACCCCTTGGCCTTCTTCTTCGCGACGGCGGTCAGACCGACGGTGTCCAGGACCTCGGTGACGCGGGCGCGCGGGATGCCGTTGCTCTGCGCGAGGCAGAGGAGGTGGTTGAAGGCGCTGCGGCCGCCGTGCATCGCCTTGGCGTCGAGCAGGGCACCGATGTACTTGAGGGGATCCTTCAGCTGCGCGTAGTGCAGGCCGTCGATGCGGACGGACCCGGCCGACGGGTTGTCGAGGCCGAGCAGCATGCGCATGGTGGTGGACTTCCCCGCGCCGTTCGGCCCGAGAAAGCCGGTGACCATGCCGGGCCGGACGGTGAAGGTCAGGTTGTTGACGGCCACCTTCTCGCCGTACCGCTTGGTCAGCCCCTCGAGCTCGATCATGCAGCAACGCTAAAACGGGACAAAGCCCCCTGCCACTCGGGTGGCGGGGGGCTTCGCTGTCCTGACGGAGCGCTTCAGCGGGTCTGCTGCGCGGGCACTCCACGGGAGATCGGCTCGTCCTCGGCGGGCGTCCCGGCGGCAGCCACCGCCGCACCCGTCAGCGTCGCCAGCATCTCGCGCACGTTCGTCAGCTGCGCGTTGATGGAGTCGCGACGGTTCGTCAGAGCGGCGAGCTCGCGCTCGGACTCCGAACGGATACGGTCCGCCTTCGCGTTCGCGTCGGCCACGATGTCCTCGGCCTGGCGCTGCGCGGTCTCCACCGTCTGACGGGCGCGACGCTCCGCGTCCGTACGCAGCTTCTCCGCCTCGAGACGCAGCTGCTCCGCGCGGTGCTCGATCTCCGCGAGGCGCTTCTCCGCCTTGGCCTGACGCGAAGCCAGATCGCGCTCGGACTGCTCACGGCGCTTGGCGAGGTTCGTCTCGAAGTCCGCGGCGGCCTGAGCGGCCTTGGCGCGGGTCTCCTCGAAGAGGGCGTCGGCCTCCTCACGCTTGGACTGCGCGTCCTTCTGGGCCTCGGCCCGCAGCGCGCTCGCCTCGCCCTTGGCCTTCTCGACGATCCGGACGCCCTCGTCCTCGGCCTTGGCCTTGCGCTCGGCCGCGAACGACTCGGCGTCGTTGCGCACCTGCTGGGCCGCGGACTCGGCGAGCTCGCGGTGCTGCTCGGCGGCGCGCCGGGCCTCCTCGCGCAGGTCCTTCGCCTCCTCCTCGGCGAGGCGGAGGATCTTCTCGACGCGGGCACCGAGACCGGCGTACGACGGCTCGGCGTCGGCAACCTGGGCCTGGGCGTTCTGCGTCTCGAGATGCAGTTCCTCGATGCGCTTTTCCAGAGCAGTGATACGGGCAAGAGCGCTGTCACGGTCGGAGACGAGCTTGGAGATACGTTCGTCCACCTGAGCGCGGTCGTACCCACGCCGCACAAGCTCGAAGCCGTAGGGGGAAGTGTCGCTCATGGGGTTCCTGTCGAATGAGACCGGTGAGGTGATAGAGGGAATCCTAGGGGCCCAAGCGGCGTGTCATCGAGCAGATGCCCGTTTGATCTGGAGAATGACACCCCTTTTGAGTGGTCAACCGCAGGAGCGCTTGCCAGGGACAGGGTCAAAGGTCCTTTCAGAGCACGGGCGATGCTCCTTGGCTACCCATCCGACTGCTTGCCACTCGAACGTGTAGACCCTGCCGTGGCTCCGGCTTTGACGCCACCCGCCGCCGAGCCGCTGCCAGGCCCGGTCTTCGCACCGCCCGACGGGGCCTCGAAAGACTCCAACGCCTCCAGCACGTCCTGGACACGGGAGATTTCCGCATTGATGTCCTCCCGACGGCGGACCAGCACCTCCAGCTCGTGCTTGCCCTCCTCGACCATGCGCGTCGCCTCGGCCTCGGCCTCGGCCTTGATGCGCTCCGCCTCGCGCGTCAGCTCGCTCTTCTTCGCCTCGGCCTCCTTCAGGAGACCCTCGGCCTTCTTCACGGCGGAGATACGGACCTTGCTCGCCTCGGAGTTGGCGTCGGAGACGAGCTCCTTGGCCTTCGCCTCGGCCTCGGCCAGCTGCTCCTCCGCGGCCTTGACAAGTGCGTCGCACCGCTCGCCCGCGGACTTCATCGCCTCCGCGGACTCGCGGCGGGCCCGCTCGTGCAGCTCCTCGATCTCGGCCGTCAGACGGTCGCGCTGCTCCTCCGAGCGCTCCCTTATGGCGGTCGCGTCCCCCCGCGCGCCGACCAGCAGCTCGTCCGCGTCCGTACGGGCCTTCTCCACCAGCGAGTTGCCCTCGATCGTCGCCGCGGCGACCAGCCGCTCGGCCTCCTTGCGGGCCGCGCCCACCATCGTGTCGGCCTGCGCCTCGGCGTCCGTCGTCGCCTTGAGGGCCTTCTCCTGCGCGTCCGCCGTCAGCTTCTCCGCCTCGGCGGCCGCCTCCGTGATGAGCGTGTCGACCTGCTCGGCCGCTTCCTGACGGCGCTTGTTGGCGGCCTGGCGGGCCTCGTCGAGGGTCCGCTCCGCCTCCTCGCGCGCCTCGGACGTGAGCCGCTCGGCCTCCCGCGCCGCCTCCGCCTTGACCCGCTCGGACTCGCTGCGGATCCGCTCGGAGTGCTGCTGCGCGGAGTTGACCGTCTCCGCGGCCTCGGCACGCAGCCGCTCCGCGTCGCCCGACGCGTCCGAGATGAGCTTCTCGGCCTTCGCCACCGACTCCGCGCGGACCCGCTCCGCCTCGGTCGTCGTCTCGGCCTTGAGGCGCTCGGCCTCCGCGGTGGACTCGGCACGCAGCCGCTCCGCCTGCTCCACCGCCTCCGTGCGGACCCGCTCGGCCTCCGCGACCGTGTCGGACTGCAGCTTCTCGGCCTCACTGCGGGCCTCGCCGATCAGCAGGTCGGCCTGGCTCGCGGCGTCGTTGCGGATGCGGTTGGCGTCCTCGCGGGCATCGGCACGCGTACGGGACGCGTCCTGCTCGGCCTGCGCGATGGTGTCCGACGCCTCCGTGCGCACCCGCTGGGCGTGCTCCGAGGCGTCCGAACGCATCCGCTCGGCCTCCGCGATGGCGTCCGAAACCGTGCGCTCGGCGAGGGCCTTCGCGGCCTCCGACGCCTCCGTCGCCTCACGCCGGGTGCGGTTGGCGTCCTCGGTGGCGCGCTCCCGCTCCGCGTAGGCGTCGGAACGGACGCGGTCGGCCTCCTCCTGCGCCTCCGTCCGCGTGCGCTCGGCGGCGTGCTCCGCGGCCGAACGCAGACCCGCGATCTCGTCCTGCGCCGCCTCGTGCAGACCGGCGACGGAGTCCCGTACGGACTGGGCGTGCTGCTCGGCGGCCGAGACCATCTCGGTCGCGCGGCGGTCGGCCTCCTCGACCAGACGGACCGCCTCGGCCTGCGCCTCCTCGACGCGCTTGCGGGCGGAGGCGAGGAGCTCCTCGCTCTGCTCGCGGGCCCGCTCGCGCTCCTGGTCGGCCTCCGCGCGGGCGGAGCCCAGCGTCTCCTCGGCCTCGCGGCGGCGGCGCGCGGCCTCCTCCTGGGCGGCGGCCAGCTCCTCGGCGGCCTCCGCGCCCACGCGCTCGGCGGCGGCGGCGGCCTCCGCGCGCACCCGGTCCGCGGACTCCTGCGCCTCGGTCTTGAGCCGCTCGGCCTCCGCGGCGGCCTCCGAACGCAGGCGTACGGCGATGTTCTCGCCCTCCGCGCGGGCCTGTGAGGCGTCGGCGGCGGCCTCCGTGCGGAGCCGCTCCGCCTCCGTCTCGGCCTGCGCCTGGAGCGTGCGGATCCGCTCGGCGGACTCCGTACGGAGCCGGTCCGTCTCGTCCGCGGTCTCCTTGCGGATGCGCTCGGCCTCCGCGCGGGCGTCGGTCAGCGCCTGCTCGGCGGCGGCCAGACGCTCCTCGGCCTCCGTGTGCAGCCGCGTCAGCTCTTCGGCGGCCTCGGCCTGGCGGGCCGCTATGGCCTGCTCGGTCTCCTCGCGCAGCGCCCGCGCGGCCGCCTCGGCCTCCGACTTCGTGGCCTCGGCCTGCTCGGCGGCCTCCTCGCGGTGCCGCTCGGCCTCCGCGCGGGTGCGCTCCAGGGTCTCCTCGGCCTGCGTGCGCAGGGTCGTGGCCCGCTCGACGGCCTCGGCGCGGACCCGCTCGCTCTCGGTGGTCGCGGCCGTACGCAACTCGTCGGCGTCGGCCTTCGCCTTGGCGAGGAGCTCCTCGGCGGACTTGGCCGCCTCCTCGATCTGCTGGACCGCCTCGCGCCGCGCCTCGCTGCGGATGCGGTCGCCCTCGGAGGCCGCGTCGGCCCGCAGCTGCTCGGCCTCGCCGCGCAGCCTGCGCGCCTCCTCCTGCAGCTCGACGGTCTTGGCGCGGTACTCCTTGGTGTCGTCCTTCGCCGCGCCCTTGAGCTCCTCGGCGATGTCGTGCGCCTCCGCGCGCAGCCGGTCCGCCTCGGCCTCCGCCTCGGAGCGGATCCGCTCGGCCTGCTCGGTGGCGGCCTTCGTGGTCTCCTTGGCGTCCTTGGACGCCTTGTCGAGGACCTCCTCGGCGGTCCGCGCGGCCTTCGCGAGCTGGCCCGCGGTCTCCTCGGCGGTGATCGTGCGCGCCTTCTCCGCGGCGTCCGCGATCAGCTTCTCGGCCTCCGCGCGGGCGTCGGCGACCAGCTGCTCGGCCTCGGACCTGGCGGCTTCGGCCTCCTTGGTGGCCTCGCCGACCAGCCGGGCGACCTGCTCCTTCGCGGTGCGCGTGCGCTGTTCGTTGGCGCCCTCGGCGGCCTGCAGCTGCTTGGTCGCGGTGTCCTTGGCCTCGGCGAGCACCTTCTCGGCCTCGGCGCGCGCCTCGCGCAGCGCCGTCTCGGCCTCGGCCATCCGCTGCTCGGCGGCGCGGCTCGCCTCGGCGGCCTGGCGGCGCGCCTGCTCGGACTCGGCCGTCGTCGTGGAGCGCAGCTGCTCGGCGTGGTCGGTGGCCTCCTGGGCCTGCGTCGACGCGGCGTTCAGGAGGCGCTCGGCGTCCGTACGGGCACGGCGCAGGATGGCCTCGGCCTCGGCGCGGGCGGCCTCGGCGTCACCGGCGAGGCGCTGGCGGGCCTCCTCGGCGACGCGGGCGGCCTCCGCGCGGGCGGCGGCCAGGGCCTGGTCGGCCTCGGCGCGCGACTCGTCGAGGAGGCGGCGGGCCTGCTGTTCGGTGCGGGCCCTGAGCTGCTCGGCCCACGCCACGTTCTCGTTGACGTGCGACTCGACGGTCTGCCGGCGCTCGTTCAGTTCCTGGTCGAGCTGCTGGCGCCGCGTCACGGCCTCGGTGTGCAGCTCGGACTGGAGCCGGGCCTGCTGCTCGGCGTGCTCCTGAAGGATGCGCTGGGTCTGCGCCCTGGCCTCCCGCAGCTCGCGCTCGGCGTCGGCACGCAGCTGTTCGGCCTGGATCTGGGCATTGCGGAGCAACTGCTCGGCCTGATACCCGATGTCCGCGCTGTCGTAGGCAGGGCGGGACGCGAGGTTGCGGCGCGCCTCGTGCAGCTTGGCGCGCAACACCTCGACCTGGTAGCCGAGGTCCTCGGCGTGCTGGACGGCCTTCTCCCGCTCGGTCTTCAGCCGGTCCATCTCGGCCTCGAACCGCGACAGACTGTCGGTCTCAGCCCGCGAGTTCTCTTGGCGTTCGTAGCCCCGCACTGCGCGGTCCCATCCTTCCCCAAGCTCGTCGAGCAGGGGATACCCCAACCCTGGTCGCACGTCTCTCCAACGAGCCCCGTCCATCCGCCGAACGAGGCCCCCGGGGGAATGGTGTCAGATCAACAGCAGAGCATGGGCTGCTGCCCCGACGCTCGTCCCCCGAAACCCGGACCCCGGCATGTGGCCGCCCCGACTTCGGACGGCCGCCCCTCACCCTACCGGCCCGGATATGGGGAGGTCAGTGCTCCAGGGACTCGGAGGGTGCCGAAGTGACAAGTTCCGTCAGGACTCCGTGACAGTCCTTCGGGTGCAGGAAGGTGATGCGCGAGCCCATGGAGCCGATGCGGGGCTCGTCGTAGAGGACGCGTACGCCCTTGTCCTTGATGGCCGCGGCGTCGCCGTCGACGTCCGCGGTGCCGAAGGCGATGTGGTGCACGCCCTCGCCGTTCTTGGCCAGCCACTTGCCGACCGCGGAGTCGTCGCGGGTCGGTTCCAGAAGCTGCAGGTAGGAGGCGCCCCCATCACCGGTGTCATTGATTTTCAGCATGGCCTCGCGCACGCCCTGCTCTTCGTTGACCTCGGAGTGGGTCACCTCGAATCCGTACGTCGCGCGGTAGAACTCGACGGTCTTGTCGAGGTCGAAACAGGCGATCCCGATGTGATCGATTCGCGTCAGCATGCTTCAAGTGCAGCGCTTGATGCAGTGATTACGCAACGTGCGCGCGATCACAGTCGCCGCCCGGTGACGGCGGGGGTACTGCTCAGTACATTCAGATAAACCCTCGTTAACTCCTCTCCTCCCAAGGGGTCGTCGCACATGGCAGGAACGACCGGCACCACCTCAGTGATCGTCTCGGGCGCACGCACGCCCATGGGCCGTCTCCTCGGCTCGCTGAAGTCCTTCTCGGGTGCGGATCTGGGGGGATTCGCGATCAAGGCCGCGCTGGAGCGCGCGGGCATCGGAGGCGACCAGGTCCAGTACGTGATCATGGGCCAGGTACTGACGGCCGGGGCAGGGCAGATCCCGGCACGCCAGGCCGCCGTCAAGGCGGGCATCCCCATGAACGTCCCCGCGCTGACCATCAACAAGGTCTGTCTCTCGGGCCTCGACTCCATCGCACTCGCCGACCAGCTCATCCGCGCCGGCGAGTTCGACATCGTGGTGGCCGGCGGTCAGGAGTCCATGACCAACGCCCCGCACCTGCTCCCCAAGTCCCGTGAGGGCCACAAGTACGGCGCGATCGAAATGATCGACTCCATGGCGCACGACGGCCTGACCGACTCCTTCGACGGTGTCGCGATGGGCGAGTCCACGGAGAAGCACAACAGCCGCCTGGGCATCGGCCGCCCGGAGCAGGACGAGGTGGCCGCCCTGTCCCACCAGCGGGCCGCCGCCGCACAGAAGAACGGCCTGTTCGAGGCCGAGATCACCCCCGTCGAGATCCCGCAGCGCAAGGGCGACCCGGTCCTCTTCGCCCAGGACGAGGGCATCCGCGGCGAGACCACCGTCGAGACCCTCGGCAAGCTGCGCCCGGCCTTCGCCAAGGACGGCACGATCACCGCGGGCACGTCCTCGCAGATCTCCGACGGCGCCGCCGCCGTCGTGGTGATGTCCAAGGCCAAGGCGCAGGAGCTCGGCCTGGCCTGGATCGCCGAGATCGGCGCGCACGGCAACGTGGCGGGGCCCGACAGCTCGCTCCAGTCGCAGCCCTCCAACGCCATCCAGCACGCCCTGAAGAAGGAGGGGCTCGACGTCTCGGACCTCGATCTGATCGAGATCAACGAGGCCTTCGCCGCCGTCGCGGTGCAGTCAATGAAGGACCTCGGGGTGTCCTCGGAAAAGGTGAACGTCAACGGCGGAGCCATTGCGCTGGGTCACCCGATCGGGATGTCCGGCGCGCGGCTCGTGCTGCACCTCGCCCTGGAGCTGAAGCGCCGGGGCGGCGGCGTGGGTGCGGCCGCGCTGTGCGGTGGCGGCGGTCAGGGCGACGCCCTGATCGTCAAGGTGGCCAAGGCCTAGCCGCCGGCCGGCCACTGTCCCCGCTTTCCCCGGGGCACGTGCGTCAGTGCCATGTACGTGCTCGTACGTAGTGAACGGAGCTGTGATGCAGGACGTCCCCTCCCTGGTGGCGCAGGCCCGCGAGGGCAGGCCGCGGGCCGTGGCCCGGCTGATCTCACTGGTCGAGGGGGCGTCACCGCAGCTGCGTGAAGTGATGGCGGCGCTGGCGCCGCTCGCCGGCCACGCGTACGTGGTCGGTCTCACGGGCTCTCCCGGTGTCGGCAAGTCGACATCGACGTCCGCGCTCGTGAGCGCCTACCGGCGTACCGGTAAGCGGGTCGGCGTCCTCGCCGTCGACCCGTCGTCCCCCTTCTCCGGAGGCGCGCTCCTCGGCGACCGGGTGCGGATGTCCGACCACGCGTCCGACCCCGGCGTCTACATCCGCTCCATGGCCACGCGCGGTCACCTCGGCGGGCTCGCCTGGGCCGCGCCGCAGGCCATCCGCGTCCTGGACGCCGCGGGCTGCGACGTGATCCTCGTCGAGACCGTCGGCGTCGGACAGTCCGAGGTGGAGATCGCCTCCCAGGCGGACACCTCGGTCGTCCTCCTCGCGCCCGGCATGGGCGACGGCATCCAGGCGGCGAAGGCCGGAATCCTGGAGATCGGCGACGTGTACGTCGTCAACAAGGCGGACCGCGACGGCGCCGACGCGACCGCGCGCGAACTGAACCACATGCTGGGCCTCGGCGAGTCCCGCGGCCCCGGAGACTGGCGCCCGCCCATCGTGAAGACGGTCGCGGCGCGCGGCGAGGGCGTCGACGAGGTCGTCGAGGCGCTGGAGAAGCACCGGGCGTGGATGGAGGAGCGGGGGGTCCTCGGCGAGCGCCGGGTCGCCCGCGCCTCCCGCGAGGTCGAGACGATCGCCGTCACGGCCCTGCGTGAGCGCATCGGCTCGCTCCACGGCGACCTGCGGCTGTCCGCGCTCGCGGAGCGGATCGTGGCGGGGGAGCTCGACCCGTACACGGCCGCGGACGAACTCGTCGAGGGGCTCACGGAGAGCTGAGACATGCCGCGGGGGCGGCGCTTTCACGCCGCCCCTGAGGCGAGAGTCGGCCCTCGCCGCGAGTGTCGTCAGTCGTCGGAGCCGTCGTCGTCGTGGTCCTGACCGTCCTGGCCGTCGTGGTCGTGGGTGTCCGTGCGGTCGGCCGTGACCTTGCCGGTCTTCAGGTCGACGTTGTACTCGGACTCGGCGCCCTTCGCGCCGGTCGTCTCCACGTTCCAGGCGGTCGCCGTGCCGTCGTCGTCCAGGTCCACGGAGGTCACCGTGCCCTTGTCGGCGCCGGCCTTCGCGGCGTCCGCGGCGCTGACGGAGGTGCCCTTCAGAGCGGAGTTCACGCGGGCGGCGTCGGTGGCGTCCTCCTTGGCGTCTTCCTTGTCGGACTTGTCATCCTTGTCGACCCAGGAGCCGAGGACCTTGCCCGTGCCCGGGTCGACCTCGACGTTGTGCCAGGTCTTGCCGTTCAGGATGTCGACGTCCCAGACCAGGCCGCCGTCCTCGTCGTCGAGCTCGGCGGAGACCGCGGTGCCGGACGTGTCCGCGAGGGCCGCCTCGATGGCGTCGGCGGCGGTCACCTTGGCGGCCTTCGCCTCCGCGGTGTTCTCGGCGGCGTCGTCGCGGTCGTCGTCCCTGCCGTCCTGGTCCCTGCCGTCCTGGTCCTTGCGGTCGTTGTCCTTCAGCTGGACGCTCGACCTGCTCGCGGCGCCGTCGTCCTCACCGCCGGTCGCGAAGGCGGCGGTGCCGCCTCCGATCAGGGCCGCGGCGGCGACGGTGGCGATGACGATGTTGCGCTTCATGAGGGTCCTCCCGAAGAAGTGGGCGGTGCGGGCGGCGGCCCGGGGGCCGCCGCCGTTCGCTTTCGACACGGACCAATCTGGCGGAGCGATCCTGAACGCACGCTGAAGCCGCCTGAAGAACTCTTCAGCTTCGCTCTGCCACCCTGAACGCATGCGCCCACCCGTCTCCCACCACCACCCTGCCGGAGGCGCTACGCGCCACACCTTTCGATTCTTGATCGTCGAGGACGAGAAAAGGCTGGCCCTGTCGCTCGCCAAGGGCCTCACCGCCGAGGGCTTCGCCGTCGACGTCGTCCACGACGGCGTCGACGGACTGCACCGGGCGAGCGAGGGCACGTACGACCTGGTGATCCTCGACATCATGCTGCCCGGCATGAACGGCTACCGCGTCTGCTCCGCGCTGCGCGCCGCAGGACACGACGTGCCGATCCTGATGCTCACGGCCAAGGACGGCGAGTACGACGAGGCCGAGGGCCTCGACACCGGCGCGGACGACTACCTCACCAAGCCCTTCTCGTACGTCGTGCTGGTGGCCCGCGTGAAGGCGCTGCTGCGCCGCCGCGGCAACGCGGGCCCCTCCCCGGTGCACACCCTGGGCGAGCTGAAGGTCGACACGGCCGCGCGGCGCGTCTTCCGCGGCGACGACGAAGTCACCCTCACGGCGAAGGAGTTCGCGGTCCTGGAGCAGCTGGTGCTGCGGAGCGGCGAGGTCGTCTCCAAGGGCGACATCCTGGACCACGTCTGGGACTTCGCGTACGAGGGCGACCCCAACATCGTCGAGGTGTACGTGAGCACGCTGCGGCGCAAGCTCGGCGCGGCCCTCATCACGACCGTGCGCGGCGCCGGATACCGTCTGGAGGCCCCGCGATGAGCAGGACGAGCCGACTGTTCGGATCGGTGCGGGCCAGGGCCACGCTCGGCGCGAGCCTCGTCGTCGCCCTCGCCCTGGTCGCGGCGGGCGCCGCCGTGCTGCTCTCGCTGCGGGACAACCTCGTCGACCAGGCGGGCTCGCGGGCCGACTCGGCCGCCCGCAAGGTCGCCTCGCAGCTCCTGACGGTCCGGTCGTTGGGGGACCTGGAGCTGCCGGACGACGATGACCAGCCCGTCCAGGTCGTCGACGGCAACGGCAGGCTGGTCGCGGCCGGTGAGGACCTGCAGAGGATCAGCGGAACGGGCGTCGATCAGGTGAAGCCCGGCCGTGGGGGAGCGGGGGCGAAGGAGGACGGCGGCGACAACGAGGACCGCGAGGACGGGGAGATCGACGACGAGACGAAGTACACCAACGGCTCCGCCACCATCGACGGCGAGAGCGCCGAGTACCGCTTCGCGGCCGTCGAGGTCAGCTCGCCCAAGGGCGACTTCACCGTCTACGCGGGCAGCTCGCTCGCCGACGAACAGAGCGCCGTGTCCACGGCGTTGACGTCGATGCTCATCGGGTTCCCGCTGCTCCTCGCGGTCGTCGCCGGCGTCACCTGGCTGGTGACGCGGCGCGCCCTGCGCCCGGTGGCCGCGATCACCGCGGAGATGTCCGCGATCACCGCGTCGGAGGACCTCGCGCGCCGCGTGCCCGAGCCGGGCACGCACGACGAGATCGCCCGCCTCGCCCGCACCACCAACGAGACGCTCACCGCGCTGCAGACCTCCGTGGAGCGCCAGCGCCGGTTCGTGGCGGACGCCTCGCACGAGCTGCGCAGCCCCATCGCCTCGCTGCGCACGCAGCTCGAAGTCGGTGCCGCGCACCCGGAGTTGCTGGACGTCGACGGCGCCGTCGAGGACACCGTGCGGCTCCAGGAACTCGCCGCCGACCTGCTGCTCCTGGCCCGCCTCGACGCGGGGGAGAAGCCGGGGGCGGGCCGGGTCGACCTGGCGGCCTTCGCCCGCGAGGAGCTCTCGCAGCGCACCCGGGACCACGTCGAGGTGCACGCGGACCTGAAGAGCGCCGAAGTCGCGGGGTCGCGCGGCCAGTTGGCGCGGGTGCTGGGCAACCTCCTGAACAACGCGCAGCGGCACGCACGTTCCCGCGTCACGGTCACCACCCGGAGCGACGGGGCCTGGGCGGTCCTTGAGGTGGCCGATGACGGCAGCGGCGTGCCGGAGGGTGAGCGGGAGCGGATCTTCGAGCGGTTCGTACGGCTCGACGACGCGCGGACCCGCGACGAGGGCGGGGCCGGTCTGGGCCTCGCCATCGCGCGGGACGTGGCGGTGCGGCACGGCGGCACGCTCGTGGTGCGGGAGGCGCCGTCCGGGGGTGCGCTGTTCGAGCTGCGGCTGCCGAGCCCTCAGTCGTCGGCGGAATGAGGGGTGCGGCCGGCCGTGGCGGTGCGGATCAGGGCTTGCCGCGCTGGGAGCGCAGGTGTTCCGCGATCGGGGTCAGGGCCTTGCGCAGGTCCTCGAGGGCCTCGTCGGAGATGAGGTCGACGAAGTGCCGCCGCACGGAGGCGACATGGTGCGGGGCCACCTTCCGCATGGTCTCCATGCCGTCCTCGGTGAGGACGGTGTAGAGACCCCGCCGGTCGGACTCGCAGTTCTCACGGCGCACCAGACCCGCGTTCTCCATGCGGGTGATCTGGTGGGACAGGCGGCTCTTGGACTGCAGGGTGGCGGCGGCAAGGTCGCTCATCCGCATCCGGAGCTCTTCCGACTCGGAGAGATACACGAGAATGTCGTAGTCGTTCATGGTCAGGTTGAACGGCTGAAGGTCCTTTTCGAGCTGATATGTCAGCATCCTGTTGACCTCCACGTGGGTGCGCCAGGCGCACTGTTCCTCGTCGGTCAGCCACTGCGGGGCCGTCTCGGTCTCCATGGAATCGATTCTACCTAAGAAGTTGAAAGGTGAACGAATGGTGGGATGTGACACGCCTCGCACCACCTGCCTCCAGGAGGGGCACAGGCGTTCGCCGTCACACTCCGCAGACTACCGCTCACAGCCCGAAGCGACGCTGGAGGTCCCCCAGTTGTCCGGGAAGGCGCGGTGCACCCGGCTGCTGACCCGGTTGCCCCGGAGTGCCCCGTCCGCCTGGTACGCCCCCCTGATGGGGCACCTCTCCCGATGCCCGTTCGGGCATCAGCGCCTCGCTGGACTGGAGCAGGACCGTGCCCGCGCCCACGAACTCGAACTGGTGCTCCTCACCTGACGTCCCGCCGATGCCGGTCAGTGCCCGCACGCCTCCGATCACGCCCGTGAGGTATCCGTGGTCGTAGTGGTGGCAGGGGGAAGGGCAGTCCGCCCACCCCACGAGCGCCTGTGGATCCACACGGATCGGGGGCTCCATGAAGACCACCGGGCCGTTCGACGCGGCGACGAACTTGCCCGTGCCGATGAGGGTCAGAAAGCCCGGAACGATCGACTGCTTCAGCGCGAGAGTTGGCTGAAAAGCGAGGAGGTTGCCGGAGCGAATGGTCAGGTTGCCCTCTTCGAGATCGTACGAATTCACGTCGAAGGCCCGGTCGGCGAGGAGCATCTTGCCCTGGCCGTCCGCCACGACCCAGTCGCTCGCGTGCAGCGGCGAATGAAAGCTGGTCCGGACCAGACGGTCCAGGCGGCCGTGCCCGATGCCGTTGAATTCGATCCGTCCGTAGTAGGCGATCATCTTCCCCTTCTGCAGGAACCACTGGTTCCCCTTGAGCTCCACGCAGAAGGTGTACGGATTCACGCTGTCGTCGCTCGGCAGCGTCATCGGGTCGAAGACGGCGGGCGCGCCCGCGGGCGTCGAGACGTTGGGGTTCACAGCTTCTCCTCCGAAGCCTGCACGTACACGGCGCCGGTTCCCGACAGCTCGAGCTGGAAGGCCTCTCCGGAGCCGCGGCCCACCATGTCGCGCCAGCCGAGCGCCGTGGACAGCTTGTTGCGCACGTCGCCGTGGTGCGCGACATACGCCTGCGGGTCCACGTGGACCGGACGCTGAGGGGTGATCGGCACCTCGATGACGCCGCCGTGCGCCATGACGGCGACCGCGCCGTGACCCTTCAGGGTCGTGGTGAACAGGCCCTGGCCGCTCACCTGGCCGCGCACCATGCCCATGACGCCGCCCTGGGAGCCCATGAACATCGTGCCCTGCTGGAGCGTGCCGTCGAAGGCCAGCAGGCGGTCCGCCTCCACGTACAGCGTGTCTCCGGAGAGGTTGATCACCTGAATGTGGTGGCCGCCGTGCCCGAACAGGACCGTGGCGGTGGGGGCGCCTCCCGGGCCGTCACCACCTTGGGGGACCTCCACGGTCATCAGGGGCGTGGCCTCGCCCGCGACCCGGCGCCCGATCATGGAGGCGAGACCGCCCTGGCCGCCCTGGATGTTGGGGGTGAAGGAGACGTCCCCCCGATAGGCGAGCATCGCGCCGCGCTGGCTGAAGATCTTGGCGCCCGGCCGCAGGGTGGCCTCGATCATCTTCGAGTTGATCTCACGGAAGGGCATGTCACACATCTCCCGCGATCGTCGCCCGCTCGCTGGGCTGGACATAGACCAGGCCCTCGCCCTCGAAACGGATCTGGAAGGCCTCGCCGCCGCCCTCGCCCATGAAGGTGCGGAACGTGACACCGGACTGGAAGCTCTGCCGCACATTGCCCTGGTGCGCGATGTACGCCCCCGGGTCCACCGTCAGCGGATACTCCCGGGAGACGCGCAGCACCACCGCGGGGCCGTCGGAGACGATCGCCGCCTGGCCGGCGCCCTCGACGGTCGTCGTGAACAGGCCGTTCCCCTGCGTCGCGCCCCGCAGGCCGGTGAAGCTGGTGCCGGTGCGCAGGCCGGCGTCGGTGCAGAGCAGGTTGCTCGCCTCGACGTACAGCTTCTCGCCGCTCAGCCGGACGAGATTGATCTCGGTGGCCCGGTCGGCGAACCAGCAGGTGCCGTGCCCCTTCACCTCCATCACCGTCATCTGCTCGCCGATGACGCGGCGGGTCACCATGCCCCGGATGCCCTCGCCGCCGCCGGTCATCTTCTTGAAGGCCATCTGGCCGTCGTACGCGACCATCGAGCCGTTCTTCGCCTTCACGGCGTCGCCCGTCATGTCGACGGCGAGCACTCTGCTCCCTTGGAGCCGGAACGTAGCCACGAATCGACGGTAGCCGCCGCGTACCCACCCAGAACAGGGTGAAGGGCCCTGAGCGAACCCCGAGAACACCCCGATGTCACAATGGGGGTCGCTTGTGCGTCCGTTCACAAGATCGGCGCCGCCGAGCCACGCCCCCTGCCTGTCGTCCGTCCCACCGAAGGTGACCCGTGGACATCAAAACCGCTTCCGCACTCCGCCGCCTCCGCCTGGTCTCCGTGCCGGAAGGCATTTCCTGGATCGTGCTGTTGGTCTGCACGATCATCAAGTACACGGTCTCCGAGGACTTCAACGTGGCGCCGGTGCTCGGCCCGATCCACGGCGTGCTCTTCGTCCTGTACGTGGTCTTCTGGCTCGACGCCTGGAACCGCGCCAAGTGGGACCTCGGGACCGGCGCCCTGTACTTCGCGTTCTCGTTCATCCCCGGCGGCGGCTTCATGGCCGAGCGCAAGCTGAAGCGTGAGGCCGAGGCCGCGGTGATCGCGTCGCGCGCCCGCAAGGAAGGCGTCGTGAACGCATGATCGTCGCCTTCTCCGTGACCCCGCTCGGGGTCGGCGAGGACGTCGGCGAATACGTCGCCGACGCGGTCCGCGTGGTCCGCGAGTCGGGCCTGCCGAACCGGACCGACGCCATGTTCACGTCCGTCGAGGGCGAGTGGGACGAGGTGATGGACGTCGTCAAGCGCGCCGTCGCCGCGGTCGAGGCCCGCTCCCCGCGCGTCTCCGTCGTCATGAAGGCGGACATCCGCCCGGGCGTCACGGACGGCCTCACCTCGAAGGTCGAGACGGTGGAGCGCCACCTGTCCGCCTAGGTCACCCACGGGCACTTCCTGCCCTACGGCTCGCCGCCCGCCGTGCGCGGCGGGCAACACGCACGCCGCGCCGAAACCGGTGCGGCGTGCGTGTTTGTGCGCGGTCCGGTTGTCCGCCCCGGTCTCCTCGCGCACCGCATGTGGCACCTGGCATGTGCAAAGAGCGCGTGCGGGGTGCATGACGGGGGCGTGCGACCCCATGGTCAGTTACTCAGCGTCACGCCTTCGAGGTGTTGACGGCATTCTCATCACTCTGCGTGGGTAGCCAGCGACATATGCGGATATGCGCCTGCGAGGAGTGATGGTGATCCACAGCGAGTCGCGGCCCCTGACCGACGGACGCGTGAGAGTCCTGCCGTTCGGCACCGGCAGCGAAGGGATCCTCGACCGGGGGGATCACGCGCTGTTCGGGGTGAGCACGGGCAACAGCTATTTCAGCCGCCAACGGCTGGCCGAGGCGATGGTGTGGGCGGTGGAGCGCTTCGCCGTCGTCGACGTGGTGCACGCGGACGTCGCCCTCCAGGCGATGCTGGAAGCCTTCGGCTACGAACGGCCCGCCGCGCGCAGGAGCGTGAGCAAACAACTGCGCGGCGTGCGGCGGCGCGTCGACGGCGCCCTCGCCGACATCGGCGCGACGGCGGAGCGCGTACGGGCACGGCCCCTGTCCGCCTTCCTCGACCAGCCCGGCTACCGGGAGGTCCGGGCGCGGACCCGGACGGCCCTGCGGACCGACATGGAGCTGCGGTCGGTGCGGGACGCCATGGCGTACCAGTTCGTCGCCAAGCGGCTGCAACCGAACGCTTCGCCCACTCCCGCCCAGGTGCAGGCGGCGCTCGCGTACGTGGACGCGGAGCTGCCGTTCTTCGTCGACACGCCACGGATCCTGGGCGTCGCCTCGTCCGTCCACTGCTACCACACCGTCCTCTCGCTGGGCCGTCTGCTGTTCAGCGAGCGGCAGACGGGGCTGCGCCCTGCCGCGACCCAGGGCTACGCCGTCGTCGCGTGCCAAGACTGACCCGAGGAGGGCTCCTGCGGGCCCTTGGAAGAGAGCAGATCACCATGGCATCCACCAGCACTGACGCCTCCCAGCCGTACGCGGACGTCGAGTGGCCGCTGTCCCGCCGCGGCGACATCGTCCCCGCCGCGTGCACACGGCTGCGCGAGGAGCGCCCCATCGCGCGGATCCGGACTCTCACGGGCGACGACGCCTGGCTGGTGACCAGCTACGCCCTGGCCCTCCAGGTCCTCGAGGACGAACGCTTCAGCCTGCGTGACACGGCGGCTCCCGGCGTGCCGCGCCAGTACGCGCTGACGATTCCCCCCGAGGTCGTCAACACCATGGGCAACGTCAACAGCGCCGGCCTCCACCAGGAGGTGCTGCGGGCCTTCGGGCCCCGCTCCGGTCCCGCGTCCGCGGAGTGGATGGCCGAGCGGGCGCGCGAACTGGTCGACGCCATGGTCGAGGAAGGGGGCCCCGTCGACCTGCGGCAGCGGTTCGCCGAGCCGTACTCCGCCGCCCTGGTCTGCAAGGTACTGGGCCTGCCGTACGAGGACGGGCTGCGGCTCATGTCCGGCCTGGACCTCGGCTTCGTCACCAGCCCCGTCACGTACGAGGGCTGCACCGCCAACTGGGACAAGGACTACGCCTACGTGCTGCGCCACGTGCGCGCCGACCGCGCCGACCAGCAGGGCCTGATCAAGCGGCTGTGCGAGCTGCGCGACGATCCGGAGCGCGACGGCGGCGACCTGACCGACGAGATGCTCGCCGCCACGGTGACCTCGCTCTTCGGGGCGGGCGCGATGAGTACGTACGTGTTCCTGCTGCACGCCGTGCTGACGCTGATCCGGCACCCGGAGGCGATGGAACGCCTGCGGGAGCGGCCGGACGCGATGCCCCGCGCGGTGGACGAGCTGATGCGGTGCACGCTGTCGATCGGCGACGGACTGCCCCGGATCGCCCGCGCCGACGTGCAGGTGGGCGGCGTCCTGGTGCGGGCGGGGGAGCTGGTGCTGGTCTGTGTCGAGGGGGCGAACTTCGACCCCGGTCAGTTTCCGGATCCCGAGCGGTTCGATGTCGACCGCTCGCCCAACACGCACCTGTCGTTCGGGGCGGGCCGCCACTTCTGCCCCGCCTCCGCGATCTCCCGCGTCCATGCCGGGGAGGCCCTGACCGTCCTCCTGGAACGCCTCCCGAACCTGCGGCTCGCGCTGCCCGTCGATCAGCTGGTCTGGCGCACGGGCAACATCAAGCGGGTCCCCGAGAGGCTTCCCGTCCTGTGGTGAAGACACCCCAAGACCCCCGCACTTGAGCGACTGCTCAAACATCAGTATCTTATGTTTGAGCAGTCGCTCAAAACTGCGTTGACGTGGGGGTTTGCCGTGAGTCTGTATATCGAGGCGCGCATACGCGCCGATCTCGACGACCTCTGGGCCCGCACCCAGGAACCCGATCAGCACCAGCGCTGGGACCTGCGTTTCGGCGAGATCGACTACCTGCCGTGCGAGGAGGGCGAGCCGCAGCGCTTCCGGTACGCCACGCGCGTGCTGCCCTTTCTGACCATCGCCGGCACCGGGGTCTCCGCGGGCGAGAAGCGGCGCGCCGACGGCACCAGAACCTCCGCACTGCGCTTCGCGTCCCCGCATCCGCTCTCCCTCCTCGAAGAGGGCAGTGGCTACTGGCGCTACGTACCCGCGGAGGACGGCGACGGCATCCGCTTCCTCACCGGGTACGACTACCGTCCGCGCTGGGGGCGGTTCGGGAAGCTCGCCGACCGGCTGGTCCTGCGCCCCCTCATGGGGTGGGCGACCGCCTGGTCGTTCGACCGGCTCAGGCTGTGGCTGGAGCGGGGCATCACCCCGGAGCGCGCCCTGCTGCACGCGGTGCTGGATGTCGCCGCCCGCGTCCTGTGCGTCACCGCCGCGGTCCTCTTCGCCCCCATGCTGGCCCTGGCGGCCGCGGCCTCGATGCTGATGCTGCCGCCGCTGCCCACGACTCCGGCCGCCCGCCGCTGTCTGCGCAAAGCGCCGGCACGCGCGCGTGAGCCGCGCGTTCTCTCCGGCCTGGGTCCTCTTGCGTCTCGCGCTCCGCGCACCAGGACCGAGGGGCAGTACTCGTGACGCAGACCTCTTCGATCTTCCGCACCGTCATGGGCGCCGACTTCCACCGGCTCCACCCGCAGCTCCAGCGGCGCTTCTCCGTCGGCCTCGCGGGCGGCGAGGCCTGCACGGGCCGGGGCGTCATGGACCGCATCTGGCACGGGCGGGGGTTCGTGAAGCCGTTCCTCGCGCTCGGCGGCACCCGCAACATCCTCGTCCCGCGCCAGGGCAGGAACGTTCCCTTCGTCATCGAGAACGTGCCGTACACCGATACGTACGGCCGTGAGACGGTGACCTTCGTGCGCACCTTCGACCTGCCCGGCGGCCCCCGCCGCTTCGACGCCCAAATGGTTCTGAGCCCCAAGGGCGACCGCGTGCTCGACTACCTCGGCACGCACCAGCACCTCGCCAGCGACCTCCACTTCCGTGCGCAGCCCGACGGCTCGCTCCTCATCCGCTCCGGAGAGCACCGCTTCCGGGAGGGCCCCGTGGACTGCCGCGTGCCCTCGCTCATCGGGGGCGACGCGGAGGTCCGCGAGTCCTACGACGAGGAGTCGGGCCGTTTCCGCATCCGGGTCCGGGTCACCAACTCCCGCTTCGGGCCCCTGTTCGGCTACGAGGGATCCTTCACGGCGACGTACACCGACGTCCGTACGTGCGAAGTCCGCCCGGGCCTCCGGCCGGTCCGCGAGGAGGCGCGCGCGTGAGTGAGGCGAAGGACCCGGCCAAGAGCCTGGAGACCCGGACCAAGCTCCTCGAGGGAGCGTTGCGGACGCTGACGGAGCAGGGCATCGCCAAGACCTCCGCGCGGAACATCGCGGCGGCGGCGGGGGTCAACCAGGCGCTCGTCTTCTACCACTTCGGCTCCGTCGACGAGCTGCTCGCGGCGGCGTGCCGGCACGGTACGGAGCAGCGGGTCTCCCGGTACCGGGAGCGTCTCTCCGGGATCGACTCCCTCGCCGGGCTGCTCGCCTTCGGGCGCGAGATGCACGAGGAGGAGCGCGAGGCGGGGCACGTCGCCGTGCTCGGCCAGCTGCTCGCCGGGTCGCAGACGCAGCCGCGGCTCGCGGTGGCCACGGCGGCGGGGCTCGCCCTCTGGATCGAGGAGATCGAGAAGGTCCTGACGCGGGTGCTGGCCGCTTCGCCGCTCGGGGAGTTCGTCGATGCGGTGGGGCTGGCGCGGGCGGTGGGGGCGTCGTTCGTGGGGATGGAGCTGTACGAGGGGGTGGATGCGGTGGGGGCGGAGCGGGCGCTCGACTCCCTCGAGCAGCTCTCCCTTCTCGTCTCCGCCGTCGAGGACCTCGGCCCCCTGGCCCAGCGGGCGGTCCGACACCGCCTCCGTCGAGTACGCGGCTGACACCGCGGTGACCTCGCCCCCTGCGGGGCGCTGCGCTGTGCTTGGGGGTGGGCTGGCTCTGCGACGCCCTGCTCGGTAGGAGCACCAAGCCCGCCGCGGGGGCGCTGCGCTGTGCTTGGGGGTCGGCTGGCTCTGCGACGCCCCGCTCAGTAGGAGCACCAAGCCCGCCGCGGGGGCGCTGCGCTGTGCTTGGGGGTCGGCTGGCTCTGCGACGCCCCGCTCAGTAGGAGCACCAAGCCCGCCGCTTCGCGGCGGATGTTTCCCACCCGCCCACCCGTTTACCCCGCGCCGTCCAGTGGGAGTAAGGGCGGCCGGAGGAGGGAGGGCGGGGTCGTCCGTTTGTTCCGCGTCAGTCGGCGGGAGAAGGGGGCCGGAGGGGGTGGGTCCGCCCGTTTACCCCGCGGCGCCAGCGGGAGTAGGGGCGGCCGGAAGGGAGGGCGGGGTCGTCCGTTTGTTCCGCGTCAGTCGGCGGGAGGAGGGGGCCAGAGGGGGCCGGAGGGGGGTGGGTCCGTCCGTTTGTCCCGTGCCGTTCAGTGGGAGTAGGGGCCGGGGGCCGGGGATCTGTTTGTAGGTCGTGTTCGTCGGCCCGCAGTCGCGAGCGCGTCCGAGGGGACGTGGGGGTATGTGCGCACGGAGCACCGAGCACACGGGGGCGGCCGGGAACATTCCACGGGGCGCAGGGATGGCGAGTACGCACATACCCCCGCGGCCCCGCCCCCCCACCGAACCTTAGGCGCCCCGCCGACTCACCCTCGCCGACCTCGCCGACCTCGCCGACCCACCTCCCCCTCACCCCCACCCCCCTCACACCCCACCCCCCACCGCAACCCCACCCAAACCGCCCACCATAAAACCGCTCGCACGGGGGAACACCGTTCGACACGCCAAAGAAAGTCCACTTTTGTGAGGGTATTGGCGGAACTCGGACCACCAGAACCTGGAGGGCGCTGTGCGGCAGCCGGAGGGCTACGACTACGAGACCCACAGCACGCTCGCCGGACCGCTCACCGAGCCGGACGGCGATGACGGGGGAGGGGAGAGGCAGGGGAGCGGCGCGTATCGCGTGCAGTATCGCTCTCTGCTCTCCAGCGAACCGCACCGAATACGCGCCGTCCTCCTCATGAGCCTCGCCCCCGTCCTCACGGGACTCCTGCTCGTCTACCTCGTGTGGCCCACCCACTGGACCGAACGCGAAGGCGGCGACCGCTGGCTGATCGGGCTCGACATCACCATGCTCGTGGCGATCGGGCTGATCGAGCTGTTCATGCTCGTCAACGTCGTGTCGATCGCCCACGCGACGATGGTCGCGAGGGACCCGATACCCGTGCGTCCGGAGCCCGGTACGCGCGTCGCGTTCCTGACGACGTACGTGCCCGGCAAGGAGCCGCTGAGCATGGTGCGGGCGACGCTCGAAGGTGCCGTTCAGGTTCACCATTCCGGGCCCCTCGACGTATGGCTCCTCGACGAAGGGGACAACCCCGAGGCCAAGGCGTTGTGCGAAGAGCTGGGCGTACGGCACTTCACGCGTAACGGCGTGCCCGAGTGGAACCGGAAGAAGGGGCCGCACAAGACCCGCACCAAGCACGGCAATTACAACGCCTGGCTGGCCATGCACCACGCGGAGTACGACTTCTTCGCCTCCGTCGACACGGACCACGTACCGCTCCCCAACTTCCTGGAGCGGATGATGGGGTACTTCCGCGACCCCGACGTCGCGTTCGTCGTCGGACCGCAGGTGTACGGGAACTACGACACCCCGGTCACCAAGGCCGCCGAATCCCAGCAGTTCCTCTTCCACGCGCTGATCCAGCGCGCAGGCAACCGCTACCGCGCCCCCATGTTCGTCGGCACCAACAACGTCGTGCGCATCAGTGCGCTCACGCAGATCGGTGGGCTCCACGACTCCATCACCGAGGACATGGCCACCGGCTTCGAACTGCACCGGCACCGCAATCCGGTCACCAAGAAGCACTGGCGGTCGGTGTACACCCCGGACGTGCTGGCCGTGGGGGAAGGGCCCGCCTCCTGGACGGACTTCTTCACGCAGCAGATGCGCTGGTCGCGCGGCACGTACGAGACGCTGTTCAAGCAGTACTGGAAGGCGCCGTTCACGATGCCGCCGGGGCGCCTCTTCTCGTACTCCCTGATGCTCGTGTACTACCCCATGACCGCCGTGAACTGGCTCCTCGGAATTCTCAGTTGTGTGCTGTTCCTGTGGTTCGGGGCCTCCGGGACACAGGTCGCCGCCTCCGTCTGGCTGATGCTCTACAGCGACGCGGCCGCCCTCCAGATCGGGCTGTACCTGTGGAACCGCAGGCACAACGTGTCTCCGCACGAGCCCGAAGGCTCCGGAGGGCTCGCCGGGATGGCGATGTCGGCACTCTCCGCGCCCATCTACGCCAAGTCGCTCGGCGCGGCGGTCGTGCGCAGGCCCAGCCGGTTCGTCGTCACTCCCAAGGGCGGCGACGCCAGCCCGGACCGGCTCCTGACCTTCCGGATCCATCTCTTCTGGGCCGTCGTGCTCGCGAGCTCACTGACCGCCTCCTTCGTCCTCGGACACACCCACGTGGCGATGCGCACCTGGGCCGTCCTCGCCATGGTCATCTCCCTGGCCCCCGTGTCCATCTGGGCCTACGGCCTCGTCAAGGAGCGCAGGGCCCACCCGCAAACGCAGACGAAGGCGCAGGCGCAGCGGGCCGCGCTGCGCGGCGAGACCGCCCCCGAGGGCGAGCCGGAGCCCGCGCTCGCCACCGGCACGTCGACAGGAGGGAACTGATTCATGGCCCCCATGGCCTACCGGCCTTCCAAGCGCACCAGGAAGACGCTCCTCGGAGTCGGCGCGGGCGCCCTGCTCGTCGGGCTGAACGCGCCCGCCGCGCTCTCCTTCGCCGAGGAGAAGTACTACGCGTACAAGATCGCCCAGCCCGGCTACAAGAAGAAGTACGGCTCCTGGAAACAGGTCAGCATTCCGGAGGAGTTCCGCACCAACGCCATTCACGCCGCACTGCTCCACACGGGCAAGGTGCTGATCGTCGCGGGGTCGGGAAACGAGCAGAAGAAATTCGACGCGGGGTCCTTTGACACCGTGTTGTGGGATCCGAAGAACGACACGTTCAAGAAGATCCCGACGCCCGAGGACTTCTTCTGCTCCGGGCACGCGCAACTTCCCGACGGGCGGCTTCTGGTGGCGGGGGGCACCGCGCGCTACGAGTTGCTCGACGGTGAGGTGGAGCGGGCCGGCGGCGGTATGCGCGTGAAGAACGAGAACCCCGACAAGCCCGTGGTCCTGAAGAAGGGCACCAAGTTCCGGTCACCCTCGGGTGTCGAGTACGTCAGCAAGTTCGACGTCGAAGTTCCGAAGGCCAAGCGGGACTTCGAGATCACGTACTCCAAGTCCGGTGTGATGCAGCCCTGGAAGACCAAGGTCAAGGCGAGCGAGGCGCGGGTCTTTGTCGAGGCGGTGCAGGACGGCGAGCAGTCGGTCACCGAGAAGTCCGCGCAGTACGAGATCGAGGGGCTGACCGGGGACGAGGCCGACAACACGTACGGCATCGCCGAGAAGATCGACATGGAGAAGCAGGACTTCCAGGGGATCAAGGCGGCGTACGAGTTCGACCCCAGGGCCGAGAAGTACATCCCGGTGGAGCCGATGGAGAAGGCCCGCTGGTACCCGACGCTCGTCGGCCTGGAGGACGGCAAGGTGCTCGCGGTCTCCGGACTCGACGACGTGGGCGTCGTCGACCCGGGCGACAACGAGATCTACGACCCGAAGACGAAGAAGTGGACGGACGGGCCCAAGCGGTACTTCCCCACGTATCCCGCGCTCTTCCTCACCAAGGGCGGAAAGCTCTTCTACCCCGCTTCGAACGCCGGTTACGGTCCCGCGGAGAAGGGCCGTGAGCCGGGCCTGTGGGACCTGGACACGAACAAGTTCGAGAAGGTCCCCGGCCTGGAGGACCTCGACCAGACCGAGACGTCGGCGTCCGTGCTGCTGCCGCCCGCCCAGGACCAGAAGGTGATGATCCTCGGCGGCGGGGGAGTGGGCGAGTCGGACAAGGCGACGCGGCGCACCGCTGTCATCGACTTGAAGGAGGACAACCCGTCCTTCAGGACCGGGCCCCAGCTGCCGCAGGGCACGCGCTACCTGAACAGCGTCCTCATGCCGAACGACTCCGTGTTCACGACGAACGGCGCCTCGGACTACCGCGGACGCAGCGCCAGCAACATCCACAAGGCGCAGTTCTACGACCCCAGGACCAACGCCTTCCAGGAGGCCGCGGCACCCGCGGTGGGCCGCAACTACCACTCCGAGGCGCTGCTGCTGCCCGACGGCCGGGTCGCCACGTTCGGCTCCGACCCGCTCTACGACAACGAGCAGAACACCAAGCTCGGCCACTTCGAGCAGCGCATGGAGATCTTCACGCCGCCGGCGCTGCACCGGGGCGGCGCGACGCGGCCGGTGCTCGGCGAGGGCCCCGAGGAGCTGGGGGCCGACGGCCGCGCGACGTTCCGGACCGACCGCCCCGAGACCATCGCGTCGGCCCGGCTGATGCGGCCGAGCGCGGTGACGCACACGACGGACGTCGAGCAACGGTCGATCGCGCTGAAGGTCAGCAAGGACCGGGGCTCGGTGACGGTGGACGTGCCGCGGGAGGACGCGGCGCTGGTACCGCCGGGCTGGTACATGCTGTTCGTGACGGACAAGGACGGCACCTCGTCCGAGGCGAAGTGGATCCACGTCGGCGCGGACGACTGACGGACCCGAGGGCCGCCCGAGCGGAGCCGCGTGCTCAGGCGGCCTTCGCGTTGCGCGCGAGGCCCAGCGCGTAGTCCGGCCACCACTGGCCCGCCGCCGGGCCGCCTCGGCACGGGCCGTCCGAGTCGCCGGGCCGCTTGATCCACAGCACGGCGTCGACCAGCGGATCGCCCGTGCGGTCGGTCGGCGGGGTGCCGAGGCCGCGTCCCGGCGGGTTGCACCAGGCGTCCTGACGGTCGCCCGCCAGCGGGCCCCTGCCGTTGCGGCTGGTGTCCATGACGAAGTGCTTGCCGCCGACCGTGGCCGACAGCGTACGGCCGTACGACTTGATCGTCCCGTCGCTCTGGAAGTTGGAGACGTTGAGGGAGAAGCCGTCGGCCTGCGCGACGCCCGCCTTCCGCAGGGGCTCGGTGAGCTTGCCGGGCTCGGAGATCCAGCCGGGGTTCCCCGCGTCGAGGTACACCTTGACCTTCGGCTGCCGCTTCAGGCGCTGGATCGCCTCGGACAGCAGCTGGTACCGGTCCTCGTGGTACTCGGCCGGGGTGCAGCCGTCCACGATGTGCGGGATCGCGTCGGGTTCGAGGACGACGAGGGCGGGCGCGTCGCCGATCGCGCCGGCGAACGTGTCCACCCAGGTCCGGTACTGGTCGGCGCTGCCCGCGCCGCCCGCCGAGTGCTGACCGCAGTCGCGGTGCGGGATGTTGTACGCGACGAGCACGGCGGTGCGGTTCTCCTTCGCCGCGCCCCGGGTGGCCTGCGCGATGTCGGGCGCGGGGTCGTCGCCCGCGGGCCACACGGCCATGGGCTGCTCGGAGATGCGCCTCAGGGCCTGCGCGTCGCGCGTGCGGCCCTGCTGTTGCCACCGCTCGACCTGGCGCGCGGCGGGGCTGTCCGGGTCGACCCAGAAGGCGCCCTCCGACGGCCCGGCGGACCCGGTGGCGGCCCCGGGCGCGGTGGCCTCCTCCTTCGCGCCGGACGCGGAGTCGGAGGAACAGCCTGCCGGGAGCCCGAGGGCGGCGAACGCCGCCAGTGCCGTGAACGTGCGGAGCAGCCGGTGCATCCAGCCCCCTTGGGCGGTGGTGACAGTGACAGTGACGGTCAGTCAGCCCGGCAATCGTTACATAAAGGACTAGTCGCGCTCTTGTGCCACACCGCCCCCGCCGGCGAGGGCGATGCCGAGCGGGGTGCACTCGTAGAACACCCGGTGCCCGTACCGCCGCGACACCAGGAGCCCGGCGTCCCGCAGCGCCGCCAGATGCGCGGACACGGTGGACGGCGCGAGCCCGAGGCGGTGCGCGAGCTCCGACGTGGTGGCGGGCGCGTCGAGCGCGGCGAGCACGGTGGCGCGCCCGCGGCCGAGGAGCCGTACGAGGGCCTCGGGCGTACGGGCCGACGGCTCCGCCCACAGTCCCGCTATGCCCCGCACGGGGTAGGCGAGCGTCGGCTGCCACGGGGCGTCGTAACCGCTGATCACGTCGGGCCAGGAGAAGACGCTCGGGATCAGGATCAGCCCCTGCCCCGTCAGGTGCCGCACGTGCTCGTCGTGCCAGTCGACGGTGAGCGTCCCCGCGTCCCACGCGAGCCGCCGGTCCAGCTCCGGAAGCAGCCCGCCGAGGCCGACCTCCGCGAGCCGCCGCGAATGGAAGGCGACATCGGCCTCCAGGAGCGCCCGCAGACGCGGCCAGTCCGGCTCGACCAGCGCGTGCCAGGCCGCCTCCATGGCGTCCGCGAGCTCCAGGACCGCGGCTCCCGGATCGGCGAGCAGGGCCCGGCCCTTCGGGGAGTCGGCGGCGCCCGGAGTGCAGGCGAGCGCCCGCGCCATGTCATCCCGCGCGGCCACCGGATCGGACGCGCGGACCCCCGCGATCTCCTCCTCGAAACGGGCCGCGGGCCCGATCGGCGGCGGGCCGAGGAAGTCGGGGGAGTGCCCGCGCCGCGGCATCAGGAGCCAGAGCGCGGAGAGGTCGAGGCCGCGGGCCGCCGCACGGATCCGGCGCAGCCACCGGGGGTGATAGGCGTGGCGGTCGGGGCGCTTGAGGGTGCGTACGGCCTCCTGCGTCTCCCACAGCGGCGAGACCGCGAACCGGCAGCGCAGCAGATCGTCCTGCCCGAAGTGGATGTGGAACGGCACGGGGTCCGGGTTCCTTGTCGCGGTCACAGGCTCTCGGCGGATGGGCGTCCCGGACGGGGCGTCGCGGACGGGGCGTCGGAGATTCGCCCGGGACCGAAACTCTAGGGCAGCGCACACAGCAGCGTGAGGCTGCCCGCATGCCCCCGTCCACCGCTGCCGCCACCGGCTACACCCGCGTCTTCGCCGTACGCGAGTTCCGTGCCGTCTTCGCCGCGCACGCGCTCTCGCTGCTCGGCGTCGTCGTCAGCGAGATCGCGCTGACCGTCCTCGTCTACGGCCTCACCGGATCACCGCTGCTCAGCGCGCTCACCTTCGCCCTCGGCATGCTGCCGTACCTGGTGGGCGGCACGCTGCTGTCCGGGATCGCCGACCGGTATCCGCCGCGGCGGGTGCTCGTCGTGTGCGACGTCCTGTGCGCCGGGTGCGCGGGCCTCATGGCGCTGCCCGTGACCCCCGTCGCCGGGCTGCTCGCGCTGCGCTGCGCCATCGCCCTCGTCGCGCCCGTCTTCAACGGCACGCGCACGGCGACCCTCACCGACATCCTCGGCGACGGCGAGCTGTTCGTCCTCGGCCGCTCCCTGCTGCGGATCGTCTCGCAGAGCTCCGTCCTGGTCGGCTTCGGACTCGGCGGCGTACTCCTCACCGTCGTGTCGCCGCGCGGCGCGCTCGCCATCACCGTCTGCACGTTCGCGGTGTCCGCGCTGCTGCTGCGGTGCGGGACGAAGCGGCGGCCCGCGCGCGGGGGCAGCGGCGGCGCGCTCGTGCGCTACTCGCTGGGCGGCGCGCGGGACGTGCTCGGCAACCGCCGCGTGCGGGCCCTCATGCTGCTCTTCTGGGCGCCGCCCCTGTTCATGGTCGTCCCGGAGGCCCTCGCCGCGCCCTACGCCGACGAGGTCGGCATCGGCGTCGCGGGCGTGGGCCTCCTGATGAGCGCCGCGCCGGTGGGCACCATCGCCGGTGAGCTGTACGCCGGGTCCGCGCTCTCCGCGTCCACGCGCGCCCGTATCGTGCTGCCACTCGCCTCGCTCACGCTCGCGCCCCTCACCGTGTACGCGCTCACGCCCGGTCTCGTCCCCGCGCTCGTCGCCCTCGCGCTCGCGGGAGCGGGCTCCGCCTACACCCTCGGACTTGACCGCTGGTTCGTCGACGCCGTGCCCGACGAGCTGCGGGGACGCGCGATGACGGTGCTGACGGCGGGCCTCATGACCATCCAGGGCCTCGGCATGGCGCTCGCAGGACTTGCGGCGGAGTTCTTCGCGGTGAGCACGGTCGTGGCGGGCGCGGGCGCCGTCGGCACGGTCTGTTGCCTGCTCCTGGTGGCGGAGGTGCGGTCGACCGAATCGCGAGACGGGGCTGACCAGCATGTGACCGACGGGTAAGGTCGATGGCGTGCCGAAGCCGCTCAGCCTCCCCTTCGATCCCATCGCCCGCGCCGACGAGCTCTGGAAGCAGCGCTGGGGATCGGTCCCGGCCATGGGTGCGATCACCTCCATCATGCGGGCGCACCAGATCCTGCTCGCCGAGGTCGACGCGGTCGTGAAGCCGTACGGACTGACCTTCGCGCGCTACGAGGCGCTGGTGCTGCTCACGTTCTCGCAGGCCGGCGAGTTGCCGATGTCGAAGATCGGCGAGCGGCTCATGGTGCACCCGACGTCGGTCACGAACACGGTGGACCGCCTGGTCAGGTCCGGCCTGGTCGACAAGCGCCCGAACCCCAACGACGGCCGCGGCACGCTCGCCTCCATCACGGAGAAGGGCCGCGAGGTCGTCGAGGCCGCGACGCGTGAGCTGATGGCGATGGACTTCGGGCTCGGGGTGTACGACGCGGAGGAGTGCGGGGAGATCTTCGCGATGCTCAGGCCGCTGCGGGTCGCGGCGAAGGACTTCGAGGAGCAGTAGGACCGGCTCGTTCCGGTCGGCCGGGGTCGGCGAAGATCGCGCAAAACAGGCGGTTACGCTCGTAGCCATGAAATCCAGCGTGCTGACCCGCTACCGGGTGATGGCTTACGTCACCGCCGTCATGCTCCTCATCCTGTGCGCCTGCATGGTGGCCAAGTACGGCTTCGAAAAGGGCGAGGGCCTGACCCTGGTGGTCTCCCAGGTCCACGGAGTCCTCTACATCATCTACCTGATCTTCGCCTTCGACCTGGGCTCCAAGGCGAAGTGGCCGTTCGGGAAGCTGCTGTGGGTGCTGGTCTCGGGCACGATCCCGACCGCCGCGTTCTTCGTCGAGCGCAAGGTCGTGCGTGAGGTGGAGCCGCTGATCGCCGACGGCTCCCCGGCCACCGCCAAGGCCTGACCTCCAGGGTCTGACTCGTTACCGCCACGGACAGGTCCGTGGCGGTTGGGCATCGACTTTTACTAGGACGTCCTAGTAAATTCGTGGGTATGGACGCTGACGCGATCGAGGAAGGCCGCCGGCGCTGGCAGGCCCGTTACGACAAGGCCCGCAAGCGCGACGCGGACTTCACCACGCTCTCCGGGGACCCGGTCGACCCCGTCTACGGGCCGCGGCCCGGTGACACGTACGACGGGTTCGAGCGGATCGGCTGGCCGGGGGAGTACCCCTTCACGCGCGGGCTCTACCCGACCGGGTACCGCGGCCGGACCTGGACCATCCGCCAGTTCGCGGGCTTCGGCAACGCCGAGCAGACGAACGAGCGCTACAAGATGATCCTGGCCAACGGAGGCGGCGGCCTCTCCGTCGCCTTCGACATGCCGACCCTCATGGGCCGCGACTCCGACGACCCGCGCTCGCTCGGCGAGGTGGGCCACTGCGGTGTCGCCATCGACTCCGCCGCCGACATGGAGGTCCTCTTCAAGGACATCCCGCTCGGCGACGTGACGACGTCGATGACGATCAGCGGGCCCGCCGTGCCGGTCTTCTGCATGTACCTCGTCGCGGCGGAGCGGCAGGGCGTCGATCCGGGCGTCCTCAACGGCACGCTCCAGACCGACATCTTCAAGGAGTACATCGCGCAGAAGGAGTGGCTCTTCCAGCCCGAGCCGCACCTGCGCCTCATCGGCGACCTCATGGAGCACTGCGCGCGCGACATCCCCGCGTACAAGCCGCTCTCCGTCTCCGGCTACCACATCCGTGAGGCCGGGGCGACGGCCGCGCAGGAGCTCGCGTACACGCTCGCGGACGGCTTCGGGTACGTGGAGCTGGGCCTCTCGCGCGGCCTCGACGTGGACGTCTTCGCCCCCGGCCTCTCCTTCTTCTTCGACGCGCACGTCGACTTCTTCGAGGAGATCGCGAAATTCCGGGCGGCCCGCCGCATCTGGGCGCGGTGGCTCCGGGACGAGTACGGGGCGAAGACCGACAAGGCGCAGTGGCTGCGCTTCCACACGCAGACGGCGGGTGTCTCGCTGACGGCGCAGCAGCCGTACAACAACGTCGTCCGTACGGCGGTCGAGGCGCTCGCCGCGGTGCTCGGCGGCACGAACTCCCTCCACACCAACGCACTGGACGAGACGCTCGCGCTGCCGAGCGAGCAGGCCGCGGAGATCGCGCTCCGTACGCAGCAGGTGCTGATGGAGGAGACGGGGGTCGCGAACGTCGCCGACCCGCTGGGCGGCTCCTGGTACATCGAGCAGCTCACCGACCGCATCGAGGCCGACGCGGAGAAGATCTTCGAGCAGATCAAGGAGCGGGGGCGGCGGGCCTGCCCCGACGGGCAGCACCCGATCGGGCCGATCACGTCGGGCATCCTGCGGGGCATCGAGGACGGCTGGTTCACCGGCGAGATCGCCGAGTCCGCGTTCCAGTACCAGCGGTCCGTGGAGAAGGGCGACAAGCGGGTCGTCGGCGTCAACTGCCTCGAAGGCTCCGTCACGGGTGACCTGGAGATCCTCCGCGTCAGCCACGAGGTGGAGCGGGAGCAGGTCCGGGAGCTCGGTGGCCGGAAGGGCCGTCGGGACGACGCGCGGGTCCGCTCCTCCCTCGACGCCATGCTGGCCGCTGCGCGGGACGGGTCGAACATGATCGCGCTCATGCTGGAGGCGGTTCGGGCGGAGGCGACGCTCGGGGAGATCTGCGGGGTGCTTCGCGATGAGTGGGGCGTGTACGTGGAGCCCCCGGGCTTCTAGCCCGGTTCGCCCGCTGGGTGGGGCTGGGGGCTGCCCGTGCGTTGTCTTCCGCGGGCCGGTGGGGGTTGCTCGCGCAGTTCCCCGCGCCCCCGGGCTACCCGGGGCAGGCTCGTCGGAGGCGTGCCCCGTCAGGGGCGCGTGTACCTGCGCGGCCCGCCCCCACGGGCCGCAGACGGGTACGAGACGGGCGGTGGGGACAGGGGCGCGGGGAACCGCGCGAGCAACCCCCACCCGGCCGCAGACGTACGCACCGCGGAACCGCGGAGAGCGGTTGACGGACCCCCCGGCCGGGGGGAGCGAATTCGTAGGTTTAAGGTCCTGGGGTCAGGGCAGGGGCCCGGGCGGCCAGCGACCCCCGCCCCAGGAGAATCCGTGAGCTCGACCGGTCACGCCCGCACCGCCGCCCTCGCCATCGGTGCCGCCACCTGCACCGTCCTCGGCGCGCTGCTCGTGGGCGGCTCCGGCGAAGTGAGCGCGAGCCCGCCGCCCGAGCCCAAGGTGCAGGACGACTTCGACTCCCTCGGCCCCGAGGTGCGTGCCGCGAAGCTCTCCGACGGGCGTACCGCCCACTACTCCGACACCGGCGAGAAGGACGGCAAGCCCGTCCTCTTCATCGGCGGCACCGGCACCAGCGCCCGCGCCTCGCACATGACGGACTTCTTCCGTACGACCCGCGAGGACCTCGGCCTGCGCCTCATCTCCGTGGAGCGCAACGGGTTCGGCGACACCGAGTTCGACGAGAACCTGGGCAAGGCCGACTTTGCGAAGGACGCCCTGGAGGTCCTCGACAAGCTCGGTGTCGACGACGTGTCCGTCGTCGCGATATCCGGCGGCGGCCCCTACGCCGCCGAGCTCGCCGCCCGCGCCCCCGAGCGGATCTCGCAGCTGCACCTCGCCGCCGCCCTGCCGCCGTACGGCGCGGAGCCCGAGTACTGCGGCCTCTCCGACGACGCGCTCTCCGAAGCCGTCAAGGACCAGATCAAGGACCCGCGCACGTGGTGGGCCTTCCCCGACGACAGCCCCGTCAAGTCCATCCCCGGTTTCGCCGACACGGCGTACGAAGAAGGGGCGCGCACGTACAACCAGCGCGGCCAGCAGGCCGACCCCGCGCCCCAGGTCCACGAGCAGAAGCTGTACTGCGGGCGCCCCGGCCCCGACCTGTCGAAGCTCGACGCCCCCGTCTACCTCTACGGCGGCAAGAAGGACACCACCGTGCCGCCCGCGACCCTGAAGACGTGGCAGAAGGAACTGCCGGGCACGGCGAAGGTGCGCTCGTACGCCGACTCCGGGCACGACGTGCAGTACCGGCACTGGGACCAGATCCTCGTCGACCTGGCCGGGCACGGCGACCGCACCGTGGTCTGCAAGGGCGACCACACGCGCGTGCTCGTCGCCCGCGAGGCCGACCGGCTCGTCGCCAAGGGCAAGGCCACGCTCGGCAGCTGCGCCTGGCAGAAGGGGAAGTAGGCCAGTATTGAGCTCCTCAGGGAGCCGGCAGTGCCAGGCGGAACAGCGCGCCGCCCCCCGGTGCCCGTTCCGCCGTCAGCTCCGCCCCGTGCGCGTGCGCGATCTGACGGGCCATCGCGAGGCCGAGGCCCGAGCCCGGCAGGGCGCGCGCCTTCTCGGCGCGGTAGAAGCGGTCGAAGACGTACGGCAGGTCCTCCTCCGCGATGCCGGGCCCGTGATCGCGCACGGTCAGCTCGGCGCGGGTCAGGACGACCTTGACCGGGCCGCCCGGCGGGCTGAACTTGGCCGCGTTGTCGACGAGGTTGGTGAGCAGCCGGGACAGCCGCGCCGGTACGCCGGGCACGCTGAGGTCGGCCGCGTCCGGCGCCACGTGGAGCTCGAAGGAGACCGCGGGCCAGTGGCCCCGCGCCGCGTCGACCGTGTGGGCGGCCAGCGGGGCGAGCCGTACCTCTTCGAGGAGTGGTTGCGGCTCCGCCTCCCGCGCCAGCTCGATCAGGTCGTTGACCAGACCGGTGACCTCGCGCAGCTGACGGGCGAGCGCGCCGGACGCCCGGTCCCGCTGGGCGTCGGTCAGCCGGTCCGCCCGTGCGAGGAGTTCGGCGTTCGTGCGCAGCGCGGTCAGCGGGGTGCGCAGCTCGTGCGAGGCGTCGGCGACCAGCCGGCGGCGGGCCGTGACGGACTCCTCCAGCTCGGCGAGCATCGTGTTGAACGAGGTGGCCAGGCGGGTCACCTCGTCCTCGTGGCCCGCGCGGGCCGCCCGGCCCGGCGGGAGTTCGATGCGGTGGCGGGCGTCGCGCGTGGCGGCGATCCGCTCGGCGGTGGCCGTGAGGCGGGTGATCGGCGCCAGGCCGGTGCGGGAGACCCAGTAGCCGCCGAGCGCGGAGAGCAGCACACCGGCGCCGCCCACCGCGGCGAGCAGCGACGCGGCCTGGCTGACGCCGCGCTCGGCGATGTCCGCGCGCAGGGCGACCTGCACGGCCTCGCCCTCCTTGCCGAACGTGGTGGTGTACATGCGGCCCGGCTTGCCCCCGGGGAGCGTGATGTTGGCGTAGTAAGGCGGCCTGTGGCCCTCGGCGACCGCGCGCGTCACCCCCGACACGGGCAGCAGATACGGCTTCGACGGGTCGTCCGCCGCGTCCGCGGGGACGATCTGCGAGCAGGCGGGCGCGCCGAGGAACCGGCACTCGCCCGTCATGACGCCCGGCCCCTCGGAGCGGTGCTGCTGCGCGATCAGCGTCGCCGACTGCGCGAGGTTCTGGTCGAGCTGCTGGTACAGCTTGTAGCGGATCACGAAGAACGCGGCGGCGCACACCCCGATCGCCACCACGGCCACGGCGGCCGCCGCGACCACCGCGAGGCGGGTCCGCAGCGGCCTGCGCCGCCGCCACCGCGCGCCCAGCCTGCGCCGCGCGCTCACGGGGAGCCCAGCCGGTAGCCGACGCCGTGCACGGTGTGGACGAGGCGGGGCTCGCCGCCCGACTCCAGCTTCCGGCGCAGGTAACCCACGTACACGGCGAGGGAGTTGGAGTCGGGGCCGAAGTCGCGGCCCCACACCGCCTGCTGGATCAGCTCGCGCGGCAGGACCTGGCCCGCGTTGCGCAGCAGCAGTTCGAGCAGGACGGCCTCCGTGCGGCTGAACTCGACCCGCCGCCCGCCGCGCCGGCCGGTGCGCGTCGCGGGGTCCAGGACCAGATCGCCGTACGCGAGGTCGTCGCCGTCGTCCGCGGCACGCTCCGGCGTCGCGCGCCGCAGCAGCGCCCTGACCCGCGCCACCAGCTCGTCCAGCGCGAACGGCTTGACCAGGTAGTCGTCGGCGCCCGCGTCCAGGCCGTCGACGCGCTCGCTCACCGAGTCCAGGGCCGTGAGCACCAGGACCGGCGTGCGGTCGCCCGCCGCGCGCAGCTGACGGCAGACCGCGAGGCCGTCCATGACCGGCATCAGGACGTCCAGGACCACCAGGTCCGGCTGCCAGCGGGCCACCGCCGTGAGCGCGCGGTGGCCGTCTGCCGCGCCCCGCACCTGGTGGCCCTCCACCGTCAGGGCGTCCTCGACGGCGGCGCGGACCTCGGGATCGTCGTCGACGACGAGGATGCGGTGCGCCGTCCCGCCCGCGCCCGGCGGGCCGCCCTTACTGGTCACGCTCGTGAAGCTCATGAACCAAAGGTGCCAAACGCGGCTCTTAAAACCCTCTTAGACCGTCGCGTGAAGCTCCACAGCCATGCGAACCTCTCTCTCCGTCGTGATCGGCGCGGGCGGCACCGGTGGGCACATCTATCCCGGACTCGCCCTCGCCGACGCGCTGCGCCGGGCCGTACCGGGCGCGGTGATCTCCTTCGTCGGCACCGAGCGCGGCCTGGAGACCCGGCTGATACCCGACGCCGGGTACCGCCTCCACACCGTCGACATGATCCCCTTCGATCCGTCGCTCGGCGCCCGCCGCTATCTGCTCCCCGCCGCGCTGGTGAAGTCCGGCGCCCAGTGCCGTGCCATCCTGCGCGAGCAGGGCGCGCAGGTCGCCGTCGGCATGGGCGGCTACCCCAGCGCCCCCGTCATCGTCGGCGCCCGCATGGCGGGGCTGCCGAGCCTCATCCACGAGTCCAACGCCGTACCGGGCCGCGCCAACCGGTTCGCCGCCCGGCTCACCCCGAACATCGCCGTGGCCTTCGACCGCAGCCGCGCCCACCTGCCGGGCGGCGACCGCGCGCACACCACCGGCATGCCGATCGCGGCGCCGCTCGCCGCGCTCGACCGGGCCGCGCTGCGCCCGGAGGCCCGGCGTGAGCTCGGCGTGCCGCCGGGCGCCCGCCTGATCCTCTTCAACGGCGGCAGCCTCGGCGCGGCCCGCCTCACGGCGGCGGCGGTCGGCCTCGCGGCGCGGTGGCGGGAGCGGAGGGACGTACACCTCCTCATCAAGACCGGGCCCGCGGCCCTGGAGGAGACGCGGGCACGGCTCGCCGCCGAGGGCGGTGACGCGGTCGCCCGCGCCGTCCCCTACCTCGACCGCATGGACCTCTCCTACGCCGCCGCCGACCTCGTCGTGTGCCGCGCGGGCTCGGCGACCGTCGCCGAACTCGCCGCCACCGGCGTCCCCGCCGTCCTCGTGCCCTACCCGCACGCGCCCGGCGACCACCAGACCCACAACGCCCGGGTCCTCTCCGACGCCGGCGCGGGCCTCCTGCTGCCCGACGCCGAGACCACCGCGGACCGGCTCGCGCGGCTCGTCGGCCCGCTCCTCGCGGATCCGGTGCGGCTCGCCGCGATGAGCGGCGCCGCCGACCCCGGACCGCACGCCCGCGCCGCCGACCTGCTCGCCGAGCGGGTCCTCGGACTCACCCACCCCACGTCCCACCTGGAGTACGCATGAGCAGCCTTTCCCACCAGGACTTCTCCTGGCGGAACCGCACCGTCCTCGTCACCGGCGCCGAGGGATTCATCGGTTCGACACTCGTCGACCAGCTCCTCGAAGCGGGCGCGAAGGTCCGTGCGTTCGTGCACTACAAGCCGTACGCGGAGAAGGGGCACCTGGCGCATCTCCTGGGCGACCCGCGGGTCGAGATGATCGCCGGAGACGTACGGGACCCCGGGCGCGTGATGGACGCGGTCGCCGGCTGCGACACGGTCTTCCACCTCGCCGCGCTGATCGGCATCCCCTACTCGTACGACTCGCCCGGCGCGTACGTCCAGACGAACGTCGTGGGCACGGAGAACGTCGCGGAGGCGTGCCGGCGGCACTCCGTGCGGCGCCTGGTGCACACGTCCACGAGCGAGGTGTACGGGACCGCGCTGACGGCGCCGATCAGCGAATCGCACCCGCTCCAGCCGCAGTCGCCGTACTCCGCGTCGAAGATCGGCGCCGACATGATGGCGCTCTCGCACTGGCACGCGTTCGAGCTGCCGGTGACGGTGGTGCGGCCCTTCAACACGTACGGTCCGCGCCAGTCGGCCCGTGCCGTCATCCCCACGATCCTCGCCCAACTGCACGCGGGCGCGCGGGAGATCAAGCTGGGATCGCTGACGCCCACGCGGGACTTCACGTACGTGACGGACACGGCGCGCGGCTTCATGGCGCTGGCGGTCGCCGACCGGGCGCTCGGCCACGCGGTCAACCTCGGTGTGGGCCGGGAGATCTCCATCGGCGACCTCGCGGAGGCGCTGATCGCGGCGTCGGGGCGGGAGGCGTCCGTGGTCGTCGACCCGGCGCGGCTGCGGCCTTCGGGGAGCGAGGTGGAGCGGCTGCTGTCGGACAACTCCCGGGCGCGGGAGTGGGCCGGGTGGGCCCCGGCCGTCTCTCTTGAGGAAGGGTTGAAGCTGACCTCGGAGTGGGTTGCCGAGAACCTGCGGCTGTTCGCTCCCGAGCGGTATCAGGTGTGAGCTTCGGCTGCGGGTCGTGGGGGCCGGTCGCGCAGTTCCCCGCGCCCCTTACGGGGCGCCCCCACCTTTCACGCCTGCGCCGCGGCCGCCGCGAGCCCGCCGAGCAGCAGCAGCGTGAACCGCCTTGCCCACTCCTCGTCCACCGGTTCCGCGCTGACCAGGGCGCGGTGGACCACCGCGCCCGCGATCACGTCGAAGATGAGGTCGGCGGTGCGGCCCGCCGAGACCGCGTCGGGCTCGGCGGGGAGTTCGCCGCGCTCCTGGGCCCGTTTGCGGCCCGCGAGGACGAGCCGCTTCTGGCGGTCGACGATGGACGCGCGGATGCGGTCCCGCAGCGGCTCGTCCGTCGTGGACTCCGCGACCACCGCCATGAGCGCCGTCTTCGTCTCGGGTCGGCCGAGCAGCACCGCGAACTGCAGGACCACCCCCTCGATGTCCGCGGCGAGGCTGCCCCGGTCGGGCAGTTCCAGCTCGTCGAAGAGTTCCGCCACCGCGTCCACGACCAGCTCGCTCTTGCCGGCCCAGCGCCGGTACAGGGTCGTCTTGGCGACGCCCGCGCGCGTGGCGACGGCGCCCAGCGTCAGCTTGGACCAGCCGAGTTCGACGAGGCCCTGCCGGGTCGCCTCCAGGATCGCTGCGTCGGCGGCCGCGCTGCGCGGGCGGCCGCCGGTGCGGGCGGGAGGCGTGGGGGACGACGACGTACGGCTCTGCATGGCGGCGACCATACCGGTCAGTACGGAGGCGTTCGGGGTGCCGAGTGAGGGAGATCACCGGAAGGGGCCTCCCCAGGCCCGGCGGAGGACAGTTACGCTACGACCCGTAGCGAAAGCCACGAGCGGAGCGACGAGCGAAAGCCGTGAGCGAACGCCACGAGTGACAACCACACGCAGCACGACCATCGACCCGGGGTGGGGACCCCGGGCCGGCGACCGGTCCGCCGGTCTTCACAGGGACTTGAACCGTGCCGCCCCTGACCCCGCAATCCGGCGGAGGGTCACGGACGGGCACGGTTCCCGCACGGCTTGGGGGAGGATGTACTCATGCAGCCACGGAACATGTCCATGAGCGGAGTCGTCGACCTCGCCGCGGTGAAGGCGGCCCAGGAGGCCAAGGCGAAGGCGGAGCAGGCGCGCGCCGAAGCGGCCCGGCAGGGCGGGGGTGCGGCGGGTGCCGCGATCTCCCCGGCCTCCCTCGTCATCGATGTCGACGAGGCGGGCTTCGAGCGCGACGTCCTGCAGCGCTCCACCGAGGTCCCGGTCGTCATCGACTTCTGGGCCGAGTGGTGCGAGCCGTGCAAGCAGCTGGGCCCCCTCCTCGAGCGACTCGCGCAGGAATACAACGGCCGTTTCCTTCTTGCCAAGATCGATGTCGACGCGAACCAGATGCTGATGCAGCAGTTCGGGGTCCAGGGGATCCCGGCTGTCTTCGCGGTGGTGGCCGGACAGGCCCTGCCCCTCTTCCAGGGTGCCGCCCCCGAGGCGCAGATCCGCCAGACCCTGGACCAGCTCATCCAGGTCGGTGAGGAGCGCTTCGGTCTGACCGGCCTGGTCGTCGACGCCGACGCGCAGGGCGAGCAGGCCCCCGCGGCGCCGGAGGTGCCGGCCGGTCCGTACGACGCCCTGCTCGAAGCGGCCGTACAGGCGCTGGACGCGGGCGATCTCGCCGGTGCCGTGCAGGCGTACAAGAACGTGCTCAGCGACGATCCCGCCAACACCGAGGCCAAGCTCGGCCTCGCCCAGGCCGAACTGCTCCAGCGCGTCCAGGGCCTGGACGCGCAGGCGGTCCGCAAGGACGCGGCCGACCGTCCCGCGGACGTTCGGGCGCAGATCGCCGCCGCCGACCTGGACCTGGTGGGCGGCCATGTCGAGGACGCCTTCGGGCGGCTCATCGACACGGTCCGGCGCACCGCGGGCGACGACCGGGACGCGGCGCGGGTGCGGCTCCTCGAACTCTTCGAGGTCGTGGGCGGCGAGGACCCGCGTGTGACGTCGGCGCGCACCGCGCTCGCCCGGGTGCTCTTCTGACCCGGGTCCGACCCGAGCGCCCCCACCCCGGCCGGTCCCCTCTCCCGGCCCCCCGGCTGACCAGTCCCTAAACGCGGGGCCCTGTGATGCCGGAGTGAAAAGTCTGTTCCCAGGCGACACAGTGGCCGCACTTTGCCAAAACTTGGCAAATGCGGCCACTGTTACTCCCAGTAAGACATCGGCTTCCCTCTGCGTGGATACGTCCGATGATGCCCCGTTCTGCGACACCACTCGGGGCCACCGTCCGTGCCCGACCGATGCCGCCCGGTCGCGCATCGGTTATCCGGCCGTTACTAGCCAGTAACGAACCCCCTTGTGCGGGGGCCGAGAATGCACCACGATCGGCCACGCTCGGTCCGTTGACCCGTAGCCCGAAAGCCAGTCGGGAACGGGCCTTTCGGGTCCCCACCGAGCAGGCCGGTGACGCCGTCGCCGGTCTGGACAGGGGGGTCTCTGCCGTCACCGGCAGGGCCTGTCCGCGAGGTTGTGCGTGATGCGTCAGGCGCGACCAGTGGTTGTCGCTCGGGGGTGATCGCCGGTGAACGTGGTGCGGTTGCGCGCCTCCGATGCGGGCGCTCTCCTTCCCGAGGACGTAGCACTTCTCCCATCCCTGCCCGGCTGAGCCGCCCGAAAGGGAGCAGTCAGGGCCGGAGATGTACGTCCGAGAAGGAGGAAAGTCATGGAATCTGTGGCTCGTGGCGGAACCAGATGGAAGCGGTTCGCTGTGGTCATGGTGCCGAGCGTCGCGGCTACCGCCGCGATAGGCGTCGCCCTCTCGCAGGGCGCGCTCGCGGCATCGTTCAGTGTGTCCGGCCAGTCGTTCAAGGTCTCGGCCGACAAGCTCGACGGCCGCGGAATGGTCCAGTACGGCGGCGTTGACGTCGGTGTCGACATGGAGGGCAAGAAGGCCGCCCACCCCGTGTCGGTCTCCGCCTTCAAGAAGGCCAAGATCACCAACATGTGTCAGTCCGTCGTGACGCACATCCCGGTGATCGGCGACGTCACGCTCCAGCTGAACGCGGGCGGCGGCAAGAAGCCCGTCGAGGCCAAGAACCTGTACATCGACGTGGCGCAGCTCGATGCCGACGCCGAGTTCAGGAACATCAACATCGGTGTCGCCGCCGGGTCCTCCACCAAGGGCCCCGGCATGAAGGGCGGCAAGGAGCAGGCGAACCCGAACGGTTTCGCCCAGGAAGCCGACCGCGCCATCCTGAAGGACATCGAGCAGACGGCCTGGGCCACCAGCGCCGGCACCTTCAAGCTGAGCGGCCTCAACATGAAGCTGCACAAGGGCAAGAAGGAGTGCTTCTAAGCACTCGCTGAGCCCTTGACCCGCCGGTTCGTCAGGGCGGGGCAGGGGCAGCGGCTGGCCGGGCGGGCGGGGAGATCCATTCTCCCGCCCGCCACCACAGAGCTTCACCGAATTCACGTACCGCCGGTTCCAAGGAGCTGTTTTCCCATGAGCGCCAAGTCACCGGGGCCGAACGACCACTTCCTCAACGTCTACCGCAGGAAGTTCCGGGACTGGCGGGGCGGCCGCCCGTTCTGGGCGGGCCTCCTCACCATCCTTGGCGGCGTGCCGATCGCCTACCTGCCCTACGGCAACATCAAGCTCGGCAACCTGACGCTCGCCCTGGCCACGACGGCGGGAGCGGGTTCGCTGATCATCGGCGTCCTCCTGATGGTGCTCGGTCTGACCATGTGGTTCCAGGTGCACACGCGCGTCTTCGCGGGTGTCGCGGCGATCCTGCTCGCCCTGGTGTCCCTGGTCGTCTCCAACATCGGCGGCTTCCTCGTCGGCTTCCTGCTCGCACTGATCGGCGGCGCCCTCGGCATCGCCTGGGGCGAGCCCGGGAGCATGCCCGCGAAGGGCGCGAAGGGTGTGAGGGCCGCGAAGGGGCGTACGGAGAAGGAGTCCGAGCCCGCGGTCGCGGGCGGCCCGAACGGTGTGGACGGTGCGAGCGCTACCGACGATCTGTCAGCAACGAGCCCGGTGGACGGGACGAACGGGAGGCACCGTGCAGGCTGACGAGGTGCACCACGACGACTCCGCGGGGGAGTCCCGTGCGAGATCCGGGCCGCGTCACGCGGCCCCCAGGAAGCCGCTGCTCACCCGTCTGCAGATGCCCGCGGGCAAGGCGATAGCCCTCGCGGCCATGCCGAGTGCGGTGCTCATGGGAATGGGCCTGACGCCCACGCTCGCGCAGGCCAAGCCGGGCGTCCCCAAGAACCCCTTCCGGGACGGCCCGTGTGTCACGGCGCCGGACGACGCTTCCAAGGACGTCGAGAAGGAAGCGAAGGACGCGAAGGACGCCAAGGACGCGAAGGACGCCGAGGACGCCAAGAAGAAGGCCGAGCAGGACGAGGCGGCCAAGGACGAGGCGGGCAAGGACTCCACCGAGCCGGCTCCCTCCTCCTCCGCGGACACGGACGCGAAGACCGGTTCGGGCGGAACCGGTGCTGACGACGGGGCCGACGCCACCGCGCCGTCCTCGGGCTCCGGGGACGCCGGGGACAAGGACACGGCCAAGGAGCCCGAGCCGGACCCCACACCCTCCAAGACCAAGAACCCCTGGGACCCGCTGGGTGTGGGCGACGCGCTGAAGGACGTCTTCACGCCCGACAAGCCGGACGACAAGGCGGACGACAAGCCGGACGACGAGCCCGCCGGCTCCGACGCCGACAAGCCCTCGGCCAAGACGCCGTCCCCCTCCACCTCGGAGGAGACCAAGTCCCCGGAGGACAAGGCCGAGGACACCGTCAAGGACACGACGGACAAGGGCACCAAGCCGGTCGAGGACGACGCCGACGAGCTCAAGGACAAGGCCGACGAGCTCAAGGACAAGGCCGAGGCCGACGAGTCCGAGAAGCCCGAGGAGTCCGCGGACCCCATGGCTCCGGACGCGGACGGCAAGAAGCCGTTCCCGTGCGTGGTCGAGAAGAAGGTCGACGGCGACGCCGAGCAGACGCCCGTGCCGATCCCGGACGACCCGTGGGAGCTGGAGGCCAGCTCCCTGCTCCTCAAGGGGCTCGACTACAAGGGCGTCGTGAACCTGACGACGGCCGGCGGCAAAAAGAAGCAGGCGCTGAAGTTCACCGTCGACAACGGCACGGACATCGGCGACCTGCACCAGATCGCCCCCGGCCCCGACGGCTCGAAGTACCACATCAGGGCGGACGAGGGCTCCACGTCCACGATCCGCGACGGGCAGACGATCATGTACACGGAGCGGCTCCAGGGCAACCTGTTCGGGCTGATCCCGATCGTCTTCGACCCCGAGCACCCGCCGCCGCTGAACGTCCCGATCGCGTACTTCACCAAGGTGAAGGTGTTGCAGGCCGCGCAGTTCGGCGGCACCCTGACGGTGCCCGGCCTGGAGCAGACGATCGACCGCTAGCGACCGCTCATGACGAACGCCGAGGGCGCCCCCTTTCGCAGGGGGCGCCCTCGGCGTTCGTACGGGGGAGCGGCGGTCAGTCGCGCTCGCCGCCGCCCAGGTGGTGCACCCGGACCATGTTGGTGGTGCCGGGGACGCCGGGGGGCGAGCCCGCCGTGATGACGACCGTGTCACCGTCGTTGAAGCGGTTGAGCTTGATCAGCTCGGCGTCGACGAGCTCGACCATCGCGTCGGTGTTGTCGACGTGCGGCACGACGTAGGTGTCCACGCCCCAGCTCAGCGTGAGCTGGTTGCGGGTCGCCTCGTCCGTGGTGAACGCCAGGATCGGCTGGGCCGCGCGGTAGCGGGAGAGGCGGCGGGCCGTGTCACCGGACTGGGTGAACGCGACCAGCGCCTCGCCGCCCAGGAAGTCCGCGATCTCGCACGCGGCACGGGCCACCGAACCACCCTGCGTACGCGGCTTCTTGCCCGGCACCAGCGGCTGCAGGCCCTTGGAGAGCAGCTCGCCCTCGGCGGCCTGCACGATCTTCGACATCGTCTTGACGGTCTCGATCGGGTACGCGCCGACGCTCGACTCCGCCGACAGCATGACCGCGTCGGCGCCGTCCAGGATCGCGTTGGCGACGTCGGACGCCTCGGCGCGCGTGGGGCGCGAGTTGGTGATCATCGACTCCATCATCTGGGTCGCGACGATCACCGGCTTGGCGTTGCGGCGGCACATCTCCACGAGGCGCTTCTGCACCATCGGGACCTTCTCGAGCGGGTACTCGACGGCGAGGTCGCCACGGGCCACCATCACGGCGTCGAACGCCGCGACGACGCCCTCCATGTTGGCGACGGCCTGCGGCTTCTCCACCTTGGCGATGACGGGGACCCGGCGGCCCTCCTCGTCCATCACCTTGTGGACGTCCTTGACGTCGCCTGCGTCGCGCACGAAGGACAGGGCGACCATGTCGCAGCCCATCTTCAGGGCGAAGCGGAGGTCCTCGACGTCCTTCTCCGACAGGGCGGGCACGTTCACGGCCGCGCCGGGCAGGTTGATGCCCTTGTGGTCGGAGATGACACCGCCCTCGACGACGATCGTCTTCACGCGCGGTCCGTCCACCTCGACGACGCGCAGCTCGACGTTGCCGTCGTTGATGAGGACCTGGTCGCCCTTGGAGACGTCGCCGGGCAGACCCTTGTAGGTCGTGCCGCAGATGGACTTGTCGCCGGGGACGTCCTCGGTGGTGATGGTGAACTCGTCACCGCGCACCAGCTCGACGGGACCCTCGGCGAAGGTCTCCAGACGGATCTTCGGGCCCTGCAGGTCGGCGAGGACGCCGATGGCACGGCCGGTCTTCCCGGCTGCCGCACGGACGCGGTCGTACCGCCCCTGGTGCTCGGCGTGCGTGCCGTGGCTGAAGTTGAATCGGGCCACGTTCATGCCGGCCTCGATCAGCGAGACGAGCTGCTCTTCGGAGTCGACGGCGGGGCCCAGCGTGCAGACGATTTTGGAACGGCGCATGGGGGCGATCCTATCGGTTTGTTTCGCTACGGAATATTCCGTCTGGTGGAATCTACAAATGGGCGGACGGGCGCTCAGGCGTTGCGGTCACTCACCAATGCGTACGTCTGATCGGCGATCTCCAGTTCTTCGTCGGTGGGCACCACGGCGACGGCCACGCGCGCGTACTCCGGCGAAATGAGACGGGCTTCGTCGGAACGTACGGAATTGAGTGCGCCGTCCACCGCGAGACCCAGCTCCTCCAGGCCCGCCACCGCCGCTTCCCGCACCGGAGCGGCGTTCTCGCCGACACCGGCCGTGAACGCGATGGCGTCCACCCGGCCGAGCACCGCGTAATAGGCGCCGATGTACTTCTTCAAACGGTGGATGTAGATGTCGAAGGCGAGAGTCGCCTCCTCGTCACCGGCGTCCACACGGCGCCTGATCTCCCGCATGTCGTTGTCGCCGCAGAGACCGATCAGGCCGCTCTTCTTGTTCAGCAGAATGTCGATCTCGTCGATGGACATTCCGCCGACCCGGGCGAGATGGAAGATCACCGCCGGATCCATGTCACCGGAACGGGTACCCATCACGAGCCCCTCCAGTGGCGTGAGTCCCATCGACGTGTCGACGCAACGACCACCCCGCACCGCACTCGCCGAAGCGCCGTTGCCCAGGTGCAGCACGATGACGTTGACGTCCTCGGGGGCCCTGCCGAGCAGCGCGGCGGTCTTGCGCGAGACGTACGCGTGGGACGTGCCGTGGAAGCCGTAGCGCCGCACGCGGTGCTCGTCGGCGGTCCTCACGTCCATCGCGTAGCGCGCCGCGGACTCCGGCATCGTCGTGTGGAACGCGGTGTCGAAGACGGCGACCTGCGGCAGGTCGGGGCGGAGCGCCTGGGCGGTGCGGATGCCGGTGATGTTCGCCGGGTTGTGCAGCGGCGCCACCGGGACCAGGCGCTCGATCTCCTTCAGGACCGCGTCGTCGATCACCGTCGGCTCGGTGAACTTCAGACCGCCGTGCACCACCCGGTGGCCGATCGCGGCGAGCTCGGGGGAGTCCAGGCCGAGCCCGTCGGCGGACAGCTCGTCGGCGACGGCCCGCAGCGCCTGCTCGTGGTCGGCTATCGGCTCCTCGCGCTCACGGGGCTCGGCGCCGCCGCCGGTCAGCGGGGTGTGCTTGAGCCGGGAGGTCTCCTCGCCGATCCGCTCGACCAGGCCCACGGCGAGACGTGAGCTGTCCCGCATGTCGAGGAGCTGGTACTTCACCGACGACGAGCCGGAGTTGAGGACGAGTACGCGCGTGGCGGTCACTGATGGAGGCGCTTTCTGTGGGGGGTGGGTGGTCAGGCGGTGGGCGCCTGGGGCTGGGCCTGGGACGGGACCTGGGACTGGATCGCCGTGATGGCGACGGTGTTGACGATGTCCTGGACGAGCGCACCCCGGGACAGGTCGTTGACCGGCTTGCGCAGGCCCTGGAGGACCGGGCCGACGGCGATCGCGCCGGCCGAGCGCTGCACGGCCTTGTACGTGTTGTTGCCGGTGTTCAGGTCGGGGAAGATCAGCACGCTGGCCTGGCCCGCGACCTCCGAGTCGGGCAGCTTCGTGGCCGCGACCGACGGCTCCACCGCGGCGTCGTACTGGATCGGGCCCTCGATCTTCAGGTCCGAGCGCTGCTCGCGCACCAGCTCGGTGGCCTCGCGCACCTTGTCGACGTCGGCGCCCGAACCGGACGTGCCCGTCGAGTACGAGAGCATCGCGATGCGCGGCTCGACCCCGAACTGCTCGGCGGTGGTCGCCGACTGCACGGCGATGTCCGCGAGCTGCGGGGCGTTCGGGTCCGGGTTGACCGCGCAGTCGCCGTACACGAGGACCTTGTCGGCCAGGCACATGAAGAACACGGAGCTCACGATGGACGCGTCCGGCTTGGTCTTGATGATCTCGAAGGCCGGGCGGATGGTCGCCGCCGTCGAGTGCACGGAGCCCGACACCATGCCGTCGGCGAGGCCCTCCTGCACCATCAGCGTGCCGAAGTAGTTCACGTCGGCCACCACGTCGTACGCGAGCTCGACGGTGACGCCCTTGTGGGCGCGCAGCTCGGCATAGGCGGCGGCGAAGCGGTCCCGCAGCTCGGAGGTCTGCGGGTCGATGAGTTCGGAGTCGGCGAGGTCCACGCCGAGGTCGGCGGCCTTCTTGCGGATCTGCTCGACCGGGCCCAGCAGCGTCAGGTCGCAGACGCGGCGGCGCAGCAGCACGTCGGCGGCGCGCAGCACCCGCTCCTCGGTGCCCTCGGGCAGCACGACGCGGCGCCGGTCGGCACGGGCCCGCTCCAGGAGCTTGTGCTCGAACATCATCGGCGTGAGGCGGTCGCTGCTGGGCGCGGAGACGCGCCTGAGGAGGTCCGCGGTGTCGACGTACCGCTCGAAGAGGCCGAGGGCGGTCTCCGCCTTGCGGGGCGTCGCCGCGTTCAGCTTCCCCTCCAGGGCGAAGAGCTCGGCCGCGGTGGGGAAGGAGCCGCCGGAGACCGCGACGACGGGGGTGCCCGGAGCGAGCCGGTCGGCGAGGGTGAGGATCTCCTGGCCCGGCTGCTCGTTCAGGGTCAGCAGGACGCCCGCGATGGGCGGGGTGCCGGCGCTGTGCGCGGCCAGCGAGCCCACCACGAGGTCGGCGCGGTCGCCGGGGGTGACGACCAGGCAGCCCGGAGTCAGGGCGTTCAGGAAGTTGGGCAGCATGGCGCCGCCGAACACGAAGTCCAGGGCGTCGCGCGCGAGCCCCGAGTCGTCGCCGAGCAGCACGCGGCCGCCCAGCGCGTGGGTGATCTGCGCGACGGTCGGAGCGGAGAGCGCGGCCTCGTCCGGCAGGACGTAGCAGGGCACGGGGAGGCGGGCGTCGAGGCGCGCGTGGATCTCGTCCCGGTCGGCCGGGGCGACCCGGTTGGTGACCATCGCGAGGACGTCGCAGCCGAGCGAGTCGTACGCGCGGTAGGCGTTGCGCGTCTCGGCGCGCACCGACTCGGCGGTCTGGTTCTTGCCGCCGACCACGGGCAGCACGGAGGCGCCGAACTCGTTGGCGAGCCGTGCGTTCAGCGCGAGCTCGTCGGGCAGCTGGGTGTCGGCGAAATCCGTGCCCAGCACGAGAACGACTTCATAATCCCTCGCGACCCGGTGGAACCGGTCGACGAGCTGCGAGACCAGTTCGTCGGTGCCCTGCTCGGCCTGGAGCGCGGACGCCTCGTGGTAGTCCATGCCGTACACGGACGCGGCGTCCTGCGAGAGCCGGTACCGGGCGCGCAGCAGGTCGAAGAGGCGGTCGGGGCCGTCGTGGACCAGTGGCCGGAAGACGCCCACCCGGTCGACCTGTCGGGTGAGAAGCTCCATGACTCCCAGTTCGACGACCTGGCGGCCGTCGCCCCGGTCGATGCCGGTCACGTACACGCTGCGCGTCACGCGTGCTCTCTCCTTCTTCGGGGTCGGGTGGACTTCTTCGAGGTCGGGTGGTCTTCGTCGGGGCCGGGCGGACCCTTCGCCGCCCCGAGTCGGACAAAGTACCCGATATCGCGGCTGTGTCCTCTTGACAATACCTCTGCGGCTGATTACGTCGCCCGCCGGACGAAAGGCCCGGCGGGCCCGGTACCAAGGTCCCTGCCCGGTCCCTCCCCAAGTCCCCGCCCCGCCGTCGGACACACATCCGTCGGACATGTGTGAGCGGCGACCCCCCTTCGGCCGTGGAACAATCGGACCGGCTCACAAGTACCAGCAGCGAGCAGGAGACACAGCGCGATGCGTATCGGAATTCTCACCGCGGGCGGCGACTGCCCCGGCCTCAACGCAGTGATCCGGTCGGTCGTGCACCGCGCCGTGACGCACTACGGCGACGAGGTCATCGGCTTCGAGGACGGCTACGCGGGCCTGCTCGACGGGCGGTACCGCGCCCTCGACCTGAATGCCGTCAGCGGCATCCTGGCCCGCGGCGGCACCATCCTCGGCTCCTCCCGCCTCGAGCGCGCACGCTTCCGCGCGGCCTGCGACAACGCCAAGGAGCTCATCGAGCGCAGCGGCTTCGACGCGCTCGTCCCGATCGGCGGCGAGGGCACCCTGACGGCGGCCCGGATGCTGTCCGACGCGGGCGTGCCGGTCGTCGGCGTCCCGAAGACCATCGACAACGACATCTCCTCCACGGACCGCACCTTCGGCTTCGACACGGCGGTCGGCGTGGCGACGGAGGCGATGGACCGCCTGAAGACCACGGCGGAGTCCCACCAGCGCGTGATGGTCGTCGAGGTCATGGGCCGCCACGCGGGCTGGATCGCCCTGGAGTCCGGCATGGCCGGCGGCGCGCACGGCATCTGCCTGCCCGAGCGCCCCTTCGACCCGTCCGACCTGGTCGCCATGGTCGAGGAGCGGTTCTCGCGCGGCAAGAAGTTCGCGGTGATCTGCGTCGCCGAGGGCGCGCACCCGCAGGACGGCACGATGAACTACGGCAAGGGCGCGATCGACCAGTTCGGCCACGAGCGCTTCCAGGGCATCGGCACGGCGCTCGCGTACGAGCTGGAGTCCCGCCTCGGCAAGGAGGCCAAGCCGGTCATCCTGGGCCACGTCCAGCGCGGCGGCACCCCCACGGCGTACGACCGCGTCCTCGCGACCCGCTTCGGCTGGCACGCGGTGGAGGCGGTGCACCGCGGCGATTACGGCAGGATGACGGCGCTGCGGGGCACGGACATCACGATGGTGCCGCTGGCGGAGGCGGTCACGGAGCTGAAGACGGTCCCGAAGGACCGGATGGACGAGGCGGAGTCGGTCTTCTAACTCCGCGGGTCGGGGGCGGGGCCGGGGCTGGGGATGGGGCCCGGGCCCCGGGTCAGACCTGGCACCTCGGACCTCGCATCTCGGACCTCAGCCCCGCCCGCCGCGAATCAGCCCCGCCGCCGCGGATCACCCCCGCCCGCCGCGGACCAGCCCCCAGAAGTGCTCGAGGATCCGCTCCAGGAAGTCCCGCCCGGCTTCCCCGGAGGCGTCCGAACCGGCGCCGCCGCCCCAGCTGAGGGTCCGCGCCATCCGTGACTGGTAGTCCTCGTGCATCTGCCGCAGCACGTCCTCGACGTGCCGCTTCTCCAGGGGCAGCAGCTTGCTGACGGGCCGCACGTACCCCTGCCAGCGGGTGCTGACGGCGCTGCGCAGCAGCTCGGCGAGCTGCTCCGCACGCCCGGTGACGGTCACGAAGTCGGGCGTCGACAGCTGGAGCACCTTGGCGAGGGCGGCGGACTGCCGTTCGTTGCCCCGCCACGTGTCGGTCTCCTCCATCCGCAGATACGCCTGGATCTCCACGCCCGACCCGCGCGCCACGTCCTCCGGCGCGAGCCCGCGCGCTATCCGGTGCTCGCGCAGGGTCCGCGCGGCCCCCATCAGCTCCCCGGGCGAACACCACAGCGTCGCGGCGAGCGCGGTGAGCTCGGCCGACGTGGGCGAGGAGAGCCCGCGCTCCCAGGAGGCGATGGTGTCTGCGGTGATGTAGGCGAGCCCGTAACTGGCCCGCATCCCATAGGCGACATGCCCGTGCGCCATCCCGAGCGCCTCCCGAAGACGCCGGGCGGCGGGGAAGTCGAAGGGAGGGGTGGGCTGCTGGGGTTGGTGCGGCGGCTGGCTCGATCGGCTCGGTTGCACGGGCACACGGTAGGCGGCTGTGGGGGTGGTGACTACGGTGTGTTCCTACGAGGTTGCGGAATGGTGGGAAGGTACGGGGGTGTCACCGGGCGGCCAGCGTGTCCTCCAGAGCGTGGGCATACTGGCGATAGCGGTCGCGGGCACCGGGCAGGGCCGACGAATCCGGCCGAAGGATCTCGGCAAGGAATGCCACGCGCCACATGCCGAAGACGGCTCCGGCGCCCGACTCCGGGTCGCCGCCCGCGATGCGTACCGCGATGCTCAACGCCTCGGTGACCAGCGGAGCCCCCTCGGCAGCGTTCGCGCCCCGCGCGATCGTGGCGTTGACGAGAGCTTGCAGGAATCGAGTGAGCTGCAGGTCGGCCCCCATCCGGCTCATGCGCCGGACCGCTGCCGGTTCGCCCAGACGCGGCGACACCTCTTCGTATCCGCCGGACGACAGGAGCAGGGACGGCACGGCGACGGCGTGATCGCGCGCGTATCCCAACTCGTCGAAGATCAGCATGGTTTCAGGGCTGAATCCACCGGCGTCCCGGACCAGCGCGAGGACATGCGCGAGGTCCTCCCGGCACTCGTCCACGAATGCGCCCACCGAGACATCGGCAAGCGACCACGAACCCGCCTGAACGACAGCACCAATCTCCACGATCCCGCCGAGCGGACCGAAAATCTCGCGGCCCAGCACGCTTTGCGACACGTTCTCCCTCAACTCCCCTGCCCGACTCAGAAATTACCCATGAAGTGCTGCATGATCGCTTCGCTCTGCGGCAGTACGCGTGGCCCGCCTCTGTTGAGGACGTCTACGCCCTCGGGGGTGTTCACGAAATACTCCGGAAGGTTACCCGCAGGTCCGCTGTGGTTGCGAAGCACGCTGTCGGCGAACTCCCGGGGGACTTCGACCCGTACGACATGGCCTGAAGGGCCCGCGTACTGCGTTGCGGCCCTGTTGAAGTCGTCGGTCAGGTACACGCCCGCGTCCGGTGTGTAGTCGCGCTGGTCCCGGATGGACTGGGGCAGGGAGAACTGATCCCCGTGCCAATTCTGTGAGCCGTGATAGAGAACAACCGTTTCACAGGCCGAGAGCCCGAACGGGTCGATCTGTCGAAACGGGTTGGTGACGTACCCGTAAGGGTCGGGTGCCGGGGCCAGACCGAGTGGGTCAAGCGTGCTGTAACGGGCGGTCTCCGGGTCGTAGTAGCGCTGGTAGTTGTAGTGCAGCCCGGATTCCGGGTCGAAGTACTGGCCGGGGAAGCGTAGGGGGGTGTACGCACTGCTGCGGGCCGGCCAAGCCGTGAGGCCCCAGACTGTCCTGCGAGCCTGCCACGCGGTTGTTCCCTGCTCATCGATCAGTTCCGTCGGGGTGCCGACGAGGTCGGTGACGACGGCGAAGAAGCGGGTGTCAATCTCCTCCTGAGTGGCTTCGGCGATGAGCCTCTCCGTCTGGGCGATGGGGCGCAGTCCGTCGTAATCCCATGTCAGGACGACATCGTGCGACAGATCCGCTGCCCTGGTGCACTGTTCGGCAACGAGGGGCCCGTCCCAGGTGAATTCGGTCCTTTCCGCCACGGCGAAGTCGTCCGCCATGCGTACCTTGGCTGTACGGCGGCCCAGCGGGTCATACTCATAGCGCCAGACCGTTCCGTCGGGCGTGGTGACCGACGTCAGCCGATCTTCGGCGTCCCATGAGTAGCGCCAGATGTCCGGCTTCCTGGACAACCGGGTCCTGCGGCGGAGCACGACACGGCCGGCATCGTCGTACTCGTAGTGCACCGCGCCCGCGCCGACGAGGCGATGGCCCCGGTGGGCGCGGGCTCCAAGGGCCTCCTGACCGGGGTGGCGCTCCGGCCAGTGCGCCGACGCCTGACGGCCCGCTCCGTCGTATGTGTATGTCTCCGTCCAGTCCTGTGCCCGGACTCCGGTGACACGGCCTGCCGCGTCAAGCCCGAGGGTGACCTCGCCGAGGTGAGGGTCGGTGATGCCGACGAGATGGCGGTCCGGCCGGTAGTCGTGAGCGCGGTGGAGGACGGGGTGGTCCGACGCCGTGACCGTCTGTTCGAGCGGTCGGCCGAGTGCATCCCATGTCTGCGCGATCGCAAGAGAGCCGCCCACGACGCGTTCGGTCTCCCGGCCGCACGCGTCGTAAGAAATGGACACGGCACGTCCTGATGAGTCCAGCGCGGACATTCGGCCCAGCGCGTCGTAGGAGTGGTGAGTGGAGGCGCCCTTCGGCGTGGTGCGCCGGAGGCGTCGTCCCATGGCGTCATAGGCGAACGAGAGCAGCCTGCCATTGACCCGCTCGGCCAGCACTCGGCCGTTCCTGTCGTGTTCCCAGGTCACTTCGCAGTCCGGTCCCGCGGCGCCCACCAGACGGCCGACCGGGTCGTAGGAGAAGGTGCTGACCTGCCCGTCGACGCTCTTGGTACGCGGTCGGCCCAGTGTGTCGTAAGAGAGGGCGACGGTCTGCCCGGCCGCATTCGTGCGCTTGACCAAACGGCCCAAGGGATCTCGCGTGTATCTGGTCCGTTGCTCGTCGAAGTCGCTTTCGGCCACCAGGTGCCCGGCCGCGTCATAGGTGTAGTTCCAGGTGAGACCGAGAGGATTGGTGACCTGGACGAGCCGCAGAGAGGCGTCGTACTCGAACTCGTGGCGGATTCCGTCCGGACCTGTTCGCGCGCGGACCAGGTCGAAGTGGCTGTATTCGTACGTGGTGGTTGCGCCGCCGGGATTCGTGTGGCGAAGACAGTTGCCTTCGCCGTCGTACTCCCAGGACTCCTCCGAACCGTCCGGGGCCAGCATGCGAGCCATGCGGCCCTCGGTGGTCCACCACAGTTGGGTCGTCGAGCCCACCGGGTCGGTCGCACGGGTGAGGCGGCCGAACGCGTCGTATGCGCGGTGCACACGGTCCCCCAGCGCGCTGATGATCTCGACGTGAAGCCCGGCGGCGTTACACCGGACCGTGGTGGTGGCGCCGAGCGGATCGGTGACTGAAGTGAGGCCGCCCTTCTCGTCGTAGGTGAACCGGGTGGTCGCACCATCGGGGCCGATCAGTCCGAGACGGTTGCCCCGCTCGTCATAGACGTGTTCCCAGCACGCGCCGTCCGCCGTCACCACCCTGACGGGCAGGCAGAGTTCGTTGTACTCGGCACGAGCCTCGGTGCCGTCGGAACGGGTGACCGTGAGCGGCTGACCGTGAGCGTTGTTGGTGAATGACGTGGTCTTCCCGAGCGGGTCGGTTCGGGACAGGAGGTGGTGATGCCGGTCGTACGTGCTCCACGTGACCGCGTCGTTCCCGTCGATCTCTGCGACGACCTGGCTGTTGCTGTTGACGAGGAAGCGGCTGACGTGCGCCTGCGCGGAGGTGACGGTGGTGATGTGCAGGCCTGGCCACGCCGCGTCGGTGCCGTCGTAGGCGAAGGCATGGGCGAGGTGGCCGGCCTGGCCGCCCTGGGCGACACAGCGGTTCTGGTCGTCGTAAGCGTAGTCGTAGCGGCTGTGATTGGTATCGGTCCACGAGGTGAGGCGTAGCCGCTCGTCGTACGTGAAGCGCAGTGGCTTTCCCGACGAGTTGACGACTTCCGTGAGATTGCCGTCGATGTATCCATACCTCTTGATCACGGCATCCGAGCCGTCCTCGTCTCCGCCCACGAGGGAGAGCGCCGTGACACGCCCCTCGTCCACTGAAAGCTTCAAGTGGTAGCCACTGGAGTGGCGCAGGGCGATCGGGAAGCGGTGCTCGTCGTATTCGAAGTCGATGGTGTTGCCGTTGCGGTCGCTGACGCACTCGATGCGCGCGACACCGGCCTCGGGAGCGGTGAAGCGGTGGTTGTGTCCGCTGAGGGGGTCCTCGATCCGGTAACCGCCGTCGGGCAGCCGCGTCAGGGGCCGACGGGGGCCGACCTCAGGCAGAACGGGCAGGTCGGGCAAGCGGGGGTGGGGGTAGGAGAGAAGCATGCCGTCCTCGGTGACGAAGACGATGCCTTGCTCGTCGACTTCGAGGTGCTGGTCGACGGTAGAGGACCAAGACGGGCCGAACCATTGGCCGGTGCGGTAGTCGGAGGCGGCGCGGCGGGTGAACGCGAGCGGGAGAGTGCCGGGCAGGGTCACGTCGGTCTGGGCCAGGAACATCTGCCCCGTGGCCGCGTCCACCGGGTCGCCGCACCCTTTGACCGTGTTCTTCACCCGGTTGTAGGCCCCCTTGGCACCGTTGGCGATCGTCTCGCGGCCGGACTTGGCGAGCCCGCGGACGCTGTTGGCCATGCCCTTGAGCCCCATGCCCTTGAGGCCCTTGAGTCCCTTGCCGAGTTTGGCGGCGGTGGTGAGGCCCTTCATGCCGGGCACGCAGTCCAAGGCGGCGAAGGCGACGTCGAGAAGGCCCGCTTGGCCTTTCGCGTATTTGTTGAGTGTGTCTGCGAGGACGATCACCGCTGCCACGATGACGATGGCGGCGAGGATGGGCCCGCCGATGATCATCGCGATGACGCCGACGACGGCGACGACGACCTTGCAGACGGCGACGATGGTGTCCCAGTTGTCGGAGACCCAGTCGCCGACCTCCTCCCACCACTTGCGGTTCTGGATGCCCGCGTCGGAGGCTTCGTCGATCTTCTTCTTCGCGGTCCCGGCGGCCTCCTCGCGCATCTTGCGCGCGTCGGCGGCCATCTTCTTCGCCGCTTCGAGCGCGCTCTTGGCGGAGTCGACATCGCCCTGCGCGGACTTCTGGGCCTTCTCCGCGGAGTTCGCGTTGCGGGTCGCGGCGCGGACCTTGTCCTCGTCCGGCTTGGGGACGTCCTTGCCGCCGCCGGGCTTGTCCTTGTACTTGTCGGCTTCCTTGCCGGCCTTCTCCACCCAGGAATCGGCCGAGGTGAGACGGGACTTGGCGCTGCTGAGGTCGGCCTGGGCCTCGCGGCCCCTGACCAACGCCTTGTCGGCCAGGGACTGGGCGCGCTCCAGCTCGGGCCAGTACGCGGACAGCGCGTCGCCCGCCATCTCGTAGGACTTGCGGAGCTTCTTCAGCTTGCTCGGGGCGTCCTCGAACTTCTCCGTGAACGCGTCGGCGGTCTTGCCCACCCACTTCAGGATGGCCTCGTCGCCCGCCATCCCCTTGATGTCCCGAAGGACCCTGCCCACGTCGTCCGCGAAATCGTGCAGGTTTTTGGCGAGCGACCGCACCCGGTGCGGGTCCCCTGGTGTCGGATCCTTCTCCAGATCCAGTACGTGCCAGTCCGACGGCCGATGGCCCCCCATACGACTTCCTCCGCCCCCGCAGCCCCGCCTGTAACCGTACGCACAAGCGAAGCTATCGAATGAGCCAGCGTTACGTGAAGGCGTTATAAGACGGTCCTTGGTCAGCGGTTGATGGACTGGATCTCGTCCACCACCACGTCCTGCTCCGCGCCGAACTCGCCGTCGGGCAGGCGCTGTTCGTCGTTCACGCCCGTGCCCGTCCAGCTGATCTTCCACGTGACCGTGGCCTTCAGCGGGTACGAGCCGTCGCCGGACGAGCGGAGGTACTTCACGCCGCAGGGCGGGGTCTCCTTGGACTTGCCCTTCGCGTACGGCGTGCCGATCTTGCCGCCGACCAGGTCGCAGACGCCGTTCGCGGGGTACGTCTCCGCGTCCGCCGTGCCCGGGTCGATCTTCAGGGAGACGGGTTCGGCGGTCGTCGTCGCCTCGATGCCGAGCACGTCCACCCGGGCGGTCACCGACACGGGCTTGAACTCCGCGCCGTCCAGCCACGCCCACGTCGGCAGGTTGACCTTCGTGCCGCCCTCGGGGGCGAGGGACACCTTCGTGCCGGGGACGCGGATCTCGGCGTAGGCGAGCTTCGCGAGGATCTCCGGGTCGATCGCCTCGGGCACGTCCGCGGGCGGCGGGTCGCCCTTGTCGACCCAGAACGTTTCCTTCGTGCACTTGTCCCAGCCGGGCGGGTACGACTTGTTGGGGAACGATGTCCACCAGTAGCCCTTGCCGGCCTTGTCCATGTTGAAGTTCTCGTACGGCTTGCCCTTGACGTAGCGCTCCTGCTGTTCGAGGTCCCACTGATGCCCCGTGGAGTCCACGGCCCAGACGGCCTCGCGTTCCTTCTTGAACTCGGCGGGGGTGTACGTGGGGCCGTACCAGCAGGGCGGCGGGCTGTAAGTACCGGTGGGGGCGATGGCTCCGCTCTTCGGGCCGGAACCGTTCTTGGAGCGGTCGAAGACGATGCCGCCCGCGGAGGCGAGCAGGGTTCCGCCCTGCTCGCCTCCGGAGACGTCCGGCGTCGCCCCCGGGGTCCCGCCACCGATGCCCTTCTCGGCACCGGCCGGCGCGGCGGACAGGGCCACGCAGGCCATCGCCGCGACGGCCGTCAGCACTGCTGACCTGTACTTCATGGCTGGCATTTGTCGCTCCCCCGAGTCGCGTTCAGTTCCGTGGTGACCCAGACGCCCGCGTCGTTCTTGCGCAGCTTGGCGGCGTACAGCACGTAGCTGTTCTTGGTGGCGGGGCCCTTGTCGACCTTGTCCTTCTTGAGGTACTTGTCGTACGCCTTGCTCTGGTCCTCGCAGTATGTGAGGCCCGCGCCGCTCCCGTCGGCCGTGACGGTCGCGTCGTAGTAGCGGTACGCACCCGTCGTGCGCGCCTGCGCCTTCACGTAGGCCTGGACGTACTTCTGGGCGTTGGCCGCGGCGTCGCCCTCGTAGTAGAAGCGCAGGGCCTTGTGGGTGGGAGCGTGCTCGGCGATGGCCATGTCGACGGCCTGGATCGCCTGCTCCCGGTCTGCCAGTACGGCGTCCTTGGACTTGTCTCCCGTCTTCGCCCAGTCGAAGGTGAACGTGACGTCCGACGGCAGCTCGATCTTCGGCCGCTCCACGCCCGCCCCCGCCCCCGCCTCCGCGGACTCGTCCCCGGATGGCGACTTCTCGTCGCCCTGATCCGCGCCGGCGATCTTGTCGTCGGCCTTCGGCTTGTCGTCGTCGCTGCCGCAGGACGTCAGCAGCAGCGCTGCGGAGGCCGCGAGCGCGGCCGTCGCGAGGCGGAGAGGGCGGGTCACTGGTCGGCTCCTGGCAGGTGGGGACGGGTGGGGGGAGAGGCGCGAGCTCAGCACGCTAGTGCGGTCCCGGGCCCGATACCAGGGAGATGTGTGACCACGAAAGGGGCGAGGAGGAACGTATCGCCGCGAACTCATGTCACAGTTTCGTGTCCGCCGTAAGGGCGGATTCCGTCAGCCCTTCACCGCGCCGCCCAGTGCGAATCCGCCGCCGAGCTTCCGTGAGACGAGGACGTACAGCAGGATCACCGGCGTCGAGTAGAGGATCGAGAACGCGGCCAGCTGGCCGTACACCACCGTCCCCTTGTTGCCGAAGAAGTCGTTGATGCTGACCGACGCCGGCATCTGCTCCGGCGTGAGCAGCAGCATGAAGGGGACGAAGAAGTTGCCCCACATCATGACGAACGAGAAGACCGTCACCACGGCCACGCCCGGCCCCATCAGGGGCAGCACGATCCGCAGCAGGGACTGGAACGACGACGCGCCGTCCGTCCACGCCGCCTCCTCGAGCTCCTTCGGTACGCCGTCCATGAAGTTCTTCATCAGCCAGATGGCGAAGGGGAGTTGGGACGCCGCGAAGAAGAAGATCGTGCCCTGCATCGTGTCGATCAGGTCGACCTGCACGAACAGCGCGTACACCGGAACCATGATCGCCGTGATCGGGAGGCTCGTCGCGAAGAGGATCGTCAGCATGAAGGGGCGGTTCAGGCGGGAGCGGTAGCGCGAGAGGGGGTAGGCCGCGAGGGCCGCGCAGACCACCGTGAGCAGCGTGCCGCCGCCGCAGAGCAGCAGGCTGTTGAGGAGCGGGGTGAAGGTGATCTCGGGGGTGAGGACCTGGTCGTAGTTGTCGAGGGTGAGGCTGTCGGGGAGCCGCACCCTGAGGTCCGCCTTCGGGTCCAGGGAGGAGAGGACCACCCAGGTGAGGGGGAGGACGAACGCCGCCGCCACGACCAGCAGGCCCGCGTCGGCGGCGAGGCGGTGCGACGCGCGGCGCGAACGCGGCGTACGGGATGTACGGGATGTACGGGACATGCCAGATGCACGTGACCTACGGGATGTACGGGACGTCGGCTTGGCGGGCACTCAGACCTCCGTGCGGAGCAGGCGCATGTAGACGACGGAGAAGAGCGAGCCGACGAGGAGCAGCAGCAGGGCCACGGCCGTGCCGTAGCCGATCATGCTCTTCTGGAAGGCCTGCTCGTACATGAAGAGCGGGAGCGTCTGGCTGTCGTTTCCCGGGCCGCCGCGCGTCATCACCCAGATCAGACCGAAGACGGAGAGCGTCTGCAGGGTGTTGAGCATGAGGTTCGTGCCGATGGAGCGGCGGATCATCGGCAGCGTGATGTGCCACATGCGGCGCCAGCCGCTCGCGCCGTCGACCTCCGCGGCCTCGGTGATCTCCTTGGGGATCTCGTTGAGGGCGGCGGAGTAGACGAGCATCGAGAACGCCGTCCCCCGCCACACGTTCGCGAACGACACCGCGAGGATCGGCAGCGTGAACAGCCAGTTCTGGGACGGGAGATGGAGGAGGTCGAGGACGGCGTTGAGGGTGCCCTCGCGGCGGAAGAACGCGTAGAGGAGGAAACCGGCGACGACCTCGGGCAGCACCCACGCCGTGACGACGATCGCGCCCGTGAGGGTGCGGACCGGCTTGGAGGCGCGCTGCATGAGGGTGGCGAGGGCCAGGCCCAGCGTGTTCTGGCCGATGATCGAGGAGAGGAACGTGAAGACGAGGGTGAGCCAGACCGCGTTGAGGAACCGCTCGTCGCCGAACGCCTCGCGGAAGTTGTCGAGTCCCACGAAGCTCGACTCGGCCTGGCCGGTGAGCTGGAGGTCGGTGAAGGCGATGTACGCGCAGTAGCCGATCGGGCCCGCGAGGAAGAGCGCGAGCAGGACGACGGCGGGGGAGACGGGCAGGGCGCGGAGCAGGCCGCGGCGGACGCGGGCCCGGGAGCCCGGCGGGCGGGAGGGCGGGGGTGTGGAGGGCGGGCCCGGCGGTGACGTCTTGGCGACGCCGCCGGGGCCCGCGGACGGTGCGGGGGATGCGGTAGTCACGTGCGGGCGCTCACTCTCTGGTGCGGGCGGCGGTACCGGCGTACCCGTGGCGCTGCTCCTCGATGACCCTGGCCGTCGTCACCGAGTCGGCCTCTTCGTCGCGGTGCGCTACTTCTCGACGACCTGGCCGTCCGTCGCCGAGTCGACCTCTTCGTCGTACCCGCTCGCGGCGTCCTCCACCGAGCTGTCGCCCGTCGTCACCGACTCCATCGCCTCCTGGATCGCCGTGGAGACCTTGGGATACTCGGGAAACGCGGGCCGGTAGTACGTCGAGGCGACCAGGTCCGTGAAGAACTTGATGCCGGGCTGCGCCTTCACGTACGCGGGGTCGGCCGCGACGTCCTTGCGGACCGCGATGCCGGAGTTGGCGATGTACCACTTCTTGGCGTTGGCCTTGGTCTGCATCGTCTCGATGAACTTGAAGGCGAGGTCGGGGTTGTCGGCCTTGGCGGGGATCGCCCAGGTCCAGCCGCCGGACATGCTCACCTTGCCGGGGGCCTGGCCGTTCTGGGTCGGCATCGCGGCGAGACCGAGCTTCTTCGACCACTCGGGCCACTCGTGTCCCGCGCCCTTGCCCCAGTCCTGCGGCAGCCACGAACCGTCGAGGTTGATCGCGAGCTTGCCCTCGGGCAGCAGCTCGCCGCGGACGCGCGTGGCGAAGTTCGGGTCGAGGGCGTCCGAGACGTCCGGGCCGAGCTTCTCCTTGAAGACGGTCTCCACGAACTCCAGGGAGTCCTTGAAGCCCTTGCTGCCCGTGACCCACTTCTTCGCCGCCGGGTCGTAGAGGGGATCCTTGCCCGTGCCGTACGCGAGCATCTCGAAGCCCTGCATCGTGGCGGCCTCACCGGCCGGTTTGCCCGTGTACACGTTGAGGGGCGTGACGTCGGGGACCTTCCTCTTCACGGTGCGGGCCGCTTCCAGGACGTCGTCCCACGTCCTGGGCCGCCAGTCGGCGGGCAGGCCCGCCTTCTTGAAGATGGCCTTGCTGAACCAGAGGCCGCGGGTGTCCGTGCCGTCCGGCACGCCGTACGTCTTGCCGTCGGCCGCCTTCGCCGCCGTCCTGGCCGTGCCGATGAACTGGTCCCAGTCCTTCCACTTGGCCAGATAGGTGTCGAGGGGCTTCAAGTACCCGCTGGTGATGTCCGAGTTGATGAGGAACGTGTCCTCGTAGACCAGGTCGGGGGCGGTCTTGGGGGAGCGCAGCATCTGCTGCAGCTTCGTGTAGTACTCGGAGTCCGGCGCCTTGATCGGCACCAGCTTCACCTTCTTGCCCGGGTTCTCCTTCTCGAACTGCTTCTTGATGTCCTCCAGATAGGTGTCCATGACTCTGATCTGGTTGTCCGTGGACTGCTTGAAGGAGATCTTCACGGTGTCGGGGTCGTCGCCGGAGCCGCCGCCGCACGCGGTGAGAGTGCCGGCGGCGAGCAGGGTGGAGGCGGCGAGGAGCAGAGGGGTGGTGGTGGGGCGCACGGGCACGACCTCCTACTGGCCGACGCGGCGGGGCCGCCACGTGGGTTGCCCGGTGAAGGTAAGGGCGTGTTCGGAGCAAGGTCAATGCCTCTGCGGGCGCTGTGCGTTGTTGCTCGTCACCACCGTGACAACGTTGTTGTCGGGCGTACGTTGATGAGGCCTCCGGGGTGGGAAGTGCGGAGGGCCGGGGCGGGCCGGGGGTGGGCCGTGGAGAGGTTCAGTCGTTCGGCGTAAGCCAGCGGTAGACCAGCTCGGGGCGGCCGACGTGGCCGTACTGGGGGCTGCGGGCCGCGCGTGCCGTGTCGACGAGGTGTTCCAGGTAGCGGCGGGCGGTGATCCGGGAGAGGCCAGCGGACTGGGCGGCGGCGGTGGCGGTCAGGCCGCCGGGGGCGTCGCGCAGGGTGCGGATGACGCGTTCGAGGGTGGGGCCGCTGAGTCCCTTCGGCAGGGCGGCGGGGCTCGGCGCGCGCAGGGTGGCGAGCGCGCGGTCCACCTCGTCCTGACCGGTGGCCTCGCCCTCCGCGGCGGCGGTGCGGAACTCCGCGTACCGGGTGAGGCGGTCGCGGAGCGTCGCGAAGGTGAACGGCTTCAGGACGTACTGGACGACGCCGAGGGAGACGCCCTCGCGGACGACCGCGAGGTCCCGGGCCGACGTCACCGCGATGACGTCCGTGGGGTGACCGGCGGCGCGCAGGGAACGGGCCAGTTGGAGTCCGTGCCCGTCGGGCAGGTGCAGGTCCAGGAGGATCAGGTCGACCGGGGTGCGGTCGAGGGTGCGGCGGGCCTCGGCGGCGGAGTGGGCGGGGCGGTCGATGGCCTCGAAGCCGGGGACGCGGTTCACGTAGAGGACGTGGGCGTCGGCCGCGACGGGGTCGTCTTCGACTACGAGTACGCGGATCACTGGACGCCTCCGTCATCGTGGCGGGCACCCGGGGCGGGAGCGGGGCCCGGAGCCGGGGCCTGGGCCGTGCCTTCGTCACCGTTGCCGTCACCCGGGGCCGGGGTAGTGCCTGGGCCTTCCGCAGTGGCAGCGGCTCTGCCTTCCGCAGTGGGGGCGTTTAGGCCTGCGGTGGCGCCCCGCGCAGGGGTGGCGGGTTGGCCTTCCGCGGGGGTAGCCGGGCGGGCCTCGGTGGGGCCGGGTGCCAGGGTTACTTCGAACTCCGCGCCGCCCTCCGGGGACTCCCGTACCGTCAGTGTGCCGCCGTTGCGGGTGACCGTCTGGTGGACCAGGGCCAGGCCGAGGCCGCGGCCCGTCGCCGCCTTCGTCGACCAGCCGCGTTCGAAGACCGCGTCCCGCTGTGCGCGGTCGACGCCGGGCCCCGTGTCCGAGACGCGCAGGAGGAGCCCCGCCGCGTCGGCCCGCGCCGTCACCGTGACCCGCGCCACGAGTGACCCCTGCGCCGCGTCGACCGCGTTGTCGATGAGGTTGCCGAGGACCGTCACCAGGTCGCGGGCGGGCAGGGACGCCGGGAGCATGCCGTCGTCGATGCTGCTGTCGTCCGACACGACGAGCTCCACCCCGTGCTCGTTGGCCTGCGCCGCCTTGCCGAGCAGGAGCGCGGCGAGTACGGGCTCGCTGACCGCGGCCACCACCTGGTCGGTCAGCGCCTGCGCCAGCTCCAGCTCGGCCGTGGCGAAGTCGACCGCCTCGTCCGCGCGGCCGAGCTCGATGAGGGACACCACCGTGTGGAGCCGGTTCGCCGCCTCGTGGGCCTGCGAGCGCAGCGCCCGCGTGAAGCCGCGCTCGGAGTCCAGCTCCCCGGTGAGCGCCTGCAGCTCGGTGTGGTCGCGCAGGGTCACCACCGTGCCGCGGCGCTCGCCGCCCGACACGGGCGAGGTGTTGACGACCAGCACGCGGTCGACGGTCAGATGCAGTTCGTCGACCCGCGGTCCGGCCGCGAGCAGCGCGCCCGTCAGCGGGGCGGGGAGCCCTAGCTCGGAGACGTTGCGGCCGATCACCGGCTCGTCCCGCAGCCCGAGCAGCTCGCGCCCGCCGTCGTTGATGAGGGCGATGCGCCGCTGCCCGTCCAGCATCAACAGCCCCTCGCGCACCGCGTGCAGCACCGCCTCGTGGTAGTCGTGCATGCGGCTCAGCTCGCCGGCGTTCATGCCGTGCGTACTGCGGCGCAGGCGCGCGTTGATGACGTACGTGCCGATCCCGCCGAGCACGAGGGCCGCGGCCGCCACGCCGATCAGCGCGACGAGCTGACCGCGCGCCTTCTCGGTGATCACCTCGATGGTGATGCCGGCGCTGACGAGGCCGACGATGCGCCCGTCCCCCGCGGTCGGCCCGTCCCAGATGGGGGTGACGACGCGCACGGAAGGGCCCAGCGTGCCGGTGTACGTCTCCGCGAAGGTCCGGCCGAGGAGCGCGTCCGCCCGGTGCCCGAGGAAACGCTCGCCGATGCGGCGCTCGTCGGGGTGCGTCCAGCGGATGCCGCGCGGGTCCATGATCGTCACGAAGTCGACGCCCGTGTCCCGCTGCACCCGCAGCGCGTACGGCTGGAGTTCCTTCGACGGATCGCTGCCGCGGATGGCCTCCCGTACGGAAGGGGAGTCTGCGACCGCCCGAGCCGCCGCCGTCGCCTGCCGGCGCGCGCCTTCCTCGGCCTGGTGCTTGTCGCTCAGGTACGTGAAGAGGGCGCATCCGGCGACCACCGCCGTGACCAGCACGATCTGCATCGCGAAGAGCTGGCCCGCCAGGCTGCGCGGGAGCCTTCGCGGACGGGAGGGGCGGGTGCTGGACATGGGGCCAGTCTGCCTCCTCGCACAGGTGCTCGTATAAGTGCGAACTAAATGAACGTAAGGGTGACCGCCCTCACAGGCCGGGAGATAGTCACCGGGATCCCCGGGACGCGAGCCGCGCTCCGGGACGCGAGCGGGGCACCCGGGACGGGGTGCCGGTCGCGCGGGCCGTGAGCCGATCGCAGAGAACGTGAGCCGCACGTACCGAAGGCACCGAAGCAGGACAGCGGCACCGGAGCAAGGCATACCGGCACCACAAGCACCACAACGCCGACGACGTCGTTCAAGGAGGGCCCCGTGACCACCACGGCCGACCCACAAGCGCAGCCCGCCGCCAAGCGGGACCGCACGCACTACCTCTACATCGCCGTCATCGGCGCCGTGCTGCTCGGCATCGCCGTCGGCTTCATCTGGCCGGACTTCGCCAAGGAGCTGAAGCCGGTCGGCACCGGCTTCGTCGACCTGATCAAGATGATGATCTCGCCGATCATCTTCTGCACGATCGTTCTCGGCGTCGGCTCCGTCCGCAAGGCCGCGAAGGTCGGCAAGGTCGGCGGCCTCGCGCTCGCCTATTTCATCGCGATGTCCGCCGTCGCGCTCGCCATCGGCCTCGTCGTCGGCAACATCCTGCACCCGGGCTCGGGCATGGACATCACCGAGTCCGAGAAGGGCGCGGGCCACAAGGCGGCCGAGGAGGCGGACAAGGGCCTCGTCGACTTCGTGCTCGGCATCATCCCCAAGACCTTCGTCTCCGCCTTCACCCAGGGCGAGGTGCTCCAGACGCTCCTCGTGGCGCTGCTCGTGGGCTTCGCGCTGCAGGCGATGGGCCGCTCCGGCGAGCCCGTGCTGCGCGGCATCGAGCACATCCAGAAGCTGGTCTTCCGCGTTCTCGGCATGATCATGTGGGCCGCCCCGATCGGCGCGTTCGGCGCGATGGCCGCCGTCATCGGCGAGACCGGCCTCGACGCGCTCAAGGCGCTCGCCACGATCATGATCGGGTTCTACGTCACCTGCGTGCTGTTCATCGTCGTCGTGCTCGGCACGCTCGTGCGGCTCGTGACCGGCGTCAACCTGTTCAAGCTGCTCAAGTACCTGGGCCGCGAGTTCCTGCTCATCCTCTCCACGTCGTCCTCCGAGTCCGCGCTGCCGCGGCTCATCGCGAAGATGGAGCACCTGGGCGTCAGCCGTCCCGTCGTCGGCATCACGGTCCCGACCGGCTACTCCTTCAACCTCGACGGCACCATGATCTACCTGACCATGGCCTCGCTCTTCATCGCCGACGCCATGGACCAGCCGCTCGGCATCGGCGAGCAGATCTCGCTGCTCCTCTTCATGATGATCGCGTCCAAGGGCGCGGCGGGCGTCTCCGGCTCCGGCATCGCGGTCCTCGCGAGTGGCCTCCAGTCGCACAAGCCCGCGCTGGTCGACGGCGTCGGCCTGATCATCGGCGTCGACCGCTTCATGAGCGAGGCCCGCGCCCTCACCAACTTCGCGGGCAACGCGGTCGCCACCCTCCTCATCGGCACCTGGACCAAGGAGGTCGACAAGGAGCGGGTCACGGCGGTGCTCGCCGGACAACTCCCCTTCGACGAGCGTACGTTGGTTGACGACGGGCACGGGGCGCCCGCCGTCGAGGCCGACGGACGCGGGCGCGGCGCGGACGCCGTGCCGGAAGCGCGTGACGACGGCAAGGAGCCGGTGAAGGTGTAGTTCACCGGCCCGGCCGTGTGAAGGGGCCCCCACCCCTCCTCCAAGGGGGCCGCCGGCGCCGCCCGCGACGTACGAGAGCTTCCTCCTCGTACGCCGCGGGCGGCGCTTCTCCGTGTCTGCGGACGTCCGGCGGTCAGTTCAGCGCCGCGATGATCCCCCGCGCCCGCTCCGCGGGAACGCCCGCCGACATGAGGGCCGTCGACGCGGCGGCGCGGCCCGCGTCCTTGGGGTCGAGCAGGCCGTCGTTGACGGCTTCCATCAGGCCGAAGAGCTGCTGCTCGTGGACGTACGCGAGCGCGGCGGGCGGCAGGGGCGAGGTGAACGCGCCCTCGTCCAGGCCGAGTCGCAGGACGTTCACGCACTCGTCGCGGACCGGGGCGAGGCGCTGTCTGATGCCCTCCATCGCGACGCTGCGCTGCGCGAGGCCGACGAGCAGGCGGTAGCCGTCGGCGATCTCCCAGACGGCGACCATCGAGTGGGCGAGCGACTCGGCGGGGTCGTCCGAGCGGGCGCGTCCGGAGGCGTGGGCCGCCGCGACCGCCTCGACCGCGCCGTCGATCAGGGCGCCGACCAGGGCCTCCCGGCTGGGGAAGTGGCCGTAGACCGTCCTGCGCACGACGCCGGCCGCGCGGGCGATCTGGTCCATCGAGGCGTCCGGATCGCGCAGCAGCTCGGCGAGTGCCACCTCCAGGATGCGGCGGCGGTTGGCGTCGGCTCGGCTCATGGGCTCCATTGTGCACGCGCGTCCAGGAGGTTCCAGGACGGGAGTTCCCGCCCGTTTTGCACACTGCTGTGCAGTGGCGTAAGTTGCACACTCGTGTGTAATTGCACAGTGCTGTGCAAGGTCACCGGACAAGTACGTATAAGGACCATGGAAGGGTGAGGCTTCGGTGGCTCTACTCATGAACCGACCGGTCGAGGAGATGAAGCAGCCGTACGCGCGCCGCTGGTGGGCGTTGCTCGTGCTCTGCCTGAGTCTCCTGATCATCGTGATGGCGAACACGGCGCTGACCGTCGCCGCCCCCGACATGACCAAGGACCTCGGGCTCTCCAGCTCCGACCTCCAGTGGGTCATCGACGGCTACACCGTCCCGTACGCCGCGCTGATGCTGCTGCTCGGCGCGATCGGCGACAAGTACAGCCGGCGCGGCGCGCTCGTGCTCGGCCTCGTCGTCTTCGGCGCCGGATCGGTCGCGGGCTCGCTCGTCGACAGCTCGGGCGGGGTCATCGCGGCCCGCGCGGTGATGGGCTTCGGTGCGGCGATGATCATGCCCGCCACCCTCTCGCTGCTCGCCGCGACCTTCCCGCGCGCGGAGCGCGCCAAGGCGATCGTGCTGTGGACCGCCACGGCCGGTCTCGCGATCGCGGCGGGGCCGCTCGTCGCGGGCGCGCTCCTGGAGGACCACGGCTGGGCGTCGACCTTCCTGATCAACGTGCCGATCGCCGTGGTCGCCATCATCGGCGCCCTCGTCCTCGTGCCGCCGTCCAAGGCCGGGCACAGCAACCGGATCGACTACGTCGGAGGCGCGCTCTCCGTCGTCTGGACCGGCGCGCTCGTCTACATGATCATCCAGGGTCCGCACTTCGGCTGGGACGCCAAGGCGATCTCGGCGGCCGTCGTCGCGGGCGTGGGCCTGCTGGCCTTCATCGGCTGGGAGCTCCGCCACCCGCACCCCATCCTGAACGTCCGCCGCTTCCTCAACCGCCGCTTCGCGGGCTCGAACCTCGCGGTGGCGCTCTTCTTCCTCGCGGTCTTCGGCGCGTTCTACTACCTCACGCAGCACCTGCAGTTCGTCCTCGGCTACAACCCGCTGGAGACGGGCGTGCGCATGCTGCCGCTCGCCGGCGCGGTCTTCGTCGGCTCGGCGCTCACGGGATATCTGACCCCGCGCATCGGCATGAAGATCACGGTGTCGGCGGGCATGGTCGCGGGCACGGTGGCGCTCGCGCTCCTGACGCGCGTCGACGCGTCCTCCTCGTACGGGGACTTCGTCGCCCCGCTGATCATCCTGGGCCTCGCCATCGGCCTCGCCCTCTCGCCGTGCACCGACGCGATCATGGGCGCGTTCCCCGAGTCCGAACTCGGCGTCGGCGGCGCGGTCAACGACACGTCGCTCGAGCTCGGCGGCTCGCTCGGCATCGCCATCCTCGGCTCGGTCCTCGCCAGCTCGTACTCCTCGAAGCTCGGTGACGCGGCGGCCGCCTCCGGCACGAAGCTGCCCGACGGCACGCTGGAGACCGCGCAGGACTCCGTCGGCGCGGGTTACGCGGTGGCGCAGGGCATCGGCGACAAGGCGCACGAGGTCGCGGGGCAGGCCGCGAAGGCGACCTCGCCGGAGCAGGCCGCCCAGCTGAAGGGCCAGGCCGAGCAGCTCGCGCAGGGCGCCCACAAGATGGCGGACTCGGTCGGCTCCGCGTTCTCCGACGCGGTGGCGCACACGAGCCTCGTCGGCGCGGCGATCCTCGGCGTCGGCACGGTCCTCGTGGCGGTGCTGCTGCCGAGGAAGTCCGCCTCGGGTACGGCGGCTCCGGAGGGCGCCGACGCGGACGAGGGCGTACGGGAGCGGGAGCCTCAGCGGTAACCGCGCGAGGGTTTCAGCGGTAGCGACGCCCCCGGCGCCGGCGATGGCGGCGTCGGGGGCGTCGTCGCGTCCCCGCTAGCGGCCGTTCGGCGTGCCCGTGCGGCTCGCGTGGGCCACGAATGCGGACCAGGACGACGGGTGGAGGAGCAGGGCGGGGCCGTGGGGGTTCTTGGAGTCTCGTACGGCTATGCCGGGGGTTTCCGTCGGGTGGGCGACCTCTAGGCAGTTCTGGCCGGTGCCGTCGCTGTACGACGACTTGTACCAGGCGTGTTCCGGGGCAAGTTCAGGGGCTGCGTGGTGAGCGTTCATGGTCTACAGCTCTCGTTCCAGTCGGTTCAGGAAATCAGGCGTGTCCTCGGGCGGCAGGGCCGAAGCCGCCATGGCGTCGAACCGGCGCACGAACCGGTCGACTTCGCGGCGCTTGTCCGACGTGTGCGTCGATCCCCAGGCGCTGTCGATCTGGACGCGGGGCGGCAGATGATCGCCGAGATCCAGGATCGCGAAGTCGTTGGCGGAACGGTAGCCGCGACGGAACGGCAGCACCTGGATGGAGACATGGTCCCACGCCGACAACCTCGCGAGTTTCTCGAACTGTTCGCGCATGATCTCGTCGCCCCCGACGGGGTAGCGCAGGGCGGCTTCTCCGAGGATGACACGAAGCTTGACCGGGTTCTCGCGGGTGAGCACCTCCTGACGCTTCATCCGCAGCGCCACGCTGTTGCGGATGAGCTCCGACGTGGTCTCCTCGACCGGTTTCTGCACCTCGTGGATGGCGCGTGCGTACCCCTCGGTCTGCAGGAGGCCGTACACCAGCGTGGGGTGATAGGCCCGCATGCTGCGCGCCTCGGGCTCCAGACCCACGAAGCCGGGCATGCCCGCGGGCATGAGGCCGCGGTACTGCGTCAGCCAATCCTGGTGTGCCGACTCGCGGTTGAGGCCGATGAATGACTCAATGACGTCCTCGTCAGTGACCCCGTACCTGCCCAGCAGCTTCCGCAGGTCGCCCACGTTGCGAAAGTTCAGGGCCCCGTTCTCGATGCGGAGCAGTGCGGCCTCGGAGAGTCGTGTCCCCTGGATGGCCTGCTTTCTGGTGAAGCCCCCGCCCCGGTCACCGAGGCCGCAGTTCTCCCGCAACTGGCGCAGTTGAAGGCCGAGTTCCAGCCGCTGGCCCGTCCGGCCGCGTTTGGCTGCCATGTGCACCGCCTGTGGGTCCTTGTGCGCTTCGTTTGGTGCCGTTCGCCGAGTGTGGCACCTCGTGTGCGGCGCGCACAGCCGTTTGTGCACATTCCGGCATAGTCCACTTGTGTCTCCCCTGAAATTTCAGGGGAGTTTCGATTGTGCTCTGGAACGCGGTCTCGCCACGGTGGTTGGGCAACACTCGTACCGGCCGGGGCTCACCCCGCGCCGCCGAACAAGGGTTCCGCTCGTGCCCGACCTCAAGGCTCCCCCCGCCCGTGACTGGGTCATGGGCTATCCCATGGCCCTCGCTACCGTCCGCCTCGCCCGCCGGCACGTCCGCCGTCGGCTCACGACCTGGGAGTGGACCGGCGACATCGACGACGCCGTCCTCGTCGTCTCCGAACTGCTCGCCAACGCCGTGCGCCACGGCAGGATCCCCGGTCACCACGTGTGGCTGCGCCTTGCCGTCGAGGAGGGGGCGGCGGGACTCGTCGTCGACGTCTCGGACCCGGTGCCCGTGTTCCCGGGTTTCGACGGGGGCGCCGACGGGGCCCTCGACGAGGGAGAAGGCGGGCGCGGCCTGCTCGTGGTGCGGCAACTCACCGTGGAGTTCGAGTGGTTTCCGCGTACGGGAGTCGGCAAGACCGTACGCGCCAGGGTTGCCGAAGGGGCCCGGTAGCTGGGCGGGACCGGAACCTGGCCCGCCCAACCGTTGACACCACTCCAGGTGAAGTACTACGTTCTGACCACTTCACCTGGAGTGCAACAAACGTCGTGGGCCGATGCCACAGCCAAGGAGCCCGTATGCGAAAGCTCGTTTACTTCATCGCCGTCAGCCTCGACGGGTTCATCGCCGGTCCCGACGGCGCCGACCCCACCGGCCCCGACGGGTTCTGGCCGGTCGCGCAGGACTACGTCGAGCACCTGGTCGAGACGTACCCCGAGACCCTGCCCGCCCCGGCCAGGCAGGCCCTCGGCATCACCGTCGAGGGGACCCACTTCGACACGGTCCTCGAAGGCCGCAGGACCTACGCGATCGGCCTCGACGCCGGACTGACCAACGCCTACCCCCACCTCCGCCACTACGTCTTCAGCCGCACCCTCACCGAGAGCCCCGATCCGGGCGTCGAGCTGGTCGCCACCGACCCGGTCGAGAAGGTGCGGGAGCTGAAGCGGGAGGAGGGCAAGGACATCTGGCTGTGCGGCGGCGGTGAGCTCGCCGGGGCGCTGCGCGGCGAGATCGACCGGCTCGTCGTCAAGATCGGCCCGCTGACGCTGGGTTCGGGCACGCCCCTGTTCGCGCGGAACACGGCCTTCGACCCCGTGCTGTACGAGCGGAGCGACGCCGTGCTCCTCGACAGCGGCACGATCTTCCTGACCTACGACAAGGCTGCCGGGGACGCCGTGTAGAGGCCGGAAACGGGGTACTTCGGAGTGAGGCGTCCTCCGCCGCGAGGGGGAGCCGATCGCCACGTGCGCGTGATTCCCGTGCGTCCGCCGCCGACCAGAGTGGACGCATGGCGATCAGCGAGACGACGACCACGGCCACCACTACTCCGGCGCGACCCGTGCCTCCCTGGGCGGAGCGCGTCGCCCGGCTGCTTCCCCTCCTCGCCCTGCCCGTGTGCCTGTGGCGGCTGCCCATCGGATTCGACCACCTCATGGGGGCGGACGTCGCCCCGATGTCGTGGTCCCGGTGGGCCAACGTGTCGTACGTCGTCACGCTCAGCCTGCTGTCCGAGGCGTGCGCGCTGCTCTGCCGTGGGCTGGTGCGGCCGTGGGGCGAGGTGGTGTCGCGCCGGGTGCCCGGCCTCGGCGGCAGGCGTATACCGCCGTACGCGGTGACCGTGCCCGCCACCCTGCTGGGGCTGCTCTTCACCGCGCTGCTGGTCGACTGGGTGCTCTGCACCTTCCACCTCGCCGGGTTCTCCGACGTCCCGTACGCCAACGGGTGGTGGCGGCTCCTGGCCGCCGTGACCAGCGGCCTGATGGCGCTGTGGGGGCCGCTGATCCTCGCCCTGGCGTACGGATACCACCGGCGCCGGCGCGGTACGGGTACGTCTGCCTAGGCGGCGGACCCGGCGGACCCGGCGGACCCCGCGGTCCTCAGGCGGTGGCCCTCGCCCGCCGCGGCGCGCAGCAGTACGTCGGTCAAATCCCCGGGGGTGGAGAGCATCGGCCAGTGGCCCGTCGCCATGTCGAAGAACGTGGCGCGCGGGTCGGCCAGGTGCTGGACGAGCGGCAGGCCCGACGCCACCAGGGCCTCCAACGACGCGATGTCCATCGTGCCGCCTGTGGTGCAGAAGACGCCGGTCGTCGGTAGGGCCGCTACTGCCTCCGAGATCCGGAGCTTCTGGGCGTACGGGCCCGCCGGTGCGGGTGATGCCAGGCGCGCGAGCCGGTCCAGCGCTTCGTCGGACACGCCCGCCAGGTTCCCGTGCGCCCGCCACTCCTCCAACGACGGCGCCGGGATCCGCCAGCCGTCCTCCGCCCGCTCCTGTTGGCTCAGGGTCCGGTCGCGGGCCGGCCTGTCCGGCATCTGCTCGCGCACCTGGTCGATCATGGAGTAGCCGTCCTGCGGCAGGGGGGAGTCCAGGTACACCAGCCGCGCGATGCGGTCCGCGCGGCGGTCGGCGGCGCCCACGGACGGATAGATGCCGTAGCAGTAGCCCACGAGGACCACCTCGGGCGCGTCGATGTGGTCGATCAGCTGGGTGAGGTCCTCGATGTGGGTGTCGAGGTCGACCTCGGGACCCGCCAGATGGCGACGGTCGCCGAGCCCCGTGAGCGTCGCCGGATGTACCTCCGCCCCCGCCGCTCGCAGCCCCGCGGCCACGTCCCGCCAGAGCCAGCCACCCGTGTAACCGCCCGACACCAGCACGAACGTCGCGGTCATGGTTCCTCCTCGTACGGTCGGACGGGCGCGGGACCGCCCCGCGCCCGCCGGTACCGTAGGAACTCCCCCTGAGGGAGGTTCAAGTCGTGTCGCCCGCCGAGAACGAACAGCCGCCCGGAACCCCCGGACTCCCCGGACCGCCCGGCGACCTGTGGAGCATCGGACAGCTCGCCGAACGAGCCGGCGTCTCCGTCAAGACCGTCCGCTTCTACTCCGACCGCGGCCTGCTCCCCGAAGCCACCCGCAGCGGAGGCGGCCACCGCCGCTACGGCCCCGACGCGCTCGACCGGCTCCGCCTCATCCGCTCCCTGCGCACCCTCGACCTCCCCGTCCCCGACGTGAGCCGCGTCCTGGACCGGGACGACGAGCTGGAGGACGTCATCGCGGGGCAGTTGAAGGAGGTTGGCTCGCGGCTCGCCGCGCTGCGCTGGCGCGAGGCGGCGCTGCGGCTCCTCACCGACTGCACGCCCCAGGAGCGCGCCGAACGGCTGCGGTTGGTGGGAGCCGTGTCCACGCCGCCCGGGACGGCCGCGCTCGCCCGGTTCTGGCGGTGCTGGCTGCCCGCGCGGCTGCCGTCCCGGGTCGTCTCGGCCGTCGTCGAGCGGGCCGTACCGGTACCGCCCGACGACCCGGCCCCCGCCCAGGTCCTCGCCTTCGCCCGGCTGCAGGACTTCGTCACCGACCCCTGCTTCGTCTCGGGGCCGCGCGCGGGAACGGACTATGGACAACCCGAAGTGCACTCGACCGGCAAGGGGTACCGCCCCGCCGTGCTCTACGAAGGACTGCCCGAGGCCTTCGAGCTGGCCGCGCCGGACGTGCGGGCGGGCCGCGTCCCGCACGAGGGCGAGGCCCTGGACTGCTTCGTCGCCGTCCACGCCGCCTCACTCAACCGCCGCGACACCCCGGACTTCCGCCGCGCCCTGCACCGGATGCTCGCTGCGGAACCCCGCATCGACCGCTACTGGCAGCTGGCGGCCGAGGTGATGACCCCGCCCGCCGAGCCCCTGCCACCGACACCGGGCAGCGCCGACAACTGGCTGCGGGCCGCGCTCGCTTCGTCAGCCCCCCAGCCCTGACGAGATGCCCTGGCCTTGACGCCCACGTCAAGGATTACCGTCTGGGTATGCGAATCGGCGAGCTCGCGGCGCGCGCGGGGACGACCACGCGGACGCTGCGCTACTACGAGTCCCGGGGGCTGCTCCCCGCACGGCGGTCCGGCAACGGCTACCGCACGTACGACGAGGACGACGTGCGGCTCCTGGAGCAGATCAGGACCCTCCAGGACTTCGGGTTCGACCTGGAGGAGACCAGGCCCTTCGTGGAGTGTCTGCGCTCCGGCCATCCGGAGGGCGACTCGTGCCCCGCGTCGCTCGCCGTGTACCGCCGCAAGCTCACCGAACTCGACGCGCTGATCGGCGAGTTGAGAGCGGTGCGCGATCAGGTCGGGGCGCAGCTCGCGCGCGCCGAGGCCGCCCTCCCGGGCGGCCCGGAGCCGCGGTGCGAACTCACGGGATGAGGAGAGTGGCACATGAAGGCAGCAGGCGTGGCCGAGGTGACGGACGCGGATTTCGAGGGGGAGGTGCTGCGGGAGGCGGACCGCCCCGTGCTGGTCGAGTTCACGGCGGACTGGTGCGGGCCGTGCCGGCAACTGGCGCCGGTGCTCAGTGAGCTGGCGCGCGAGGAGGCGGAGCGCCTGAAGATCGTGCAGCTGGACGTGGACCGCAGCCCGGAGACCGCGATCGCCTACAAGGTGCTGTCGGCGCCGACCATGATCGTGTTCCGGGATGGTGAGCCCGTGAAGCAGATGGTGGGCGCGCGGGCCAAGCGGAAGCTGCTCACGGAGCTGGCCGACGTGCTCTGAGGCGGCGGGCCGGACCGCGGCCCCAAAAGAAATCCCCCGGGCGAATTGACGTCCGGGGGATTTCTCTGCGTATATTGGATTCTTTCGCGAATCTCTGCCCGTCTGTCTTGATTTCCAAGCGGGGCGTGTCGCGAGAAGTTCAATAAGAGCACTGTAACTGGCGAGGGGCTGAATTGTCAACCGAGGAATTGCGTGAAGAGCAGCAATTCGTCTCCGGGCTGTACGCGCGCCTGGACGCGCTGCGCGAGGAGGCCGAGTCCGCCATGCAGGCATCGTTGTCGCAGGTCGGCAACGGTCTCCAGGCGCGCCTTGAGCGGGACGTCCTGGTCGCGGAGCGGTCCGGGCTGCTCGCCGCCTTCGACGCGGGGGAGAACGGTCTGTGCTTCGGAAGGCTCGAATTCCGCGACGGCCGTGATCACCACATCGGACGCATCGGAATCCGCGCGTCCGACACCGAACGCACCCCGCTCGTGATCGACTGGCGTGCCGATGTCGCGCGCCCCTTCTATCTCGCGACGGGGCACACCCCGATGGGCCTGCGCAGGCGCCGGCACATCACCACCCAGGGCCGCGAGGTCACCGCCCTGCACGACGAGCTCCTCGACCTGAGCGACACGACCCGCACCGGCCACGAGGGCGCCGACGCCGACGAGGTGCTGCTCGCCGCCCTCGACTCGGCCCGCACCGGCCGCATGCACGACATCGTGCAGACCATCCAGGCCGAGCAGGACCGCATCATCCGCGCCCCGCACCGCGGCGTCCTCGTCGTCGAGGGCGGCCCCGGCACCGGCAAGACGGTCGTGGCGCTGCACCGGGCCGCGTTCCTCCTCTACGCCCACCGCGAGCTGCTCGCCAAGCGCGCCGTCCTGATCGTCGGCCCCAACCCGGCGTTCCTCGGCTACATCGGCGAGGTCCTTCCCGCACTCGGCGAGACCGGCGTGCTGCTCTCGACGGTCGGCGAGCTCTTCCCCGGCGTGACGGCGACCGGCACCGAAAGCCCCGAGGCCGCCGAGGTCAAGGGCCGCGCGGAGATGGCGGACGTCCTCGCCGCGGCCGTGCGCGACCGGCAGCGCACCCCGGAGCCGGGCGAGCCGATCGTCATCGAGCACGACGACGGCGACCTCATCCTGGACTGGACGATCGCCGACCAGGCGCGCGAGGCGGCCCGCGCCGCGGACGTGCCGCACAACCTCGGACGGCCGCACTTCGCCTTCCGCGTCATCGACGAGCTGACCGCCCAGCTCGCCGAGCGCATCGGCCACGACCCGTACGGCGGCCCGAACTTCCTGGGCCCCGACGACATCGCCCAGCTCGGCAAGGGCGTCGCGGCCAGCGCGGAGGTGCACGCTGCCATCGAGGAGCTGTGGCCCACGCTCACCCCGCAGCGCTTCCTCGCGGAATTCCTTGAGGACCCGACGGGCCTCTCCGAGCGGGACGCGGACGCCGTCCGCAGGCCGTACGACGCGCCCTGGACCGCCGCCGACGTCCCGCTCCTCGACGAGGCCGCTGAACTGCTCGGCCACGACGACAGCGCCGCGCGGGCCGCCGCCGAGGCGGAGCGCGAGAAGCAGATCGCCTACGCGCAGGGCGTGCTCGACGTGTCGCGGGCCTCACGGACGTACGAGTTCGAGGACAAGGACGAGGACGACGCCGAGGTCCTGCTCGCGCACAACATCATCGACGCGGAGCGCATGGCCGAACGCCAGGAGGAGGCCGACCACCGCAGCGCCGCCGAGCGCGCGGCCGCCGACCGCACCTGGGCGTTCGGGCACATCATCGTCGACGAGGCGCAGGAGCTCTCCGCGATGGCCTGGCGGCTGCTCATGCGGCGCTGCCCGACCCGCTCCATGACGCTCGTCGGCGACCCGGCGCAGACCGCGGAGGCGGGCGGCTGCGGCTCCTGGGACAGCATCCTCGCCCCGTACGTCGAGGACCGCTGGGAGTACACCCGGCTCGGCGTGAACTACCGCACGCCCGTGGAGATCATGGACGTGGCGGCGGAGGTGCCGCGCGCGGAGCGGCCCGACTTCATGCCTCCGAGCTCGGTGCGGTCCACGGGGGTACGGCCCTGGGCGCGCCGCACCGGCGACCTCGCCGCCTCCGTGGCCGACGCGGTCGCCGCCGAGGCCCGGGACGAGGGCCGCCTCGCGGTGATCGCGCCCCGCGAGCTCCACCCGGAGCTCGCCGCACGGCTGCCCGGGGTGACGGCCGGGCGGGCCCCGGACCTGACGCGGCCGGTCGTCCTGATCGACCCGCGTCAGGCGAAGGGCCTGGAGTTCGACACGGTCCTGGTCGTGGAGCCCGCGCGGTACGGGACGAGCGACCTGTACGTGGCCCTGACCCGGGCCACGCAGCGCCTCGGCGTCCTGTACACGCAGGACCTGCCCGTCGCGCTCAAGCAGGTCGAAGCCACACCGTAGCCAGCGGCGGCAGGGTCAGGTGCAGGGACACGGGACGGCCGTGGGACGGGGTCGGGGCGGGCTTCAGCGGGTCGGGGTTGGTGACGTCCCCGCCGCCGAAGCGGGCCTCGTCCGTGTTCAGCACCTCCTGCCACGCGGCGAACTCGTCCGGCACGCCCAGGCCGTAGCCGTGCCGGACGACCGGTGAGAAGTTGGAGACGGCGAGCAGCGGCCGGCCGTCGGACCCCGTGCCGTTCTCGGCGGGGTACCGGAGGAACGCGAAGACGTTGTCCTCGGCCGCGTCGCCCTCCACCCAGGCGAAGCCGCCGGGGTCCGTGTCGCGCTGCCACAGGGCGCCCTCGCGCCGGTAGACCGTGTTCAGCTCGCGGACCAGGTCCCGCATGCCGCGGTGGTCGGGCTCCGCGCCGTACGCCGGGTCGAGCAGCCACCAGTCCGGGCCGTGGCTCTCCGACCACTCGGCGCCCTGCGCGAACTCCTGCCCCATGAAGAGGAGCTGCTTGCCGGGGTGGGCCCACATGAAGCCGAGGTACGCGCGCTGCGTGGCCCGCTGCTGCCACCAGTCGCCCGGCATCTTCGACACCAGCGACCGCTTGCCGTGGACGACTTCGTCGTGCGAGATCGGCAGGACGTAGTTCTCGCTGTACGCGTACACCATCGAGAACGTCATCTCGTTGTGGTGGTACTTGCGGTGCACCGGCTCCTTGGAGACGTAGCCGAGGGAGTCGTGCATCCAGCCCATGTTCCACTTCAGCCCGAAGCCGAGGCCGCCGAAGCCGCCGGGTCCCTGGTGGTGCGTGGCCCGGGTGACGCCGTCCCAGGCCGTGGACTCCTCGGCGATGGTGACGACGCCGGGGGAGCGGCGGTAGACGGTGGCGTTCATCTCCTGGAGGAAGGCGACGGCGTCGAGGTTCTCGCGCCCGCCGTGCGCGTTCGGCGTCCACTGGCCGTCCTCGCGCGAGTAGTCGAGGTAGAGCATGGAGGCCACGGCGTCGACGCGCAGACCGTCGATGTGGAACTCCTCGCACCAGTAACTGGCGTTGGCGACGAGGAAGTTGCGTACCTCCTTGCGGCCGTAGTCGAACTCCAGCGTCCCCCAGTCGGGGTGCGCGGAGCGGGCCGGGTCCTCGTGCTCGTACAGCGGGCGGCCGTCGAACTCGGCGAGCGCCCAGTCGTCGCGCGGGAAGTGCGCGGGCACCCAGTCCATCAGGACGCCGATCCCCGCCCGGTGCAGCGCGTCGACGAGGAACTTGAAGTCGTCAGGCGTGCCGAGGCGCGCGGTCGGCGCGTAGAAGCCGGTCACCTGATAGCCCCAGGACCCGCCGAACGGGTGCTCGGCGACGGGCATCAGCTCGACGTGTGTGAACCCGAGGTCGGTGACGTACGCGGGCAGCTGCTCGGCGAGCTGACGGTACGTCAGGCCCGGCCGCCAGGAGGCCAGATGGACCTCGTACACCGAGAAGGGCGCCTCATGGACGGGCACCTCTGCCCGCCTGGCCAGCCACTCCTGGTCGTGCCACTCGTGGCGCGACTCGTGCACCACCGAGGAGTTCGCGGGCGGCGCCTCCGTGCGGCGCGCCAGCGGGTCGGCGCGCTGGGTCGTGGAGCCGTCGGACCGGGTGATCTCGAACTTGTACAGCTCGCCCTCGCCGACGGACGGCACGAACAGCTCCCACACGCCGCTGCCGCCGAGCGAACGCATCGGGAACCCGACGCCGTCCCAGAAGTTGAAGCCGCCGACGACCCGCACCCCGCGGGCGTTCGGCGCCCACACCGTGAACCGCGTCCCGGTGGCGCCCTGATGCGTCATGAGCCGCGCGCCGAGCGCCTCCCACAGCCGCTCGTGCCGCCCCTCGCCGATCAGATGCAGGTCGAACTCGCCGAGCGAGGGCAGGAAGGAGTACGCGTCGTGGATCTCCAGCTCCGTGTCCTCGTACGTGACGTGGAGCCGGTAGTCCTCGGGCACGGCCCGCAGCGGCAGCACGGCGGAGAAGAAGCCGTCGCCGTCGTCGCGCAGCTCGGCGCGGAGCCCGTCGGTGACGACGGCGACCGCCTTCGCGTAGGGGCGCAGCGCGCGGAAGGCGGTGCCACCGGGCACGGAGTGCGCACCGAGGACGCCGTGCGGGTCGTGGTGGGTGCCGCTCAGGAGCCGGGCGCGGTCGCCTTCGGAGACGGGGGAGTCGGTGACGGCGGGTTCAGTGAACTCGGTGAGGCCGGCGGCCTCGGTGACGGGGGGCCCGGTGGTGGGTGCCGGGGCCGTCGCCGGGGGCTTCTTCGCGCTCCTGGTGGTCTTCGCGGGCTTCGCCGCCTTCGGGGTCTTCCCGGTCCTCGCACGCTTCGGGGCCGGGGTGGCCGGTGGGGTGGGGGCGGCGGTTTCGTCGGACGGTTTGCGGGGGCGCGGGGACACGGGAGAGGCCTCCTCAGGAGGAGTGGTCAGTGGGCTTCGTCGGCGGGGCCGTCCTCGGCGAGGCGGCGGACCGCGGCCAGCGGGACCGGCAGCCAGTCGGGGCGGTGGCGTGCCTCGTACAGGACTTCGTAGACCGCCTTGTCGGTCTCGTGGGCGCGCAGCAGCACGGGGTCCGTGCGCGGGTCGCGGCCCGCCACCTCCGCGTACCCCGCGCAGTAGGCGGCCCGGCACTCCTCGGCCCAGCCGGGCGACCAGGTGCCGTGGGACGCGGCGTAGTCGAAGGAGCGCAGCATGCCCGCCACGTCGCGGGCCGGCGGCTGGGGGAGGCGGCGCTCGGCGAGCGGCCGCGCGGGTTCGCCCTCGAAGTCTATGAGCGACCACTCGCCGTCCGGGGAGCGCAGGCACTGCCCGAGGTGCAGGTCGCCGTGGACGCGCTGGGCCGTCCACGCCTGCCCCTCACCGCCGAGGTCGGCGAGCGCCTCGAAGGCGGTGAGCAGCCCGGGCGCGTAGGGCCGCAGCGCGGGGACGGCCTGTGCCGCCGCGGTGAGGCGCTCCGCCATGGCGTCGGCGACCAGCTCCACCTGGGCCCGGCCCAGCGTGACGGTCGGCAGCGCGGCGGCGAGGGCCGCGTGGACCTCGGCGGTGGCGCGGCCGAGTGCCCGTGCCTCGCCGGTGAAGGACTCGCCCTTGTCGCGCATCCGCAGGGCTAGCTCCCAGCCGTCGTCGGCCCCGGCCAGATACGGCTGGAGCACCCCGAGGCCGCAGCTCTCCTCGGGCGCGGACGAGCCCGTCTCCAGGTCGGCGAGGAACCACGCGGCGGGCGCGGGCACCCGTGGGCAGCCCTCCGCGGCGAGCCGCAGCGGCAGTTCGAGGTCGGGGTTGAGGCCGGGCACGACCCGGCGGAACAGCTTGAGGATGAACGTATCGCCGTAGACGAGCGAGGTGTTGGACTGTTCGGAGGTGAGCGGGCGCGGGGCGAGGCCCGAGGGGATCTCGACGCCCATGTCGCGCTCGAAGCGGAGGACTCCGTGCCGTCCGGGTATGCGCAGCCGTTCCAGGAGGAGTCCGGTGAGCCGCGGGTCGTGCAGCGCGTCGTACACGGTGTGGCCGGTGAGGGGGCCCTCGGTGGCGTGCCCGATCATCGCGGGGGCCAGATGCGGAGGGAGCGTGCGGCGCACGCCGAGCAGCAACTGGTAGCAGTCGGTGGGGCGTTCGGCGAGCGGCCCGTCGAGCCCGGCGCCCTGTGGGGGCGCCATCGGCTGGCGGACCCGCAGGAGGAGATGGAGCAGGCCGCAGGGTGAGCTGCGCGGCAGGAGCTCGGTCGCCGCCACAGCCTCCAGGGAGGTGATGGGACGGCCCTTCCCGGCGAACCACCGCTGCCGGGGCAGCCATGCGCGCAGCAGCGGGTCGAGCGAGGCGAGCAGCGCCGAGGCGTGCGCACCGGGGCGGATGGCGGCTTCCGACATGGCGTCGCGTCCTTTCCGCGTCGCGGACGAGGCAGGTGCGGGAGTGCCGGTGGTGCGGATGGGGGTGCCGGTCGTTGCGTAGGAGTGCCCAGGGCGGGGCAGTGGAAACCGCCCCGCGAGGCGTCGCGCTGCCGGAGCCTACGCCGGTTCCTTGCGCAACCGGAACCAGTAGAACCCGTGTCCCGCGAGTGTCAGGAGGTACGGGAGCTCACCGATGGCCGGAAAGCGCACCCCGCCGATGAGCTCGACGGGATGGCGTCCCGCGAAGGTCTGGAGATCCAGTTCGGTGGGCTGGGCGAAGCGCGAGAAGTTGTGCACGCACAGCACCAGATCGTCGCCCTCGTCCTCGTCGGTCTCGCTCGACGGCGCCTCTCGCAGGAAGGCGAGCACCGCCGGGTTGGACGACGGGAGTTCGGTGTACGAGCCGAGTCCGAACGCCGGGTTCTGCTTGCGGATCTCGATCATGCGGCGCGTCCAGTGGAGCAGGGAGGACGGTGAGGACATGGAGGCTTCGACGTTGGTGACCTGGTAGCCGTAGACCGGGTCCATGATGGTGGGCAGGTAGAGCCGCCCGGGATCGGAGGACGAGAAGCCCGCGTTGCGGTCCGGGGTCCACTGCATGGGGGTGCGTACCGCGTCGCGGTCGCCGAGCCAGATGTTGTCGCCCATGCCGATCTCGTCGCCGTAGTAGAGGATCGGCGAGCCGGGCAGCGAGAGCAGGAGTGCGGTGAAGAGCTCGATCTGGTTGCGGTCGTTGTCCAGGAGCGGGGCGAGCCGCCGGCGGATGCCGATGTTGGCGCGCATGCGCGGGTCCTTGGCGTACTCCGCGTACATGTAGTCGCGTTCTTCGTCGGTGACCATCTCCAAGGTCAGTTCGTCGTGGTTGCGCAGGAAGATGCCCCACTGGCAGCCCGAGGGAATGGCGGGGGTCTTGGCGAGGATTTCGGATACGGGGTAGCGGGATTCACGGCGTACGGCCATGAAGATGCGGGGCATGACGGGGAAGTGGAATGCCATGTGGCATTCGTCGCCGCCCTTTTCGAAGTCGCCGAAGTAGTCGACGACGTCCTCGGGCCACTGATTGGCCTCGGCAAGAAGAACGGTGTCCGGATAGTGCGCGTCGATCTCGGCGCGGACGCGTTGCAGGAAGGCGTGGGAGCGGGGGAGGTTCTCGCAGTTGGTGCCCTCTTCGGCGAAGAGGTAGGGGACGGCGTCGAGGCGGAAACCGTCGATGCCGAGGTCGAGCCAGAAGCGCAGGGCGGAGAT
>NZ_JBWKJS010000007.1:0-210995 GCF_056432085.1 Streptomyces sp. NPDC045678
AGATCTGGAAGCCCGGTAACGGGTGGAGGTGACTGGTACTAATAGGCCGAGGGCTTGTCCTCAGTTGCTCGCGTCCACTGTGTTGGTTCTGAAACAACGAACAGTTGTGTCGGCTGAACAGCGTCACTATTTAATTGAAGAGTGTGCTTGTTCGCTGCCCTGTTTGAGATCCTGCGAATCCGCAGGATATTTCATAGGGTTTCGGTGGTCATAGCGTGAGGGAAACGCCCGGTTACATTTCGAACCCGGAAGCTAAGCCTCAAAGCGCCGATGGTACTGCAGGGGGGACCCTGTGGGAGAGTAGGACGCCGCCGAACAATCTTTGGAGGACCCCTGGTCCCAGCGTTCACGCTGGGACCAGGGGTCCTTTTGTTTTTGTCGAAGCGCGCCGGCACCCCGGCTGCGCGAGAATGACTGCGGTACCGAAGACTAGGAGTCACCCATGTCCCCCAACTCTCCCGACGAGCGACCCGAGCGCGACCAGCGCCGCCGGGACAGTGGTGACCGGGGCGGCTATCGCGGAGCGGCTCCCCGACGGGACAACGACCGCGGTGACCGCGGTGGTGACCGCGGCGGCTTCCGACGTGACGACCGGCGCGACGACAACCGTGGCGGTGGCGGTGGCGGTGGCGGTGGCTACCGAGGCCGCGACGACCGCCGTGACGACCGTCGCGACGGTGACCGTGGTGGACGTCCCCCGTTCCGTCGTGACGACCGGTCCGGTGGGCCTCGTCGCGATGACCGGCGTGATGACAACCGTGGTGGCTTCCGGCGCGATGACCGGCGTGATGGTGATCGGCCTGCGTTCCGGCGGGACGATAGCCGTGACAACGACCGTGGCGGGTTCCGTCGGGATGACCGGCGTGACAACGACCGCGGTGGCTTCCGGCGTGATGACAACCGTGGCGGCGGTGGCGGCGGTGGTGGCTACCGCGGGCGTGACGACCGGGCCGGTGGCGATCGCGGTGGGTTCCGTCGTGACGACCGGTCCGGTGGGCCTCGTCGCGATGACCGGCGTGACGGCGACCGCGGTGGGTTCCGTCGTGATGACCGGCGTGATGGTGATCGGCCTGCGTTCCGGCGTGATGACAGCCGTGACAACGACCGTGGCGGGTTCCGGCGTGACGACCGGCGTGATGGGGACCGGCCTGCGTTCCGTCGGGATGACCGCCGTGACGATCGTCGGGATGACCGGCGTGACAACGACCGCGGTGGCTTCCGGCGTGACGACAACCGTGGCAGTGGTGGTGGCTACCGCGGGCGTGACGACCGGGGTCGCGACGACCGCGGGCGCGGGCCGCGGCGTGACGACCGCGGCGGGCGGCCCGGTGGCGGCGGGTTCCGTGGGCGGGACGACCGGCGTGACGGCGACCGCGGTGGGTACCGCGGCGGGCGTGACGACCGTGACCGCGAGCCCATCAGGCGGCTGCCGATCCCCGAGGACGTCACGGGCTACGAGATCGACAAGGACGTACAGCAGGAGCTGCAGAGCCTTCCCAAGGGGCTCGCTGAGGACGTCGCCAAGAACCTGGTGATGGTCGCCAAGCTCATCGACGAGGAGCCCGAGCAGGCGTACGCCTACTCGCGGATCGCCCTGCGGCTGGCCTCCAGGGTCGCCGCCGTGCGTGAGGCCGCCGGCTTCGCCGCGTACGCCAACCAGAAGTACAGCGAGGCGCTCGCGGAGTTCCGTGCCGCGCGGCGCATGACCGGCAGCGTCGAGCTGTGGCCCGTCATGGCCGACTGCGAGCGCGGGCTCGGCAGGCCCGAGAAGGCCCTGGAGATGGCCGGCGCCCCCGAGGTGCACAAGCTCGACAAGGCCGGACAGGTCGAGATGCGGCTCGTGGCCGCCGGGGCGCGCCGCGACCTGGACCAGATCGACGCCGCCATCGTCACCCTGCAGAGCCCCGAGCTGGCCTCGAACTCCGTGCAGCCCTGGACGGCCCGCCTGCGGTACGCCTACGCCGACGCGCTGCTCGCGGCCGGACGCGAGGACGAGGCGCGCGAGTGGTTCGCGAAGGTCATCGAGTCCGACAAGGACGGCAGCACCGACGCGTCGGACCGGCTCGCCGAGCTGGACGGGGTCGAGTTCGTCGACCTCGACGGCGACGTCGATGACATTGATGAGGTCGATGAGGTCGACGCTGATGCCGATGCCGATGCCGATGCCGATGCCGATGCCGATGCGGGTGTTGATCACGATGTCGACGGGCGTGACCGCGACAAGGACTGACGCGCCGGCGTAGAACGATGAAAGGGCGGGCTCCCCTCCGGGGGGCCCGCCCTTTCTGCGTGTCCGTCGTGTCCGTCAGAAAGTGAGGTCCCGGAGTACCAGGCCCGTCGCCGGCTTCGGGCCGAACGACGTCGACTTGCGGGGCATCGTGACGCCCTGCCGGGCCAGGTCGCGGACGACCTCCTCGCGTACCGGATGCATGAGGATCGCCGTGCCGCCGTCGCGCTCCGCCTTCTCGACCGTCGCCGCGGTGTCGTGGATGTACGCGATATGGTCCGGGGTGTCCGGAATCTGCCACACGTGGTCGAGGAGCGTGGCGTGCAGGACCGTCGCGTCGAGGGTGCGCCAGGCCGCCGGGTGGTCGTTCGGGACCGTACGGGCGAGGAGCTCCGGGGACGGATGGTCGACGAGGTGGAAGGCGCCGTCGCCGGCGAGCACGAAGGCGTTGCCCTTGGCCGCCGCCTCGGCCAGCGCTTCGAGGGCGCGGTCGAGCGGCCCCTCCACGGTCCGTATGCGGAAGGAGTCCCCGAGGGCGGCGAGGGCGTCGGAGACCGGCAGCCGGTGGAGGTAGCGGTGGATGGCGCGGACGCGGAGCGGGTAGCGGGCCGTGTCGACGAGGAGGACCAGGCCGTAGTCCCAGGCGCTCGGTGAAGGATGCTCGGCGCGCAGGCGCAGGTTGGTCGCCCAGCGGTGGTGGCCGTCCGCGATCAGGGCCTGGTGGCGGGCGAGGTCCGACTGGATCTCGGCGATCTCCGCCGGCTCCGTGACCGCCCACAGACGGTGGTGGAAGCCGTCCTCCGTGGTCGTCGAGATGAGGGGCTCGCGGCGGGCGGTGCGTTCGACCGCGGCCGTCGCGCCGTCGGGTTCCGTCTCGCTGTCGAGGTCGTCGCTGCGGTACGTGAGCAGGAGCGGCTCCAGATTCGCGGACGTCGCCCGCATGAGGGCGGCGCGGTCCTCGACGACGTGCGTCATGACGCCCTCGTGGGGGAGGACGACGCCGTCCGCGGCCTCCGAGAGGCGCAGTGCGCCGATGATGCCGCGCTGCAGGATCTCGCTGTCCCGCTGTTCGTACACGTACAGGCTGGGCTCACTGTCGGGGGCGAGGACGCCCTCGGCGAGCCAGGTGTGGAGGGTGTCGGCGGCCTGCTGGTTGCGTGCTTCCGGACCGGAGGCCTGCGGGAGGATCAGCCGGACGATGTTGTGCGGGTCGGCGGATTCCAGGTGGAGCAGGCCGTCCGGCCGTACGACCACGTCGTACGGCGGTGAGGTCACCGCGGCGAGACTGCCGACCCGTTCGGGGACGTAGCGCACACCCCGGAACGGGATCAGATCGAGGCCGGTGACGTCGTTGTGACCCGCTGTGTTCATTAGGGCATCGTATGTGTGTCAGTGGCATAAGCGATGATCGGGGGAGTGGGATCGAGCGAGGAGCGATGCGTAATGAGCCAGGCCGCGAGCGGGAATGCAGAAGGCCGTGTCAGGACGCGCCCGGACGGCAGCGAACGGGCGCTCAGTGAGGTGTACGACACGGCTCTCCTCGACCTCGACGGGGTGGTCTACGCGGGCGGGCACGCCATCGCGCACGCCGTCGAGTCGCTGGGCACCGCGCGCGACGGCGGTATGCACCTCGCGTACGTCACGAACAACGCGCTGCGGACGCCGGACGCGGTGGCGGAGCACCTGACGGAGCTGGGGATCGCGACCGACGGCTCGGACGTCATCACGTCGGCGCAGGCCGCGGCCCGTCTGGTGAGCGAGCAGGTGCCGCAGGGCGCGCGGGTGCTGGTGATCGGCGGTGAGGGGCTGCGGGTCGGGCTGCGCGAGCGGGGTCTCGAGCCGGTCGATTCGGCCGACGACGATCCGGTGGCGGTGGTGCAGGGGTACGGGGGCCCGGACATGGTGTGGGGGCGGTTCGCGGAGGCCTGTTACGCCATCGCGCGCGGGGTGCCGTGGTTCGCGTCGAACACGGACCTGACGATCCCGAGCGCCCGCGGCATCGCGCCCGGCAACGGCGCGGCGGTCGAGGTCGTCCGGATCGCGACGGGCGCGGAGCCGCAGGTGGCGGGCAAGCCGCTGCCCCCGATGCACCGCGAGACGATCCTGCGGACCGGCGCGGAGCGGCCGCTCGTGGTGGGCGACCGCCTCGACACGGACATCGAGGGGGCGTTCAACGGCGAGGTGGACTCGCTCCTTGTGCTGACCGGCGTCACGGACGGCGCGCAGCTGCTCGCCGCGCCTCCCGAGCACCGGCCGACGTACGTGGACGCGGATCTGCGCGGCATGCTCACCGGTCAGCCGGAGGTCGCCGAGGTGGAGGGCGGGTTCGGCTGCGGCGGCTGGACCGCTTCGGTGCGTGGCGAAGAGCTCGTGCTGGAGGGTGCGGGCGAGGCCATGGACGGGCTGCGCGCCCTGTGTGCGGCGGCCTGGACGGAGGCGGGCGACGGCGCGTGCGGTCTCGACGCGGGGAAGGCGTTGTCCCGGCTGGGGTTGTGAGGACCCGGGCCCGGCGCGGGAGTCCGTCAGGCGTTTTCGCCGGAGTCGATCAGTTGGTCCGTGGTCGTTCCCTTGCGCCAGTAGCCCGAGAAGGACACCCTCTTGCGGTCGTGGCCGCGGTCGCCGACGAGGTGGCGGCGGACGGCCTTGACGGTCGCGGACTCGCCGGCGATCCAGGCGTAGGAGGTGCCTTCGGGGAGGTCCGTGCCGTGGATCGCGTGCGGCGTGGTGCCCACCCGCGTGAGCCAGTGGATCTCGGCGTCGGCCTCGGTGGGCAGTTCCTGGCGGTCGGCGAGGTCGTGGACCTCGATCCAGACGCGGGTCGGCAGGCCCGCCGGAAGCGTCTCGAGGATGTTGGCGACGGCGGGCAGCGCCGACTCGTCGGCGGCCAGGAGCAGCCAGTCGGTGTCGTCGGGGATGCGGAAGTCGTACGCCGAGTTCTCCGCCTCGACCGGAGCGAGGACGCCGATGCGGGAGCCCGGCCGCGCGGTCCGCGCCCAGCTGGTCGCCGGGCCGTCGGCGGGCGACGGGGCGGGGTCGTGCACCGCGAAGTCGATGACCAGCTCGTCCGGGTCGCGGCGCAGGGCACGGGTCGTGTACGTGCGCATGATGCCCCGTACCGAGGGGTCGAGGTCGCACCAGGCGGCGTACCAGTCGAGGGCGTTCCCCGATGTGGTGTCCGGCATGACCGGGGCGTCCTGGCCCGGGTGCGGCAGGAAGATCTTGACGCGCTGGTCCAGGCCGGCGGTCGCCATGCGGGACAGGTCGGCGCCGGTGAACGTCACGCGGATCATGGCGGGGGTGATGTGCTCGGCGCGCACCACGTCGACGTCGAAGAACTGGTACGGGGAGTCTGTCATCGCTTGAGCCTCTTCGACTTCTCGACGGCGGCGGCGAGCCGCTCGAGGACGGGTGCGTAACCGGCGTAGCTGTAGCGTTCTTCCATCGGCCACGGGATGGTCTGGCCCGCCTTGACGGCCGGGAGCTCGTTCCAGGTGGGCTTCTCCGCGAGCTGCTTGGAGGAGAGCGCGGACGTACGGTTGTCGATCATGATGAGGTCGGCGTGGTACCGGTCGGCGTTCTCCCAGCCGAAGAACTCCCAGAAGCCCCACTCGTCGCTCTTCTTGCCCTCGACGAACTCGATGCCGAGGTCCTTGAAGTAGTTGAGGTCGCAGTAGGAGTCGGGGACGGCGACGTACATCTGGTCGGAGGTGCCCGTCATCGCCATGACCTTGAGGCCCCGGTTGGCCTCCGCGGCCTTGCGCAGGGTCCGTTCGGCGCGGTGGAAGCGGGCCTTGGCGGCGCGCACCCGCTCGGTCTCCAGGTCGGCGCCGAGGGAGGCGGCCAGTTCGGTGTAGCGCTTCAGCGGTTCCTCGAGCGAGGTGCGGGCGACGCTGATGCCGACGGTGGGGGCGAGCGACGCGATCTTCTCGGTGCTCTCCTCGGGCACGTACCAGAGGGCGGGCGCCGGGAACATGTTGCTGATCAGCAGGTCGGGCTCGAGGGCCGCGTACTTCTCGATGTTGAACTGGCCCCACTCGGTGCCGAGGCTGGTGAGACCCTTCAGGTTCAGGTCGCCCGTCTGCGGGTTCGGCTTCCCTCCGACGGGGTCGGAGGGGCCGAAGATACCCTTGCACTCGATGCCGTAGTCGTGCAGGGCCGCTGCCGTGCTGACGAAGGCGACGATGTTCTTCGGGAGCTCCTCGGCCGTGGCGGTCCTGCCGCGGTCGTCCTTGAAGCGCCAGGCCCCGGCACCCCGGCCGTTCCTGCCGTCCCGGCCCGCGGAAGAGGCGTCGCCGTCGCCGCAGGCGGTGAGCAGGGCGCCGAGGCCGAGTGCGCCGCCCGCGAGGAGTACGCGGCGGCGGTTCGGGGCAGGTGAGGGGGAGCGCCGGGCTGCGCGCATGGGTGGTGCTTCTCTCGTCGAAGTCCAGTGCGAGGGTAGGCTAACCTAACCAGGTGTTGGTCGACAGTCCCCCAGAATCGCGCGCGGAGACCGCCGCCGCGCCCCCCGGACGCCGCGCGATACGCAGCGTCGGGTTGCTCGTCGCGCTGGCCGTCCTGCTCTTCGTTTTCCTCGCGAGCATCGCGGTCGGCGCCAAATCGATGTCCATGGACCAGGTCTGGCACGGACTGTTTCAGGACACCGGGACGTACGGGGACGTCGTGGTCGGTGAGCGGCTCGCCCGCAGCCTCCTCGGACTGCTCGCCGGCGTCGCGCTCGGCCTCTCCGGCGCCGTCCTCCAGGCGCTCACCCGCAACCCGCTGGCCGACCCCGGACTGCTCGGCATCAACCTCGGCGCGTCGGCCGCCGTCGTCAGCGCGATCAGCTTCTTCGGCGTCACGTCGCTGAGCGGCTACGTGTGGTTCGCCTTCACGGGCGCGCTGCTCGTCGGCGTACTGCTCTACTTCCTCGGCGGGTCGCGCGGAGCGACCCCGGTACGGCTCGCGCTCGCGGGCACCGCGCTCAGCGCCGCCCTCTACGGCTATCTGCAGGCCGTCATGATCATGGACGGTGCGGCGCTGAACAAGATGCGCTTCTGGACGGTCGGCTCCCTGGCCTCCGCCAACATGGACACCATCAAGCAGGTGCTGCCCTTCCTCGCGATCGGCACCGTGCTCGCCCTCTCCCTGGCCCGGCCGCTGAACGCCATGGCCATGGGCGACGACACCGCCCGCGCGCTCGGCGCCCACCTCACCCGCACCCGCGTCCTGTCCATGGCGGCGGCGACCCTGCTCTGCGGGGCCGCGACCGCCGCCTGCGGCCCGATCGTGTTCGTCGGCCTGATGGTGCCGCACATGGTGCGCTCCTTCACCGGACCCGACCTGCGCTGGATCCTGCCCTACTCGGCCGTGCTCTCGCCGGTCCTGCTGCTCGGCGCGGACGTCGTCGGGCGCGTCGTGGCCCGGCCCGCCGAACTCCAGGTCGGCATCGTCACCGCGGTCATCGGGGCGCCGGTCTTCATCTTCCTCGTACGTCGGCGCAAGGTGGCCCAGCTGTGAAGGCGATACGCACCCGGGGCGGCTTCTCCGTCCGCCTCGACGTCCGCACGGCCGTGGTCATCACCCTCCTCGTGGTCGCCGCGCTCGTCTCCGGCGTCGTCCTGATCGGCACCGGCGACTTCGACATCCCGGCCGCCGACGTCGTCCGCACCCTGCTCGGCGACGGCGACGCGGGACAGGAGTTCATCATCAACGACCTGCGGCTGCCGCGGGTCCTCGTCGGGCTCCTGGTGGGCGCGGCCCTCGGGCTCGGCGGCGCGCTGTTCCAGTCCATCGCCCGCAACCCGCTGGGCAGCCCGGACGTACTGGGCCTCGGGCAGGGCTCGACCGCCGGGGCGCTCACCATGATCGTCCTGTTCCAGGGCAGCGCGGTGCAGGTCGCGGCCGGCGCGCTCGTCGGCGGACTCGTCACCGGCCTCGCGATCTACCTGCTCGCCTGGAAGCGCGGTGTGCACGGCTACCGCCTCGTCCTCGTCGGCATCGGCGTCTCCGCGTTCATCACCGCCATCAACGGCTATCTGCTCACCAAGGCGGACTTCGTCGACGCCGCGCGTTCCGTGGTCTGGATGACCGGCTCCCTCAACGGCCGCGACTGGAAGCAGGTCTGGCCGCTGCTCGTGCTCTGCGCCGTCCTCGTACCGCTCGTGCTCCTGTACGGGCGTCCGCTGCGGATGCTGGAGATGGGCGACGACGTCGCCAACTCGCTCGGCGTACGCGTCGAACGCACCCGGTTCGTGCTGCTCGGCGCCTCCGTGCTGCTCACCGCGGCCGCCACCGCCGCCGCGGGCCCCGTCAGCTTCGTCGCGCTCACCGCGCCCCAGCTGGCGCGCCGCCTCACGCGCTCGCCGGGACCCAACCTGATGCCCGCCATGTTCATGGGCGCCACGCTCCTGATCGTCGCGGACTGGGCCTCGCAGCGGGCCTTCGGCGCCGACCAGCTGCCCGTCGGCGTCGTCACCGGTGTGCTCGGTGGCGTCTATCTGCTGTGGCTGCTCGTCAGCCAGCGCAAGGCGGGACGGATATGAAGCCCCGCCGCGAACCCGTACCACCCCACGACCAGGAGCGTGCTGCTGTGAACCGGCTCATCGCCGACGACGTCACCCTCGGCTATGACCAGCGCGTCATCGCGGAGAAGCTGTCCGTCGAGATCCCCGACAACTCCTTCACCGTGATCGTGGGCCCCAACGCCTGCGGGAAGTCCACGCTGCTGCGCGCCCTGTCCCGCATGCTCAAGCCGTCCACGGGGCGCGTCCTGCTCGACGGGAACGTCATCCAGTCGATGCCCGCGAAGAAGGTCGCCAAGACGCTCGGACTGCTCCCGCAGTCGTCCGTCGCGCCCGACGGCATCACCGTCGGCGACCTCGTCGCCCGCGGCCGCTACCCCCACCAGGGGCTGCTGAGGCAGTGGTCCGAGGACGACGAGCGGATCGTCGACGAGTCCATGGCGTCGACCGGCGTCGGCGAGCTCGCCGAGCGGTACGTCGACGAGCTCTCCGGCGGCCAGCGCCAGCGCGTCTGGATCGCCATGGCCCTCGCCCAGCAGACGCCGCTGCTGCTCCTCGACGAGCCGACGACGTTCCTCGACATCCAGCACCAGCTCGACGTCCTCGACCTCTGCGCCGAGCTCCACGAGGAGCAGGGCCGCACGCTCGTCGCCGTCCTGCACGACCTGAACCACGCCGCCCGCTACGCCACGCACCTCATCGCGCTGCGCGACGGCGCGGTGCTCGCCGAGGGCCCGCCGTCCGAGATCGTCACGGCGGAGCTCGTGAAGGAGGCGTTCGGGATCGACTGCCAGATCATCGACGACCCCGAGACGGGGACGCCGCTGGTGGTGCCGGCGGCGCGGGCGGGGCGCCGGACGACCGCTAGAGCAGCGACCTGAGGCGCAGCAGGTCCCGGAAGCCCGCTTCCAGTTTCACCCGGCCCGACGCCCACGCCTTCGCGAAGTTGAGTTCGCCGTCCACCATCGCGAGCAGGTCGTCCCCGGTCATCGCGAGACGGATCTCGGCCCTCTCGCGCGGCGGCCCCGGGTGGCTGTCGAGCACCGTGATCCGGCCGTTCTCGAGCCGGCCCGTGAAGGTGACGTCGAGATCGGTGATGCGGCAGCTCAGCGAGCGGTTCAGGGCAGCGGCACTGCGCACGTCGCCGTCGGCCGACGCGAGGGTGTCGGAGAGTTTGTCGAGTGCTGTACGGCACTCCGCCATGGTCGCCATCGTGATCGACCGTACCCCAGGCCTTCGCGGTAGCGTCGTGCCATGAGCGACTCTTTCGCGGGCCCCGGACAGGGGGAGGCGGTGGAGCCGGAGCGCCAGGTTCCGGACGATCCTTCGTACGACCCCGCCGCCCCCGCGCCCCTCGGCGTCGAGCGCACGCCCACCGGGAACTCCGAGGTGGACGCGTGCCTGGCCCGGCTCGGCGACGCGGACCACCTCGCCACGGACGGCCACATCGAGGTGTACGAGGATGTACACCGTGGCCTGCGCGACGCGCTGACCGCGCTCGACGCGCGCCCCGGCCCGCCGGCGCCCACCGGGGCACCGGCAACTCGATCTTCGTACGACAGGAGCTGAACCGAACGTGGCAGGAGTGGCACGACGCCGCCTCGACGCCGAGCTCGTCCGCAGGAAGCTCGCGCGCTCGCGCGAGCACGCGAGCCAGCTGATCGCCGCAGGCCGGGTCGCGGTCGGCAAGACCGTCGCGACCAAGGCGGCGACGCAGGTCGAGACGGCCGCCGCGATCGTGGTGACGCAGGACGACAGCGACCCCGACTACGTCTCGCGCGGCGGGCACAAGCTCGCGGGCGCCCTCGCGGCCTTCGTGCCGCGGGGGCTGACCGTCGAGGGGCGCCGCGCGCTGGACGCGGGCGCGTCCACCGGCGGCTTCACCGACGTGCTGCTGCGCGCGGGCGCCGAGCACGTCGTCGCCGTCGACGTCGGGTACGGCCAGCTCGCCTGGTCGCTGCAGAGCGACGACCGGGTCACCGTGAAGGACCGCACGAACGTACGCGAGTTGACGCTCGAAGCCATCGACGACATCCCTGTGGACGTGGTCGTCGGGGATCTCTCCTTCATCCCGCTCGGCCTGGTGCTGCCCGCCCTGGTGCGGTGCGCGGCGCCCGACGCGGACCTCGTCCTGATGGTCAAGCCGCAGTTCGAGGTCGGCAAGGAACGGCTCGGCAGCGGTGGCGTGGTGCGCAGCGCCGAACTGCGGGCGGAAGCCGTGCGCGGCGTGGCACGGCAGGCGTGGGGGCTCGGCCTCGGGGTGCGCGGGGTGACCGCGAGCCCGCTGCCCGGACCCTCCGGCAACGTCGAGTACTTTCTGTGGCTGTGCGCCGGGGCCGATGAGCTGGACCCGGCGGATGTTGACCGTGCCGTGGCGGAGGGGCCCCGTTGACCCGGACCAGAGTGACCCAGACCCGAGCTCGTACCGTCTTCCTGCTCGCGCACACCGGGCGGCCCGCGGCCATCCGCAGCGCCGAACTCGTCGTCCAGGGGCTGCTGCGCAGCGGTCTCGGTGTGCGGGTCCTCCAGGCGGAGGCGGTGGACCTGCCACTGCCCGCCGAGGTGGAGACGGTCGAGGAGGCCACGGCCGACTGCATCGACGACTGCGAGCTGATCGTCGTCCTCGGCGGTGACGGGACGCTGCTGCGGGGCGCCGAGTTCGCCCGGGCGTCCGGGGTGCCGATGCTCGGGGTGAACCTCGGGCGGGTCGGCTTCCTCGCGGAGGCCGAGCGGGACGACCTCGACAAGGTCGTCGACCGGGTGGTCACCAAGGCGTACGAGGTCGAGGAGCGCATGACGATCGACGTCCTCGTGCACCGCAACGGTGACGTCGTGCACCGCGACTGGGCGCTGAACGAGGCGGCGGTGCAGAAGGTGTCGCCCGAGCGGATGCTCGAAGTCGTCCTGGAGATCGACGGGCGGCCCGTCACCGGGTTCGGCTGCGACGGCATCGTCTGCGCGACGCCCACGGGGTCCACGGCGTACGCGTTCTCGGCGGGTGGGCCTGTGGTGTGGCCGGAGGTGGAGGCGCTGCTCATGGTCCCCATCAGCGCGCACGCACTCTTCGCCAAGCCGCTCGTGACGTCGCCGGACTCCGTGCTGGCCGTCGAGGTCCAGCCGCACACGCCGCACGGGGTGCTGTGGTGTGACGGGCGGCGGACTCTGGAGCTGCCCTCGGGGGCGCGGGTCGAGGTGCGTCGGGGTGAGGTGCCGGTGCGGCTCGCTCGGCTGCACCATGCGTCGTTCACGGATCGACTTGTCGCCAAGTTCGCGTTGCCGGTTTCCGGGTGGCGGGGGGCTCCGCAGTAGGACTGCACGGTGCGGGTCGTGGGGGCTTGTCGCGCAGTTCCCCGCGCCCCTTGGCTACCCTTCGCCCCCGGCGCCTTTACGTTGTGCTCAGGACCGAGACGGGTCGCCTTCGCATCGCTGTGCGTACCGGGATGCCCGTTGCCAGGAGCGCGAGGAGCAGCGTGCCTGTCGCTATTCCTGCCGGTACCGGCCACGGCAGGTGCGGGAGCGCTGAGCCGAACGCCGTGCTGAGGATGGGGGCCAGCGTGGCCAGTGCGATCGCCGTGCCCAGGAGCAGGGCCGTTCCCGCCACGACCGCCGCCTCCCATGCCGCCATCGCGCCGACCTGTGCTCGTCGGCTGCCCACGACCCGTAGCAGCGCCACGTCACGGCGGCGTTCGAAGGAGATCATGGCGAGGGTGTTCGCCGCGGCGATGGCGGCGAAGCCCGCGTACAGGCCCGTGCCCACGTAGTCGAGCCAGACCTCGCCCCGGTCGCCCGCCGAACCCGTGTAGTGCCGGGCCGTCGTGTGCATGCCGATCTTGGTGAGGCCGAAGCCCACGACCAGGAGGAGCGGGACCACCGCGGCGGAGAAGCGGCGGGGCTGCGAGCGGACGTTGAGCATCGCCAGGCGCGCGCTCGGGCCGAACCGGCCGACCACCGACGAGACCAGCCAGGCCGCGGGGCCGATGATGCGCGGCCCGAGGAGGCCCGCGCCCACGCAGAAGAGGATGAGTACCAGGAATGCTCCCTCGCCCGCCTCCTCCGCGGGCCGGGAGGAGAGGAGTAGCGCGACGGCGCAGGCTCCCGCCACCGCCAGGACGCCGAGCGGTCCCCGCAACAGGCCCAGGCCGCGACGGCCCGTGGCCGCCTCGCTCAGGGCGCGGGCCGGGCGGAGCAGCGAGAACCGCAGCGCGGACAGCATCGCGGCGAGCGTCGTCGTCACCACGGCCACGCCGACGCACACGGGCAGGGCGAGCCAGCTGAAACGGAAGCCGGCCTCGGCGGGCAGCAGCCCGTGGTCGACCATCCCGGCGTGCCACCACCGCGCGCCGAAGCCGCCCAGCACGAAGCCGGCGAGAGCGGCGGGGACCGAGGCCGCCAGCGCCTGTGCGGCCACCGCACGGCGGATCTGGCGGGGTCTGGCGCCGATGGAGCGGACCATCGCGAGTTCGCGGTGCTGCTGCGCGACGGCCGTGCCCATGGTCGACACGACCACGAAAATCGACATGTAGATGGAGCCGATCAGCAGGACGACGGCCATGTCGCCCACGCCGTTCTCCTCGATCTGCCGGCGGGCCGCCGCGGAGAGCCCCGCGCGGTCCGTGCTCGTCGTGCCGAGCATCATCGTCGACGCACTCACCACGGTCGCCGCGAAGAGCGCGGCCACCGCCGTCCCCACGAAAGCCGGGCGGTGTGCGCGCAGGGCCGCCCGGGCCAGTCCAGTTGTCATGTGGATCATGGTCTCGCCGGGTGTGCGGAGGGAACCATGTGGAGAACCGGTGGATCTTGCGGGGGACAGCCCCACCCCCGGTGCGACGGGAGGGTCGCCTGTTCCGGAGGCCCACCCCAGCGGGTGACAGCCGTCTCCGGTGCGCCGCTTCGACCTGCGTCTTCACAGGAGGGGCCCGGGGCCCGTCGCACACGGGCCCTCTGACCTCGTAAGGTCTTGTCCGTGTTGGAGGAGATGCGGATACGGTCGCTCGGAGTCATCGACGACGCGGTCGTCGAGCTTTCACCGGGCTTCACCGCCGTGACGGGTGAGACCGGTGCGGGCAAGACGATGGTGGTCACCAGCCTTGGCCTGCTGCTCGGCGGGCGCGCCGACCCCGCCCTGGTGCGGATCGGCGCGAAGTCGGCGGTGGTCGAGGGGCGCATCGCCGTGCCCGCCGGCGCCTCGGCCGTCGTGCGCGCGGAGGAGGCGGGGGCGGAACTCGACGACGGTGCGCTGCTCATCAGCCGTACCGTCTCGGCGGAAGGCCGCTCACGGGCGCACCTCGGCGGGCGCTCCGTGCCCGTCGGCCTGCTGTCCGAGCTCGCGGACGACCTCGTCGCCGTGCACGGCCAGACCGACCAGCAGGGCCTGCTCAGACCGGCCCGTCAGCGCGCCGCCCTCGACCGGTACGCGGGCGACGCCGTCACCGCGCCGCTCACCAAGTACACGGCCGCGTACCGCAGGCTGCGGGCCGTCACCACCGAGGTCGAGGAGATCACCACCCGCGCGCGGGAGCGTGCCCAGGAAGCGGATCTGCTGCGCTTCGGCCTTGAGGAGATCGCGGGCGTCGAACCGCGTGCGGGCGAGGACACCGAACTCGCCGCCGAGGCCGAGCGGCTCGGCCACGCGGAGGCGCTCGCCTCCGCCGCCACGTCCGCGCACGCCGCGCTCGCCGGCAACCCCGAGGACCCGGAGGTCGTGGACGCCTCGACGCTGGTCGCGGGCGCCTCACGGGCCCTGGAGGCCGTACGTTCCCACGACCCCGTCCTGTCCGCCCTCGCCGACCGCCTCGGCGAGATCGGGATCCTCCTCGGCGACGTGGCGGGCGAGCTCGCCGGGTACGCCGACGACCTGGACGCCGACCCGCTGCGGCTCGCCGCGGTCGAGGAGCGCAGGGCCGCGCTGACGCAGCTCACCCGGAAGTACGGCGAGGACATCGACGCCGTCCTCGCGTGGGCGGAGGAGGGCGCGGCGCGCCTCACGGAGCTGGAGGGCGACGACGACCGGCTCGGGGAGCTGACCGCCGAGCGCGACGCGCTGCGCGCCGAACTCGCCGGGCTCGCCCAGGCGCTGACCGACGCCCGCCAGGAGGCGGCCACGCGGTTCGCCGCGGCCGTCACCGAGGAGCTCGCGTCGCTGGCGATGCCCCACGCGCGCGTGTCGATCGCCATCAGCAGCACGGAGGTTCCCGAGGGCGCCGACGGCGTGGAGGTCGGCGGGCGCACCGTCGCGTACGGGCCCGCGGGCGTCGACGAGGTGGAGCTGCTGCTCGCCCCGCACCCGGGCGCCCCGCCACGGCCCATCGCCAAGGGTGCGTCGGGCGGTGAGCTGTCGCGCGTGATGCTCGCCGTCGAGGTGGTCTTCGCGGGTACGGACCCCGTCCCGACGTACCTCTTCGACGAGGTCGACGCGGGCGTCGGCGGCAAGGCGGCGGTCGAGATCGGCCGACGCCTCGCACGTCTCGCCAAGTCGGCGCAGGTCGTGGTCGTCACCCACCTCCCGCAGGTCGCGGCCTTCGCCGACCGCCAGCTGCTCGTGGAGAAGACCCACGACGGCATGGTCACGCGCTCCGGGGTGCAGGTCCTGGAGGGCGAGGACCGGGTGCGTGAACTGTCGCGCATGCTGGCCGGCCAGGAGGACTCGGAGACGGCCCGGGCCCATGCGGAGGAGTTGCTGGCGACGGCCCGGGGCGACGGGTGACCGGGTGACGGGTAGGGCGTTCGCGGCCGCCCCCTAGGGTGGCCGCATGATCGAACACAAGATCGGGTCGCGGCTGGGTGCCGCGGCCGTCGCCGCTGCCGCCACCCGTGCCGGAGCCGTCGCGCTGCGGTTCCTCGCGCCCGGCGGGGCCGAGCGGTGGACACGGAAGAACTACGCGGGCAGGAGCGTCGACCTGTACGCCGGGCCCGCCGTCGCCATCGGTGCGGCCGTCGGTGTCGCCGCGCTGCCCGCGAGGCCGCGTGCGGCCGCCGCGCTGGCCGTGCTCGGCGCCGGTGCCTGCGGGGGCTACGACGACGTGGCGGGCGCGGGAGACCCGCGCCGCGGGTTCCGCGCGCACCTCGGGGCGCTGCGGAGCGGCGAGATCACCAGCGGCGCCGTGAAGCTGTTCGGCGTCTCCGCCGCGGGGCTCGCCGCCGGGGCCCTCCTGAAGGAACGGCCCGTGGACAAGGCACTCGCGGGCGTGGTCGTCGCGGGCACCGCCCACCTCGTGAACCTCGTGGACGTACGCCCGGGGCAGGCCGGCGCGGCCGTGCTCGCGCTGGGCGCGCCGGGGCTACTGCGCAAGGGGCCGGGCGCGACGGTCGCCGCCGCGTCCATGGGGGCCGCGGCCGCCGTCCTCCCCGACGACCTCGGCGAACGCACGATGCTCGGCGACGCGGGCGCGCACGCCCTGGGCGCGGCCCTCGGCACGGCCATCGCCGCGGGCAACGGCCGCGCGGGTCTCGCCGCTCACGCGGCGGCGTTGGTCGCCGTGGCGGCATACGCCGACAGGGCGCACAAAAGGGTTGGATCATGATCGTTGCGGCGTATTAGGCTCTGACGGATCGGGGGCGGTCAGGGGTCGGGGCAACGGGGGATGTGCGTGGTCGTGTTCGCGTGCGTGCGGTGCGCTGCCGTGCTCACCCGGCCCGTCGAGCAGGTCGCTCTTCCCGTACGGGCCCGTCAGGCGTACGGACACGAGCTGCTTCCCGCGCTCATGGAGTCCGGCACGTACGCCGTCGATCCGGAGCCGTTCGGGCTGCCCTTTCGGCCGTGGAGCGAGGTCGGGGCGGAAGCGGCGGCGGAGCGCGGCGTGTTCGCGCCCGTTCACAGGCTGTCCTTCGGCGCCCCGGGCGCGGTCGTCGTCGCGCCGGGGGACACCCGCGGCACCGTCCTGATCCCCGAGCGGTGCGACGGCTACTGCATGGGGCTCGACGGGCGGGACGGCCCGAATCTGGCCTGCGCGAGGTGCGGGAACGCGGTGGCGACCCGTATCGACGACTGCTCGTTGTGGCAGACGGTGTGGTTCGTGCCGGATGCCGTCCGCCTCGTGCCCGAAGGCGACGCCGACGTGCGCTCCGCGTCCGCGGACCCCGGCACCGACTGGGACGCCCTCGCGCGGGAGCACCGGGCGGCGCCGCCCGTCGAGCCGTGCGGGGCGTGGGACGCGCGGTGGGAGGCGGCGGTCGGCGCGGCGCTGGCCCATCTGCTCGCGGTGTCGGCGGGCGCGCCCGTGAGCCTGCCCGACGGGATCGTCACGGAGACGTTCGGCCGTGCTCTCGACGCGCTGCTCCCCACGGGGCCCGCGGCGCGGCGCCTCGTGCCGACCGGACCCGGTCTGCCGGCGGCCGTCGGGGACACCGACATCGCCTTGGTGCCCAGGCACCCGCGGACGGGCGAGGTCTGGCAGCCTTCGGACGCCGCGGCCGCGATCGTGCCGCTCGAAGCCGATGTCTGGCTCCATGTGGCCTTCCCCCGCGAGCAGTTGCCGGTCCCGGCGACGGGCGGGCTGCCCGACGGGGTCTACCGCGACGATCCGCTGCCGCTGCGCCCGATCCGGCTCTTCGCCCCCGACCGACGGGTCTTCCTCCACACACTGGCCCGGCTGCCCGCCGTCCGCGAACCCTGGCTGCGCGCGGTGTACGACCTCATGCAGGACGCCCGGTTCGGACGGCCGTTCTAAGGGCAAGCCCCGCAAGGTATCCGCAACCTCCCATATCTCTCACCCGTGTGGGTGATCCCGTCCGCGGAGTTGCCCCGCCAAATGCGGAAGTGACCTTTCGGCAGTGCCGGAACGTCCGTGCCTCCTGGCATCCTTGGCGCAGCATCTGCCCGAGTACCCGTCCGAGCACCCCCCGACGCAGACCCAGGAGCCCCCGCCACGTGAGCCACGTGAGCAGCCACTCGCCGCACGGACAGACGCCGCTGCACACCGTTCAAGTCCTCGGAGGTGGCAGCGCGGGCAGCAGCGCGCACGTCAGATCGCTGGCCGCGGGCCTCAGCGCCCGGGGGCTGCGGGTCACCGTGTGCGCCCCCGACGAGGCCGCCCGCACCTACGACTTCACCGGCGCGGGCGCCCGCCACGTCCCCGTGCCCCGCAGCGGCGACCCCGCCTCCGTCGCCGCCCTCCGTGCCGCCTGCGCCGACGCCGACCTCGTGCACGCGCACGGACTGCACGCCGCCCTCCGCGCGGCCCTCGCGCTCACCGGGCGCCGCGTCCCCCTCGTCGTCACCTGGCACACCCGCGCGCAGGCGGAGGGCGCCCGCGCCCGCCTGCTGCGCCTCCTGGAACGGCGCGTCGCCAGGGCCGCGGCCGTGGTCCTCGGCACCTCGTCCGACCTGGTCGACCGGGCCCGCAGCAGGGGCGCCCGCGACGCCCGCCTCGCCGCCGTCGCCCTGCCCGCGCCGCGCCGCCCGGAGCCCCCCGAGGAACCCGACGGCCTCCTCCACAAGGCCCGCGCCGAAATCGGCGCCGTGGACCGGCCGTTGATCCTCGCCGTGGGCGCCCTCGAACGGAACGGCGGCTACGACGTCCTGCTGGACGCCACGCGCGCGTGGCGCCACCTGGACCCGCTGCCGCTGCTCGTCGTCGCGGGGGAGGGGCCCGAACGGGCCGCCCTGCAGCGCCGCATCGAGGAAGAACTGCTGCCGGTCCGGCTCGTCGGGCGGCGCGACGACGTCCCCGAACTCCTCGCCGCGGCCGACCTCGCCGTGCTGCCCAGCAGCTGGGAGTCCCGCTCCGTGCTGGCCCAGGAAGCGCTCCACGCGCGCGTGCCGCTCGTGGCGACCGCGGTCGGCGGCATTCCTGAACTCGTCGGCGACGCGGCCGAACTCGTCCCGTACGGCGACCCGGAGGCCCTCGCCACCGCCGTCGTACGCCTCCTCGCCGACCCCGTCCGCCGGGCGGAACTCAGGGACAGGGGCGCGGCCCAGGTCGCCACGTGGCCGACCGAGGACGAGACCGTCACGCAAGTCCTCAGCATCTACGACGAGTTGACGCAGCCCCTGCCGTACACCTGAGGCCCCACAACCCGCCTGGGACCGCTACGCCACGTGCCTGCGCGCCCGCAGCGCCAGGCTCAACGCGAGCACCGTCTGCGGGTCGTCGAGATCCGTGCCCAGCAACTCGCTGATCCTCGCGAGCCGGTTGTACAGGGTCTGCCGGTTCAGATGCAGTTCGCGCGCGGTCTCCGCCTTGCGTCCCGCATGCGCCAGATACGTCTGCAGCGTCGGCAGCAGCGGCGGCTTGGAACGCTGGTCGTGGGCGCGCAGCGGGCCGATCGCGCGGTCCACGAACGCCGCGAGGACCCCGTCCTCGTCGTGCCGGTGCAGCCGCCACAGCAGCAGGTCGATGTCGAGCCGCCGCGCGTCGTACCAGGGCCGGTCGGAGAGCCCCTGCGCCGCCGTCGCCGTCTCCGCCGCGTGCCGCAGCCCCGCCGAGGCCGCCGCCCAGCCGCCCGCGACCCCGACCACCACGACCGGCGGCTGCGCCCCGGGCCGCTGCATCCCCGCCCGCTCGACCCCGGCCCGCAGCGCGGCGGCGACGCGGTCCGCCACCGCGGTCCGCTCGGACTCCGAACGCAGACCGAGCAGCAGCGGCACCCGTCCCTCCACAGGACGTACGCCGAGCAGCGCGGGCACCCCCACCGACGCCAGCTCCTCCGCGACCGCCCGCGCCAGGACCGCCCACCCGCCGCCGGTCGGCAGGCCGTCCGCCAGCCGCATCACCACCGGGAGCAACGGGCTGTCGGCCGAGCCGGGCCGGAAGCCGAGGACACGGGCCTGCGCGGGGGCGTCATCGGCGGCGATGCGGCTCTCCGCGAGATCGGTGAGGAAGTCGCCGCGACCGCGCGCGGCGAGCTCCTCCTCCTGGCGTGCCTGCATCAGCACCACCGCGAGGCTGCTCGCAGCCCGCTCCGCGGCGATGCGGTGCACCGGCAGCGGCGCCGACTCCACGGCGAGCAGGACGAGCCTGGCCCGCACCGACCCCGCGCCGGGTCCGCCGCCCGGCACGTCGACGATGACCGCGCTCGCGGGCGGGCCCTCCCGGTCGACGGTCCGCCCCCGCAGCCCCTCCCACACCTGGAGCGGGTCGGCGCACTCGGTGCCCGCCCCGGCCGCGTACAGGAGCTGGCCGTCCGCCGTCTCCAGGAACACCGGGTTGCCGCTGAACTCCGCGAGGATCCCGAGGACCTGCGGCGTGCCGCCCCCGCCGAGCAGCGCCTCCGTGCAGCGCCGGTGCACCTCCTCGGCCTGCTGGAGGAGCGCGTAGTGGCCGTTGACGATCTCGGTGTGCACTTCCTCGGTGACCGTCACGAACGGCACCTCCCGGTGCAGCTGCACCAGGGGAAGGCCCGCGGAGCGCGCCGTATCCACGATCGCCGCGGGCAGCCGTGCGAAGCGCGGGCCCAGCTCGACGACGAGCGCCGCGATGCCCCGCTCGGCGAGCTTGCGCACGAAGGCGCGCTGCTCGGCGGGGCGGGCACCGAGCCCGAGGCCCGTGGTGAGCAGCAGCTCGCCGCCCTTGAGCAGCGAGGCGATGTTGGGTACCTCGCCCGCGTGCACCCACCGCACGGTCCGCTGCAGCCGCTCCGCGCCCGCGACGACCTCGGGAAGCCCGCCGCGCAGCCCCGGAAGTTCCAGCGCGCGCTGCACGGTGATGCCGCCCTGAGTGCCCTGACTGTCCATGGCGCGGACGCTACCGGGGCGCACCTCCGGCGAACATCTCCGAACGATCACAGGGCCGGCCACGGATGGCGGCTGCCCGGCAACTCGTGGATTCCGCGCGGGAATTGCGAACACCCCCTCCCTCTATGACGTACGCCACAGAGGGAGGGGGTGCCGGTGCCGGAGGCGCTAGCCCCCGTACGCCCCCGAAGCCGTCAGTCGCAGCGCGGTGTCGATGAGCGGCACGTGGCTGAACGCCTGCGGGAAGTTGCCGACCTGCCGCTGGAGGCGCGGGTCCCACTCCTCGGCGAGCAGGCCCAGGTCGTTGCGGAGGGCGAGGAGCTTCTCGAAGAGCTTGCGGGCCTCGTCGACCCGGCCGATCATCGCGAGGTCGTCGGCCATCCAGAACGAGCAGGCGAGGAACGCGCCCTCGTCGCCCTCCAGGCCGTCCAGGTTCTCCTCGTCGCTGGAGGTCGGGTAGCGCAGGATGAAGCCGTCCGGCGTGGACAGCTCCCGCTGGATCGCCTCGATGGTGCCGATGACGCGCTTGTCGTCCGGCGGCAGGAAGCCCATCTGCGGAATCAGCAGCAGCGAGGCGTCCAGCTCCTTCGAGCCGTACGACTGCGTGAAGGTGTTCCGCTCCTTGTCGTAGCCCCGCTCGCACACGTCCCGGTGGATGTCGTCGCGCAGCTTGTGCCACTCCTCCAGCGGGCCGTCCGCGTCACCGGACTCGATGAGCTTGATGGTGCGGTCCACCGCGACCCACGCCATCACCTTCGAGTGAACGAAGTGCCGGCGCGGACCGCGCACCTCCCAGATGCCCTCGTCCGGCTCGTCCCAGTGGTCCTCGAGATACCGGATCAGCTTGAGCTGGAGGAGTGAGGCGTAGTCGTTGCGGGCCAGGCCCGTCATGTGGGCCAGGTGCAGCGCCTCGGTCACCTCGCCGTACACGTCGAGCTGCAGCTGGCCCGCCGCGCCGTTGCCCGCACGGACCGGCTGCGAGTTCTCGTACCCCGGCAGCCAGTCGAGCTCCGTCTCGCCGAGCTCGCGCTCGCCCGCGATGCCGTACATGATCTGCAGGTTCTCCGGGTCGCCCGCGACAGCCCGCAGCAGCCACTCGCGCCACGCACGGGCCTCCTCGCGGTAGCCGGTGCGCAGCAGCGAGGAGAGCGTGATGGCGGCGTCGCGCAGCCAGGTGAAGCGGTAGTCCCAGTTGCGGGAGCCGCCGACGTCCTCGGGCAGCGAGGTCGTGGGCGCCGCGACGATGCCGCCGGTCGGCGCGTAGGTGAGCGCCTTGAGCGTGATCAGCGAGCGGACCACGGCTTCCCGGTAGGGGCCGTGGTACGTGCAGTGGTCGACCCACTCCCGCCAGAACTCCTCCGTGGCGGCGAGCGCGTTCTCGGGCTCGGGCAGCGCGGGCTGGTCCTTGTGGGACGGCTGCCACGAGATGGTGAACGCGATCCGCTCACCGGGCGAGACGGTGAAGTCGGAGTAGGTGGTCAGGTCCTTGCCGTAGGTCTCGGCCTCGGTGTCGTGCCAGACCGAGTCGGGGCCCGCGACGGCCACGGTGCGGCCGTCGACCTTGTGCACCCAGGGCACGACACGGCCGTAGCTGAAACGCATGCGCAGTGCCGAGCGCATCGGCACCCGGCCGCTGACACCCTCGACGATCCGCACCAGCTGCGGCGCGTCGGTGTCGCGCGGAGGCATGAAATCGATCACACGGACCGTTCCGCGCGTCGTGTCCCACTCGGATTCGAGCACCAGGGAGTCGCCGCGGTAGCTGCGGCGCGCGGCAGTGGGTGGCTGCGCGTCCGGGTCGTGTGCGGGCCCAAGGCGCCAGAAGCCGTGCTCCTCGGTGCCCAGCAGGCCGGCAAAAATGGCGTGGGAATCGAAGCGGGGCAGGCACAGCCAGTCGACTGTGCCGTCCCGGCAGACCAGGGCTGCGGTCTGCATGTCTCCGATGAGTGCGTAATCCTCGATGCGCCCGGCCACGTCTATCTCCAGTCGAACGGCCACGTTCGCCCCGCGGGGCGCTTACAGGTCAGCGGTCAAGTGATCGTCGACGAGCGCTTGTTCCGGGTGCAAGGCGGGATGGTGCCGTGTGCCGGATGGGCTCGGCAGCGATTGTCCGAGCAGGATACGACGCACCCTAGTGATCCGCGCGCCCCTCCCGGCAACGAGGCTCCGCCGAACGGGTGAGCGGCAGGTGAGAGGCGGTGCGGCGGGGAAAACCGGGGCGTGCGGGTCTCGTGACCGACTTGTGTGCGCCTGATGGCGGAGCGTGGCCGGACGCGGGCTCCGTCCGGCGCTGATACCCTGGTAGCCCGTGAGCCGGTGGTCATAGAACCCCCGAACCGCAGCGACGGCACCTCCCCGAATCCCTGGTGAGAGCGCCGGTACGCACCCTCCAGACCGCGACCACGGGAGCCCCCTCTTGGCCATGCAGCCCAAATCCAAGACGACCAAGCACATCTTCGTCACCGGGGGTGTCGCCTCTTCCCTCGGCAAGGGTCTGACTGCCTCCAGCCTGGGTGCGCTCCTCAAGGCACGTGGCCTGCGCGTCACGATGCAGAAGCTCGACCCGTACCTGAACGTCGACCCGGGCACGATGAACCCCTTCCAGCACGGCGAGGTGTTCGTCACCAACGACGGCGCCGAGACCGACCTGGACATCGGCCACTACGAGCGCTTCCTCGACGTCGACCTCGACGGCTCGGCCAACGTCACCACCGGCCAGGTCTACTCGCAGGTGATCGCCAAGGAGCGGCGCGGTGAGTACCTCGGCGACACCGTCCAGGTCATCCCGCACATCACCAACGAGATCAAGCACCGCATCCGCCGCATGGCGACCGACGACGTCGACGTCGTCATCACCGAGGTCGGCGGCACCGTCGGCGACATCGAGTCGCTGCCGTTCCTGGAGACCGTCCGCCAGGTCCGCCACGAGGTCGGCCGCGACAACGTCTTCGTCGTGCACATCTCGCTGCTGCCCTACATCGGCCCCTCCGGCGAGCTGAAGACCAAGCCGACCCAGCACTCCGTCGCCGCGCTGCGCAACATCGGTATCCAGCCGGATGCCATCGTCCTGCGCGCCGACCGCGAGGTGCCGACCGCCATCAAGCGCAAGATCTCGCTGATGTGCGACGTCGACGAGGCCGCCGTGGTCGCCGCCATCGACGCCAAGTCGATCTACGACATCCCGAAGGTGCTGCACACCGAGGGCCTCGACGCCTACGTGGTGCGCAAGCTCGACCTGCCGTTCCGCGACGTCGACTGGACGCAGTGGGACGACCTGCTCGACCGCGTGCACAACCCGAAGCACGAGGTCACCGTCGCGCTCGTCGGCAAGTACATCGACCTGCCCGACGCCTACCTCTCGATCACCGAGGCCATGCGCGCCGGCGGCTTCGCCAACAAGGCCCGCGTCAAGGTCAAGTGGGTCACCTCGGACGACTGCAAGACGCCGGCCGGCGCCAAGAAGCAGCTCGCCGACTGCGACGCGATCCTGATCCCCGGCGGCTTCGGCGACCGCGGCGTCTCCGGCAAGGTCGGCGCGATCCAGTACGCCCGCGAGAACAAGGTGCCGCTGCTCGGCATCTGCCTCGGCCTGCAGTGCATCGTCATCGAGGCCGCGCGCAACCTCGCGGACATCCCCGACGCGAACTCGACGGAGTTCGACGCCGCCACCGGCCACCCGGTGATCTCCACCATGGCCGAGCAGCTCGACATCGTCGCGGGCGAGGGCGACATGGGCGGCACGATGCGCCTGGGCATGTACCCCGCCAAGCTCGCCGAGGGCTCCATCGTGCGCGAGGTGTACGAGGGCAAGGAGTACGTCGAGGAGCGCCACCGCCACCGCTACGAGGTGAACAACGCCTACCGCGCGGACCTGGAGAAGAAGGCCGGGATCCTGTTCTCCGGCACCTCCCCGGACGGCAAGCTCGTCGAGTACGTCGAGTACCCGCGCGAGGTCCACCCCTACCTGGTCGCCACGCAGGCCCACCCGGAGCTGCGGTCCCGTCCGACCCGCCCGCACCCGCTCTTCGCGGGCCTGGTGAAGGCCGCCGTCGAGCGGCAGGGCGAGCAGAAGTCCGGCGGCAAGTCCGGCAAGTAACACCGGAACGGTACGGTTGCCGGGGTGCGTGTCCCGAGAGACGCGCACCCCGGTTTCTTTTTGTACGTGTGGGAGGACAGGGCGACATGACGATCAAGGACACCGCCGAGGAGTGGCAGGTCACGGCGACGGAGACCCCGTTCGTCGGGAACAAGACCTCCGTCCGCACCGACGACGTGGTCATGCCCGACGGATCGGTCGTCCGCCGCGACTACCAGGTCCACCCCGGCTCGGTGGCCGTCCTCGCCCTCGACGACACGGGCCGCGTCCTGGTCATCCGCCAGTACCGCCACCCGGTCCGCCACAAGCTCTGGGAGATCCCCGCGGGCCTCCTCGACATCCCCGGCGAGAACCCCCTGCACGCCGCCCAGCGCGAGCTCTACGAAGAGGCGCACGTCAAGGCCGAGGACTGGCGTGTCCTCACCGACGTGTACACCACCCCCGGCGGCTGCGACGAAGCCGTCCGGATCTTCCTGGCCCGCGATCTGTCCGAGGCCGAGGGGGAGCGCTTCGAGGTCGCCGAGGAGGAGTCCGACATGGAGCTCGCCCGGGTGCCCCTCGACGAGCTCGTACGCGGTGTGCTCGCCGGCGAACTGCACAACAACTGCCTGGTCGTCGGCGCGCTGTCGCTGGTCGCGGCCCAGAACGGCGACGGCCTCGACGCGCTGCGCCCGGCCGAGGCGCCCTGGCCCGCCCGGCCCTTCGACGCCTAGGCCCGCTCCGGTCGGGGCGCGGTCACCGAAGGGGGGCGCACGGGTTCCGATATGACGATCCACTGATCCGATCGGGCGACTTGTGCGCGCTGTGTGACCGGAACCGCCACAGGGCCTGAACTAGGCTCTGAAAGCGTCCCGCCCGGAGTCCCGGCGGGCTCGTGCGCAGGCGGACGGGAGCGTGGCCCGTGACGGATCAGGCGGTCGACACCGACGGTGCGACGGCGGGTGGCGCCGTGCCGCCGCCCGCGAGTGCCCCGGAGCCGACAAGGGGTCAGTTCGTCGGCAGATGCCGGGAGTTGAAGGAACTCCGCGCGGACATCGACCGCGCGGGCCTCGACACCCTCTCGGGCCGCAAAGCGCCCCGCGCGCGCGTCCTGCTCGTCGCGGGCCGCCCCGGCTCAGGCCGCACCTCGCTCGCCGGGGAACTCGCCCGCCGGGTCGCCGGCGACTACCCCGACGGCGTGCTGCGGGCCCGCCTCACGGACCCCGACGGCAGCCGGGTGCCCACCGAACGCACCGCCCGCGAACTCCTGGACGCGCTCGGCGTGCCCGCACCCCCCGGAGCGGCCGAGGACGACCTCACCGGAATCCTCCGGGAAGCGCTCTCCGAACGCAGGGCGCTGCTCCTGCTCGACGACGCCACGGACGCCGAGCAGGTCGACCCGCTCCTTCCGGACACCCCGGACTGCCTGGTCGTCGCGGTCGCCGAGGGCCCGCTCACCGGCATCCCCGACGTGCGGCCCTGCACGCTGGGCGGTCTGGACAAGGCGGCCGCCGTCGAGCTCCTCGCGCGCGCCGCGGGGCCCGTCCGCATCACCGTGGACCCGCGCTCCGCGGAGTCCCTCGTCGAGGCGTGCGCGGCCCACCCGGCGGCGCTCGTCCTGGCCGGCGGCTGGCTCGGGGGCCGGCCGAAGGCGGCCGTCGCCGATCTGGCCAAGCAGGTGCACGACATGCCGGACGAGGGCTCGCCCCTCGCCCGTGTCTTCGCTCACACCTACGCCTCGCTGCCCGCGCCCGCCGCCCGGATACTGCGGTTCCTCTCCCTCGCCCCGGCCGGCCACGTCGACCCGCACACCGCGTCCGCGCTCGCGGGCTGCTCGGTCTCCGCGGCCAGGACCACCCTCGACGACTTCGTCGCCCTCGGCCTCGTGCGGGCCGTCGACTCGCCGCTGCCGCAGTACGAGGTGCCGGGCTGCCTGGTGCCGCTCCTGAAGGCCCGCACCGAGAGCCAGGACCGCCCCGCCGAGATCCAGCTGGCCCGCGCCCGCATGCTGGAGCGGACCGTGCGCCTGCTCCAGTCCTGCCGGGCCGTCACGGAGCCGGACGCCTCCGCCGCCCGCAAGAAACTCGCGGGGATGCCGCGCGCCCTGCGCTTCCCCGGCCCGGGGGCGGCCGCCGAGTGGCTGCGCATCCGGCAGCCCGCACTGCTCGCCGCCGCCCGCCTCGCCGTGGCCGACGGTGAGCTCGACACCCTCGCGCGGCGTCTGATGGCCGCCCTGGTCAGAGCCCTGGTGGCACACCGCGGCACGGAGGACGCGGCCCCGGAGCTCTACGGCATCCACCGGCTCGTCCTGGACGTCGCCGAGCGGCGGAACCTGCCGCGCGAGCAGGCCGCGGCGCTGCTGAACCTGGCGGATTTGGACGCGCAGACGGGACGTACGCAGGACGCGCTCGCCCGCTACCGCGCGGCGCTGGACGCGGGACGTGCGGCTGGCGATCCGTACGCGACCGGGCGCGCGATGGAATCCGTAGGCGGCGCCCACCAGGAGCTGGGGGACTGGTCACGGGCCTCCGACTGGTTCGGCAGAGCGCTCGCCCAGCGCCTCGCCCGTGGCGAGCGCACGGACGCCGCCCGTCTGTACGGCCGGATCGGCGCGGTGCACACCTACGCGGGGCGCTACGGAGAGGCGCTGCGCAACTGGAGTTCGGCCGTCACCGGGTACCGCAAGAGCGGCGACGTGGCCGCCCAGGCGCGGGCGTTGAGCGAGATGGCCCGTGTGCAGGAGTACGCGGGGCGCCCCGAGGAGTCGTTGCGGACCTGCCAGGAGGCCGTCGAGCTGGCCCGGCACGCCAAGGACGTACGGCTGCAGGCGGCGCTGCAGCTGCGGCTCGCGGACACCCTGGAGCGGCTCGGCGACCCGGCGGCCGCCCGGCTGCACCGCGGTGCGGCCGAGCGCATGCTGGGAGAGGAGCTTCCGCAGGCCGCAAGGCTTGAAACGAACGGTGGAGCAGCCACTTCCGCCTACGAAATCCGTAGTGCTTCGACAGAAGATTGAAGTATTGAAAGGCTAGACAGCGAGAAATCCTTCATTAGACTGGCTCCGCCGCATACCTCTGCGGTGTCTCCCGCTGCGCCCCCACGCGCACCGGTATGCGTTGTATTGCCCGAGAAATCCCCTGAGCCAAGGACCGTGATCGACGATGAAGGTCGGCATCCCCCGCGAGGTCAAGAACAACGAGTTCCGGGTGGCCATCACCCCCGCCGGTGTGCACGAGCTGGTGCGCCACGGCCACGAGGTCGTCATCGAGCGGAACGCCGGCGTCGGCTCCTCGATCACGGACGCCGAGTACGTCTCGGCGGGCGCCAAGATCCTGGACACCGCCGATGAGGTCTGGGCCACCGCGGACCTGCTCCTGAAGGTCAAGGAGCCCATCGCGGAGGAGTACCACCGCCTCCGCAAGGACCAGACCCTCTTCACCTACCTCCACCTGGCCGCGTCCAAGGAGTGCACGGACGCGCTCCTGGAGTCGGGCACCACCGCCATCGCGTACGAGACGGTCGAGACCGCCAACCGCGCGCTCCCGCTGCTCGCCCCGATGTCCGAGGTCGCGGGCCGGCTGGCCCCGCAGGTCGGCGCCTACCACCTGATGGCCGCCAACGGCGGCCGCGGCGTCCTGCCGGGCGGTGTCCCCGGCGTGGCCGCGGGCAAGGCCGTCGTCATCGGCGGCGGCGTCTCCGGCTGGAACGCCGCGCAGATCGCCATCGGCATGGGCTTCCACGTGACCCTGCTCGACAAGGACATCAACAAGCTCAAGGAAGCCGACAAGATCTTCGGTACGAAGATCCAGACCGTCGTCTCCAACGCCTTCGAGCTGGAGAAGGCCTGCCTCGAGGCCGACCTCGTCATCGGTGCCGTCCTCATCCCGGGCGCCAAGGCCCCGAAGCTGGTCACCAACGAGCTCGTCTCGCGCATGAAGCCCGGAAGTGTCCTTGTCGACATCGCGATCGACCAGGGCGGCTGCTTCGAGGACTCGCACGCGACCACGCACGCCGAGCCGACCTTCCCGGTCCACAACTCGGTCTTCTACTGCGTCGCCAACATGCCCGGCGCCGTGCCCAACACGTCGACGTACGCGCTGACCAACGCGACGATGCCGTACATCGTCGAGCTCGCGAACCGCGGCTGGGTCGAGGCGCTGCGCCGTGACCACGCCCTCGCGCTGGGTCTCAACACGCATGACGGCAAGGTCGTTTACAAGGAGGTCGCCGAGGCCCACGGCCTCGACCACGTCGAGCTGGAGTCGCTCCTCGGCTGAACCTGACCGCTTTCGTCAACGAAAGTCGTCAATCTCACGCCCGCGGCCGGACCTTGAGAGGGGTCCGGCCGTATGCGTATCAGTGTGGACACGCTCAACTGGCCTTGAACGTAACCCTTTAACCGTTTCGCCCACCCCCGAAACGCGACGACGGCGAGCCGCACGCCCTTGACACAAGGGTGTTCCATTGCCGACACATCGGGCCGGGTCCGGCGGATTGTGTTGCTGCGGAGCGGTGACACGCCATAGAGTCGCCAACCGTCGGCATGGTGCCACGCTGACCTATCGAGAAATTTCCTGGTCACCAAGGAGGTAAGACGACTTGTGAATGAGTCGACATTTGCTCCCGGGGGTGGTCAACCAGGAACGTCTGTGCGGGACCAGGGTTCCGAGGGGCTCGAAGCCGTCGGCTCGGTCGCTGTCCGCACCTTCGAAGCCCGGCAGGGCCCCCAGCCGACACAGTCAGCACCCCAGAGCATGGATGGCCATCACGTGAACGCCATGGCCGGCGACCGGAGTGGCGATAACACCCACACCCACCTCGCCGACTACGAGGAACTGCCCCAGGGGCACTTCTACGACCCCGACGCCGAGTACGAGCCCGATCCGGAGTACGCGGCCACGCTCGCGCCGGACGCCGCCCGTCAGCGCCGTGAGCGCATCGGCCCGACGGGACGCCCGCTGCCGTACTTCCCGATCCCGGGCCCGCTGACCGACCACGGTCCCGCGAAGATCATCGCGATGTGCAACCAGAAGGGCGGCGTCGGCAAGACGACGTCGACCATCAACCTGGGCGCGGCCCTCGCGGAGTACGGACGCCGGGTCCTGCTCGTCGACTTCGACCCGCAGGGCGCCCTCTCCGTGGGCCTCGGGGTCAACCCGATGGAGCTGGACCTGACGGTCTACAACCTCCTCATGGAGCGCGGCATGTCCGCGGACGAGGTGCTCCTGAAGACGGCGGTCCCCAACATGGACCTGCTGCCCAGCAACATCGACCTGTCGGCCGCCGAAGTGCAGCTGGTGAGCGAGGTCGCGCGCGAGTCCACCCTGCAGCGCGCCCTGAAGCCGCTCATGCAGGACTACGACTACATCGTGATCGACTGTCAGCCCTCGCTCGGCCTGCTCACCGTGAACGCCCTGACGGCGGCTCACAAGGTGATCGTGCCGCTCGAGTGCGAGTTCTTCGCGCTGCGCGGTGTGGCCCTCCTGACGGAGACCATCGAGAAGGTCCAGGAGCGGCTCAACCCCGACCTGGAGCTCGACGGCATCCTCGCGACCATGTACGACTCCCGCACGGTGCACAGCCGTGAGGTGCTCGCGCGCGTGGTCGAGGCCTTCGACGACCACGTCTACCACACGGTCATCGGCCGCACGGTCCGCTTCCCGGAGACCACGGTCGCCGGTGAGCCGATCACCACGTACGCGTCGAACTCGGTCGGCGCGGCCGCCTATCGCCAGCTCGCCAGGGAGGTGCTCGCCCGGTGTCACGCCGAGTGAGTCTGCCGGGGGCCGACGAACTGTTCCGTACGACCGGGGGAATGGCGCTGCAGTCGTCGTCGCCGCGTCGCCAGGCGAACGGCGAGGCGAAGGTGCCCGCTCCGGCGGGCGAGAGCGACGAGGCGGCGGCCTCGGCCGAGGACGCGGCGCAGAGCGACGGTGAGCCCGCCGAACACGCGGCATCGGACGCGGAGTCGGGCACCGAGTCGCGCGCGAGGGCGGCCGGCGCCGAGGGCGACAAGAGTGCCGGACGGCGCTCGGGGGCGGCGCAGGAAGGTTCGGCCACGCAGGGCGGCAAGTCCGGGGGCTCGTCCACCGCGCAGGCACGGCGTCGGGCACGGGCGGCGAACCGGCGGCCCAGCGGACGCGAGCGGCACGACGAGAAGATCACCGTGTACGTCTCCGCCGAGGAGCTGATGGACCTCGAACACGCGCGGCTCGTGCTGCGCGGCGAGCACGGGCTCGCGGTCGACCGCGGGCGGATCGTGCGGGAGGCGGTCGCCGTCGTCCTCGCCGATCTGGAGTCCCGCGGGGACGCGAGCATCCTCGTACGACGGTTGCGCGGGCGGTAGGGGTAGCGTTTCTGGCCTCATGGCCTCGAACAGCGAATCCGCACCGCCCCCGCCCTCCCGCCGCCGCGCCCTGGGCCGCGGGCCCGGCGCGGCGCCCGTGGAGCGGGAAGCGGTGGAGGACCCGCCTCCGGCTCCGGAGCCCCCGGCCGGGCCCGCGGAAGTCGCGGCGCCCGCGGAAGTCGCGGCGCCCGTTGAATCCGCCGAATCCCCCGAATCCCCCGAATCTTCCGAATCCCCCGAGTCCGCCGAGTCCGCCGAGCCCGGTGACGGGCGGTTCACGGTTCGGCTCGCCAACTTCGAGGGGCCCTTCGATCTGCTGCTCCAGCTGATCTCGAAGCACAAGCTGGACGTCACCGAGGTCGCCCTCTCCAAGGTCACCGACGAGTTCATGGCGCACATCCGGGCCATGGGAGCCGACTGGGACCTGGACCAGACGACCGAGTTCCTGGTCGTCGCCGCCACACTGCTCGACCTGAAGGCGGCGCGGCTGCTGCCCGCCGCCGAGGTGGAGGACGAAGCCGATCTGGCGCTGCTCGAGGCGCGGGACCTGCTCTTCGCGCGGCTCCTCCAGTACCGCGCGTACAAACACGTGGCGGACATCTTCAGCGGGCGGCTCGACGACGAGGCTCGGCGCTATCCGCGGACCGTGGGCCTCGAACCGCACCACGCCGAACTGCTCCCGGAAGTCGTCATCAGCATCGGGGCGGAAGGATTCGCCAAACTCGCCGTGAAGGCGATGCAGCCCCGTGCGAAGCCGCAGGTGTACGTGGAACACATCCACGCTCCGCTCGTCTCCGTGCAGGAGCAGGCGGGGCTCGTCGTCGCCCGGCTGCGGGAGCAGGGGGAGGCCAGCTTCCGGGTGCTCGTGGAGGACGCGGGGGACACCCTCACCGTCGTCGCCCGCTTCCTCGCCCTGCTGGAGCTCTACCGCGAGAAGGCCGTCGCCCTGGACCAGGAGGACCCCCTGGGCGAGCTGATGGTGCGGTGGACGGGCGGGGACGGCATCGCGGAGCCGACCGTGACCGATGAGTTCGACCGGGCACCCGAGCCCTTGGAGGAGAAGGCGTGAGCACGCAGAGCCCCGTCGGGGAGCTTGCCGGTGCCGTGGCGGAGCTGGAGCTGCGGCCCGCCCTGGAGGCGGTCCTGATGGTCGTCGACGAGCCGGCCACCGAGGAGCACCTGGCGAAGATCCTGCAGCGGCCGCGGCGCGCCGTCGCCGTCGCGCTGCGGGAGCTCGCCGACGAGTACACCGTGCAGAAGCGCGGCTTCGAGCTGCGTCTCGTGGCCGGCGGGTGGCGCTTCTACACGCGGCCCGAGTACGCGGCCGCCGTGGAGGGCTTCGTCCTGGACGGGCAGCAGGCGCGGCTCACCCAGGCGGCTCTGGAGACCCTCGCGGTCGTCGCGTACCGCCAGCCGGTCAGCCGTTCCCGGGTCTCCGCGGTGCGCGGGGTGAACTGTGACGGCGTGATGCGCACGCTCCTCCAGAGGGGTCTGGTGGAGGAGGCGGGCGCGGAACCCGAAACAGGTGCGATCCTGTACAGGACGACGAACTACTTTCTGGAGCGGATGGGCCTGCGCGGCCTGGACGAGCTCCCGGAGCTCGCGCCCTTCCTCCCCGAGGCGGACGCGATCGAGGGAGAGACGCAGGAAGGTGTTCCGTCGTTCGACCCGGACGCACCCGATGCACCGGGGTACGAGTACACCCAGGACACAGCCGACTAGACGGAACTTTGATGCGAAGCAGCAGCGGCAGGAACAGCAGCGGAAACAACGGCGGGAGCCGTGGTGGCAACAGCGGCGGCCGCGGCGGGAACGGCGGCGGTCGCGGCAACCCCCGCGGGGCCGGCAACAACCGCGATGACAAGCAGGGCGGCAGCGGCCGTCCGAAGAAGCCGCGTCCGGAGGAGCGGCGCTACGACGTAGGGTCCGACGGCACGCACAACGGTCCGAAGTCGGGCCGTGGCGCCTCGGCGCGCGGCGGCGCCAAGGGCGGCCCCAAGCAGGGCCAGGGCAGCGGACGGGGGCGTTGGGCCCCGGCCACCTCGCGTGAGTACGACGCGCGGGCCGAGGAGCGCAACCGGGAGCGGTACGCGGGCAAGCCGAAGGCCAACCTGCCCAAGACCTTCCCGGGCGCCGAGCAGGAGGGCGAGCGGCTGCAGAAGATCCTGGCCCGCGCGGGCTACGGCTCGCGCCGCGCCTGCGAGGAACTCGTCGACGAGGCCCGCGTCGAGGTCAACGGCGAGATCGTCCTGGAGCAGGGCCTGCGCGTCGACCCGGAGAAGGACGAGATCAAGGTCGACGGCCTGACCGTGGCCACCCAGTCGTACCAGTTCTTCTCCCTGAACAAGCCCGCGGGCGTCGTCTCCACCATGGAGGACACCGAGGGCCGGCAGTGCCTGGGCGACTACGTGACCAACCGCGAGACGCGGCTCTTCCACGTGGGGCGGCTCGACACCGAGACCGAGGGTGTCATCCTGCTCACCAACCACGGCGAGCTGGCACACCGCCTGACCCACCCCAAGTACGGCGTGAAGAAGGTCTACCTCGCGCACATCGTGGGCCCCATCCCGCGTGACCTGGGCAAGCAGCTCAAGGACGGCATCCAGCTGGAGGACGGGTACGCCCGCGCGGACCACTTCCGCGTCGTCGAGCAGACCGGCAAGAACTACCTCGTCGAGGTCACCCTCCACGAGGGCCGCAAGCACATCGTGCGGCGCATGCTCGCCGAGGCGGGCTTCCCCGTCGACAAGCTGGTGCGGGTGGCCTTCGGGCCGATCACCCTGGGCGACCAGAAGTCGGGCTGGCTGCGGCGGCTGTCCAACACCGAGGTCGGGATGCTGATGCAGGAAGTCGACCTCTAGGCCTCAAGGCCCTGGGGCCCAGGCCCGCAGGCCCCTTGTGCGGCCCACCCTCCTCTCTTTATAGTCAATGAGACCATAAAGAGAGGGGGGTGGTCGTGCATGCAGGAGTACGACAAGCACGCCTTCGAGCCGTTCGCCGTCACCGTGGACCTGGCCGTGTTCACCATCCGCGACGGCGCGCTGCACGTCCTGCTCGTCGAGCGCGGCCAGGAGCCGTACGTCGGCCGCTGGGCGCTGCCCGGCGGCTTCGTGCTGCCCGACGAGTCCGCCGAGGCGGCCGCGGGGCGTGAGCTCGCCGAGGAGACCGGGATCGCCGACGTCGGGCGGCTGCACCTGGAGCAGGTGCGCACCTACAGCGAGCCGGACCGCGATCCGCGCATGCGGGTCGTCTCCGTCGCCTTCGCGGCGCTCGTGCCCGACCCGCCGGAGGTGCGGGGCGGGGGCGACGCCGCCCGCGCGGCCTGGCTGCCCCACAGCCCGGCCACCTACCGGCCGCTCGCCTTCGACCACGACCGGATCCTCGCCGACGCCCACGACCGGGTCGGCGCCAAGCTGGAGTACACCGGACTCGCCACCGCGTTCTGCGCGCCCGAGTTCACCCTCGGCGAGCTGCGCCAGGTCTACGAAGCGGTGTGGGGCGCCGAGCTCGACCCGGCCAACTTCCGTCGCAAGGTGGTCGGCACGGCCGGGCTCGTGGAGGCCGTGCCCGGCGCCGCGCGGCTGACCGGCGGGCGAGGGAAGCCCGCGGCGCTCTTCCGGGCCGGCGCCGCCTCCGCCCTGCATCCGCCCCTGCTCCGCCCCACCCCGGAAGGACAGCCCTCATGAAGCGTGCCGCCACGGGATCCCTCATGGGTCTCGCCCTCGGGGACGCGCTCGGCTTCCCGACCGAGTTCAACGACGTGCCCTCGATCCTCGCCAAGTGCGGCCCCTGGCGGGAGATGGCGCTGCCCGACCCGGCGTACATCACCGACGACACGCAGATGACGCTCGCCCTGAGCCGCGGCCTTCGCACCGCCATGGGCCGGGGCCTGCTCGGCCCCAAGCGGCTGGAGCGGCCGCTGCGCGAGGAATTCGTGGACTGGTACCAGTCGCCGGAGAACAACCGCGCGCCCGGCAACACCTGCCTCAAGGCCTGCTACCTCCTCAAGACCGGCAAGCCGTGGGAGGAGGCGAGCCAGGTGCACTCCAAGGGCTGCGGCGCCAACATGCGCGTCGCGCCGGTCGGGCTCGCACCCGGGCTCGGCGACGAGCAGCGCGCGGGCGTCGCCCAGCTGCAGTCCGCCCTCACCCACGGCCACCCCACCGCGCTCGCCGCCTCCGACCTCACCGCCCACGCCGTCCGGCTGCTCGCCGAGGGCGCCGAGCCGACGGGACTGGTCGGGCTCCTCCGCTCGTACGCGTACGACAACCGGGAGACGTATCACGAGCGCTGGCTCGGCGAGCTGTGGAGGCGGGGCGGGGACGCGTCACCGCGGGCGTTCATCGCACGCGGCTGGGACGAGTGCCTCGGCGTGCTGGAGCGGCTCCGTGACGCGCTCCGCTCGCCCTCGCCCGAGACCGACCCCTGCCTCGCGACCGGCGAGGGCTGGATCGCCGAGGAGGCCTTCGCCACCGGGCTGCTCTGCTTCCTGATGTTCGTCGACGAGCCGGTCACCGCGCTGCGCAGGGCCGCCTGCACATCGGGCGACTCGGACTCGATCGCCTGCCTCACGGGTGCTTTCGCGGGAGCCCACCTCGGCGCGGACGCCTGGCCGGCGGAGTGGGTGGGGCGCATCGAACACAGGGACGAGCTTCAGGAGTTCGGAGCGCTCTGGGACGCTTGAGCCATGACTGTGGACCTGGGCCCCGACCTGGACATCGACCTCACCTCCGTCGTCGCCGAGCAGCGGGACCCGCTGCTCTTCGCGACGGTCTCCGGGGCGCACCTGTACGGCTTTCCCTCCCGTGACTCGGACGTGGACCTGCGGGGCGTGCACCTGCTGCCCGTGACCGATCTGGTGGGGCTGCGGGAGCCGGACGAGACGCGGTCGAGGATGTGGGACCGGGACGGCGTCGAGATGGACCTCGTCACGCACGACCTGCGCAAGTTCGTCCGGCTGATGCTGCGCCACAACGGATACGTCCTGGAGCAGCTGCTCTCCCCGCTGGTCGTGCACGCCACCGACGCGCACGCCGAACTCGTCGCGCACGCCCCGGACGTCCTCACCAGCCACCACGCCCACCACTACCGCGGCTTCGCCAGGACCCAGTGGCGGCTCTTCGAGAGGAACGGCGAGCTCAAGCCGCTGCTCTACACCTTCCGCGTCCTGCTCACCGGCATCCACCTGATGCGCAGCGGTGCCGTGGTGGCCCATCTGCCCACGCTCGTCGAGGCGGAGAAGGCCGCCCCCGCCTACCTGCCCGAGCTCGTCGCCGCCAAGGCCGAGGCCGAGCACGGTGGCGCCGCCGTGAACCACGCGCGCGTGGCCGCCGACGTGGAGCGGCTGCACGCCCTCCTCGACGAGGCGCAGGCGGAGTCAGCGCTGCCCGGTTCCCACGCGGCGTACGACGCGCTGCACGACCTCGTCGTCCGCGTACGCCTCCAGGGCTGACGCCCGGCGCGTGCGGAACAGGAAGTCCTCGACCCGCTCCCGGTCGGGCCCGGCCGGGAGCGGGCTGTGCACGGCCGCGTCCTCCGACTCCGCGGCGAGACGGTTCATCCAGGACTCGACCCGCGGCCAGGGCAGCTCGCCGCGCTTCACCGCGAGCAGCGGCTCCCGCTGGTCGCCGACGTCGATGGTCAGCTCGCCGGTGCGCAGCAGGTCGCGGCAGGACATCAGCAGCCGCAGCAGGTGCATGGCGTGCTTCCAGCGCGGGGCGCCGTGCGTGCGGACGTCGGCGTCGAGCTTCTTGCGCTGGCCCAGCGCGTAGCGGGCGAAGGTGTCGTGGGCCTGGCGGGAGAGGAACGCGTCGCGCAGCGCGAGCAGTTCGCGCCCGGTCTCCGTGACGTGCTCCACGAGAGGGGAGTGCAGGCACTCGAGGACGTTCGGATTGGCGCGGAGCGCGAGCTCGCAGAACCGTTCCAGCTCCCAGCCGAACTGTTCGTCGGCCGGGCCGTCCACGTGCGTCGGGGGCTTGTCGAAGCGCCAGAACAGCGGCGTGGGGGCCAGGAAGATGCCCCTGCGGTCCGTGTCGCTGTCGTCCGTGGCCAGACCGAAGGCGCGCGAACCCATCACGCAGGAGTAGACGGTGTGGTCGCGTACCAGGTCCTGAGGGTGCATGCGAGGAGCGTATGGCCGGGATCAGCCCAAGGTGATCGAATTCCCGGTGGTCGGCGGTGAACTTGCAGGTCGCTTTGTCGACATCGACGGTGCTGGACGACCCCGATCGGCCCATGGGGCGACAGGGGCTGATTCGGCCGATATCGGCAGGGTCCGAGGTTCGGCGCCGGTGCGGTCAGGACCCGGCCTTCCACGGCAGGACCATGGCGCCGCCCCGGTACGGCGCGCGGCGCCCGTCTCGGCAGACGGGCGCCGCGCACTCCCGTGCCGGACGCTGGATAGGCTTGACGCTCATCCAAGGCGTACGTGGGGCAAGAGGGGCAGTGACGTGGCGGTACGAGCGGTCCGGGGCGCCGTCCAGCTGGAGCGGGACGAGGCCGGGCACATGGGCGAGCAGGTCGGTGCGCTGCTCATCGCCCTCCTGGAACGGAACGGCCTGACGCAGGACGACCTGATCAGCATCTGGTTCACGGCCACACCGGACCTGCACTGCGACTTCCCCGCGGCCGCCGCCCGCGGACTCGGCATCGTCGACGTACCGCTGATCTGCGCGCAGGAACTGGACGTCGAGGGCGCCCTGCCCCGCGTCGTCCGCGTACTCGCGCACATCGACACCGACCGGCCCCGCTCCGAGATCACGCACGTGTACCTCGGCGCCGCGGCCGCACTCCGCAAGGACATCGCCCAGTGAGAACCGCCCTCGTCATCGGCACCGGCCTGATCGGCACCTCCGCAGCCCTGGCCCTCGCCTCCCGCGGCGTCGCCGTCCACCTCGCCGACCACGACCCCGAGCAGGCCCGCACCGCCGCCGCGCTCGGCGCGGGCACGGACGAGTCGCCCGCGGGCGTCGTCGACCTCTGCGTCGTCGCCGTGCCGCCCGCGCACGTCGCGACCACGCTGGCCGACGTGATGGGCCGCGGGGTCGCGCGCGCCTACATCGACGTGGCGAGCGTCAAGGGCGGCCCGCGCCGCGAGCTCGAGGCGCTCGGCCTCGACCTCACCCCGTACATCGGCACCCACCCCATGTCCGGGCGCGAGCGCAGCGGCCCGCTGGCCGCCACCGCCGACCTCTTCGAGGGCCGGCCCTGGGTGCTCACGCCGACCCGGGACACCGACACCGAGGTGCTCAACCTCGCCCTGGAGCTCGTCGCCCTCTGCCGGGCCGTGCCCGTCGTCATGGACGCCGACGCCCACGATCGCGCGGTCGCCCTCGTCTCCCACATGCCGCACCTGGTCTCCAGCATGGTCGCGGCCCGCCTGGAGAACGCCGAGGAGTCCGCGGTACGGCTCTGCGGCCAGGGCATCCGCGACGTGACGCGGATCGCCGCGTCCGACCCGCGGATGTGGATCGACATCCTCTCCGCCAACCCCGGCCCGGTCGCCGACCTGCTCGCGGAGGTGGCCTCCGACCTGGACGACACGGTGGCGGCGCTGCGCGCGCTGCAGTCCGCCGACGGAGACAAGCGGACCGAGGGCGCCGCCGGAGTCGAGAACGTGCTGCGGCGCGGCAACGCGGGCCAGGTGAGGGTGCCCGGCAAGCACGGCGCGGCCCCGGCCGCGTACGAGGTCGTCGCGGTGCTCATCAACGACCAGCCGGGCCAGCTGGCCCGTATCTTCGCCGACGCGGACAGCGCGGGCGTCAACATCGAGGACGTCCGCATCGAGCACGCGACCGGGCAGCAGGCCGGTCTGGTGCAGCTGATGATCGATCCGCGGTCCGTGCCGGTGCTGACGGCGGCGCTGCGGGAGCGGGGCTGGTCGATCCGGCGGTAGCGGGCCCGTGCGGGGGCTGTCGGGGCAGGGTGTGCGAGCCAGTAACCTTGTGCGGGGCGCGTTCGCGCCCCGCCTCCCTGGCCCGCGTCATGCGAAAGGTGCCCACAGCCCCGTGGAAACAGCCGAAACCGCCGCCCCGGCAGCCGTGATCGTCGCCATCGACGGACCGTCCGGCACGGGCAAGTCGAGCACCTCGAAGGCTGTCGCCGCCCAGCTCGGCCTCAGCTACCTGGACACCGGTGCCCAGTACCGGGCCATCACCTGGTGGATGGTGCACCACGGCATCGACCTCACCGACCCGACGGCGATCGCCGCCGTCGCGGGCAAGCCCGAGATCGTCTCCGGCACCGACCCGGCCGCCCCGACCATCACGGTCGACGGCACGGACGTCGCGGGGCCGATCCGCACCACCGACGTCACCTCGAAGGTCAGCGCGGTCAGCGCCGTCCCCGAGGTCCGCACCCGCATCACCGAGCTGCAGCGCTCCATCGCGGTCTCGGCCGAGGACGGCATCGTCGTCGAGGGCCGTGACATCGGCACGACCGTGCTGCCCGACGCTGACCTGAAGATCTTCCTCACCGCGTCGCCCGAGGCCCGCGCCGCCCGCCGCTCCGGCGAGCTGAAGGGCGCCGACATCAAGGCGACGCAGGAAGCCCTGATCAAGCGGGACGCGGCCGACTCCAGCCGCAAGACGTCCCCGCTGGCCAAGGCCGACGACGCCGTCGAGGTCGACACCACCGAGCTCACGCTCCAGCAGGTCATCGAGTGCGTCGTCACCCTCGTCGAGGAGAAGCGGGCCGGCAAGTGACTGAAGGTGCTTCCGAGCGGGGCGCGGAGGTCGGCCGCCGCATCGGCGTCGGCCTCATGTACGGCCTGTGGAAGCCGCGGGTGCTCGGCGCCTGGCGGGTGCCCGCGAGCGGCCCCGTGATCCTGGCCGTCAACCACTCGCACAACGTCGACGGGCCGATGGTCATGGGCGTCGCGCCCCGGCCCACGCACTTCCTGATCAAGAAGGAAGCGTTCATCGGGCCCCTCGGCCCGTTCCTGCACCGGATCGGCCAGCTGAAGGTGGACCGCTCGGTCGCCGACCGCACGGCGATCACGCGGGCGCTCGGCGTCCTGGAGCAGGGCGGCGTCCTGGGGATCTTCCCGGAGGGCACCCGGGGCGAGGGCGACTTCGCGTCGCTGCGGGCCGGGCTCGCGTACTTCGCGGTGCGGGCAGGCGCCCCGATCGTGCCGGTCGCGGTGCTGGGAAGCACCGATAGGCCGGGACGGTTGATAAAGCAGCTGCCCCCGCTCCGCAGCCGGGTCGACGTCGTCTTCGGAGATCCCTTCGACGCGGGCGACGGCAGCGGGCGCCGCACGCGCAAGGCGCTCGACGAGGCGACCGTGCGCATCCAGGAGCGGCTCACCGGCCACCTGGAAAACGCCAGGCGCCTGACCGGGCGCTGAGCGAGACTTATCAAGTAGTGCGCAGGACCGACACGAGGCCGGTGCACCGATCACCACGATGAACGACGAGGTACGGACTTCATGAACGACCAGATCCAGCCCGAGGGCGACGGCTTCGCCGAGCACGACCACGGGGCGCTCGGCGACGCCGAGTACGCACAGTTCATGGAGCTCGCCGCCGAAGAGGGCTTCGACGTCGAGGACGTCGAGGGCGCCATCGAGGAGGCGGGCCACGGCCCGCTGCCCGTCCTCGCCGTGATCGGCCGCCCCAATGTCGGCAAGTCGACTCTGGTGAACCGCATCATCGGCCGTCGCGAGGCCGTCGTGGAGGACCGCCCCGGTGTCACCCGCGACCGCGTCACCTATGAGGCCGAGTGGTCGGGCCGCCGCTTCAAGCTCGTCGACACCGGCGGCTGGGAGCAGGACGTGCTCGGCATCGACGCGTCCGTCGCCGCCCAGGCGGAATACGCGATCGAGGCCGCCGACGCCGTGGTCTTCGTCGTCGACGCCACGGTCGGCGCCACCGACACGGACGAGGCCGTCGTGCGCCTGCTCCGCAAGTCGGGCAAGCCCGTCGTGCTCTGCGCCAACAAGGTCGACGGCCCGTCCGGCGAGGCCGACGCCACCGCCCTGTGGTCCCTGGGCCTCGGCGAGCCGCACCCGATCTCCGCGCTGCACGGCCGCGGCACCGGCGACATGCTGGACGCCGTCCTGGAGGCGCTGCCCGAGGCGCCCGCGCAGACCTTCGGCGCGGCCATGGGCGGCCCCCGCCGCATCGCGCTCATCGGCCGTCCGAACGTCGGCAAGTCCTCGCTGCTCAACAAGGTGGCCAACGAGGACCGCGTGGTCGTCAACGAGCTGGCGGGCACCACCCGCGACCCGGTCGACGAGCTCATCGAGCTGGGCGGCGTGACCTGGAAGTTCGTCGACACGGCGGGCATCCGCAAGCGCGTCCACCTCCAGCAGGGCGCGGACTACTACGCCTCGCTGCGCACCGCCGCCGCCGTCGAGAAGGCGGAGGTCGCGGTGATCCTCATCGACGCCTCCGAGGCCATCTCGGTCCAGGACCAGCGCATCGTGACGATGGCCGTCGAGGCGGGCCGCGCGATCGTCGTCGCGTACAACAAGTGGGACACCCTCGACGAGGAGCGCCGCTACTACCTGGAGCGGGAGATCGAGACGGAGCTCGGCCAGGTGGCCTGGGCGCCGCGCGTCAACGTGTCGGCGGCCACCGGGCGCCACATGGAGAAGCTGGTCCCGGCGATCGAGACGGCCCTCGAGGGCTGGGAGACGCGCGTGCCGACCGGGCGTCTGAACGCGTTCCTCGGCGAGATCGTCGCCTCGCACCCGCACCCGGTCCGTGGCGGCAAGCAGCCCCGCATCCTCTTCGGCACGCAGGCCGGCACCAAGCCGCCGCGGTTCGTCTTCTTCGCGTCGGGCTTCATCGAGGCGGGCTACCGCCGCTTCCTGGAGCGCCGTCTGCGCGAGGAGTTCGGCTTCGAGGGCACGCCGATCCACATCTCCGTGCGGGTGCGCGAGAAGCGCGGCCGCAAGAAGTAAGGCGCCCGCGAACGCGTCGTACACAGACCGATGCCCGGCCCCCTCTCGTGGGGAGGCCGGGCATTCGGCTGTCCGGCGGGCGCGCTCAGTGCTCGCGGCGCGGGCCGGGCGGCAGCGCCGCGGGGAACTGGTGGTGGCTCGTGCCGTGGTACTCGTACTGGCCGTGGCGCGCCATCTGGAACGAGGTGTAGCGGGAGTCGTGCCGTCCGTCCGCGCGGTGCTGCATGCCGTACGGCCCCGGGGCGAAGGCGGTGAACCCCAGGTCCTCCTCGCCGCTCCGGTCGCCCGGCAGGGCCCTGAAGGCCCTGCGGTACTCCGAGTACAGCGCGTCGTAGATGGGTGTGGCCGAGTGGCTGCCCGTCGCGTCCTGCGCGGTGCGCATGGACGGGATGGGGCTCTGGTACGCCGGCCGGGGGCGGGAGGGGTCGTATGGATGCACGTATGTGCCAACGAAACGGGCGCCCCCCGGATGCGGGGGCCGCACCGGATTCCCCGTCCGGCAGAAGGGTGACCGGCGCGGTCGGGGCCCGGACGGCCCCCGCGGCCGGGCGGCCGCTCAGGTTCCGGCGAGGGGCAGCGAGCTCGCGACGAGGCGGCCGTGGGTCGCCGCCTTGTCCAGCGCGTCCCGCAGCATGTCCTCGCGCGGCTGCCGGCCGATGGAGCCGACGGGGGCCGCGAAGAGCAGCACGGTCTGGGTCTTGTTGGCCGCGGTCCGCCAGTCCTCGGTGACCTGGAGCGGGTGGTGCGCCTGCCACCAGGCGACGGGGGAGCCGCCGTTGGCGCCGGGCTGCAGGATGGCGTGCAGCTGGCCCATGGCGAGCAGCACCGACCAGCCGGGCAGCGGGGGCGGCACGGTGTCGAGGGAGGCGGCGGGCATGAAGCCCTGCTCGATCAGGAGCTGCAGGAACTCGTCGCCGCCGCCGGGCTCGCTGCCGGGGCGGGCGATGGCCCCGGTCGGCTCCACGACGAGGGCGGGGCGCAGCTCGCCCTCGATCAGGACGAGGCCACTGGTCACACCGAGCACGGCCTGGCTCGGGGCCGCGTCGTCCGCCGTGGCGCCGTCGTCGCCGGTGATCGAACGGACGGCGCCCTGCAACTGCTCCTCGGAGACCGTGACGATCTGGGAGGGCAGGCAGGTGGAGTGGGCGAAGGCCAGCACGGCCGTCTCGTCGCCGACGAACAGGACGGTGCTGGTGCGCTCCTGTTCCGCGTCGCCGGGGGTGCGGCAGGACGTGCAGTCGTAGCTGCCCGGGGTGTTGTCTCCGGCGAGCAGCCGGTCGGCTTCTTCGTCGCCGATCTCGGCGCGTACGTCGTCGCTGACGTCCAGCATGCGCGGCACGGTTGGCTCCTCGGGATCGTCATCTGGGGTGCATGGGGAGGGTGTGGCGGGCCGGACCGTGTCCGGCTCATAAGGACTCAACGGCGGATCAGTGGCGCAAGTCACGCACGAAGACGAACGGAATCGAACCATCCGCAGCGGAGGGTGAAACGGGCGGCGGAATGCATCACTCCGCGCCAACAGATGCTGGAGGCACGGAGGTTGGACCGGTGAGCTGAGTCACAGATCGTCGGCCGGGACGGTCACTAAATCCTGATATCAGCCAATGAAGTGGGTGTCCTGAAGTCGCTGATACCACGGGTAACGCTCAACTGGCCTGGAACGACAAGGACTTGGTTGATAGGGGGCGGAAGGACTCATAGATTCCACCGCCGTGTGCAGCGAGCACCGCTCGGGTACGTCCGCCGGTCGCACCAGCCAGCTCGAGCACCGACACCGGCGGACGGGGCCGGCCGGACCCCGGGCGCCGGATGCGCGAGGGGTCGTACGGCCAGGGGGAGCCCGGGTCCTGCGAGAGGGAAATCCATGTCCGCACGTCCCAAGAGCACGCGCACCATGGCAGTGATCGGAGGGGCCGCGCTCCTGGCCCCCCTGGGCCTGCTCGCCGCGACCGGCCCGGCCGGAGCCGCGGACAGCGGAGTGTGGGACCGCATCGCACGGTGCGAGAGCGGCGGAAACTGGCAGATCAACACGGGCAACGGCTACTACGGCGGGCTGCAGTTCTCCGCCGGTACGTGGCGTGCGTACGGCGGCGGGGCCTATGCGCCGACCGCCGACAGGGCGTCGAAGGCGCAGCAGATCGCCGTCGCCGCCAAGGTGCAGCGGGCGCAGGGATGGGGTGCGTGGCCCTCCTGTGCCGCCCGGGCCGGGGCCTACGGCAGCGCGCCGTCCGCCGCCGCGCCGGTGCCGAAGGCGGCGAAGCCCGCACCCAGGGCCGCGAAGCCCGCACCCAAGGCCGTCGGGCAGCGGCCCGGCGCGACCGCGGGCCACTCCGGCCGGGGCTCCTCGCGCGGCGCTCCCGGCAACTACACCGTCCGGCAGGGCGACACCCTCAGCGTCATCGCGGCCCGGCACGGGACGGACTGGCGGCGGGTGTACGCGGCCAACCGGCAGGTCATCGGCGGTGATCCGGACGTGATCGTGCCGGGGCAGCGGCTGAGCCTCTGATCGGATCGTCCGACCGGGTGGGGGCGGGCTCCGCGGCGGCGCGGCAGGCCACGGGCCCGCCGCGGAGCTGCCTAGCGTGACCCGATGCACCCGAAGTCGATTCTGCGTGTCAGGTCCGTGTCCCTGGTCGTCGGCGCGATCTTCGCGGCGGTGGCGCTGCCCTCGGGCGCCGCTTCGGCGGCCGCGCCGCAGCAGCCGGGCGGCGCATCGAGGCCGTTCGACTGCTCCCTGGACAAGGGCCCGTGGCACTGCCTCGCCGAGTGCGAGAGCAACGGACGATGGCAGAGCAACACGGGCAACGGCTTCTACGGAGGGCTGCAGTTCTGGCAGCCCACCTGGGAGGAGCACGGCGGGCTCAAGTACGCGCCGCGCGCCGATCTCGCCACCCGGGAGGAACAGATCAAGGTGGCCGAGAAGGTGGTGCGCACCCAGGGCTGGAAAGCGTGGCCCGCCTGCTCCAAGGCGGTGCGCATCGAGCGGTTCGACCGACGCGTCCACACGGTGAGGCCGGGCGAGACGCTCAGTTCGGTCGCCCGCCGCTACGACGTGAAGGGAGGCTGGCAGGCCCTGTACAAGACCAACCGGGACAAGGTCGGGAGCCGTCCCGAACGGCTCGCCGTCGGCACGCTCCTCGTCATTCCGGGGCGTGCCGCGGCCGGGCGGGACTGAGCTCTCCCGGCTCCCCGCTGAACACGACCGCGCCCCGGCGCAGTTCGTGCACGACCGCCGTCCGGCCCGCGCCCACCCGCAGGCCGGGCGGCAGCCGCTGCTCGGCGAGGACCACGCAGGCGTCGAGGCTCTGCAGGAGGGCGTACGTGCGGGCCGCGACGGCGGGTGACATGCCCTGGGTCGGCTCATCCAGGAGGATGACGGCCGCGTCGGCCAGCAGGGCCCTGGACAGGGCCAGCATGCGCTGCTCGCCTCCCGAGAGGGTGCCCGCGCGGCGGGACAGGAGCGGGCGCAGCTCGGGGTAGGCGTCCAGCGCGCGTGCGGAGTCCCCGGAGGGGTGGGTGAGGGCGAGGTTCTCCGCGACGGTGAGGGAGGAGAACACGGCGGCTCGGTCCGGCACGAAGCAGAGGCCTTTGGCGGCCCGTTCGTGGGCCGGTTGGCGTGTGATGTCCCGTCCGTCGCGGACGACGGCGCCCGCGGAGAGCGGGACCGTGCCGGCCAGGGCGCGCAGGACGGTGGTCCGGCCCGCGCCGTTGCGGCCGATGAGGATGGTGAGGGCGGTGGTGGCGGGAGCGGGGGCGGCCAGTGTGATGCCGTGGAGGGCTTCCAGGGGGCCGTAGTGGACGCGTGCGTCGCGCAGTTCGATGCCGCGCAGATTGATGCCGTGCGGTTCGGTGTCGTGCGGTTCGGTGTCGTGCGGTTCGATGCCGTGCATTCAGTGTGCCTCTTTCAGGACCTGGCCCGCGGGGCCGCTCGTCACGATGCGGCCCGCCGCCATCACGTGCACGGTGTCGGCGAGGCCCGCCACGAGGTCGAGATCGTGCTCGACGACGAGGAGCGCCATGCCGTCGGCGGCGAGGGCCCGCAGCAGGGTGGCCAGCGCCGCGACCTCGGCCGCGTCCAGGCCTGCGGCCGGCTCGTCCAGGAGGAGGGTGTGGGGGTTGCCGGCCAGGGCTCTGGCCAGTTCCGTGCGTCTGAGGGTGCCGGTGGAGAGGGCGGTGGCGGGGCGGGCGCGGAGGGTCGTCAGGTCCAGGAGGCGGAGGGTCTGGGTGACGGTGGTGGGGGTGTGCGACCTGTTTCCTCGGTCCGCGCCCACCTGGATGTTCTCCTCGATCGTCAGGGACGGGAAGACGGCCAGCTGTTGGAAGGTGCGGGCCATGCCGGCGCGGGTGCGGGCGTGTGCGGGTAGTGCGGTGATGTCGCGGGCGTCGAGTGTGATGCGTCCGGAGGCGGGGCGGAGGGTTCCGGCGAGGCAGTGGAACAGCGTGCTCTTGCCCGCGCCGTTGGGGCCCACGACTGCGGTCACCTGTCCCGGCGGGACGCTGAGGCTGACGTCGTTCAGGGCGGTGAATCCGTTGTAGGCCAGGGTGAGGTGGTGGGCTGTGAGGGTGGGGTGGTGCCGGTGCCGGTGCCGGTATTGGTGTTGGGGCTTGGGTGGGTCGTCCGTGCCGGTCGCGCCGGTCGCTTGTTCGGGGGGCGGGGCCGCGGGGGTGTCTGCGTGCTCGCCATCCCTGCGGCCTGGCCCCTTTGCATCGGCTCGGTCATCGGGGCCACTGTGCTGCGCGCGCAGACACCCCCACGTCCCCTTCCGCCGGTTCGGCGGCTGCGGGGCAGTGGGCTGGTTCGGGGGTTGCGGGGGCCGGGGCCTCCGTGTGCTCTTGTGGTGGTTCGGGGGGTGGTGGGTGGTGGGTGGTAGGGATCTTTGGGCGCGGGTGCCTGTCGGGGTCAGGCGGGGGGTGCGGGTGACATGGTGCGTTGCTGCGCGCAGGGCTTCGTAGGGGCCGCCCGGGAAGCGGCCTATCAGGATCGCCAGGAGGCCTATCAAGGCCGCCGCCAAGCCGCCTCGTGTGCCTGCGTCGAGGCCGACGAGGAGGGCCGCCGCGGCCAGCGCGCCGAGCACGCTGTCCGAGCCGAGGACGAGGACCGCGGCGAACCAGAGCAGGCCGCGTACGGGGTCGTACGCCCCCGCGTCGAACGCCCGTTGGCCCATGGCGAGCATGCCGCCGCCGAGCGCCGCGAGTGCCGCGCCGGTCACGAACGCGGCGAGTTTCAGGGCCGGGACCGGCACCCCCGCCGCCGCGGCGCCCGCCTCGTGGTCCCGCATCGCCGCGAGCGCCCGCCCTGTGCGGCCCCTGCGCAAGGCGACGACCAGGAGCAACGCCCCGGCGAGGAGGGCGAGTTCCAGGACGTAGTACGCGCGGTCGCCCGTGAAGCCCGCGGGGCGGTCCAGGGTCAGGCCCGACGTCGCGTACGGCTGGGTGAAGACGAAACGGCTGACGCCCACGCCCACCGCGAAGGTGGCGAGGGCGAGTGCCAGGCCTCGGCGGCTGATCGCGGGCCGGCCCGTGAGCAGGCCGAGGGGTGCGACGAGGAGGACCGCCACGGCGAGGGCCGGCAGGTGCGGGAGTGCGGGGAGGCCGGGGAAGCGGCCCGCCGTGAGGAGGGCGGTGAAGAGGGCACCGAGGCCCGCGTACGCCGCCTGGCCGAGCGAGATCTGGCCGCCCCTGCCCGTGACGATCACCAGCGAGAGCAGGATCACCGCGAGCGCGGGGACTTGGACCGCTGTCGTCAGATCTGAGCCCGCGAAGCCGAGCGGGATGAGGAAGAGCACCGCCGCCACGGTCCAGGCCCCCGGCGGCGTGGGGACGCGGGCCGTCGCCGTGCGGGGCAGGGCGTCCTGGGAGCCGATGCCGGGCAGGAGCAGCGCCGCGACGAGCAGGGCGATCACGAAGAGGTTCGCGCCCGCGGTTTGGAGGAGTTGCTCCGGGAGGCCGCCCGGGTGCAGGCGCGTCAACTGGCTCTGGGCCACGCCCAGGCCGAGGGCGACCGCCACGGCGACGGGCAGGCTGCGCATGCCGGCGACCACGGCGACCGCCACCACCTCCATGACGAGGAGCGGCATGCCGTACGGGTCGAGACGTACGTAGGGGGCGAGCAGGACACCCGTGAGGCCCGCCGTGAAGGAGCCGAAGGCCCAGCCGGCCGCGGCGACCCGGTCCGCGTCGATGCCCGAGAGCATGGCCAAGTCACGGTTGTCCACGACCGCGCGCAGCTCGCCGCCGAAGCGGGTCCAGCGGGTCACCGCGCCCACCGCGGCGGCGAGGGCGACGGCCGCGCCCAGCTGGGTCCAGGGCTCCGCGGGGAGGAGTTCGGGCGCGTCGTCGCGGGCGCCGGGGCCCCAGAGGAGGGCCGCGCCGCCGACGAGCAGGACGAAGACGCCGATGGAGGCGACCAGGGTCCGCGCCGGGTCCCCGCCGAGCACCGCCAGGGGGCGGAAGACCGCGCGGTCGAGGAGGAGGCCGATGCCGGGCGCGATCAGGAGCAGGGTGACCGCCGCGGCGAGGGGGAGCGGCCAGTGCCATTCGACGGTCAGCTGGCGCAGGAGGTAGGCGCAGACCATCGCGACCGCGCCGTGCGCGAAGTTGAGGACGCCGGTCGCGCGGTGGGTGACGATCAGTCCGATGCCGGTGAGGGCGGCCGCGCTGCCGACCGAGAGCCCGGCCAGTGTGAGGTCGTAGCCCAGGGACGCCACCGGGTCAGTGCTCGGGTGCGGGGGCGGCGGGCGGGTCTTCGGGCTCGGGAGGGCGGCCCGGTTCGCAGATCGGGCAGGGCGCGAGGGCCTGTGCGGAGAGGACCGTGGCGTCCGCGGGGACCGCCTCCGGCTTCCCCGCGACCAGCGGGCAGTCCGCGCGGTGCCAGAGGGTGCCGCCGGGAACCATGAGGGGTGTGCCGTCGGCCGCGGCGCGGGTCCGCTCCGGGGGCGGCGGCGGCTCCGTCGTCACCAGCAGGCCGTACAGCTCCTCGACGCGCGCCGTCGCCAGGACGCTCCTGCCGTGCGTGAGCAGCAGCGTGCCCGCCACGATCAGCGCGGCGCCCGGCACCGTGCAGGACGCGAGGTAGGGCAGCTGCCGCTCGGCGAACCGTTCCCCGGAGACGCCGTACCAGCCGAGCACGCAGAGCACCGCGCCGACGGCGAGCGACGCGCAGGCCGCCCACAGCATGGGGTGCACGGCGCGCAGGCGTGCCGTGCCGGCCGCACCGGCCGTCCGAGCTGTCCGATCCGCCCGCATCGAGGCCCCCTGGGACACGTCGTCGGTCACATCAGTAACGTCGGTGGGCTGTCCATGTCAGCCGATGGCTTGCACTATGCCTTCTGGAAGCCGACGCTGAAAGCTCCGGGCCCGCACGGTCCGGACCGATACCCGGTGGTGACCAGATGGTTCTCGGGATCAGCCCCAGGCGGGGGACGCACCAAGGGCGGGGCAGGGTTCGGAGCGCGGCGCTGGCGGCCGCCGCGGTCCTGCTCGTCGGACCGGCCGCCGCGGCCTGCGGCGACGACAGCGGGGGCGGGGACGGGCCGACACCGCCCGAGCCGTCCGTGGAGAAGACCACCGAGCCGTCCGACGACAGGGGCGGGTCCGCGTCCGCACCCGCCGACCCGGCGGCCGCGGAGAAAGAGGTCACGGAGAACTGGGAGAAGTTCTTCGACCCGAAGACATCGATGAAGGAGAAGGAGACCGTCCTGGAGAACGGTCCCGAGATGCGGGACGTCCTGGAGAGCTTCAGCGGCGACGAGCGCGGCAAGCAGGTCGCGGCGGACGTGACCGAGGTCGGGTTCGGTTCGGCGACGGAGGCGGACGTGACGTACGCGCTGACGCTGAAGGGCGCCACCGCGCTGCCCGACGCGTCGGGGACGGCCGTCAACCAGGACGACACCTGGAAGGTCTCCGTCAAGACCCTCTGCGCCCTGGTGAAGCTGAGCGGCAATGAGTCGCCGGGTCCCGGCTGCTGAGACGCTGCTCGTCGTCGCGGTCCTGCTGGCGGGCGCGGCCTGCGGCAGCCGGCTGCCCGAGAGCGACTTCGAGCGGCGCGGCACGGCGTCCGCGCCGGCCGGGGGAGCGCCGGTCAGGGTCGGCGTCATCGCCAGCGCGACCAGTCCGGTCGGCGGCGCCGCGTTCACCGGGCCGCGCGACGGGGCCAAGGCGTACTTCGACCGGCTGAACGCGCGGGGCGGCATCGGCGGCCGCGAGGTCGAGGTGCTCACCTGTGACGACGGCGGCAGCGGCGTCGGCAACAACGACTGCGTGCACCGGCTCGTCGAGGAGCGGAAGGTCGTCGCGCTCGTCGCCACGTCGTCCCTGGACTACGCCGGCGCGGCCCGTGTCTCGCGGGCCGGCGTGCCCGACATCGGCGGGCAGCCCATCGGGGCGGCGTACGAGACGTACCCGCATCTCTACGGGATCTACGGCAGCCTCGCCCCGCGCGACGGAGAGCCGGGCTGGGACGGCGAGCTGTACGGCGGGACCGAGGTCTACCGCTACTTCAAACGGGAGCAGGGCGCGCGGACCGCGGCCGTCGTCTCCTACAACCAGGCCGCCTCCGCCGCGTACGCCCGGCTCGTCACCCGGGGCCTGAAGGCCGAGGGCTACAAGGTGGTCACCGAACAGGTCGACTTCGCGCTGCCCAACTTCCGCGCCGCCGCCGCCGATCTCAAGGAACAGGGCGCCGACCTGGTCTTCGACGCGATGGACACGCACGGCAACGCCCGGCTGTGCGAGGCGATGGACGACGTCGGCGCGAAGGTCACCGCCAAGGTCACCAACGTGCAGAACTGGACCTCGTCCGTCGGCGACGACTACAAGGACGCGCCCCGCTGCCGCAACGCCCTGTGGGCCACCGGATCGAGCAGGAGCTACGAGGACACGAGCCACCCTGCCGTACGCGAGTTCCGCGCGGCCCTGCGCGGCAAGGCGCTCTCCCAGTGGCACCTGGAGGGCTGGGCCGCCGCCATGTGGTTCACCGACGCCGCGAAGTCCTGCCCGAGCGGCGGTGGCGGCGACGTCACGCGCGCGTGCGTGGACCGCTTCATGAGCCGGAACAAGCCGTACTCGGCGCGGGGGCTGCTGCTTCCCGTGACCTTCGAGCACCGGACGGAGCCGCCGAAGACCCGCAGGACGTGTCTGTCCGTGGCGCGCTGGCGGGACGGTGAGGGATGGGTCACACAGGGCGACATGAGCCAGAATTGTTTCGACGTACCCCAGCTCGCCTACCAGCCTTGATGGACGAGACCGCAAAAAGGTTCCCATCCACGGCTACCGATCAGGCATCTGTTCGGGAACAAGATGGTGAGGAAACCCAACCCTTGGCCAGGAATCCCCGTCTAACCCTCCGGTAGGCGGACGAGGGGGACTGTCCGCATGGAAGCGCGGAATACGGGGACGCATGCACATCTCTTTCCTCATACACAACGCGTACGGAATCGGAGGGACGATCCGGACGACGTACAACCTGGCGAACACGCTGGCCCAACAGCATGACGTCGAGGTCGTATCCGTCTTCCGGCACCGTGACGAGCCTGTCTTCGCGCCTGACCAGCGCGTCCGACTGCGCCACCTCGTCGACCTGCGCAAGAACACGGCCGGCTACGAGGGAGACGACCCCGAGCACCTGCGCCCCGCCCGGACGTTCCCCAGCGCCGAGGGCCGGTACAAGCAGTACAGCGCCCTCACCGACCGGCGCATCGCCGCCCACCTCGCGGGCGTCGACGCGGACGTCGTCATCGGCACCCGGCCCGGCCTCAACGTGCACCTCGCCCGTCAGACCGCGCGCGGGCCGCTGCGCGTCGGCCAGGAGCACCTCACGCTCGACAGCCACAGCAAGGAACTGCGCCGCCAGCTCCGCAGCGTCTACCCCCGCCTCGACGTCCTGACCACGACGACCGAGGCCGACGCCCGCGCGTACACCCGCAAGATGCGGCTGCCCGGCGTACACGTCCAAGCCGTGCCGAACCCCGTCCCCGCGCCCGGCATCGAGCCCGCCGACGGCTCCCACAAGTGGGTCGTCGCGGCAGGCCGCCTCGCCCCGGTGAAGCGGTACGACCTGCTGATCAGGGCCTTCGACAAGGTGCGGCGCGAGCGCCCCGACTGGCGGCTGCGGATCTACGGAGGCGGCAAGCAGAAGGACAAGCTGCGTGCCCTCATCGACGAGCTCGGCCTGTACAACCACGTCTTCCTGATGGGCCCCGCCCACCCGATCGAGCCCGAGTGGGCCAAGGGCTCCATCGCCGCCGTCACCTCCAGCCTGGAGTCCTTCGGCATGACGATCGTCGAGGCGATGCGCTGCGGACTGCCCGTCGTCGCCACCGACTGCCCGCACGGCCCCGGCGAGATCATCTCCAACGGCGTCGACGGCCGGCTCGTCGAGGTCGGCAACGCCGACGCCATCGCCGGCGGACTGCTCGAACTGATCAACAACGACTCGCTCCGGCAGCAGATGGCGGGCGCGGCGCTCCAGGACTCCGAGCGCTTCGACCCGGAACGCATCGCCGAGCGCTACGACACCATGTTCACCGGGATGCTCGCCCGGGGGAGCTCGGTGGGGGGCCGGATGCGCGGCTCTCTGCACCGCACACGCGGCGCGCTGCTCGGGGGCGCGTACGCCGTGCGGGACCTCGGCCGGGCACAGACGAAGGGATCGACCGCATGACGGCCTTGGCCACCTCGCAGGCGGCGCACGCCGGGGACGACCAGGAGGCGTCGGTGGCGCCGCGTGCCGACTGCATCGCGGACTCCGCCGGGGGGCTCACGTTCGACGTCACCGACCCCGGCGAGCCGGGCACGGAGGCCGTCGCGCACCTCGTGCTGCGCCTCCGCGACGCCGAGTCCGCCGACTTCGCCGAGTCCGCCGAGAGCACGGTACGGCTGCCCCTGACCCCGTCGGGCGACGGCAGGCTGCGGGCCGCGCTGCCCAGCAGCGTCGAGCTCGCCGAGGGCCGCTGGAACGCGTACGCGCAGGTCGCGGGCGGTGAGCCGCGCCGCCTCATGCCGGGCGTGAACGACCTGCGCTCACTGGTCGACCGCGCGCCCAGCGGCAGCCGCGGCCATGTCGCGGTGCGCATCCCCTACGCGACGAAGCAGGGCAACCTCTCGGTGCGCAGTTGGCTGCGCGCCCCGCACGCCGAGGCCGGCGAGATAGAGATCTCCGGCGCCGCCATGACCGTACGGGGCCGGGTGTACGGCACCGCGCTCACCGACGCCGGATACGTCGAGGCCGTCCGGCGCGACGAGCCGGACGCCGTCCAGCGGGCCGAGATCACCGCCGAAGGACCGGAGTTCTCCTTCGCGCTGCCGTACGGCCCGCTCGCCGGCCGCGGGGCGGGACCCTGGGACCTGTGGCTGTGCCCGGCCGGTGAGAGCGGCCCGCGGGTGCGCCTCGCCCGGCTCCTCGACGACGTCCCGGACAAGAAGGCGATCTTCACGTACCCGGTCGTGCCGTGTGCGACGGCGGAGCACGGCAGGCTGGAGGCTGGCCCGTACTACACGCTCGACAACGACCTGTCCGTGCGCGTGCGCGAGACCGACGCGGGGAAGGGGACCGGCAAGTAGCGCGGGCGCACCGGCACAATCGCGTCCATGTTGGAGACCTCGGCACGACTGCTCCGCCTGCTCTCCCTGCTGCAGGCCCACCGCGACTGGTCCGGCGCGGACCTCGCCGAACGGCTCGGCGTCACCCCGCGCACGGTCCGGCGCGACGTGGACCGGCTGCGCGAGCTCGGCTACCCCGTGAACGCGAGCCCGGGCACCGGGGGCGGCTATCAGCTCGGCGCCGGGGCCGAGCTGCCGCCGCTGCTCCTGGACGACGACGAGGCGGTCGCGGTCGCCGTCGGGCTGCGCACCGCCGCGGGACAGGGCGTCGAGGGCATCGGCGAGAGCTCGGTGCGTGCGCTCTCCAAGCTCGAACAGGTGCTGCCGAACCGGCTGCGCCGCCGCGTGGGCGCCCTGAACGCCTTCACCGTGCCGCTGTTGCGCGCCCCGCAGCGGCAGGGCGTCGACCCGGCGGTCCTCACCGAACTCGCCGACCTCTGCCGGGACTCGGAGCGGCTGCGCTTCGACTACCGCGACCACGGCGGCACTTCCACCCGCAGGACGGTGGAGCCGCACCGTCTGGTCTGCACCGAGCGCCGCTGGTACCTCGTGGCGTGGGACCTCGACCGCGAGGACTGGCGTACGTTCCGCGCGGACCGCATCGACCCGCGGCCGCCGCACGGCCCCCGCTTCGCGCCCCGCACCCCGCCGGCCGAGGATCTCGCCGCCTATGTCGCGCAGGGCCTCTCCACGCGCGCGTACGCCACGCACGCCGTCGTCCGCCTCCTCGTCCCCCTCGACGAGGCGGCCCAGCGGCTCTCGCCCGCCGACGGCACCCTGGAGGCCGAGACCGCGCGGACCTGTCTGCTGCGCACGGGCGCGACGAGCCTGGACGTGATGGTCTTCCACGTACTGTTCCTGGGCATGGAGTTCGAGGTCGTCGAGCCCGCGGAGCTCTCCGAGCGCATCGAGGCGTCCAGGGATCTGCTCAGCCGGGCTCTGGACCGGGGTGCCCCGGGCCGGGGTGGTCCGTCTGCAGATCGTCGGGCCGCCGTTCCGGGTCCCGGCCCGCGTCCTGCGCCTCGTACGCCGCGTACTCGGGATGGTGCAGATCGAACGCCGGGGACTCGGAGCGGACCCGGGGCAGCGTGACGAAGTTGTGCCGCGGCGGCGGGCAGGAGGTCGCCCACTCCAGGGAGCGGCCGAAGCCCCAGGGGTCGTCGACCTCGACCTTCTCGCCGTACTTGGCGGTCTTCCAGACGTTGTAGAGGAACGGCAGCGTCGACATGCCGAGCAGGAACGCCCCGATGGACGAGACCGTGTTGAGCACCGTGAAGCCGTCCGCCGCCAGGTAGTCCGCGTACCGCCGCGGCATGCCCTCGGCGCCCAGCCAGTGCTGGACGAGGAACGTCGTGTGGAAGCCCACGAAGAGCGTCCAGAAGTGGATCTTCCCGAGCCTTTCGTCGAGCATCTTGCCCGTCAGCTTCGGCCACCAGAAGTAGAAGCCGCCGAAGGTCGCGAAGACGACGGTGCCGAACACGACGTAGTGGAAGTGCGCGACGACGAAGTACGTGTCGGTGACGTGGAAGTCGATGGGCGGCGAGGCGAGCAGGACGCCGGTGAGGCCGCCGAAGAGGAAGCTCACCAGGAACCCGACCGCCCACAGCATGGGTGTCTCGAAGGACAGCGAGCCCTTGAGCATCGTGCCCGTCCAGTTGAAGAACTTCACGCCCGTCGGGACGGCGATGAGGAAGGACATGAAGGAGAAGAACGGCAGCAGGACCCCGCCGGTGGCGAACATGTGGTGCGCCCACACGACCACGGAGAGACCGGTGATGGCCGTCGTCGCGCCGACCAGCGGCAGGTAGCCGAAGATCGGCTTCCGGCTGAAGACAGGGATGATCTCCGTGATGATGCCGAAGAACGGCAGCGCGATGATGTAGACCTCGGGATGCCCGAAGAACCAGAAGAGGTGCTGCCACAGCAGCGCACCGCCGTTCTCCGGGGCGAAGACGAGCGAGTTGAGGCGTCGGTCCGCCTCCAGGACGAGCAGCGCGGCGGCGAGCACGGGGAACGCGATCAGCACCAGGATCGACGTGAAGAGCACGTTCCAGGTGAAGATGGGCATCCGGAACATCGTCATGCCGGGCGCCCGCATGCCGATGATGGTGGTCAGGAAGTTCACCGAGCCGAGGATCGTGCCGAAGCCGGAGAGCGCGAGCCCCATGATCCACAGGTCGGCGCCGATGCCCGGTGACCGTTCCATGCTGTTGAGCGGGGCGTACGCGAACCAGCCGAACGCGGCGGGTCCGGTCGGCACGAGGAGCGAGCCGAGGACCATCAGGCCGCCGAAGAGGAACAGCCAGTACGAGAGCATGTTCAGCCGCGGGAAGGCGACGTCGGGCGAGCCGATCTGCAGCGGCATGATCTCGTTGGCGAACCCCGCGAACGTCGGCGTCGCGAAGAGCAGCAGCATGATCGTGCCGTGCAGGGTGAAGGCCTGGTTGAACTCCTCGTTGCTCATCAGCTGGAGCCCGGGGCGGGCCAGTTCGGCCCGCATGAGCAGGGCGAGCACCCCGGCGATCAGGAAGAAGACGAACGACGTGATCAGGTAGAGGTGGCCGATCTTCTTGTGGTCCGTGGTGGTCAGCCAGTCCACGACGATCCGGCCGCGAGGCCGGTCCCGCACCGGTCGTTCGGCCGCCCGCGCCGTCTCGGTCCCCATCGCCGCCCGCCCCTTCGCCCTCGCGTCCCGGGCTCGCCCGACGCTGCCCGCCCGAAGCTGTTCGAAGCCCACCCATGATGCTCGCGTCGCCGCGCGACCGACAGGGGGCGAGCCGGAATGGCGAATTCCTCCACACTTCGTCACCTTCCGCGCGAGGGCCGGGATTCGGGAAAGCAGACGTCCGGAAAAGGGCGTGACGACGGGGCGCGTTCTTATTCGGACCGGTCTTTTCCGGGCGTATGGGAGAACCCTTCCGAGTGACGTTCGGACACTCGTGAATTACGTCGGTACAAGTACGGAACCGCCCGTACGTGTGACGGAGTTCGACCAAAACGCGCGTCGTGATCCTGTGACGAAAGCGTGACCGGAGAGGTATCGGTGACACAAGGTGCATGCCTCCCGGCCTTCCCCGGCGGGGCCGCGCTCGCCTACCGTGGCGGGCATGGCACCTATCCCGACCCCTCCCACAGAGCCCCAGGACAGCCCGGACGGTTATGTCGGCCTGCCGGCCGACGGCGCCGAGCGGCAGGCGCGCGAGCGCGGCTGGTCCACCGTCAGGTCGCTGCGGCCGGGCGCGATCATCACGATGGAGTACCTCGCGGGGCGGCTCAACTTCGAGGTCGAGGACGGCGTCGTGGCGCGCTGCTGGAAGGGCTGAGCCGCCCTCAGGGGCCCGCCCTCACCCCGCGGGACGCCCGGCGAGCGCATGACGGAAGGCCCCGGTTCCGATGGGGAACCGGGGCCTTCGCGGTGCGGGGGATGGGCTGTGCGTACCGGCCCCCGCCGTTCTCGGGTCAGCCGCCCGCCACCGGGCGGGCCGACGTGGTGCCGCGCGGCACGCGGTCGGAGTGCGGCGGGCGGCGGCTGCCCGCAGGGGTGACCGGGGTCCGCTCCGAGCGGGCCGTGTGCGGTCCGGGCGCCAGGTAGGCCGCGGGGCGTGCGCCGCGGGCGGCGGCGACCGGCTCGCGCACGGGTGCGTCGCCCTCCGCGAACGTGCGCTGCGGGACCATGGCGGTGGCGCCGACCGGCGCAGGGCCGGGCTCCGGCACCGTGATGATGCCGGTGCGGCGGGCCCGCCAGGCCTCGCGGACGCTGAAGATCATGGCCTCGACGCGGGCGATCAGCGTCTCGAACCAGGGCAGCGCGAGCAGGATGAGCAGACCCGCGGCCCAGCCGAGGAAGACGTCGCTCAGCCAGTGCGTACCGAGGTAGACGGTGGTGAGGCCGACGCTCAGCGAGACCACCGCGGAGAGGGCCGACAGATAGCGGCGGGTACGCGGGGTCGAGGCGAGGTAGGCCAGGATTCCCCAGGTCACGACGGCGTTGGCGGTGTGGCCCGAAGGGAATATATCGCCGCCGAGCCACATCTCGTTCGAGCCGATCGCGGTGGCGTAGTGCGGGCCGAGGCGGCCCATGCCGATCTTGGCGGCGCCCACGGTGACGTTGAGCAGGAGGAGGGCGGCGCCGAACATGAGGAGCGGGCGCAGCGTGTGCTGCCGCCAGGAGCGCCAGCCGAGCCAGGCCGCGACCATCACGGCCGTCGGGCCGCGCTGGCCGAGCACGACCCAGTAGTCGAGGAAGGCGTGGATCTCCGGCCACTGCTGGTAGGGCCGGAAGAACATGACCTGCCAGTCGAACCGCACCAGCCACGAGGTGGTCAGCACGGCGACGACGATGGCCAGGTAGAAGGCCAGGGTCGCGCTGAAGAGCACGACCCTGTGCCGGCTCATCCTCGGCACATCGAGGTGGGCCGGTCGTTCCGGCTCACGGTCCAGCCGGGCGAAGACCCGGTCAAGACGGGTGAGGTTTCGTTCGGTACGCACCCAATCGACGTTACAGCGAGTGAGTGCGGCACTAGGCCGAATCAGTGGCTTTGTGATGACGATGTGATGTGGGATTGATCTCAACACGGGGTTTATTCCCGTGGTTTGTTTATTCCGCACCGACCGCCTTAGTCAATTGGCTGATCATTTCCGGCGCGGTTTTATGCCCCTTATGAATTCGTTCACCGGGTCCTGGCGCGGAATTTGCCCTTCGCTCACCGGAGGGCACGGAAATGATCATGACGCGATCAGGGCGGGCCCGAGCCGTGCAGCCAGAACGCCCCATAGACCGCGCTCGCCACCGCCACACCCCCGAGGACCAGCGCAGACCTGGACGTCCGCAGCCGGGCGAGCGCCACCGCGACCGGCAGCAGGAGCGGGAAGGCGGGCATCAGGAGCCGCGGCTTCGAGCCGAAGTAGCCGGCCGCGCAGAGGGCGAGCACGACGACGACCCCGCAGTAGACGAGCAGCGGCAGCGGCTGCCCACGGCGCACGCCCAGAACGTACAGCCACACGACCAGACCGACGCCGACGATCAGGCCGAGGCCCGCGAGGGCGCCCGGCACCGAGGTGAACTTCTCCCCGACGAAGCGCACGAAGGCGTAGCCGAAGTCGAAGCCGTTGCCCCAGCCGGCCTGGACGTCGAGATAGCCGAAGAGCCCGCCCCCGGTGCGGTGCCCCACCCACAGGACGTAGGCCGCGGCGCCCAGCGGGGCCAGGACCACGCCGAGCAGCATGCGCCGCTCCGCCCGCCGCTCCCGGCACATCCGGACGGCGGCCGCCGCCCAGATCGCGGCGACCACCGCCGCGCCCACCGGCCGCGTGAGCCCCGCCAGCGAGGCGAGCGCGCCAGCCGTCACCCAGCGCTCCCTGAGCACCGCGTACAACGACCAGGCCGCGAGCGCCGTGAACAGTGACTCGCTGTACGCCATCGACTGCACGATGCCGACCGGCAGCACCGCCCACAGCGCGGCCGCGCAGATCCCGGCCCGCCGCCCGTACACGCGCTCGGCGACCGCGAAGATCCCGGCGGCCGCGAAGAGCGACGCGACCCCGCTCACCACGAGCCCCGCGTCGGCGTACGACAACGGGCTCACCGCCGACACGAGCCGCTCCAGCCAGGGCAGCAGCGGGAAGAACGCGAGGTTCGAGTGGACGCTGCCGTCCGGGAGCGTCACTTCCCAGCCGTATCCGTGCTCGGCGACGCGGGTGTACCAGAGGGAGTCCCAGCGGGCGGACAGCAGCGTGTGCGGGCTCTTGCCCGCCGCCGCGCCCCAGACCGCGAGGACGGCGACGCCCAGCGCGCGCACCCCCGCGTACACGAGGAGCGCGGGCGCCGCGCGGCGCAGCACGGAGCCCGCCGGGGCCGGCGGAAGGCGTTGATCAAGATCTGTCACGCGCTCGATTATCGGGCGTCCCGGGAACCGGACGCGGCCACGGGGCGTGGCCGAAGGACAGGGGGCGTGGTGCACGCCACATCACATCCGTACAACCGTGAGAGGTCCGCCACGCGCCCCGGGCGCGGACTCGCGTACTCTGACGGCTCACTCGCCCTGTCTGCGCCGCCGGAGCCGGGACTTCACCACCCCGCAGGCCGCCGATGCGAGGGACCACTGGGAGGTACGCACATGTCCGGGACGACCACGGCCGCAGCACCGCAGGGCCGTCGGGGATCCGGGGCCGGTGCCGGGGCCAATCGCTGGGTCGTGCTCGTCGTCCTCTGCGTGAGCCTGCTGCTCGTCGCCGTCGACGCCACCGTGCTGCACGTCGCCGTGCCCGCGGTCACCGAGGACCTGAAGCCCGGCGCCATCGAACTGCTGTGGATCGTCGACATCTATCCACTCGTCTGCGCCTCGCTCCTCATCCTCTTCGGCACGCTCGGCGACCGCGTCGGCCGCAGACGCGTCCTCCTCCTCGGATACGCGCTCTTCGGCGTCGCCTCCGCGGTCGCGGCCCTCGCGGACAACGCGCAGGTCCTCATCGCGGCCCGCGCGCTGCTCGGCGTCGGCGGCGCGATGATCATGCCCGCGACGCTTTCGATCCTGCGCCAGGTCTTCCCCGACCGGCGCGAGCGGGCCGTCGCCATCGGCATATGGAGTGCGGTCGCCGCGGTGGGCGCGGCCGTCGGGCCGCTGCTCGGCGGGTTCCTCCTCGAGCACTTCTGGTGGGGCTCGGTCTTCCTCATAAACATCCCGTTGATGCTGGTCAGCCTGCCCATCGGCCGCTGGCTGCTGCCCGAGTCGACCGGCGACAGGGACGGGCCGTGGGACGTGGTCGGCGCGCTGATGGCCGCGACCGGGCTCTTCGGCCTCGTCCTCGGGGTGAAGCGGCTCGGTGGCGGCGAGGACCCGCTCGGCCTCACGACCCTCCTCTCCCTCTTCCTCGGCGGCGCCCTGCTCATCGGGTTCGTCCGCCGGCAGCGGCGGCGCAGGCATCCGCTGGTCGACCTGTCGATGTTCATGCGGCCCGCGTTCAGCACGTCGGTCGGCTGCATCGTCCTCGCCATGCTCGCCCTCGTGGGCCTCGAACTGATCGCCGCGCAGTACCTCCAGCTGGTGCTGGGACTCTCCCCGCTGGAGACGGGGCTGCGACTGCTCCCTCTGACGATCGCCGCGATGGCCGCGGGCCTCGCGGGCTCGAAGATGCTCAGCGGTCTCGGGCCGCGCGCGATGGTCTGCGCCGGCTTCTGTCTGACCGCGTTCGCCGTGCTGCTGCTCACGGGCATGGGCGGACACGCGAACGATGCGCTGCTGCTTGTCGGGTTCGTGCTGCTCGGTTTCGGCCTGGAGACGACGCTCTTCGGCGCGTACGAGTCGATGCTGAGCGAGGCGCCGCAGGCGCAGGCGGGCGGCGCGGCCGCGATCGGCGAGACGTCCTACCAGCTCGGCGCGGGCATCGGCATCGCGCTGCTCGGCAGCGTCATGAACGCGGCGTACGCGCCGGGGCTGTCGTCGGTGCACGGGGTGTCGGCCGCGGACAGCGCGGCGGCGGGGCATTCGCTCGGGGAGGCGTACGAAGTCGCCGCGCGGGTCGGGGGCGGGGCGGGGGCCGCGCTCCGGAGCGCGGCTCGGGACTCCTTCGTGCACGGGCTGCATGTGACCTTGCTGGTCAGTGCGGGGTTGCTGTTGCTCGGTGCGGTGGCTGCGCTGAGGTTGCCGCGGGGCATGGAGTGTGGTGTGCCTGCGCCTGCGGGGCGGGCCGAGCAGGGGGTGCCGGCGCCCCGTGACCCGGCGCGGGTCGGGGCGGGGTCGTCCGTGGACGTCTGACCTTCTCGGGCTCCGCCGGGTTCTTCGGGTGCGGGTTGGCGGTGGTTGTTTGCGCAGTTCCCCGCGCCCCTTTGAGGGGCTGGGTTCTTCGGCCGCGGGTGGTTTGTGGCTTGTCGCGCAGTTCCCCGCGCCCCTTGAAGGGCTGGGTTCTTCGGCCGCGGGTCGTTCGTGGCTTGTCGCGCGGTTCCCCGCGCCCCTTAAGGGGCGCGGATTCTGGGTGCGGGTCGTTTGTGGGTTGTCGTGCGGTTCCTTGGGGTCCTTGAGGGGGCTGGGGGCTGGTGCTCTGGACGTGGGGGAGACTGCGTCGTAACGTCGGCGCGAGTGTGCTAACTAACAGTGCTAGTTTTGTGTTGCCGGAGGCCCGCATGTCCGCAAGCGCCCGCATCCCTCTGCCGCCCTTCGACCCCGCCGACCCCCTGGGCATCGACGACCTCCTCGACCCGGAGGACCTCGCGATCCGGGACACCGTCCGTACCTGGGCGACCGACCGTGTCCTGCCGCACATCGCCGACTGGTACGAGAAGGGCGAGCTGCCCGGCATCCGCGAGCTGGCCCGTGAGCTGGGTTCCCTCGGGGCGCTCGGGATGTCCCTGGAGGGCTACGGGTGCGCGGGCGCCAGCGCCGTGCAGTACGGGCTCGCCTGTCTGGAGCTGGAGGCCGCCGACTCCGGGATCCGCTCCCTCGTCTCCGTGCAGGGCTCCCTCGCCATGTACGCCATCCACCGCTTCGGCTCCGAGGAGCAGAAGCAGCGCTGGCTGCCGGGCATGGCCGCCGGCGAGATCATCGGCTGCTTCGGTCTGACCGAGCCCGACCACGGCTCCGACCCGGCGTCCATGCGTACGCACGCGAAGAAGGACGGCACCGACTGGGTGCTCACCGGCCGCAAGATGTGGATCACCAACGGCTCGGTGGCCGGCGTCGCCGTCGTCTGGGCGCAGACCGACGACGGCATCAGGGGATTCGTCGTACCGACCGACGCACAGGGGTTCTCGGCGCCCGAGATCAAGCACAAGTGGTCGCTGCGCGCGAGCGTCACCAGTGAGCTGGTCCTCGACGAGGTGCGGCTGCCCGCGGACGCGGTGCTGCCCGAGGTCGTCGGCCTCAAGGGCCCCCTGAGCTGTCTCTCGCACGCCCGCTACGGCATCGTCTGGGGTGCCATGGGCGCGGCCCGTTCGTCCTTCGAGGCGGCCGTGGAGTACGCGCAGAGCCGTGAGCAGTTCGGCCGGGCCATCGGCGGCTTCCAGCTCACCCAGGCCAAGATCGCCGACATGGCGGTCGAGCTGCACAAGGGGATCCTGCTCGCCCACCACCTGGGGCGGCGCATGGACGCGGGGAAGCTGCGTCCCGAGCAGATCAGCTTCGGCAAGCTCAACAACGCGCGTGAGGCGATCGAGATCTGCCGCACGGCCAGGACCATCCTGGGCGCCAACGGGATCTCGCTGGAGTACCCCGTCATGCGGCACGCGACGAACCTCGAGTCCGTCCTCACCTACGAGGGCACGTCCGAGATGCATCAGCTGGTACTGGGCAAGGCGCTCACCGGTCTCGACGCCTTCCGGTGACGGTGGCGGCGACGGTGACCGGCCCGGGACCGTCCCGGGGCTCCGGTGAGCGGCCCTGCCCCTAGCTCTGGTTGAAGAAGCCGTCCGACGCGCGGCTTCCGGCCTCGCCGTTGACGATCTGCGTGTCGGCCGGCGTGAGCAGGAAGACCCGCGTGGCCACCCGCTCGATCGAACCGCGCAGCCCGAACGTGAGGCCCGCCGCGAAGTCGACCACGCGCTTGGCGTCGGTGGGCTCCATGGACGTCAGGTTCATGATGACCGGGACGCCGTCCCGGAAGAGCTCACCGATGCGGCGGGCGTCCCGGAAGCTGTCCGGGGTCACGGTCCCGATCCGGTGTTCCTGCTCCTGGGCCTTCTCGCTCGCCACCCGCACGCGCGGGTCGGTGACCCAGGCCTCCGGCTGGTCGGGTCCCTCGCTCCGGTCGTCTTCGTAGCCGTCGTCGTAGTAACGCTCGTCGTTGTTGTCGTCGACGAGGCCAAGCCAGGCACTCGCCTTGCGCACCGATCCCATGGACGCCTCCTCTCGCAGCGGTTTCCCTGAATTCCGCATCCCTATCGTCGTCCATGATGCGGATGATGCGCCAAGTGGATAGTCGCCGCGCGGGGTTTTCGTGACGGTACTGGTGCAGAGTCAACACGACGATGTGCGGTGCGCTCCAAGGGTCGTGCTGTGCACGGCTGCTGACAGTGAGTGAAATATGATTCTTCACGGCGTATGGGTGACGGCCGGTGCGTACGGGTGAACGGGCCGATGGCTACGATGCCGGGGTTGATCACACACGGGCCTCTCGGGGGAGTCGTCTTGTTCGGAATCGTCAGGCCCTGCAGCCATCGCCTCGGCGAAGGGCTCAAGACCCAGTGGATGGCGCATCTGTGCGGGCTCTGCCTCGCGCTGCGCGGTGACCACGGGCAGTTCGCACGCGTCGTCACCAACTACGACGGCCTGATCATCTCGGTTCTGACGGAGGCTCAGGCGGAGCGGTCGACCGGTTGGCGGCGCACCGCGGGGCCCTGCCCGCTGCGCGGGATGCGGACCGCCTCCGTCGCCCAGGGGGAGGGGGCGCGGCTCGCCGCCGCCGTCTCGCTGGTGCTCGCGTCGGCGAAGGTCCGTGACCATGTCGTCGACGGGGACGGGATCCTGGCGCGCAGGCCGGTGGCCGTCGCCGCCCGCCGCGTGGCGCGGAACTGGGACCGGGCGGGCGCGCGGACCGGCGCCGATGTGGGGTTCGACACGGCGGTCCTGGTCGACGCCGTCGAACGGCAGGCCGGTGTGGAGGCCTTGGCGGGCCCCGGTACCTCGCTGCTCGCGGTCACCGAGCCGACGGAGACCGCGACCGCCGCGGCCTTCGCGCACACCGCCGTGCTCGCCGGGCGGCCCGGCAACGCGGCGCCGCTCGCCGAGGCGGGCCGCCTCTTCGGCAGGCTCGCCCACCTGCTCGACGCCGTCGAGGACAAGGAGGCCGACGCCGCGTCGGGCGCGTGGAACCCGCTCACCGCGACCGGCACGTCACTGGCCGAGGCGCGCCGCCTCGCCGACGACGCGCTGCACGGCATCAGGCTCGCGCTGCGTGACGCCGAGTTCACCGACGGCAAGCTGGCGCACCGGCTGCTCGCGCACGAGCTGGGCACGTCGATCGACCGGGCCTTCGGCACGGTGGCGTGCGGGCACGGGCATGAGGTGACGGCGCATCAGGGCGGGTCCTTCGGACCGCCGCGGGGAGGGGGGTACGGGGCTCCGCCGCAGGGTGGCGGCGGGGCGTACGGGGGTCCGTACGGGGGCGGGAACCCGTACGGGGGAGGCAACCCCTACGGGGGCGGGGCTCCCGGCGGACCGGTCGGTCCTGGTGGACCCGGTGGGCCTGGCGGTCCCGGTGGGCCCGGCGGATTCGGTGGTCCCGGTGGCTTCGGCGGGGGCCCCGGCTTCGAGCCGCAGCCCCCGAAGCCCGGCAAGCGCGGCTTCTGGGCGGGGTGTGCCGTCGCCATCGGGCTCTGCTGCACCTGCAAGATGTGCTGCGCCGACACGTACGAGGGCCCCTGGTCCCGCAAGAAGCGCGAGGGCTGCTGCAGCAACTGCGGCGACTGCGACTGCGGCTGCTGCGGCATCTGTGAGTGCTGCTCCTGCTGCGACTGCGGGCTGTAGCCGGGCGGAGTGACCGGGCGTCAGCTCCTGATCTCGGGCGGCGAGATCCGCGACTTCTCGATCGCGGACCCCTGCGTGCCCCACTTCTTGAGGATGCGGTCGTACGTGCCGTCCTTGATGAGCCGGTCGACCGCCGCCCGGAAGGCGGGCGCGAGCTCCGAGCCCTTCTTGAAGGCGAAGCCGACGTCCAGCCGCCGGTACTCGCCGAGGAACTTCAGGCCCTCCTGCTGTTTCACGGCGTAGCGCAGACCGTTGATGGTGGACATCACCACGTCGGCCCGGCCCTGCTGGAGCGCGGCCCAGACCGCGCCCTGCTCGGCGTACGTCTTCACGCTGTACGGCTTCTTGCCCGCCTCCTCGCAGACGTGCTTGTTGTCCTCCAGGGTGACCTCGAAGGTGGTGCCCGCCCCGGTCGCCACGTTCAGGCCGCACAGCTGCTCGAAGTCGGTGACCTTCGTCAGCTTGCTGTCCTTGCGGACGGCGAAGCCCTGCCCGTCGTTGATGTACGTGACGAAGTCGATGGTCTTCCGGCGCTCGTCGGTCACGCCGAAGTTGCCCGTACCCAGGTCGTACTTGCCGCTGCCCAGAGCCGGCAGGATCGCCTCGAAGCTCGCGGCCTCCCGCTTCAGCTTCAGGCCGAGGACCTTGGCGACCGCGTCCGCGAAGTCGATGTCCTGGCCGACGATCGTCCTGCCGTCCTCCAGGTAGAGCGCGCCGGGCGGCGTGCCGCCCACGGAGGAGGCGACGGAGAGCGAGCCACGGGAGCGTACGTCCTCGGGGAGCAGGCGCGCCGCCGTCCCGTCCTTCTCGACGGTGGCCACCACGTCCGTGGTCGGGATCTTCGCGCTCCTGCCGGCCGGGGCCGCGCCGCCCGCGGACCCCGCGGCGTCACCGCCCGAACCGCATCCGGTCAGAACGAGGGTGGCCGCGGTGATCAGGGTGAAGGCCGCCGGGATGCGGCGGGACTGCGGGGGCGTGCTCATGGCGTGACGGTCTCCAGCTCGGCAGGGCAGGGCGAAGCGGACGTACGAGACGTACGAGGGAAGTGCGAGGGGAGGGGGTGTCACCGCTCGTGACGGGAGAGCGGTGACGTACGCGTGTGAAGGCGGGGTCGACGGCGCGCGGTGGCGCGGACGTCGGACGTACGCGGAAGACCGACCGGTCCGTGGAAGAAGAGGGAGGCGGGCCCGGAACGGGCCCGGCGCGCAGGGGGTCGGCTCAGAAGGGCATCAACAAGACGCCGACCACACTCGACCGAAGTCGATGTGGGAGCGCGTGACCAGCCACTGCTGCGGATGCATGGGCCAAGTGGAACAGGCATCCGTTTCCGCGTCAACTGCCGTGAGACGTAAGGCTCACATCCTGGACAGCCTTGACAGTGCGTGTGAGGAGCACCGTAATCTCGAGGCGGATCGTGCTGAGGGGCTCGGTCCGTGTGAAGGCATCACCCGTGTTCGATCGTCTGTATCCACGGAGCCTTCCGCATGTCTTCCGACATCCTCGCCAAACCGGCGCCGGTCCCCGAGCCCCGCGAACCCGCCCAACTCCCCGCCGAGCCACGCATCGTGCCCCGCCCCCGCGCGGGACAGTGGACGGCGGCCGTCGCCGTCCTGGTCCTGCTCGCGCTGGCCGCCCGCTCCGTCGTACGCAACGACGCGTTCCAATGGGGCGTCGTCGGCGACTACTTCACCTCCGCGTCCGTGCTGCGCGGGCTCGGGCTCACGCTCTGGCTGACGGCCCTCGTCATGGTGCTCGGCTTCGCCCTCGGCACGCTCCTCGCCCTGGGCAGGCTCTCCGCCAACCCCGTTCTGCGGGCGGTGAGTTGGGGTTACGTCTGGTTCTTCAGATCGATGCCGATCCTGGTGCAGCTGCTCTTCTGGTTCAACATCGGGGCGCTGTACCCGCAGCTGTTCGGCGTGAAGACGGTGAACCTCCTCGGCCCCGTCACCATCGCCGTCATCGGGCTCACCCTGCACGAGGCCGCGTACGCCGCCGAAGTGGTGCGCGGCGGGATCCTCTCCGTCGACCGCGGGCAGACCGAGGCGGCGCAGTCGCTGGGCCTCGGACGGTGGCGCAGGTGGCGGCGGATCATCCTGCCGCAGGCCATGCGGTCCATCGTGCCGCCGGCCGGGAACATGCTGATCGGCACCCTCAAAGGCACCTCGATCGTCTCCGTCATCGCCGTGCAGGACCTGCTCTACTCCGTGCAGCTCGTCTACCACCGCACCTACCAGGTGATCCCGCTCCTCGTGGTCGCCACCCTCTGGTACGTCGTGGTCACCTCGGTGCTGAGCGTCGGCCAGTACTACGTCGAGCGGCACTACGCACGGGGTTCGGAGCGTGCCCGGTGAGGCGTTCCCTGGTCATCGTGGGCGCGGGGCCGCGTGCCACCGGCATCCTGGAGCGGGTCGGCGCCAACGCGGACGAGCTGTACGGCGGTCCGGGGCTCGACATCCACCTCGTCGACCCCTATCCGCCGGGCGGCGGGCGCATCTGGCGGCACGACCAGTCGCCGCTGCTCTGGATGAACTCGCAGGCCCAGGACGTCACGATGTTCACCGACGAGACGGTGGAGGTCGCCGGTCCCGTCCTGCCTGGCCCCGCGCTCCACGAGTGGACCGGGCGCGACGGACGGGCCTTCCTCGGCCGCCGCGAGCAGAGCGCCTACCTCCGCTGGGTGTACGAGAAGGCCGTCGCCGCCCTGCCCGAAGGCGTCGTCGTCCACCACCACCGGCGCAGGGCCCTGCGCGTCACCGGGGCGCGCGACACCCGCCAGGAAGTGGCGCTCGAAGGCGTCGACGCACCGCTCGCCGCCGACGTCGTCATCCTCGCGCAAGGACACCTGGACGCCGAACTCGACGACGAACAGGCCGACCTGGCCGCGTACGCCGAGCGCACCGGCCTCGTGCACCTGCCGCCCGACTTCACCGCCGACACCGACCTGTCGCGGCTCGAACCCGGCGCACCCGTCGTCGTGCGCGGCTTCGGCCTCGCCTTCGTCGACCTGATGGTGCTCCTCACCGAGGGGCGCGGCGGACGGTACGAAGGGGACATGTACCACCCCTCGGGCCGTGAGCCCGTCCTGTACGTCGGGTCGCGGCGCGGCGTCCCCTACCGCTCGAAGATCGGCTACGACTGGGACGGCGAACGTCCGCCGCTTCCCCGCTACTTGGGCCCCGCCGAGATCGACGGCCTCCTCGCGAGACCCGGCGGGTACGACTTCCGGCGCGACGTCTGGCCGCTCGTCGAGAAGGAGCTCGGCTTCGCCCACTACCACCGCCTCTTCACCGCCCACCCCGAACGCACCCGCACCGCCTGGACGGACTTCGACGAGAAGTACGCGGCCTGCGACCCCGGCAGCCCCGAACTGGACGCCCTCGTCGCCTCCGCCGTGCCCGACCCCGCCGACCGGCTCGACCTCACCGCACTCGACCACCCGCTGGCCGGGGTGCGGCACACCTCGTACGCGGCGCTGCAGGACGGTCTTCGCGCCCACATCACCGACGACCTCGCGCGCAGGCACGACCCCGGACACAGCCCCGACCTCGCCGTCTTCCTCGGACTGCTCTCCGTCTACGGGCAACTGGTGCGGCTCGGCGACGTCGGGACGTGGTGGCACGGCTTCTTCAGCTACCTCGCGTCGGGGCCGCCGGGCCCCCGGCTGAAGCAGTTGCTCGCCCTCTCCCGTGCCGGAGTCGTCCGGTTCCTCGGCGCGGACGTCCAGGTCACCGCCGAGGACGGGGTGTTCCGCGCCCAGAGCCCCACCCTGCCCGGGCAGGTCACCGAGGCCCGCGCTCTCGTCGAGGCACGGCTCCCGCAGCCCACCCTCGCCCGCACCCGCGACCCGCTCCTGCGCGCTCTGCACGCGGAGGGCGCCGCGTCGACCGCCGCCGGGCTCCTCGCCGTCGACCCGGCCGACGGACGGGTGCTCGACCGGGCGGGCGTGCCGCACCCGCGCCGCTTTGCACTCGGCCCGCACACCGACGCGCGCGGCGCCGGAGCGTTCACCCGCCCGCGCACCAACAGCCCCACCTTCCGGCAGAACGACGCCACGGCACGCGCCGTACTCGACTTCCTGCACACCCCCACGAACCGAGGAACCCATGTCCCAGCCCAGTGACACCCCCATGGTCGACGTCCGTTCCGTGCACAAGTCCTTCGGCTCCCTGCGGGTCCTGAAGGGCGTCGACCTGCACGTCGGCAGGGGCGAGGTCACCGTCGTCATCGGCCCCTCGGGATCCGGCAAGTCCACCCTCCTGCGCACCATCAACCACCTGGAGAAGGTCGACGCGGGACGGATCACCGTCGACGGGTCGCTCATCGGCTACCGGCGCTCCGGCGACAAGCTGTACGAGCTGCCCGAACGCGAAGTGCTGAAGCAGCGCACCCGGATCGGCTTCGTCTTCCAGAACTTCAACCTCTTCCCGCACCTGACCGTGCTGGAGAACATCGTCGAGGCACCCGTCTCCGCGCTCAAACGGCCCCGCCCCGGCGCGGAGCGGGCCGCGCGGGAGCTCCTGGAGCGGGTCGGCCTCGCCGACAAGGCTCGCGCCTACCCCCGGCAGCTCTCCGGCGGACAGCAGCAGCGCGTCGCCATCGCCCGCGCGCTCGCCCTGGAACCGCACCTGCTCCTCTTCGACGAGCCGACGTCGGCTCTCGACCCCGAACTGGTCGGCGAGGTCCTCGACGTCATCAAGGACCTCGCCCGGCAGGGCACCACGATGATCGTCGTCACCCACGAGATCGGCTTCGCACGCGAGGTGGCCGACACCGTCGTCTTCATGGACGACGGCCGCGTCGTCGAACAGGGCGCCCCCGCCGACGTACTCGACAGGCCGCGCCACGACCGCACGCGCGCCTTCCTCTCCAAGGTCCTCTAGGAGTACGCATGCCTGCCCTCCACCTGGCCGTCGCCATCGACAGGCCCGACACCCACGACGCCGCCCCCTACCTCGAATCGGCGCTCCTCGCCGAACACGGGGCGCTCGACTTCGTGACGCTCGCGGACTCCTTCGCGCGCCCCGGACCCGACGCGCTCGCCGTCGCCGCCAGGATCGCGCCCGGCACCGCACGCATCGGCCTCGTGCCGACCGTCACGACCACGCACACCGAGCCGTTCCACGTGCAGGCCGCCGTGGCGACCCTCGACTGGGTCAGCCACGGGCGGGCCGGCTGGGCGCTCGACGTCTCGGCGACGGAGGCCGAGGCACGGCTCTTCGGGCGGCGCCGCGCCGCGCCGCGCGAGGAGCTGTGGCGGGAGGCCGGTGACGTCGCCGACGCCGCCGCCCGGCTGTGGGACAGCTGGGAGGACGACGCGGAGATACGGGACGTGGCGACCGGCCGCTTCATCGACCGGGACAAGCTGCACTACGCCGACTTCGCAGGCCGTACGTTCTCGGTGCGCGGGCCCTCCATCGTGCCGCGGCCGCCGCAGGGCCACCCGGTGCGGGTCGTCGACGCGACCGCGCCGCAGGCCCGCGAGACCGCCGCCCGGCACGCGGACGTCGCCCTGGTGCGCGCCGCCTCCGCCGAACGGGCCGACGCCGCCCGCGCCGAACTGCGCGGCCTGGCCGCCCGGTTCGGACGCGACCCGCAAACGCTCCTGGTGTTCGCCGCCCTCGACGTCGACCTCGGCGGCGGCGAGCAGGCCGCCGAGCCGGGCCACGGCGGCGGACCGCTGCCCACCGCCGAAGGGCCCGCCTACCGCGGCGGGCCCGTCGACCTCGCCGAGCTCATCGCCGACTGGCACCGCGCGGGCGCCGTCGACGGCTTCCACCTCACGCCCGCCGAGCCCCGCCGGGACCTGGAGCGGCTCGTCAACGGCACCGTCGCGCTGCTCCAGCACCGCGGCCTGTTCCGCACCTTCTATCCGGGCAGCACGCTCCGCGAGCACCTGGGGCTGACCCGGCCCGCCAACCGATACGCAGCGCTCACGGGGGAGTCCGCATGACACAGCGACACGAGACGGCCCAGCGGCCCAAGCAGGTGCACCTGGCCGCCCACTTCCCCGGCGTCAACAGCACCACCGTCTGGTCTGACCCCGCATCCGGCTCGCACATCGACTTCTCGTCCTTCGCCTCGCTCGCCCGCACGGCCGAGCGCGGCCTCTTCGACTTCTTCTTCCTCGCCGAAGGGCTGCGGCTGCGCGAGCACAAGGGGCGCATCCACGACCTGGACGTCGTCGGGCGGCCCGAGTCGCTGACCGTCCTGACCGCGCTCGCCGCCGTCACCGAGCGGCTCGGTCTCGCCGGCACCGTCAACGCCACCTTCAACGAACCCTTCGAGCTGGCCCGCAGGTTCGCCGCCCTCGACCATCTGAGCGCGGGACGCGCCGCCTGGAACGTGGTCACCACCTCGGACGCCTTCACCGGCGAGAACTTCCGGCGCGGCGGCTACCTCGACCGGGCCGACCGGTACACACGCGCCGCCGAGTTCCTGGCGACTGCCCGCGAGCTGTGGGACTCCTGGTCGCCGGACGGCAGGCCGCAGCCGTTCGCGCACCACGGGCGGCACTTCTCCATCGAGGGCGAGTTCACCGCGCCCCGCTCCCCACAGGGGCACCCCGTCGTGATCCAGGCGGGCGACTCGCCGGAGGGGCGGGAGTTCGCCGCGTCCGCCGCCGATGTGATCTTCACGCGGCACGGCACACTGGAGGCGGGCCGTGAGTTCTACGCCGACGTGAAGGGCCGCCTCGCGAAGTACGGGCGCGCCGCCGACGACCTGAAGATCATGCCCGGCGTCACCTTCGTCCTCGGCGACACCGCGGCCGAGGCGCAGGAGAAGGCCACCGAGATCCGCCGCGAACAGGTCTCCCCGCAGAACGCGATCCTCGCCCTGGAACAGGTCTGGGGCGTCGACCTCTCCGCGTACGACCCGGACGGGCCGCTGCCCGACATCGACCCGGACCCGGACTCCGAGCTCGTCCAGGGCCGGGTGAAGATCACCGACCCCCTCGCCGTCGCCGCCAAGTGGCGGGCGCTGTCCGAGGCCAAGGGGCTCTCCATCCGCCAGACCGTCATCGAGACCACGGCACGCCAGTCCTTCATCGGCACCCCGGACCGGGTCGCCGCCGACCTGACGGAGTTCGTGCGCACCGACGCCGCCGACGGCTTCATCCTCGTGCCGCACCTCACCCCCGGCGGCCTCGACGACTTCGTGGACCGGGTGGTGCCGCTGCTCCAGGAACGCGGCGCGTACCGCACGGCGTACGAGGGCACGACGCTCCGCTCCCACCTCGGGCTGCGCGAGCCGGTATGGAAGGGTTGACCATCATGAGCACCGGGCACTCCGCGGACGCGGCACAGGACTGGAAGCACTGGCACGAGCAGCGGACGGAGACGGTGTCGGCCCCCTACGGGCCGCTCTCCCTCACGGGCACGTACTGGCTCGCCGACCACCCGGAGGGGCACCTCCCGGGCATCCCCGGGCACTGGGCGGACACGCCCGACGCGGTCGTCCTGACCGCGGGTCCGGACGACGGCCTCACCGTGGACGGTGCGCCCCTCACCGGCGAGGTCCGGCTCGGCGCCGACGGCGGCCCGGTCGCCGACGCCCGCGTCGCGCTCGGCGGGCGCCGCCTCGTCGTCATCCGGCGCGAAGGCCTGTGGGCGGTGCGCGACTTCGACCCGGACGCCGCCGCGCGCCGCGCCTTCCGTGGCATCGACGCCACCGCGTACGACGAGCGCTGGACGGTGCCGGGGCGCTTCACCGCGTACGACGAGGACCGCACCGTCACGGTCGGCAACGCGGACGGCAAGGAGCGCGGGCTCGGACTCGGCGGTGAACTCTCCTTCAGGATCGGGGGAGTCGAGCACACCCTCCGGGTGAGCGTCGAGGCCGACGGGTCGCTGTGGGCGGTCTTCGCGGATGCCACCAGCGGCGTCTCCAGCCACCGCTTCCGCTTCCTGCGGCCCGCCGCGCCCGACGCCGACGGCCGCACCACCGTCGACTTCAACCGTGCGCTGCTGCCCCCGTGCGCCTTCGCCGACCACTTCATCTGCCCCTTCCCGCCGCCCGGCAACACGCTGCCCGTCGACATCGCGGCGGGGGAGCGGAACCTCCGGGACCGCTAGCGGCTTCCGGCACGGGCCCACGGGCCTCCGGCACAGGCCCGAGGACTTCGGCCGCTTCCAGGGCCCGTGTCGGCCGAAAGGCGCCCTTGTGCGGCTCATGTCCACCCGCCAATACTCCCGAGCAGCGCTTGTCAGGAGCACGGCGTAACCGGAATCCGGGCTGTCTCTTTGGCTGCGCCTCACGGGTCCTCAACCCACAAGGACCCACTGACTTCCCTCGGGAGGAACAAACGTGAGGATCAAGCGCACCATCCCCCACAACGGCATATCAAGACACACCCGTCTGCTCGCCGTGGCCACCGGGCTCGTGGCCGCCGGAGCGCTCGCCGTGCCCGCGGCCACCGCGCAGGACGGCACCGCGACCTTCAGCGCCGCGCAGCTCGAACAGGCCAGTGACGCCGTCCTCGGCGCCGATGTCGCCGGCACCGCCTGGGGCGTCGACCCGAAGACCAAGCAGGTCGTCGTGACCGCCGACAGCACGGTCTCCAAGGCCGAGATCGCGAAGCTCAAGGACGCGGCGGGAGCCAACGCCGACGCGCTGAAGATCGAGCGCACCCCGGGCACGTTCAAGAAGTACATCTCCGGCGGCGACGCGATCTACGCGAGCAGCTGGCGCTGTTCGCTCGGCTTCAACGTGCGCAACGGCAGCACCTACTACTTCCTGACCGCCGGTCACTGCACCGACGGCGCGGGCACCTGGTGGTCCAACTCGGCGAAGACCACCGTGCTCGGCACCACGTCGGGCTCGAGCTTCCCGACCAACGACTACGGCATCGTCAAGTACACGAACACCTCCGTCACCAAGTCCGGCACCGTGGGCAGCCAGGACATCACCCGCGCCGCCGACCCGACCGTCGGACAGAACGTCACCCGGCGCGGCTCCACGACCGGCACGCACAGCGGCCGTGTCACCGCGCTGAACCAGACCGTGAACTACGGCGGCGGTGACGTCGTCTACGGCATGATCAAGACCACGGTCTGCGCCGAGCCGGGCGACAGCGGCGGCCCGCTGTACTCGGGCTCCACGGCCCTCGGCCTGACCTCCGGCGGCAGCGGCAACTGCTCGTCGGGCGGCACCACGTTCTTCCAGCCGGTCACCGAGGCGCTGCGCGCGTACAACGTCAGCGTCTACTGACACAGCGCCCGCCGGCAGAGTCCCACCGCCACAGGCCCCCGTCCGGACACCGGTCGGGGGCTCGCTCTTGCCCGAGGGGCGAGCTACCTTCGAAGGAGCGCGCAACACGCCCAATTCGGACCCTGGGGGGCCGGCATGGTCGAGGAGCTGGTGGCGGTGGGGCTGACCCTCGGGTCGGTCGGAGCGGTCTACGCGATGGCGGCGGCGCGCGTCATCAAACAGTACGAGCGAGGTGTGGTGCTGCGCCTCGGAAAGCTCCAGAGCTCCGTGCGCGGACCGGGGTTCACCATGATCGTGCCCCTGGTGGACCGGCTCCGCCGGGTCAACATGCAGATCGTGACGATGCCGGTGCCCGCCCAGGACGGCATCACGCGCGACAACGTCACGGTCCGCGTCGACGCCGTCATCTACTTCAAGGTCATGGACGCCGCCGAGGCGGTCGTCGAGGTGGAGGACTACCGCTTCGCGGTCTCGCAGATGGCACAGACGTCGCTGCGCTCCATCATCGGCAAGAGCAACCTGGACGACCTGTTGTCCAACCGCGAGAAGCTCAACCAGGGCCTGGAGCTGATGATCGACTCCCCGGCCGTCGGGTGGGGCGTGCAGATCGACCGCGTCGAGATCAAGGACGTGTCGCTGCCCGAGACGATGAAGCGGTCCATGGCCCGACAGGCCGAGGCCGACCGCGAGCGGCGCGCCCGCGTCATCAACGCCGACGCCGAGCTCCAGGCCTCCAAGAAGCTCGCCGAGGCCGCCCACGAGATGTCCGAGGAGCCCGCCGCGCTCCAACTCCGGCTCCTGCAGACCGTGGTGGCCGTCGCCGCCGAGAAGAACTCCACCCTCGTCCTGCCCTTCCCCGTGGAGCTCCTCCGCTTCCTGGAGCGGGCCCAACAGGCCCTGCCGCAGCCGCAGCCGCAGCCGCAGCCGCAGCAGCAGTCGCAGGGGAACCACGCGGAGCCCGGAAAGCCGCCGGATTCCGGAGCGAGGGACGCGGAAGTCGGAGAGCCCGGCCCTTCCGCGGGGTCGAGATCCGGACAGGACTAGTCCTTACCGGCTGGCGACCGTTCCTCGCACGCGGTGTTTGCAACGGGGACCGACGTGCTGTGACCCGGCTCACTCAACGCACAAGGGGCGCACTGTCGTTCCCGCATGCGCGTCCTGAAGTGGACCTTGTGTGCGACCGGATGGCGTCGGGATAGTTAGCGAGGTCAACTTGGCATGGACGCGGCTAATTCAGCGTGGTGGTTCCGTGCTGCGCAAGACCCGCGACCCGCGAGGCCCCCACGCCGAACGGGTCGCTCCCCCCACAGGAGGTCGTGAGCTTTGAAGCACCGTCGCATACCCAAGCGCCGTGCCGCCGTGGCAGGCGCGGGCATCGCCGCGCTGGTCGCCGCGGGAATCACCTTCCAGACTGCGAACGCGAGCGAGAACTCCCCCACCCCCACCCCCGACACCCTCTCCGTGACCAAGGCCGGAAAGCTCGCCTCGTCCCTGGGCGAGGAGCTCGGCGCCGACGCCGCGGGCACGTACTACGACGCGAAGGCCAAGACCCTCGTCGTGAACGTGCTGAACGAGAGCGCGGCGGACACCGTCGAGTCGGCGGGCGGCAAGGCCAGAATCGTCGAGAACTCCCTCGCCGAGCTGAAGAGCGCCCGCGCCACGCTCGACGACAAGGCGGCCGTGCCCGGCACCTCGTGGGCGATGGACCCGGCCACCAACAAGGTCGTCGTCACGGCCGACCGCACGGTCAAGGGCGCGAAGCTCGACAAGGTCGGCTCGGTCGTGAAGAGCCTCGGCGGCAAGGCCGAACTCAAGCGCAGCAAGGGCGAGTACAAGGCCTTCATCGCCGGCGGCGACGCGATCTGGGGGAGCGGCTCGCGCTGCTCGCTCGGCTTCAACGTCGTCAAGGGCGGCGAGCCGTACTTCCTGACGGCGGGACACTGCGGCAACGCGGTGAAGAGCTGGTCCGACTCGCAGGGCGGCTCGGAGATCGGCGCCACGGAGGAGTCCAGCTTCCCGGGCAACGACTACGCCATCGTGAAGTACACGGCCGACACCCCGCACCCCAGCGAGGTGAACCTCTACGGCGGCACCCAGGCGATCAGCAAGGCCGGGGACGCCACGGTCGGGCAGAAGGTGACGCGCAGCGGCAGCACCACTCAGGTCCACGACGGTGACGTCACCGCGCTCGACGCCACGGTCAACTACCAGGAGGGCCAGGTCGACGGTCTGATCCAGACCACGGTCTGCGCCGAGCCCGGCGACAGCGGCGGCGCGCTCTTCGCCGGCGACACCGCGCTCGGTCTCACCTCGGGCGGCAGCGGCGACTGCTCGTCCGGCGGCGAGACCTTCTTCCAGCCGGTTCCGGAGGCCCTTTCGGCCTACGGGGCGGAAATCGGCTGACCTCGCAGGACGCTTGACGCCCCGCCCCCGCACCTGTGGGGGCGGGGCTTTCCGTATTTCTCGCATTTCTTGTGAAAGTTTTCACAAGCGCGCATGGGTCTAAAGTCACTTGGAGTTGACGCAGGTCAGGAGCGTCTTTGAAGGTGCCTGCTTCTCCCCGGAAGGACCTTCTTCCCTGCGGTTGGGGCCTTTTTCGGGGCCTCGCGGGACACGTTCAGGTGTGGAATTGAGGTGGAGTGAAAAGGGCTCGACGAATCCGATGAAGGAGTGCCGCCATGCAGGCCAACGAGATGGTGGACGGACTGGTCGAGAGGGCGCTCACGGCCCTCGAACGGTTCGCGACGTACGACCAGGAACAGGTCGACCACATCGTCAAGAAGGCCTCCCTCGCCGCGCTGAGCCGGCACGGGGAGCTCGCGCGGCAGGCGGTCGAGGAGACCGGCCGCGGCCTCTTCGAGGACAAGGCCGTCAAGAACCTCTTCGCCTGCGAGCACGTCGTCAACTCGCTGCGCGGACTGAGGACCGCGGGCGTCGTCTCCCGCGACGAACTGAACGGCGTCACCGAGATCGCCGAACCGGTGGGCGTCGTCTGCGCGATGACCCCGGTGACCAACCCGACCTCCACCACGATCTTCAAGGCGCTCATCGCCCTCAAGACCCGCAATCCGATCGTCTTCGCCTTCCACCCGAGCGCCCAGCGCTGCTCCGCCGAGGCCGCGCGGATCGTGCGGGACGCGGCGGTCGAGGCGGGCGCGCCCGAGGACTGCGTGCAGTGGGTCGAGGAACCCTCGATGGAGGCCACCGGTCTCCTCATGAACCACGACGGCATCTCCACGATCCTCGCCACCGGCGGCAACGCGATGGTGAAGGCCGCCTACTCCTGCGGCAAGCCCGCGCTGGGCGTCGGCGCGGGCAACGTACCCGCGTACGTCGCACGGAGCGGCAAGCTGCGGCGGGCCGTGCACGACATCGTGCTCTCCAAGGCCTTCGACCACGGCATGATCTGCGCCTCCGAGCAGGCCGTCATCCTCGACAGGGAGATCTACGACGAGGGGATCGAGGAGTTCCGGCGGCTCGGCGCGTACGTCGTCACGGCGGCCGAGAAGACCAAGCTGGAGGAGTTCGTCTTCGGCACGACCGCCTTCGCCAACAACTGCGCGGGCGCCAAGCTCAACGCGGACGTCGTCGGCAGGTCTCCTCAGTGGATCGCCGAACAGGCAGGGTTCGAGGTCCCCGAGGGCACGTCGGTGATCATCGCCGAGTGCGCGGAGGTCGGCGAGGGCGAACCGCTCACCCGCGAGAAGCTCTCCCCGGTCCTCGCCGCCCTGAAGGCCGACACCACCGAGCACGGCCTCGAACTGGCCGCGCAGATGGTCGAGTTCCACGGGCTCGGGCACAGCGCCGCCATCCATACCGAGGACGAGGAGCTCGCCGAGGAGTTCGGCAAGCGCGTCAAGGCGGTCCGCGTCATCGTCAACGCGCCCTCCACCTTCGGCGGCATCGGCGACGTCTACAACTCCTTCCTCCCCTCGCTCACCCTCGGCTGCGGCAGCTACGGACGCAACTCGGTGTCCAACAACGTCTCCGCGGTCAACCTGGTCAACATCAAGCGGATCGGACGGCGCAACAACAACATGCAGTGGTTCAAGGTCCCGCCGAAGATCTACTTCGAGCGCAACGCGCTGCGCTACCTCGGTGAGATGGACGGCATCAAGCGGGTCTCGATCGTCACCGACAAGACCATGTCGGCCCTCGGCTTCGTCACGCGCGTGACCGACATCCTCGCGGCCCGCCCCTCGGCCGTCACCGTCCAGGTCATCGACAACGTCGAGCCCAACCCGGAGCTCTCCACGGTGCGGGCGGGCGCCGCCCTGATGCGGGACTTCGAGCCGGACACGATCATCGCCCTCGGCGGCGGCTCGCCGATGGACGCGGCCAAGATCATGTGGCTCATGTACGAGCACCCGGAGGTCGAGTTCGCGGACACCAAGGAGAAGTTCTTCGACATCCGCAAGCGGGCGTTCAGGTTCCCCGGGCTCGGTGAGAAGGCACAGCTGGTGGCCGTCCCGACGACCTCGGGCACCGGCTCGGAGGTCACCCCGTTCGCGGTCATCTCCGACCCGGCGGCCGCGCAGAAGTACCCCCTCGCCGACTACGCACTCACCCCGAACGTCGCGATCGTCGACCCCGTCCTGCCGATGCGGCTCCCGGCGACCGTCACCGCCGACTCCGGCTTCGACGCGCTGACCCACGCCACGGAGGCGTACGTCTCGGCGTACGCGAACGACTACACCGACGGGCTCTGCCTCCAGGCCATCAAGCTGATCTTCGAGAACCTGGAGCGGTGCGTCGTGAACGGGGCGGAGGACCCCGAGGCGCGCGAGAAGATGCACAACGCCTCGACCGTCGCGGGCATGGCCTTCGCCAACGCCTTCCTCGGCCTGGTCCACGCCATGGCGCACACCCTCGGCAACACGTTCCACGTCGCCCACGGCCGCACCAACGCGCTGCTCCTGCCGCACGTCATTCGGCACAACGGCACGGTGTCCGGCAAGGCGACGCCCTGGCCGAAGGCCGAGGTGTACCGGGCGCCGGAGCGGTTCCAGGAGATCGCCCGGATGCTGGGCCTGCCGGCCTCGACCCCCGAGGAGGGCGTCGAGTCCTACGCCCGCGCGGTCGAGGAGCTGCGCGCCAAGTGCGGGATCCCCGCCTCGTTCCAGGAGGAGGGTGTGGACGAGGCGGCCTTCCTGGAGGCGCTGCCGCAGCAGGCGATGAACGCGTACGCGGACCAGTGCGCGCCGGCCAACCCGCGGATGCCGATGCTCTCCGAGATGGAGGCGTTGATGCGGCGGGCGTATTACGGGGACGGGGGAGGGGCCTGATCCCGGTTCCCGGCTGCGGGTCCGCTGTGGCTTGTCGCACAGTTCCCCGCGCCCCTATGAGGCGCCCCTTAAGGGGCGCCTCATCGTTTCGGCCAGTACCACAAGGGCTCGTCCAGGAGGCTCTCCCGGCCCGCCACTGTCGTTTGGCCCGACTCCTTTGTCAGCTCGATGGAGTTGACGTCGACCCGGTGGCGGGCCGCTCCCTTGGCCACCGCCTCGGCGAGAGGGCGGGCATGGGTCACCAGGACGACCTGTGTGTCCTGCGTCGCGGCGACGATCAGGTCCGCGAGCGGGCGCAGGAGGTCCGGGTGCAGGCTCGTCTCCGGCTCGTTCAGGACGAGCAGCGCGGGCGGCCGCGGGGTCAGGAGTGCGGCCGTCCACAGCAGATAGCGCAGCGTGCCGTCGGACAGCTCGGCGGGGCCCAGCGGGCGCAGCAGCCCGCGCTGGTGCAGCTGGAGCTCGAACCTGCCGCCGTTGTCGACGACGCGGACCCGGCTGCCGGGGAAGGCGTCGTCCACCGCGTCGTCGAGCGCCGCGTCGTCGCCGATCTCGCGGATGGTCTGGAGAGCGGCGGCCAGATCCGCGCCGTCGTGGGCGAGGACCGGCGTGCGGGTGCCGATGCGGGCGGCGCGGGCGGGCGCGTCGGCGTCGGTGCGCACGTGGTCGTAGAACCGCCAGGAGCGGATCAGCTCGCGCAGCCGCAGCAGGTCGGGTGCCAGCTGGGGGTCGGCGAACTCGCTCAGCATGCTGTCGTACGGACGGATGCCCTGGGTGCGGTGCCAGCCGCCGTCGGCCGTGCGGGTGCGCACCGCGGGGCCCGCGCGGTCGCAGAGTAGCGCCGCGGGCCGCAGGACGGGGCCCGCCCAGGTGGACTCGCGCTTGATCTCGGGGTCGAGCTGAAAGAGGGACGGCGCGCCCCGCGGGCCCGCGCCGCTGGACTGGGGGAGGCCGAAGTCGACCGCGTACCCGAACTCGTCGCCGGCGAAGCCGAGCCTCAGCCCGGTGGGCTCGGCCTTCCGTTCGCCCGCCCAGAGCGCGGACGGCAGGCCGCCCTCGCGGGCCAGGGCCGCGACCGCGCCGCCCGTGGCGGAGTCGGCGAGCAGACGCAGAGAGCGGTACAGGCTGGACTTGCCCGTGCCGTTCGCCCCCGTGATCACGTTCAGCCGGTCCAGCGGGACGATCAGCTTGCGCAGGGAGCGGTAGTTCTCGACGGCGAGTGTGCGGATCATGCGTCTCAGCCTCGCACCCGGGTCTGACAACGCCCGTCGCGGATCGGGGGCGCCCGGCGCTCACGTCATCAGAGGCGGCTGCTGCCGCTGCCGTAGTTCGTGCCGCTGAGGTCGATGGTGCCGTTGTTGTGCGTCTTGCGCCGGGCGGACAGGGCGAGGGTGACGACGACGCCGAGGACGGCCCAGGCGGAGAGGACGAGGAGCGCCCGGGTGACCGAGTTCCCCTCGAAGTACGCGATGGAGCGGGCGACCCAGGTGCCCGCGCCCGGCGGCAGCCAGGGCCCGATCGCCTCCCAGAAGGGCGGCAGCATCGGCAGCGGGAAGGCGCCGCCCGCGCTGGGGTTGCCCGCGATGACGACGAGGAGGACGGCCAGGCCGATGCCGACGATGCCGGTGAGCGACTGTAGGGCGAGGGTGATCGCGCCGACCCCGAAGATCACCAGGGCGCCGAGCCCCCACAGGCCGAGGACGCTGCCGGGCAGGGCGCCGAGGATCGGCCCGATGATGACCGCGCCGCCGAGCCCGCCGACGATCGAGTAGAGCGCCATGGTGCCGAGCCTGATGACCGCGCGCGGCACGTTGGAGGCCCGGGAGCCCGCGCTGATCGCGAGGATCGACGCGCACAGATAGCCGCCGACGCACCAGCCGACGACCAGGTAGAACGACGAGAGGCCGTTGAAGTCCTGGCCCGACGCGGGGGCCACGTCGACGGTCTTCACGGTGCGCTTCTCGGCGGCGTCGACGTCGGTGGCGAGGGTGGTGAGGGTCCTGGAGAGGGCGGTGCCGCCGCCGGACGCGACCAGGAGGGTGTCGGTCGAGCCGCGCGGGTCGACGAGCAGGGCGCCGTCGATGTCGCGGTTCATGATCTGGTGGCGTGCCGCCGCCTCGTCCTTGAGGACGCGCGGGTCGAGCGGGTCGCCGGGGAGCTTCTTCAGCCGGTCGGCGGTCTGCTCGGCCGCGGCCCCGGGGGCGACGACTCCGAAGGGCACGTCTGTCGGTTTCGGGTTGTGCAGGGCTCCTACGTAGGAGGCGATGAACAGCAGCTGCAGGGCGAGTACGCCGATGACGAGCAGGGCTGCTCGCGGAGTGACGGCGCTCTTCAATTCGTCGGCGAACCTCATGCCTCCACGCTCCGGGGTGCGGGGCGTTCGCGCAGGTGGGATGGGCCGAACGGACGATGCGGAGGCGGCTGGGGCAGCCCTCGCACGCTAATCGAACGTATGTGTCGTACGTGTATTCGAAACTGGTCTATGGTGGGAGACGGGGGATGCCAGATCGGATCGGTTCGGAGTTTCAGGAGGTGCGTGTGCCCGGGTTCACGCATCTGCACACCGTCTCCGGTTTCTCCCTGCGGTACGGCGCGTCGCACCCGGAGCGGCTCGCCGAGCGCGCCGCCGAACGCGGCATGGACGCCCTCGCGCTCACCGACCGGGACACCCTCGCGGGCGCCGTCCGGTTCGCCAAGGCCGCGGCCAAGGCGGGCGTACGGCCGCTGTTCGGGGCCGAGCTCGCGGTGGGCGCGCCCGCCCCCGCGAGGGGTGAGCACCGGCGGGCCCCCGTGCGCGGCGGCGCCTTCATCGACGAGTCGACCCCCCGCGTCACCTTCCTCGCCAGGGACGGCGCCACCGGCTGGGCCGCGCTCTGCCGCCTGGTCACCGCCGCGCACCGCGACGGCACGGCGGAGGGGCAGCCCGTCCTGCCCTGGCAGGAGAACCACGGCGAAGGCCTCACCGTGCTGCTCGGCCCCGCCTCCGACGTGGGCCGTGCACTCACCGCGGGCCGCCCCGACCGGGCCGCCCGCCTCCTCGCCCCCTGGCGCGAGCGGTACGGCGACGCGCTGCGCCTGGAATCCGTCTGGCACGGCCGCGAAGGCACGGGCCCCGGCTCCCTGCGCCTGGCCGCGCGCACCGTCGGCTTCGCCGCCGAGCAGGGCGTGCGCCCCGTCCTGAGTAACGCCGTGCGCTACGCCGACCCCGGCCAGGGCCCCGTCGCCGACGTCCTCGACGCCGCCCGCCGCCTCGTCCCCATCGACCCGACCAAGGAACTCGACAGCGGCGAGCGGTGGCTGAAGGGCGCCGACGCCATGCTGCACGTCGCCGAACGCGTCGTCGAGGCCGCGGGCTTCCGCCGCGACACCGCCCACCGCCTCGTCGAACAGACCGGGGCGGCCGCCGCCGAATGCCTCGTCGACCCCGAGGACGACATCGGTATCGGCTCCGTACGCTTCCCCGAACCGCACCTCGTCGGCGCGGGGCGCCGCACCGCGCAGCGCGTCCTCGCCTCGCGGGCCGCGGCGGGCATGGTGCTGCGCGGCTACGACTCGCGGCGCGACTACTGGGAGCGGATGCACCATGAGCTGGACATCATCGACCACCACGGATACGCCTCCTACTTCCTGACCGTGGCCCAGGTCGTCGACGACGTGCGGGACCTGGGCATCCGGGTCGCGGCGCGCGGCTCGGGCGCCGGATCCCTGGTCAACCACCTCATCGGCATCGCGCACGCCGACCCCGTCGAGCACGGGCTGCTCATGGAGCGGTTCCTGTCCAAGCGGCGGCACGTCCTGCCGGACATCGACATCGACGTCGAGTCGGCCCGCCGCCTCGAGGTCTACCGCGCGATCATCGGCCGCTTCGGACCCGAGCGCGTCGCGACGGTCGCCATGCCCGAGACGTACCGGGTGCGCCATGCCGTACGCGACGTGGGCGCCGCCCTGTCCATGGACCCGGCCGACATCGACCGGATCGCCAAGGCCTTCCCGCACGTCCGCGCCCGCGACGCCCGCTCCGCGATGAAGGAGCTGCCCGAACTCCGGGCGATCGCCGAGGAACTGGGCGACCGCGACCGGCTGTGGGACCTCGTCGAGGCGCTGGACGCGCTGCCGCGCGGTGTCGCCATGCACCCGTGCGGGGTGCTGCTCTCCGACGCCTCGCTGCTCGCCCGCACCCCCGTGATGCCGACCAGCGGCGAGGGGCTGCCCATGTCGCAGTTCGACAAGGACGACGTCGAGGACCTCGGCCTGCTCAAGCTGGACGTGCTCGGCGTGCGGATGCAGTCGGCGATGGCGCACGCGGTGGCGGAGGTCGAGCGGGCCACGGGCACCGCCGTGGACCTCGACGACCCGCGCCAGGTGCCGCCGGGCGATCCGGCGACGTACCGGCTGATCAAGTCCACCGAGACGCTGGGGTGCTTCCAGATCGAGTCGCCGGGCCAGCGCGACCTGGTCGGGCGGCTCCAGCCGGCGACCTTCCACGACCTGGTGGTCGACATCTCGCTGTTCCGTCCTGGCCCGGTCGCCGCGGACATGGTGCGGCCCTTCATCGAGTCCAGGCACGGCCGCGCGCCCGTCCGCTATCCGCACCCCGACCTCGCGGAGCCGCTGAAGGAGACGTACGGCGTCGTCGTCTTCCACGAGCAGGTCATCCAGATCGTCGACATCATGACCGGCTGCGGGCGCGACGAGGCGGACCGGGTGCGGCGCGGACTCTCCGACCCCGAGTCGCAGGGCCGGATCCGCTTCTGGTTCGCGCAGCACGCGGCGGCCAGGGGGTACGACGCGGAGACCATCGGCCGCACCTGGGGGATCGTCGAGGCCTTCGGCTCGTACGGCTTCTGCAAGGCGCACGCGGTGGCCTTCGCCGTGCCCACCTACCAGTCGGCGTGGCTGAAGGCCCATCACCCGGCCGCGTTCTACGCCGGGTTGCTCACGCACGACCCCGGGATGTACCCGAAGCGGCTGCTGCTCGCGGACGCGCGGCGGAGGGGGGTGCCGATCCTTCCCCTGGACGTGAACCGGTCGGCGGTCGCTCACCGTATCGAACTGGTGTCCGGTTCCGAGGGGGCGCCGGACCGGTGGGGGCTGCGGCTCGCGCTCTCCGACGTGCACGGCATCAGCGAGGCCGAGGCCGCCCGGATCGCCGACGGTCAGCCCTACACCTCGCTCGTCGACTTCTGGGAGCGCGCCAGGCCCTCCAAGCCGGTCGCGCAGCGGCTCGCGCAGGTCGGCGCGCTCGACGCGTTCGGCGCCAACCGCCGCGACCTGCAGTTGCACCTGGCCGAGCTGCGGCGCGGCGCGCGCGGCGCGGCCGGCGCCCAACTTCCCTTGGAGGGCGGGCGGAAGACGGCCCCCGCGGGCCTGCCCGACCTGGACGACGCGGAGCGGCTCAGCGCCGAACTCGGCGTCCTCGGCATGGACTCCTCGCGCCACCTCATGGGCGACCACCGCGCCTTCCTCGAGGAGCTCGGGGCCCTCAGTGCCAAGCGTCTGCGCGAGGCCGAACACGGGGCGACCGTCCTGGTCGCGGGCGCCAAGGCCGCCACGCAGACCCCGCCGATCCGCTCCGGCAAGCGCGTCATCTTCACCACCCTGGACGACGGCACGGGCCTGGTCGACCTGGCCTTCTTCGACGACGCCCACGAGCGGTGCGCGCACACCGTCTTCCACTCCTGGCTGCTGCTCGTGCGCGGCGTGGTGCAGCGCCGCGGGCCGCGCAGTCTCAGCGTGGTGGGCGCGGCGGCGTGGAACCTGGCGGAGCTGGTGGAGGTGCGCGCGGAGGGCGGCCTCGACGCGGTGGCGCAGCGGCTCGCGGAGCCGGAACCGGAACCGGAACCAGAGCCGGAGCCGGAGCCGGAGACGGAGACGGAGCCGGAGCCGGAGACGGAGTCGGGCCCGGTGGCGGAGTCGGGCCCGGTGGCGAAGGGGCGCCGCATCCGCCTGCCCAACGGTTACGAGATGCACCCCTGGGCGGATCTGCGCCCGGCGGGCGAAGGGACGGCGACGACGAGGAAGCTGTGGCACCAGAGCCCTGGGAGCGCGGGATGAACAACGGGGAGCGCGGGACGGACGACGGGGAGCGCGGGACGGGCAGCGGCATCACCACCCTCTACGTACGCTTCATGCTGCCTCCCATGTACGAAGCGGTGCTTCCCCAACTCCTCACTCTGCTTGGTGAGTTCACCCCGCAGGTCGAGGCGCTCCCGCCCGACGCCGCGCTCGTCGACGTACGGGGCGCGCGGCGGTACTTCGGACGTGGCGCCGTCGACCTCGCCGCGCTGATCCGGGTGCGGGCGCTCGCGCTGTACGGGGTGGAGTGCGCGATCGGCGCCGGACCCGGGCCGATGCTGGCGCGGATGGCCGCGCGCGGCGCCGCCCCCGGCGTGACCCGCTCGGTACCCGAAGGGGAGGACGGTGTACGGGAGTTCCTCGCCGACCGGCCGGTCGGCGAGCTGCCCGGCATCGGCCGCGCCACCGCCCGCACCCTCTGCGAGTACGGCCTCGACTCCCTCGGGAAGGTCGGCGCCGCGCCCCTGTCCACCCTGCAGCGGCTCGTCGGCGCCCGCGCGGGACGCGAGCTGAGCGAGAAGGCGCGGGGCGTCGACCGCACCCGGGTCGTGCCGAACGCCGCCGCGCGCTCGCTCTCCGTCGAACGGCCCTTCTCCCGCGACGAGCTGGACCCCTTCCGGCACCGCCGCGCGCTGCTCTCCGGCGCGGAGGAGCTGGGGGCGCGGATGCGCGGCGAGGACCAGGTGTGCCGAACGCTGGTCCTCGCGGTGCGGTACGCCGACCGCACGGGCTACTCGACGATCACTCGCTCAAGGGCCCTCCCCGAGCGGACCGCCCACTCCACCGAGCTGGCCAAGACCGCGTACCGCATGTACGAGGCGCTGGGCCTCCAGCGGGCCAGGGTGCGCGCCCTCTCCCTGCGTGCCGAGGGCCTCGCCCCCGCCGAACACGCCACCCACCAGCTGTCGTTCGACCCGACGGACGAGAGGGCCCGCCGCATCGAGGAGGTCGCCGACCGGGCGCGGGCGAAGTTCGGTCCTGGCGCGATCGTGCCGGGGACGCTGGCGGCGTGACCTGCGTGTGGTGTGCGGCGTGACTTCCGTACGGCGCGACTTCCTTGCGGTGTGCGACGTGACCTCTGCGCCGCACGCTCGTTGGTGCGTCCGTGAACCCTGCCAGTGATCGCTGGAACTTTTACCGACGCGTAACTTCACTCCTGCACTACTCGCGCGTAGCTTGTCGTGCACGCAACATCCTGGTGATCCGGATCACAGGGCATCGCATTCCGTCGTCGCACCTCCCCAGAGCCGAGCCGCAAGGAGATCACACGATGCTGCCCTGGAGACGAGCGCTGCGCGCGCTCGCCGCCGCCCTGCTCGTCACGGGCGCGGTCACCCTCACCCCCGCCGCCACGGCCGCGGCCGACACGCCGCAGGCTCCGTCGACGTCGACGTCGAGGGGCTGGAACGACTACGACTGCAAGCCGTCCGCCGCGCACCCCCGCCCGGTCGTCCTCGTGCACGGCACGTTCGGGAACTCCGTCGACAACTGGCTCGTCCTCGCGCCCTATCTGGTCAAGCGCGGCTACTGCGTCTACTCCCTGGACTACGGCCAGCTGCCGGGCGTCCCGCTCTTCAACGGCCTCGGTCCCATCGACAAGTCGGCCGGGCAGCTCGACGTCTTCGTCGACAAGGTGCTCGCCTCGACGGGCGCGAAGAAGGCGGACCTCGTCGGGCACTCGCAGGGCGGCATGATGCCGCGCCACTACCTCAAGTTCCTCGGCGGCGCCGCCAAGGTGAACGCCCTGATCGGCCTCGCCCCCGACAACCACGGCACCACGCTGCTGGGCCTCACCAAACTGCTGCCGTACTTCCCCGGCGTCGAGGACCTGCTGACCACGAAGACCCCGAGCCTCGCCGACCAGGTCGCGGGATCGCCCTTCCTGACCAGGCTCAACGAGGGCGGCGACACGGTGCCCGGCGTGCGCTACACCGTCATCGCCACCCAGTACGACGAGGTCGTCACCCCGTACCGCACCCAGTTCCTGAACGGCCCGGACGTCCACAACGTCACCCTCCAGGACCTGTGCCCCGTGGCCCTGTCCGAGCACGTCGCGATCGGCATCCTGGACCGCGTCGCCCACCACGAGGTGGCCAACGCCCTCGACCCGGCGCACGCGACACCGAGCACGTGCCTGTCGTGACACGTGCCCGGCGTCGTTTCCGCTGACTCCGTTCCGCTGACTCGTCCGGGGCTCAGCGGCCGTGGCGTCCGGCGGCCCGGCGGCGGGTCGTGGCGAACATCGCCGCGGCGCCGATGGCCAGGATGGCGGCGCCGCCCATCGCGATGTACGGCGTGGTGCTGTCGCCGCCGGTCTCGGCGAGGTTGCCGTCCGCCGTGGTGACCGGCTTCTCGGCGCCGCCGTTCACCTCGGGCCGGTTGTCGCCGGCCGCCTCGTCCGCGGCCGGGGCGGCGGGCGCGGGGGCGGTGGCCTCGGCGCCCGTCTCGGCGTCGGCGTCCCCGTGGCCGTGGTGCTCGACGGAGGACTTGTCGGCGCCGGCCTCGATGTCCTGGTCGGTGGGCGCGGAGGCGGCGGGGGCAGGAGCGGAGCCGCCCGAACCCCCGTTGTCCTTCCCGAAGACGACGTCGGAGCAGGTGTAGAAGGCCTCGGGGGAATCGGAGCGCTGCCAGATCGAGTAGATCAGGTGCCGGCCCTCACGGGCGGGGATCTTGCCGTCGAAGACGTAGTCGCCGTTCTCCATCTTCGGGTCGGTGACCTTGACGAAGGGCTTCTCCTCCAGGTCCGACCACTTCAGGGGCTTCGACGGGTCGTACGACTCCTTCGTGACGAACAGCTCGAAGGAGCCCTTGTGCGGGGCGGTGCCCTTGTAGCGGAACGTGTGGTCGCCCGCGGCCAGCTTGCTGGACGGCCAGTCGGCGCGCGGCAGGTCCAGGCCCTTGTACTTGTCGTTCCCGGCGCTGCACAGCTTCCCGTCCGGGATGATCTCCTTCGACTTCCCGGCGGCGTTGGCGATGTTCACGCCGTTCCAGTCGTAGAAGGCCTGCGCGCCACTGGCCGCGACCGCCGCCTTGCAGGCGGCCGACCTGGGGGACTCCGGCCCCTCCTGGAAGCAGGCGGAGACCCGGCTGACCGGGTCCGTCATCGAGCCGTGCGCGGCGGCGGGCGTGACCGAAAGGGCGGTCAGGGCGAGCGGCGCGACACCGGCGGCGGCGATGCTTGCGACCTTGCGGCGTGCAGACATGACGGTTCTCCTCAAACGGTGGTTCAGGGGGACACGGGGCAGTGGCGAACGGGCGGCACGGCCCCCCGATCACCAGCGGCACCGACGGTTCGTCACCGCCCCGGCGACCAGAAAACTAGCCCCTGAGATCCGCGAAATCCCCTGCTGAGGGCGGGGGATGGAGATCCTTATGGTGCGGTTAAGGAAGCCTTCGGACTCCGCTCAGGTCGTGCCCGAATTGCCCTCACCCAGCCACCTGTACCGCCGCTCCGGCCGCCCCGTCCCCCCGTACCGAAGCGTCACCTCGGCGCGGCGCGTGGCCGCGAAGAATTCCAGGTAGCGGCGGGCGCTCACGCGGGACAGGGCGCCCGCCTCGGCGCACTCCGATGCCGAGAGGCCGGACGGGTGGTCGCGCAAGGTCTGTTCCACCAGGTCCGCCGTGTGGGCGGCCAGGCCCTTGGGGAGTTCCCGGGAGCCGGGCGGGCGGGTGCCGAAGATCTGGTCGACGTCCTCCTGGCGGGCCTCCGCCAGGCCGTCGAGGCGGGCCCGCAGGGCGGCGACGTGGCGCAACTGCTCCTGCAGCGCCGCCTGGTTGAAGGGCTTGATGAGGTAGTGCAGCGCGCCGGCCCGCAGCGCCGCCCGCACCACCTCCGCGTCCCGCGCCGCCGTGATGAACAGGGCGTCCACCGGCTCACGACCCGGCTCCCGCTCCTCGGCCGCCCGCATCTCGCGCAGCACCGCGATGCCGTCCATGTCGGGCAGGTACACGTCGAGGAGTACGAGGTCGGGGCGCACGTCCCCGGCGAGGCGCACCGCCTCCGCGCCGCTGTGGGCGACCCCGACCACGGTGAAGCCGGCCACCGCCGCGACGTACCGACTGTGCAGCTTGGCGACCATGAAGTCGTCGTCCACGACCAGCACCCTCGTCATCGCCGCAGGCTATGGGCGCGACCACAACGACCACAACGTCCGTTGGTTCCGGAAGAGAGACAGGTTGTTAACGCCCGGGCAACATGTGGGCCACCTCACAACCGACTACACGCCGACAGGTGGTGGCACACGTGCGCCTGCGCACCCCCCTCGCCCTGTCCGGGGCCGCACTCCTCGTGCTCGTGGCGCCGCCGCTGTTCACCACGGGCAGCGGCGCCGACACCGGCACACAGATCCCCGGCCTGCGCCTCATGGTCCCCAACACGCCCGGCGGCGGCTACGACATCACCGCACGCACCGCCGCCAAGAACGCCGAGGACGCCGGACTCACCCACAACATCGAGGTGTTCAACCTGCCCGGAGCGGGAGGCACCGTCGGCCTGACCCGCCTCGTCGGCGAGCACGGCAACGGAAAGCTCGCCATGTCCATGGGCCTCGGCGTCGTCGGCGCCGCACGCTCCAACGACTCGCCCAAGACCCTCGCCGACACGACCCCCATCGCCCGGCTCACCGAGGAGCAGGACGTCGTCGTGGTCGCCAAGAACTCCCCGTACAAGACCATCGGGCAGCTCGTCGACGCCTGGAAGGAGAACCCGGGCAAGGTGCCGGTAGGAGGGGGTTCTTCTCCCGGCGGGCCCGACCACCTCGCACCGATGCTCATGGCCCGCGCCGCAGGCATCGACCCGAAGAAGGTCAACTACGTCCCCTTCGACGGGGGCGGTGAGCTTCTCGCCTCCATCCTCGGCAGCAAGGTCGCCTTCGGTGTCTCCGGAGTCGGCGAGTACCTCGACCAGATCAAGTCGGGCGAGCTGCGGCTGCTCGCCGTCACCGGACCCGAGCGGGTCAAGGGCCTGGACGGACCCACACTCAAGGAGTCCGGCTACGACGTGGACTTCACCAACTGGCGCGGCATCGTCGCACCGCCCGGCCTCAGCGACGCCGAGCGCAAGAAGCTCACCGGGCTCGTCAAGAAGCTGCACGGGTCGCCCGAATGGCGCGCATCCCTGAAGAAGAACGGCTGGGACGACGCCTTCCTCACCGGAGAGAAGTTCGGCGACTTCCTGGACGCCCAGGACAAGCGCGTCGTCTCGGTACTGAAGGAGCTGGGACTGTGACCACCACCGGCCTCCCCGACAACCCCGGTGCCCCCGGCATCCCCGGCATCCCCGGCGCGCCGCACGGCCGCCGCGCCTGGCTGCGCGCCCACTCCGAACTCGGCGTGTGCGTCCTGCTCCTCGCCCTCGGCGCCCTCGTCCTCACCGACGCCCTCACCATGGACGTCGAGATCACCCAGCGCGGCCCCATCGGCCCGAAGACCGTGCCGATCGTCGTCGGGGCCGGGCTGCTCGTCGTCGCGCTGCTGCTCGCCGTCGACGTACTGCGCGGCGGGCGCGGCGAGGCCGAGGGCGGCGAGGACATCGACCTGTCCGAACCCGCCGACTGGCGCACCGTGCTGCTGCTCGCCGGCGTCTTCCTCGCCACCGCCGTCCTCATCGAACCGGTCGGCTTCCCCATCGCGGGAGCGCTGCTCTTCTGGGGCTCCGCCTACGCCCTCGGCAGCCGCCACCTCGACCGCGATCCGCTCATCGCCGCCGGGCTCTCCGTCGTCACGTACGAAGTCTTCAACAACCTGCTCGGCGTGCCCCTGCCGGGCGGCCCCCTGATGGGAGTGCTGTGACATGAACGCCTTCACCTCCCTCATGGACGGCTTCGGCACGGCCCTGACCCCCGTCAACCTCCTGTGGGCCGCCGTCGGCGTGCTCCTCGGCACCGCGATCGGCGTGCTCCCCGGCATCGGGCCCGCCATGGCCGTCGCCCTGCTGCTCCCCGTGACGTACGGACTCGAACCGACCGGCGCCTTCATCATGTTCGCCGGCATCTACTACGGCGCGATGTTCGGCGGCTCGACGACCTCCATCCTGCTCAACACCCCCGGCGAGAGCGCCGCCGTCGTCGCCGCCATGGAAGGCCACCCGATGGCCAGGGCGGGCCGTGGTGCGCAGGCCCTCGCGGCCGCCGCCATCGGGCACTTCGCCGGGGGCATGATCGGCACGCTGCTCCTGGTCGCGCTCGCCCCCACCGTCGCCGACCTCGCCGTCGACATCGGCGCGCCCGACTACTTCGCCATCATGGTGCTCGCGTTCATCGCGGTCACCTCCGTGCTCGGCTCGTCCCGCATCCGCGGCCTCGCCTCGCTCCTCATCGGCCTGACCATCGGCCTGGTCGGCCTCGACCAGATGACGGGCCAGCAGCGGCTCACCTTCGGCTCGCTCCAACTCGCCGACGGCATCGACGTGGTCATCGTCGCGGTGGGCCTCTTCGCCATCGGCGAGGCCCTGTGGGTCGCCGCCCACCTGCGCCGCACCAGCGGGCAGGCGATCCCCGTGGGCCGTCCCTGGCTGGGCGGGGACGACGTGCGGCGCACCTGGAAGTCCTGGCTGCGCGGCCCCCTCATCGGCTTCCCGTTCGGCGCCATCCCCGCGGGCGGCGCGGAGATCCCGACGTTCCTGTCGTACGTGACGGAGAAGCGGTTGTCGAAGCACAAGGACGAGTGGGGCAAGGGCGCCATCGAGGGCGTCGCGGGCCCGGAGTCGGCGGCCTCCGCGTCGGCGGCGGGCACCCTCGTCTCCATGCTCACGCTCGGCCTGCCCACGACCGCCGTCGCCGCCGTGATGCTCGCCGCCTTCCAGCAGTACGGCATCCAGCCGGGACCGCTCCTCTTCGAACGCGAGGCGGACCTCGTCTGGGGCCTCATCGCCTCGCTGTTCGTCGGCATGGTGCTCCTGCTGGCCCTCAACCTGCCCCTCGCCCCGGTCTGGGCGAAGCTCCTGCGCATCCCGCGCCCCTACCTCTACGCGGGCATCCTCTTCTTCGCGGCCGTCGGCGCCTACGCGGTCGGCGGCGAAGCGCTCGACCTCGTCGTCCTCCTCGTCATCGGCCTGATCGGCTTCGGCATGCGGCGCTACGGACTGCCGGTCCTGCCCGCCGTCATCGGCGTCATCCTGGGCCCGAACGCCGAGCAACAGCTGCGCCGCGCCCTGCAGATCAGCGACGGGGACGCCGGCGGCCTCCTCACGCCGTTCTCCGTCACGGTCTATGGCCTCATCGTCCTGATCGTGGCCTGGCCCTTGTTGAGGAAGGCGGTGGTGCGGGCGCGACGCCGTGACGTAGACGTAGAGGCATGACCACCACCGAGGGCCCCACGGACATCCGCCTCGCCACCGCCGCCGACGTGCCCGCCGTGCGGGCGGTCACCGACGCGGCGTACCACCACTACATCGAACGCATCGGGTTGGTTCCCAAGCCGATGGAGGCCGACCACGCGGCCGATGTGGCGGCGGGCTTCGTGTACGTCACCGGGGAGCCCGTGGTGGGTCTCCTGGTGCTCGTCCCCCGTCCCTACGAAGGACGGCTCCTCCTGGAGTCGATCGCGGTCCACCCCGATGCCGCGGGGCGGGGGGTGGGCCGGCGTCTGCTCTCCTTCGTGGAAGCCCACGCGCGCGAGCTGGGGCTTCCCGAGATCCGGCTCTACACCAACGCGCTCATGCGGGAGAACCAGAAGATCTACGAACGGTACGGGTACGAGGTCGTCGAGCGACGCGTGGACGGGCCGTACGACCGGATCCACTACCGCAAGCGGCTCCGGGACCGCTGACGGCGCGGCCGCCCCCGCGGCATCTCACCCGTCCGGCCACCACGTCCGCTGGACGTCCTTGCGGACCTCGGGCCTCTCCTGGGGCCGGGACTCCGCCTCCTGACGCTCCCGCACCCGACGACTGACGGTCTTGGCGGCGGGTTTGTGTGTGGTCACTCGGCGCATCGCGGCCTCCCTGCCTTCTGCTTCCTGCCTTACCGATGTCCATTCAAGGCCTGTCGTAGACCTCTCGGGGCCCGCTTTCTGATCGAGGGCCGAATGTCAGTGGCAGCTGCGACCATCGGGACATGACGAGCAACGAGGCTTCGGGGCCCATCGATTGGGACGCCGCGGCGGCCGCCTTCGACGACGAGCCGGACCACGGTCTGCGCGACGACACCGTGCGCGAGGCCTGGGCGGACCGCCTGCGGGACTGGCTGCCGGACACCCCCGGTGACGTCCTCGACCTCGGCTGCGGCACCGGCAGCCTCGCCCTGCTCGCCGCCGAACGCGGGCACCGGGTCACCGGGGTGGACCTCTCGCCGGACATGGTGGAGCTGGCCCGCGAGAAGCTGGCGGGCCGGGGCGCCGAGGTGCTGGTCGGCGACGCGGGCCGGCCGCCGGTCCGGGGGCGGCGCTTCGACGTCGTGCTCGCCCGCCACGTCCTGTGGACCTTCCCGGACCCCGAGGCGACCCTGCGGCACTGGCGCGGACTGCTGCGGCCCGGCGGGAGACTGATCCTCGTCGAGGGCGTGTGGGGCACGGTGAGCCCTTCAGGCCTCCCCATGTCCCGCCTGGTGGCGGCCCTCACCCCGCTCGTCGCCCGGCTGCACTCCGAACGCCTTTCGGGGGACGCCCGGCTGTGGGGCAGACGGGTCGACGACGAGCGGTACGCGGTGGTGGGCGTGGTGCCGGCCGCCCCGGCCCGGCACACCGAGGTCGTCGACGTCCACCTGATCCTGCGCCGCGGCGGTGACGTACTGCTCGCCCGCCGCGCCGGTACGGGGTACGGGGACGGCCTCCTGCACCTGCCCTCCGGTCACGTGGAGGACGGTGAGGACGTCCGCGCGGCCATGATCCGGGAGGCGCGCGAGGAGGTCGGGCTCGACCTCGACCCCGCCGACCTGCGCATGGAGGCGGTCGTCCAGCACCGCGGTCCCGGCGGGGCGCCGCGCACCGGCTGGTTCTTCTCGGCGGAGCACGGCGCGGGCGGCGAACCGGTCAACGCGGAGCCGGACAAATGCTCCGAGCTCGTCTGGCACCCCCTGTCCGCGCTGCCGCACGACATGGTGGCGTACTGCAGGGCGGGCCTGGCCGCCTGGCGCGCGGGTGAGCGGTTCCTCGTGCACTGGCAGTCCGACGGTGAGTCCGTGGCCTATGACGACCGCACCACGGCGCCGGAATCCCTCGCCCCCGTGGCGCGGACGGGCGGGATCCACCACGTGGAGCTGTGGGTGCCGGACCTGGCGGCGGCCCGCGGCCCGTGGGGGTGGCTGCTCGGCGCGCTGGGTCATGTGCCGTTCCAGCGCTGGGGCCACGGCATGAGCTGGCGGCGCGACGAGACGTACATCGTCCTGGAACAGTCCCCGGACCTGCGGCCCGGCGGCCACGACCGGCACCGCCCCGGCCTCAACCACCTGGCGTTCCACGTGTCGGGTCGGGCCGAGCTCGACCGGCTCGTGGCCGCCGCGCCCGACCACGGCTGGTCCCTGCTCTTCGCGGACCGGCACCCGCACGCGGGCGGCGAGGGCCGGTACGCGGCCTACCTGGAGGACGAGTGGGGGTACGAAGTGGAACTGGTCGCCGAATAGTTCGCGCCCCGAGCCCGGGCCGGGGCCGCTGCGTCCCCGCCCCGCCCGCGCCCCGGCTCAGCGCAGGTCGAACCCGTCGCCCAGCGCCAGCGCTTCCAGCTCGTCCAGGGCGCGGACCGCCGCGGCGGCCGCCCCCGGGTCCGCGGCGGCGAGCCCGCTCTCCGCGAACTCGTCCTCGTCCAGGCGCAGTACGGTGCCGCGGTCGGCCGAGACCCACAGGTCCAGATCCAGGTCCTCGACCGTGAGGACGGCGCCGTCGCGGACGGCCGGGCGGGTCACGTCGCAGTACCAGCCCTTGAGGGCCCCGTCCGCGGCGTACACCTCCTTGATCGCGTACCAGCGGTCGCGCCAGTAGTGCTCCACGAAGACGTCGCCCGGCTCGAAGCGGACGAAGCCGAAGTCGCGAGCGCCGGGGGCCGCCCAGGGCGCCCGGACGGCGATGTGGTTCCCGTCGTCGCGCAGCAGCCCCGCGGGGTAACGGATCTTCGTCCGACCCGCCTTGACGAGCGCGACCTCCAGCGTGACCGCCGCTGCCGGCTCCGGCACGTCGTCAGCCGAGGGTGCGGACATGGCGGACCTCCGTCCCGCAGATCTCGTAACCGAACCACTCGTTGATCGCCAGCATCGGCTCGTTCCCGGCGTCGTTGCCCGTGAACGCCTCCGTGCAGCCCGCCGCGCGGGCCCGGTGCAGGGAGTCGTTCTTCGCCAGCTTGGCCAGGCCGCGGCCGCGGTGGGCGCGCGAGGTGCCGGTCATGTTGGACGCGTAGCGCCCGGCGCCGTCCGCGCGGGCCAGGGTGAACGCCGCCGGGCGCCCGTCCACGAGGGCCACCGTGGTGAGCTCCTGGCTGACCAGCGGGTGGTGCCAGGTCTCGGCGAGCCAGTGCTCGTAGTCCGAGAACTCGGCGGCCACGTCACCCGGTTCGTCCACCACCGTCTCCGCGTCCAGCGCGAACAGCGGACGCGCGTCGTCCGCGAACACCGACCCCGCCACCAGCTCGACCCCGGCGGGCGGCTCGCGGCGGGGCGGCAGCGTGCCGTGTGCCAGGTCCAGGCGGAGGAAGTGCGCGCTGCGCCGCGCCCGGTAGCCGTGGCGGGCGGCGAAGGCGAGGTTCGCGGGCTCGTCGAGGACCCACGAGTAGACGTCCCGCACGCCCGCGTCGGCGAGGTGCTCCTCCGCCGTGCGCAGGAGCAGCGTCCCGGCACCCCGGCCGAGCCGCTCGGGATGTACGTAGATGTTGGCGAAGCCCTGGCCCGGCTCGGGGCTGTCGTAGGCGATGCCGACCTGCGCCGTGCCGATGACCTCGCCGTCGGTCTCCGCCACCAACTGCCGGTACCCGGCGTCCGGATGGGCGTGGGCGCGGTCGAAGGCGACCGAGGCGGGCGTGGCGAGCATGGCGGGCACGCAGGCCCGGCGTACGGCGGCGAAACCCGCGTCGTCCGCGGCGGCTGTCGGCGCGTCGCGGTCGAGGGCTCGGACGATCACTGTCATGGGCCGCACGCTACGGGCGGGACGTGCCGCACCGCTCCTCATTTTCCCGCGGCGTCCCCGCTCGTCGCGCGCCACGGCCCCGGCGCACGGAATGTGCCGCCGGGGGCGGCCGGTGCGGGACAATCACCCCGTGACGCTGAAGATCGATATCGACGGGGGCGCGAGCGACGCGCCGTACGAGCAGGTGCGCGCCCGGATCGCCGAACAGGCGAGGTCCGGAGCGCTGCCGGCCGGCTACAAGCTGCCCACCGTGCGGGGGCTCGCCGAATCCCTCGGACTCGCCGCCAACACGGTGGCCAAGGCCTACCGGGCGCTCGAGGCCGACGGGGTCATCGAGACCCGGGGGCGGAACGGGACGTTCGTCGCGGCGGCGGGGGACGCGGCCGCGCGGGCCGCGTCGGCCGAGGCGCAGGCGTACGCCGAGCGGGCCCGCAGGCTCGGCCTCGCGGAGGACGCCGCGCTCGCGGCGGTGAAGGACGCCCTGCGCGCGGCGTACGGGAGCGCCGGGTAAAGACCACGCCGCGCCTACGGGTGACCACGCCGCGCCTACAGGTACAGCCCCGAGTCCGCCCCCTCCCGCTGCCCCGGCACCGACGTCGGCGATGTGCCCCTGCGCAGGGCGAACAGTTCCGCGAGGGTCGCGCCCTCGCGGGGCACCCCCTCCTCCGTGCCGAGCCACTCCACCGCCTCGGGGCGGGTCAGCGGGCCCACCTCGACACGGGCCAGACAGCGGCCGGGGCGGACCACCGCGGGGTGCAGGCGCTCCAGGTCCTCGTTGGTCGTGACGCCCACCAGTACGTTCCTGCCCTGGCCGAGCAGGCCGTCCGTCAGATTGAGCAGCCGCGAGAGGGCCTGGCCCGCCGTGTGCTTCGCCTCGCCCCGGATCAGCTCGTCGCAGTCCTCCAGGAGAAGCAGCCGCCAGCGGCCCTTCGCCGTCCCGTCTTCCTCGCCGATCGCGATGTCCATCAGATAGCCGACGTCGCTGAACAGCCGCTCCGGATCCAGCACGCAGTCCACCTGGCACCAGTCGCGCCACGAGCGCGCCAGCGTCCGCAGCGCCGACGTCTTGCCGGTGCCCGGCGGGCCGTGGAGCAGCAGCAGACGCCCCGAGATGTCCTCGGGGGTCGTCTTCATCAGGGTGTCCATGGCGTCGGCGACCGGCTCGGTGTAGTTGGCCCGCACCTCGTCCCACGTACCGGCCGAGATCTGGCGGGTGGTGCGGTGCGGGCCGCGCCGCGGGGAGACGTACCAGAAGCCCATCGTCACGTTCTCGGGCTGGGGTTCCGGCTCGTCCTGCGCGCCGTCCGTGGCCTGCCCGAGGATCGCCTCCGCGAGTTCGGCGGTGGTCGCCGTCACCGTGACGTCCGCGCCGCGGTTCCAGCGCGAGACCAGCAGCGTCCAGCCCTCGCCCTCGGCGAGCGTGGCGCTGCGGTCGTCGTCGCGGGCCGCGCGGAGCACCTTCGCGCCGGGCGGCAACAGCGTGGAACCGGACTTGACGCGGTCGATGTTGGAGCTGTGCGAGAAGGGCTGCTCGCCCGTGGCGAAACGGCCGAGGAAAAGGGCGTCCACGACATCCGTCGGTGAGTCGCTGTCGTCGACGTTGAGCCGGATCGGCAGGGCGTCCTGTGGGTTCGCAGACATGCCGACATGATCCGGCACGTGTGCGCCGTTGTGCATCCACTTTCCGTCGTGCGCTGTCGTCAGGAACCTGTTCCGCCACCGACCTGCGCCGCTAGCCTGGCCGACGATGGGACGACATGAGTGGAATGCGACCGCACGGCGATGGCGTCTCACCGCGCTGCTCGGCGTCGCTCTGACCGCGCTTGCCCTGGTGATCACGTTGGTCAACACGCTGCCCGGCGACCGGGGCAGCACCGCGGGCACCACCCCGGACGGGGACAAGGTGCACGGCACGCCCGTCGTCCCGACCGGCGCCGCCGAGCCGCAGGTGGGCTGGGGCTTCACCCACACCCAGTACAGCGCGGACGACGGCGGGGACAAGGCCGTCGAGCGCGTCCGCGCCGCGCTCGCGGACCAGGGCGGACCCGTCCCGCAGATCCAGCACATCATGGGCTGGGGCGCGGGCAACCCCGAGCCGGTGAAGGGGCGTTACGACTTCTCGGCGATGGACCGCCGGATGGACTTCGTCCGGGCGAGCGAGGGCACCCCCGTCGTCACGCTGTGCTGCGCGCCCGACTGGATGAAGGGCGGCGAGCCCGGCGCGGACAACACGGACTGGAGCCGGCAGGCCCTGGAGACCGCCCCCGAGCGCGCGCACTACAAGGACTTCGCGAAGCTCGCCGCGACCGTCGCGAAGCGCTACCCCGACGTCCGTCACTTCGTCGTCTGGAACGAGTTCAAGGGCTTCTGGAACGACGAGGAGGGCCGCTGGGACTACGAGGGGTACACCGAGCTCTACAACCTCGTCTACAAAGAGCTCAAGAAGGTCGACGAGGACATCATGGTCGGCGGCCCCTACCTGGTGATGAACAGTTTCGACCCGCGCCGGACCGAGGGCATCGCTAAGGAGCCGAAGGGCCCGTGGGGCCGCATGGACCAGCGGATCCTCGACGCCTTCGACCACTGGAACAAGCACAAGGCGGGCGCCGACTTCGTCGTCGTCGACGGCTCCAGCTACACCGCGGACGACGAGCTGCTCCCCGACGAGTTCGGGGCCACCGAGAAGTTCACGGACGTCGGCAAGTGGGTGCGTGAGCGGACCGGCGACCTGCCGCTGTGGTGGGCCGAGTACTACGTGGAGCCGGGCGACAGCCAGGACAACCGCGACGACTGGTCGGAGGCGCACCGCGTCGCCGTCCAGGCGACCGGCCTGATGGCGATGGTCCGCGGCGGCGCCACGAGCGGCTTCTACTGGAACCCGCAGAAACGCGGCAAGAAGTGCGCGGGCTGCCTCTGGACCTCCACCGAGCTCCCCGACGGAGGGGCCGGACTGCCGATGCTGGAGCTCATCGGGCGGTTCGGCAGGGAGTTCGGCCCCGGTACGACGTACGAGAAGGTGTCCGTCACCTCCGACGACCGGGCGGACGTCCGCGTCCTCGCCGACGACGAGGCCGTCCTGGTGGTCAACACCCTCACCCGGCGGATCAGCGCGAAGGTCGACGGACGGCGCCTCGACATGGCGGGGTACGAGGTGAAGTGGCTCAAGCGCTAGCCGCCCCCCCGGCCCGCGTCCCCCTCACGCCATCGTCAGGAACCGCTGGATCAGCGAGGCGAGCAGCACCGCGAGCAGCGGCAGCGAGAACCAGAAGCTGCCCTGCAGCCACCGCTGCTGCCGCACGCTCGGCGCCGCCGCGACCCGCACCATCTCGCGCGCCCCCAGGAGCAGGATGAGCGCCACCGCGGCGAGCCCGCCCACGACCGACCACGGCGTCCACGTCACCCTCGGCCCCGCGGGACCCGGATCGGGCTCGGCGGCCCTGCCGTCCGGCTGCTCGCTCAGGGTGTAGAGGGTCGCGTCGGCGTTGGAGAAGACCTTCCTGAGGTCCTCGCGGTCGTCCAGGTTGCGGATGAGCCGCGGCTCCCACGACGTCGGGTAGCCGGCGTTCAGTTGCAGATAGGTTGTCTGACCTCGGTTGATCATCAGATACGAGTCGGGGCCCGCGTCCTTGAGCGCCTTCACCAGGCCCGACACCAGGACCGGGTCGGCGGGCGCGAGCGTGGGCACGTACTCCAGCCTCTCCATGTCGCGGGCGCCCCACGGGATCGACGGGGTGACGTTCTCGACCGTGTCGTCGCTCATCCAGAGGAGCCGCGCCGTCGGGTCGTCGTGCTCGTACAGGTACTCCATCGCCGCGACCTCGCCGGGGCGGACCCGTTCGAAGGGCTCGTTGCCCCAGCGGGCCACGAGGAACCCGCCCATCAGGACGAGCCCGGCCATCAGCGCGGCCAGCGGCGCGAGGCTCACCCGGTCGCGGTCGCGCTCGTCCGGGGTGATCCCCGCCCGCGGGAACAGCGCGAGACCGGCGAGCAGGGCGGCGCCCGGCAGCGCGAACATGAAGACGCGCAGGGCCATCTCGCCGCCGTACGACTGCATGCCGAAGCCCAGGAACGGCACGAAGGTCAGGACGAGCAGCGAGCGCTCGCCGTACCGGTAGAAGCGCCGACGCCACCAGCCCCAGCACGCGAACGCCAGCACGGCGCCCGCCATCGCCACCCGCACGTACAGCACCAGCCGATGGGTCGAACTGCCGCCCTCGATGCGCCCGGAGACCGACGACGACACGTTGCCGCCGACGCCGCCGACCCCGCCGAACAGCTCGTCGAAATGGCCCGACCAGTACGGCTCGGCGAGGAAGCCGAGCCAGACGGCGACGAGCACACCGAACAGGATCGGCAGCCCGCGCAGCTCGGAGCGGCCGACCAGGACGAGGACGGTCAGCACGCCGAGCATCACGAACGGCGTGAGCTGGTGGGCGGGGACCGTCGCGGCGAACAGGCCGATGAGGACCAGGAGCAGCACGGCGCGCTCCTTGCGACCCGCCGGTTCGACCTCGGTCTCGCCCGGCCGCCGCTTGGCCCACAGCATGCGCGGCGCACGGAACCACACCATCAGCACGGCCACGAAGGCGATGTAGAGCAGGAACGTGAAGCCCTGCGGCGAGAAGTAGTCCTGCCCCACCCAGCCGCTCAGGACGAAGATCCACAGGCCCGTCCACTTGGCGCGCCAGGCCGCCCGCACGGAGCGCACGAGCAGGAACATCGGTGCCAGGTAGAGCAGTTGGATGACCGTCGGCCACCAGCGGATCACCTCGGTCAGGTCCGAGAGACCGCACGCCTCGGCGACGAAGGCGGCCGCGGCGAAGAACCCGGGCCAGCTCCAGCGCGCGTCCAGATCCGGCACCGCGGTGCCGGTCCTTTCGATGTACTCGATGAAGCCCAGGTGCTGCCAGGCCGTGGCGAACCGCGGCTCGGTCTCGATGACGGCGGGCAGCGCGTGCAGTGACACCACGGTCGCGAGCAGGGTGAGCAGGAGGAGGCCCTTGATCGGCCGGTCCATCCAGAGCAGCGCGGCGAACACGACGACCAGGAGGGCGGCGCCGACCAGCGTCGGCGTCGGCAGCACGGAGATCAGCCCGAGCCCGCCCATGTCGTCCAGGTCCCGTTCGCCGAGGCGGAGGACGGGCAGCCAGTAGAGGGCGAGAGCGGCGGCGAGGAGCAGCGCCATGACGAGCACGTGGTGGCGGGGGGCGCGCTCGGGCGGTGCGTCGTCGTCATGGGTGCCGTCGGCGGGGGTGGCGCGGGGGGCGGGCTCAACCGGGACCGCGGGTTCTTCGGGCTCCACGGCTCCCGGAGGCGTCACGGGCGTCACGGGCGTCACGGGCGTCACGGGTTTCGCGGGCTCCGCGTGCTCTGCGGGCTCCGCAGTCTCCAGGGGTCCGGCGGTCTGCGCAGGTTCCACGCACTCCGCAGGTGTCGGCGCGTACGTCGGCTCGGGCGACACCTCGTCCGCCACCGGCCCGGCAGGGGATCTCCGTGCCCAGGTCGGCCGGTGCTCCATGTCGTCCCCCTCGCTCCGTGCCGCGGGCGCCGTGCGGACCGGCGTGTCCGCGGCAGGCGTGCCGGGCCCCGGCCGTACGTCCGGCCGCCGCTCCTGGTGGTCGAAGTCGAGCTGCACGGCGAGCTGGAGGGTGGGCGAGTCGAGCGACTCGCGCCACGCCCACGCGGGCCCGTGCCGCTCCTTGTGCGTCCGGCCCCCGCCGCCGCCCTCGCCCGCCGTCCCCGCCGCCCCGGCCCGCATCTGCACCGTGGGCGCGTCCGGTGTTCCCAGGTCGGCCAGGTCCCCGTCGGGCGCCGCGTGTTCGGCCTTCGCCGAGGGCGCGGCCCGCACCACGCGGTACAGCTTCGGCGCCGCGACGGCCACGATCACGGCCAGGCTGGAGATCTCCGCGATGCCCGCGCCGGTCAGCCCCATGCGCGGCAGCAGGAGCAGCGTGAGTCCGAGCACCAGGACGCACAACAGGCCCTGCAGCCAGGCGATCCCCGAGGTCTTGCTCTGCGCGCGCTGCACCGCGAAGTACGTCTCCATGACGACCCGCAGCAGCGCGCCCACCGCGAACCAGCGCAGCAGGGGAGTGGCCGCGTCCGCGTACCCCTGCCCGAACATGCGCAGGATCAGCGGCGCAGCCAGGAAGAGGATCCCGCACACCGGCAGCATGATCGTCGCCATCCGGCGCAGCGCGGCGCGGGTGTTGGCGGCGAGCAGCGCGGGATCGTGCGCGCCCTCCACGGTCAGCGAGGCGCCCATGTTGATGGCGAGGAGGTTGACGGTGCCGCCGATGGTGGTGGTGATGTAGAAGTACGCGTTGTCGACCGAGCTGACCTGCGAGGCGACGATGACCGGGACGAGGTAGACCACGGCGAGCGAGAAGAGCGAGCCGGTGTAGTCGCCGGCCAGGAAGTGGCCGATCTCGCGCAGCGTCGGCGGACGGGCCTTCCCGGCGGTGGCTTTCACGTGCCGCGGCACCAGGCGCCGGAAGACCAGCCAGCCGAGCGGGATCACCGACACGAGGATCGAGGCGACCCAGGAGACGAAGACTCCGGCGGTGGGGATCGCCGCGGCCATCGCGATGAGCAGGCCCAGCTTGGCGACCGAGAAGACGGTGTTGCCGACGGGCACCCAGAGAGCGTTGCGCAGCCCGGTCAGGACTCCGTCCTGCAGCGTCAGGACCGACCAGGCCACGACGGCGAGGACGAACCCGATGCCGTGGACGGGCCCGTGCAGGAAGCGGTACGAGGGTCCCCACAGGTCGAGCGTGAGCAGGAAGGCAGCGGCGGCGAGCGCCACCGCCACCGAACTCCCCGCGTACGTACGGAAGATGAGCTTGCCGGTGGCGCGCCCCGCGACGGGGATGAACCGTGCGAGGGCGCCCGTCAGCGTCACGGCGGTGAGGCCCGCGAGGAGCTTCATCGCCGCGATCGCCGCCGATCCCTGGCCGACCGCCGACTCCGAGTAGTAGCGGGCGGCCGCGAGCCAGAAGCCGACGCCGAGCACGCCGGAGATGCCCGTGTTGAGCATCAGCGCGTACGCGTTGCGGAACAGCGGGCTGTTGCCGCCGCCCCGGCCGGGCAGGCGCATTCCGCGGGGCCCGCCGGACGTACCGGCCGGCGTCCGCTTCCCGGAGCCCCCGGGACCGGAGACGCCGGTATGGGACGTGGTCGTGTCAGACACGGGAACCGAGTGCCTTCCGGCGGACCTGTCGGGCTCTGCGGACCAGGGCGTACCCCTTGGTGAGGGCGCGGTCCCCGGCGAAGGCGCGGCCGAGCGCGCGGCCCGCCACCAGCCGCTCGAACTCCTCGGCCCCGGTGGTGCGGCGCACGGTGACGCGCCGCAGGGCGTACGGCCCCTGGGCGCGGCGGGCCAGGCCGTTGCCGACGGCGAGCGCCTGTCGGAACCCCGTCTCGCGCACCCGTGCACGGACCCGTCGGCTGGAGTAGCCGTAGGGGTACGCGAACGACACGGGCCGTGTGCCCAGCTGGTCGGCGACGATGTCGCGGCAGCGCCGCAGTTCGTACCGGAGCGTGCCCTCGTCCAGCTGGTCGAGCTCGGGGTGCGTGTGGCTGTGCCCGCCGATCTCCGCGCCGTCGGCGGCGAGTTCGCGCACCTGGTCCCAGTCGAGCATGCGGTCGAGGCCGCCCCCGGTGTCGTGCTCGCCGCGCAGCCAGCCGGTGGAGACGAACAGGGTCGACGCGAAGCCGTGCTTGGCGAGCACGGGCAGTGCGTACCGGTGTACTCCCTCGTAGCCGTCGTCGAAGGTGATCAGGACCGGCCGCTCGGGCAGTGTCCTTCCCTGCGACCGCCAGGCGGCGGCCAGCTGGGCGGTCGTGAGCGGTGTGAAGCCCTGCTCGCCGAGCACCTCCATCTGGCGCGCGAAGGCGTCGGGCGACACCGACAGCGCGTGCGTCGCGGCGCTCGGTACGCGCGCCACGGAGTGGTACATCAGGATCGGCACGGTCTCCGTGCTCATGCGGCAGCCCCCTCGCCACCCGCGCTCCGCACGTCCCCGGCACGCCCGTCGACGTCGCCGACCGGCCCTGCCGGGAACGTGGCGCCGCCCCCGCGCGCACGGACGCTCCCGATGACGTACCCTCCCGTCGCGGCGAGCACGCCCGCCACGATGGCCCCCGCGCGGCCCGCGCCGCCCGGCCGCCCGAGCACCGCGTCGCGCAGCCCGCGGCCGACGCCGGAGGGCAGCACGCGCGTGGTGTACCGGCGTTCGGACTCGAGGCCCTTCGACGCGCCGACGCTGCGGGCGACGAGCGCCTTGGAGAGGCCTTCCGCGTACGTCCGCGTACGGAAGTAGCCGAACCGTTCCCGGACGGCCGGCACCCGGTGGTGGATCACCGAGCGGTCGTCGATGAGCAGGACCGCGTCCGGGACCGCGCGGGCGAGGCGGATGCAGAACTCCGTCTCCTCGCAGCCCAGCGGACGCTTGTCGCCGTCCCGTCCGATGCCCGTGGCGAAGCCGCCCGCCGCGTCGAACGCGGCGCGCCGGAACGAGGCGTTGCCGCCGAGGACGTTGCGCACCCGCACCCGGCCGCGGGGGAGCCCCTTGTACGTACAGCCGACGACCCAGTCGAACTCCTCGGGGAACCAGTCGGGCCGCCTCCCGGACTCCCAGGCGGGCAGGGTGCGGCCGCCGACGGCGAGGACCCGCGGGTCGTCGAACCCCTCGTCGAAGTACCGCAGCCAGTCCCGTTCGGCGACGGCGTCGTCGTCGAGGAAGGCGATGATGTCGCCGCGGGCCGCGGCGATCCCGGTGTTGCGTCCCGCCGAGAGGCCGCGGGGGCCCGCGTTGGCGAGCACCCGCACGTCCCCGTTCTCCCCGGTGTCGCGGTACGCCTTGTACTCCCTGGTGAGCCGTTCGAGGAGCGTGGGGTTGTGGTCGACCACGAGGAGTGTTTCCCGGGCCGTCAGTGACTGCGCGCGGACCGAGGAGACCGCCGCGAGGATGTCCTCCCAGCGGTCCTCCGTGTACACGCAGATGACGACGGAGATCCCTGCGCTCAAGACGCCTCTCCCCGCCCCGCCGGGAGGGGCAGGACGCGGGCGGCCTTGCGCCGCGCGCCGCGTCTGTCACGGTTGGAGCGCTCCGAGAGGATCACCTTCAGTACGCGGATGCCGTCCCGTACGGCCCTGAGGTTGCTGGTGCCGTGGATCCGCAGGTACTCGTGGCTCGGAATCTCCTGGACCTTGAGCCCCGCCTTGACGACCCGGATGTTCATCAGGGTCTCCACCTCGAAGCCGGTGCAGTCGAGCTCGATCTTGTCGAGGCAGTGCCGCCAGAACGCGTTGTAGCCGTAGCACAGGTCGGTGTAGCGGGCCCCGAACTTGGTGTTCACGACGGAGCACAGGACGTGGTTGCCGAGCTTGCGGATCGGCGTCATGTCGTCCGTGCCGCCGCCGTTGGCGAAGCGGGAGCCCTTGGCGAAGTCCGCGCCCGAGACGAGGGCGGAGACGTAGGAGACGATCTCCTGGCCGTCGGCCGAGCCGTCGGCGTCGACCATCACGATGATGTCGCCCGTGCACGCGGCGAAGCCGGTGATCAGCGCGTCGCCCTTGCCCTTGCCGAGCTGGCGGACGACCTTCACGTCCGGCCACAGGTCGCGGGCCACGGCCACCGTTTCGTCGGTGGAGTTGCCGTCCACGAGGACGACCTCATGGATCCAGTCGGGCAGCGTCTTGAAGACGTACGGGAGGTTCTCCGCTTCGTTCATGGCGGGTATCACCACACTGACCGGTGGCGTGATCGCCAAATGCGTGGAGATCGGACGGTAGTTTCTGGAGATCTCTTCCAGCGGGTCTTGTCCGGCGTCTGCCGGGCGCACAAACGAACTCATGAGTCCGGTGTCCCTCTCGTCCGGTGGACCGCCCGCCCCCGGGCGGTCCGGCAATTGATCCGGTTCGAAAGGGGGGTTCACACTTGAGCATGCCGAAATGGATCTCCGTGCATGTCGAGTGAGCTGGCATTGCGCGGGACGTGACTCGGCCGAAGAGCGGTCACCGAGCACGGCACCCCCCTACCGCGCCCCGCTCCGGTCTCACCGTGATCCTGAGCCCTCCCCCGGATCGCATTGCGTGATGGACCGTTGCGGGTGGATGTACGACGGTATTGATGATTGAGACTGTATGGCAAGACCTGGAACGTGGTCCCACGTTTCACATGATTTGAGTAATCTGTGCGACCACATTCGGACTGCCTTATTCCCTGCCTCTAGATCGAATTCGACCCATCTGCTTGAGCAGTTTGTCGGCCGGTTCGAAGAATTCCGGTCGTGATTGCACAGTGTTCCGCAGTGCTCTGACCGGTGCGCGCCGCGCGAGGTGTCCGAACGCCACCGGGTGACGGAGCGCCACCCACCCCTCGGAGACGGTGAGATCACGGGTCTTGAGGGAGTCCTTGTACGCCTTCTGGCCGCGGCCGAGATCGAGGTACGCGATGCCGTCGGCCGCCGCGGCCTCGGCCATGCGCAGATGCAGGACCAGACCGGGCGAGTACTTGGCGAACGCCGGATCGTACGCGGGAAACCAGCAGGCGAGGATCCGTTCGGAGCGCAGCCCGAAGTGCGCGGCGATCGGCGCGCCCCCGGCGTAGAGGACCGAGAGCACCCCGGCGAACGAGTCGGAGCGGGTGTGGAAGAGCCGGCGCACGAGGTGGGCGATCCACGGGTGCGCGAAGCGGTCGCTGCGGCCGGTCCTGCGGTACTGCGCGGACTTCCAGCCCATCAGTGCGGCGAGGACCGCGGGGTCGCGCTCGTCGTGCACGTAGCGCACCGGGCCGTGATCGCGGCCGAGCCTGCGCTCCTTGGCCAGTGTGGTGCGAGTGAACTTCGGTGCGCGGGCGCGAAGTTGGCCTAGATAGGCGTCGTAGCCCCGGTCGACGTCCATGACGGGGGACGGGAACGAGCCGGACGCGCTCGCCTCGAACGGCGTCTGCCCGCCCACCAGGTGATCGAACTCCCACACGGAGAGGCCGCAGGCCCGCAGCAGGTCACGCGCGTCCCAGTCGAAGCCCGGCCGGTGGACCAGTCCCTGGCAGTCCGAGAGGCCGAGGCCGATGGCCCGGCCGACACCGGTGACGGACCGCTGGAACGGCAGGAACGCGGTCCGCTCGCTCTGCTCGCGCACGACGGCGATCCGGACCCCGCGCCGTTCGTGCCCGATCGCGAGTGCGAACTCGGGGGAGAGGAAGGGGTTGCCGAGCCCGGGTGAGCCGTCGAGGTGCGCCTTGGACTGCAGCGCGGCCCACGCCGCCCGGTCGGCCGCGGTGAGTTCGCCGGGACGGTGCACGGTGATGTTCACGTCAGGAGGTCCACGTCAGGAGGTCCGCCTCTTCGCCGCGCGGTGGCGCAGCCGCTGTCCCGCCATCAGCAGGAGGACGAGCGAGCTGAGTGCCGCGACCGCGACGACGCCTCCGCGCACCGACCACGCGTGCAGCGCCAGCATCCCCTGCGCGACGAGCAGGTTGACGGCCATCGCACCGGACACGGAGGCCACGGCCCGGCCCCACGGCGAGAGGGAGCGCAGCGCCGCGCCGATGGCGGCACCCGGCGCGGCGATGAGGAAGAAGAGGGTGAAGGGGCCGCGCAGCGGCGAGCTCAGGTCGACGAGCGCGAGCACCGCGCCGACCCCGCCCACGGCGACGGCCGCCCCGGCGAGCAGTGGCGGCAGGTCCTTCGCCGCGCCCTGTCCGGTCTGGCGCCCCGTGTCCGACGGCAGGGCCTTGATCCTGATGGTCTGCATTGGTGACTTTGCCCCCCGACGCACCGGATGCCGGGCCTCAATGTCGCGCAGTCCCCGGCGGCCCGTCAAGATGCGGAGGGAGTGTGCAGATGTTCCCCGCCACACCCTTCCGCGGTAGATGAACTTCCCACGTGGGAAAGGGAATTGTTGAGGAATTCATTGACATGGACACTATCGGCGGCCGGGGGAGCGGTGCTACCACGGTCGAGGCAGAAATCCTGCTAAGGGAGGTTCCATGAAATTGTCCCGAATCACGGCATACATGTCCTCGCTCCTCCTTGCGGCCGCCTTCGCGCTCACCGGCGCGGCAGCGGCTCACGCGGACCAGTCGGCCGACCGGAAGGCCGCAGCCACCGGCTACGTGGCCCTCGGCGACTCCTACTCCTCGGGTGTCGGCGCCGGCAGTTACGACGGCGGCAGCGGCAACTGCAAGCGCAGCACCCGCGCCTACCCCGCGCTGTGGGCTGCCGCCCACTCACCCTCGAGCTTCAACTTCACGGCTTGCTCGGGCGCTCGTACGGGTGATGTTCTGGCGAACCAGCTGGGCCCGCTCGGCAGCGGCACCGGGCTCGTGTCGATCTCCATCGGCGGCAACGACGCGGGCTTCGCCGACGTCATGACGACCTGCGTGCTGCAGTCCGAGAGCAACTGCGTCGCCCGCGTCAACCAGGCCCGCCAGTACGTGGACTCCACGCTCCCCGGCAACCTCGACAAGGTGTACGACGCGATCAGCGCGAAGGCACCCTCCGCCCGCGTCGTGGTGCTCGGCTATCCCCGCTTCTACAAGCTGAGCGGCAGCTGTCTCGCCGGCCTCTCCGAGCGCGAGCGGGCCGCCATCAACGACGCCTCCGACTACCTCAACACGGCCACCGCCAAGCGCGCCGCGGACCACGGCTTCGCGTTCGGCAACGTCACGGCGGCCTTCTCCGGGCACGAGATCTGCTCGGGCAGCCCCTGGCTGCACAGCGTGAACTGGACCAACATCGGCGAGTCCTACCACCCCACCGCCGCCGGCCAGTCCGGTGGCTACCTCCCCGTGTTCACCGCGGCGGCCTGACCTCCCCGGGATCCACCTACCCGTTCGGCGTGTAGGAGGCCCCGCCCGTCGGGGTCTCCTGCTCACAGGCCACCGTGTACGCGACCGAGTTCGACGTCGCCGACACCGGCTCGCGCACCTGGACGTGGACGGAGTTCTGATACGTCCCGCCGCCCTCGTCGTACGCGGTCTCCGCGTGATTCACCTGCCGGGTCTTCCCGCCGCCCGACGAGAAGGACAGCGTCTTCCAGCCCGGGTCGCCGGACTCGCCCGACGCCGTGACCCAGCGGTACTCGACCGTGGCGGGCACGCGCCCCACCGTGAACGTCGCGGCGAACGACGGCGCCTGACCGGCCGCCGGCGGGCACGCCCCCTCGTACTGCGTGTGGGCGCCCACGACGTGCACCTTCACGCTCTGAGCGGGCGGCTTGGTGCCGCCGCCGTTGCCGCCGTTTCCACTGTTCCCGCTGTTGCTGCCGTTGCCGCCGCCGTTGCCGCTGCTGCCACCGTTGCTGCCACCGTTGCTGCCGTTGCCTCCGCTGCCGCCGCCCGTGGAGCCGCCGTCGTCCTTCCCGCCCGTGGACCCGGCCGACCCGCCCCCGTCCTCGTCGCCGGTGGACCCGGTCGTCCCGGCGCCGTTGTTCTGGTTTCCTTCGGAGCCGCCGCCCCCGTCGTCGTCCCGGCCGACCAGGGCGTACGTGAGGCCGCCCAGGGCCAGCGCCAGCGCGACGAGCCCCGCCACCAGAGCGACCCTCGCACGGCGGTCCCGGCGCGGCTCGTCCGTCGGGGCGCCGACGACCGTGGCCGGTCCCGGCGGCGGAACGGGGAAGGGCGCGGGCGGCGTCGGCCCGGAGGGCGGCCGCTCGGACGTGGTCGTCGGCATGTAGGGGAACGCCGCCTCCGTGCGCGGGGTGCCGCCCCCGGCCACGATCCGCAGATCACGCTCGGCCTCGGCGGCCGACATCCGCTCGTCCGGATCCTTGCGGAGCAGCCCCTCGATGACCGACGTGAGAGGACCGGCGCGGCGGGCGGGCGGCAGCTCCTCGTCCACCACCGCGCGCAACGTGCTCAACGGCGTGTCCTGACGGAACGGCGAGGTGCCCTCCACCGCGGCGTACAGCAGCACGCCGAGCGACCACAGATCGGAAGCGGGCCCCGGACGCTGCCCCAACGCCCGCTCCGGCGCGAGGAATTCGGGCGACCCGACGACCTCACCGGTCATCGTCAGCGCCGAACTCCCCTCGACCAGCGCGATCCCGAAGTCCGTCAGGACGACGCGGCCGTCGTTCGCGATCAGTACGTTGCCGGGCTTCACGTCGCGGTGCAGGACACCGGCGTCGTGGGCGGCGCGCAGGGCGCCGAGGATCTCGGCGCCGATCTCGGCGGTCCGCTGCGGGGTCAGCGCGCCCTCGGCCTCCAGCACGTCGGAGAGCGACAGGCCGCGCACCAGCTCCATGACGATCCAGGGGCGGCCGTGCTCGGTCGCGACGTCGTAGACCGTCACCACGTTCCGGTGCGGGATGCGGGCGGCCGCCCAGGCCTCCCGCTCGAGGCGCGCGTACAACCGGTCGACCTCGGGCGCCGGGAGCCCGGCGGGGGCGCGCACCTCCTTGACGGCCACCTCGCGGCCGAGCACCTCGTCCCTGGCACGCCACACGGTGCCCATGCCGCCCTCGCCCAACGGGGCGAGGAGGCGGTACCGCCCCGCGATCACGCGCTCTGGCCGGCTCACGGGCGCCCCCATCCCTAGCGGTGCGATTCTCCACAAAAGTAGCTCAACCGAGCGCCGTTGCAGCCCCCTTGAACACCAATCCGCACCCAAGAGCGACAACCACGCAGGCCGAACCGAGCGGCAGGAACCGCCGGGTGTGCCGACGCACCCACTCCGACCCCACGCGCCGCCCCGCGAACGCCCCCACGCGTACGACGAGGAACCCGGCGGCCGTCAGCGCGGCGGCGAGCCCCACCCCGTACGCCACCACGAGCAGCAGCCCGAACCACGCCTCGCCGAGCGCGGCGGCGCCGACCAGCACCACGACGGCGGACGGACTCGGCACCAGACCCCCGGCGAAACCGAGGAAGAGCGTGCCCCGCAGGCCGGTACCGGGGGAGTGGTGGTGGGCGTGCGTGTGGTGGTGGCCGTGGTCGTGAGGGTGCGGGTGACCGTGCTCGTGGCCCGTCCCGCGCCGTCGCGGCCACGCCCTGCGCACGAGCAGCGCCCCCGCACCCGTGACGAGCAGCCCGCTGGCCATGCCGAGCCAGGCGACCACCGACGGACCCGCGGCGGAGCCTCCGCTCACCAGCAGACCGAGGGCGAGCACGCCCAGGGTGTGCGTGACGGTCACGGACGCGGCGAGCGGCAGCACGTCGCGTACGGAGGCACGGCCGCGCGCGGCGGCGGTGGCGGCCATGAGTGTCTTGCCGTGGCCCGGCGCGAGCGCGTGCAGGGCGCCGAGGAGCACGGCGGTGCCGAGGGCGAGTGCGGCGAAGGCCGGGGTGAGCGGATGCCGGCCGACCAGGCCGGTGAGGGCCCGCGCCCAGCGGTCGGCACCGCGGGGCAGCACGGAGGCCACGCCGCTCTCCCCCTCCCCGGGACGGGTGTCCGCGAGGGCGGGGCCGCCCCGGATGATCCGCAGCGACGCGGAGGCGGTGTCGGGCGGGGCGGAGAGCAGCCGCTTCGGGTAGCGGGTGAGCCGTTCCGACGCGGAGGTCCTCGGCACGTCGGAGCGGGTGAGGGTCGTCCGGTCGCCGCGGGCGGTGATCTCCCGCCAGCCGGTGCCGTCCCGCGCGCCGCTCCGGAACTCCACGGTCACCCCGTCCTCCCGCGGCAGCGGAGCGGTGAAGGTGCACTCCACGCGGAGGGTGTCGAGCCCCGCCTGTCCCGGCCGGACCCGGACCCGCGCGGCGCCCACCGTCAGCTCCGCGTCCCGTCCCGCCACAGTGACGCGGGTGTCGTCGGCCGCGCCCCGGCAGCGCTGCCCGGCCCAGCCGGCGCGGCCCGCCTCGCGGATGCGCGGAGCGGCCTGGGCGGCGGGGATCTCGGCGAGGTCCTCCACGTGGTCGACCGTCAGCCGCCCCGGCCCGGCGACGAGTCCGTCGTACCGGCTGACGGTGAAGTTGCCCAGCGGATGCGCGTGCGCGCCACCGCCGAGGCCGCCGAGCGCGACGGCCACCCCGAGCACCACACCGGCCCGGACCCCCCACAGCCCCCGGCGCCTCACGACCCGTCACCCCCGAGCGACCGCAGCGCCTCCCGCGCCTCGCGCGCACCCACCGGCGAGAAACCGGGGTTCAGGCGCAGCGCCGACGTCAGCGACCCGCGCGCCGCCTCCTCGTCCCCGACGGCCCGTTCGATCATCCCGCGGTGGTAGCGGAACGCCGCTTCCTTGAACCCCGTGGCCGTGGCGCGCCGCGCGTACCGCAGCGCCTCCTCGTCCCGTCCGTTCACGTGCAGCGCCCACCCCAGCGCGTCCGCCGTGTGAACCGTCCTGCGCCGCTCCCACTCGGCGCGCGCCGCCCGCAGCGCCACAGCCGCGTCCCCGTGGTCGGCCGCGGCGAGAGCCGTGTCCAGGTCGGGGTCGACCCCGTTCGCCCGGGCCAGCGCGGCCCACGCGTCCACGAGGCGGTACTGCTCACGGGCCCGCGCCGGCTCACCCTTCGCCTCGTACAGTTCGCCGAGCGCCACAACAGGACCCGGCAGCGGCTGCCGCCCGACGACCTCGCGCAGCCCGGCCACCGCCGACGCCGTCCCGCCCCGTGCCGCCCGCGCCCTGGCCCGGCACTCCAGGGCGGGCAGATACGTGGAGTCCGCCCGCAGCGCGGCCCCGCAGTGGCGCAGCGCGGCCCTGTACTCGCCCTGCCGCCACGCCAGTTGCCCGAGGGCGGTCGCCACGTACGCGACGTCGCCGGGCGCGGTCGCACCGTCGAGCGCCCGCTCCAGGACGCGCCGCGCGGTCGCCGTGTCGCCGCGCAGCTCCCGTACGTACGCGTACCGCGTGAAGACGGGGATGCCGGGCCGCCGCGCGTCCGCCTCGTCGGCCGCGCGGGACGCCGCGCCGTAGCGCCCGAGTTCGACGAGGGCGTCGATGCGGGTGGCCAGGGCCCGTTCGCCGTACGGGTTCTCGGCGAGGGCGGCTGTGACGTGGCGCAGGGCGCCGCGGAAGTCGTGCCGGGCGGCGGCGACGGCGGCGCGCCCCGCGAGCGCCGCGTCGTAGCCGGGGCGCAGCTCCAGCGAGCGGTCGAGGGCGCGGTCGGCGGCGCGGTAGAGGGCGGGGTCGCCGCGGGTGCGGGCCTGCTCGACGTAGGCCGTGCCGAGCGTGGCCCAGGACGTGAAGTCCTTCGGCCGGTCGCGCAGCCTGGTCCGGAGCGCCTCCACGCCCCGGTCCAGGTCGCCGCCGCGCAGACCGTCGAGCGGCGCCGCGGGTCCGGCCGCGGCGGGCGTGGACCGCCCCGCCCCGTCGTCACCCGCGCCACCGCTGACGACGACGGCGCCGGAGGTGAGCGCGAGGGCCAGCGCGACGACGGCCACGGCGCTCCGTACGGAGATGCGTGTCACGGAGAAGACCAATCGTTCGGAAGAGTGAAAGCAGAGACGGAGAGGGGGGAGGAGGCGCGGCCCGCAGGGGGATCAGGTGCGGACCGCGCCCGTTCAGGGAGGAGCTCGAAGAGCACCGGGCAGGGGCCCGGAGGGGCTCAGAAGACCCCGCCGGCACCCCGCCTCCTGGCCCGCCACCACGCGAGCCCGAGCCCGACGAGCAGCACACCCGCGGCCCCGGCCGCCGCGGAGGCGATCAGCACCGCGTCGGACGCGCCGGACCCGTCGGACGACGACGGGGCCTGGACCTTCGCCCCGCCCCCGAGCGCGCCGCGCATCGAGGTGTTGTCGCCGCCGCCCTTGGCCGCGGACGCGTGTGTCGGGGACGTGGGCAGCGCCAGGTACGGGAACGTCTTGCCGAACGCCCGGTCGTTCGCGTCCACCGCGTCGCCCAGGTCGTTCTTGGCGCCCACGAGTTCACCCGCGACGGCCTGCAGCTCGATGTCGACGACGTCGTCGGTGAGCCGCCGCCCGTTCGGGAATCCCGCGGTGTCCCCGTCGAGGACGCCGAGCCGTTTCGGGTCGGCCGACGGCTTGATGGAGGTGTTGAGCCGCAGGGCCTCCGCCGGGCGCACGCCGGGCGGCTGGTTGAGGTCCTTCACGCCGGTCAGGAAGACGGAGACCAGGTCCTTCCTGGGCTCGGCCGGCGCCTTGACGCCGTAGACCTTCTCCAGGAGCTTCGGCAGCTCGGGCTTCTGCACGTACGGCAGGAAGTCCGCGTCGTTCCACGGCGCGGACGCGTTGAACTTGTCCTTGTCGCGCAGCGGCACCACGAGCTCGTTGACCAGCGGGCTGCCGAGCCGCGACACCTGCGTGTAGTCGCCCTTGGCGTTCTCGCGCTGGGTCGTCGACCAGACCCCGACCGTCGGCTGCTTCTCCGACTGGCGTATGTCGGCGGTCGGTACCTGCAGCGCGACCGAGTTCACGCTGTACCCCTTGAGGGTGTCCTTGCCGACCTGCGAGAGGTCGCCGCCGTACAGCGAGTCGAAGACCTGCAGATCGAGGAAGAACGGGTCGTCGGCCTGTCCGACGTACGACGTGCCGCCCGCGACCTTCCGCACCGCCTGGTCGCGGAGCTTCTTGTAGTCGGGCATCGAGGCGTCGCCCACCCGCGACGGCGCGACCGGCAGGTCGTTCGCGAGCTTCTTGGTGGAGACGACCTTCTGGTCCTTCAGCTTCAGCAGGTCGATGTCGTACGACTGCGTGACGTTGAGGTCCGGGTCGTCGAGGCTGGTCACCTGGCCGGTGTTGTACAGGAAGGTGTTGCCGTTCTTGACCTTGCTGTCGAACGTCCAGCGGTAGACCAGATCGCCCTGCGCGTCGCCGTCGCTGTCGATGTGGATGTCGTACTGGGCGTCCTCCGGGAAGGGGTAGAAGGTGGGCCCGCCCGCGGGCTCCTCGAACGGGGTCCAGTTCGCCACGAGGGTCGTGGTGTCCGGCTTGTCGGGGCTGACGAACGCGTACACGTCCGTGTTGTCGTACTGCGGCTGACCCGAGATCAGCGGGGCCTCCCGGTGGCTGGAGGCCCGCGCGGAGCCCGGCTCCAGCGCACTCACCCCGGCGGCTGCGAGCCCCCCGGCGGCGAGTGCGCCGCAGACCAGCGCGGCGAGGCCGCGAGGCCCCTGCCGGCTCCTGGCATGTGCTGTCATCGCATCCGTCCTTGAGTGTCCGATGAACCTGGCCCGACCCGGCCGACTGGTGCGCACGGGTCGACTGACACAGCCCATTCGGGGCCGCCGCACCGGCGGATTGGCGCGGGTTTCCATCCGTCGCGGCCCCCGCGCCGAATGCCGGGGCAGTCGCACGAGCGGCGTCGGGCGTCGGGGGGCGGGGGAGCGGATGGAAGCGGACGAGTTGCTGCCGCGGGTCGCGAAGGGGGACCAGGAGGCGTTCGAGGAGCTGTACGGCCTGGTGTCGGGGCAGGTCTTCGGCCTCGTCCGCAGAGTCCTGCGCGACCGCGCGCAGTCCGAGGAGGTGACCCAGGAGGTGTTCGTCGAACTCTGGCGCTCCGCTCCCCGGTTCGACCCGGCGCGCGGCCGTGCCCTGCCGTGGATCCTCACGCTGGCCCACCGCAGGGCGGTGGACCGGGTGCGCAGCGTGCGGGCCGCGACCGAGCGGGAGGCGCGTGCGGCGCGGCGCGGCGAGGGCCCCGCGTTCGACCAGGTCGCCGAGGCGGTCGAGGCGCGTCTGGAGCGCGAGTGGGTGCGCGGCTGTCTCGGCAGCCTCACCGATCTGCAGCGTCAGACGGTCGTGCTCGCCTATTACGACGGCTGCACCTACCGCGAGGTGGCCCGGCGCCTCTCCGTGCCGCTCGGCACGGTCAAGACCCGGATGCGCGACGGGCTGCTGCGGCTGCGGGACTGCCTGGAGGCCGTCCGGTGAGACCGCCCGGTGACGGGGGCCGAGGGGGCCGAGGGGGTGGGAAGCCCGCCGTACGCCTGGCGTGCGCGGCCTCCGCCCCGGCGCCGCACGCCCTGCGGGAACGGGGGCGGGCTGCCGTACGCCGAACGCCCCGGGACGGCACCGACCGGTGTGCGTGCCCGAGCCGGTCCCCGCTCCCCGCTTCCGTCACCGCGGCGCGCCGCGGGAGGCGGAACCCGCACGTGAGATAGCCCACGTCCCGGTCCTCCGTCATGCGGCGGGCGGCCGGGCCCCGCCCGCCCGGGCGGGGCGATCGGGCGCCCTCCGACCCGTTGTCGAACCCTTTGTCCAACTCGCCCTGGAATCAGTTGGATTCGGAGAGTAATCGTCAACCTCCTTACGGGGTAGGTGAATCCTGTGACCGGGATACACGCGTGTACCGATGGGGCGATAGGGTTAACCTGCCCTGGGCCGGGTGCCCTCGTACGGGTGGGGAGTGACATGGAACAGATAACAGTGCGCAGCAGGGCGCGTGTCCCTGCGATCACTTGTGGCAGCAGCGCGAGCAGTTCGCGTCTCGACCGTCACCTCTCGGTGCTGGGCGGCCCCGCCGTCCCGCAGCGCGAGGCACACGAGGCGACGCTGCTGATGCGTGAGCTGACCTCACGTGACGCCGCGCACGCCCGCAGCAGCAGGGGTGTCCGAGTGAGCCGTGTCTCGCTCTTCGCGCCACTGCGCCGGTTGCGGCGTTCGCTGTTCGGCGGACGCTGACCGCGGGTGGTCCCCGGGACTGAACCGCCGCTCCGCGGCGGATCTTTCCCCCCACTCCGCTCCGCTCCGTAGTCACCCATCACCCCCGCACGCATCACCCGTGCCGCGTGCACCCGTCACACCGAAAAGTTTCAGCCAGAACCGCATCGACCGCCGGGCCGAAAGGTCCAAACTCCCCCGGTCGGTGCGGTTTTGCCGTACTTGGGTTCGGGAGGCTAGAGCAGGGCGAACTGGCCGTCCGGGCCCTCTTCGTGGTGGTCGAGGACGGATGCGGGGCGCCGCGCGGTGTCGGGTACGGGCAGGATGCCCGCGTCGTGCAGCTCGTCCCCGGTGACCGCGGCGCGCAGGGACGCCGCAAGCTCCGCCTGCGCGGGGGCGAGCTCCGCCATCAGTGCAAGCACCGTGATGAGTTCGAGGAGTTCGGACGTCCACGGCTGGGGCCACGTCGTGGGGCGGATCGCCTCCAGCGTGCCCGCCTCGCCCGTCTCCGTGCGCAGCGCGAACCAGCGCTCGACGACGCGCACCCCGCTCACCTCGTACTCCCACGCCTCCCGCGGCACCGGCGAGATGATGCCCTCGTCGCCGACGTACAGGATCGCCTCGGCAGCGTCGTACGACAGGGCGGCGGGCCGGGCGGGCAGCGGTGCCCGGACGTACGGCCTGCGGCCGCCGGGCAGCTTCGGGCGCTCGCCGTTGCCGCGCAGCTGGAGCCAGAGCAGCCGTCGGCCGAGCTCCACGCCCCGCGTCCAGGCGTCGGCGTCACGGGTGAGCGGCACCCGGCAGCCCGCCGCGGAGCCGGTGCCGACGGCCAGGACCCACGCCAGCAGGTCGCGCGCGGAGACGTCCTGGCCGAGGACGTCCGACAGGTGGGCGAGCAGGCCCGGGGCCACGTTGGGCTCGTGGCCCCCGGGCCGCCGGAACAGCGGCCGTATCCGTCCCGGCCGCCCCGCGGGGGAGCGGCCGTCCGGCAGCACTCCGGACGCGAGGACGGCGGGTCCCGCCGCCCCGGGAACGTAGCCCTGCTCGACGGCGAAGAGCTGGCCCTCGCCCGCCACCCGCCACAGCTCGGGGCGGGCGACGTCGATGAGGCGGTGGTCGGGGATCAGCCACTGCTCGTCGAAGGGGCCGTGCAGGACGCGCACGGGCTCGGGGCAGGGACCCGTCTCCCTGGCCAGGCGGCCCGTCGCGCCGCCGTGGCCGGGCAATTGGGCGACCGGGGTGTGCAGGGTGCGGGCGCGGGTGGGGCGGAAGAGGGTCTCGCGGTCCGGTCCCTCGGCACGGACGAAGGCGTTCCAACGTGCCTGCAGGGAAGCCGGGTCCGGGCCCATCGGCCACCCACGGCCCGGCCGGAGCGGTGCGACGGACCACGGCATGAGGTCCGCGAGCAGCGGCGCTTCGTCGTGCGTCACGCCCGGCATCGTACGACGTGTCCGCCCGGTCCCGTCACGTCGCGTCGAGCGTGACCGAGAACGAGAAGCGGTCCCCGCGGTAGTGGATGCGGGCCACGTCCAGCGTGCGGCCCTCCTCGTCGTACGTGACGCCGGTGTAGTGCAGGATCGGGCTGAGCAGCGGCACTTCGAGGAGGCGCGCGGTCTCCGGGTCGGCGAGCGTGGCCTCGACGGTGTCGGTGATGCGGCTGATGCGGACGCCCACCACGTCGCGCAGGACCTTCGTCATGGGCCAGCGCACGAGGTCGTCCAGGTCGATGCGGGACGCCAGTTCGGGCCGGACGTAGTTGCGGGCGTGGTTGGTGGGCTCGCCCGTCTTCTCGTCGCAGCGCAGCCGGTGGTACGTCGCGACCTCCGCCGAGCCGGGGAAGTGCCCGGCGAGGTCGGCGGGGGGCAGGGCGGCGCCGTGGTCGAGGAGGCGGGTGGTCATGCCCGACTGCTGGGCCACGATCGCGTCGACCGAGCCGAGCAGACGGACGGGGGTGCCGCGCCGCGCGCTCGGCTCGATGAACGTGCCGCGCCGCCGGTGGCGGGTGATCAGCCCCTCGTCCTCCAGCTCCTTGAGCGCCTGTCGCATGGTCAGCACGCTCACCCCGTAATGCCCCGCCAGCTGCTCCTCGGTGGGCAGCCGGAGCGGGGCATCGGGGGAGCGGCCCAGTATCGAGGCGCGCAGGGACTGCGACACCTGGTACCAGAGCGGCAGCTTCCGATTCAGGACGATCGAGTCCGGGGCGAAAGCGGTCACAATCTCTCCGAATCAGGTGGTGTCGCGTCAGTTGCGGAAGTGACGCTCCAGACCCTGCCATACGTCGTCGTAGCCGCGCTGCAGGTGGGACGCCCCTGCCGCCTGTTCCGTCGCCGTCACCGGCCACCGCGTCTCGAACATGAAGGCCAGGCCGTCGTCGATCTTCTGCGGTTTCAGCTCGGCGGCGGACGCCTTCTCGAACGTCTCGCGGTCCGGGCCGTGCGCCGACATCATGTTGTGCAGGGAACCGCCGCCGGGGACAAAACCCTCCGCCTTCGCGTCGTACGCGCCCTCGATCAGGCCCATGTACTCGCTCATCACGTTCCGGTGGAAGTACGGCGGACGGAAGGTGTCCTCGCCCACCAGCCAGCGCGGCGCGAACACCACGAAGTCGACGCCCGCGAGGCCCGGGGTGTCGGACGGCGAGGTGAGCACGGTGAAGATCGACGGGTCCGGGTGGTCGTAGCTGATCGAGCCGATCACGTTGAAGCGGTGCAGGTCGTAGACGTACGGCACGTGGTTGCCGTGCCAGGCGACCACGTCGAGAGGCGAGTGGTCGTACGTGGCCCGCCACAGGTTGCCGCAGAACTTGTTCACCACCTCCACCGGGCCCTCGACGTCCTCGTACGCCGCGACGGGCGCCCGGAAGTCGCGCGCGTTGGCGAGCCCGTTGGCGCCGATCGGGCCGAGGTCGGGGAGCTGGAACGGGGCGCCGTAGTTCTCGCACACGTACCCGCGGGCGCTCGCGTCGAGGAGCTCCACGCGGAAGCGGACGCCGCGCGGGATCAGCGCGACCTCGCCCGGCTCGGCGTGCAGCAGCCCGAACTCGGTGCGCAGGAGCAGCCCGCCGTGCTCGGGCACGATGAGCAGCTCGCCGTCGGCGTCGCTGAACACCCGGTCCCGCATCGAGGCGTTGGCGTGGTACAGGTGAATGCCCATGCCGGTGCGCTGCGTCGCGTCGCCGTTGCCGCCCAGCGTCCACAGGCCCGCCAGGAAGTCCGTGCCGGGCGCAGGCTCGGGGAGCGGGTTCCAGCGCAGCCGGTTCGGGTCGGGCACCGACTCCGTGAACGGGGCCGTGCGGAGCGCGCCGGTGTCGGCGCGCGTGAACCGCGGGTGCGCGGCCGAGGGCCGGATGCGGTACAGCCACGAGCGGCGGTTGTGCGCGCGGGGCTCGGTGAAGGCGCTGCCGCTCAGCTGCTCGGCGTAGAGACCGAGGGGAGCGCGCTGCGGGGAGTTGCGGCCGTGCGGCAGTGCGCCGGGCACGGCTTCGGAGCTGTGTTCGTTGCCGAAGCCGGAGAGGTAGGTGAGCCCCTCGGCGGTCTTGCGTGCGTCGTACGCGTCCGTCCCGTGCGCATCCGTCCGGCCCGCATCCCTGCGGCCCGCATCCGTCCGGTCCGCGTTGCCTGCGTGGTCCCCGCTCATCACACCGCTCCCTCATCAGTGATTCCTATGGGACACCGTAGGATTCGCGTTTTCCTTCCGCAAGAGGAAGCGGGAATGTGAGCGGTGCTCTACTCTCCCGGCATGCCCCACCCGAACCCGCCCCAGGACCCGTCGCAGGAACCGATCCGGGACTCGCCGCGGGACCCGCGTCCCGGCCCTCGGCCCCCGTCCTCCATGCGCCGCCTCCCCGTACAGGAGCGCAGCGCGGAGCGTCTGACGCGGATCCTCGACGCCTGCGCCGCCGTCCTGGACGAGACCGGCTACGACGGCCTCACCACCCGCGCCGTCGCCCAGCGCGCCGGCGTCCCCATCGGCTCGGTCTACCGCTTCTTCGGCAACAAGCGGGCGCTCACGGACGCGCTGGCCCACCGCAACCTCGACGCGTACGCGGAACGGGTGGCCGCCCGCGTGACCGGCATCGAGCACGGCGACTGGCGCGGCGCCGTCGACGCGGCCTTCGACGAGTACCTGGTGATGATGCGCACCGTCCCCGGCTTCGGCCTCGTGGACTTCGGCGTCCCCTCCGCGCCGGACGCGATGCCGGACGCCAACTCGCAGGTCGCCGACCGGGTGGCCGCCCTCCTCGCCCTCCACCTGAACCGCCCGCTCGACGCGGCCCTGCGCCGCACCATCCTCGTCGGCGTCGAAGCGGTCGACGCGGTACTCCAACTCGCCTTCCGAGCCGACCCGTCCGGGAACCCGGCACTCGTCGACGAGGCACGGATCCTGCTGCACGCCTACTTCGCGCGGTCCCTGAACTGAGCGCCACCGGCATCCGGCCGTGACCAGGAGTTTTGCGCTTATTGCTCGCGCGTCAACATCTTGTTAACGCTGGATGGCGGGTCCTAACGTCGTCCGGACCGCCAGACCTGGTGGGAGTTCGATGGTGAACGTTAGGTAGCCCCCATGCTGACAATCCTCGGATTCGTCATGATCGCCACCTTCCTGGTGCTGATCATGATGAAGAAGATGTCGCCGATCGCGGCACTGGTGCTGATCCCCGCGCTCTTCTGCGTGTTCGTAGGAAAGGGAGCCCATCTCGGGGACTACGTCCTCGAAGGCGTCGGCAATCTCGCGCCCACGGCGGCCATGCTCATGTTCGCCATCGTGTACTTCGGCGTCATGATCGACGTCGGTCTCTTCGACCCGATCGTCCGGGGCATCCTGCGCTTCTGCAAGGCGGACCCGGTGCGCATCGTGGTCGGCACCGCCGTGCTCGCCGCGATCGTCTCCCTCGACGGCGACGGCTCGACCACCTTCATGATCACGGTCTCGGCGATGTATCCGCTGTACAAGCGCCTCAAGATGAGCCTCGTCGTGATGACGGGTGTCGCCGCCACCGCCAACGGCGTCATGAACACCCTGCCCTGGGGCGGCCCGACCGCCCGCGCCGCGACCGCGCTCAAGGTCGACGCCTCCGACATCTTCGTGCCGATGATCCCGGCGCTCGCCATGGGCCTTGTCGCCGTCTTCCTCCTCGCGTACGCACTGGGTCTGCGCGAGCGCAAGCGGCTCGGCATCCTCTCGCTCGACGAGGTCCTGGAGAAGGAGACCGCCGACGAGACGGTTCTCGTCGGCGCCGGGGGCGACGGCGACGGCCGTACGTCCCTCACGAAGGCGACCACCGGGGGCGCGGGCGACGGCACCGGTGCGGCCGCACCGGAGAGCGAGGGCGACGACGACGGGTTCCAGGGGCTCGACCCCCACCGGCCCACCCTGCGCCCCAAGCTCTACTGGTTCAACGCGGCCCTCACCGTCCTGCTGCTCACCGCCATGATCATGGAGTGGCTGCCGATCCCGGTCCTCTTCCTGCTGGGCGCCGCGCTCGCCCTCACCGTCAACTTCCCGCACATGCCCGACCAGAAGGCCCGCATCGGAGCCCACGCCGAGAACGTCCTCAACGTCACGGGCATGGTCTTCGCGGCCGCCGTCTTCACCGGCGTGCTCCAGGGCACCGGCATGGTCGACCACATGGCCGACTGGCTCGTCGACGCCATCCCCGAGGGCATGGGGCCGCAGATGGGCCTGGTCACCGGGCTGCTCTCCATCCCGCTCACCTACTTCATGTCCAACGACGGCTTCTACTTCGGCGTCCTGCCGGTCCTCGCCGAGGCGGGCCAGGCGCACGGCGTCAGCACCCTGGAGATCGCCCGCGCCTCCATCGCGGGCCAGGCCCTCCACATGTCGAGCCCGCTCGTGCCCGCCGTGTACGTCCTCGTCGGCATGGCCAAGGTCGAGTTCGGCGACCACACCAAGTTCACCGTCAAATGGGCCGTGCTCACCTCGCTCGTCGTGCTCGGCGCCGGAATCCTCTTCGGCATCATCTGATGCCCGACGCGTCGTCCGGGCCCGGTGGCAGGGGCTGGCTGCTCCGTCTCGTCATCGCCTTCAGCTTCGCGCAGGGGGCGGTGTCGATGGCGCGGCCCGCCGTCTCCTACCGGGCCCTCGCGCTGGGCGCCGACGAGCGGGCCGTCGGCGTCATCGCGGGCGTCTACGCCCTGCTTCCGCTCTTCGCCGCCGTACCGCTCGGGCGCAGGACGGACCACGGCCGGTGCGCGCCGCTGCTGCCCGTCGGCGTCGTCCTGATAGCCGGCGGCTGCGCCCTCAGCGGCACCGCGGGCTCGCTCACCGCGATGGCGGCCTGGAGCGGCGTGATGGGGCTCGGCCACCTCTGCTTCGTGATCGGCGCGCAGTCGATCGTCGCCCGGCAGTCCGCGCCCGCCGAACAGGACCGCAACTTCGGCCACTTCACCATCGGTGCCTCGCTCGGCCAGCTGATCGGACCGATCGCCGCCGGAGCGCTGATCGGCGGCGACATGGACCGCACCAGCGCGCTCGCCCTGGTCGTTTCGGCGGCGGTCGCCGCGGTCTCCCTCACCTCGCTGTGGCGCATCGAGCACGAGCGGCCGAAGTCCTCCGCACCGGCGCGTGCCGAGCGCGTACCGGTCCTCGGCATCCTGCGCACCCGGGGCGTACCCGCGGGCATCTTCATCAGCCTCGCCGTGCTCTCCGCGACGGACATCCTCACCGCGTACCTGCCGGTGGTCGGCGAGCACCGGGGCATCGCTCCCGCCACGGTGGGGCTGCTCCTGTCCCTGCGGGCCGCGGCGACCATCGCCTGCCGTCTGGTGATGACACCGCTGATCCGGCTCCTGGGCAGGGCGGTGCTGCTGACCACCACCTGCCTCGTCGCCGGGCTGCTCTGCGCGGGCATCGCGCTGCCCCTGCCGGTGTGGGGCCTCGCTCTGGTGCTCGCGGTGCTCGGCTTCTGTCTCGGCGTCGGCCAGCCGCTCTCCATGACGACCGTCGTCCAGGCCGCGCCGGACGGCGCGCGCTCCACGGCGCTCGCGCTGCGGCTCACCGGCAACCGGCTCGGGCAGGTCGCCGCGCCCGCCGCGGCGGGCCTGATCGCGGGTGTCGCGGGCGTGGCGGCCCCGTTCGTGATGCTGGGCGGGCTGCTGTTCGCCGCGGCGGCGCTCGGCGTACGGAAGCGCCCCGGAGGCGCCGAAAGCCTCCGGGGCACAACCGGCCGTGCCGAGCGGAAGGTTACTGAACGATCTTGAGCAGCTTGTTGGGCGAACCCGAGCCGGGGCTGGTCACCACGTTCGGCGTGGCACCGTTCACCAGCGCGGAGGAGACCTGCGCCGGCGTGGCCGAGGTGTGACCGGCCAGGTAGACCGCCGCGGCGCCCGCGACGTGCGGGGTGGCCATCGACGTGCCGGAGATGGTGTTGGTCGCCGTGTCGCCGGTGTTCCAGCCCGCCTTGATGTTCACGCCGGGCGCGAAGATGTCCAGGACCGAGCCGTAGTTGGAGAAGCTGGCCCGAGCGTCCGTGTTGCTGGTGGCGCCCACCGTGATGGCCTCGGGGACGCGGGCGGGCGACGTGTTGGCCGCGTTGGTGTTGGCGTTGCCCGCCGCGACCGCGTAGGAGACGCCGTCGGCGACGGACTTCTTCACCGCGTTGTCGAGCGTGGTGGACGCGCCGCCGCCGAGCGACATGTTGGCCACGGCGGGGGCGCCCGCGGCGTGGTTGCTCGTCACCCAGTCGATGCCCGCGACGACACCGGCGGTGGTGCCGGAGCCGTTGTTGTCGAGGACGCGGACGGCCACGATCTTGGCCTTCTTGGCCACGCCGTACGTCTTGCCCGCGATGGTCGTGGCGACGTGCGTGCCGTGGCCGTTGCCGTCCTGGGCGGTGTTGTCGCCGTCGACCGCGTCGTAGCCGTTCACCGCGCGGCCGCTGATCTCGGAGTGCGTGATCCGCACGCCGGTGTCGATGACGTACGCGGTGACGCCGGTCCCGGCGCTGTCCGGGTAGGTGTAGGTGCCGGACAGCGGCAGCTTGGCCTGGTCGATGCGGTCCAGGCCCCAGGGGGCGTTGGACTGGGTCGCATCGACGTGGAGTCTCCGGTTCTGCTCGACCGAGGCGACGGCGGGGTCGGCGGCCAGTCTCCGTGCCTCCGCCGCGCTCAGCTTCGCGGAGTAGCCGTTGAGCGCGGACTTGAAGGTCTTCTGCACCGAGCCGCCGTACTCGGCTATGAGGTCCTTGCCCTGGCTCGTGGCGGCCTTGAGGCCGGAGCCCTCCTTCAGCGTGACGAGGTAGCTGCCCTTGACCGCGTCGGCGGAACCCGCCGCGATCACGTGACCCTCGGCCGGGGCGGCCTGGGCGGGCAGGGTGGTGACCGCACCGAGGACGGCGGCGGCGGTGGCGGTCGAGATCGCGGCGGCGATCACAGTCTTCTTGCTGCGAAGCATGGCCATTACGAGGGAGTCCTCCTCATAGGCGGCGTGCCCGGGGTGGGGCGACGCGACTGTGGGGGGTGCGCGCGGAATCGCACACACAGATGGGAGCGGTGTGTGCCGCTCCCGTCGCGATCAGTAGCGTGGCCGCTCCGCCCGTAAGGAGCAAGAGAGTTGACGCCTTGTCATGCCACTTTCATGTTTCTGAAATCGAATACGCGCCGAATGGGTGGGGTGTGTCCGGAAAACAGATCGCGGCGAGACGGGGTGCGTGTGCCACGCGCGCACCCCGCGACGTCCGCTGAGCGAACAAATCCCTGGTCGGAGGCCTTGCGCGGTTCTTAAGGCGGCCTGGAACCGGGCTCGGCGAGGGCTGGATTCCACCACCGGGCGCGCCCCGGCCGGGCCCGTCGGCGCGCGTCAAGCGGAATGGTGCCGGGCGGCAATCGGGGGGCTCAAGCGGAAGGGCGCGGCGCTGCCTGGAGCAGGGCGCGGGTGCCCTTCGTACAGGACTCCCGCAGGGCGTCGTACTCCGCGGCCGTCAGCTGCCTCCGTGCGGAGCCGCGGCGGCTGTGGTCGAGTCGGTCGCACGCGTCCTTCAGCCAGCGCGGGTCCGCCTCGACCCCGACGAACGCGGCGAGCCGGGCGAGTTCGTCGCGCGGGGCGTCGAGCAGGTCCTCGTACCCGAGCGTCATGCGTTGGCCCTCCGGCACGTCATCGAGGAAACGTACGCCCTCGACGACGAGTTCGGACCACAGGTCGCCGAACGGCCGCACCGGGAAGGCGCGGTCCCGTACGAGAGCGGGATCGAAGCGTTCGTCGAGCAGCGGCGCGAGCTCCGGCGGCAGGGAGCGCACCTGCTCCTCCGTGAGGTCGCCGAGGCTCTCGACGCCCGTGCGCTCCGCGATCTCCCGCATCAGTGTGATCACGCGGTACCCGGAGTGGCGGCTCATGGACAGCGCGCAGTCGGGACCGTCCCGGAAGAGGTGCACGAACTTCGCGTACGGGAAGGCGGCCCGCAGCCCCGGCGCCCAGCCCGTCGAGTAGCCGGAGCGCTCCACGACGGCGGCACGGCCGAACCGTGCGGCGAGCAGGTCGAAGAGCGCCTCGTGGTGCGCGGCGGCGGCGCGGACGGGCCACTCGACGACCGCCGCGCGGACCTCGTCGAGCAGACCGTCGGGGTCGTCCGTGAGGTGGGGCAGCACCATGAGGGAGAGGGCGGGGATGCCGGTGGTCTCCGGGGCGTACCGGCCGCCGGGCGTGCGGGTGTAGAGGAACTCCGGCATCGGCACCCCGCTGCGGAGCATGCCCGCGAAGTACGGGGTGGGCCGGAAGAGGGGCTCCCAGAACTCCGCGCCCGACAGGACGCCTTCGGGGAAGGCCGCCTCGCCGACCGAGGCCATGTACTCGTTGAGGCTCAGCACGTCGGGGTGGCTGTTGAGGATGCGGGACAGCGCGGTGGAGCCGCTGCGGCCGGTGCCGATGACGAAGGTCAGGTTGCGCAAGGTCACTCTCCGGGGCGCGTCGCGGGTGTGCCGGACCGGCCGTGCCGGTTCGGCCGGGTATGTCGTCCCTGTGTACCTCAGCACAGCCCGGTGCCCCGCACCAGATTCCCCTGGTGCCAGAAAACTATCAGCGCTAGTTTGTATGCGGTCGTCTACCTGGAGGAATGCCATGAAGGCCCACGACGGGATGTACATCGACGGCGCCTGGCGGCCGGCCGCGGGCACCGACACCATCACGGTCCTGAACCCCGCCGACGAACAGCCCGTCGGCCGGGTCCCGGCCGGCACCGCGGAGGACATCGACGCCGCGGTCCGTGCCGCCCGCGCCGCCCTGCCCGGCTGGGCCGCCACCCCGCCCGCCGAACGCGCCGCCCTGATCGGGGCGCTCCGCGACCGCCTCGTCGCCCGCAAGGACGAGGTCGCCGAGACCGTCACCGCCGAGCTGGGCGCGCCGCTGCCGTTCTCGCAGGCCGTGCACGCGGGCGTGCCGATCCTGGTCTCCGGTTCGTATGCCGAGCTCGCCGCGACGCACCCCTTCGAGGAGCGGGTCGGCAACTCCACCGTCTATCTGGAGCCGGTCGGCGTGGTCGGCGCGATCACCCCCTGGAACTATCCCCTCCACCAGATCGTCAACAAGGTGGCCCCCGCGCTCGCCGCGGGCTGCACGGTCGTGCTCAAGCCCGCCGAGGACACCCCCCTCACCGCCCAGCTCTTCGCCGAGGCGGTGGACGAGGCGGGCGTGCCCGCGGGCGTGTTCAACCTCGTCACCGGCCTCGGCCCGGTCGCGGGTCAGGCCCTCGCCGAGCACGAGGGCGTCGACCTCGTCTCGTTCACCGGGTCGACGGCGGTCGGCAAACAGATCGGCGCCACCGCGGGCGCGGCCGTCAAGCGCGTCGCCCTGGAGCTCGGCGGCAAGTCCGCCAACGTCATCCTGCCCAGTGCGGACCTCGCCAAGGCCGTCAACGTGGGCGTCGCCAACGTCATGTCCAACTCCGGCCAGACGTGCAGCGCGTGGACCCGCATGCTGGTGCACACCGACCGGTACGACGAGGCGGTGGAGCTCGCCGCGGCCGCCGCCGCCAAGTACGGCGACCGCATCGGCCCCGTCGTCAACGCCAAGCAGCAGGCGCGCGTGCGCGGCTACATCGAGAAGGGCGTCGAGGAGGGCGCCCGGATCGTCGCGGGCGGCCCCGAGGCACCCGAGGGCAAGGACAAGGGCTACTTCGTGCAGCCCACCGTCTTCGCCGACGTCACGCCCGAGATGACCATCGCCCAGGAGGAGATCTTCGGCCCGGTGGTCTCGATCATCCGGTACGAGGACGAGGACGACGCCCTGCGCATCGCCAACGGCACCGTGTACGGGCTCGCGGGCGCGGTGTGGGCGGCCGACGACGCGGAGGCCGTGGCGTTCGCCCGCCGCATGGACACCGGCCAGGTCGACGTCAACGGCGGCAGCTTCAACCCCCTCGCCCCCTTCGGCGGGTACAAGCAGTCGGGCGTCGGCCGGGAACTGGGCGCGCACGGCCTGACGGAGTACCTCCAGACCAAGTCCCTGCAGTTCTGACCGTTCGGCCCGAGTTCGAGACCTTCCGAAGGAGTACGTGAACGTGGTTCGCGCCGCCATCCTCCCCGCCGTCGGCTCCCCGCTGGAGATCGCCGAGATCGACCTGCCGGAGCCGGGCCCGGGCCAGGTCCGGGTGCGCCTCGCGGCCGCCGGGGTCTGCCACTCCGACCTGTCCCTGTCCAACGGCACGATGCGGGTACCGGTGCCCGCGGTCCTCGGCCACGAGGGGGCGGGCACCGTGGTCTCCGTCGGCGAGGGCGTCACGCACGTCGCGCCCGGCGACGGGGTCGTCCTCAACTGGGCGCCGTCCTGCGGCGGTTGCCATCCGTGCTCGCTCGGCGAGGTGTGGCTGTGCGTGAACGCCCTCGCGGGCGCCGCCGACGTCTACGCCAAGCGGCCGGACGGCACGGACCTGCACCCCGGCCTGAACGTCGCCGCGTTCGCCGAGGAGACGGTGGTCGCCGCCAACTGCGTCCTGCCGGTGCCGGACGGCGTCCCGCTCACCGACGCGGCGCTGCTCGGCTGCGCCGTCCTGACCGGGTACGGCGCCGTGCACCACTCGGCGCGGGTCCGCGAGGGCGAGAGCGTCGCGGTGTTCGGCGTCGGCGGGGTTGGCCTCGCCACGTTGCAGGCGGCGCGGATCGCGGGCGCCGGGCGGATCGTCGCCGTCGACGTCTCCCCGGAGAAGGAGGAGCTGGCCCGCTCGGCCGGCGCCACGGACTACGTGGTCGCCTCGGAGACGACGGCCCGTGACATCCGCAAGCTCACCGGCGGCCAGGGCGTCGACGTGGCGGTGGAGTGCGTGGGCCGCGCGGTGACGATCCGCACGGCCTGGGAGTCGACGCGGCGCGGGGGACGCACCACGGTCGTCGGCATCGGAGGCAAGGACCAGCAGGTCACCTTCAACGCCCTGGAGCTCTTCCACTGGGGCAGGACCCTGTCCGGCTGCGTGTACGGCAACTGCGACCCGACGGTGGACCTGCCGGTGCTCGCCGAACACATCAGGGCGGGCCGCCTGGACCTGGACGTCCTGGTGACCGACCGCATCGGACTCGACGGCATCCCCGCGGCGTTCGAGAACATGCTCGCGGGCAAGGGCGGCCGGGCGCTGGTGGTCTTCTGACCGGACCCGGCTCCTGACCGGACCGGGTTCCTGACCGGCCCCTGTTCCTGACCGGCCCCTGTTCCTGACTAGTCCCCGTCCGCCGGACCGGTCAGCCGGGGAAAGGACTTGGCCGCCGCCAGGAACACGAACGTCGTCAGGACGAACGGCCAGGTGAAGGCGTGGCCGCCGGACGGTGCGAAGAGGGCCGAGACCGCGGGTCCGAGCGCCGTCGCGGCGGCGGCTCCCACGAGTGCGTACGTGAGGGTCGCCGCCCGCGCCGGCAGGAAGACGCCGCACAGCGCGAGGGCCACGAGCACGGCGTTGTAGCCCATCGTGCCGTCGGCGATCCGGGCCGCCGGCGCGCCGAGGGCCCACGCGGTCGCGACCCCCACGGCGTTGCCGAGGCATGCGACGGCGGCCGTGCGGGGGCCCGCGACGAGGAGGCCGAGCAGCAGCAGGGCGCCCACGTACCACTGGGGCATGAAGAAGATCTGGGCGAAACCGGCGAGGAACCCCCGGGCGAGCTCGCCCGGTTCGACGGCGGTCGTGCCCGACGCGGGCAGCGGGAGGGCGGCCACGCCCTGCCCGGTGTGCCAGAGCCGTCCGAAGCCGGGCGCGGCGATGGTCACCGCGGTGGCGAGCAGGCAGTACGGGAGCGTGAGCGAGGGCAGGCCCCAGACGCCGAGCACCCGGACCACGGCCGCGGTCACGACCGTGACGACCACGCAGCCCGCGACCGTGAGCAGCGCCGTCGACAGGTGGGCCGCGCCGAGGAAGACCGCGAAACAGAGCGCCGTCAGGCAGGCGTTGAAACCCTCGAGTCCGGCCGAGACGCGGTCGCGGTCCACGCCGAGGAGCCGTGCGGTGGCCGTTCCCACGGCGGTGCCGGCCAGGCCGTAGACCCCGTACTCCCAGCCCGCCGCGCAGAGCGCGACGCCGAAGACGGCGCCGGTGAGGGCGTTCGGCAGGAAGGTGACCTGGCCCTGGCCGCGCAGCACCTGCGCCGCGAAGACCCTGACGCGGGCCGGTGGGGCCGCCCGCACCCCGCTGTCGCCCGAGTGTCCCGGCCCCCCGACCGGACCACCGGCGTCCAGCGCGTCCATCGCGTGCCCCACGGCCACCCCCACGTCCCTCAACCGTCCGACGTCTCCCGTCCGACGAGACGGATGCAGGTTACATCTACCGGGCCGCTTCGAACCATGTCATCAGCACGTCGTTGTCGAACGCCTCACGGGCCGTCACGCGGAACCGCGTGGGGTCGAACTTCCCGCCGAAGACGGGGATCCCGGCCCCCGCGACGACGGGGTAGCTCTTGACGATCAGCTCGTCGAGTTCGGGGAGCAGCGCGGCCGCGACCCGGCCGCCGCCGCACAGCCAGATGTCCTGCCCCGGCTGCCGCTTGAGGTCGCGGACCAGGGCGAGCGGATCACCGGCGACGGTCACCGCCGGGTCGGGGGAGGCGCCGAGCGAGTTCGACAGCACGAACTGGCGCAGGTGCGCGTACGGACTCGGGGTGCCGTGGGCCAGCGCCTGCCGGTACGTTCCGTGGCCCATCAGGACCGTGTCGAAGCGGAGGTTGGCGGCGTCCGCGAGGCCGACGTGGGGGCGCAGGGCGGTGGGGACGGTCTCGGGGTAGCGGGCGTTGACCCGGGCGGCGTAGTCGGCGGCCCGGTCCGCGTCGCCCACGGGGTAGAAGTCGAACTCGCCCGCGGGGCCCGCGATGTATCCGTCGACGGAAGCGCCGATGTAGTAGACCAGCTTGCGCATACGGTTACTCCCCCTGTAGTACTCATGTTGTAGTGGTTGGAACGTAGTACTGCGAATGGAGTGGTGTCAATGGTGCGCAGGAATGACGGGCGGCGGGCGGCCCTGGTCGACGCCGCCATCGAGGTGCTGGCCAGGGAGGGTGCCCGCGGGCTGACCTTCCGGGCCGTGGACACCGAGGCGGGCGTGCCCACCGGGACCGCGTCCAACTACTTCGGCAACCGCGACGACCTGCTCACCCAGGCGGGCGCCCGGGTCTACGAACGCCTCACGCCCGACGAGGCGGAGGTCGAGCGGCAGCGTACGGCCAAGCCCGACAAGGAGACCTACGTCGCGCTGATGCGTGACGTCGTCGGCCGCGTCAGCGGCTTCCGTACGGGCTATCTGGCGCTGCTCGAACTCCGTCTGGAGGCCACCCGGCGCCCGGAGCTCCGTGCCGTCCTCACCGAGCGCGTCCGGGCCGACCTGGAGGCGAACCTCTCGTACCACGAGTCCTCGGGACTCCCCGGCGACGCCACCGCCGTCAAGCTGCTCTACCTCGCCTTCAACTGGCTCATCGTCGAGCAGCTCACCCTGCCCGACGTCCTCTCGGACGCCGAGCGCGACGCTCTCGTCGCGGCCGCCGTGGAGCGCATCGTCACGGAGTGACGCGGTCCCCGAAGCCGTCGATGCCGAGGTGCGCGGCGAAGGCCCGCGCCCCGGCGGGGGTGACCCGCACGGCCCGCTCCGAACCGATCCGCTCGCACCAGCCCGCGGTCAGCGCGTGCCCGCACAGCGCCGCGCCCGCGACCCCGGCGAGATGCGGCTTGCGCTCCGTCCAGTCCAGGCAGGACCGCGCCAGCGGACGGCGCCCGCCGCGCGCCAGCTCGATCCCCAACCCCTCGAACCACGCCACGCCCTCGTCGGTCAGGGCGAACCCGGTGTCCTGCCGCAGCAGCCCCCGCTCCGTCATCGCCCCGGTGATGGTGATCCCGAGGCGTCCCGCCAGGTGGTCGTAGCAGGTGCGGCCCCGCGCCATCGCCCCCGCGGCGCCCGCCTCGCGCAGCGTGCGCGGCCGGACCTCGGTCCCGGGTGCCGCGTGGGCGGCGAGGTCCTCGACGAGCTGGGCGACCCGCGCGTCGGCGAGGCGCACGTAGCGGTGCCTGCCCTGGCGGGCCTCGGTGAGCAGGCCGCCGGCGACGAGCCGGCCCAGGTGTTCGCTGGCGGTCGAGGGCGCGACGCCCGCGTGCCGGGCCAGTTCGCCGGCCGTCCAGGCCCGCCCGTCGAGCAGCGCGAGCAGGCAGGCCGCCCGCGTCTCGTCCGCGAAGAGCCCGGCGAGGGAGGCGAGGGCGGGGGCGGTGGCGGACGTGGTGGCGGAGGCGGTGGCGTTCTTCGTGGGGCCCGGCTTCATGTCTCCAGGGTGCGCCCTCCACGGTTCGGCGCGCACCGAACCGTGCGGTACGTCGAGAGCGCGCCGAACCGTGCGGTACGTCGAGAGCGCGCCGAACCGTGCGATACGTCGAGAGCGCACCGAACCGTGCGGACCCTACGTCCGCGCCGCCACCTGCTCGTACTGCAACGCGAGCCCGTCCAGCAGGGCACGCAGGCCCGCCTCGAAGGCTCGCTCGTCGATGACCTGCTGACGGTCGGCGAGCAGGTGGGCCTGGCCGAGGTGCGGGTAGTCGGCGGGGTCGTAGGCCGCCTCGTCGTCCACGAAGCCCCCGGCGAACGAGCCGATCGCGGAGCCCATGACGAAGTACCGCATCAGCGCGCCGATCGACGTGGCCTGCGCGGCGGGCCAGCCCGCGTCGACCATCGCCCCGAACACCGCGTCCGCGAGCCGCAGTCCGGCGGGCCTGCGCCCGGGGCCGCGCGCCAGCACCGGCACGATGTTCGGGTGCAGGGTGAGGGCCGCCCGGTAGGAGACCGCCCAGTCGTGCAGTGCCGTGCGCCAGTCCCGCGCGTCGTCGGCCTCGAACATCGACAGGTCGACCTGCGCGCTCACCGAGTCGGCGACCGCCTCCAGGATCTGGTCCTTGGTGCGGAAGTGGTTGTAGAGGGAGGGCCCGCTGACGCCGAGTTCGGCGGCGAGGCGGCGCGTCGAGACGGCCGCGAGCCCCTCGGCGTCCACGAGTGCGCGCGCCGTGTCGACGATGCGTTCTCGGCTGAGGAGGGGCTTGCGCGGTCGGGCCATGCGCCACATAGTAGGGCTGCCAGAACAAACTAGCAGTGCTAATTTAAAACGCGACGTCATGCTTCGACGGCTGTGCCGTCACGATCCCGACCGGAGAGGTGTCCCCGATGAACCTGGAGCTCAGCGACGAGCAGACCGCCGTCCGCGAGCTGGCCGAGGACTTCGTCGCGCGCGAGATCGCACCGCACGTCGTCGAGTGGGACCGCGCGGAGAGCGTCGACCGCGCCCTGGTGAAGAAGCTCGGCGAGGTCGGCTTCCTGGGGCTCACCATCGACGAGGAGTACGGCGGCTCGGGCGGCGACCACCTCGCGTACTGCCTGGTGACCGAGGAGCTCGGGCGCGGGGACTCCTCCGTGCGAGGCATCGTCTCCGTCTCGCTCGGCCTGGTCGCCAAGACCATCGCGCACTGGGGCAGCGAGGAGCAGAAGCGGCAGTGGCTGCCGGGGCTCACCTCCGGTGAGTACGTCGGATGCTTCGGGCTCACCGAACCGGGCACCGGCTCCGACGCGGGCAGCCTCACCACCAAAGCGGTGCGCGACGGCGACTCGTACGTCGTCAACGGCACCAAGATGTTCATCACGAACGGCACCTGGGCCGACGTCGTGCTCCTCTTCGCCCGCACCGGCGACGCGCCGGGCCACAAGGGCGTCTCCGCCTTCCTGGTCCCCACCGACACCCCCGGCCTCACCCGCCGCACCCTGCACGGCAAGCTCGGCCTGCGCGGCCAGGCCACCGCCGAACTCGTCCTGGAGGACGTCCGCGTCCCCGCGTCGGCCATGATGGCGCCCGAGGGCAAGGGCTTCTCCGTCGCCATGTCGGCCCTCGCGAAGGGGCGCATGTCGGTGGCGGCGGGCTGTGTGGGCATCGCGCGGGCCGCCCTGGACGCGGCGGTGCGGTACGCCACCGAGCGCGAGCAGTTCGGGAAGACCATCGCCCACCACCAGCTGGTGCAGGAACTGATCAGCGACATCGCCGTCGACGTGGACGCCGCGCGCCTGCTGACCTGGCGGGTCGCCGACCTCATCGACCGGGGGCAGCCGTTCGCCACGGAGTCCTCCAAGGCCAAGCTGTTCGCCTCCGAAGCCGCCGTGCGCGCCGCGAACAACGCCCTCCAGGTCTTCGGCGGTTACGGCTACATCGACGAGTACCCGGCGGGCAAGCTCCTGCGCGACGCCCGCGTGATGACCCTCTACGAAGGCACCAGCCAGATACAGAAGCTCGTCATCGGCCGCGCGCTGACCGGGGTTTCGGCCTTCTGAGCACCGACCTGCCGGGCTTCCTCGCCAGCGCCGCGCTAAGCGCTTGCTCACCGTCAGGGGTATGGTGTCCCTCCCGAACGGTGAAGGAGTGGACATGGGTACGGCGGAGGAGACGCCCGGCGAGGAGCAGCCGTGGGGCGAGGTCAGCCCCGACGCGGCCAGGCGGCTGCTGGTCGCCGCCGTCGAGGCCTTCGCCGAGCGCGGGTACCACGCGACGACGACCCGGGACATCGCGGGCCGCGCCGGCATGAGCCCCGCCGCGCTCTACATCCACTACAAGACGAAGGAAGAGCTGCTCCACCGCATCAGCAGGATCGGCCACGACAAGGCCCTGAAGATCCTGCGGACCGCGGCGGACGGCGAGGGCGGCCCCGCCGAACGGCTCCAGGAGGCCGTGCGTTCCTTCGTCGGCTGGCATGCCGCCCACCACACGACCGCGCGGGTCGTGCAGTACGAGCTGGACGCGCTCGGCGACGAGCACCGCACGGAGATCGTCGCGCTGCGCCGCGAGTCGGACGCGGCCGTGCGGGACATCATCAACGACGGGGTGCGGGCGGGGGAGTTCGACGTCCCCGACGTGCCGGGCACCACGCTCGCCGTACTGTCGCTCTGCATCGACGTCGCCCGCTGGTTCAACGTGGCGGGGCAGCGGACGCCCGACGAGGTCGGCGCGCTCTACGCCGACCTCGTGCTGCGGATGGTGGGCGCCCGGCCCGGTGAACCTCAGAAGTAGTAGCGCGACACCGACTCCGCCACGCACGCCGGCTTGTCGCCGCCCTCGCGCTCCACGGTGACCTTGGCCGTCACCTGCACGCCGCCGTCCTTGGTCGGCGTGACGTCCGTGAGCACGGTGGTCGCGCGCAGCCGCGAGCCGACCGGCACGGGGGAGGGGAAGCGGACCTTCTCCGTGCCGTAGTTGAGGCCCATCTTCATGCCCTCGACGCGCAGCGTCTGCGGCACCAGGATCGGCAGCAGCGACAGTGTCAGATAGCCGTGCGCGATGGTCGTCCCGAAGGGGCCCTGCGCCGCCTTCTCCGCGTCCACGTGGATCCACTGGTGATCGCCGGTCGCCTCCGCGAAGAGGTCGATCCGCTTCTGGTCGATCTCCAGCCAGTCGCTGTGTCCGAGCTGCTCGCCGACACCGGCGCGCAGCTCCTCGGGCGACGTGAAGATCCTCGGCTCCGCCATGTTCCTGGCCTCCTAGACGTATGCAGACTAAGCGCTTGCTCAGCATGGTGCGTGGGTCGACGCGTGTCAACGGACCAGCCAGTAGGTTTGAAACGTGCACCAGATACCGGAGAAGATCCACGAACTCACGGTCGGCCAGCTCGCCGACCGCAGCGGCGTCGCCGTGTCCGCCCTGCACTTCTACGAGACCAAGGGCCTCATCTCCAGCCGCCGCACCTCCGGCAACCAGCGCCGCTACCACCGGGACACGCTCCGCCGCGTCGCCTTCATCCGCGCCTCCCAGCGCGTCGGCATCCCGCTCTCCACGATCCGCGAGGCCCTCGACTCGCTCCCCGAGGAGCGCACGCCCAACCGAGAGGACTGGGCGCGCCTCTCCGAGGGCTGGCGCTCGGAGCTGGACAAGCGCATCAGGCAGCTCGGCAGGCTGCGCGACCACCTCACGGACTGCATCGGCTGCGGCTGCCTGTCCCTGGACACCTGCGTGCTCTCCAACCCCGACGACGTCTTCGGCGAGCGGCACAGCGGCTCCCGGCTCCTGGTGGACCGCGGCCCCCGGGAGCAGTGACACGAATTTCCCCGCACCACGTCTGGCCGCAACCGGGCTCGGCGTACCAACGTGTGTTCTACATAAGCGAGTACGTCCAGGAGCACGCAGAGCACGTCGACACAGAACGGGGGAGAGCCGATGTCCGTCGCCATTTGCTCATTGCTGTGGGACGCCGCACGCCACGGACGGCAGACCGTCAAGTACGACAGTGACGGCTACCACCTGGTGCGCTTTCCGTACGGCGCGGGTGACGAGTCCTACGACCCGTGGCGCATGCACGACCCGGCGAAGGGCCTCACGAGCCCTTCGGCGTATCCGGACGCACGCTCGGGGCTGATATGGCCCAGCCACGAGGGCTGGGGCGTGCTCTCGGCGATGGTCTTCTGGGAGCCGGACGCGAAGGCGACCGAGTTCCGCTCGCGGTACGTCCGTGACCCGCTGAACCTCTCGAGCGGGTACGACTCGACCGCGACGACCGACTCCGCGCCGACCCGGGGAGGGCAGTACCGGACCTACCTCTGGCAGATGTTCGTGCACCCGGGCACGCCGCTCGGCCTGAAGATCTCGGCACGCGGCGCGGGAGACGTGAAGCTCCGCACGCCGCTGATCCACGCCCAGTTCAAGCTGGCGATCCACACGGATGTGGTCACGCCCTGATCGCACCGTTCCTCACGCCGACACCAAGGGACGCAGCCGCCTCGCGCGCGCCCGGTCCACGGCGTCGGCGGTGAGGACCGGGCCGGGCACGACGATGCCGCAACCCGTGCAGACCGCTCCCGACGACGGCTCGTGGGCCAGGCCGTGCTTCCAGGTGAGGGCGGTGTCCGCACAGACGGGGCAGCTCGTGCCCGGCTCCCTCTCCAGCGCCGCGATGAGCCGGCGAAGCACCTCGGCGAGGGGTTCGTCCGGGTGGATGTCGGGGTCGTCGCACCAGGCCACGCCGCAACCGCCCCAGGTGCAGCGGTGCCAGTCGTCGACGCTGCCGGGGCGCCTGAGCCCGTCGTGCTTCTCCTTGCGGCGGCGTTCGGCGAAGCCCGCCTCGTAGGCGAGCCACACCGCCCGTGCCGCCTCCAGTTCGTTCAGTGCCGCCACCAGCCGCACCGGGTCGGGCGACCTGTCCTCGGGCCCGAACCCCGCCCGGGCGCACAGATGGTCCCAGGTCGCCCGGTGGCCGTAGGGGGCGAACCTCTCCAGGCACTTGCGCAGCGAGTAGCGCCGCAGTGCCAGGTCGCTCTTCGGATCACGCACCTGTCTCGCGAGACTCCGGAATCCGGCCATCGCCCTGCACCTCCGTCACACGTACTTCCGTACTGGTACCCGTGTTCCGCATTCGCCGGCGTCGATGTCGAGTCGAGTCCATCGAGTTCGTCACGACGTCGCCGAGTAGACGTATCGACACGCGATTCGGCTCCCTCATCGCGCGACCGTTTTTCGCCTGCCCGCACGAGCTGGGGTGATGCAGGCGCATGGGGGGCGCGTTGTGGTGATTCGGAAAAGGCGACGCTTGTTCATCTTTCACGTTGGGCAACCCGCCAGTAGCCTCCGCCGCATCGGTCTTCCGCAGGAACCGGAGGAGCACCCATGCGACGACGCATCGTCAGGCTCAGAACACTCACCGCAGGGGCGGCGCTCGCGCTCGGCGCCTCCCTGCTCGCGCCCTTGCCGGGCGCCGTCGCCGGCCCCCGGGAGTCGGCCCCCGAGGAGCGGCCCGCGGCGGAGGGCACGGACTACTGCGGGGGCCAGTGCGCGGACGTCCTGCCACCCGGCGCCAACGGCAACGCGACGCTCGCCGAGATCCTCGCCCACCGCGTCCTCGGCACCCGACCCGCCCACGCCGACGACCAGTTGGGCCCGTACGACGCGCTCTCCTCCGGTTATCCGTCGCTCACGGACGACAAGCTCACGGAGTTCTTCGACGACGCCTCCTTCGGGGTGCCCGGCGACCAGGTCGCCTCCGTCACCAAGCCGCGCGACGACGTGACGATCACCCGGGACAAGAAGTACGGCGTCCCGCACATCAAGGGCACCACGCGCTACGGCACCGAGTTCGGCGCGGGCTTCGCCGCCGGACAGGACCGGCTCTGGCTCATCGACCTGTTCCGGCACATCGGACGGGGCCGGCTGACCTCGTTCGCGGGCGGCGCGCCCGCCAACCAGGGCCTGGAGCAGCAGTTCTGGCCGCAGGCCCCGTACACGGAGAAGGACCTGGAGAAGCAGGTCGAGTACATCAGGTCGACCCAGGGCGAGCGCGGCAAGCAGGCCATGGAGGACGCACAGGCCTACATCGACGGCCTCAACGCGTACCGCACGAAGTCGAAGAACGGCCGCTACTTCCCCGGTGAGTACGTCCTGACCGGCAAGATAGACGCGGTCACCAACGTCGGCGAGATCGAACCCTTCAAGGTCACCGACATGATCGCGCTGGCCTCCGTCGTCGGCGGGCTCTTCGGCAACGGCGGCGGCGGAGAGGTCGAGTCCGCCCTCTCCCTCCTGGAGTCCCAGAAGAAGTACGGCGTCGAGAAGGGCACGGAGGTCTGGGAGTCCTTCCGCGCCCGCAACGACCCCGAGGCCGTCCGGACCATCCACGACGGCACGAGCTTCCCGTACGCGGGCAAGCCGGAGAAGGCGCGCGGCACCGCCCTGCCCGACCCGGGTTCGGTCGAGCGCGAACAGCTCGTGTACGACCGGGAGGGCGGCGCCGAGAGCGGCGCCAAGGACCCGGTGAAGGCGCCGAAGAAACTCGAGCCGGCGCAGGGCATGTACGACAAGGGCGTCCTGCCCCCGGACCTGTTCCGGGCCGACGGCCACAAGAAGGGCATGTCCAACGCCCTGCTCGTCTCCGGGAAGCACACCGCGAGCGGCAACCCCGTCGCCGTCTTCGGCCCGCAGACCGGCTACTTCGCACCCCAGCTCCTCATGCAGCAGGAGCTCCAGGGCCCCGGCATCAGCGCGCGCGGCGTCTCCTTCGCGGGCGTCGGCATGTACGTCCAGCTGGGGCGCGGCCAGGACTACGCCTGGTCGGCCACGTCCGCGGGACAGGACATCACCGACACGTACGCGGTGGAGCTCTGCGAACCGGGCGGGGGCGCGCCCACCAAGCAGTCGGCCGGCTATCTGTACCGCGGCACCTGCCTGCCCATGGAGAAGATGGAGCACAAGAACGCCTGGAAGCCGACCGTCGCCGACTCCACGGCCGCGGGCTCCTACCGCATGCAGGTCTTCCGTACGAAGTACGGCATCGTCACACACCGCGCGAGCGTCGACGGCACACCGGTCGCGTACGTCTCGCTGCGCTCCACCTACCGCCACGAGGCCGACTCCATCATCGGCTTCCAGATGCTGAACGACCCCTCGTTCGTCAAGGACTCCTCGACGTTCAAGAAGGCCGCGGAGCACATCAGTTACGCCTTCAACTGGTTCTACGCCGACTCGCGCGACATCGCGTACTACAACAGCGGCGCCAACCCCGAGCGTGCCGACAGCGTCGACCCGGCCCTGCCGGTCAAGGCGCAGCAGGACCTCGAATGGCGCGACTTCGACCCGGCGGACAACACCTCGGCGCAGACCCCGCCCGCCGCGCACCCGCAGTCCGTCAACCAGGACTACTACATCTCCTGGAACAACAAGCAGGCGAAGGACTTCAGCACGGCGGGCTTCGGCGTCAGCGCCGTGCACCGCGGCGACCTGCTCGACGGACGGGTCAAGAAGCTCACCGAGGAGGGCGGTGTGACCCGCGCCTCGCTCACCCAGGCCATGTCCGAGGCCGCCGTCACCGACCTGCGGGGCGAACAGGTGCTGCCCGAGCTCCTGAAGGTGCTGCGCAGCAAGCCTGTCACCGACCCGCAACTGGCCAAGGCCGTACAGCAGCTGGAGGCCTGGCGCGCCGCGGGCACGCAGCGCAACCAGACGGCGGCGGGATCCAGGACGTACGCACACCCCGACGCCGTGCGCATCATGGACGCGTGGTGGCCGCGGCTGATCGAGGCCGAGTTCGAGCCGGGCCTCGGCAAGGAGCTGTACGGCGCCCTCACCTCCCAGCTCGCCACCGACGAGGCGCCCTCCGCCGGGCACGGGCCGACGGGGGCGCACGCCGGATCGGCCTTCCAGTACGGCTGGTGGGGCTACGCGGACAAGGACCTGCGCAAGGTGCTCGGGCAGCCGGTGAAGGGCGAGCTCGCCGACACCTACTGCGGCGGCGGCAAGCTCGACGCCTGCCGCGACGCGCTGCTCACCACCCTCGGGCAGGCCGTCGCCCAGCCCGCCACCGAGGTGTACCCCGGTGACGACTCGTGCAAGGCCGGCGACCAGTGGTGCGCGGACTCCGTCATCCACCGGGCGCTCGGCGGCATCACGCACAAGCCGATCCAGTGGCAGAACCGCCCGACGTACCAGCAGGTCGTCGAGTTCCCCCGCCACCGGTAGACCGCAACCCTCCGACAGGTCCTCAGGACCTCGGACAGGCCCTCAGGACCGGGCGATCCGCCCCGCGGCGAACACGACGCGTGCCAGCTCCTCGTGGCACACGTCGCTGTGCGCGCCGGAGGGCGGACCGCCCCGGCGCACCACCGACGCCGCGTCGATGCTCACGCACCCCTTGGGCGGCACCTTCTCGCCGAGCTTGATGCGTCGGGTGCCGGGCACGGACCGGATGCCGTTGTAGCCGATGGCGCCCCACCGCTCCCACAGGTTGAGGAAGCCGGAGGAGTCCCCGGCCAGCTTCGACGCGAGGGGGTACAGCCGGCCGAGGGCGTCGTCGTGGTGCGAGTAGCAGGCGACCAGTGGCCCGTCGACGCGCTTCTGCACCCCGTGCAGCGCGCCGCCGCGCGAGGTGTCGTGGGGCAGCCGCTCGGCGAACGTGTAGTGCGAGAAGGCGCCTTGGAGGAGCGTCACCGACTTCACCGCGCGTACGTCGGCGGGCATCCCGCGCAGCGCGTACGACACGAGCCGGCCGCCGAAGCTGTGCCCGATGAGGTGCACCCTCACTCGCGGCACGTCCGCGGCGAGCAGACCGATCGCGGGCCCGAGCCCCAGCTGGCCGACCGCGCCCGCACGGCGCTTCATCGCGTAGTACGTGCCCTGGCGCAGCAGTTCGTACGCGCCGTCCCACAGCCGGTCGCGCAGCTCGGCGAGGAGGAGGGGCTCTCCGGTGTCCGCGCGCGCGGCCGCGAACACCTCGCACACCTTGACCGCGTCGTCGGTGAGCATGGCGGGTTCGCCCGCCCCGGTGTCCTGCCCGAAGTGCCGGGCCGGATGGGTCTCGCGCAGCGACACGAGCTCGCGCACGTGCCGCCCGAACTCATAGACGCGGGTCGGCACTTCGGACCGCTCGGCGAGCAGTTCGGCGATCCGGTCGAGGGTCGCCGCGTGGTCGGGGAAGGCGCGGTCGAGCGCCTCCCGGGTGGTCGCGTCGAGCACGGGCTCGCCCGGCGGGGTGGCGGCGACGGGCGCGGCCGACGGGTCGAAGTCGGGGATGGATTCGTCCGGGAAGCGGATCGCGGGCCACATCACCCCCACGTAGCCGAGGCGCACTCCCGTCCCGGCGAGGTCCCGGCACGGCGTGAAGAAACGCCCGTACAGCTTCCGGGCGTCCTTCTTCTCGTTGTTCCAGCCGTGCGCGAAGACCAGCAGATCGGTGACGCGTTCACGGTCCGCGCCGGCCAGCAGCCGCGCGCGCTGCTCGGTGTCGACGTCGCCGTCGGCGTCGAAGGTCAATTCCCAGTAGGGCTCCACGCCGGTATGGTCCTGCCGCCCGGGCCACCTGGCCAGATGCGCGGCAGGGGCACGTTCACGCGAGTTCCCGCTCCCGTGTCTCGGGCAGGGCGAGGACACACAACAGCGACACGACCGCCATCGCACTCACGTACCAGCCCACCGACGACGAGCCGAACGCCGACTGCAGCCGGGTCGCCACCAGCGGCGAGACCGCGCCGCCGAGGACACCGCCCAGGTTGTACGCGAGGGAGGCACCCGAGTAGCGCACGTTCGCCCCGAACAGCTCGGGCAGATAGGCGCCCATCGGGCCGTACACCACCCCCATGCAGCACAGCGCGCCGCCGATCGCCAGGGCGACGAGCACCGGCTGTTCGGTGTCCAGGAGCGGGAAGAGCACGAGCCCCCACACCACCGCGAGCGCCGAGCCCACGAGGACCAGCCTGCGGCGCCCGGCGCCGTCGGAACGCGTCGCGGCGAGCCAGGTGCCCGCGGCGAGGAAGAGGCAGGCCACGAGGGAGAGGCCCAGCATGGTGTTGCGGGCGATGTGCAGGGTGCCGGTGGCGTACGCGAGGCAGTACGTCGTCGCCGTGTAGAAGAGGCCGTACGCGACGACCATGCCGCCCGCGCCGAGCAGCAGTTCGCGCGGATGGCGGCGGAGCACGTCGAGCGTCGGCACCTTGCTCGCCTCCCGCGCCGCCATGACCTTCGCGAACACCGGCGTCTCACTGATCCGCAGCCGCACGAAGAGGCCCACGCCGACCAGCAGGAAGGAGAGCAGGAACGGCACGCGCCAGCCCCACGAGCGGAACGCGTCGTCGGAGAGCACGGACGAGAGCAGCCAGAAGACACCGGTCGCCGCGAAGAACCCGACGGACGGGCCGAGCTGGGGGAACGCCGCGTACATCCCGCGCTTCTTCTTCGGCGCGTGCTCCACCGCGAGCAGCGCCGCGCCGCCCCACTCGCCGCCGAGCCCGATGCCCTGGAGGAAGCGGAGCAGAATGAGCAGCAGCGGCGCCCAGACGCCCCACGTGCCGTAGCCGGGCAGGAGACCGACGAGGGCGGTCGAGAGGCCCATCAGGAGCAGCGAGGCCACAAGCACGGACTTGCGGCCCACGCGGTCGCCGAAGTGCCCGAAGATCACCGAACCGATGGGCCGGGCCGCGAACGCCACCGCGTAGGTGGAGAACGACGCGAGGGTGGCGTTGACCGGGTCGAGGGTCGGGAAGAACGCCTCGTTGAGGACGAGGGCGGCGGCCGTGCCGTAGATGTAGAAGTCGTAGAACTCGATGGCCGTTCCGATGAACGAGGCCACGGCCACCCGGCGCATGCTCTCGCCGCCGCCGTCCCCGGTGTCGGCCGCGCCCGCGTCCGCGGCGCGGACCTGCTGTTTCGATGTCTTGGTCGCTTCGCTGTGCACGAGCGGCACTCTTGTGGTGGGTGTAGGGGGGCAGTCAATAGCTGATACGGCTGGTCTCGGTCACTGAGACGTGTGTGCGACGACGGCCACCGGAGGGGTCTGCCCCGTTTCGCCCTGAGCGTGTACGTTCTCCGCCATGGCGGAATTCATACTGGTGGCAGGCGCGTGGCTCGGCTCCTGGGTGTGGGAGGACGTGGCGCGGGACCTGCGGGCCGCCGGACACGGCGCCCACCCCCTGACCCTCTCCGGCCTCGCCGACAAGCAGGACGTCCCCGCCGGACAGCAGACCCACGTACGCGACATCGTCGACGAGGTCGAACGCCTCGACCTGCGCGACGTCGTCCTCGTCGGGCACAGCTACGCGGGCATCCCCGTCGGCCAGGCGGCCGAGCGCATCGGCGGCAGACTGGCGCGCGTCGTCTTCGTGGACGCCAACGTGCCGGTCGACGGCGAGTCGTTCGCCTCCCTGTGGTGGCAGGGCCAGCCGGCGTTCGAGGCCCTGCTCGACGACCGCGACGGCGCGTGGCTGCCGAACGCGGCGGAATTCGACGGACAGGGGCTCGACAGCGAGCAGGTCGCCAGAATCGCGAGCGGCGCGACACCGCACCCGGGCGCCACCCTGACCGGGTCCGCCGTCCTGGAGCGCTCGCTCGGCGAACTGCCTGCGACGTACGTCAAGTGTCTGCTCGACGGCGAGGAGCCCAACGACGACGTCGCCGAACTGCTCAAGAGCGAGCGCTGGCGGCTCGTCGAGATGGACACCGGGCACTGGCCGATGTTCTCCCAGCCGCGCGAGCTGGCGCGGATCCTGCACGCGAGCGTGACCGGCAGGCCCTAAAGGGTGTTGCACAACGGCGATCACGTTCGGATCGGCCACCGATCGCAAGGTCAACTGCCCGACTCTGCTCCCGTTTTCGCCGGTCTGGGTGACACCGCGAAACGGTCACGAAAGATCGTTCGGTCGTTGTGCAGCACCCTTTAGCGATTGAGAAGTTGCGTGTGCGCCAGTTCGGCGTAGAGAGCGTCATGTTTCATGAGTTCGCTGTGCGTGCCGATCGCTCGTACGCATCCCGCCTCCATGACGATGATCCGGTCGGCTGTGATGACAGTGGAGAGCCGGTGGGCGATCACCAGCACGGTGGTGCTGCGGGCGGCGTCAATGATCGTGTTGCGCAATGCCGCCTCGTTGGCCGCGTCGAGTTGGGAGGTGACCTCGTCCATCAGGAGCAGTCTCGGGCGGCGCAGCAGAGCACGGGCGATCGCTACCCGCTGTCGCTCGCCCCCCGAGAGGCGGCTGCCGCGGTGGCCGACGTCGGTATCCAGCCCGAGGGGAAGGCGTTCCGTCGAGGTGTCCAGCCGCGCCATACGCAGCACTTGGGCGAGCTCTTCGCCGGAAGGGTCGGTGGCGCCGAGCATCAGGTTGTCCCGCAGTGTGCCGGCGAGGACGGGGGTGTCCTGTTCGACGTAGCCGATGGATGCGCGGAGCCGGCTCAGGGGCCACTGCCGTATGTCCTTGCCACCCAGGAGGATGCACCCGGCGTCAGGTTCGTAGAAGCGCTCGATCAGAGAGAAGACGGTGGTCTTGCCTGCGCCGGACGGGCCCACGATCGCCGTCAGCCCGCCGTTGGGCACGGTGAAGGAGACCTCGTGGTGCACCCTGGGCAGTCCGGGGCGGTAGGCGAAACGGACTTGCCGGAAAGTCACGTCGAGTGGTGACCGGCAGCCTTCGGCGGCCGTGTCGGAGGAGTCGCCCCTCGCTGTCGCTCCCCGTGCACGCACGGCTGCGTGCTCAGGTTTCAGCTGTTCGGCCTCAAGCGACTCGATCTGCTCGATGCGGACAGCGGCGGCGGATCCGACCTGGAACTGGCCGACCCCTTCGACGAGTTGGCCGATGCGGGGAGCGAGGGCGAAGAGATACAGCAGGAAGGCGACCAGGGTGGAGACGCTGATGGTGCCGGAAGCGACCCGTGCGCCTCCCGCCCCGAGCACGACGAGGAAGCACACCTGGACGACCACCGCCGACGCTGTGGCGGACACCGCCTCCCACACCGCGGCCCGCATGCCTCTGCGGCGGGCGTGTTCGGCCGCACGGTGCAGCGCTTGGGCCTCCCAGTGCTCGGCGCCCGAGGCCTTGACCGTGCGAAAGGCCCCGAGGACACGCTCCAGGGCGCCCCCGATGCGGCCCACCGCGTCCTGCATCTGCCGGGTGGCGCGGCCGATACGCGGAGCCACGACCGCGACGATGACGCCGACGAACGCGATCACGCCGAGAGTGACGCAGAGCAGCACGGCGTCGAGGAACCCCATGATCACGACGGTCGCGGCGGTGACCAGCGTGCCGGTGACGGCGGCGGACACCGCCTGGGGCGCGGTCTGGCGCAGCAGCGTCGTATCGGAGGTGACGCGGGCGATCAGGTCGCCCGGTTCGGTGCGCTCCACCACGGGCACCCGCAGGCGCAGCAGCCGCTCGGTCAGCCGGCAGCGGGCGGCACAGATCATGGACTCGGCCGACCACTGCAGCACGTAGTGGCCCAGCCCCGCCAGCACCGCGCCGACGACCACCAAAAGGCTGAGCACGAGGACGGGGCCGGCGGCCGGCTGTCCCTGACTCATGCCGTCCACCACACGCTTGGCCGCCAAGGGCTGGGCCAGACCCAGGACACTGCCGACCAGCCCAAGCAGGACACCTGCGGCGATGCGCCAACGCTGTGGGCGCAGATGGGTCATGAGCGCTCGCTGCGCCGCCCAGGTGCGGCCGGGACCCGTGTTCTCGTCAGGCGGCACCGGAGCCGTCGGCGGGGCCGGTGGAGGGCCGGGGTCCTCGATGCCGGGGGCCGTGGTCATCGGCTCACTCCACGGTGAAGAAGCGCTGGAAGTATGTGGGCGAGGCGTCCTCGCCGACGAGGACACCCTCGGCTTCCACCCAGGCGTGGGCGGCGAAGGGCGGTCGGCTGCGCACGCCCACGCACCAGGTGGGCCACTGGCCGTACCACCGGCAGAGCAGCACAGTGGCCAGGGACCTCGGAAGGCATCCCTTCTGTCCGCCGGCGGCCAGGCTTACGGCGAGTACCGTCTCCCGGGCCAGCTCCGCCTCGGGGAGGGTGGCGGGCCGGGCGCCGCGACGCAGTCCGGACAGGATGGTGCGGATGCGTCCTGGTGGCAAGGTGGCCAGTACATGGGCACAGCCCACGGCCACCCGGGCGGCGAAACGGCGTGCCACCGGTACGGAACGTGGATCGTAGGGGAGAGCTTCCGGGGTCGTCATGCGTGCCTCTTCCTTCGGCCCGTGTCCGTCGCATGCGGACGCTATGTGGTGAGGAGCCCCGCGGAGTGCAGCTCGCCGACGATGGCGTCGACGTCCTTGGCTGCTTCGTCGGCGTCGACGTCGTCGTACTGCGTGGTGAGCGCCTCGGCGGCCCGCTCCGCGCCGCAGGCACGACCGTCCAGCAGAGTTCGCAGGACGAGGGCCGCCGACGGGTTGAGGGTCCAGTATTCGGCGCTCTTCTGATCGAGCAGCGCCATGCCGTATTCGGTCTCGGTCAGCAGGACTCCAGGCCTCAAGGCGTGCACCGGGATCACCTCTTTCGGTCGGCGACGGTCTGGGTGGGGGCGGCGTGCCCAAGGGGCGGTGGTGTCATTTCGCGGGAGCGCAGCCAGACTTCGCAGGCGATCGTCGGGTGCAGCAGGTAGCTCTCCGTCTCCGCGGCGAGAGAGCGGCGGCACCATTCACGCAGGACGCCTTCGTCGATCAGGCCGAGCTGGGCCAGCCGCGAGTCGTCACACAGTGCCAGCAGTCGCCGGCGGTGCTTGCGCAGGCCGGCCTCCTCCTCGAACGTGGCGTTGGCCTTGGTGTCGCGTGTCCGGCTGGCTTCCGGCACGAGACCACGCGTGGCTTCGACGATCAGAGGTTTGTACCGCCAGGGTGTGATCCGTTCCTGTGGCCGCACGGCGAGGCAGGTCTCGATGACGCGAGTGTCGTAGTAGGGGGCGGCGATGGTGACGCCCAGGGACGCCGCCATCTGGCCGATGTGCCGGGTCCACTGGGAGATGCCGTCCATCGCGACCAGTTCCCGGTGCTCACCGTGCCCCCTGCCCCGGGGCTCGATGCCGGACAGGTCGGCGCGTATGAGTTCGCGGGCGGCCGCGATGGCGTCGGGCGTGGCCCAGGGGGCCATCCGGGGTGGTACGGACCAGTCGAGCAGCGGTGTGTCCGTGCCGGGGGGCGGCCTGGTCAGGTCGCGGGCCACGCGTCCGAGCCAGCTCCGGTAGGAGCGCCGGTCCAGAAGCTGGCGCAGTGTTTCCCGCCGGGCCCAGCGGTACTTGGCGGCGTATCCGCGGATGTTGCGCAGTGCGGTCGAGGGGTGGGTCAGTAACAGGGGGTGCAGCCGGGCGGGTGTGCCGGCGAGGAGTTCGTCGCCGCCCAGTCCGGTCATGTGCAGGCCGGATCCGCGGGCCGCGGCCATTTCCACGATGCCCATCCGGCGGTTGCGGTCGACGGTGATGATGCTGGGCGTGTCCAGGACGTCGTGGAGGGTGTCGATGCCGTCGAAGGTCATGGCCGTGTCCTGAGCCGGTACGACGTGGTGCTCGATGGCTTCGAGTTCCTGGACGGTGCGCCGGGCCCAGTACACGTCGCCGCCGGACTCGTCGTGCAGGGCGGCGGTGTACGCGACGACCTTGGTATCGCTGTGGGCTGCCGTACAGCACAGGGCGGTGGAGTCCAGGCCGCCCAGATCCGCCGTCACCAACTCGCGCCCGCGGGTGCGTACCCCGACCGCTTCGGTGAGCGCCTCTCGCAGGCGTCGGGCGCCCTCGGCGAGGGGGGTGACGGGGTCGGGCGGTGACCACCACTGCTTGGTGGCGGCCCGGCCGTCGGCCTCGAGGGTCAGGCAGTGGCCTGCGGGTACGGCCCGCACGCTTCGCCACAACGGGGGCTCCGACAGCGGGTACGGCACGCTCGAGGTGAGTAGTTCGAGGGCGATCCGGCGTTCGTCGAGGTCGGCGTCGATCAGTTCGGCGAGTACGTCGGCCCGGTCAGAAGCCACGCTGACGGGGCCGTGGCCGAAGGTCGCGGTGTCGGTGTGGAACACGCGCCGCAGGTTCACGACGCCGCCCCGCACCCACACCCGGCCGCCGCCACTGGCCACCAGATGGAAGCTGCCCGGTCGGCGTGCGGCGCGGTCCAGGGCCGCCGACGAGGCGGAGCCGACCGCCGCGGCGTCCTGTTCCAGATCCTGCTCGGTGACATCGTGCTCCCCGATCACAGCGATGCGTGTGCTGCCGCACCGCCCCACGACGGCCGTCCGCTCCTCCCAGCGGCCCAGCAGCCAGGGCCGTCCGGAGGCGTGGGAGAGCCTCCGGGAGGCGTAGGGATGTGCTCTGGTGGCGAGGGGCGCGGCCGCGGCAGTGTCGGGCAAGGCGATGAACCAGGCGGGTGCGGCCTGGAGGGAGAGGAGCGCATCCATGAGCAACGGCCTTTGGTCGGCGGTGAAGTAGCGCCCGGGGCAGAGGATCGGGTGGCGGCTGGACGCCACCACCCGACAGCCGGCCTGGGCTCAGGCCGGCGCACACGTCTTGCGACCCATGACCGTCAACGGCCGGGGCCGTGCCCGATCAGAGGAGCTGCTTGCCGCCGAGGATGTCCTTGGGGCCGTGGTCCTTGATCCCGGTCACCTTGCGGAAATTGCCGACCTTGGTGAGCGTGGGACGCTCGTACGTCATAATAATTCTCCCTTTTTCGAGGGCGATACGCACAGAGGAAAAGATGTGCGGCGAATTCAATTAGATGTCCATCTCGGGACCGTGAGCGGTCGAATCCACGGAACCCACATAAGTACGAAAGGGGCAACATCACAACGCTTGCACTGGATGGCGAGGCGGACAGGGGGCGTACAGGGGGCTCACGCGGGGCGTGAAGGGCAGCGCAGTGAGTGCGCGCGTGCGCCCCCCTTATGCGGCAAATAGGCAGTACTGAAATGCCTCACCTGGGCGCGTTCCCCTCTGCCGCTTGACGGGGTCTTTGCGTGCGGCTCCGAGGGTATGCTCTTCTGTTTATCGATGGCGGTGCGTTCTTCCGGCGGCGTACGGCCATTTAGAACCGCACTGAATTGTTATGCATAAGCGGCTGTCCGGTCGGGTGAATCATTTCTCCCGCCCTCACGGGCTCCCTCCATAGCGGCGACTCACAAGACCCATCAGCCCGCGCCACGACTTTGAAGACACGTTCTCGGGCTCCCCAGGGTCCCGCGGGACCCGCGATCCGGCCCTCCGCCCCTCTTTCGCCGCGACATACCGACTGGTTAGTCTGCCAGCGAAGCCGAGCCGCGGGCCGAAGGAGAACGATCGTGGAAACCCTGCTGGACAAGGGAGTCGTCGTCACGGGCGGAGGGGGCGGCATCGGGGCCGCGCTCGCCCGCCGCTTCGCCGCCGAAGGGGCGCGCGTCGTCGTCAACGACCTCGACGGCACCAAGGCGAAGGCCGTCGCCGACGAGATCGGCGGCATCGCGGTGCCCGGCGACGCGTCCACGATCGTGCCCGAGGCCCGCGAGGCGCTCGGCGGCACCGTCGACGTGTACTGCGCCAACGCCGGGCTCGGCTCCGGCGGCAGCGAGGCCGCGCCCGAGGAGGTCTGGGCCGCGGCCTGGGACGTCAACGTGATGGCTCACGTGCGGGCGGCCCACGCGCTGCTCCCCGACTGGCTGGAGCGCGGCAGCGGCCGCTTCGTCTCCACCGTCTCCGCCGCCGGCCTGCTCACCATGATCGGCGCCGCGCCCTACAGCGTCACCAAGCACGGTGCGTACGCCTTCGCCGAGTGGCTCTCCCTCACGTACCGCCACCGCGGCATCAAGGTCCACGCGATCTGCCCGCAGGGCGTCCGTACCGACATGCTCGCCGCCACCGGCACCGCGGGGGACCTCGTGCTCACCCCCACCGCCATCGAGCCGGACGACGTCGCCGCCGCGCTCTTCGCCGGCATGGCCGAGGACCGCTTCCTGGTCCTGCCGCACCCCGAGGTCGCCGCGTTCTACCGGGCCCGCGCCGAGACCCCCGACAAGTGGCTGAAGGGCATGAACCACATCCAGCGGAAGTGGGAGGAGAACGAGCGGTGAACGACTCCACGAACGACGCCACGCGAGCGGCGGTGAACGACCCCATGCCCACCGGTTCCCCGTACGCGGCCAAGCCCTGGCTGGCCCGGCTCAACGACGCCCAGCGCGCTCCCGTGCACCCCGCGCCCTCCGTGCCCGACGCGTTCCGCGCCGCCGTCGCACGGGCCCCCGAACACACCGCGCTCGCCTACTTCGACGGCTGTCTGACCTACCGCGAGACCGACGCCCTCAGCGACTCCGTGGCGGGCCACCTCGCCGCGCGGGGCGTCGCCCGCGGCGACCGCGTCGCGATCCTCCTGCAGAACACCCCGCACTTCGTGCTCGCGCTCCTCGGCGCCTGGAAGGCCGGCGCCACCGTCGTCCCCGTCAACCCCATGTACCGGACGGCGGAGGTCAAGCACGTCCTCGCCGACGCCGGGGCGACCGCGCTGATCTGCTCCGACCGCGCCTGGGAGACGTACCTGCGCGACACCGCCGCCGACTCGCCGGTCCGTGTCGTCCTCACCGCCTGCCAGCTCGACCTGCAGACCCGCAACGACACCAGGGTCCTCGACTTCGAACGCCTGCCCGTCGCCGCCGACGCCGAAGACCTGATCGCCGTCGCGCGCCAGGGACTCCCCGCCCCGGCCGACCGCGCCCTCGCCCCCTCCGACGTGGCGCTGATCAGCTACACCTCGGGCACCAGCGGCACCCCCAAGGGCGCCATGAACACCCACGGCAACATCACCTACAACGCGGAACGCCAGCGCACCGGATCCGGCATACCGGAAGGCGCCTGCTACTTCGCGATGGCGCCGCTCTTCCACATCACCGGCATGGTCGCGCAGGTCGCCGCCTGCATCGCCAACGCGGGCACGCTCGCGCTCGCCTACCGCTTCGAGGCCGGAGTGGTCCTCGACGCCTTCGCCGAGCACCGGCCCGCGTACACCGTCGGCCCCTCCACCGCCTTCATGGCGCTCGCCGCCCACCCCTCGGTGACCCGCGCCCACTTCGACTCCTTCGCGATGATCTCCTCAGGCGGCGCGCCGCTGCCCCCGGCCCTCGTCGAGAAGTTCCGCGCCTCCTTCGGCCCCTACCTGCACAACGGCTACGGCCTCACCGAGTGCACCGCCCCCTGCGCCTCCGTGCCACCGGGCCAGGAGGCGCCCGTCGACCCGGTCTCCGGCACCCTCGCCGTCGGCGTCCCGGGCCCCGAGACGGTCGTACGCATCCTGGACGACCTCGGCGAGGAGGTGCCGTTCGGGGAGCACGGCGAGATCGTCGTCCACGGCCCCCAGGTGGTCCCGGGCTACTGGCAGCGCCCCGACGCCACCGCCGAGGCCTTCCCCGACGGGGAACTGCGCACCGGGGACATCGGGTTCATGGACCCGGCGGGCTGGCTCTACGTCGTCGACCGCAAGAAGGACATGATCAACGCGTCCGGCTTCAAGGTGTGGCCCCGCGAGGTCGAGGACGTCCTCTACACCCACCCCGCCGTCCGCGAGGCGGCCGTCGTCGGCGTCCCCGACAGCTACCGCGGCGAGACCGTGAAGGCGTACGTCAGCCTCCGTCCCGGCAGCGACACCGGCCCCGACGACCTGACCGCGTACTGCAAGGAGCGGCTCGCCGCGTACAAGTATCCGCGCGCGGTCGAGGTACTGGAGGAGTTGCCGAAGACGACAAGTGGGAAGATCCTCCGGCGGGAACTGCGTTCCCGCCCGACCGACAGCAAGTGACGCGAAAGGCAGGTGGCGGCAGTGGCCAGAACGACGGACGGTGACGGCACGCCCGTCCCGCAGCGACTCCTCGCCGCCGCCACCAGGCTCTTCGCCGACCAGGGCTACGACCGCACGTCGGTCCAGGAGATCGTGGAGGCGGCCGGCGTCACCAAGGGCGCGCTCTACCACTACTTCGGCTCCAAGGACGACCTGCTCCACGAGGTCTACGCCCGGCTGCTCCGCGTCCAGCAGGAGCGGCTCGACGCCATCGCCGACGCGGACGCGCCGGTCGCCGACCGGGTCCGCGACGCCGCGGCCGACGTCGTGGTCAGCACCATCGACAACCTCGACGACGCGTCGATCTTCTTCCGCTCCATGCACCATCTCGGCCCGGAGAAGAACAAGCAGGTCCGGGCGGAGCGGCGCCGCTACCACGAGCGCTTCCGCGCCCTCATCGAGGAGGGCCAGGAGTCGGGCGTCTTCTCCACGGCGACTCCGGCGGACCTGGTGGTGGACTACCACTTCGGCTCAGTCCACCACCTGTCCACGTGGTACCGGCCGGAGGGCCCGCTCACCCCGCAGCAGGTCGCCGACCACCTGGCGGACCTCCTCCTGAGGGCACTGCGGGCCCCGTAAGGGGCCCGGGGAACTGCGCGAGCGGCCCACGACGAGCCGCACTCGCCGTACGACCCGCCGCGGCAGACGCGACTGCGCCCCGGTGGGGGCTGAGCGCGCAGTTCCCCGCGCCCCTAAGGGGCGCTACACGTACCGCTTCAGTTCGCGCCGGGCGAGAGAGCGCTGGTGCACCTCGTCCGGCCCGTCCGCCAACCGCAGCGTCCGCGCCGCCGCCCAGAGTTCCGCCAGCGGGAAGTCCTGGCTGACGCCGCCCGCGCCGTGCAGCTGCACCGCGCGGTCGAGGATGTCCACCACCGCGCGCGGCGTCGCGATCTTGATGGACTGGATCTCCGTGTGCGCGCCCTTGTTGCCGACGGTGTCCATCAGCCACGCCGTCTTCAGGACCAGGAGGCGCAGCTGCTCGACGGCGACCCGCGCGTCCGCGATCCACTCCTGCACGACCCCCTGCTGGGCGAGCGGCTTCCCGAACGCCGTACGCGACACGGCCCGCCGGCACATCAGCTCGATGGCGCGCTCCGCCATGCCGATCAGCCGCATGCAGTGGTGGATGCGGCCCGGGCCGAGCCGCGCCTGCGCGATGGCGAAGCCGCCGCCCACCTCGCCGATCAGGTTCGACACGGGGACGCGAACGCGGTCGAAGACGACCTCGGCGTGACCGCCGTGGTAGTGGTCCTCGTAGCCGTACACCCGCATGGCGCGCCGCACTTCGAGCCCGGGGGTGTCGCGCGGGACGAGCACCATCGACTGCTGGCGGCGGATGTCCGCGCCTTCGGGGTCGGTCTTGCCCATCACGATGAAGACCTTGCAGTCCGGGTTCATCGCCCCGGAGATGTACCACTTGCGCCCGCTGATGACGTACTCGTCACCCTCGCGCTCGATGTGCGTCGTGATGTTCGTGGCGTCGGAGGAGGCGACCTCAGGCTCGGTCATCGCGAACGCCGAGCGGATCTCACCGGCGAGCAGCGGCTCCAGCCACTGCTTCCGCTGCGCCTCGGTGCCGAACTGCGCGAGCACCTCCATGTTGCCGGTGTCGGGCGCGGCGCAGTTCAGCGCGGTGGGGGCGAGTTGCGGGGAGCGGCCGGTGATCTCGGCGAGCGGCGCGTACTGGAGGTTCGTCAGTCCCGCACCGTGCTCCGCGTCGGACAGGCTGTGCTGGTCCACGAAGAAGAGATTCCACAGTCCCCGCCTGCGCGCCTCGGCCTTCAACTCCTCGACCACGGCGGGCGTGTCCCACGGCGAGGCGAGCGCGGCCCGCTGTTCGTCGGCGACGGCCTCGGCCGGGTGGACGTGCTCGTCCATGAAGGCGAGCAGCTTGCCGCGCAGCTCTTCGGTACGGGCGTCGAATGCGAAGTCCACGGAGGATCAGCCTTCCTGAAGAGTTGTCAGGCCGTGCCGGATGAACACGGGCACCAGTTCGCCGATCCGGTCGAAGCCCGCGCCGACCGTCTGCCCCAGCGTGTAGCGGTAGTGGATGCCCTCCAGGATCACGGCGAGCTTGAACCACGCGAACGCCGTGTACCAGGAGACGGCCGACACGTCGCGCCCCGAGCGAGCGGCGTACCGCTCGATCAGCTCGGCCGGGTCCGGGTGGCCCGGCGCGCCCGCCGTGGTGCTGACGGGGGAGTCGGGCACCTCAAGCTTGGCGCTGTACATCACGAGCAGGCCCAGGTCGGTGAGGGGATCGCCGAGCGTGGACATCTCCCAGTCGAGGATGGCCCTGATCCGGTCGTCGTCGCCTATCAGGACGTTGTCCAGGCGGTAGTCGCCGTGGACGACGGTGGGCGCGGGGGAGACGGGGAGCGAGCGTCCGAGCGCCGCGTGCAGCTCGTCGATGCCGGCGAGCTCGCGGTTGCGGGACGCGTCGAGCTGCTTGCCCCAGCGGCGCAGCTGCCGGTCGAGGAAGCCCTCGGGCCGCCCGAAGTCGCCGAGCCCGACGGCCGCCGGGTCGACGGCGTGCAGGTCGACGAGGGTGTCGACGAGGCCGAGCACCGCGTCACGGGTGCGCACGGGGCCGAGCGGCGCGAGTTCCTCGGCGGTGCGGTACGGGGTCCCGTCCACGAACTCCATCACGTAGAACGGCGACCCGATGACGGCTTCGTCCTCGCAGAGCAGCACGGGTGCGGGCACCGGCACGTCCGTCGGGTGCAGCGCCGCGATCACGCGGTGCTCGCGCTTCATGTCGTGCGCGGTGGCGAGGACGTGGCCCAGCGGGGGGCGCCGGACCACCCAGCGCGACGTACCGTCGGTGACGGCGTACGTGAGGTTCGACCGTCCGCCCTCGATGAGCCGGGCGGAGAGCGGGCCGCCGACCAGGCCGGGCCGCTCGCGGTCGAGGTGGCCGCGCAACTGGTCGAGGTCGAGGCCCGGCGGGTGGTCTGAGCTCATCTTCGCTCCTGATCGGCGTGGTGGTGGGCCACTGCGTGGTGGCGTGCCACCCCATGATGCCGACCAGTCGGTATGCCGTCCAGAGGCTACCGCGCCCCGTCGTGGGGCGCGGGCCGGGCGCCGGGCGGATGCCTCAGTGGTCGTCCCAGTGCCCGTCGTGCGACGCGTGCCGGTGACCGTCGTGCAGATAGTCGACGTGGTCGCCGTGCGTCACGGAGTCGTGGCCGCAGCCGTCCCCGTGCCGGTGGTCGTGGCCCTGGTGCGCGGTGTGGCCGGTCGGCTCGCACTCGTCGTAGTGGTCGGAGTGCAGTCGGTGCAGGTGGCCGTCGTGCGCGTAGTCGACGTGGTCGCCGTGCGGCACCTCCGGGTGGCCGCAGGCCGGGCCGTGGACGTGGTCGTGCACCGGGTGTTCGTGGTGGAGGGTGGTCATGGCGCGCACCTTCTGTGGCTCAGGGGAGGGGTTGACCCTCTCAGGCTAGCCCCCGATGCCCCTTTATTTCCTTTATGCGAGTCTTGTCAGTCTCGTCGGTGTTTCCCCTGACCTCCGCGAAGGCGACCCCTCATGAAGGCGATCAGTTACCGCAGCTACGGCGGGCCCGAAGTCCTCGAGTACGGAGAGGTGCGCGACCCCAAGGTCGGCCCCGACTCCGTCCTGGTGAAGGTCCGTGCCGCCGCAGTGAACCCCGTCGACTGGAAGTGCAGGGAGGGGCACCTCGACGGCCTCCTTGACCCGGTCTTCCCCGTGATCCCCGGCTGGGACGTCTCCGGCGTGGTCGTCCAACCGGGCGCCGCGGCACCGGAGTTCGCGGTGGGGGACGAGGTCATCGGCTACGTGCGCGAGGACTTCCTCTCCCGCGGCACGTTCGCGGAGTACGTCGCCGCGCCGATCCGCACCCTCGCCCGCAAGCCGCGCAACCTCACGTTCGAGGAGGCCGCGGGGCTGCCGCTCGCCGGTCTTACCGCGTACCAGGTCGTCAACCAGGCGCTGGAGGTCACCGAGGGCGACGTCGTCCTCGTGCACGCGGCGGCGGGCGGCGTCGGCTCGATCGCCGTGCAGCTGGCCCGGCACGCGGGCGCCCGCGTCATCGGCACCGCGAGCGAACGCAACCACGACTTCCTGCGCGAGCTGGGTGCCGAGCCGGTCACGTACGGGGACGGTCTGGTGGACCGGGTCCGCGGACTGGCCCCAGAGGGCGTCGACGCGGCGTTCGACACGGTGGGCGGCGACACGCTGAGGGCGTCCGCGGAACTCCTCTCGCCCGGCGGTCGCCTCGCGTCCATCGCGGACGGCGGGGTGATCGGTCTGGGCGGCCACTACTGCTTCGTACGTCCCGTCGCGGCGGACCTCCAGCGCCTGGCCGAACTCGCCGAGCAGGACGTCGTGACCGTCCACGTGGACAAGACGTTCCCGCTGGAGCAGGCGGCCGAAGCGCACCGGCTGAGCGAGGAGGGCCGGACGAGGGGGAAGATCGTGGTGACGGTGGACTGGGGGGACTGAGCAGCGGAGGAGCCAGGGGGGGCGGGAGTCACGGGGCGGGAGCCATGGGGCGGGAGCCATGGGGTGAGCCGCTCCTCAGAGGAGCATCACCACCGCGCACACCGCCAGCGCGAACGTGCACAGCGCCGCCGCCCGCGCCGCCCGCGGCGACATCGCCCGGGGCCGGGGCGCCGTCAGCGTGACCATCCGGCGGTGGGCCACCGCCAGGAAGCCGAGCCAGAGCAGCAGGCACAGGGCGCAGGCGAGCACGCCGAACGCCGTGGCCCCGTCGTGCAGGACCGCGCGGGCGGCGAGCACCGCGGCCACCGTGCACGACAGGGTCGTACGCCGCCACGCGAGACGGGTGCGCTCCGGCTGGAGCCCGGGGTCACGGAGCTGCGCGGCCCCTGGCCCGGCCGCCCGCGTCACCCCTCCCACCCGAACAGCACGACCACCACCATGGCCAGCGCGACCACCGCGACCGCCAGGCTCAGCACCGTCGGGAAGCGGCTCGGCGGCAGGTCCTCGCCGCGCCGCATGGCCCGCTCGCAGCGCACCCAGTGGTTGACCGCGCGCAGCGAGCAGAGGACACCCGACGCGAGCAGCGCGAGCGCGAGCCCGACCCGCCACCCCCAGCGCAGGTCCGGCAGGAACTGGTCCACGGCGAAGCCGCCGCCGATCAGCGCGAGCGCGGTGCGCAGCCAGGCGAGGAAGGTGCGTTCGTTGGCGAGGGAGAAGCGGTAGTCGGGGGTGTCGCCGTCCTCGCGGATCCGCTCGGGCGCGAACCACAGCTTCAGGCTCTGTACGAAATTGCTCACGGCCGCACCATAGGCCGTGTCGATCAAGCCGCGCGGAAGGCCCTCAGGCGGTGGTAGGCGGCGAGTCCGTCCGGCACCCACTCCCAGTCGTCGAGCCGCCGCTCCAGTTCGTCCTCCGTGACGAACGCGTGCCAGGCGACCTCCTCGACCTGCGGCCGCACGGGCAGCTCGCAGCGGACTTCGTAGAGGTAGGACCACCAGGTCTTGCCTGCGCCGTCGTCGTATAGGAACTTGAACAGCGGCGTGGGGCGCGGCAGTCCGTGGACGCCGAGTTCCTCCTCCGCCTCGCGCAGCGCCGCGTCGTCGTAGGACTCCCCGGCCCCGACCACGCCGCCGACGAACATGTCGTACAGCGAGGGGAAGACGAGCTTGGTCGGGGTGCGGCGGTGCACGAAGACGCGCCCCTCGGCGTCGCGCGCCAGGATGAACGTGCAGCGGTGGCGCAGCCCGCGCGCGTACGCCTCACCGCGCGGGGCCTCGCCGACCACCTCGTCGTTCTCGTCGACGATGGTGATCATCTCTTCGCTGGGGTCGGGCGCGGGTCCGCCGGCGGCAGTCATGCGCCCCATCCAACCCCACTCCTGCTCGACGCGGCCGGAGGGGGTCACTGCCCCATGACGTACTTCACGGTCGGCCCCGCCGTCCAGCCGCCGTCGACGGCGAGCTCGGCGCCCGTGACGTAGGAGGCGGCGTCGGAGAGCAGGAAGACCATGGCGCCCGCGATCTCGTGCGGCTCGCCGACCCGGCCCATCGGGGTGTTGGGGTACTTGCCCTCGCCCTTCTCGATGCCGACCTGGGCGGTCATCGGGGTGTACGTCATGCCGGGGTGGACCGAGTTGACGCGGATGCGGGCCGTGCCGAGCTCCACCGCGCCGATCTTGGTGAGGCCGCGCACACCCCACTTGGACGCGCCGTAGCCCGCGGTGAGGGCGAGGCCCATCAGACCGGCGGCCGACGAGATGTTGACGATGGAACCGCCCCCCGCCTCCTTCATGGCGGGCACGACGGTCTTCATGCCGATGAAGACACCGGTGAGGTTGATGTCGAGGACCTTGCGGAAGTGCTCGACGGACTCCGCCTCCAGGAACTGGCCGGTGGATATCCCGGCGTTGTTCACCAGGCCGTGCACGCCGCCGAACTCGGTGACGGCGAGGTCGACCACGCGCTGCCAGTCCTCCTCCGACGTCACGTCGTGGTGCGCGAACCGGGCGTGCTCGCCGAGTTCGGCGGCGGTGGCCCTGCCCTCGTCCGCGAGCACGTCGGTGAGGACGACGTGGGCGCCCGCGGCGACGGCCTGGCGGGCGGCCTCCGCGCCGAGGCCGCGCGCGGCGCCGGTGACGATGACGGTGCGGCCGGTGAGGTCGTGCTGGCTCATGCGGTGTCTCCAGGGGTGGGATGCGGGGCCCGCAGCAGCGCTGCGGTGGTCTCGACGAGATCGGCCAGGAAGACGTCCTCGCCGGTCAGTGGGGTGGTGCCGGCCAGGTACTGGCGTGCGCGGTCGCCCAGTGCGGCGCCGACCAAGGTGAGCGCGAGGTCGAGCCGTTCCAGGCGGAGCGGCTCGGGCAGGGCGGGGGCGAGGGCGACGAGACAGTCCTCGATCCGCCCGATCAGCGTCCAGTAGACGGTGCCGTCGAGGGTGGGGTGCGGGGTACGGGTGCGGACGCCGCTCTCGTGGCTGAGCTGGGCGGAGATCCGCAGGCAGCGGCGCCCGCGCTCGGTGCGGAGCTCGGTGGCCTCGGTGCGGACGAGGGCGGTGAGGAGTCCGCGCAGGCCGGGGGCGTCGCCCGCGCGGGCGAGCTCGGCGGTGAGGACCTGCTCGGTGCGGTGCTGGCGGGCGGCCATCACGGCGTCGAGGAGCCCGGCGCGTGAGCCGAAGTGGTACTGGACTGCGGACGGGTTGCTCTGCCCCGCGATCCGCACGATGTCCCGCAGCTGGGCCCCGTCCACGCCCTGAGCGGCGAAGACCTCTTCGCCGGCACGGATGAGCTTCTCCCGGGTCCCGGGACCTGAGGTTCTGGCCATGCGGCCATGTTAATGCTGGCCATTATTAAAAGGCGAGCGAGGGGATTCCAGCCCGTCCGGCGTTTGAGGACGAACTCCGCGAAGCCGGTGATCTGCCGGGCGCCCGCCGGGGGTCAGCCGCGCAAGGTGACGGAAGGGATCCGTTCGGGCCCGCGCCCAGCCCCCGGCATCGCGGGGTGCAGCCCCAAGAGCACCACCCCCGCCACGATCGCCGCGAGCCCCGCCGCCTCCCAGGCCAGCGCGCCCGTGTCCGTGCGCAGCCGGTCGCCGAGGAAGCCGACGCCGCAGGCGATGCCGGCCAGCGGCTGCGCCGCCGTCAGCGCGGGCAGCGACATCCGCAGCGGCGCCGTCTCGAACGCGCTCTGCACGAGGACGAGGCCCACCACGCCGAGCACGAGCACCCCGTACGGCTGCCAGCCGCCGAGCAGCTCCGTGAACCCGCCCGCGGCGAACCGTTGCCCGCTGACCCGCGTCAACGCGTCCTGCACCCCGTACAGCAGCCCGGCCGCGACCGCGAGCAGCACGGGCGCGGCGTGGAGGCGGGACTTCTTCGCGTACGCCGTCAGGAGCAGCGCCCCGCCGACCATCACCCCGACGATCAGCCAGTGCCGCGCCGGATCGGTCACCGCCTCGCCGCCCCGCGGCTCACCGGCCACGATGAACGCCGTGACGCCGCCCGCGAGCAGCGCGAGCCCCGCCCAGCCCTGGCGGCCCAGTGGCTGCTTCGTCCGGAAGCGGGAGAGGCCGAGGGCGAAGAGGAGATTCGTGGCGAGGAGCGGCTCGACGAGCGAGACCTCGCCGCGCCCGAGGGCGACCGCGCCGAGGGCCATGCCGCACACCATCAGGCCGATCCCGGCGAGCCACCGGGGCACCCGCACCAGGTCGAGCAGCAGCCGCGGCGAGAGGAAGTCGCCCAGCGGGGCGTGGCGCGCCGCGTTCTGCTGGAGGACGAAGCCGACGCCGAGGCAGCAGGCGGCGCCGACGGCGAGGACGAGAACCAGGACCGACACGTCACGCACCAGACAGACGAAGCGGAGGGGGACAGGGGATCGGGCCGACGATGGGCGGGGGATCAGGCCGACGATAGCCGCCGGCCGCACGCGGCGCGCACCGTCGCTTGACGAACTGTCTCGCCCTGTCGGTTGACGTCCGTCACTCCGCTATCCAGGATCTGACCTGAGCGTGAGATGACCCACCAGTAACGTTGCGGGCCCAGTCCGGGACCTTGTCCGGGACCCTGTCGAGGAGGACGACCTCAATGGCGTACGACGCAGATGTGATCGTGATCGGGGCAGGGCTCGCCGGACTCGCGGCGACCGCGGAACTCGTCGACGCCGGCCGCCGGGTCATCCTCGTCGACCAGGAGCCCGAGCACGCGATCGGCGGTCAGGCGCACTGGTCCTTCGGTGGTCTGTTCTTCGTCGACTCGCCCGAGCAGCGGCGGCTGCGGATCAAGGACTCGCACGCGCTCGCCCTCCAGGACTGGATGGGGACGGCGGCGTTCGACCGGCCGGAGGACCACTGGCCGCGCAAGTGGGCGGAGGCGTACGTCGACTTCGCGGCCGGCGAGAAGCGGTCCTGGCTGCACGGGCAGGGCGTCCGGTTCTTCCCCGTCGTCGGCTGGGCGGAGCGCGGCGGCTACGACGCGCAGGGCCACGGCAACTCGGTGCCCCGCTTCCACATCACCTGGGGCACGGGCCCCGGGCTGCTCGCGCCGTTCGTGCGGCGGGTGCGGGCCGGGGTGGCGCGCGGCCTCGTCCAGCTGAGGTTCCGGCACCGCGTCACGGGGCTCTCGCGCAGCGCGGGCAGCGTCGACACGGTCACCGGCGAGGTGCTCGAACCGTCGGCCGTCGAGCGGGGCGAGGCGAGCAGCCGCGTGGTCACCGGCGACTTCGAGTTCCGGGCCCAGGCGGTGATCGTCACCTCCGGCGGCATCGGGGGCAACCACGACCTCGTCCGCGCCAACTGGCCCGAGCGGCTCGGCACCCCGCCCCAGAAGATGATCTCCGGCGTCCCCGCCCACGTGGACGGCCACATGCTCGGCATCGCCGAGGACGCGGGCGCGCACCTGATCAACCGCGACCGCATGTGGCACTACACCGAGGGCATCCAGAACTGGAACCCCATCTGGGACCGGCACGGCATCCGCATCCTGCCGGGCCCCTCCTCGCTCTGGCTCGACGCGCGCGGCGACCGGCTGCCCGTGCCGCTGTTCCCCGGCTTCGACACGCTCGGCACCCTCGAACACATCATGAGGACCGGGCACGACTACACGTGGTTCGTGCTCAACCAGCGCATCATCGGCAAGGAGTTCACCCTCAGCGGTTCGGAGCAGAACCCCGACCTGACCGGCAAGTCCGTGCGCGGCGTCATCGACCGGGCGCGCGCCGAAGTGCCAGGACCCGTCAAGGCGTTCATGGACCACGGCGCCGACTTCGTCGTGGAGAACGACCTGGGCGCCCTCGTGCGCGGCATGAACGCGCTCACCGAGAAGCCGCTGATCGACGAGGACACCCTGCGCCGCACCATCGCCGCGCGTGACCGCGAGATCGCCAACCCGTTCACCAAGGACCTCCAGGTGATGGCCGTCCGCGGCGCCCGCACGTTCCTCGGCGACCGTCTCATCCGGGCCGCGGCACCGCACCGCATCCTCGACCCGAAGGCGGGCCCGCTCGTCGCCGTCCGTCTCAACATCCTCACCCGCAAGACGCTCGGCGGTCTGGAGACCGACCTCTCCTCGCGCGTCCTGACCGAGGGCGGCCAACCGCTGCCGGGCGTGTACGCGGCCGGGGAGGCCGCCGGATTCGGCGGCGGGGGAGTGCACGGCTACCGCTCGCTCGAGGGAACCTTCCTCGGCGGCTGTCTCTTCTCGGGCCGCACGGCGGGCCGCGCCGCCGCCCGCGCGGTGAAGTGAGCGCGGCCTGCGGATGACCCAAGCGTGATTCGAGTGTTTCTCCGGCGCGGAGAGGTAGGGGAGTTCGCCCGGGTGACGGATGAAGTCTGCGGATTCTGAAATGAGTTGGTGAAGGTGCTGAGGCCACCGGGCCTTGACGTGGAGCAGTGCCTACCGCTTTGCTGTGCGTGATCATCCGAACGCAAGCCGCCTCGGGGAGGACGTCCCGCGGTGTCACCACCCCCGCCCCCACTGGGCCGTTCCCGCAAGAAGGCCGCGGAGCACGCCTTCGACGCCGCACTCGACGACGCCGAACTCGTCGCCGCGCGGGCGGCCTTGGCGCAGGGCCGCTGGACCGAGGCCCGCGCTCTGCTCGCCGCCACCGGTGACGACTGGGACCGCAGGGGCCACCGCTTCGACGTGCTCGCGCAGGAACCCACCACCACCGCGTGGGCGCGCGACTGGCGGCTCGCCGAGCCCGAGAGCCACGACGCGGAAGTGCTGCTCGCCTTCGCCGCCGTGCACAAGGCGCTGCGCGGGAAGGAACGTTCGGGCAAGGTACGCGAACGGTGCCGCGAGGCCGCGGCCCGCGTGCCCGCCGACCCCACGCCGTGGCTCGCGCTGCTCATCCTCGAACGCGCGCTGGGCCACGAGGAGGACGTCGTGCGCCTCTTCGACGAGATCAGGCACCGCCACCCCGAACACCACCACGCCCACCACCTGATGGTGGCCCGCCTCGCCGAGCGGCGCCCCGGCGCGGGCCAGGACCCGATGCACGAGGTCTACGACTTCGCGTCCTGGGCCGCCGAACAGGCACCCGCCGACTCGCCGCTCGCCGTCCTGCCCGTCGTCGCGCACGCCGAGCGCTACCGCGTCCTCGCCCACGCGGGCCTGGAGACCGCCGACCCGGCCGCGTCCGGGCACTGGGTCGGGCGCCGCGCCCGCGGCGTCATGAAAGCAGCCTTCGACTGGTGGCTGGAGTGGGAGACGCCCGACGAGCCCGGCCACCCCCGCTGCCACGTCGACCTCAACTTCCTTGCCCACGCGAAGTCCTGCGAGGGCAGGGCGGCCGAAGCCGCCGCGCTCTTCCACCGCATCGGACGGCACGCGACCCCCGCCCCCTGGTCGTACCCGGACCGGGACCCGTACGCGGCGTTCACCGCGGCACGGGCCGCCGCGTTCGGCTCGGCCTGAAGCACTCTCCGACTCTCCGAAACCCCTGAAAGCCCCTGAACACCCCTGAAGATCCCTGAAGATCCCCGAAAGGACGACCGCGCCATGGCGACGGGAAGTTCGAGCCCGAGCGGAACCAGATCCCCCAGCGACCCAGCGAGCGGCACCGGGATCAGCACGTACAAGGGACAGGAGCAGGCGCTGCGCGCGGGCCGGCTCGGCACCGCGGGACTGCTGCTCTCCGTGCTCGCCGCGACCGGGCCCCTGATGGTCGTCGCCGGCGTCATGCCCACCACGTACGGCGTGATGGGCATCGTCGGACAGCCGCTCCTCTTCCTCATCCTCGGCGTCGTCCTCGCCCTCTTCAGCCTCGGGTACGCCGAGATGAGCCGCCACGTGCACAACGCCGGCGCGTTCTACGCGTACATATCCCGCGGCCTCGGCGGCACCGCGGGCGCGGGCGCCGCGCTGGTCGCCCTCGTCGCCTACAGCGCCCTGCAAGCGGGCCTCTACGGACTGCTCGGCTTCGAGGTGTCCGGGCTCCTCCAGACGTACTTCGAGGTCGAGGTCGCCTGGTGGGTCCCCGCCCTCGTCGCCGTCGCCGTCGTCGCGGTCCTCGCCTGGATGAAGATCGACCTCAACGCGCGCGTGCTCGGCGTGCTGCTCCTCATCGAGGTGGCGCTCGTCGTCATCTTCGACATCGCCGCCGTCGTCGACCCGGCCAAGGAGGGCCTGTCGCTGCACGCGTTCAACCCGGACACGCTCACCGGCGCGGGCGTGGCCACCTCGCTCTGCTTCTGCATCGCGGCCTTCACCGGCTTCGAGCAGGCCCCCGTGTACGCGGAGGAGACCAGCCGCCCGCAGGTCGTCGTCGCCCGCGTGATGTTCTTCGCGGTCGGCTTCGTCGCCGTCTTCTTCGCCCTCAGCTCCTGGGCGCTCACCGTCGCCGCGGGCCCCTCCGGCATCGTTCCCGCGGCACAGGAACAGAGCGCGGGGCTCCTCTTCGGCCTCACCGAGTCCCGGCTCGGCGGCACCTTCACCGACGTGCTCCACGTCCTCTTCGTGACCGGCATGTTCGCGGCGATCCTCAGCTTCCACAACGTCGTCGCGCGGTACGCGTTCGCGATGGGCCGCGAGGGGCTGCTGCCCGCCGCGTTCGGCCGCACGAACACGTCCACGGGCGCGCCGGGCACGGGCTCGCTGCTCCAGACCGTCGTCTCCGTCGTGGTCGTGATCGGCTTCGCCCTCGCCGACGACGGCAAGGCGGGCGACCCGACCGCGCCCGTCCTGCACCTGTTCACGTGGGGCGGCAACATCGGCGCGCTCGGTGTGATCCTGCTGATGGCCACGGCGTCCGTCGCCGTCATCGTCTTCTTCGCCCGCAGGGGCGCGGCGCGCGCCCAGGCCTGGCGCATCACGGCCTCCGCGCTCGCCGCGGTCGGCCTCCTGATCATCGCGGGCTACACCGTCAAGGACTTCGACGTCCTGGTCGGCGCGGGCCCCGACTCGGCACTGAGCTGGGCGCTGCCGGGGATCATCTTCCTGGCGGCCGCGGTCGGCGTCGTGTACGGGGCGATCCTGCGGGCCAAGAACCCGGAGGCGCACGCGAGGATCGGCCTGGGCAACGAGGCGTTCCAGCTCGAGAAGGCGTCCTCCTCGCCGGGGGCGTAGCGGTTCCACGGGGCTCGGTCGACCACCGGCTCGGTCGATCACCAGCTCCGCCTGGTTCGTCCTCAATCGCCGGACGGGCTCAAACGTCTGCGGCCGCGCTGGATACCAGCGCGGCCGCAGACGTTCCGGTGGGCCCGGATGTTCGGGGGTGCCCGGGTGTACGGGGGTGCCCGGGCGCTAGATGATCAGGGAAAGGAGCAGGACCAGGCCGCCCGCCACCACGGAGATGATCGTCTCCATGACGGACCACGTCTTGATCGTCTGACCGACGTCCAGGCCGAAGTACTCCTTGACCAGCCAGAACCCCGCATCGTTGACGTGCGAGAAGAACAGCGAGCCCGCACCGATGGCGAGGACGAGCAGGGCCGTGTGCGAGGTCGACATGTCCGCGGCCAGCGGGGCGACGAGGCCCGCCGCCGAGATCGTCGCCACCGTCGCGGAACCCGTCGCGAGCCGGATCGCCACCGCGATCAGCCAGGCCAGGAGCAGCGCCGGAATCGACCAGTCCTTGGAGAAGTCCAGGATCATCTGGCCCACGCCCACGTCGATGAGCGTCTGCTTGAAGCCGCCGCCCGCGCCCACGATCATCAGGACGCCCGCGATGGGGGCGAGCGACTTCTCGACGGTCGTCGAGAGCCGGTCCTTCGTGAACCCGGCCGCACGGCCCAGCGTGAACATGCCCACGATCACCGCGGCGAGCAGCGCGATCAGCGGCGACCCGATGACGTCGAAGACCCGCTGCACGGTGGCCTCGGGGTCGTCGACCACGATATCCACCAGCGCCTTGGCCAGCATCAGGACGACGGGCAGCAGCACGGTGGCCACGGTCGCGCCGAAGCCGGGTCGCTTCTCCAGGTCCTCCGAGGGACGCTGCGGGATCATCTTCTCGGGGGCGGGAACGTCCACCCAGCGCGCCGCGACCTTCGAGAACAGCGGCCCGGCGATGACCACCGTCGGGACGGCGACGAGGACACCGAGCGCGAGCGTGACACCGAGGTTGGCCTTGACCGCGTCGATCGCGACGAGCGGTCCTGGGTGCGGCGGGATGAGCCCGTGCATCACGGACAGACCGGCGAGGGCCGGGATGCCGATCCGCATCAGCGAGTAGTTGCCGCGCTTGGCGACCATCAGGACGACCGGGATCAGCAGCACGATGCCGACCTCGAAGAAGAGCGGCAGGCCGATGACGGAGGCGATGAGCACCATCGCCCACGGCATGGCGCGCCCGCCCGCCTTCGCGAGGATCGTGTCGACGATCTGGTCGGCGCCCCCGGAGTCCGCGAGCAACTTGCCGAGGATCGCGCCGAGCGCGATGAGCACGCCGACGCCCGCGACCGTCGAGCCGAGCCCGGCGGTGAAGCTGGCGATGGCCTTGTCGAGGGGGGCACCCGCGAAGGCCCCGAGCGCGAGCGACCCGACGGTCAGCGCGAGGAACGCGTGCAGCTTGAACTTGGTGATGAGCAGGACGATGACGGCGATGCCCGCGAGGACGGCGATCCCCAGCTGGGCATGGCCCGCCGAGGTGATCGGCTCGACGGGGTCCGCTGCCAACATCTCGACGCTGAGATGGGTCACGGTGGTTTCCTTGTACGTGATGGTGGTGCGGTGCGGGGGTGGGGCCCGAAAGGGGGCGGGGGTGTTCCCTACTCGGCTCCGCCACGTGGGCGGGACCAACCCCAAGCAACCCCCAGAAAAAACGCCTCATCGAAAGCCCACAAAACCTCAAAGGCCCGCCCGGCGATCTCCTCGGGGTCACCCGAGACATCGACGTCGACGCCCGCCTCGTCCGCCCCGAGAGGCTGAAGCGTGGCGAACTGGGAGTCGAGGAGTGCCGTCGGCATGAAGTGACCCTGCCGGTGCGACATCCGGTCCTCGATGAGGGCCCGGTCACCGGTGAGGTGCACGAAGACGACATCGGGGGCAGCCGCACGGAGCCGGTCCCGATAGCTCCGCTTCAGCGCCGAGCTGCTGACCACCCCGCCGAGCCCCGCCCGCCCGTGCGCCCAGGACCCGATCGCGTCGAGCCAGGGCCACCGGTCGTCGTCGGTGAGCGGCGTTCCGGACGACATCTTGCGGATGTTCTCCGGCGGGTGGAAGTCGTCTCCCTCGGCGTACGGAACGCCGAGTCGGTCCGCGAGCAGGGGGCCGATCGTGGTCTTGCCGGTCCCTGCCACGCCCATGACTACGACGACGTGGGGGGTGCGCCGTTCCTGCATCGCGTCCTGCCTCGCTGTCTTCATCGACATCGGTCGGTTGTTCACGTCACTGAAACTCATTAGGTCAGACAAATTCAAGAGCCTGTGACATAAAAGTCTGACTTATTGTTCACGCCCTGCTCCTCGTAGGCTTCCGTCATGACCGCACAGGCCCGAGGGCTGCACTCCCGCGTACTGGAAAGCCTCGGGCCCGCGATCACCGCGGGCGAGTATCCGCCGGGCAGCGTGTTGCGCACGGACGAGCTGGCCCAGCGCTTCGAGGTGTCCCGCTCCGTGATGCGGGAGGCCGTCCGGGTCCTGGAGTCCATGCACCTCGTCGCGTCACGGCGCCGCGTGGGCGTCACCGTGCTGCCCACCGAGGAGTGGAACGTCTACGACCCGCAGGTCATCCGGTGGCGGCTGGCCGGCGCCGACCGGCCGCGGCAACTGCGCTCCCTGACCGTCCTGCGGTCCGCCGTCGAGCCGGTCGCCGCCGGGCTCGCCGCCCGGTACGCCACGGCGGCGCAGTGCGCGGAGCTCACCGAGTGCGCGCTCGGCATGGTCGCCCACTCCCGGGGACACCAGCTGGAGGGCTACCTCAAGCACGACGTCGCTTTCCACCGGGTCGTCCTCAACGCCTCCGGCAACGAGATGTTCGCCCGGCTCGGCGATGTCGTCGCCGAGGTCCTGACGGGACGTACCGCACACCAGGTCATGTTCGAGGACCCGGACCCGCCCGCCGTCACCCTGCACGTCCAGGTCGCCGAGGCGGTCAGGGAGGGCGACGCGGTCCGCGCGGAGGCCCTGACGCGGGAGATCGCGCTGGGCGCCCTGGAGGAACTCGACATCCTCGCGCCCTGAGATCAAAAGCCCGCCACCCGTCGGCGACAATGGGCGCCATGTCCCGACGCGCCCGACGCCCCGCCGCCACCTCCTGCCCCTGCGGGCACCCCCAGCCGTACGAGAAGTGCTGCGGCAGGCTGCACCGGGGCGAGACCGCCGCGAGCACCCCCGAAGAGCTGATGCGCTCCCGCTACAGCGCCTTCGCCGTACGGGACGAGGGATACCTGCTCCGCACCTGGCACCCCCGGACCCGGCCGCCCCGCGTCGAGTTCGACCCGGCGATGCGCTGGACCGGCCTGGAGATCGAGGACACCACCGAGGGCTCCGCGTTCCACACCACCGGCACGGTGACGTTCCGGGCCCGCTACACCGACAGCGGCCGCCCCGACTCCCTGCACGAGAAGAGCAGGTTCGAGCGCGTGGACGGCTCGTGGCTGTACGTGGACGGCGACTTCATCGACTGAGCCAGGACCGCGCCGGGCCGGTCACAGCACGTCCCCGTACTCGCTGACGGCCCCTTCCGGAGCCAGCGCGTTGACGTAGTGGCCGGGCCCGTGGTCCTCGAAGGAGTACGTGAACGGGATCGTCCGCGTCAGCGCGAGGCGCGCCGCGAAGAACGCGAGCGGTGCCACCACCGCGAGCCCCGCGAGGCTGTCCATCTGCGGGTAGTGCAGGCCCGGGTCGTGCACCTCGGCCCAGCCGCCCGCCCGCGGCCCGCGCGCGAGCTCGGACAGCGCGCGCCCCGCGGCCCGCGCCCGCCGCCCCGCGTTGCGGCGCAGCTGCCCGCGGAGCAGGTCGCCCGGCAGCGAGACCGCGTCGATCGCCGTCTCCGCGGCGAGGGCGATCGCCCCCTCCGGCACCCCACGCGGCCTGCGGTAGTGGAACTCCCGGCCGAAGGGGGCGTACGGCCCGACGGGCCGGGGCGGCAGCGCGGGCACCACGTCACGGTCGAAGATGTAGCGCAGGAGCCGGTCGCGCAGGACGTGCTCGCCCCGGTGGTCGGTCGCCGCCGCGCAGGCCTCGGCGAACTCGGGGCCGCCGAGCAGCGGCTGGCCGAAGGTGTAGACGGCCCGCAGGCGTTCGGCGACGGAGTGGTAGCGCGGCTCGTGGGTCAGGACCACGCCCATCAGTGCGGCCATCGCGCCGCCCAGGCTGTGCCCGGTGATGTACAGCGCCTCCATGCCGTCGCCGCGCACGCCCTTCTCCGTGGGATCGACCGACTCGCCGCGCGCCGCCCGCTCCAGGGCCTGCATGATGAGGTGACGGGTGGCGCGCATGTTGCGGTAGAAACCGGCGTGGACCTGGTGGCGCCTGCCGGCCAGCTCTACCGAGAGCGTCTCGGGGCGCACGTCGGCGTCCGTGAGGATGCTGATGATGTCCTCGGGCTGGGTGCCGCGGTAGCAGAGGATCACCACCCGCCGGTCCTTGTCCTGGATCAGATAGGCGGCCGATGCGATGTACATGGCGTCGACGCGCTGCTCGAAGACCCGGCAGCGGTTCTCCTCCAGACCGAGCCTCGACATGATCATGGCGACGGTGCCCGGGTCGCCGACCCGGCCGGCCCCCGCGTACGCGTACGCCGCGCACGTCGCCATGGTGTGCGGGACGGGCCCCTCCGTCTCGGGCGGCCCCTTCTCCGCGGCGAGCAGCTCCACGAGATCCTTGTGGACGGGGAAGCCGCCGGGCCCGCCCGCGGTGGGCTCCTTGAGCGGGCGCAGCTCGGCGAAGCCCGGTCCCCTGGCGAAGTCGTCCCGCATGGCGTCCCCCCACGGCGAGCGGTGGCCGCCCCCACGACGAGCGGGAGCCGCACCGGAGCTGCGAGCACACCACCGGCCCGGCGCACCGTCAACTCGGCGGCTCCCGAACGGCGGACACCCGACGGGACCCGGCCACCGCGCCCGCCCCGCACGTGGGGCTGGTGGGGAGCGGGGATTCACACGGGGTGTGAAGCGGCCGCCCGGCCCGGCACGGCGCACCCGGCGAACCGCCGCCGACGGGCCCAAACACCCTGGCCCGCCCGCCTGTTCGACGTACCGGGGCGGCCGCGCACATAGGCGGGAACCGTCGCTGCGGCCGACCGGCGCCGCCAGTAGCGTCTGCCTGCCCCCTGTCCCGTACGCAGTCCCGTCCGTACGCAGTCCCGCCCCACGCAGTCCCGCGCAGCCCAGCCGTGCGAAGGAAGAGGCGCCCGATGGCCGACACCGGACAGCACCAGCAGAGTTACGAGCGCTACATGGGCGGCAGCCCGGAAGCGGAGCGACGCCTCTTCGAGCGCCTGGCCAAGGAAGTCATGAAGGTCCAGGAGAAGAACCGGCGCGCGGCACGGGCGGCCACACCCGAGCGCGCCCTGCACGCCAAGGCCGCACTCGGCGTCGAGAACGCCCGCCTGCGCTTCCACGACGACCTGCCCGCCTCCCTGCGGAGCGGCTTCGCGCAGCCCGGCGCCGAGTACCGGGCGACCGTGCGGCTCTCCAACGCGAGCGGCATCCGGCAGGCCGACGGCGCACCCGACCTGCGCGGCGCCGCCGTGCGCGTGACCGTCTCCGCCGAGGAGAGCCACGACCTGCTCGCCACCAACCACCCGGTCTCGCACGCCCGCGACGCCCGCGAGTTCGTCGCCTTCGCCAAGGCCATGGCGGGCGCCACGACCACGCTGGGAAAGGCCGTCGGGCTCTTCGTGAAGCTGCCCCTCGCCGTCGGCGTCGCCACCGCGACCCGCATGCGCCGCAACGTCCGGGCCGCCGCCCGGCACACCGTGAACAGCCTCGCCGCGGAGACGTACTGGAGCCGCAGCGCCATCCTGTGGGGCGAGGCCGGACCGGTCCGCTACCTGCTGCGGCCCTCGGGCGGCAGCGCCACCGCCACCCGCTCCGACCCCGGGCGCCGCGACCCGCAGTACCTGCGCCGCGAGCTCGAGACCCGCCTCGCCCGGCAGGACGTCACCTTCGACCTGTGCGTGCAGCGGTACGTCGACGAGCGGCGCACCCCCGTCGAGGACGGCTCCGTGGAGTGGCTGGAGTCGGTGGCCCCCGCCGTGCCCGTCGCCACCCTCACCGTGCCGAGCCAGGACCTGGACACGGCGGAGGCGCGCGCCGCCGGCGGCCGCGTCGAAGTGACCGGCTTCAACCCGTGGTTCACCACGGACGAGTTCCGTCCGCTCGGCAACCTCAACCGCGCCCGCAAGGCCACGTACGAGGCGAGCGCCGCACACCGCCACGGCCTGCGCTTCGTCACCGGCGAACCGCTGCGCAACACGGTGCTCGGAATGCCCGTCGCCGCCGCCTTCCGCCTCCTGAACCGCTACGTGCCCTGGCACAAGCTGCCGGTCGAGGCGGGCCTGCTCAACCTCGTCTTCCTCCGCAAGGCCCTGCGCCGCCTCAACCTCATCGACACCGACGTGCACGAGGCGCCGCCCAAGACCATGCGGGTGCCCGCGCCGGTCGACGAGCAGCTGCGCACCGCCCGTTCCTACGACGGGACGTACAACGACCTGTCGAAGCCGTCCATGGGAGCCGTGGGCGCCGCCTTCGGCCGCAACCTCAAGCCCGTCTACCGGCCCGACCTCTTCGACGTCCCGAACCCCGTCACGGTCAGCAGGCAGCTCCTGCACCGCGACACCTTCCTGCCCGCGACGTCACTGAACGTCCTCGCCGCCGCCTGGATCCAGTTCCAGGTCCACGACTGGGTCAACCACCGGCGCCACAAGCCCGGCGGCAAGTCCGTCGAGGTGCCCCTGCCGCCCGGCACCAGCTGGCACAACACCCCCGGCGGACCCGCGGAGCACGTGATGCGCTTCGCCGACAACGAAGGCATCGAGCTCCCCGGCGACCAGCCGCCCGTCCTCTTCGCCAACACCGCGTCGCACTGGTGGGACGGCTCCGAGGTGTACGGCGAGAACGAACACACCGCCAGGTTCCTGCGCGAGCCCGACGGCGGGGCCAAACTCCGCCTCGAAGAGGGCCACTTGCCCCTCGCGCAGAACGGCGTCCCGCTCACCGGATTCGCCGACAGCTGGTGGCTGGGCCTCAGCGCCATGCACACGCTCTTCGCCCGCGAGCACAACGCGGTCTGCGACGCGCTGCGCCACGCCTACCCGTCGATGGGCGAGGAGAGCGTCTACCACACGGCCCGCCTCGTCGTCTCCGCCCTCATCGCGAAGATCCACACGGTGGAGTGGACCCCGGCGATCCTCGCCACCGAGGCGATCGACATAGGCCTGCACACCAACTGGGAGGGACCGCCCGCCAACTGGCTGAACAAACTCGGCCTCTGGCTCCTCGAGTCCCACTCGCTGACCGGCATCCCCGCGACGCTGCCGGACCACCACAGCGCGCCGTACTCCCTGACGGAGGACTTCGTCACCGTCTACCGCATGCACCCGCTGATCCCCGACGACTACGAGCTGCGCGAGCACCGCTTCGGGCAGCGCCTGGAGACCCTCGGGTTCAACGACATCCAGGGCCGCGCCGCCGAGGGCGCCATCCGCAAGACGGGTCTCGCCGACACGCTCTACTCCTTCGGCATCGCCCACCCCGGCGCCATCACCCTGCACAACTTCCCGCGCGCGCTCCAGCAGTTCGAGCGCGACGGCGAGATCATCGACCTGTCCGTCGTCGACCTCGTCCGCACCCGCAGGCGCGGCGTGCCCCGCTACAACGACTTCCGCGAGGGCCTGCACAAGCAGCGCATCCGCCGCTTCGAGGACCTGTCGCAGGACCCCGAGACGGTGGCCCGGCTCAAGGACGTCTACCGCTCCGTCGACGAGATCGACACGGTGGTCGGCCTGTTCGCGGAGAACCCGCCGCACGGCTTCGGCTTCAGCGACACGGCGTTCCGCATCTTCATCCTGATGGCGACGCGGCGCCTGCAGAGCGACCGCTTCCTGACCGTGGACTTCCGCCCCGAGATCTACACGCCGCTCGGCATCGACTGGGTCCAGAAGGGCGGCATGAACTCGGTCCTGCTGCGCCACTGTCCGGAACTCGCGGGCCTGCTCCCGCGCGGCGCGACCGCGTTCGCACCGTGGCGTCAGGTGCAGCAGACGACCGAGGGAGACGAGAGCGGACGTGCCGGCGGCTGAGGGCGGGCCGGGGGACCGGGGCGAGCGTGCCGCCGGTCACCCGGGGCTCGGTGACCTCTTCGCCCGGCCCCTCCTGGAGACCGTCTGGCGGCGTCGTACTCACCGGGTGAGCCGCGGCGCCGCCGTTCCCGCGGGGTCGATGAGCTACCGGTCGCCGCACGAGCCCCGGCCCCTGTCCGAGCTGGAGGAGGCGGTGCTGATCGCGCTGACCGGGTGCACCGGCCTCACCATGCCGGACCGCCCCTTCGACGACCCGCGCGACGGCAAGCCCATCATGGCCAAGCCCAACATGACCATGGCGGGCCGTACCGCGGGCAGCCCCGACAACGCGCAGGGCACGCACTTCTTCCTGATCAACGACTCGGGCACGTACTTCCTTCGCCGGCTGCCCCCGGCCCCCGCCACCCCCCTCGACGCGACCGCCCTGGTGGAGCGGGCAAGGGAGGCGAAGGTCCGCGTCCTCGACCACCGCCTCGACGTCGCCGAGGGCATGCGCGACTTCCCGGCCTACCTCGACTCGAACCGCTTCCTGTCCAACCTGCCGGGAACGACCGTCCTGTTCCCCGTGGTGGACCTCTCCCACCAGTACATCAACGCCCTGATGTACCTGCTCACCCAGCCGGACGACGTCCGCCCCACCCTGGTCGACGACCGCAACCTCTACCGCCCGGCGGGCGTGCGGAAATGGGTCCGCAACGGCTTCCTGAACGGCGACATCAAGCTGCCGCTGGGCACGCTCGGCCCACTGCGCACCCAGATCGAGGCGGACCTGCTCCTGCAGAACCTGATGCTGACCGCGGAGGCGATGGGCCTCGGCGCGTGGATCCACGCCTCCATCAACCCGCAGATCGCCCTGGGCGACCCGAAGTTCTCCCGCACCTACGGCCGCATGCTCGGCTTCACGTTCGTCACACCGCGCTGGCGCCTGCCGGACGTGTGGCGCTGGCACGTCCCGCTGCCCAAGTACGCCGACCTGCGCTCCCATCCCGTCGGCCTGACGTCACCCGAGGGCGAACCCCTCATCGAGGCGGCGTGCCCGCCGGCGCACCGCACGATGGCGTCGGCGGTCGACGCGGTGATGCGCGCCAAGTTCGGCCCCGGCGGGACGTACGGCGACAAGGACGTCTTCTCCCGCATCTACAAGGAGGGGTACGGGCAGCGGTACCTCGCGGAGGCGAGCGAGTACGAGGACCGCGTGGTCGACTGCACGCGGGACATCTGCGCGTACATCCTGCGCACGCACCGCCGCTTCCCCGCGCACACCGACGCGATCCACGTCCCCGGCGTCTGGCTCCAGGTCCACCACGTCGAGTCCGAGTACTACGACCGGTTCTTCGCCGACGGCCTGACCGACGCACACCGTGACCATGAAGGGCTGTGGGACATCTGACACACCCCCTTTGGGTTCTCACGCCAACGGCGGGACCACACACGCGATCAGGAAGGGCCCGGGTTCCGCGAGACCCCGCTTCAGCAGCGCCGCGAACTCCTCGGCCGTGGTCGCCCGTTCCGCCGGCACCCCCATCCCGCGCGCCAGCGCGACGAAGTCGAGGGGCGGCCCCGAGAGGTCGAGCAGCCTGCGCGCCCGCTCCCCGCCCGCCACCGCCCCCACCGCTGCCAGCTCCAGATTGAGGATCGCGTACGACCCGTTGTCGAAGACGACCGTCGTGACGTCGAGCCCCTCCCGCGCCTGTGTCCACAGCGCCTGCAGCGTGTACATCGAGGCGCCGTCCCCGACCAGGGCGAGCACGGTCCTGTCGGGACAGGCCACCCCCGCCCCCACCGCGAGCGGCAGCCCCTGCCCCATGGCGCCACCGGTCAGCGTCAGCCAGTCGTGCGGCGGCGCGCCCGCGGTCGCGCCCGGCAGCCACAGCCCGGAGGTGTTGGCCTCGTCGACGACGACGGCACCCTCCGGCAGCAGCGCCCCGATCACCTCGGCCGCCGACTCGGCCGTCAGCTCACCGCTGGGCAGCGCGGGCCGCGCCGCCTCCTCCCGTACGCGCCGCACGCCGGGCCCGACCACCTCGGCGAGCCCTTCGAGCGCCGCCGTCACGTCCTCCGCGCCGACCGCGAGCGTGTGCACCGCGCACCCCTGCGGCACCAGCGCCCCGCCCTGCCCGGGGTACGCGAAGAAGGCGACCGGCGACGCGGCTCCGGCGAGCACCAGGTGCCGTACGCCCGCCAGCTGACGGGCCGCACCCGCCGCGAGATAGGCGAGCCGCTCGACGGCAGGCCGGCCCGCGCCCCGCTCCATGCGGGCGGGGAAGGTCTCGCAGAGCAGCTTGGCGCCGGTCGCCGCGGCGATCCGCCCCGCCGCCTCGAGCCCGGCCCCGCGCACGGCGTCCCCGCCGAGCAGCAGGGCGGTGCCCTCCCCGGACCGCAGCGCCCCGGCGGCGCCCGTCACGGCGTCCACGGAGACGAGGCCGTGCCGTGCCGGGGCGGGACGTGCGGCGGCCGGCGCGTCGCCCGCCTGCGACCACGACACGTCGGCCGGCACGACGAGCGTCGCGACGGCGCCGGGCGGGCCGGTCGCCGCGGTGACGGCGGCGGCCACGTCACCGGCGAGCTCGGTGGCGTAGTAGGTGCGCCGCGTCCAGGCCGAGACGGTGCGGGCGAGCGCTCCGATGTCGGACTCCAGGGGCGCGTCGAGGCGCTTGTGGTGCAGGGCGTGGTCGCCGACGACGTTGACGACGGGGGTGGCGGCCCGGCGCGCGTTGTGCAGGTTGGGCAGGCCGCCCGCGAGGCCGGGGCCGAGGTGCAGGAGCGTGCACGCGGGGCGTCGCGTCATCCGTCCGTAGCCGTCGGCGGCGCCGGTGGCCACGCCCTCGAAGAGACAGAGCACGGGCCGCAGTCCGGGCGCCTCGTCCAGGGCGGCCACGAAGTGCATCTCGGACGTGCCGGGGTTGGCGAAGCACGCGCGAACGCCTCCGTCCACGAGTCCGTTGATCAGGATCTGCGCTCCGGTCGGCATGGCGGTCCGCCTCTGCTCGGTGGCGAGGGCGCGCGGTGGGCGACGGCGCCCGGCGCGTGGGGGAGGCCAGTCTTCACGGGGTCCGGGCCGTGGCGGCAGCAGGGATCCGGCCAGCCGGTGCGGGCGCGCCGGGCCCGAACCTGCGCCGGTAGCCGGACGGGCTCAGGCCCGTCTCGCGGCGCAGCCGGGCTCGCAGGTTGGCGGCGGTGCCGAGGCCGCTGCGGTGGGCGACCACGTCCAGGCGCTCCTCGCCGCGCTCGATGAGTCGGCAGGCCAGAGCCACGCGCTCCCGGGTGAGCCAGGCCAGCGGGGTCGTGCCGAGCTGCGCGCGGAAGCGGCGGTGCAGGGTGGCGGGGCTGACCCCGGCGCGGGCGGCGAGACCGGTCACGGTCACGGGATCGCCGAGCCGCTCCTGCGCCCAGGCGAGCACCGGCGCGAGCGACTCGTCGGGCACCGTGGGCACGGGCCGCTCGATGAACTGCCGCTGCCCGCCGTCGCGGTGGGCGGCGAACACGAGCCGCCTGCTCACGGAGTTGGCGACCTCCGCACCGAAGTCCTTGCGCACGAGGTGCAGGCAGAGATCGAGGGCGGCCGCGCTGCCCGCCGCGGTGAGGATGTCGCCGTCGTCCACGAACAGCACGTCGGGTTCGAGCTGCACGGCCGGAAACCGCTCACGGAAGGAGTCGGCCCACTGCCAGTGCGTGGAGGCGCGGCGCCCGTCGAGGATGCCCGACTCCGCGAGCGCGAAGGCCCCGGTGCAGAAGCTCAGGACGCGGGCGCCGCGCCCGTGGGCCCGCCGGATGGCGGCGAGGACGTCCGGGGCGCGCGGCACGGTGTGGTTCGGCCGCCCCGGCACGACCAGTGTGTCCGCGGTGTCCACGGCCTCGAGTCCGGGCACGCCGGTGAGGGTGAAGAAGCCGCGGTTCATGCGGACGTCCGGCCCCGTGGTGCACAGCACCAGCTCGTACAGGGCGCCCGGCAGGCCGAGTTCGGGCCGCGGCAGTCCGAAGACCTCCGTGGCGACGCCGACTTCGAAGGGGTTGGTGCCCTCGTCGACGACGACCACGACGCGATGCGCGGGCCCTGCGACGGAGGGGTGAGAGGATCCTTGCGCCATGTGCCATTTCTAGCACTCGCGGCGAGGGCGCGGCACGCCGCAAGATCACCCCATGACCGACGAACCCACCGCCACGACCAACGACCCCGTCGCCCTCGACGAGGCCTTCGCCTCCTTCGACGCCCTGTGGAGCCCCCGCATCGTCGCCTCCGTCAACGACTACGACGTACGCGCCACCAAGGTCCTGGGCACGCACGTCTGGCACGTCCACGACGACACCGACGAGTTCTTCCTCGTACTCGACGGCGAGCTGCACATCGACCTGCGCGAGCCCGCGGGGGAGCGCCGGGTCACGCTCCCGCAGGGCTCGCTCTTCACCGTCCCGCGCGGCACCGAGCACCGGCCCTGCGCCCCCGAGGGTGCCCGCATCCTCCTCTTCGAGCCCACCGGCACCTCGACGGTCGGCGACCGCCACGAGGAGGTACCGGACCACGTGGACGCGACGACGGGGCACGCGCTGCGCGCGTGAGGGCGGCCACGGGAGGATGCTATTCAAGTTTGACTAGACTGGGCGCATGCCCGAGAAGATGATTCCGCTCCTCCCGTGCCGCACCGTCCAGCCGGTGGTCGACTTCTACACCGTCCTCGGCTTCGAGACGACCTTCCTCCAGAAGAGCCCCTATCCGTACGCCGTCGTCGAACGCGGCCGCATCGAGCTGCAGTTCTTCGCCATGAAGGAGTACGACCCCCGGCAGTCCTACTCCGGGTGCTACGTCGTCACGGACGACGTCGAGACGCTGCACGCCGCCTTCCGCGCCGGGCTCAAGGCGGCGTACGGCAGGATCCCCACCCGCGGCCTGCCCCGCATCGGCCCGCTCAAGGACATGTCGTACGGCATGCGGCAGTTCCTGATGACCGACCCCGGCGGCAACAGCATCCGCGTCGGACAGCAGATCAGCGAGGACCAGTCGATGCGCCCCGTCCCCAAGGAGACCTTCGCGCGGGCCCTGCACATGGCCGACCTGTTCGCCGACTCCAAGGAGGACCTGCCCGGCGCCGCGAAGATCATCGACCGGGCCCTCGGCCTCACCGACGAGCGCCCCGCCCCCGAGCAGGAGCTGCGCCTCCTGGTCCTGCGCGGCGACATCGCCCGCCGCCTCGGCGACGACGGCCTGGCGGAGCGGCTCCTGGCCCGCGCCGCGGGCATCCGGCTCGCCGACGCGGAGCGGGAGTCCGCGCGAGACGCCCTGGCACGCCTGGCCGAGCTGCGGGAGTAGCGGCCGACGGCCCGGACGGGCGCGGACCGGCACCCTCCGTATGAGAGCCGTCAAGACGGCCGAACGCGCCGTATGGAGGGTGTCAACGCCGGTCGTGGACGGCGAAAAGGGCGGTTACCTCTAACCGTCCGAGCAACTACTGCACCGTCCACTTCCTTCAGGAGCTCACGATGGCCGACGTGGCCTTCGTCGTCACCACGCTCGCGGTCTTCGCGCTGGTGGCCCTCGTCGCCAAGGGGGTGACCAAGCTGTGACCGCCGAGAACATCGTCGGCCTCGTCGTGGCCGTCGCCCTCCTTGGCTATCTCGTCCTCGCCCTCGTCTTCCCGGAGAGGTTCTGAGTACGGATATGAGCCCCGTCCTTGCCGGTGTGCTCCAGCTGCTCGCCCTCGTGGCGGCGCTCGCCCTCGCACACCGTCCGCTCGGCGACTACATGGCCCACGTCTACGGCTCGAAGAAGCACCTCCGTGCCGAGAAGTGGATCTACAAGGCCATCGGCGCCGACCCCGACACGGAGATGCGCTGGCCCGCGTACCTGCGCGGCGTCCTCGCCTTCTCCGCCGCCGGCGTCCTCTTCCTCTACCTGCTGCAGCGGCTCCAGGGCTCGCTGCCCGGCTCGCTGGGCTTCACGTCCATCGACCCGGACCAGGCGTTCAACACCGCGGCGTCGTTCGTCGCGAACACCAACTGGCAGTCGTACTCCGGCGAACAGGCCATGGGCCACGTCGTGCAGACCGGCGGCCTGGCCGTGCAGAACTTCGTCTCGGCGGCCGTGGGGATCGCCGTCGCGGTGGCCCTCGTACGGGGCTTCGCGCGCTCCCGCACCGGTGAGCTCGGCAACTTCTGGGCCGACCTCGTGCGCGGCACCGTCCGCATCCTGCTCCCGATCTCCCTGATCGGCGCGCTCGTCCTCGTCGCCTGCGGCGCCCTCCAGAACTTCTCCGGCATCCACGAGGTCGGCCAGTTCATGGGCGGGAAGCAGGAGTGGAACGGCGGCGCCGTCGCCTCGCAGGAGGTCATCAAGGAGCTGGGCACGAACGGCGGCGGCTACTTCAACGCCAACTCCGCCCACCCCTTCGAGAACCCCAACCCGCTCTCGAACCTCTTCGAGGTCTTCCTGATCCTGCTCATCCCGTTCGCGCTGACGCGGACCTTCGGCAGGATGGCCGGCTCGGTCCGGCAGGGTTACGCGATCCTCGCCACGATGGCGACGATCTGGCTCGGGTTCACCGCACTGATGATGTGGACCGAGTTCCACCACGGCGGCCCGGCCTTCGACCTCGCGGGCGGGGCGATGGAGGGCAAGGAGAACCGGTTCGGCGTCGCGGGATCGTCGATCTTCTCCGTGGCCACCACGCTCACCTCCACCGGCGCGGTGAACTCCTTCCACTCCTCCTACACCGGCTTCGGCGGCGGCATCCAGATGCTGGGCATGCAGCTCGGCGAGATCGCACCCGGCGGCACGGGATCCGGCCTCTACGGCATGCTCATCATGGCGATCATCGCCGTGTTCATCGCCGGACTGATGGTCGGACGCACCCCCGAGTACCTCGGCAAGAAGATCGGCACCCGCGAGATCAAGCTGGCCGCCTGCTACATCCTCGTCACCCCGGCGCTCGTCCTCGGCTTCACGGCCGTCGCGATGGCCCTGCCCACCCCGGGCGACTCCATGACGAACACCGGCGCGCACGGCTTCTCCGAGATCCTCTACGCCTATACCTCCGGAGCCAACAACAACGGTTCGGCCTTCGCGGGCCTGAACGCCGACACGCAGTGGTTCAACAGCACGATCGGACTCGCGATGCTGCTCGGCCGCTTCCTGCCGATGGTGTTCGTCCTCGCGCTCGCCGGTTCACTGGCCGAGCAGCAGCCGGTCCCCAGGACAGCGGGCACGCTGCGCACCGAGAAGCCGCTCTTCACCGGCCTCCTCGTCGGCACGATCATGATCATCACCGGTCTGACCTTTTTCCCCGCGCTCGCGCTGGGACCGCTTGCCGAGGGGCTCGCGTCATGAGCACACACACCGAGAAGCACCAGGCCGACGACCGGAACGAAGGGTCGCTCGCCACCGCGGAGCGCGCCCCGCACCAGGACGTCCCCGACGGTCCCACGTCCTCCGACGCGGGCAAGGTCGGCGCGGGCCTCTTCGACCCGGCCCAACTCCTGAAGTCGCTGCCGGACGCCTTCCGCAAACTGAACCCGCGCGTGATGGTCAAGTCGCCCGTCATGTTCGTCGTCCTGATCGGCTCGGTGGTCACCACCGTGCTTGCGCTCAAGGACCCGGGGGACTGGTTCGGCTGGGCGATCACCGCCTGGCTCTGGCTGACCACGGTCTTCGCCAACCTCGCGGAGGCCGTCGCCGAGGGCCGCGGCAAGGCCCAGGCCGATACCCTGCGCAAGGCCAAGACCGGCACCGTCGCACGCCGCCTCTCCGGCACCGCCGAGGAGTCCGTGGCCGGCACCGACCTGCGGATCGGCGACCTGGTCGTCTGCGAGGCCGGCGACATCATCCCCGGCGACGGTGACGTCGTCGAGGGCGTGGCCTCCGTCGACGAGTCCGCGATCACCGGCGAATCCGCCCCCGTCATCCGCGAGTCCGGCGGCGACCGCTCCGCCGTCACCGGCGGCACGAAGGTCCTCTCCGACCGCATCGTCATCAAGATCACGACAAAGCCGGGCGAGACGTTCATCGACCGCATGATCAACCTGGTCGAGGGCGCGGCCCGCCAGAAGACGCCCAACGAGATCGCCCTGAACATCCTCCTGGCGTCCCTCACCATCGTCTTCCTGCTCGCCGTCGTCACCCTCAAGCCCTTCGCGATCTACGCGGGCGCCGACGACCAGACCTCGATGATCGTCCTTGCGGCGCTGCTCGTCTGTCTGATCCCGACGACCATCGGCGCCCTGCTCTCCGCGATCGGCATCGCCGGCATGGACCGCCTGGTCCAGCGCAACGTCCTCGCCATGTCGGGGCGGGCCGTGGAAGCGGCGGGCGACGTGTCGACGCTGCTCCTCGACAAGACCGGCACCATCACCCTCGGCAACCGGCAGGCCGCAGAGTTCGTGCCGGTGCGCGGCACCACCGAGGCCGAGGTCGCCGACGCCGCCCAGCTCTCCTCGCTGGCCGACGAGACCCCCGAGGGCCGCTCCGTCGTCGTACTCGCCAAGGAGAGGTACGGCCTGCGCGAGCGCCACCAGGGTGAGCTGACCGGCGCCGAGTGGGTGCCCTTCACGGCACAGACCCGCATGTCGGGTGTGGACGTCGACGGACGCAAGGTCCGCAAGGGCGCGACCGGTTCGGTCATCGCCTGGGTCAAGGAACGTGGTGGCGAGGTCGCCGAGGATGCGCAGGAACTGGGCGGCCGCATTTCACAGGCTGGTGGCACGCCGCTCCTTGTGGCTCTGGAAGACGCTGACGGCGCGCGCGTCCTCGGGGTGATCCACCTCAAGGACGTCGTCAAGGAAGGCATGCGCGAGCGGTTCGACGAACTGCGCCGTATGGGCATCAAGACCGTCATGATCACGGGCGACAACCCGCTGACCGCCAAGGCCATCGCGGACGAGGCGGGCGTGGACGACTTCCTCGCCGAGGCCACGCCCGAGGACAAGATGGCGCTGATCAAGCGCGAGCAGGCCGGCGGCAAACTGGTCGCGATGACGGGCGACGGCACCAACGACGCCCCCGCGCTCGCCCAGGCCGACGTCGGCGTCGCCATGAACACCGGCACCTCCGCCGCCAAGGAGGCCGGGAACATGGTCGACCTGGACTCCAACCCGACGAAGCTCATCGAGATCGTCGAGATCGGCAAGCAACTCCTGATCACCCGAGGGGCGTTGACGACCTTCTCCATCGCCAACGACGTCGCGAAGTACTTCGCGATCATCCCCGCCATGTTCGCGGTGGCCTACCCGAGCCTCGACAAGCTCAACATCATGAACCTGTCGTCGCCCGAGTCCGCGATCCTCTCCGCCGTCGTCTTCAACGCGCTGATCATCGTCGCGCTCGTGCCGCTCGCCCTCAAGGGGGTCCGGTACCGGCCGATGAGCGCCGACAAGATGCTGCGGCGCAACCTCGGCCTCTACGGCCTGGGCGGGCTCATCGCCCCGTTCATCGGCATCAAGCTCATCGACGTACTCATCTCCCTCATCCCCGGCATTGGGTGACGCAGCCATGAACAACTCCGTAGGAAACACCGCCCGGCTGATCGGCGCGGGCCTGCGCGCCCTGCTCGTCCTCACCGTCATCTGCGGCGTCCTCTACCCGCTCGCCGTGACCGGCGTCGCCCAGGCCCTCCTGCCCGGCAGGGCCAACGGCTCCGAGGTGAAGGCGGACGGCAGGACCGTCGGCTCCGAACTCATCGGCCAGCGCTACGACCTGCCGCTGAAGAAGGGCCAGGAGACGGCCGCCCCCGACCTCAAATGGTTCCAGCCCCGCCCCTCCAACGGCCTCGGCGAGAACAGCGTCAACACCCGGTACAAGCTGCTCCTGTCCGGCGCCACCAACCTCTCCGGCGCCAACAAGGAACTGATCGAACAGGTGAAGAACGCCAAGGCGGCCGTCATCAAGGACAACTCCACCCCCGGGCACAGGATCAGCCCCGCCGACGTACCCGCCGACGCGGTCACCTCCTCCGGCTCCGGCCTCGACCCGCACATCTCCCCGGACTACGCCGACCTCCAGGTCCGCCGCGTGGCCGCCGAGAACCACCTGCCCGTACGCCAGGTCGGGAAGCTGGTCGACGAACACACCGACGGACGCACCCTCGGCTTCATCGGCGAGCCGCGCGTCAACGTCCTCCAACTCAACATCGCCCTCCAGGAACTCACCGGCAAGGGGTGACCGGATGAAACGGGTGCTGGTCGTGGAGGACGACGCGCAGCTCGTACGGGCTCTCGTGATCAGCCTCCGGGCCCGTGAGTACGGGGTGGACGCCGCCCCCGACGGAACCACCGCGCTGCGCCTGACGAAGGCCCGGCAGCCGGACGTCGTCATCCTCGACCTGGGCCTGCCCGACATGGACGGCATCGAGGTGCTCAAGCTCCTCCGCGCCCTGACCCGCGCGCCGGTCCTGGTCCTCACCGCCCGGCGCGCCTCGGCCGAGAAGGTCGTGGCGCTCGACGCGGGGGCCGACGACTACATCACCAAGCCGTTCGGCATGAACGAGCTCCTCGCCCGGCTGCGGGCCGCCGTCCGCCGCACCGAACCCGTCCCGGCGGGCCGGGAGACCGCCGTCGTCACCACCGACGGCTTCACCGTCGACCTGGTCGCCAAAAAGGTCACCCGCGACGGCCGCGACGTACGCCTCACCCCCACGGAATGGCAGCTCCTGGAAATCCTCATCCGCCACCCGGGACACCTCGTCCCCCAACGGCAGCTGCTGCTCGACGTGTGGGGCCCGTCCCACGGTACGAAGACCAACTACCTGCGGGTCTACATGGCCCAGCTCCGCCGCAAACTGGAGGCGGACCCCTCCCGGCCCCGGCACCTCGTCACGGAGCCGGGAATGGGGTACCGCTTCGAGAGCTGAGCTCCGGGAGCGGCGCTCAGGGCGCCGGATCCGTGTCCCGCAGTACCGTTCGGATGAATTCCTCGGCGCCCGAGATCTGCTCCGCGTCGATCTCCACCTCCTTGCCGTCGGGGTGCCGCACGACGATGGAGAGGTTCGCGCGCCGCTGCTTGATCCAGAGCTGCGCGGACGCCACCAGCGCGGCGACCGTACCGCTGCTGACCGTCGTCAGGACCAGCTCCGACACGGTCCCCATCTGGCCGGGCTCCGGCGTCCCGCGCGCGAGCCGGACCCGGCCCCGCAGGTCGTCCTCCCGCTGCAGCCAGGCGAGCAGATCCCGCACCAGCGCCGTGTCGGAGCCCGCAGGACCCGTCACCTCGATCTGTACCGACATGACATCACCGCATCCGTTCCCGCGTCCGCGCGTACGTGTTCGCACGGACGTCTCGTCATACTGTGCCCCACGACAACTCGGTCCGTACGGGGGAGAATTGGGCCGACCCGAAGCGAAGTGGTGAGGCAGTGCGCACAGCGGTGGCCGCGTTCGACGTGGGTGGTACCAATTCCCGGCTGCGCGGCGGACGGGCCGGCGATCCGGAGTACGGCGAGTGGAAGGTGCGGACCGCCGACTTCCCGTCGCTCGGCGACCTCGTGACCGCCTCCCTCGGCGAAGCGGGCCTGCGCCCCGAGGCCGTGGTGCTCGCGGTCGCGGGCCGCGTCCCCGCGCACGGCAACGTACAGATGACGAACCTGCCGCACTGGCCGCTCTTCGAGAGCGCCGCGTTCGCCGCCGAGCACGGCATCCGGCTCCGCGTCGTGAACGACATGACGGCGACCGCACACGGCATGGCGGACCTCGGACCGGACGAGGTGCGGCCGCTCACCCACCACGACGCCGAATCCCGCGCGGACGAACTCCTCGCGGTCTCCGTGGGCAGCGGCGTCGGCAGCGCCCTCCTGGACGGGCACGGTGCGGTGCGCACGTCCGAGTCGGGACACGTCACCTGGCAGCCGGTGGACGCCTTCGAGGCCGGGTACCTCGACTTCCTGCGGTCCGGGAGCGGAGGACTCGCAGGGGTCGTCACCGTCGAGGAGTCCATCGGCGGGCTCCGCGGCTTCGACCGGATGTACGACTACGTGTGTCACGCGGCGCCGCCCGCCCCCGATCTGCACGCCGGGGTGACCGAGGCGCGCGCGTCCGGCGCGGCCGTCGCGCCGCTGATCACCGCGGCGGCGCTGACCGGCGACCCCCGCGCCCGTGAGGTCGTCCGGCTCTTCGCCTCCCTCTTCGGCCAGTACCTGCGCGGCGTGGTCCTGGTGTGCCTGCCCGCGGGCGGCGTCGTCACCCTGACCAGCGGGGTGCTGCAGGCGCCCGGGGTCGCGGAGTTCCTGTGCGCGGAGACGGCGTTCCTGGACCGCTTCATCAGCCCGGGAGCCTGCCACCACGACCTGCTCGCGGAGGTCCCGGTCCGACTCGCCCTCGACCCGCTGGTGGGCGTGCGGGGCGCCTACCGCCTGGCCACGCGGGACGTCCTGGGGGAGGAGCGGCCGGCCGACTGAGGCCACGGGGACGACCAGGACGCCGCTCCCCGAGCCCTAGAGCGGCGCGCACCACCCGTCGGCCCCGGGCAGTCCCGCCGACTCCTCCGGCCCCCACGACCCGCGCGCGTAGGGGAGCGGCGCGTCCCGCACCTCCAGCGCCGGGGCCACGATGCGCCACGACTCCTCCACCGTCCGCATCGACACGAACCGGCCCGTCCTGCCGTGGAGCGCGTCCGCAAGGAGGTGCGTGTACGCCTCCCACGACGGCCCGGCCGCCTCCAGATCGAAGGCCAGATCCACCGGTACCGGCCCGGGATCGGCCCCGGGCCTGCGGGCGTTGACGGTCAGCACGGCCCCGCCGTGACCGCCGAGCCGGAAGCGCAGCCGCGCGGGCCCCGGATCCTCCCGGGTGAACCACAGCCGGCGCTCGGCGGGCACGAAGTCCACGACCACCTCGATCGCCGTCGCGGCAAGGCCCTTGCCGGAGCGCAGCAGGAACGGCACACCGCGCCAGCGCTCGGCGTCGACGTCGAGGCGCAGCGCGGCGAAGGTCTCCACCGCCGAATCGCCGGCCACGCCCGCCTCCGCCCGGTACCCCGCGTACTGCCCGCGCACGAGCTGCCCGGGATCGACCGGGCGCACCCGGGCCAGGGCCTGAGCGATCCGTTCGCGGAAGGCCTCCGCGGTGCCGTCGGCGGGCGCCTCCATCGCCACTATCCCGACGAGTTGCAGCAGATGGCTCTGGACGACGTCGCGGACCGCGCCGATCTCCTCGTACAGAGATCCTCGCGTGTCGACGCCTCTGCTCTCGCAATGCGTGATCTGCACCCGGGAAATGGTGTTCCTGTCCCACGCGGAGGCCAGGAAGGGATTGCAGAAACGGAAAGCGAGGAGATTTTCGACCGCTTCCTTGCCGAGGTAGTGATCCATTCTCAGCACGGAGTCGGCGGAGAATACTTTGAGCAGGGATTCGTTGAGCTCCCGCGCCGAATGGAGATCCTTGCCGAAGGGTTTCTCGACGAGTACGGAGCCCGGTGGGAGGCGCACGGCTCCCATCGTCGCGATCGTGCCGGTCGCCAGCGGGGGCGGCACGCCGAGGAAGTACACGGGACGGTCCGTGGTGCGCAGTGCGCGGGCCACGTCCTCCATGGTGCCGGGGTGCGCCGTGTCCCCCTCGACGTAGCAGGTCCTGGCCAGCAGCCCGTGGACCGTCACACCGTCCGAGGGGCCGCACATGTCGTGGACGGCCGACGTCACGAACTTCTCGAAGCCCTCCCTGCCGAGGCCGGGCAGTCCCACCGCGACGATCAAAGGCGTGCACCGCTCGGAAAACGAGAGTGACAGGCGATAGAGGGCGGGCCAGAGTTTTCGCCGTGCCAGATCACCGGTCGCGCCGAAGAGAACCAAGGCATCCGACGATGCGTTCGTCACGCACCCTCCTCAGGAAGAACCCGACGCCCGCGAGAATACCCAAGCCATCCGTCCGGGACACGTCTCGCAACCTTTCGCGCGCCGTATAATTCGCCCAACTTGGCTTGACCCACGGGGGTGGACCGGTGCCGGCAGGGGAAATCCACGGAACGGTCGCGGGCGCGCCGTCGCGCGACGCGCCCGCGACCGGCTCGCAGACCAGCTGGGAGGGGCTCCGCAGGCTGGTGGACGACCACACGGGCAGGCGGCAGGGCCGGGACGCCCCGGACGCGGAAGAGCCCCGCAGGACCGCGATCGGGTCGGTCGACGAGCTGTCGCGGGCCGTCGCCGAGGACCCCGAGTTCAGCCGCCGACTGATCGAGGGCCTGCTGCGGTTCCGGCCCGCCGAAGCGGTGCCCGCGGACCGGCCGCCACTCCCCGTCCCCCACCAGCTGCCGCTCGACCGTCCGGGATTCGTCGGCCGCGACGACGAACTCGCGGAACTGGACCAGCTGTTGGAGGAGCGCCGCAGGACGGGCCCCGACACCGCCGTGATCTCCTCCGTCGGCGGCGCCCCCGGAGTGGGGAAGACCGCGCTGATGGTCCACTGGGCGCACCGCTCGCGCGACGCGTTCCCGGACGGACAGCTCTACGTCAACCTCCGGGGCTACGGACCTGGCATCCCCCTCGAACCCGCCGAGGTCCTCGCCGACTTCCTGCACGCGCTGGACGTGGCCTCGCCCAAGGTGCCGCAGGAACTCGAACCGCGCGCGGCCATGTTCCGCACCCTGCTGCACGAACGGAAGATGCTGCTCCTCCTGGACAACGCCCGCGACACGGCACAGGTGCTGCCCCTGCTGCCCGGCAGCGCCACCTGCGTGGTCATCGTGACCAGCCGCAACCGCCTCCAGGGCCTGGTGGGGACCTACGGAGCGCGCAGCATCCGCCTCGACACCCTGAGCGAACGCGAGTCCATAGAGCTGCTGACCGGCATCGTCGGCGGCGACCGCGTACTGCACGAACCCGGCGCGGTCGAGGAACTCGCGGCCGGCTGCGGCCATCTGCCGCTGGCCCTCAGCATCGTGGGCGAGCGTGTCGCCGCGTACCCGCAGTGGCCCATAGCCGACCTTCTGGAAGGCCTCGGCGACGAGCGCCACCGGCTCGACACCTTCGCCGCGGACGGCGAGGACACCGGCGCCGAACAGCGCGAGGTGCGGGTCGCCTTCTCCTGGTCGTACCGCGCACTGGGCGCCGGCAGTGCCCGCTGCTTCCGCATCCTCGGCCTGCACCCCACGGGCGAGTTCAGCCTCCTCGCCGCGGCCGCCGCGACCGGCGACTCCCGGGCCCGCACCAACGTGTACCTGCGCGGCCTGATCGACTGCCATCTGCTCGAACAGGTGGCACCCGACCGGTTCCGCTTCCACGACCTCATCCACGACTACGCCGCCGAGCGCGCGTACGACGAGGAGTCCGAGGCCTCCCGCGAGGAGTCCATCCGGCGCTGCCTGCTCTGGTACCTGCACACCGCCGACGCGGCCAACCGGCAACTGATGCCGCACCGGCGCGCCATCGACCTCGACGCGCTGCCCGAACGGTGCGAGCCGCTCCGGTTCGCCGACGGGTCGGAGGCCCTCACCTGGTGCGACACCGAACGGACCCACCTGATCGCCCTCGTCCGCCAGGCGGTACAGCGCGAACAGGACGCCATCGCCTGGCAACTGCCCGTGGTCCTGTGGAGCTTCTTCAACGTGCGCAAGCTGATGAGCGACTGGATCGTCACCCATGAACTGGGGCTGAGCGGTGCCCGCCACTCCGGCTGCCACAAGGGCGAGGCGTGGACGCTGAACAGCCTCGGCAACGCCTACCGCGGCACGCTGGAGTTCAACAAGGCCGTCGAGGTCTGGGAACAGGCCCTGGCCATCCGCCGCCGCATCGGCGACAAGTACGGCGAAGGGACCTCGCTCAACAACCTGGCCGGCGCGCTGCGGCGGATGAACCGCATCGAGGACTCGATCCGCTGCTCCAAGAGGGCCCTGGCCATCCACCGGGAGATCCGGGACCGCTGGAACGAGGGCATCGACCTCAACAGCCTCGGCACCGCCTACCGCGACCTCGGCCGGATCGAGCAGGCGATCGCCTACTGGCTCGACGCCCTCGTCATCCAGCGCGAGATCAAGGACCTCTTCGGCCAGGGCACATCGCTCAACCACCTCGGCGAGGCCTACCGCACGGCCGGGCGCGACGACGAGGCCGTGGCGACGTTCGACGAGGCACTGCGGATCAGGCGCTCCTTCGGCGACGAACCGGGCGCCGCGGCGACCGCGGTCAACCTGGGCGCGACGCTGGCCGCCATGGGCCGGCCGAAGGAGGCCGCGGTCTACTACTCCCTGGCCCTGAAGGACCTCGAACGCCTCGGCGACCCGCGCACCGAGGCCGTCAAGGAGGCCCTCCGCGCCCTGGACGACGACATCGCGCCCTGGAGCCCGGACTCCTAGGGACTTCCTGCACAGGCCCTAGGACCGGCGGTCCCGGACCTCCGCGAGGTCGGCGAGCTGCGCCCGCAGCCAGCTCTCGGGCGACGTGGTCAGCAGCGGCTCCCGCATCCGGTGCGCCCGCGCGGCACGCCCGGACGGCGGCATGGCGAGCGCCCGCCCGAGCGCCGACACGGTCGCGCGGACATCACGCGGATCGTCGACCAGGACGGCGCCCGCGCCGAGCCGCTCGGCGCTCCCGGTCCGGGCCGACAGGACGACCGCCCCGTCCCGCCCGTTCACCAGCACCCCTTCCTGGGCGACCAGATTCATCCCATCGTGCACGGAGTTGACCAGCAGGACGTCGTACTCCCGCAGCGCCGCCATGGCCCGCACCCGGTCCTCGTCCCAGTACACGGTCAGGACCCCGGGAAAGTCCCGCTGGACGGCGGCGACGGCCTCCCGCACACGGGCCGCGTACCACGCGTACTCGGGCACGGCGGGCCGGGAAGGAGTCAGACAGCACACGAACCTGACGCTGTGCCGCAGCTCCGGGCGCTCGGCGAGGAGCAGCGCGAAGGCCTCGAACCCCCGCAGGACGTTCTTCGCGGGATCGAGCCGGTCGACGCGCACCAGCAGCCGCGCACCACCCCCCGCCCCCTCCCGCAGCCGCCGGAAGGCACCGGACCACCGGTCCGCCTCCGCCGAGCCGAACACACCCGCCAGGTACTCCTGATCGGGCGGCGCCGGATAGCGGCGGACCAGCGTCCGGCCTCCCGCGTGGCGGACCGCTCCGGCAGCCACGTCGACCTCGTGCCCGGCCTCCCCGGCGAAACGGAGGAAGGAATCCGCCCACCGCTCGCACTGGAAGCCCAGCACGTCCGCCGCGAGCATGCCGCGCAGGAGCAGCCCGCGCGCCACCTCCGGCAGCACCGCGAGCGACGAGGGGCCGGCGAACGCGGCGTGCACGAAGAGGCCCACGGTCTGCGTGGGCAGCAGGGAGCGCAGGAACCCGGGCGCCGTGGCGAACTGGTAGTCCTGGAAGCACACGACGGTACGGGGACGGCAGTACGTCGCGGCCGCCGCGGCCACACCACGGTTCACCCGCTGATACGCCCGCAACGCCGCGCGGTCGCCGAGCGGCCCCGGGCCCCCCTCGTCGAGGTCCCGCGGAAGGTCCGCCCACAGATCGTGGAGCGCGTACCAGAGCCCTCGTACGCCCGCGTCCTCGTAGTACCGCCGGTAGTCCGCCGTCCGGAAGGGCACCGGCCGGAATCCGTAACCGAGCCCCAGCCCCGCGAACCGGCCGTCCCGTACCGCCTCCCGGTCCTCCTCGCTCGCCGACGGAGCCAGCCAGCACACGTCGCCGTCGAGCGCCCGCGCGGACCGGTCGAGCAGCGCCGTCACACTGCCCGTCCTGCGTTCCGGAGCGAGACCGGACGGGCCGGCCCGGAACGTCACGGGTCCCCGGTCGGACACCAGCACCACATCGGCCGTACCCGCTCCCCGCGCGGCCCGACGGTCCACCGTCAGCCCTGCGTTCCGTCGAACGAGGCCTCCAGAATGTCCTGGGAGCGGCCCCTCCCCGTACCCAGGGCGAGCGCGAGGGAGTGCACGAGACCCAGGTGGACGGTCTCCACCACGCCGTACACCTCGCTGTCGACCAGCAGCGGCACGTCGACGAGCGCGGCCGCGCTGCCCCCCGAACCGCCGAGCAGCCCGACCGTGCGCACACCGCGCGTCCGAGCCGTCTTCAGGCCTTCCAGGATGTTCGGGGAGTTGCCGCTGACGCTGATGGCCACCACGACATCGCCCGGCGTCAGCAGGCGGGCCAACTGCTCGGAGAACACGCGGTCGTAGCCGATGTCGTTGGCCAGCGCGCTGAGCAGCGGAGTGTTGCCGGTGAGCGCGTTCGTCCGCAGACCCGCGGCCTGTGGGCCCGAGGTCATGGCGAGATCGCACGCCAAGTGGCCCGCCGTCGCCGCGCTGCCGCCGTTGCCGATCGCGTAGAGACAGTTGCCGGTCGTCCTGACCGAGTCCAGCAGCCGGACCGCCGAAGCGAACCCATCGGGCTCCACCGCGAGAGCGGCGTCGGCCACCAGGTTCTGGAACGCCGTACAGACGGCGGAAGCCCGGTGCGCACCGCCTCTGCCGTCTAACGCGTCCGCGTTGTCCCGCACGTCCGAGCGCCCCATGAGAACCCCCACCCGTCACAGCCGACTTCGGATTGGCCAGCATGCCCGAAACCTCGGACAGCGGTAAGAGCGCCACCCCTCAAATGAGTTGCGTCGCTATCATTTGGGCAGCGGTGCGGCACGGCAAGAGGGGGACCAAGTGCGGTTGGCCGGCGGTTCGAACTCCCATGCAGTGCTCATCGGTTGCGGCAGCTACGACGACGCCGAACTGCCGCACCTGCCCGCGGTCAGCAACAACCTCGACGACCTGCGGACCTTGCTCACCAGCCCGGGCAACGTCGCGCTCCCCGAGGAGCGCTGCACGCTCCTGCGCGACGTACGGGAACCGCAGAAGGTCGGGGCGGCGCTCAGCCGCGCGGCGAGCGGCGTGGAGGACATGTTCCTCGTCTACTTCGCGGGCCACGGCGCGCTGGACGAACACGGACTGCTCCACCTCCTGCTCACCGGGAGCGACACCCGGCTGCTCGGCTGGTCGAGTCTGCGGTTCGACCTCATCCGCCAGACCATGGCGTCCGCACCCGCGAGGAACCGCGTCCTGCTCCTCGACTGCTGCTTCTCGGGCCGGGCCATCGAAGCCATGGGCGACACCGCGTCGCTCTACTTCGGCCAGCTGGAGATCGCCGGTACGTTCGTCCTCGCCTCCGCCCCCGCGAACACCCCGGCCCGCGCGCCCCTGGGCGACCGCCACACGCTGTTCACGGGCGAACTGATCAAGTTCCTGCGCGACGGCTCGGCCGCGGAACCCGAACTGCTCACCCTCGGCGCGGCCTACCGCCACACGTCCCGCGTCCTCACCGCCAAGGGCGAGCCGAGGCCCCAGCGGTGCGGCACGGGGACGAGCGACCAGCTGGCCCTGGCCGCGAACACCGCGTTCCGCAGGCTGACCGCCGAGGACGTGCCCGAGCGGCTGAGCAGCGCCGTCGAAATGGGGGAGGCCGGTGACCCGGCGGGCGCGCTGGAAGCTTTGAACGTCCTCGCGCAGCAGTGCGGCCGGGTGCTCGGTGCCCACCACGAGCTCACCCTCCTCACGCACCGGGCCCTGGCGCACGCCGAGGGGGAGAGCGGCCGGGCGGCCGCCGCGGCCGCGCGGTACGAGCGGCTCGCCGAGCAGCTGGCCGCCGAACACGGCCCACGCCACCCGGACACCCTCCAGGCGCGCCACGAGCACGCCCGCTGGGCCGGCATCGGCGGCGACGCCGCGGCCGCCGCGGACCTCTTCGCCGAGCTCGCCGTGGACGCCTCGGGGGCGCTGGGCCCGGGGGACGTGCGCGCGCTCAGCTGCCGATGGCAGCACGCCCACTGGCTGGGGGTGAGCGGCCATCCCGAGCGGGCCGCGGCAGCCTTCGCCGAGCTCGCCGAGAACTACCGCTCCGCACTGGGCGAGCGACACGGCGACACGCGCGCGGCGCGCCGCAACCACGTGTACTGGCGGGACGCCGCGGGACCGGCGTGAGCGTCCCTTCGTACGCAACGCGAAAGGCCCCAGTCTCTCGACTGGGGCCCTGCTGGTGTCCGAGGGGGGACTTGAACCCCCACGCCCGATAAAGGGCACTAGCACCTCAAGCTAGCGCGTCTGCCATTCCGCCACCCGGACAAGGTGTCTGTCTTCGCGGGGCGTTTCCCGCGGCGACACAGAGAACATTACCAGGCTTCCAGGGGTCCCCGATCACCCCCGCCACCCCTCGTGAACTGCGGATGACGTCACCCGCCCGCCCTTGGGCGCGGAGCCGCGGAGAGAGAGGATGAGGGGGACCACCAGCAGCGAATGCGGGAGGAGCCAGCGTGAGCGGGTCCAGCACGGACAAGGCCGTCACCGGTGAGGACGAGGTCGTCGACCTCTGTCGCGAACTGATCCAGATCGATACGAGCAACTACGGCGACCACTCGGGCCCGGGGGAGCGCAAGGCCGCCGAGTACGTCGCGGAGAAACTCGCCGAGGTGGGCCTCGAGCCGAAGATCTTCGAATCCCACCCGGGCAGGGCCTCCACGGTCGCCAGGATCGAGGGCGAGGACCCGTCGCGGCCCGCGCTCCTGATCCACGGCCACACGGACGTCGTCCCGGCCAACGCCGCGGACTGGACGCACCACCCCTTCTCCGGGGAGATCGCGGACGGCTGCGTGTGGGGCCGGGGCGCGGTCGACATGAAGGACATGGACGCGATGACCCTCGCGGTCGTGCGCGAGCGCATGCGCACCGGCCGCAAGCCCCCGCGCGACATCGTCCTGGCCTTCCTCGCGGACGAGGAGGCGGGCGGCACGTACGGCGCGCGGCACCTGGTCGACAACCACCCCGGTCTCTTCGAGGGGTGCACGGAGGCGATCAGCGAGGTCGGCGGCTTCTCGTTCACCGTCAACGAGAACCTGCGGCTCTACCTCGTCGAGACGGCGCAGAAGGGCATGCACTGGATGAAGCTCACCGTGGACGGCACCGCCGGCCACGGATCGATGATCCACAAGGACAACGCGATCACCGAGCTCTCCGAGGCCGTCGGACGGCTCGGGCGCCACAAGTTCCCGGTGCGCGTCACCAAGACGCTGCGGCACTTCCTCGACGAACTCGGCGACGCCCTCGGCACCGAGCTCGACCCGGAGGACATGGACGCGACGCTCGCCAAGCTCGGCGGCATCGCCAAGCTCATCGGCGCCTCCCTGCAGAACACCGCCAACCCCACGCAGCTCGGCGCCGGGTACAAGGTGAACGTGATCCCGGGCCAGGCCACCGCGCACGTCGACGGCCGCTACCTGCCCGGCTACGAGGAGGAGTTCCTCGCCGACCTCGACCGGATTCTCGGCCCGCGGGTCAAGCGCGAGGACGTTCATGCCGACAAGGCACTGGAGACCACCTTCGACGGTGCGCTCGTCGACGCCATGCAGACCGCCCTGCGCGCCGAGGACCCGATCGCCCGCGCCGTGCCGTACATGCTCTCGGCCGGCACGGACGCCAAGTCCTTCGACGACCTCGGCATCCGCGGCTTCGGCTTCGCGCCGCTGAAGCTGCCGCCGGAGCTGGACTTCGCCGGCATGTTCCACGGTGTCGACGAGCGGGTGCCGGTGGACGGCCTCAAGTTCGGGGTCCGGGTGCTCGACCGGTTCATCGACGCCTCCTGACGGAAAGCGGCCGGAATTCGGTGGAAATCCGGCCGCTTCATGCGCTGAAACGACACTCCAACAATCGTCAGCGCGTGCGTACTTGACTGAGAAGAGTGAAAGGGCTCCTCGGCTCGTAGCCTCACCAGTTTCCCCTCGTTACAGGTCATGCAGTCCGCGGCTGGGACTGCATTGCCAACGAGGAGGAATAATGATCAAGAAGGTCGTCGCCGCTGTGGCTGCCACTGGTGGTCTCGTGCTCGCCGGTGCGGGCATCGCCACCGCCGACGCCGGCGCCCAGGGTGCCGCCGTGGGCTCTCCCGGTGTCGTGTCGGGCAATGTCATCCAGGTGCCCGTGCACATCCCGGTGAACGCCTGCGGCAACACGGTCTCCGTGATCGGGCTGCTGAACCCCGCCTTCGGTAACGCCTGCGTCAACAAGTGACGCCGTTGTGCCTCACCCCTTGAGGGTCTGAGTCCGTCGGCCCCGGAGTGCGTGCCATGCGCTCCGGGGCCGACGGGCATTCCGCGTCCGGGCAGCGGGCCCGTACGCATTCCGGCAGGTTGAAGGCAGGGAACAGCTATGCGACAGGTCACGCGCAAAGGCCTGATCACCGTGGCGGCCGCGACCGGCGTGCTCGCCGCGACCGGCGGTTACGCACATGCGGACTCGGGTGCCCAGGGAAGCAGTTCGAAGTCGCCCGGCGTGTTGGCGGGCAACAACGTCCAGCTGCCCGTCGACGCACCGGTCAACGTGTGCGGCAACACCGTGAACGTGGTCGGCGTCCTCAATCCGGCGATGGGCAACAGCTGCGTCAACGGGGGCCACAAGGGCGGTGGCTCGCACAAGCCGTCCGGCGGCGCCAAGGCGCACGGTCACGCCAGTGACTCGCCCGGCGTCGGCTCCGGCAACAACGTGCAGTTGCCGGTCAACGCCCCGGTGAACGTGTGCGGCAACAGCGTCACCATCGGCGGCCTCGGCAACCCCGCGATGGGCAACGAGTGCGCGAACGAATCCGGTTCCACGGTGACCCCGCCGGGCGGCGAGAAGCCCCCGACCGGGCCCGAGGAGCCGGGTAACCCGGAACACCCCGGCAACCCGGAAAACCCCGGCAATCCGGAACACCCCGGTAACCCGGAGGAGCCCGGCAAGCCGGGCAATCCTGGCGAACCCGGTCACCCCGGTCACCCCGGCAACCCCGGCGGCCCGGAAACCCCCGGGGGCTCCCAGTCCCCGCACGGCCCGCTCAAGCCGATCCAGGACCGCGCCATGCCGAACAACCCGCAGGCGCAGGTCGTCACCCCGCCCGAGGGGACGTCGCAGCTCGCGTCGACCGGCAGCGAGCTGCCGCTCGGCCTCGCGCTGCCCGTCGGCGCGGGCGCGGTGCTCGCGGGCGCGGTGCTCTACCGCAGGGCCCGGGCGTCCGCCTGAGCCACTGCGCGCAGCGCAAGCCGAACGGAGCGGGCCCCGCCGTCGCGGGGCCCGCTCCGTTTCACCAGGTGGCTCTCAACTGGCGGATGATGCGTCGTTTCAGGCGCACTCTGCGGCTTCCGTCGGGCCGCAGACTCAGGCGGTCCAACTCCCAGTGTCCGTACTCTGCGTGGTCTGTCAGCAGACGTGTGGCTTCCTTGCGGGTGACCCCGCGCGGTACATACACGTCGACAAATTCGTATTCCGGCATCGCATCTATTGTGCGGGCACGGGCCTCGTACGGATAGCGTCTGCACTATGTCTGATGCTGCGCAGCCCACCGCTGCCGAGGTACGTGCCGCCGCCGAGGCGGTCAAGACCGCGCTCGACCGCCACCTGGCCGCGGTCGAACGCAGGTCGGGCGAGGACGATCCGGCCGTCTACGAAGCGTTCAACGAACTCGCCGCGGCGGCCGAGGAGTACGACGAGCTCCTCTACGACCGCTACGACGAGGTCACCCCCTTCGAGATCCCCGGCACCGACGACGCGCTCCCGCCGTACCAGGGCCCCGACGAGGCCAACGCGCTGAGCGTGCTGCTCCGCCGCGACTACACCGTGGTGGAGCCGCAGCGGCTCCTCGCCCAGGCCCAGCGGGTCGCCGACCTCGAAGCGGGCGGCACGGGAGGGGCCGGATCCGCGGACACCGTGCACAGCGCGCTCGGTGTCCTCTTCGGGGAGTTCGAACCGGACGAAATCTCCTCCCGGCACAAGGAGTTCGGCCTGGAGGAGGGCGACTCCACGCTCTGGGTCACCGCGGTGGACACCCCCGCGGAGCCGGGGGAGTGGCTCGACGCCCCCTTCGACCAGGCCGACCCGCACCGGGTGGTGTGCCGCTTCGACGTCAGCGTGGTCTTCGACGACGAACTGGACGACGACGGGCTCGACGGCCTGGAGACCGACGTCGACATCGACATCGACCCGGACGTGCCGGTGCCGCTCGACGACACCGACGACGTCGACGACGCGGAGGAGGACGCCGACGGCGCCGGAGGGGCCGGTGCGGGCGCCCGGCGGGCCGGCCGCTGACGGTTGCGTCCCGCGCCACGCATTCCGGCGAATCGCTCCTGCGCTCGCCGCTCCCTCAGGGGCGGCGAGCGCACTGCGTCGGGGGAGCGGCGGCTCTCAGACCGTCGCCGCAGGCACCTGCGGGCGCAGCAGCGTCTGCAGGCGCGTCGTACGGTCCTTCCAGAGGCGTTCCGCCACCGCGCGCGGCAGCGCCTGCTCCACGCCCTGCACGACCGACAGATGCCGCTCCGCGCGGCTGAACGCGGTGTACACCCACGGCCGGGACAGCGACTGTGCCGCGTCGCCGGGCAGCACCACGACGACCGCGGGCCAACGCTGCCCCGCCGCCTGGTGGGCGGTGAGCGCCCAGCCGTGCCGCACCTCCCGCTCCACCCGCTCCTTGGGTACGACGACGGGGGTGCCCCCGCACTCCAGGTGCAGGCCTTCCGCGTCGGCCCCCACCACACGGCCGAGCGTCGTGCGGCCCGGCGCGGGGGCGTAGGCCACCCGGTCGTCGGGGTCGAAGCCGCCGAACCGGCCGGGGCCCGGATTCAGCCGCTCTTTCAGGGCGGTGTTGAGCGCGCGCGTGCCCGCGGCGCCGCCGTGTCCCGGCGTGATGACCTGGGTGTGCTCGGCAGGCACCCCGATCGCCCGGGGCACCGAGTCCGCGACGAGCTGGACGGTGCGGTGGATCGCCTCGGCGGGGTCGCGCACCGGGACGAGGACGACTTCCTTGCCGGGCGCCTCGACCTGGTTCAGCTCGCCGACGCCGATGCCGGACGTCAGCTCGCCGACGGGCCCCGGGTCCGGGGTGCGCGAGACGACCTGCGGGCAGCAGCGCGCGGAGAGGAGATCGGCGAAGACGCGGCCGGGGCCCGCCGACCACAGCACGCCCGGGTCGCCGCTGAGGACCAGCCGGGCGCCATCCGCCAGGGACTCGACGAGCATCGCCGCGGTCTCCACGTCCAGCTGCGGTGCGTCCAGGACGACCAGGAGGTCGAGCGCGAGCGCGCCCTCCGCGTCGCGCCCGGGGCCCTCGTCACCCGCCAGCAGCCCGGCCACGGTGACCGCGTTGTCGTCGGTGCCCGTCGCCCGCGCGAGGCGGCGGCGTCCGTCCGCGCTGTGGGCGGCGGCGCAGACGCGCAGGCCGAGCGCCGCGGCGGCGGTCACCAGAGCCGCGGGTTCGGCACGCGCCTCCTCGCCGCCGGAGTGCAGCACGAGTCCGTGCCCGGCGACGGCGCGGATCAGCTCGGCGGCGGACCCGGAGGCCTGCGCGGCGGCGGCCTCCCAGTCGGCGGCCCGCGGACCGGACCCACCTGCCGCCGGGCCCTCCGACGCCACGGCCTCCCCGGCCCCGTCGGGCTCCTTGGGCAGTGAGTTGATCACGCGGGCGAGGCCATCGGCGAGGCTCTCCTCCGCGAGTGCGTACCGCTCCAGGCCGATCAGGACGCGGACCGGGCGCTCCGGCTCCTCGTCCTCCCCGCCCTCCCCGCTCCGGGCGGGCTCGTCGTCCGTGCGCTGGACCGGCACCTCGGTCCCTTCGAGCGCGTCCTGGAAGACCAGGGCGTCGCCCTCGGCGAGCGCGCCCTGCACCGCCGCGTCCGGGTCCGGCACCGCGCGCTGTCCGAGCGCGGCGTTCAGCGCCGCGGCGTCGAGCGCCGTGTGCCCAGCGACGGCGGCCTGCTCCAGGAGCCATACGGTGATCGCGCGGCCCCTGCGCTCGTCGTCGGGTCCGCACTCCGCGCCGAGCAGCGCCCTGGCGAACCCGTCGGCCTGCTCTGGCCGCACGCCGGTGACCCGCAGCAACTGCCACGGGTCCGCGCGCAGTTGTCCGTCGGCGCCGTCGCCGAGCGCGGCCGCCGTCGGCTCGGCGAGCGCGGGCGGCGCGCCGCCCTCGGCGAGCACGGCACGGACGGCCTCGACGATCTCCTGCGCGGGCGTCTGGGCGGTCACGGGCCGCTGCGGGCGCACGGGCTCGGGCGCGCGGGACGGGGCGGGCCTGCGCGCGGGCTCCGGCTCCCGGAACGCGCTCGCGACGGGCTTCTCGCCGCTCTCCACGGCGCGCACGGCGGCCAGCAGATCCGCGGTGGTGCCGCTCAGCTTCGTCCCGGCCTCGATCGGGCCCTGCTTCGAGGCCTTGCGCTGCTCGATGCGCTCCCGCAGTTCGCGCTGCGCGGCGATCTCGGCCTCGGTTTCGGACAGCTCGGCACTCTCGCCCTTGTCCTTCCCCTCGCCTTCGCCCTTGCCCTCGCCGGTGTCCGAGGTGGTCTCGGCGTCCGGCGCGGCTTCCTCCGCGCCGGGCGGCTCCGCCTGCTCCGCGGCAGCGGCCCCGGGGTCCTCCGCGGCAGCGAATTCCGTACTCACAGCGTGCTCCAGTCGTGATCGGGATAGCGGTGCACCGGCGCCGACACATCGTCGAGCGCCCTGCAGATCTCGTCAGGAAGACTAAGGGTCTCCACTGACAATGCGGCCGTGAGCTGCTGCGCGTTGCGCGCGCCGATGATCGGGGCCGTCACTCCGGGGCGGTCCCGCACCCAGGCGAGGGCGACCTGGAGCGGGGTCGCCGCGAGCCCGTCGGCGGCCGTCGCGACCGCGTCGACGACGTGGCCCGCCGCCTCGTCCAGGTACGGCGCGACGAAGGGCGCCAGCTGGTCGGAGCCGCCGCGCGAGTCGGCGGGCGTGGAGTGCCGGTACTTCCCGGTGAGCACGCCTCTGCCGAGCGGCGAGGACGGCAGGAGCCCGACTCCCAGGTCGCGGGCGGCGGGCAGCACCTCACGCTCCACGCCGCGCTGCAGCAGCGAGTACTCCATCTGCGTACTGGCCAGGCGGGTGCGGGTGCCCGGCGCCGCGAGCTGCCAGGTCGCGGCCTTGGCGAGCTGCCACCCGCAGAAGTCCGCGACACCCGCATAGCGGGCCCGCCCGCTGCTCACCGCGATGTCCAGGGCTTGCAGGGTCTCCTCTAGGGGCGTCCCCGGATCGAAGGCGTGGACCTGCCACAGGTCCACATAGTCCGTGCCGAGGCGGGTGAGGGAGGCGTCCAGCGCGGCCAGGAGATGGCCGCGCGAGCCGTCGAAGCGCCGCTCCGGGTCCGGGACGCTGCCCGCCTTCGTCGCGATGACCAGATCGCGGCGGGGCACGAGCCGCTCGATCAGGCGGCCGATGAGGTACTCGGCCTCCCCGTCGCCGTACACATCCGCGGTGTCGACGAGGGTGCCGCCGGCTTCCCAGAACACCTTCAACAGGTCGGCGGCGTCGTTCTCCTCGGTGTGGCCCCAGGTGAGGGTTCCGAGTCCGATGCGGGACACGCGCAGGCCGGTCCGGCCGAGATGCCTCTGCTCCATGGGCGCTGAGATTACTGGCCGTGCCCTCGCGACGGGCGAGCCTGTGGACAAACCAGCGATGGGGGAGAACCCGGCCACCCCTCCGTCCCTGACGGATCGGACGCCGCACGCTACAGTCCCGGGCACAGACACGTTACTCATGGGTACAGCGGTAAGGGGACCGGTCATGCAGCTCGGGATCAACCTCGGCTACTGGGGCGCGGGGATGGACGCGGACAATCTCGCCGTCGCGAAGGAGGCCGACAGGCTGGGCTATGCGGTCTGCTGGGCCGCGGAGGCGTACGGATCGGACGCCGCGACGGTGCTCTCCTGGGTGGCGGCGCAGACGGAACGCATCGACATCGGGTCCGCCATCTTCCAGATCCCGGCCAGGCAGCCGGCGATGACCGCGATGACGGCGGCGACCCTCGACTCGCTCTCCGGCGGCCGGTTCCGCCTCGGCATCGGCGTCTCGGGCCCGCAGGTCTCCGAGGGCTGGTACGGCGTCAAGTTCGACAAGCCCCTGGCCCGCACGCGCGAGTACGTCGAGATCGTCCGCAAGGCCATGACCCGCGAGCGGCTCTCCTACGAGGGCGAGCACTGGACGCTGCCGCTGCCCGGCGGCCCCGGCAAGCCCATCAAGCTGACCGTCCACCCCCAGCGCGAGCACATCCCGCTGTACGTCGCCGCGATCGGCCCGAAGAACCTGGAGCAGACCGGCGAGATCGCCGACGGCGCCCTGCTGATCTTCCCGGCCGCCGAACACCTGGAGGACACCGCGATCCGGCACCTGCGCGCCGGGCGCAAGAAGGCGGGCAAGACCATGGACGGCTTCGACGTCGTCCCGACGGTGCCGCTCGCCGTCGGCGAGGACACGCAGGTCGACGCCCTCGCGGACATGTTCCGGCCGTACACCGCCCTGTACGTCGGCGGCATGGGCAGCCGGAAGCAGAACTTCTACAACCAGCTGGCGCAGCGCATGGGGTACGAGAAGGAGGCCGCCGAGATCCAGGACAAGTACCTGGCGGGCGACAAGGACGGGGCGGCCGCGGCTGTGCCCCGGCAGCTCATCGACTCCACCACGCTGCTCGGTTCCGTGGACCGGATCGCCGACCGCATGCAGGCCTACGCCGCGGCCGGGGTCACCACGCTCACGCTGGCCCCCGCCGGTTTCACGCTGGAGGAGCGGCTCGCCTCGCTGCGCGCGGGCACGCAGGCCCTGGAGCGCGCCGGGCTGGCGTAAGGAGGAGGGGGGAAGTCCGCGGCCGTGGTGGGGGCTCGGGGGTCTTCCCCGCCACGGCCGTCACGGGGAACAACGCGTCAAGAAGCCCTCGGTTACGGCCTCGTGGCGGTGTCGGTGTCCTTCGTTCGGCGCAGCCGACCGGTACAGCTGTTGCCCCCGGCGGGACCTCGCACTTGACTCGTTCTTTGCGAGGTTCGCGCGCAGGCCATGGAGGTGCCCGTGATGCTGTCGGCCAGGAGTGTCTTCGAAGAGATCCTCGACCACGACGAGTCGTTCCGGCTCTTCTGCTCCATCGCGGCCAGCGGCGAGGCACAGGGCGGCTGGGAGAACGGCCGCATCGCCGCACTCGTCCCCGGGACCGAGCGCGCCCTCGCCCCCAAGATCGCCCGGCACGGCGCCGACGAGGACAAGCACGGCAGGATCTTCCACGCGCTGCTGAAGAAGCGCGGCCTCCAGCCCGTCGAGGTGCCGCACGACACCGACTACACGATGCTCCTGGAGAAGCACGGCATCGGTCTCGCGCACGACAAGCTGAAGGCCGACGAGCCGCTGTCCGTGCGGGACGTCGTCACGTACCTCTCGCACAGCAGAGTCACCGAGCAGCGCGCCTCCGAACAGATGCGGCTGCTGCTCAAGTACTTCGCCGACCACCCCGACATCGGCCGCGCCGTGCGGATGATCTCCCACGACGAGGACAACCACCTCGCGTACTGCCACGAGGAACTGCTCCGCTTCGCGCGCGCCGGGCACGGCCGCGCCATCCAGCGCACCCTGCGCGAGTGCGCCCACGCCGAGATCCGCGTCTACCGCGACGTCAGCCTCTCGGTGATGGAGCGCATGGGACGCATCCTCCACTGGCCGCACGCCAAACGGCAGCTGCTCACCGCGGGCATCCACACCGTGTACGGCTACGAGAGAGCCGTCGGCTGGCGGCGCATGGTCTCCCTGGAGATGCCCGGCCGACGCGATGCCCTCGGCGGACCCGCCACGCCGGCCACCGAGTTCGCCTGAGAGCCTGTGTCACGACCCCGGCCGAACCGCGGGTCTACAGCCAGCCGCGGCGCTTGAACATGCGGTAGAGAACGACCTCCAGGACCGCCATCAGGAGGATCACCGCCGGGTACGTCCACGACCAGTGCAGCTCGGGCATGTGGTCGAAGTTCATGCCGTAGACACCCGCGATCATCGTGGGCACCGCGGCCATCGCCGCCCACGCCGAGATCTTCCGCATGTCGTCGTTCTGCCGCACGCTCATCTGCGCCAGGTGCGCGGACAGGATGTCCGACACCAGCCGGTCCAGGCCCTCCACGGACTCGTTGACGCGCGTCAGGTGGTCGTTGACGTCCCGGAAGAACGGCTGCGCCGTCTCGTCCACGAAGGGCACCGAAGGACTGAAAGGGCCTACTCCGGAGAGACGCGCCACAGGCAGCGCCAACGGACCCGTCGCCCGCCGGAACTCCAGGATCTGCCGCTTGAACCGGTAGATCCGTGACGCCGTGTTCCGCGACGAGCTCCCGCCTTCCGGTGAGAAGACCTCCGCCTCCAGGACCTCCAGGTCGGCCTGCAGCTCGTCGGCGACCTCCAGATAGTGGTCCACCGACGCGTCGGCGATCGAGTACAGGACCGCCGTCGGACCGTGCTTGAGGACATCCGGGTCGGCCTCCAGACGGTGCCGTACGACACCGAGCGGCGCGCCCTCGCCGTGGCGGACGGTGACCACGAACGAGTCACCCATGAAGATCATGACCTCGCCCGACGAGACGGTGTCGCTGTCCTGCTCGTACACGACCGGCTTGAGGACCATGAACAGCGAATCGTCGTAGACCTCCAGCTTGGGCCGCTGATGGGCCTTGAGGGCGTCCTCGACGGCCAGCGGATGCAGCCCGAACTCCTGGGTGACCCGGTCGAACTCCTTCGCCGTCGGCTCGTGCAGCCCGATCCACACGAACGCGTCACCCGCCGCCCGCGCCTGGTCGAGGGCGTCGGACAGGTCCTCGGGGCCCTCGGTCCGACGCCCGTCCCGGTAGATGGCACAGTCAACGATCACACCGCGCATTCTTCCCAGCCTTCCCACCGGTTGCACCCGCTGGGGCGCATAGGCTGAACCGCATGCCCACGCTGATCCTCGTCCGGCACGGACGCTCCACGGCCAACACCGCCGGCCTGCTCGCCGGGTGGACCCCCGGCGTGGCCCTCGACGAGCGCGGCTCCGCACAGGCCGCCGCCCTGCCCGGACGGCTCTCCGCGCTGCCCCTGTCCGAAGTGGTCACCAGCCCCCTGCAGCGCTGCCGCGAGACCGTCGCACCGCTCCTCGCCGCCCGCCCCGGGCTTCAGGAGCACACGGAGGACCGCATCGGCGAGTGCGACTACGGAGACTGGTCGGGCCGCAAACTCGCCGAGCTCACCGACGAGCCGCTGATGGAGGTCGTCCAGCGGCACCCGTCCGCCGCCGCGTTCCCCGGCGGCGAGTCCATGCGGGCCATGCAGACACGCGCCGCCGAGGCGGTCCGCGAGTGGAACGCGCGCGTGGAGCGCGATCACGGCGAGGACGCCGTCTACCTGATGTGCTCCCACGGCGACATCATCAAGTCCCTCGTCGCCGAAGCCCTCGGGCTCCACCTCGACCTGTTCCAGCGCATCTCCGTGGAGCCCTGCTCCGTCACCGCCATCCGCTACACACGGCTGCGGCCCTTCCTCGTACGCCTCGGGGACACCGGCGACTTCGCCTCGCTCGCGCCGCGGGAGGAGCCGCCGGGTGACGACGCCACCGTGGGAGGCGGTGCGGGCGCACCGTGATCGTCCCCCGCAGTAGGGTGAACCGGGCTGAAACAGCCCTCCGTACTTTGCAGCCGATCAATGGAGACAGGACGTGTCCCGTCAGGTGTTCCTCTACGACCCCCCGGAGCGATTCGTCGCGGGAACGGTAGGGCTGCCCGGACGGCGTACCTTCTTCCTGCAGGCCTCCGCCGGTGTCAGGGTGACCAGCGTCGCCCTGGAGAAGACCCAGGTGGCCGCGCTCGCCGAGCGCATGGAAGAGCTCCTCGACGAGGTCGTACGCCGTAGCGGGGGCAACGCCCCGGTGCCGGCCGTCGCACCGTCCGAGGTCTCCGACAGCGCCCCGCTCGACTCCCCCGTCGAGGAGGAGTTCCGCGTCGGCACGATGGCGCTCGCCTGGGACGGCGAGGAGGAGCGCATGGTCGTCGAGGCACAGGCCCTCGTCGAGCTGGACGCCGATACCGATGACGATCTCGCCGCCGCCGAAGAAAGGCTCCTGCAGGACGAGGAGAACGGCCCGCCGATGCTGCGCGTCCGGCTCACCGGCGCGCAGGCCCGCGCCTTCGCCAAACGCGCACTCGACGTCGTCAGCGCGGGCCGCCCGCCGTGCCCGCTGTGCAGCCTCCCGCTCGACCCGGAAGGACACGTATGCCCGCGCCAGAACGGATACCGGCGGGGAGCGTGACCGTCGCCGACCCCGTCGCGCTCCTCACCCACGGGGAGCTGACCGTGCGCGGCCGCATCCGCGAGGCCTCCAACGCGGTGCTCTACTGCACGGTCGCGTACGAAGGGCAGGAGGCCGCCTGCGTCTACAAACCGGTCGCCGGCGAACGCCCGCTGTGGGACTTCCCCGACGGCACGCTCGCCCAGCGCGAGGTCGCCGCGTACGAGGTGTCGCTCGCCACCGGCTGGGACCTCGTGCCGCCGACCGTGCTGCGGGAAGGACCGCACGGCGAGGGCATGTGCCAGCTGTGGATCGAGGCCTCCGGCGACGCGGAACTCCTCGCCCTGGTCGACGGGGACGAACCCGGCGAGGGCTGGAAGGCGGTCGGCCTCGCGCAGGTCGACGAGGAGCGGACGGCGCTCCTCGTGCACGCCGACGACGTACGGCTGCGGCGGCTCGCCGTCCTCGACGCGGTGATCAACAACAGCGACCGCAAGGGCGGCCACCTGCTGCCCGCCGACGGCCACCTCTACGGCATCGACCACGGTGTCACCTTCCACGCCGAGAACAAGCTGCGGACGCTGCTGTGGGGCTGGGCGGGGGAGCCCCTGACCGGCGAGGCCGTGAAGGCCCTCCAGGGCCTTCAGGACGGCCTCGCGGAGGGGTCCGGGCTGGCGGGGCGGCTGGCCGGGCTGATCACCGCCAAGGAGACCGAGGCGCTGCGCGCACGGGTGGCGGCACTCCTGAAGTCGGGGCGCCACCCCGAGCCGAGCGGCGAGTGGCCCGCTATTCCCTGGCCGCCCGTGTGATCCCCCACTCGTATCCGCTGTGATCCCCCACTCGTATACGGACGCTCCGTCCGGTTAGGCTCAGGGCATGCATGCCTGGCCCGCTTCTGAGGTCCCCGCCCTTCCTGGCAAGGGCCGCGACCTCCGGATCCACGACACCGCGACCGGTGGACTCGTCACCCTCGACCCCGGTCCCGTCGCCCGTATCTACGTCTGCGGAATCACCCCGTACGACGCGACCCACATGGGTCACGCGGCGACCTACAACGCGTTCGACCTCGTGCAACGCGTGTGGCTCGACACCAAGCGGCAGGTTCACTACGTCCAGAACGTGACCGACGTGGACGACCCGCTCCTGGAACGCGCCAACCGCGACGGCAAGGACTGGGTCGAGCTCGCCGAGGGCGAGACCGCGCTGTTCCGCGAGGACATGACCGCGCTGCGCCTCCTGCCGCCGAAGCACTACATCGGCGCCGTCGAGGCCATACCCGGCATCGTGCCGCTCGTCGAACGCCTCCGCGACATGGGCGCCGCCTATGAACTCGAGGGCGACATCTACTTCTCCGTCGAGTCCGACACCCACTTCGGGGAGGTGTCCGGGCTCGACTCCGCCGCGATGCAGCTCCTCTCCGCGGAGCGCGGCGGCGACCCGGAGCGCGTCGGCAAGAAGAACCCCCTCGACCCGATGCTGTGGATGGCGGCCCGCGACGGCGAGCCGAGCTGGGACGGCGGCAGCCTCGGCCGCGGGCGTCCCGGCTGGCACATCGAGTGCGTCGCCATCGCCCTCGACCACCTCGGCATGGGCTTCGACGTGCAGGGCGGCGGATCCGACCTCGCGTTCCCGCACCACGAGATGGGGGCGTCGCACGCGCAGGCACTGACCGGCGAGTACCCCTTCGCGAAGGCGTACGTCCACGCGGGCATGGTCGGCCTGGACGGCGCGAAGATGTCCAAGTCCAAGGGCAACCTCGTCTTCGTCTCGAAGCTGCGTCGCGACGGGGTCGACCCCGCCGCGATCCGGCTCACCCTTCTCGCGCACCACTACCGCGCGGACTGGGAGTGGACGGACGCGGTGCTCGCGGAGGCGGTGGAGCGGCTCGGGCGCTGGCGTGCGGCGGTGTCCCGTCCCGACGGTCCGTCCGCCGAGGCGCTCGTCGAGGAGATCCGCGAGGCGCTCGCGAACGACCTGGACGCGCCGGCCGCGCTGGCCGCGGTCGACCGCTGGGCCGCTCGGCAGGATGCCGAGGGCGGGACGGAGGAGGGGGCGCCCGGGGTGGTTTCGCGGGCGGTCGACGCGTTGCTCGGCGTGGCCTTGTAGCGGTGTCCCTCTGCTGAGGTCGATCGCCCTTCGGGCTCGTCCTCAAGCGCCGGACGGGCTGGAATCCTCCGCCCGTCCGGTTTTCGCGTGCGGGCGTCGGGAAATCCACGAGCAGGTCGGCAAAGTCCATGGCCCCGGGGCCAGTTGTCGCGCTAGACCTCCGCCATGAGATCTTCCACTCGCTTCAGACCGGTGGTCGCGGTCGCCCTTCTGGGTCTTCTCGCGGTGTTCGCGGGGCCCGGCGGTGGGTCCGCGCAGGCCGCCGGTGAGCCAGCAACCACCGTCGGCGACGTCACCGGGTTCGACGCCGACGGCCCCGTCTACCAGCTGACCGCGGGCAACGCCGAGGCCCGCGTCAGCTTCGTGTCGGCCGAGACCTTCCGGCTCGAACTCGCCCCGGACGGCAAGTTCACCGACCCCGCGGGCGACGACATCGTCCTGCCGCAGGGCAAGGCGCCCCGCACCAAGTGGGCCGACAAGGGCGACCGTTACGAGCTGAGCACCGGCGAAGTGACGCTGCGCGCCTACAAGTCGCCGCTGCGGTTCGCCCTGTACCGGAGGGACGGCAGTCGGGTCTGGGCGGAGTCCAAAGGGCTGTCCTGGAGCGATGACGGCACTACGCAGAGCCTCGCCCGCGGTGCCGACGAGCAGTTCTACGGTGCCGGGATGCAGAACGGGCGCGGCAACACCTCGCACCGCGGCAAGAAGGTCGAGGTGAGCGTCGACTACAACTGGGACGACGGAGGACATCCCAACTCCGTGCCCTTCTACCTGTCCTCCGAGGGATACGGCGTCTTCCGGAACACGTACGCCCCCAACACGTACGACTTCGCCGAGCCCGTGACCGCCACCGCGAAAGAACAGCGCTTCGACGCCTACTACTTCGCCGGACGCGGCGACGACGCGGCCAAGGACGTCATCGGGCAGTACACCGAGCTCACCGGAAAGCCCTTCCTGCTGCCGGTCTACGGCATGGAGATCGGCGACGCCGACTGCTACCTCCACAACGCCAACCGCGGCGAGCGGCACACCCTCGACTCCCTCGAGGTCGCCGACGGGTACGTCGAGAACGACATGCCCAACGGATGGATGCTCGTCAACGACGGCTACGGCTGCGGCTACGAGAACCTCGCCGAGACCTCCAAGGGCCTCGCCGAGCGCAAGATGAAGACGGGCCTGTGGACCGAGGACGGCCTCGACAAGATCGCCGAACAGGTCAGGGCCGGCCAGCGCGTCGCCAAACTCGACGTCGCCTGGGTCGGCGACGGCTACAAGAAGGCGCTCGACGGCTGCAAGGACGCCTACCGGGGGATCGAGGACAACAGCGACGCCCGCGGCTTCACCTGGGCCCCGGAGAGCTGGTCCGGCGCGCAGCGCTGCGGCGTGCAGTGGTCCGGCGACCAGAGCGGCGGCTGGGAGTACATCCGCTGGCAGATCCCGACGTACGCCGGATCCACCATGTCCGGGCTCGCCTACACGACGGGCGACGTCGACGGCATCTTCGGCGGCAGCCCCAAGACGTACGTACGCGACCTCCAGTGGAAGATGTTCCTGCCGGTCACGATGACGATGGACGGCTGGGCCGCCGCCGACAAGCAGCCCTTCCGCCAGGGCGAGCCCTACACCTCCATCAACCGCACGTACCTGAAGCTGCACGAGTCGCTGCTGCCGTACCTGTACTCGTACGCCCACGAGGCGACCGAGACCGGGGTCGGCGCCGTACGGCCGCTCGCCTTGGAGTACCCCCATGACCCCAAGGCCGCGACCGACGCCGCCACGTACGAGTTCCTGACCGGCGAGGACTTCCTCGTCGCGCCCGTCCACAAGGACACCACCACCCGCGACGGCATCTACCTGCCCAAGGGCACCTGGACCGACTACTGGAGCGGGCGCACCTACCGGGGGCCGACCACGGTCGACGGCTACAGCGCGCCCCTCGACACGCTGCCGCTCTTCGTCAAGGGTGGCGCGACCGTGCCGATGTGGCCGGGCGGCATCCGCTCCCACGAGGACCGCACCGCGGACTCGCCGCTCGCCTGGGACATCTACCCGCAGGGCAACTCGTCCTTCGAGCTGTACGAGGACGACGGCGTGACCCGGCAGCACCGCGACGGCGAGTACGCCACCCAGCGCGCCGAGGTCCGTGCACCGCACTCCGGAGCGGGCGACGTGCGGGTGCGGATCGGCGCGAGCAAGGGCGCGTACGACGGGAAGCAGCGCAGCCGCCCCTACGCCTTCACCCTGCACACCGGTGACGCGCCCAGCCGTGTGGAACTGGTCGGACGCACCCTGCCGCGGCTCATCTCGCAGAAGGCGTACGACAGCGCGCGGCAGGGTTGGTTCTACGACCGCGACGACCGCGGCGGCGTCGTCAAGGTCAAGACGGCCGCCCGGCGCACCGACCGTGCCTTCACCCTGCGGCTCGACGACACCAGCGCCGTCGGCGGCGCCGTACCCGGGGCGCCGGCCACCGTGAGCGTCCCCGCGGGGCAGGAGCTCGGCGCGGGCACGCCCGGCATGGTCGCCGTCGACATCACGGCGGGCACGAAGGACGCCACCGGCGTCGAGGCCACCCTCGACGTACCGGCGGGCTGGACCGCGGGCACCGCCGAGGCCGACCGTGTCCCCGCCGGCACCACGCGCCGCGTCGAGGTGGCCCTCACTCCCGCCAAGGACGCGGACATCGGCGAACAGACGCTCACCGCGACCGTCCGCCACCGGTCGGCCGGCCAGGACCGCACCGCAGTCCAGCGGTTCGCACTCGGCGTGATGCCCGAGGCGCCCGCCGAGGACACCTGGGCGAGCGACATGAAGTGGCTCAAGTCCGCCAACGGGTACGGGCCCGCCGAACGCGACCGCAGCAACGGCGAGTCAGGCGCCGACGACGGTCACACGCTGACCCTGGCCGGAAAGACGTACGAGAAGGGGATCGGCACGCACGCCGACTCCGTCATCGAGGTCTATCCGGGCGGCCGCTGCACGAAGTTCACCGCGGACGTCGGCATCGACGACGAGATCAACGGCTACGGAGAGGTCGCCTTCTCCGTCGAGGCCGACGGCAAGGCGCTGTGGACCTCGCCGAAGGTGACGGGCGCGTCGGCGACCGTCCCGGTCGACGTCGACGTGCGGGGCGCCCGGCACGTCGAGCTGAAGGTGTCCGACACCAACGGCTCCAAGAGCGGGGACCACGCGGACTGGGCGGCGGCCCGGTTCAGCTGCGCCTGAGCGGTCCGCCGGCCACCGGACGCGGAGCGGGGGGGGGGGGGGGGGGGGGGTGTCTCCCCCCCCCCCCCCGCTCGTTTCGTGCCCCCGTGTTCTGCGGTCTTTTCTCTCCCTTTTCTGGCATCTGGCCGCACGCCGGCCAGATCTTTTTTTTT